>JADJXV010000007.1 GCA_016720145.1 Ignavibacteria bacterium | reverse complement strand
CAAATTTGACCAGCAGAATTACGACATACAGCTTTGCTATGCCACGGCGTTACATCATTTCCGGCATTTACAGGGCAAGGCGAAAATGCGGGTGGTGGTCGATGCAGCAGGCGCCGTATCTGAGATCTCGCTACTCGACTCCGAACTCAACATCGACGAACTCAATCAATGCATCGTCGATGCAATTCGCAAATTCAAATTCACGGCGCCGACTAATGGCGCTACGCCGGCAATGACTTTTTGGTTGATATTTGAAGTAATTTGATGTAAAATTCAATTCCAAAACAAGCTAACTCTCTTCTTTTATTATTACAAGGATATATTATGCGTCGTGAAATACGAAAATGGTGGTCGCCCCGCCTCAACAAAGAAATGGAAATCGTCGCCTACGGTACGTATGGCTTCGCGCTCCTGATGTTCCCACAGCAGCGGCCGATTTATCTCGAAATATCGAGCGCTTTATCTCATCGACTTTATTCGTCCTGCCATCGATGCCGGCAAGTGTAAGGTGTATTCAATTAATGGCATTAACCCGAAAGCTGGCGTAAGTTCGCATGAAGCCGCGCGATAAAGCTATCCGTCATCAGCAGTACAATGGCTATATCACCGAAGAAGTGGTGCCATTTATCTATAATGATTGCGGTGGACGCGTGCCGATTATCACGACCGGTGCGTCGCTTGGCGCATTCCATGCCGTCAATACCGTTCTCCGCAGACCCGATATTTTTGATGGGTTTATCGGCATGAGTGGCACGTATGATCTGAAAATGTACGCCGGAAAGTATTATGATGAGAATTGTTACATAATTCCCCCGTGGACTACATGCCGAATCTCTACGACGAAACATGGCTCGGCAAGCTCCGTCAGAAAAAACACCTCCACTTCGTTACCGGACAAGGGAATTACGAAGCACCGGAATGTTCGAAAGAAATGGGACGCATCCTGACCGCCAAAGGCATCCCGAATGAAGTCGATGTCTGGGGACACGACATGCCGCACGACTGGCCGACATGGCGCAAGATGTTGCCGTATTATCTGAATTATAAGTTCTAAGTGATTGTTTCTCCTTGTGCTTACTCCAGGCGTTCGTCTGCGGGCACCCTTGCCGTCCAGGCCGGGATTTTTTTAACGCAAGAGGCGCAAAGGGCGCTATAATAGAATAAGCCCATGAATTTTTTCATGGGCTATTCTATTATTAGGGTCTTGTCACACTGAACTTGTTTCAGTGTCTCCGTGTGACTACATCACGAAAGGTTATACTTTATTAAAGTCAACGATCGCTATCTTCATCTTTGGGCAGCATATCTTCAGGAATAAAGACATTAAATTTAAATTGTCCTGCGATTGTTGAATCCTGAGTGAGGTGTACATTCCTATAGACCTCCATCAGCTTATGAAAAAGCAATCTTAATTCGCGTGGACCACTTCTAAATCCATACGCACTTATAGAATAGCTCTTACACCCGGATTTAATAATTATATTTCTTGTTTGATCACAAGTCCATGGAGCTTGGTACTTTTCACGTAAACTATCGAGTTCTAACGCATTGATTTTCTGCCTAATACTTGCTAGATCTGACGTGCTGAGCTTGCCACGAAACAATCCTACGGTATCAACATGCTCAATACCACAAAATAGAAAATTACCACTGCTGTCAATTTCTAATGACATTACCGGGCAAGTTCCATAGCAACCGCCGGTACTAAAATTCAGCACATCAAAGGTAAGTCTATTTTTTACAGTTACTTTCTTTAGTTTAATTCTTGCGGTGTCGATTTTATTATCTTCACAGATATCTTTCATTTCTTTGTCTAAAGGAGTAAGTATTAGCTCTTTATCGGTTAATTTTTCAATTAAGAATCTAAAAATCTTTTTTTCACTTTTTTCATGTTGAGGATGTTGTGATATTCGTTCTTGGATAAAGAGCGTATCATTGTGCAGTGAATATCTTGCAAACCTTGTAAAATCATCAAAATATGAACATAATGTGTCTTCAAAAGAAAATGAAAGTAGCACCTCTCCCATATCAAGTTTAATTAGTTTCTTTCCGGATGGATTCGGTTTTGGCGGGATTTTGATTTGTTCGACTATCCAATCTCCCTTTATTGCCGCTCGCATTTCTTCATCACTAGGACGATTGCAGCCGATGCAGAGGAGCGTCAAGGCGAAGAGAATGCCGATATGTTTCATGGTAATTAATTGATAAATAAGACTATAGAACGCCAACAATGCTCATCATCTCATCGTCAGGCCAGTTATTCAACCAACCTATTTTCCTAAATGATAGAGGCCTATGGAGCCATAAATTCCATGCTAATAAATGGTGCACAAATCGGAGTGAGAAGAGTCACTATCGTAATGATTAATAACGATACCTTCCAAATATAGAGTCGTCTCGCAAGAATACGAACGTACATATCTTTAACTTGGCTGTCAGAACTGATTCGGCGTAATGACCGCATAGAAGTTTTAAGTTTAACTTCCATACCCATGGCTTTTTTCCACCGTTTCTCCAGCATACGGCTTTGTTTCAGGATTACAATTAGAACGAGTATATAATAGATGATTAAGGTCATGACATAACGTTAGATAGTGAAAATAACTGTTTGATAATATTGAACTATAATTTCATTTCTTTTCATTTCGCGTACGACCTCCGTCTGCACCATCATTGAGAATGAAAGTAGCCGTATTGGGAGCGCTTCCTACCCAAAAACGTTCTCTCACCCTCGCGGCAGCTTGAAGGTAATCGTCGTGCCTTTGCCTGCGGTCGAGTCGATGAGTAATTCACCGCGATGAAGCTCTACGACGCGCTGCATGATCATCGTGCCGATACCCGAACCTCCATTGTCCTTTGCGGTTGTAAAAAACGGCTTGAGCATGTTGCTTTTGACGTAATCGTCCATGCCGATACCATTGTCGGCGATGGTAAAATACACATGCCGTTCATCGGCGCGGGTCGAGAGCTCGACGGTGCCGATTGTGGACTGCAAGGCGCGGATAGCATTTTCGACGGCATTGCGTAAAGCGCGGGAAATCTTGGTCTTATCGCAGTCGAATTCTATAGGCCGGGCGTGAATTTCAAATTTGATATTCGGGTGTGATGCCTCGTCGAACTCATGAAAAACCATCGCGCAGAATTCGCCTGTGTTCACGCGGGAAAGATCGAGCTGATCGCTGCGCCCAACGGTCACAATATCCCGCACTTTTTGCATCAGCAGCTTGCTTTGATGGAGAATTTTCCGGCGGCGCTCGTCGTCCTGCGGGTTGTCCGAAGTAAGCTGCTCGGCATTCAGGCGGATGACCGAGAGATTGGTCTGCATATCATGCGCGAGCTGCGCCCAATTGACGAGCCGCTTCCGCTCCAGCTCTTCGGTAATATCAAGCCCGGTGATAATCAGCCCGTTGAAGCGCCCGAGAAATGCAAAAAGTGGAATAGCCGACCACATGAATTCTCTGGATTGCTGTTCGGTAATGATGGTAATTTTCTGTTTTTGCCCGATACGCTCAGCAAGAGAACGTTCGATAAACTCTTGTAATTGTTCGTAGATATGCGCATCGCCATAGAACTTAAACGGACGCCTGAGCGGCACAATATTCGATATTCCGAGGAGCGTTCTGCCTGCTTCATTCACCCGAAACAAACGTCCTGTGGCGTCAATTACAAATACCACACCCGTTTCCGGTAATTCAAGTGCGGCATTGAGCACGCGGCGCTGACGACGGTATTTGCGCCAGAGATAGAACACCAGCAGCGCCACACCGAGCCACAGGAAAATCTCGCCACTTTTTTTTTCATGAACGCGTTGAGTATCCAGAAAGGGTGTTCTTCACGGAGAAGGAGCGTAGAATTAGTCGCACTCCGCAGCACGAGATGTTCGGTCAGTCGATCAATACCCGGAATCTCCGTAAATACTTCACCCAGCGGGAAATAGTCAGCCGAAAGTACCTCACCCTCAGGCGAAATACTCACGAGTCCATTACGAAAAAGAATAAAAATCTCGCTCCCGCAATTGCGCACCGAAAGCGGCTCTATGAAGCCATCGGGAATTACAACCACTTTGGATTCCGTGCCGGAATTCGCCTTGAGCGGCTCAAAACTCAGCGCATATTGATTCCCCGACTGCCGGAGAAAAAGGGAGGAAAATTGCGTATCCTGCCCGACGACGGCCGAGAGTTCCATCCGTGCCGGCAGTATCGCCGAACTAATCAGGCCGCGTCCATTCTGAAAAATATCGAGGAAGCAGGATTCACTACCGCCTGACGAGAACACCGCGATTAATTCTCCAAATGCTGTAATTTTATATTTTTCATGAAGTTGCAGAAGTGCAAAGCCACGTTCACGGAGTCCTGCATCCAAATAATGCAGCGACGCGCCACTGCCGAATCTGGAAATATACGCCGCGCCATTCGCCGTCGCCGTCGCTGCGAGTATATTGTCGGCGATCTGCACCACACGCCGGAGCGAATCGCCGGAGCATTCAATAGCGAAGAGTGTGGAATTGACGGTCAGAAGATACGTCTGTGTTCCGATAGTTCCATTCCATTCCGCGTGAGTGACTGTCGCGAGCGGAACTGATTTCTCAGCAAGTACTTGCGCCAGTGTATCGACGAGTAGTACCGATGATGTGCCATTTCGTGAGATGAGAGCAAGGAGTGAATGACCGGCAGGAATAGCCGAGAGAATGGACGCGCCGGAAAGCGTCGAACTATGCGAAGCGCTCCGCTCGAAGCCCTGCCAGGCAGTAAGTACCGTCGCCTCATCAGCCCAAACCGGTTTTGGAGAAAGCAAAAACGCGCCCGGCGGAGTCGTACGAGAATAGATTACCTCACCGCGAGGAAATTGTGCAAGTGTATGATAGGAATAGGGAAAGGTATTACCGGCAGAAGCAGATAGTGGAGTGGCGAGGTGAGTAATCCAAAGCAGACACAGCCATAGTAACCCGACACGAGATTTCACACAAACGCTGAAAACAGGAGAAAAAAGTATCATGAGCTCAATGCAAGCAGTTGTTTTTTCGCCAAAATAATGATTTCTGCGTGAATGGAGTTCACTTGCCGTGGAATTTCCTTGCTTCATCAATCTTCTGCCTGCACTTTCCGTTGGCTTAGCGGTCAATTTTCACTATCTTTGCTATTATCAGGTGTAATGAATACTAATGTCTAACCAACCAACTTATTATGATAGCCCAACTTCGTGGAACTCTTATCGAAAAAACGCATTCCGAGGCCGTTGTTGACTGCGGTGGTGTCGGCTATGCGGTGTCTATTTCGCTTGCAACGTACGAGCAATTACCCGAGCTTGACGGCAAGATTCAGCTATTTACCCATCTGATTCCCCGGGAAGATGCGCTCAATCTCTATGGCTTTTCGACGACAGCCGAGCGGGAAGCATTCCTGATGCTCACGTCGATTTCAGGAATTGGACCCAAGAGTGCGCTGGCGATTTTATCGTCATTAACTCTTTTTGAATTACGAGATTATATTCTTCGAAATAATCTGCTCGCCCTCCAAAAAATGCCCGGTATCGGCAAAAAAACCGCCGAACGTCTAATCATCGAGCTTCGCGATAAAGTCGGCAAGCTTTCGCTCTCAGAAAGTGTCGATGTATCCTTTATCGGCGCGCAGAAACTCATACAGCAAGACGCACTCGCCGCGCTTATCTCTCTTGGTTACAACAAGCTTGTCGCCGAAAAATCCATTAAAGCAGCCGCATCCGAACCCGGCGCTGAGAATATTACGACCGACCAACTTATCAAGAAAGCACTTCGCTTTGCAGCGCAGTAAGTATTTTGAATCGAATAGAATGCATCACATACTATGAAACACCCATACATCCTACAAATTCTCGCTGTCATCTTCTTGTTTTTTGGCGGAGTAAGCGCGCATTCGCAGCAGTCCGACATCGGTAATTGGCTGATTTACTTTGGTAATCAGCCAATTGACAAAACGTGGAACTGGCATAATGAACTCCAGATTCGGAATTTTAATTTTTTGGGTGATATTCAGCAAGTACTTGTGCGAACGGGGATTGGATATAATCTAACGGAGAATAACAACAATATATTACTCGGATACGGATACATTCATTCCGAGCGCTATCTGCCCAATTCCGATGAAAAAACAAGCTCAACGGAACATAGAATTTTCCAACAATTTATTACCAAGCAGAATCCCGGCGGTGTGTTTATACTTCACCGCTACAGAGTCGAAGAACGCTTTCTGCCGGATGATTTTCAAGTTCGATTCCGCTATTTTTTAGCATTCAATATTCCGCTGAATACGTCGGCAATGACTCCGAATACCATCTATCTCTCTGCCTACAACGAAATTTTCCTCAATGCACAATCACCGGTCTTTGATCGTAATCGACTCTACGGAGCAATCGGGTATGTACTTGGTGCTTCAACACGTTGCGAACTCGGCTACATGAGCCAAATGCTTGAAAAATCATCGAGAGGACAATTTCAGGTGGTGTTTTATAATAATTTACCGTTGTAAGTCTATAAGTCGTAAGTCTATAAGTCGTAAGTCTATAAGTCGGGGAGTTGTAAGTCTATAAGTCGATGAGTCGTAAGGCGGTAAGTCGTAAGGCGGTAATTTGTAAATCCTTACTGAGTGATGGCTTAATTGCGACCGATTGCGACCGATTGCGACTTTTGCGACTTTTGCGACTTTTGCGTTAAAAATTTATCGTCCGGTGAGTGCCGGTAGTATGCGACGGATGCCGACGAACCCAGAGGAAAGGTAGTCGTCGCTGAGTGGCTGGCGAATTACCCCTTTCGAGGTGGAGGCATGGATGATATTCCCGCCGCCTACATATATACCGACATGCGATATCCCACCGCTAAAGTCAAAGAAAACAAGGTCGCCGATATTCCATTCTTCGGGCTCTACTTCTTTTCCGACGGTGTACTGTTCAGCTGCGGTGCGCGGCACTCCAACGCCACTCCCGGCAAAGACTTGCTGTACAAATCCCGAACAGTCTGTGCATTTGGTACTCGTCCCGCCATAGCAATAGGGCACACCGAGGAATTTCTCGGCTGAAGTGATAATTCTACGTTGAAGCGGCGTGAGGGATTGTTCGGATGAGGTGTATGTCTGCGGCACAGAACCCGTTGATTTTCCTGAGGTTGACGATGTGAATCTCACAGAACTCTGGCATCCGACAAGTGTGAGGATAAGGAGCGCAAGAGGAATATGTAGATAGAGTCGAGCCGTGTGTAGCATATCAATTTCAGAGTCAGAATACCGCAATTAATTATCGACAATGCCGCAAGATGTATGCCATGCCGCACGTCATGTATTTGACGATAACCCAAAATTGGGTTAATTTTACACATTATTTATTATTATCAAGAGAACCAAATGGACGACCTCAAATGAAAATACCAGCTCCGTGACCGTGTCATTCGTGCAATTACCAAGAACGGAAAATTCCGCGTGGCGGCGGTAAAATCTACGGCTACATCACGCATTGCGATGGAAAATCATCAACTTAACTCACTATCCGGCTTTTTACTCAATCATGCACTTTCGAATATAGCGCTGCTGTCGTCATTTTTAAAAGGCGAGGAACGTATTTCAATTCAATTTGACGGAAATGGCCCTGTGCGTACCATCTATGCGGAAGCATTGCAGGTGGGTGAAATTCGCGGCTATGCTCGTGCGGCGAGTGAAATTCCGGCAATCGACTCACTTTCCGAGGGAATTGGGATTGGATTTCTGAAAGTGTCGAAGTATTTGTATAATAAATTCGAACCCGTCATGGGGATTGTCGATTTGCAACGCAGCGACATAACCACAGATATTGCTTATTACTTAGCGCAGTCCGAGCAAATTCCGTCGGGAATAACGCTTGATGTATTATTTTCTGACGCCGGTGAAATCGCCGAAGCAGGCGGTGTACTTGTACAAGCGATGCCGGGCGCGACCGAACAGGAAATCGAGCAAATTGAGGAAGCGCTCAGGAATCTTCGACCGATCGGAAATTTACTCGCAGACGGTGTGTCGCTTGAAGATATACTGGCGCTTGCCGTGCCGTTTGAATTCGACATTGTGAATAATTCACCTATTGACTTTTTCTGTCGCTGCTCGATGGATAGATTCAAGGAAATACTTCTCACGCTTGGTGTTAGTGAAATTCGCGACATGGAGTCATCCGGTCAGAATGAGCTTGTGTGCCAGTACTGTTCGAAAAAATACCATCTCGAGCCCTCCGATTTCGAGGAAATCATCACCACACTCAAGGCGCGGGAGAATTAACTATCGAATCTTGCGCACGACGCCGATGACATTCCCAAGAATCGCGACCGAATCGTCACCGACCGCAAACGTAACCTTTTGAAATCCCTTGCTTGCCGGATGCAGTTCACCTGCTCCGGCAAGTCGGCGGACGAGGGTACTTTCCTGATAGATTGCCACCACGAGCGAACCTACTTTCGGCTTGTCTTTTTTGACACATATCACCAGATCACCAGCCAGAATATGCTCGGCGCTCATGCCGTCATCGCTCACTTCAGCGGCGAATAATTGCCCCTCTCCTGTAAAATATGATGTATCTACTGCAAGCTGACCACGCGGATTAAGGAACGCCGTAAGCGGTTCACTTGCTGTGCCTTCACCGATTATGACTACATTTTTAACTGCTGCTTGTGCCTGCTGCACCGGTTGCTGACCGAGGAGTTGAATCCCCCGCGATGCGCCTTTGGTGCGGGGCTTGATATACCCTTTTTTCTCGAGTGCTTGGAGCATTTGGCTTACGCCGTTGGTGGATTTGAGACTTAATTCAGCGCAGATTTCGTGCATTGTCGGAGGAAAACCATCGACCTGAATTTTCCGCCGAAGGAACTGTAATAGTTGATTTTGACGTTCTGTAAGTGGGATTCGGACACTTGCCATGTTTTTGAATTGAATTCTTGAAAAATTTATGCAATTTGCACTAATGAGTACTCTGAGTTACGCTTCAAAATTACCAACTTTTTTAATGGATTTTCTATGATTATTTCAAAATCTGTGTTTTTACCGGCGTGCATTCTCTTGCTTGCCGGACTTTTTACGGGCTGTCCGAAACAGGAGCAATCAACGCTTCGAGCGGCGAAGGACGGTAAGTTCTATGGCGGCACGTATCGCATCAATATGGTGCGTGGTAATCCCAATGGTCTCGACCCGGTGATTATCAATAGCAAGCTTGCCGATGATCTGGCCTTACAGGTATTTGACCGTTTAATTTCGTTTGATTCTTCATTAAATACAATCCCTGAATTAGCAACACGTTGGGAAATTTCTCCTGATGGAAAATTATATAGATTCCATCTCCGCACTGACGTCTATTTTCACGACAATCCATGTTTTCCGAATGGAATCGGGCGCAAGATGGTTGCGCGTGATGTGGAGTATTCGCTCGCGAGATGCTGCAATCCGGGCACACGTTCGGTACATTTTTGGGCTTTTAAAGATCGGGTCGTCGGTGCTACGGAGTATTACACGGCGCAGCTTGAAAAGCGTGCAAGTGGTATGTCTGTCAGTGGGATCCGCGCAGTGAATGATTCGACGCTTGAGATCGAGCTTTTGCGACCGAGTGCGCCATTTTTGCTGACGTTAGCTAATTCGCTTGGATGCGTGGTGCCTAGGGAAGCAGTTGAGAAGTATGGGGCTGATTTCTTTCAGAATCCGGTGGGAACGGGTCCGTTTATTTTTGAAAAATGGGACCATGACCGGCAGATGACGATGCGGCGTAACCCTAAGTATTGGCAGCATGATAAAACAGGCAATCAGCTACCGTTTTTTGATAATTTGTTTGTGAGTTTTATTAAGGACGACAAGATACAGTTGCAGGAGTTTTCGAAAGGAAATTTGGACGAATGTTATACGATACCGACTGAATTTTTGGATAATGTGATGGATGCCGGGCGTAATCCGAAGCCGCCGTACGACAAGTTTATTTTTCAGAAACAGCCGGCGATGTGTTCGTGGTTTTTGGACTTTTTATGCACCAAGCCACCATTTAACAATGTCGATGTTCGCCGTGCCTTTTCGCTGGCAATCGACCGTGAGAAAATCGTGCGCTATGTACTCCGAAATGCGCCGTATGCGCCGGCAATTCATGGCATTACGCCGCCGGTGATGCCGGATTATTCGATTGATTCTATTCCGGGCTTTGGCTTAGAACTCCCCAAGGCGCGGGAGTATATGGCAAAGGCGGGTTTTCCGAATGGCAAGGGTTTTCCGGTGGTGCAGCTTCATATTTACCCCGAGCCGCGGCTTGTGCAGGTAGCCGAGGCGGTGCAGAAGATGCTTGACGAGGCATTAAATGTGAAGGTCGAGATAAAGACGGTGCAGTTTGCCGAGTTGCTGGCGCTTGCCGAGCAGGGCAAGCTGAACTTTTGGGGAACACGGTGGTATGGTGATTATCCAGATGCCGAGAATTTCATCAATTTGCTGGACGGGGCGCTGGTACCGGTGAATGACAATGAGCCGAGTTATCCAAACAGCACGCGGTATTCTAATCCTGCTGCGAGTGAGGCATTGGCGAAGGCGGTAGCTTCGACCAGTATCGCTGAGCGTATGAGTAATTATCGAACAGCAGAAACACTGGCGATGAAGGACGCTCCGGCGGTGATGCTTTTCTACGAGATGCACTACCGAATGCTGCAGCCGAATGTGCGTAATTATCCGCTGGACGCGATGGCGCGAGTAGTGCTCAAAAACTCGTGGTTTGGAGGTAAGTAGAGTGGTGGAGATACTGCTAAATTCGCCTCTACAGAACAGCCGCGCGACACTTCTAAAAACGTCAAGGTAAATTACTGTAACTACATTTAAACATTAGCAGTCAGCTCTCTCAATAGTGCTTGGCGTTCAATCTCAAGTTGGCGTATTTTGCGTTCGACGGAGTCGAGTTCTTCGGGCATGGAGTCAAGACATCTTTGATAAAATAATCTATTTGGTATGATAGGCGAATATGTTTAGTTTTGCACATAAAATAGCAACGAACCATTGTGTCAGGTATAGTTCAGTGTAACACTTAACTTGGTTCTATTATTATATTGAAAATGATGAAATTTACTACTGTTCTTTTTTGCATTTACTTTTTTGCACTTGTTATTGCAAATGCCCAGTTATCCAAATTCCATTGGGCAAAAAATATGGGGGGAACCCTCAAGGACGAAGGCAACTCACTTGCTATAGACTCTAACGGAAATGTCTATATCACAGGATGGTTTCAAGGAAAGGCTCGATTTGGCGAAGGTATAAATACTGTACATTTGATATCATCTGGCGAATCAGACATATTTGTTGCCAAATTAGACAGCGCGGGAAATTTGTTATGGGTTAAGCAAATGCGTGGAACATTGAACGATGGTGGATACGCTATCGCCATTGATGAGTCTTGCAATGTTTACACGGCAGGTTTTTTCAAAGGAACGGTTGACTTCAACCCTGATTCAGAAATCTATGAATTAACCTCGGATGGTGACTATGATATATTTATAACCAAGTTAGATTCTTCTGGTAATTTTATCTGGGCTAAACGAATGGGTGGTGGGTCTATCGAGCAACTATCAACCTTAGCTGTTGATTTATCAGGATACGTATACGTTGGAGGTTACTTTAGCGATATCGCAGATTTTGACCCAAGTGAACAGTTTTTCAACTTAACGGCAGCCGGCTCAGATCATAGCTACGATATATTTATTGCGAAACTAGACCTATTAGGTAATTTTGTCTGGGCTAAACAGATGGGGGGCAATTCTCAAGATTTACTACACTCACTTACATTAGATGCAACTGGAAATATATATGCAACAGGTTCATTTATTGGAATATCTGACTTTGATCCCGGGATAGACACATTTATTTTAAATTCGGAATTGAGCAGGGATATCTTTGTTACTAAGTTAGATTCAACAGGAAAATTGATTTGGGCAAAACAAATGGGTGACCAGCTAGGGATATTGGATATTCTATAGAACTGGATTATGCGGGAAATATTTATACAACTGGCTCATTTGAAGGTACAGCAGACTTTAATCCCGGACCGAATGTATCTAACATAACGGCTAATGGTCTGACTGATGTTTTTATCTGCAAATTAGATGTAAATGGTAATTTTCTTTGGGTCAAACAATTGGGGGGGGATTCTACAGATGCAGCTAGTTCTTTGACGCTTGATGGTGCTGGTAATATATATACAATCGGTTGGTTCAGCGGGAAAGCTGATTTTGATCCTGGGCAACAATCATATAGTTTAACATCTGTGGGACTCCGAGATATTTTTATTTCAAAACTAGATTCGTCCGGTAACTTTACTTGGGCAGAAAGAATGGGTGGTTCTTACGATGATTTGGGGATTGATGTATCAGTAGATCGCAGTGGTACCATTTATTCTATCGGTTATTTTGCTGAAGTAGGCGATTTTTCATTAGATAATAATTTTACCTATAAGTTAACTTCATCCGGTTCCCATGATGCATTTATTAAGAAGTTCAGCCCTTCGGTAATAGTTCCCCAAGAAAATATTTTCCTTACTTACCCAAACCCATGCAGCGATTTTTTAAATCTTGACCTAACAAAAACTATTACAAACGGCAAGTTGAGAATTTTCGATCTGCTTGGACAACTAGTATTTGAAATAGAAGAAGTTACCGGCGATACATTTGTGATTGATATTAGTAATCAACCCTCAGGGCTATACTTCATTGAAGTTTATCAAAATGAAACGACTTATAGAACTGCCATTGTAAAATATTAGCTCATCTGAGTTAATAAATCAGTGCCAGAATAATCGTATCGTGTATTGTTTGATACGACATACGGTAAATCAATTTCCTTCCAAATCATGATAGCATTCTTAAGCTGCGTTATTCAGCTCCCTCAACAGTGCTTGGCGTTCAATCTCAAGTTGGCGTATTTTGCGTTCGACGGAGTCGAGTTCTTCGGGCATGGAGTCAATCTCAATTCGTAGCTTACTTGCTGCTTCATCTACAAGATCAATAGCTTTATCAGGCAAGAATCGGTCAGTGATATAGCGTGAAGACAACTGAGCGGCCGCAACAATTGCCGAATCCGTAATTCGAACACCGTGATGAACCTCGTATCGTTCCTTTAAGCCACGAAGTATGGATATCGTGTCATCTATGGTCGGCTCTTCAACGAGTACCTTTTGAAACCTGCGCTCGAGGGCCGGATCTTTTTCAATATGCTTCTGATATTCATCTAGGGTGGTAGCACCAATACAGTGAAGATCGCCACGTGCTAGTGCAGGCTTGAGGATATTCGCAGCGTCCATACTTCCGGATGTTGCACCCGCGCCGATGAGCGTATGGAGTTCATCTATAAAAAGGATAAATTCACCATCGGAGTCTGTTACTTCTTTAATCACTGCTTTGAGGCGCTCTTCGAACTGTCCCCGAAAACTTGTACCCGCAACGAGTGAGCCCATATCAAGTGCTACGATTGTTTTGGTTTTAAGTGATTCGGGTACGTCGCCCGAGACGATACGCTGTGCAATTCCCTCAACGATTGCTGTTTTACCGACACCTGGTTCTCCGATAAGAACCGGATTGTTCTTTGTGCGGCGCGACAACACTTGCAACACCCGACGAACTTCATCTTCCCTACCTATAACAGGGTCAATTTTACCTTTTCGTGCTTCATCATTTAAGATCCTCCCATACCGTTGTAATGACTGATACTTATCTTCAGGGTTTTGGTCAGTAACACGGCGGTCTCCCCTGAATTCAGTAAGCACCTTGAGTATTGATTCTTTATTTACACCTTGGTCACGGAGAAGCCCGGAAGCGTTTGATTTTTGCTCGGCAAGGGTAATCAGAACGTGTTCAGTACTCACATACTCATCTTTAAGTGCAGTGGCTTCTTTGAGGGCGGCATCTAAGACTGCAGAGACCCCGGAAGAAAGGTAATGACTTACATTCGACCCGGTGGATTTGGGAAGTAATTCAATCTGCTCGTTAATTTTGATTTTGAGGTAATTCATATTTGCGCCGAGCTTGAGGAGCATTGGGGGGATAATTCCGGCAGAGTCCTGAACGAGTGCAGCAAGTAAATGTATAGGCTCAATGGCTTGATTATTATAATTTGCAGCAATTTCTTGTGCCGTTTGCAATGCTTCTTGAGCTTTGAGGGTAAGTTTCTGGAGGTTCATAGGATTTACTTTCGTAATTGTACAATTGGAAGTGGTGATGACGAATTGGTGGGTTGGAAAATTTGGAATAAAAAAAACCACCTGAAAATCATTCAAGTGGTTTTTAATTTATAGGTTAAAAAACCTTATTGCTTATTTGTATATAGGCTCATTAGCTCAGCTTCCGAAAGTGCTCGATTATAAACACAAGCTTCATCCAAACTGCCTCGATACCAACTCTCATTACCAAGCATTACTCCATTTTGTCTCCCAAAACGAATTTTGGCAGCAGAGTGTGTAAACGAGTAATTCCCATTATCCTGATCAAGTATTTTTCCGTTCTTAATGTAATAAACTGTGTTATTTGTAACCACGCCAATCATAGTCCATTCGTTTTCTGGAATACCAAGACCGTTGCTCATTTTATTAGGACAATAACCACCACATCCTGTTGCATTATTTGTAAAATGTAACTCTCCGCCATATATTCCGAACCACCAATCTAATCCTGATGGCTTATTTTCAACTTCCCACTTAGTTAATATTGCATGAAATCCATCTACACTTGTAGGTCGCACCCACATTGTGATTGTCATATCTTTACCAGAAGTAAGTAGTTGTTTATTCCCCACATCTATCCATGAGCCATCTGTGTAGAAATTCATTGCCTTATTACGAACGCCGTCTGAAACCCGAAAACTTTCAACTTTCGTTCCATTAAAACCATTTCCTGAATTATGCGTAGCAGTAAAATCGTCAAAACTCCATCTTGCAAGTAAATCAGGTACATCTACCAACGGTGGTAGTGAATCTATCACAGGCTGATTGTCAAACATTAAATATATACTTTCAAGCTCTGATTTATTAAGCGCACGACTATAAACTCTTACTTCATCAAGGTTACCTCTAAACCAACTTTCATTTCCAATTGTATTATCGTTTTGTTTACCAAATCGAATGTGGGATGAACTATAATTAAAGCGATAATTACCTTGATCGGTATCAATAATTTCACCGTTCTTTATGTAGTAAAGTTTATTTTCTGTGATTATAACACCTATCATAGTCCATTCATTATTTGGAATATTTAATCCTTGACTCATTTTATCTGGGCAATAGCGTCCACACCCATCTCCGTTATTTGTAAAATGAATTTCACCGTCGTATAAGCCAAACCACCAGTCTGAACCGTAGGGATATTTATCTGCGTCCCATTTTGTCATAATGGCTGCGAAACCTTGCGTATTTTTTCTTTACCCATGCAGTAATAGTTGTAGCTTTCCCCAGATTCAATCAGTTTTTATCGCTGTCACCAACGTTAAACCAGTTATCAATACCATTGAACTTTAAACCGCTGCCCTTAGCACCTTCAGACGGTGTAGAGAATGTACTCATTAGCTCCCCATTAAAGCCGTGTCCAGTTTTATCTGTTGCGGTATTGTCGTCAAAATTCCAATAAGCAACCAAATTGGAATCCAATTGAACTGTGGTCTCGTCGAGATCAATTGGTTCGTTCCCATCTTCGACAGGTAGCTTTTCTTTGCAAGCTCCAATTATTATCATTACACCTATAGTACACGATACTAAGATATATCTTATATACTTATGCATAAACAACTCCCCTTATTTAAAAATAATATTATTTAAAAAGTTAACATCATACCTGTACAAAATGATACTTTTTGAGCACTGTACCAATCTGAATGGTATTGATACCCAATTACGGTGCCCTCTGCTGCTGTAAATATAGACATCCTGTTTTTAATAGGTAAACTCACCCCTATTATTCCTTTAGCTATTGGGCCAAACCCCGTTCCGCCGCCAACAGTTTGAATAAATGGTTTTATACCTCCCAATAGTTTTATTGCTTGTAAAGAGTATTGGTAAGAAATGCCTGTCCAAGCGATAGCTGCAGTAGGCTGAAGACGACCATCACTAGTTTCAATCATACTAGGGAAACTTTCTTGCCCTACTTCAATCCCAATGGCATGATTTTCACTTAAATCATACCTTAACGTAACTCCTATGTTATTCATTAATGGGGGTGATGGAACAACTAAGGATTGATTATTAAACAACTTACCTGCTAGAACACCCCTTACTTGCAATGATATACTTCTATCTATATTTGCGGATGTAGTTGAGTTGTCGTTTAATCCGCTTGGATAATCTATACTTATATTACCAACTAATTCTTCGTTGACTTCAACTAAATTAGTTGTAAAAGAATTGATGTTATTTTGCGGTTCGACAGCAGAAATATTCACAGAAGAAAGGCCAACCGACAGCTCAGCCCTGTCATTTTCGGACATTATGGTAATGCCATCGGTTGTGCCTTTACTAGCCTTCTGATTGTGGTGATAGGTAGGTGTGTGAAAAGGTGAGAGGGTATTTTCAGAATAATTGAGTATTTGGTTATCGTTATACGTTGCTGGTTCTTTTTTCGATGCCGCTTCGATTGAATATAGTTTCGGAAGCTGTATTGGACTATACGACTCTGCAGCCTGTCTTTCATAAAATCTGTCTATATTCATTGTCGCGATTATTCCTATTCCTAAGAACACAAATGCCGTAGTAGCAAGAGATGCCCATTTTAGACCAGTTCTGGCAAAAAAAGAGGGGGTGACATCTGAAGGCATTTCTACACCTGCACGCTGGAACAAGGATTTTGTAAACTCAAGCGTTGGAATACTGGCTAATACATCGTTCGATAGCGCTCTGCGTATTGCTACTGCTTGACGGAATTCTTCTTGCAACGAGCTGTCTCGAGAGAGTAATTCAAATAGTGAGGTAGCTTGGCTGGTATCCAACTCACAATCCAGAGCAAGATCTATTAATTCGGACGGAGTATAATTTGAGTTATCCATAGTTATTCTATTGATTGACTTTCATTCAAGAATCAATGTTATCTTGACTCACTTTGAAAGAATGGAAGTAATATTGCTCGTATTTGTTTTTTTGCTCGTAAGATATGGCTTTTTACCGTATTTACAGGTACTTGCCGTACTGTAGCAATATCCTTGTAGCTCATGCCACTATACACTTGTAGTGCTAAGGATTCGCGATGATCTTCGGGCAATAATGCTAACGCATTTACAACTAGTTGGTTTAATTCCCGCTGTTCGTAATTATGATTTTCTGCGCTATAGAGCTCTTCTTTAAATTCATCTAGCGCAACTTTGGACTCATCACGTTTGAAACGACGTGTTTTATTTTGAGCAATTCTGAAAAGGTAGGAGCCAACATTACTGACCGTAGTTTGTTTTCTCCCATGATCTAAGAATGAAAGGAAGATTTCTTGGCAAACATCTTCTGCTTTGTCATCCCCCACCATACGCCGACAATAGCCGTATATTCGGTAGGAATAGCGACGATACAACTCACCGAAGCTACAATCTGCTTCGGTTTTATTCCCACCTAACATGGTGAAAAGTTCATCGTCAGAGTATGTTTTCCAAGTATTGTTCGATTTCATGTAAGCAAAGTGGCAAAAAGCGTAAAAAAGGTTGCAGTAAATTTAACTAATTTTAAAAAAAATAAAGGTCAGACAACTTTGACATGCCTGACCTTTTATATATGAATCATCAAACTTACTTTATTTTATACACTTTGCAACTAAATACCATCCCAACTTATATTCTAGTTTTCTAATCCACGATGTCGGTATTATTTTTTTAAATGGACCAAAATCATGTGCATGAAGATGATGGCATTCAATCGAAACCTCACGAAAATTTGAGAATCGTTTTAGATATTCTTTTCTTGAGGATAAAATAACAAGTGGACAAGCGTCACTATTCTCTCGATATTCAATCCGTGAAAGTGTCCGGCGATATGACTCTCTTAAAAAACGTAGAAATAATATGTACTTTGCCATAAGTACAAAATAGTAATGTGCAGAATTGCGATTATAAACTGAAATTATTGCCTTACCACCTGGCTTCAATACTCGGTATGTCTCCTCTATTGTTTTCTGCATATTGGGTGTGTGATGAATTACTCCAAAACTATATACGGCATCAAAACTATCATTATCAAATGGCATTTTCTCGGCATCTGCAAGTTGTAAATTTGCTTTTACTCCATAAAGTTCAAAGCGTTTTTGAGAAATTTCTAAATGCTTTGGAGACAAGTCAATGCCGAAAACTTCAGCTCCATTTGTAGCAAATTGGAAAAGATCCGTTCCCATTCCAAAACCTATTTCAAGGATTTTTTTTCCTTTGAACTGTGTAAAATCCATTACCTTTTTCATCCATGGAGCATACTCCTCATAACGGTTTTGGTTAACACGATCATAAAATTCTAACGTTCCCTCCTCTATTCCCTTTGCCCCTATTTTACCACACGGATCCTCTGTCCATTGTTTGACGGCTTCTTGTTTATCATCTATAAGTGTATTCATTTTTAGATTTCCTTTTTTTACTGACAATAATTTTTTCAACCAGTAGTTTCATAAAGCTATTACAATAAATTATCGATTTACAGTTGAGCTTCTGCCTTCCCAAGTTGAGCTTCTGCCTTCCCAAGTTGAGCTTCTGCCTTCCCAAATTGAGCTTCTGTCTTCCCAAATTGAGCTTCTGTCTTCCCAAATTGAGCTTCTGTCTTCCCAAGTTGAGCTTCTGCCTTCCCAGTGAGCTTTGCCTTCCCAAGTTGAGTCTGCTTCCCAAGTGAGCCTGCCTCAAGTGAGCTTCTGCTTCCCAAATTGAGCTCTGTCTTCCCAAATTGAGCTTCTGCAAGACAGATTAATGTAGCATATTCAAACTAGAGTTGAATGCGGAGAGCTATCGTCGATTTAGTTAAATCACAATATAAATCAGCGAACCATTTTATCTACTGACCACAAATCCAACAGTATTTTCATATTGACCAGAGGACATCTTACAAAAATACATACCACTCTGTAATATATCTATTAGATTTATCTTATACTCGCCACTTTCGTGACATTCGTCCAATAGACGTCTACATAATTTACCCTCATAGTCAAAGATATCAATTGTTGTTTTACCACTTAAACCAATACTAAATGAAATTGAAAGCAACTCTGAATATTGAGGATTCGAATTTACAGTAAGAGCATATCCAAATTGAGAAGATTTTACTAATCGAGCCTCGATAAAGCATGATTCGAGAGTGACTAAACCGCTTGAAACTGTTGCTGGGAAACAGCCTACCGCACTTCTGAAGTCAACTTTCATACTTGGCTCATATGAAATAACGTCAGGAAGATAGCTTCGGAAAGCAACCGAGAAGAGGCTATCCCCTGCACCAATCGGTGTTATTCCTTTTCCAGAAATATGTATTGTGTTAAGTGTATCTTTTATGAAAGATCGGCTTGTTAATGTCCAAGTATTATCCAGTGCATTACCACGTTTTATCGTCGGAATCCCAATTGTAGAATCTACAGACATCAATCTAAAATTTGAAGTAATCCTCGCACTAAACTCTTTAATACCAAATAGACTTAAATTGTCATCGGTTGTTATACTCATTTCAAATCGTTTATCTGGGGCTACTTTTATATCACGTGATAATTTAATATTTAACGGCTGCGTAGATGTAGTATCAATTACGACTTTTATTTGTGAAATCGTATTTTCACATGCTGATGAACCAGTAGCTTTGCAAGTATATGTTATTGCCGTATCAGGAAATACTATTGGCATTGTACAATTCGAGCAAGATATATTATATATAGGCGACCAACTATATTGTGCAGAATAAGGGACACCACCGTTGATTGTAATGCTATCTCCTTTACATATTCTTACTTCACTAAATTTATATATTGTAGGATCTTTAAAATCTTTATCGTATAAATTTTTAATCTCAATTAGACTTAATGCTCGATTATAGACTCGAACTTCATCAATACCTCCCATAAAATGGGAGCGTGGTCGACTATTTGGGTTTTGTCTTCCTATTCGAACACTAGTAGATTGTGGCGAAAATGTATACGTACTTTTATCTTCATCTACAATTATCCCATCCTTTATATACTGTATCCGGTTATTACCAGTGAGAATTATACCGACAAACGTCCAGCAATTATTATCTATATTTAGTCCTTGGCTAGTCCTTTCTGGGCACAATGTTCCACAAGGATATCCCTGAGTGGTGAAGTGTAGTTCATTTTTATATAATCCAAACCACCATTCTTGAGGTCCATTATTATTTTCCCATTTAGTTATTATTGAACTAAACCCTCCATCTCCGCTATTTGGATTCATATTAATCCATGCAGTAATAGTAATATCTTCTCCATTTTTGAACAAACTTCGATCTCCAATATCAATAAAATCTTTTATCCCATCAAATTCTAGTGCCTCTTTTTGTACACCTGTTATACATGGCATATTTATATCAACAGGAGTTCCATGGAATTTATTTGTACTGCTATCAATAGTTTTACACCCATCAAAGCTCCAGAATCCAACCAATCCGATATCAAATTGGCAATAAACAGACATAGTAGTCGATAAAAAGCTAATTAATGTTATGCTCAAAAAAAATCTTATATGCATAATTTTCATAATGATAGTCCTTCCGTTTATATATCATTCAAGAAATCGTTTATGCCACAAAGCAAGATTTAAAAGTGAGTATAGGGGTTTCCCCATATTCTTTTTCCCTGTTTTATGGATGTGCAACATATGCTGGATAAAATCAATATTAAATATACCACTTTTTGCTAAATCCGAATTTAGAAGTATTTCTTCAGCGAATTGATACCAAGATCCACGCAACCACTCAGCCATTGGTGCCGCAAACCCTTGCTTCTTCCGATAAATAATATCATTCGGAAGCAGTGGCTCGACTCCTTTTTTTAATAGATGTTTGGTGGTTGATCCCGGGGGACGTTTTATATGGGCAGGAATCGTCATGGTGAATTCCACTAACCGGTGGTCTAGAAATGGTACTCGTGCTTCGAGCGAATGCGCCATAGTCATTTTATCAACCCGCATGAGAAGGAGTTCGGGTAGGCGGTGCGATAACTCCACAAACGCCATTTGCTGGATAAAGTCTTCCTGACTCTGCTTGCAAGTGGCTGCACGATTCAATCGATTCGCCATTGCTACCGGCGAACGTGAGTATTTCTGATAGTTTGGTGTGAGTAATTTTTCTAAATATGAGGGTGTTAAATCAACTGCGCCACCCCAGTAGAGTGCATTTCCCTCCACCGCACGTCGAATGTAATCTAATGCCAAATATTGTCCTCGCGACTGAAACACCGGCTTTGCCGCTGCATAAATTCCTTTTTGCAGGAATTTCGGTAAACTGTTGAATGTCTTCCAGTAACTGTTATAAAATTTTAATTCTCTGTCCATCCACGGATAGCCCACAAACTGTTCATCACTGCCCTCGCCTACCTGAATCACAGTCGTTCCGGACTCACGAGTTAGCTTACTGAGAAAATACAAAGGAATACAAACAGGATCCCCATTCGGCTCGTCTTCGTGCCAGACAAGCTCCTCTAAAACTGGGAGAGCATCACGGTCATCAATGAGTATTTCATGGTGATTGGTTTTAAAAATTCCGGCAACTGTACGTGCGTATTCCATTTCATTGTATTTTTCTAATTCCTTGAAACCGACAGAATAAGTGTCAATTGGTCTATCCATTAATTCCGCCATGAGCGCGACATTCGTACTTGAATCGACGCCACCGCTCAAAAACACCCCAAACGGCACATCACTCATCATTCGATCTTTGACGGCTTGACGCAGTAAGCGCATAACTTCACTAATAGTATCAGCTTCTGAAAGTGTAGAATATGGAGTATTCGGCTTTAGCGGCGACCAATATCGCTCCGTCGTAATCGTGCCGTCTGACTTGAGACGCAGGAAATGACCGGCAGGTAATTTATCTATTCCCTGAAATAATGTCGAATGCTCGCTGGTCATCGAAAATGACAGATAGTTTGTCATCTCTTCAATATTCATTTCCCGGGAAATTGACGGATGCTGAAGGATTGATTTAATTTCGCTGCCAAAGATGAATTTTCCGCCTTGATAACTGTAATATAAGGGCTTTATCCCAACTCTATCTCGCGCACAGAAGAGCTCATTCCGATCATTATCCCAGATTGCAAGTCCCCACATTCCTATCATTTTGGACAGAAATGCCTGCCCATACTCACGATAACCGTAGAGTATGGTCTCGGTATCTGTCTTGGAATGATAGACATACCCTCGTTCTTCTAAATCTTTGCGTAAAATCGCATGGTTATAAATTTCACCGTTAAAAACAATCGTAAATCTCCCGTCAGCAGTCGTCATCGGCTGATGTCCGGCTGGAGATAGATCAATGATCGACAAGCGTCGAAACGCTAATCCGCATTTACGATTCGGCGATATCCATTGCCCTTCATCGTCAGGACCGCGATGCTTGATCACATCGCTCATTGATCGCAACGTAAATTCAGTAATACTCGGATTGGGAGATATTTCTACTATTCCGGCTATTCCACACATAGAGTAATTCCTTCTTTAGTAAGTTGAGTTACCGTAACAGATTAATACTGAAACGGTTGCCATTGAAATTGGGTATAGTATATTCATGTACTTTTTGTATTTATGTATATATTCAACGTAATTTCTAGGCTTGGATTGAAATGCACGTGAGCAAACTATAGCCAGAGTATGAATAAGAGACCCAATAAAATTTACCAATCGCTACTTTGAAATTATTTCAAATGACGTAAAATATTTACCAGATAATTGGAGTGAATTCGGATGCTCTTTTTCATAGAGTGTATTTGGTGAAGTGCCGGCTGCAATAAATACGCTTCGTGCAGGGAATATGATTGTTTCCTTCTTTTGCTCGCGACTGCATTCGAAGGAAAGAGCACTAACAGCTCCGAACTCATCAATATGTGCCTCTACCGGTGACATATTTTCAACAATTTCAATGCCTTCCGAGAGTGCTTCATGTACTTCTTCGTGATTCAAACGATAGGCAGGTGAGTCTTGCAGTGATTTACGGTATATCAACTTTACGCCACCCCACGATTTTAGTAGTGGTAAGAAATTAGGAGTTTCTCCATTTTTATCAGCGCGCTTTCTTTCTTCAATTATTAATTCACCATGTTCTCTGTATCGTTTGGAAATAATTTTTTCTTCCTTATCAAACAGATTCCAGTAGTTTTCATCACCGATTTCTTGAATTATTTTATCAGATTGACGAACAAATTTCTCAACCTCTATCGGATAATAGGCGAGCGCCTCTGTAGCAGTATCAATTGCGGTGAGACCGCCACCCACCACAATCGCAGGTAATTGAATTTGAAGATTTGCCATTGACGACTTTTGCGCTGCTCCTGTAAGTTGTAATGACATAAGGAAATCCGATGCTTTACGAATGCCACGACAAAGATTATTTTTCATGTCGATAATTGTTGGCTTGCCTGCTCCTGTAGCGAGTGCGATATGGTCAAACCCTAATTCCCACGCATCATTAATCGTTAAAGTACCCCCAAACCTGACGCCGTCAAGCACTTTGAATGTCGAACGTCGCTCTAAAAGTAAATGCAGTACTGTCAGGAAGTTTTTATCCCATCGAACTGTAATACCGTATTCGCTTACGCCACCGAATCCTTCAAGAATACGTTCATCGAGCTCTTTTTCTATTTCTGCTTTATAATTATAGATTGGTTTTGGTGGAAGAAGTTCAGTTCCTGTCATTTCTTTTGGAAATGGTTCTATTTTCAGTCCATCCACACCAACTACAGCAAATCCTTCGTTCATTAAGTAGTGAGACAATGTATATCCTGCCGGTCCCAGCCCTACAACAAGAACGTTTCTTCCATTATAGGGGAGTGTGTAAGGTCTGCGGATGTTTAGAGGGTTCCAGCG
This sequence comes from Ignavibacteria bacterium, assembly GCA_016720145.1. Taxonomy (GTDB): domain Bacteria; phylum Bacteroidota; class Ignavibacteria; order Kapaibacteriales; family UBA961; genus JADJXV01. The sequence continues at coordinate 255,924 of JADJXV010000007.1, read as the reverse complement.
AGTCAGAAGACCATAAATTTCAAAACCCCACGGCAAATTGAGCACGTCTGTGAGAACCGAGGTCTCAACCTGTGGTATATTCACCGGGGTTTGCTTTTGAAAAATACAACCTTTCATACAGTCATTGCAGATTCGGTGACCTGTTCCTGCGCACATAGGATTATCGATCATGACCATCGCAAGAGCGCCGATCGTATAGCCATGTTCTTTTAAAGCATGCATTTCCGAGATTTTTTCATCAAGAGGACATCCTTTAATTTCTATTCCAAGTGGATTTTTTTTAAACTCTCCGGTTTTTTCTACAATTCCTGTTGAACATGAGTCTTTATCACGCTCATGACAAATCATACAATATTCGATTTCACCTGTAATTGTGCGTGTTTCAGCACGTTTATCGGTTAGCGTGAATCCATCTCTTCGTCTCAAATGATTTGAAGCAATTACTTCCTGTATTTCGATTTCCGGTCGAATGATATCTACTAAATTATCATAGTCAAGTTTTTGTGGTGTTCGACTTGTAATCCATTGTGAAAGCGTTTGAGGATAGAGGAATTTCCGTAAGAAATAGTATTCTTCCAGTATTGCGAGTTTATCTTTTGCTTCAGTTGAATTTCGATACTTGATTTCATCAAGCAACTTATTGACAATTGTAGCAAATGTGAGCTCTTCATCTTCCGAAAAAAACATCTCTTTTGATTCAATTTCTGAATTGTAAAAAATACTCAATTCTTTGAATCTATTTTCGCTTTGATCTGACGGGACGTCTTTCTTACGTAATTGACCTTTTTTAATAAAGTCCCGTTTAAGCCTCATGATCGACTCTTCACCATCAAATTTAGAATGCAGATTCTTTACTTCATCTTGGATTCCGAAGAGAATTGCTATAAATTGTTCTAATACTTTTCCGGCATCGATGAGTATTTCTGAGACTTGAATTTTAGAAAACACTTGTTCGTGGCTTTTTCTATAGTTATCAAAAACCACAAAACCTTCCTGAGAGAAGGTTTTGTAGAACTTGTCGAACTCCTCTGATAGCTCAGACAATCGTGACGAGATATAGAGATCTCTATAGCAGAAATCTTCAACTCCTAATTTATCAAGTATCATATATTCAGCGAGAAATCATGAAACGTTTAGTAGTAATTGTTCCTATAGGATCTGTTATAATAACGAAATAAACTCCACTTGCAAATGATGTAATTTTTATGCTCTCGTAACCCACATTTAAATCTCCAGCCCATAGTTTATTTGCTAAACTATTATATATCTGAATTAAACATTTTTCTTTAGATGATACTATCAATTCGCCACTTTCTTTATTATACTCAATTGATATATTTTCATTCTTGGGTTCTTGTTCATTTTCATATACGCTTACAGGTGGAAGATTATACCATAGTACTAGATTATATTTGACCAATCCTTCATTTGTAATCAATATACTTTTTTTAGTTGAATCTAATGGAAATGAATATAGAACACCTCCCAATCCATCCATAATTTTCGCTGAATCAATATATTCAGGGAATGGATATTCCCATGTAAAAAAGAATGGAGCATTTCTTTCTGAATAGTGATTAACTTTAATTGTATATTCCAATGAAAATTTATTTTGATTTAAAATTCTTCGATAGCTTTTATTACAAAATTGATTTTCAACGAGTACCACGGCATGTATTGCGCTAGGTGCAGGAGGATGAAATGGAGGTAAAAATTGTTCACCAAGATTGGAATCTAAAGAATCCGTCGCTCTGTCATCAACTCCTAGTATTATTGGTATTTTTACGCCACTATTATCTTCAACAACAATAGTAAATTCGACTTTTCGTTGGGCGTATGTGGAAGTAATTACTAATAGAATACTAGCGACCATACATCCAATTATTTTTCTATATATTCTCATCATTTTGCTATTATTTAGTTATTAAAAAAGGGCAACGGAGTTAACTCTGTTGCCCTTTAAATTATGTTACCCGAAATTCTACTATTTATCGAACAACCGATAAAACTGAATTTACGGTAAACTCACCTGCTACAACTCTTACTGTGTATTGACCACTTGGTAAACTTGATGTAGTAAATGGTACTTCATATCCACCTGCGTTTTTGAATTCTTGAACCAATGTTGCAACTTCAACTCCAAGCATGTTATATACTTTTAGCGTTACGAAGCTGTTTTGAGGAACAGCATATTTTACATTAGTTAATCCATTAGCAGGATTTGGAATAGTTTCGATTGAATAACCTGTTACAGGCATTTCTGTTTTCAATAATTTAACAGATTGAATTTCTGTATTTGTTATTGTAACAGTTGTGTTTTGGCTATTAATTACACCAAGTGATTTACCTGTATTTAAATCTATCACTGTATAGTTTGATGTTGGATTTTGAACTGTTATAGCTACAGGATATTGTACACCTTGGAAACGAACTTTAGCAACATTTGAATTTTCAGCTTTTGCATCATTTCCAAATCGAACATCAAACATTTCATAAGGTGGTGTCGGAGGTAATTCAAATTGTGACACATTTGCGTCATTATTTGCTAGATAAAGTTCAGCTTGATGCTGACCATTATCAACGACATTTAATTTATCACTTGAATTAATTACATTTTGCTTTTCTACATCAATTTCGCTTTGATTATACTTAATACCGGTAGCTTTCATTTTCAAGTACCCTTTTTCATCTACTTTTAACCAATATCCGAGACCAGGCTGAATTTCAGATACTTCATTATAGCCTCTATCAGTTTGATAACCCCATACAGTTGAAGGTTTTGTAGTTGGTATTAATTGTCCTACAGGATCAAAATTTATATCCGTTACATTAACGACTGTACTTAAGCTTCCGATTGTATTCCAGCCTTTAGTTAGTAATACTGGATTGATATTTGCATTAATATTTGATATTCTAGTTCCTGCTATTTTTGTATCAATTACTTTACCGTAGCGAACAAAATATCCGTACCCTACTTCAAGAAACTCTTGATTTTGATATGAGTTAGCATAGAATCTAAACGGTTGTCCACCTTCTGAATTTGGATATACTACAGTATAGCTTGAGTTCGAAGGTTTAACAGGTAATGAAAGTAAATTCCAACCAGAGTTGATAACAGGGAATGAAACTACTTTTGGAAGAGTATATTCTATAATAAACGATGTAATACGAGCATCACGAATCGTGTAATATTGGCTTGTTGGGCTTCCACCACCGGTAGCATTTCTCATATCAACGCTAAACTTTGGTCCTACAGTACCATTAATTGTATCTCTCATAAAGAGTTGCGCCCCTTGAGGAAAATCCTGTGTATCCCAGCTTACAACAATTGGATAATTAGATGCATTATCTGCATTAAATCTACAGAGAAATGATATTGTTGTATCAGTTGCATTATCCCTTATATCTCTTGATACTGAACGTGTACCTACTACACCTTCTGATTCAATTGGTATTTCACTAAATCCGAAAGGTGCAATTTCATTACCATTTATATCTCGTAAATTTGTGTTAAACCATCGTGCATAAAATCCTACAGGAGAATTTCTATAAAAGTCTTCTCCAAAAAGACTATCCGGACCATCTGTCGCTCTGTGTCCTGTACCAAATACTAGATCATTAGTTTCACCAGAAATACCTTTAGAATTCTTAACGTTAATTCTGATACCCCAATCTCTACCTTGAGATGGATTTGAGTATGGTTCTAGTGGATTACGGAAAAATATAAAGACAACTTTTAATCTAACTGGTGATATTACTGCTGAATACGATGTAAATGTTATATAACCTGTATAAACTCCGGCATATTCACCATTTTTTCTTAATTCATCTGAGTTACAAGTAATTCTCAACCCAATTGGTTGTTGTGCATCTTTAATATTATTTCTTGCATCTTTTAGGTTTGGAGGCACTGGTCCATTTATACCGTTATCAATATAATCTACATTACCTTCTCTCGTTAGAACTCTTATAGGGTTGTATCCATTTGGTAAGCTTCTAAAATATAACCAAGGCTCACTGGATTGAGCTAACACATTAGTTAGTCTACTTCTTGAAGTTAAATTTATAAGTTGAATATCTCGAGTTCCGTATCTCCCTGTATTTGACGCTGAGTCAACCACTATAGTTCTGACAACTTCCCATAATGAACCATCAGGAGTATTGTCATCTTGCTTTACTTCGTTATTAGTACCACCAATTACATCTCTAAATCCAATAGATGGATTTTCTCCAACATTCACCCAAATAATACCTGGTCTGCTTGGATAATCAGGATAGACATCTGAAGTAACCGTTATACCGGCTAATCCAATTGTAGGATTGTTTTGAACTCTGTAAAATTTATTTCCATAAGGATTTGTAGCATCACCTTGAGAGATTTTAGGAAATGGATCATCAATTCCAACTCTGAAATCTCTATCTGCATCTCCATATCTAAGAGAATCATTTGTGATATATAAAGGAGTCTTATCTGATCCACTAAATGTAGTAGATTGATTTATAAGTTGAGACTTCGTTAAAGTAACTCTAAACTTTAAGTACAATAGCGGTGAGTAAGTTCCGGAAGGATCAGTTAAAGGTAATCTTCTTGTAGAAATACCTGTCACCATAAGTCTTCTGCCGTACTTAGTTTCAGCATCTTGAGCACCGGTAAGGTAAACTCTAAATCTTTTATCGTCAGCAATATCATCCCATTCAAAAGTAAATCCTTTTGCGAGAGCTTCAGGATCACCTATTTTAGGACCTAAAACTTGTACCCCAGAAGATTGCATCACACGACCATCATACAGTACAATAAAAGAGAAATTATAAATAGGAAATCCACCGTAGCGCTTATCTGCTACTAATTCTGTTTCTGCCCATAAATTCTGGATATATACAGGAACGATGACTTCACGTTCCTTTATATCAGAATAACCTAGCCAAATACGGCCGTCAGAATACAAATTATCTAAATAACCGTTATTTGTACCGGTTAGAGATAATCTTGGTAAATCTGCTTTTTGTAATTGACCATACATCTGACTTGAAGGCGATATTACTATCGTCATTGCGAACAATATTGTAAATAATATGTTCTTCCGTTGTAAAAACCACTTTTGCATATTGCTCTCCTCTGAATAGTAAGAAGATTATTTAATATATTTGATTAACATTTTTTTAATTCTGCTTTTATAACTTACTAATATTTCAATTAAGTATATACCTGATAAATTACTTGTAGGGATTTCAATTGAAGTATGTAAATTTTCTATATTTTCAAGTTTCTGTCCTATGGTATTGTACATTGAAACGTGAGATATATATCCTTCATTAGCATTTATTGTGATATTATCATTAGTTAATTTATAGTTAATTACTGATTTATCATTCACAATATCAATGTTTTCTTCTGGTACACTCACCGGTGGATGATGAAGTATAATACGAACACTATCATTCAATACTTTGTTAATACATATACATTCAGATATAATTTTCATCTGAATATATGCTTGAATATTAATAGTCTCTTTAATTGATCTTTCAAACTCAATTTTCAATCCAGGCTTAAGTTTATCTATAATGCCATGGTATGAAATGTTTAACCTAACACTATCTGAACCAACAAACATCGAATCAATTTTTAAATTGGATTGAACTGATTCAATTTTATTCAATTTTATGAGATCTTTTTTAGTAAACTTAATAATACATTCAATATATTTAGTACGTGATATATCATCATTTTGAAAATATATAGGTAATATTCCTAGATTATCGAGGTAAGGTACTGAAATAGTATCCTCTTCTACTTTAACACCGGCTATACGACCACTCTCAGCTACTTCTGCATTTAATACTAAATTTTGTGTTTTTATTTCAGGAGGATCTTTAAAATTGTAATAAGCAGGGCTAAATTGTAATATCGTAATTAAATTAGTATCACTACAATTTTTTAAGTATTTTCCGGCTATAGCTATTAGTGGATGCTTGCCCTTGAGAAATTTGCCGTCCCCTAAAAAAGCACCAGAGATCCATATCTCACCTAAAACTAATTTATTTATTGAAAGGCTTGCATCCGATCCTGCATTTTGTAATTGACTAGATATTGTATTTGCAGCCAACAGTTGATCGAATTGTATCTTTTCGGCATTATAACCTATAAATAAATCATATCCAACTATACTATCGCTTGCATAAATCTCATTAGTTTGTATATATATTTGGAATTGTTTACTTCCGCATACATCTATACTTGAAAGAGTTTTAATTTCTACATTTATTGGCGATTGTGCTAATAATTTCCACTCTCCACTGCTGAGATATAATATACTCAGCAGTAGAGTGTAGGGTAGAAATCGTATATATTTATACACTTAGCGAATGATTTGGAATTTAGATACTGCTGATATATCTTCACCTACAATTTTAACAATATATAGTCCCGTAGGTAAAACATTATTATTCTCGTCTACAGCTTGAAATTCAATAGATTGCAATCCTTTATTAAAATTACTTTTTGGATAAGATTTTATAGTATTACCCAACAAGTCACTAATTTGAACTGTGTATTGACCAGAACTTGGAAGATTCAATACAATACTTGCTGAATTAATTAATGGATTAGGAGCTACATTGATAACAGAAGTTAATAGATCTGAGTTTTCTAAAATCATTGATTTAGGGGATCTAATATTTTCATTAAATTCAATTTTTGAAGTTTGAATTTTGTCATTGTCAGTCTTGATTATCAAATATGCAATCGGTGTTGATTGATCAAATTTACCATTAGCAGCAATAACAACTTTATTATCATTAAAGCTTGATATAATTTGATTATCTTGGCTTTGTACAGGTTGTACATCTAATATTGTTCCATCAACATCAAAATCTATACTTAAAGGTTGGTTTGATATACCGTTGATATACATAGGTATTTTATATGTATTATCTGATATTTTGCAAACACTATTAAAATCAATATTATCTGCATATTTTTGCTCGATAGTTGCTTTTCCTTTAACTGTTAATGTATCAATTATCCAAGGTAATGAAGAAATGCCACCGGCAATATATCGTAAAATCCATGCAGCATCTTGACCATTAGCTTCATAGTATATTAGACGTAATGGACCAGCGTCAGGTGGTAATCCTGCTAAACTTTCAGCAGAATCTCTTCGAACTCTAACTCCGAATGTATCAACATCTATAGTTCTTTTATATTGAATAGTATCTTTAAGATTATCATAAGTCCTTGAGGAATAATAATATCTACCGTTATGATTAACATCAGCATGATAATTATTACCTAATCTAAGAGTATCTTTTCTTAGACTATCTGATAATGATTTATCTTGTACCAACCATCTTAAAACAAGACGTGCATCATTTACAGTTACAAATCTATTTTGAATCATACCGGCATGTTTTCTAGTTCTTATCTGAGATAAGTCAGCATCTCCATCACCCCAATTTGGAGTTAAGAATCGTGGAATTGATCTAAAGAATATTCTTCTACCTTCTCCACTATTGCTTCCACCGGAAGGTCTCCAACCTTGTGTTAATTGTTCACTAGTAAACGATATTGCTATATTATCATAGGTTAACCCATTTATAAAGTCACTTTTTGTAGTAGACAATCCATTCGCAGAACCTTTTAAACCTACTGATGCATTTTTATAAGATACTGTAGTTAATGTAGTTCCTGGATTATTTCCAACATCACCATATGCAAATTCAATACCACCAGCAAAATTATCAGGATATCTGTCATCCACTCCTTCATAAAATATTGCTTGGAAATTACCTGTACTAGAAGGAAGTGTTTCGTCCATTATATTAAGATTTTTCCATTGTACAACTAATCTTCTCGTTGGATATGATCCTAATACTATATAGGATATCTCTGATGCCAAATATTGACCGTTTGCAGAAGGCACAGCTAGTTCTCCTGGATTTCTTAAATAATGATCACCCCAGAAAGGTGCAACAACATTATTAGGATATGATGAGCTGTAAGTAAACATTCCTGTAGCTTGATCATTAGCTATAGATGATTGATCAGGACTTTGGAATGAAACAAATCCATTAACATTTATCCATAAACTAGGTTGTTTTAATCCTTGAAAGTTAAAATTAAAATTCAAAGCACTTAAATCAACACGATAATAACCGTCATCTCTATCAGTTCTTAATGGCGGTACTCCAACAAATGGAACCAACTTCGATTCAAAATATCTTGGATTTATTGCTAAACTTCTTTGATAAGTTTCAAATCTAATTTTAGATGATGTAGAACCCGATGGAGTCCAAAATGAAGTTTGTATAGTTGATGTTTTGGCTAAAGCAGGGTTATTATATGTTAACCCATTCAAATATATACCATTAGAACCTTTAAGTCCAACACTTGCTCCATTATAGTAACTAGGGTCTACTGATCCATTACCTCCAAAATTTCCATAGGAGAAATCAATATCATTTTGCGTGTTAACCGAACCTGGTAAAGCATCAAATGATGTTGGAACTTGTCTTTCCCAAAGTATTAATTGGAAATTTGCTAAACTAGTCAAATCACTTGGTATACCTTTTATATTAACACTTAGGTTTTTCCATTGAATTACTATTCTTCTTTTTGGTAAAGCATCATAAACTTGCCAAGATAATTCAGATTCTTTTCCAACAACAGATGTTTGATAACTGTGATTTCCCCAATATGGAGCTATGATATTTGCAGGTAATGAAGTGTTGGCAGAAAACATATCAGCAGAATTATTTCCTGAGTATGATGGATAAGGATTTGATACAGATCCTACTTGAACAAATCCATTAACCGAAACCCATAAACTAGAATTAGCAGGATAAGTAGTACCATTATACTGTATAGTAAATGGCAATACTACAGGAAACATCCCTGCATCATAATCAGCTGCAGTTACTGGTATTATAACCCTGGAAGAATTCGTATTTTCTAAATATGGTGAATTGTTCACCAATGATGGTCCGATATATCTATCAGAGAATGAAACAGGTGAAGTACTATAATCCATATATAGTTTACCTGAGTTTATTACTGGCGCATCGAATTCATCATAAATTCTTTGCGCTTCCAATTGCGGCGATGAAAGCACAACTAAAATTGTAAATGCTATCAACGCTGAAAATATATTTCTATAATTCATAGAGACTCCTGATGTTTTTGTTCTAAAATAATTTTTCACGTTGGTTTATAAATGGTCGACTACTTTGGATAGTCGACCATTAATATGTTATTTCACAAGCATTAATCTTTGTGTTGTACTGAATGCACCTGCAGTCATTTTAACAAAATATACACCACTCGTTAAATCAGCACCATTGTCTGATTTTGAGTTCCATGTTAGTTCATATCTACCTGAAGTATAGAATCTATTTGCTAAGGTAGATACTTTAGATCCCATAGCGTCATATACTTCAATATTAACATTAGCCGATGTTGGCACACCAACAATAACGCTAGTAGAATTATCAAAAGGATTAGGTCTTGCTTCACTTAATTCAAACGCTACTGGCATACCAGCTACTGGTTGCTCTTCTACTGCACTAGTAAAATCATATGTAATGATAAAACCATCAATATCATCTTTATTTACTCTAATAGTAGATTTAGTTCCAGTCGCTGAATAATCTATAATCGTTGCTGAATTACGTCCAATACCTGTATTCATATTATACTTAAAGAACTGACCGTTAGAAGTATTATCTGCAATCCACCACGATGCACCACTAGGATTTTTTGCATTATCTGTTCTTGATGGAACATCTGATCTATCCCATGTAATTGTAACAGGATAAGCCGATGAACTACCATTTGAAATGAAACCAGCTTGGAATCTTGCTTTATAAATTGCAACATTATTATCTCTTGGAACTGCTTGTGGGAATATATTCCTTATTATACCATTAGTTAATGCAATTGTCCATCTAGCATCAAATACATCTCTTGGTGGTACAGGTGGTAATTCATATTCACAATAATTAGAATCTAATTTACCAATCTCTCCTGTCTTTTCACCGGTAGTTGCATTTTTTGCAGTTCCAAAATAAAGTACTTGGAATGCTCCACGTACATCATTATTCGCAACTGTAATAGGAACTATAAAGTCAGTAGCTTCAGAAACGTTTATCTTGTATTCTAATATTTTGGTTATTTCATCATCCGTAATCTGAATTTTTATAGTTACCTTTCCATCTTTTATGTCCGCAGGATTAATTGTTAAAGGACCATTTGATTTGATAACTAATTTTTGTAATGTATCAGACTTCGTACCTGTAATTGAAGCTGGCTCAATTACTAAATTTGTACCTACTGGAGAAATTACCGATATTTTAATTGTTTCCAAAATAGGATCATATTTTGAAGAATTATCCCATAATGGTTTTTCTCGGAATAAATCTAAATCTAAAGCTAATAATGTATCTAAGTAAGTATCACCTTGACCTATACACCTTACAACTGGTGCTGCTAAAAGTTTTGGGGAATGATTAGTAGAGTCTGTATTTAATATTAATACCTTGACATCTGTCAATCCACCAGCATCAGTTAAGACGACAGTTACTGTATCAGCATTTCCTAATGCTTCTGTATGTGGAGCATCTTTTACTCCCGGAGTTCCATATAAAAGACCACTAACAGAATTAATTTTTAACCACTTTGGAGTTTTCTTAATATCACGTACATCCCAAACACCTGCTTCTGAAAAACAAGGATCTTTTGCTATTGTAGTATCAGGATCTGTTGAATAAAGCAATCTAAATGTTTGAGCTTGACCAAAGTTTGGATCAGAATAGGTTATTTTACGAGGTCTATTCAAAAGATCTATATTATAATCAACATCTTCTTTTGCACGATCTAATGTTGTAGTAGTAATTGTAGGAGATATATTAACAAAAACTTTCTTCGTTAAATAACTTATTCCAGTATGGCCATCATTAGCTACCATTGTTATAATTGTATCTGTATTGAGAGCCCCATTTGCTTGATCTGCAACACTTCCTGGTTTTAACAAACCTAAAGCTTGCGTTCTCGGGATTCTTATATTAACCACACCTTTTGTTGTAAAATCATTTGCAAATACATCTCTTGATGTATCTGAACCTTCAACATACATATACTGATCTGCCATCCAATTCGGTTTTAATTGGTATAATTCATCTATGGCAGTATCATGCGGCGTTGTTCGAATTGATTTTGATAAGAAAGCATAGGATGTTTTACCATATTTAAAATCCCATCCTTCGTTATTGGCTGCAATTGAATCTTCTCTTTCATCATCTGTATTAAAATCAACGTAAAATCTCAATTTATCTGTAACACTAGCAACAAGTAATGATTGTGTACCGAGCTGACAATTTGCACTTGATCTTTCTATTCTTGAAAATACAGGAAAACTATCTGTTACAAAAATCATAAATCTATATACCGACGAATCTGATGATCCGTAATTTAAGGTATCTTGATTCAAAAAGCGAGCATTTCTTGGAGCACTTAATAAAGTATCATCATATCTTTGTGCATGGAAATATGATGGGTACAAATAAATAAATTTTGATAAAGTATCTGCTATAAATAAACTATCTGCTGGATTTAATGCAATCCCTTTTAATGCATCTACTGTTCTTACTGTAGGTGCATAATTTTTAGCCACCACTTCCATCCATTCACCACCAGGAACGACATAAGGATTAGAAGGGGTACCTTTCAACTCAATCACACCTCGCGCTCCAAAATATACGGGATTTGAAGTTCTTGTGGTTGTTCCTCTCGTCGGCCAGATCGTATCTGCTTTAATCCATCTACGTAGAGCAGTAAGCTTATTTGGAAAAATATCACGAATTGTATCTCCAAATTGACCTACGTATAATGGATACCAAGATAATTCTAATTGGTTATATCGCTTAAACAAAGTATCCGAACGCATATTACCAGATGAATCAATATCCATAGCCCAACGAGGATCATACATTAAGTTTGAATCAATCGCTGATATAACAAAGATAGAATCTCTCGTACGAATATTCGGATTTGGAGCTTTATTATACTTTTCATCCTCTGATAAATATATTTTATTTTTATAAGATGAGAAGTATTGAGGACTTACTTTAGGATTCTCTAAAGCTATCTTATTACCAGTAAAAACAGGAGGTGGGGTTGATGTACCTATTCTGAAGCCTAGACCTTTATCTATAGCTGTATCGACACCATCTCTCCATAGAACTGTACGAGAAATTACTCTTACATAATCACCCGGTCTTACAGGTAAAGAATTCCATCTTTCTCCAGCAAAATAAGACACAATTGTATCTAAACCACTTGCTAATGATGCGGGCATATTTGGTCTATTTGAATAAACTACTGCCTGACCGTTTCCATATAACACTCCTCTTCTATTTAGTGCGGGAGACATTGTTAATTCATATCTTCGTCCACCAAATGCCGATATATCTTCATTAAATGCTGAATCTGCGAGTCTAGGCAATAATGTTTCAGTTCCACCAAAATTATATAACCCCTCATAAGTTCTTCGAACACGTGCACTAGTACCAGTTCTTTCGACAGAATCTAAAACAAAATCAACTCTGCCTCTTAAAATTTCCTTAGGATATACTCCATCATTATTTAATGTTTGAATATCAGTAAATTGACTCATATTAATTCTGATATAGTCACCAGTAGAGTCATTAATAACAAAGAAGGTAGATGTATTTTTTGTCGTTTGATCATCATTATTTTGGTAAATATCCTCACCTTGATATTTAGCTCTAGCCTCTAAGAAAAGAGGGTAACCAATAGGATGTGCCAACTCTCCAGTTCTATAGTCTGGAGCAAATTCTGTTTGCAACCTTCTTAATTGTCTCCACAAAATATTTTCTTGACCAGTTGCATAGTTTAAAGAATCTGTACTAAACGGATCTCTTGTAAGTCTTCTTACATATTTATTGTTTGATGCTTTTGTAGCATTCGAATAACGCTGTAATTTTGGAGGTATTCCTACAGAAAAATCTTCAATCGGAGACATTCTTCTAAAAGAATAGTCTGCAGTTTTCATGTCCGTACCTTTATCGAAGAAATCATATATTCTTCCTGCCATTAACAGTGTATCAGGAATTTTTCCAATTTGGATTGCAGTATAAACATATCCAGGGAATCCATTTTGTTCAAAAGGTCCTTGCTGTGTGTCATCCGATCTGTTAGCTCGTAAAAAACGCATGTGCGTTTTGCCATTTCCTTGAATAAAAAACGTTTCTTGCACACCACCATTTGGTGATGGAACTGGTTGACTTGTTTTAATCACAGTAGAAATATTTCCTTCTGTTTTTCCCCAGTAATTACCTCTTAACGTATCAACGCCACCGAAACCAACACCAGTTCCACCAGAAAGAACGCTTTTCGAGTTAGGCGCATCTGGTAATCTTATAATAAACCTAGCATCATTATCATAAATGGAGTTTGCCGCTATATTGAAAGATGTCCATGGAATAGGGCCAATTATTTCACCATAGAATGTAGCACCCGCCAAATCGCTAGAAGCAGGATTATCGGGAGTTACATAAGGACCTCCTACAACATCTTGCGTTCTACCAACTGGCGATGTAGATTTATTTGAAGTTACTAAACATCTTGTTAGTACAACTTTTAAATCGTAATTATCAGAATAGACAGCAGATCCTGTATAAGCTGTATTGTTTTGTATACGAACTCTATTTAAAAATATAGAGTCTGCACGGAATCTTCTTTGAGGAGTTACACTATCCAAAATATAGATAGCACCACCTAATCCAACACCATTTTCTCTCAATCCATTTCCTAGTACATCTCTTATAAATCCAGGATGAAATCTTTTAATATCAATACTATTTGCTGACATTTGCGTTGTACCGCTTCCTTGAAGTCTAGCATCAGGATTTGGCTCAGCTATGTTATTATAAAATCTTGTAAGGCTTCTCACATCAGCTGATACTGCTGTTTTTCTTCTATTATCATATAAACTGTCATTTGACATATACCCTATTGCTGTACCATTAGGCAACAACATTAACTCATCTGCATCACTTATAAAGAATCTTCTAGATGAAGTACGAGGATGAACCATCGCAACTGCACCACCATTACTATTGAATGCACGATTATTACTAAACTCTACACCTTTTATAACATTTAAATCGCCATTCTTAGAATAAACAGCACCACCACCTTGAATTTGTTTGACGATTTCCAAACTTGAGCTAGCAGGCAACTGACCAACTGTATTATCCTTAAACTCAGCTCTTACCAATCTAATATATCGTTGTTCGATAGGAACAGGAGGTTCAATACTTGGTAAATGAACTGCTAACGCACCACCAGAATACCCAGCGGTATTATTGGCAAATCTCACACTAAATCCAGTTCCATATGCTTGAGCAAGCGGCAAATCATTAATAAATCCACCAGCGCCATATACAGTTAAATTTCTTTTAGTATATACTGCTCCACCGTGAGCTATAGCTGTATTATTTTCAAATGTCATCCTTCGACCATAATCACGAATTCTTGGATTTGTAACATCCGACCCACCAATTATTGGTGAAGGACGCGGATCTGAATTTCCATCGCAATACACAGCCCCACCAGAACCTGCTCTATTATTTAGAAATTCAGTAGCTAAACTTGGGCTGCCTCGTAACTGCAACCTACCAAGAGTATTTTCGTGAAAAATAGCACCACCTAATGAATATTGTTCACTATTGCTATTAATTTGATATGGTGTTTCAGAATAATTATTTCTAAAAGAACCATTCAGCACTATTGATGTATATTTACCAATATATAACGCACCACCTTTAGCACCACGAGAATAAGGTGATGACTGGCGGTTAAGTACATAATTATTTGTAAATGTTATAAAATCTTTACTTCCAAAACTTACAAATCCAAATGGACCCACTGCAGTCCTAATACTATCATTTACACCTAAACCTATTTCAATTTTTCTATTTTCATCCTGATCGCGACCCGATATTAATAAAGCACCACCAAAAGCTTCGTTATTCCATGCACTATTGCGCAATACAGCGACTCTATTAGTATCAGTAACTACTCTATTTCCATTAATTCTCAATGTGTCTACATCAGAAAGCAACGCTCTGTTATTATCAAATGTCAATTGTCTTATTCGACCGTGATAAACAGCTAAACGTGCATCATCAACCAACTGTCTCCTAGAATCTGACATTGAAACAGCCGGCTCAGCTACTGATCTGTCAAGTTCACTTAGTGATATTACATTCTGATCAATAGTACTTCCATTACTCTCAGTTAAAGACGGGTTTTTATCTTGAAACACCTGTCTTGTAATATTCAAACCAGTTGTGTCAGGATAGACACCAGCCCCACGAGGAGCTTGTAAAAGTTGCAACGCACCCGCACGATAACGTGCTATGTTGTTTGTAAACGTACAGTTCAACAACCACGTTCTTTCTGAGAAACTTGTTAATGCACCACCAGCACCATTTGTCAACTTATTCATTTCATCATTCAACTGCAATATTGATGATTGAACCGCTAAAGCTACACCAGCTGTGTCATATAAATATTTTTTATCGACCGTCGTATCTTTTCTAAAATCTTTGAAGTCTACATCTCTAAAAAACGCAGCTCTTGCTCCCGGCATAATAATTATGTGACCCCATTCACGAGAATAATCATTAATTGGTTGCCCTCTAAATACTATTCTTCTCGTAGCGCCACTAACTGGGATATTTGGAGTAACCCCATATAACCTTCTCCAAGGCTGAAAACGAATGATATCATCAGTAGACCAAAGTCTCGCCGATGAGAACATTATTGCCCTCATTGGAGATACGATAATTTTACCAGAAGATGGGGACGGTAAACTTGAGCCACTTACAAGATTTTCTAACTTTTTAGTAATAGTATCCAGAACTACATTAAAAATATAGTTGTATTTACCATAGTTTCCAGGATTACCAAAATTACCTGGATAACTCAGTGTACCTTGTATGGTAGCTTCATTGTAATTTGTCTCTTGCACCACAGATGAACTGAGAAAATATCTCATATCATTGTACTCAAGCAAACCAATTGACGTCGGCGATGTACCATTATATGCCGCGCTTAACCTACTATCAGCTATAATTCGACCACCAACCGAATCTATAAGTCGGCCGTTATCAAAGAATATAACTTCCGTACCCGGTTCAATAATTAATGTTCCGGCTACAGTGTATGTACCACTTATTTGATACACACTGTCCTGTAAAAATATCCGCACCTCATTAGGGGCTATTCGTCCTGCAACCTGCACACGAGGTTTTTGTTGCGCAAACCCCGAACTGACACATAGGGCGAACGCAATAATTAGAGTGCTTAAACGAAACCAACGTTGCATAATACCTCCGTTTGGATGAATAAAATTGTAATAATTTAACTTTATATTTAACTTTTTATATTTACTTTTAATCTATTAATAAGGACTAAACGGAGATCATTACTCAACAATCATGCCAAGTCTAGTTAGTCCGCTCTTGGATTCTGAGATAAATTCAGAGGATTCACCACTTAAGATGTCACGGAATAATACTTCTGCTTTTTCTTTAATTCCAGCTTTTTCAAAACTCATTGCAGCGTATAACCTTAGTTTATCTTTAGTCGTTGGCTGTGTTGATTGCTGAGACGCTCTTTCATAATACTCAGCAGAACCTTTATAATCGTTTTGATTTTCTTTACAAACTGCCAATCCTATCAAGGCGCTTATTACAACTTCTTTCGATGAACTATTAAGTGACTTATCAAAATATTCTAAAGCCTCACTATGTTTTTTTATTGAAACCAGTGCATTACCTGCATATAATGCAGCAACTCTGCCGTTTTCTGCATTTCCGTACTGATTAACAATTTCCTTTAAACCTAGCACCGGTGTATCTCTAATAAGTTTAGTTGCATCCCCATTTAACGCTTTAGTGTAATCCCCAGATTCAAAAATCACGCGAATTCTCGAAAGTGCAGCAGATGCGTTCTGCTCATTTTCATAATTTGCTTTATTATAAAAGACTACTGCTACAACTAAAATTATTATTATTACAGTTACACCAATTCCAATTTTAAATATATTTTTAAAATCGTTTGATTTTTTGTTCGCCAAATCAATATCTGGTCTTAGTAACATCCCAGAATCTTCATCTTTGACAGTCAACATATCTTCAGGTTTAGACATTATATTTTCTCTTGGTATTAAATAATCCAATTTAATTAACTTATTACTGTCGCAATAGATTAGCGGTACCCCAGCAAGGGGTTGAACCCCCAACCCTTGGAACCGTAATCCAATGCTCAATCCGGTTGAGCTGTAGGCGTAATCACCCGGCACATTCCGCATATTCACGCAAATATAGTATTCCTACACCGAATTACCAATGAAAACTTTTTTCTTTGATCTCTCAGTGAGAAATATTTAGAGCCATCTAATATTTTGTCGTGCCACGTTTTGCACACTGTCAGATTATTTCCACACTCTGATTCTCCACACCGTTTAGATGATCTATTTTAATATTTAACGAGCTTTTGAACTTCTAAAATTATGTCGTTTTGATTAAGTAATATTGCACTTTCAAGTGACTTTGCAAAACCTACTGGTGTATCTTTTGAACATATTCTACAAACTGGTGCATCAAGATATTTAAACAACTCATCGCTTATTGTAGAGGCAATTTCACCACCTAGCCCTCCCGTACGATAATGCTCATGTGCTACGATAGCTTTACCTGTTTTTTTAACAGAATCAAAAACCGTTTTCGAGTCCCATGGTGCAAGTGAGCGCAAATCAATCACTTCACAAGAAATTCCTTCATTGGATAAGACTAATGCTGCCTGCAACGAAAGATGTACAGCATTACCATAGCTGATTATTGTCACATCAGTTCCTTCTCTTCTAATTTTTGCCTTACCAAAGGGAATGATAAAATCTTCACCCGGCTCAGATGCTGAGGTTGGACGATAATTATATAGAAATTTTGGCTCAAGGTACAAAGTCACCCCACGTGATCTGATTGCATTTCTCATCAATCCTATTGCATCATCAGCAAAAGAAGGGCATACTACTCGTATTCCAGGAAGATGGGAAAATATTGCATCTAAATTTTGTGAATGATATAAACCACCTTGAATATAACCACCACTAGCTAATCTAATAACGATATTTGGAGAAAATTGCCCCTTAGTTCTCCAGAAATCATGCGAGCATTCTATTAATTGTTCCATAGCAGGCCAAAAATAATCCGCAAACTCTGCACCTTCTATTACAACCCTAATATCATCACGATATCTTGAAAATCCATTTGCTGTTCCAACTATATAATCTTCTGCTATAGGGCCGTTGAAAATTCTATCATTTCCAAATTCATCAAGCATGCCTTTTGGAACGTTGAAAATTCCTTGTTTTTTAACAGATGCTACATCTTGCCCCCACAAAAATGTGTTTGGATTACGTTTAAATTCCTGTATCATCGCTAGATTAATTCCTTCACGTAAAGTCAACTGAGGAGCAGTTGGATCTTGAACATATCGAGTCTCAGATATATCCTCATACCCAATGATTGCTTCGGGTAAAAGATACAATTTATACGATTCGGGCAGAGGTTCAGGTGCTGGCTCTACTTTATCAGCTGCAGCAAAAATAATACTTTGATTTTCTTCTTCAAGCGCTTTAATATCTTGTTCATTAATTAGTTTATTCTTGAGTAGTAGGTCTCTAAATCTTACCAAAGGGTCTCTACTTTTCATTTCATCAATTACTTCCTTTGTCCGATATAACTCTTGATTATCCGAATTGGAGTGAGATCCGATACGGTCACAATCTGCGTGGACCATCGCAGCTCCAGCTCCGGATAATACATATTCTCTAGCTTCTGCTAAAGCACGATATGAGTCAAACGGATCGCGACCGTCACAATTGATGATTTTAAAATTAGCAAACCCTATAAAATTATCGGAAACTCTCGTGTTCGCAGTTTGCTCCTCTACCGGAACAGATATTCCGTATTTATTATTCTGAATTACAAAAATTACAGGTAGCTTTTCTCGTGATGCTCCATTAACAGCTTCATAGAAATACCCTTCCGAGCATGCTGATTCTCCTCCAGAGTAAATAGCTATTTCATCGCCTTTGTACTTCTTAATTGCACGTGCAGTACCTGCAGCATGCTGACAATGATTTCCTGTACACGAAGACCCGTTCTGAATTCTAATTGAAGGCTTGGCAAAGTGATTGCTCATGTGACGCCCCCCACCAGCTACATCTGCGTCTTTACTTAATCCATTAAGAATTATCTCCTCGACCGTTAAACCGGCAGATAGACAAGTCATTAAATCACGATAATACGGAAACAAAAAATCTTTCCCCGAACGAAATATTTGACCAATTGCAAGCTGAATTCCATCATGACCCGCAAATGGTGCATGATAAGACCATCCCTTTGCCATTTTGAGATACAAAGCGGCTTTTTCATCCAACCTACGCCCTAAGTGCATTAGTTTATACCATGCTATAATAGTATTAGTATCAAATCCAATCGTATCAAATGTACTAAAGGATACCGGTATTTGATCTGTTCCAGGTTTTTTGCTTTTACTGGAATTCTTGTTAGATGTACTGACAATATTGTTTTTATGTATCTTAGCTGGCATACTTGCTACTCAATAATTATTTTCTGAACTGGTTACTTATTATTATTCTTTTTTGATGTTTTTTTAGGGTCAATAAATGTTAGCCAACCGTGTTTATCATTACCGTTTTCTACAACATCAAAAAATACACGTTGAATCTGACGTGTAATTTCTCCGACTTTCCCATCTCTTACTTTAATTGTATCAACAGAGCGCACCGGAGTTACCTCAACAGCAGTTCCACTAAAAAATATTTCGTCTGCAGTATAGAGCATAGATCGTGGAATGGTTGTTTCTACTATACTTATACCCAAGTCTTTTGCAATTTGTACTACAGTAGCACGCGTAATACCTTGTAAAATTGAAGAACTTAATGGTGGAGTATAAATAGTGCCATCTTGTACAAAGAAAATGTTTTCGCCGCTTCCTTCACTCACATTTCCTTGTGAATCAAGCCCGATGCCTTCTGCGTAGCCATGTTGAAGGGCTTCCATTCTAACAAGTTGAGAATTTAGATAATTGCCACCGGCTTTGGAAGATGCTGGCATTGAATTATTCGATAATCTGCTCCATGACGACACACATACATCTACTCCTTGATCTAACGCTTCTTTACCTAAGTATTTGCCCCATTGCCAAGTGCCAATTGCGGCTTCTAACGGACATGTGAGAGGATACACACCTAACTCACCATAGCCTCGATAGACAACAGGTCGAATATAGCAGGATTGCAATTCGTTTTTACGTACGAGGTCAATTGTAGCTTTGCACATTTCTTCAATAGAATAGGGCATCTCTCCCCTATATATTTTAACTGACATTGCGAGGCGGTGAATGTGCTCTGTTAATCGGAAAATAGCGGTTCCTTTTTTGGTGTAATAAGCTCGTAAACCTTCAAACCAGCTTGACCCGTAATGAACTACATGTGAAAGTACGTGTATTTTCGCATCATCCCATTTCACAAACTTTCCGTTCATCCATATAAACTCCGTCTTTGGTAATGGCATTGTGTGCTCCTGCTAGTATAATTATATTGTTGCATTTTTTGAGGCATAGACGATATTTGTTAGCCAATTGCCAAAATTCTTTGCAATATTTATATCAATATCTACCGATTTACTTCCAAAATACCACTAAACTTTGAACAAGAAAAGCTAAAATTATATGTGCCTAATTTTCGAGCATCCGTTTCAATACTTCCGTTACAATTTTTGGATTGGCTTTACCACCTGTATTTTTTAATACCTGGCTTACAAAATAGCCAAATAGATTATTTTTACCTGACCTGTATTTTTCTACATTTTCAACGTTTTCTTTTAAGATCGAATTAATTGTTGATTCAATGAATATGACGTCCGAGACTTGAGACAAACCCTTTTCATTAACTATAGATTTAGGAGCTTTATTGCTGATAAGCATTTCAGCAAATACTTCTTTTGCAGTTTTATTGCTAATAGTCTCTGAACTAATCAAATCAACAATTTCAGCAATAAATGCCGGCTCTACGACAAATTCTGCGGCGGCAATTTTACGTTCAGATAATACTCGCATTACTTCAGTCATAATCCAGTTACTTACTAATTTATAGCGATCTTTGGATTTTACAGCTAATTTAGAGACGACATTTTCAAAATAGTCTCCTAAACTCTTCTCCTCTATCAAAATACCAGCGTCGTATGCCGGCAGTCCAAAATCATAAATAAATCGTGCTTTTCTTGCTTGGGGTAGCTCAGGTAGCATCAATTGTACTTTACGTAGCCATTCTTCGTTCACATTGACACCGACTAAGTCCGGCTCAGGGAAGTATCGATAATCATGTGCTTTTTCCTTCGATCTCATTACCTTGGTTTCGTGTATCGAAGCATCCCACTGCATCGATTGTTGTACAACATAACCACCCGATTCTATGAGTTCGACTTGTCTTTCAATTTCATAACCAATTGCCCTTTCTACATTTCTAAAACTATTAAGGTTTTTAACTTCCGTTCTTGTTCCAAATTTTTCTGCTCCTCGTTTTCGAACTGATATGTTCGCATCACATCGTAATGAGCCCTCTTCCATATTACCATCACAAACTCCAAGATACATTACTATTTGTCGAATTTGCATTAAATATTGATATGCTTCCTGTCCGCTGCGAATGTCCGGCTCACTGACAATTTCAAGCAATGGTACTCCACTGCGGTTTAGATCAACGAGTGTATCTATGTCAATGTCATGTATAGACTTACCGGCATCTTCCTCCATGTGGATTCTTGTAATCCCAATTCTTTTTTTAGTATTCTCACTTTCTATTTCAATTTCACCGTTAAAGCATATCGGATCTTCGTATTGAGATACTTGATATCCTTTTGGAAGATCCGGATAAAAGTAGTTTTTTCTCGAAAATACTGAGTATGGACGAATACTGCAACCGGTAGCTAGACCTAGCAATAATGCGTATTCGACAATATTTTTGTTTAATACCGGTAAAGCTCCTGGATGCCCCAAACATATTGGGCAAGTATTCATATTTGGTGAAGATGCAAAACTGGTCGAACAACCACAAAATGCTTTGGTTTGTGTCTTTAGTTGTACATGTACTTCTAACCCTATAACCGCTTCGTAATCACTTTTCATTGAGTATCTTTAACTTTATATATAATGCTTTACTTGTTACAAATTTAACAAAATCTCATCACTTAATTTTCCCCAGTTTCACTACCAATGGTATCTGGTAATACTACTATTATTTAATTATCTGTTCTTCAATTTGTTTAATGCTCCATAAGAGTGTATTTTTGCGCAAAATTCTTGCACCCGACCACTTTGACCGGCATACCTAACTACAAAACACATCGCCTTGTATAGGTAGCTGCTAACCGAAAATGTTTATGTTTTATTAATTATATAAGAGGGTTAAATATGTTTTGGACACCAGAATTAGCGTATGCGCTCGAGGATGCGCCTTGGCCTGCTACTAAAGAAGAGCTCATCGACTATGCGAATCGTACAGGTGCTCATCAACAAGTCATTGATAATCTGGCTGAATTAGAAGATAATGATGAGCTATATGAAGGTATGGAAGATTTGTGGCCTGAGTATGAAAATGCTACGGATGACCTATATTTTAATGATGACGAAGAAGAAGAGAACATGTATTAACTACAATGATATGTTCCTGGTATTTACTATTTGGCTAGCCCGAACCATATAGAGGTTTGGGCTGTTTTTTGTCTATAGCTTTATGTATTTATTCCTATTTATCGTATTGTTTAGTTTGAATATTTCTGTTTGTTTCGCACAAACTGATACGTCAGATTCATTGAGTAAATCACCTGTTCCAATTACCGGAACACCCCAACCAATAAACACCTTACCTCTCGAGGGAGAACTAAATAATGTGAAGTTTAACGGTAACATCTACTTTTCAAGTTCTGCTTTGCAAGATGTCGTATCCTCACTTCCATCAGACCTGAGCTTCGCGCACAGAATATTTAGATTTTATTACCGCCAGATATCGATTAACCCCTATACTCCTAAACCACTTGAAGATGCTTTAGGGGTTGCAGTTAGAAATTACGAAGAAGAATATCGGTATTTTGACCAAACTGGTGCAGAAAACGATGTCCTGACTCTCATCGATGTTTATAATCAATATGGGTTTCATGATGCAACTGCTTCATACAGCTACGATTTTGACTCTACAGAAAAGGCTAATGTTCTCACTTTCTCTGTTAAAGAGAATAATCAATATACAATCGATACAATCATTTACACCGGGTTTGATAATTTACCGGTTGAGCTTCGTGAAGATTTATTTGCATTAGTTCCTTCTACTAAAGGTACTTATTTCAATGAACCTTCTATCAAAAATACTATTGATGCATTGACTAATTATTTACAAAATAACGGATACTATTTCGTTCACTTCGATCAGCCCATTGTTTTTAAATCTCCCCTTACGTACAGTGATAGCATCATCATACCTTTCTTACTAGGAAAGCGTTGTAAAATAGGCAAAATATTTGTAAAGTCAGATTTTAGAGAACAGAACCCTATTTCTGATTATCTTATTCGACAAATGTTAGATATACATGAAGGTGATTGGTATAATCGAGCAGCCGTAGGACGTTCGCAATCTAATTTATACAGCTTATCTACATTCGACTTAGTGTCAATTGATTCACTTGAGATCCTTCAGAGCGGTGAATATACTATACTTCCCCTACAGATATACTTGCAATATAAAAAACAAAAAGAAATCGTGGCAGCACCTTTTATAAATCATACTACTTATGATAATTTTACAAATTTTGGTGTAGAAATTTCATTACTCCATAGAAATTTATTTGGAGCCGCACAAACTGTAAGTTTATATGGACGCCATGTTTGGCAAGATTTTAGTCTATTTTCTTCAATTGCTCGAGAATGGCAGGTTGGTGGGCAATTTAGTCAGCCCTTATTATTTGAGATAGGATCCGCAAGGATTGGATTTTCACTTCAGTCTTCCTACTCCTATCGATTCCTTTCAAGTGGATTAGATATACAAGAAATACCATTACGCTTAACTTCTTTTCCACTTCGAGTATCTTTTCCAGTTAATTTTCCCTCTTATACTTTTGTTAATTCTATACTTTTCGAGTTTTTTACAGAATTGCAACAACTCCATAATTTCGAAGAAGTTAGCATAAACATTCTCACCAATGCTGTTACTCAAGATCAACAAAAAGCTGCTACACAATTTCTTATTCCATTCGCTCCTATACATACTTATGCCGGTAGTAATTTAGCTCATCCGGGTCAAATTCTTTCTGCTACACTGACCTCGGATACAAGGAATAATCCATTCTCTCCCTCTAAGGGTCATTTTTTATCGTCAGTTTTTGAGTTTGCTTATGGTAGATTGTATAGCTTTAGACGTTTACAGCTTACTTATTACCATTTTTTTCATACCGGATCGAATAATGTATTAGCTATAAAATTTCGTACTGGTAATATTTGGATAGACTTAAGTAATAGTTACTTTATTCCTTTTGACCGACATTTTTTTGCCGGTGGAGCAAATAGCGTACGATCGTATTCATCGCGCAGTCTTGCAGATCTTACTTCAAGCGAAATACCAGTTGATGGTTCCAACAATCTCCTAGGTAACGCGACCATTATAGAAGGTAGTCTTGAATACCGTTATCGTTTTGCAAGACCACGTGGAATTAATTCTACATTAGCAGATCAAATTCAAGAAATGGGTATCACTTTTTTTATCGATTGGGGTAATGCATTTAATCAATTACAGGAAGGTAAGTACGCCTCAGCACGGTTGAATGACTTGATAGGTGGCCTTGCAGTAGGTATTGGAGCTGGATTTCGTCGTGAAACTCCGGTTGGGCCGATACGGATTGATGTTGCTACTCGGTTGTACGACCCTACTTCTCATGATAACAAATTTATTACTTCTCGTAGTCCATTCTCGAGTGAAAATTTACAAATACACATTGGCTTAGGTCATGCATTTTAAATTAGTTACTCCAATTCATAACGAATTGAATCTCCGTTGTTGATTACTCTTTCTTTCCCTTCATTACTTAAAATCAATAATCCGAATTCGTTGATATCCTGCACTTTCCAAATTCCCTCTTCACCCACTATCTGTATCATTTTTTTATTAATTCGTAACTCTTTCTTCCATTCTTTGATTATATATTCCGCCTCGGCATTTACATAGATCTTTATCTCTCTAATTAATCGATGTTTGATATCCAATATATCCGCTTTAATCCCTAATAATACAAGAGATGTAGCAGCTAATTCCGCATCAAATATCTGTTGCGATCCATTTATACCAATACCGATAATCGTCGATTTTAAATTTGAGCCAACAAATTCATTTTCAATTAACACACCCGATATCTTTTTCCATCGATTATTCTGTAGTGCATATATATCATTGGGGTATTTAAGCACAAATTGTAGATTCGGTGCTATATATTCCAAGACTTTTTTCACCGCCAAACATCCGATAGATTGATACATAAGCATGGTATGACTTAAACTTGTCTCCAAATTCCTATGTTTAATGCCATATGATAAATAGATGTTTTTTCCATAATCACCTACCCAATGTTTATTATTTCTTCCTCGACCTTTTGTTTGGTAATTTGCAGTAATTATCACTTCGTTTATTTGATCAAGAAGTATTTTTGCAATATCATTCGTTGATGATACTGTCCCAAAGCTAAAGTAATTCTCCATATATATTTTTAACTAACTATATTATAATACTACTGTTGATATGATAACAGACGATACAATTTGTGCCCTCGCCACACCTCCCGGTGTTTCTGGTCTAGCCGTGATACGCCTTTCAGGTAATGACGCTTTTCTGATCGCTGATAAATGTTTTCGAGGTAAAAAAGCTTTAGCTGATGTAGCTTCGCATACAATCCACTATGGTAAATTTTATGACAACGATGAATTATTAGATACTGTCACTTCATCTGTCTTTAGAGCACCACACTCGTATACAGGTGAAAATACTGTTGAAATCGGATGCCATGGAGGTTTCGTCGTTTCAGATGAAGTTACCACTGCTCTCCTTCGGCAAGGAGCTCGTTATGCTGACCCCGGCGAATTTACACGACGTGCGTTCATAAATGGCAAGTTAGATCTTACGCAAGTCGAAGCTGTTGCTGATTTAATTCACTCTGTTTCTTCTAGAGGCTCACATGTTGCCGCACGTCAGCTTATTGGTGGATTTGCCAAAACCATACAAATACTTCGGCAAAGCTTGCTTTCTGTTTGTGCTTTACTTGAATTAGAACTCGATTTTTCCGGCGAAGATATTGAATTTGTCGATAAAAACCACTTACTATCTATGCTTGATGAGATAATTCTTACATGTCATCAATTATCAGATACTACAGCCTCAACAATCCTGAGAAACGGATTTCAAATTGGCTTAGCCGGATATCCTAACGCTGGCAAGTCAACCTTATTTAACTCATTACTCAACAAACACCGCTCAATCGTTAGTCCAATTGCAGGCACTACTCGTGATTATATTCAAGATATTATTACTTTGAATGGTATTGCAATTACCATCTATGATACGGCCGGGTTAAGGAACGACTCCAAAGATAGTATTGAGCTTGAAGGTATTGCATTAACTCACAGCTTGCTCGACTCGAGTAACCTGATCTTTGTTATTAATGATCTATCTTTAGGCGAGCATTATTCTCATTCTTTGTTGAATTCATTACAAGACCTTTATCCTCATAAAAAAATCTGCCTTGTTCATAATAAAGTCGATATCGCCACATCCCCAACTTCTAATACTACAAATGATGTTTTTTATGTTTCTGCACTCGAAGGTAATGGCATCGCAAGTATAAAACAGTATATCGAATACATTGCAACCTCAAGTACAGAACGAGTATCAGATGTTTTATTAAACCAACGCCACGCTTCTCTCCTGTCAGATATTTCAATATATCTATCAACTGCAAGACTTTCTTTGGAGAAACGAATGTCCAATGAATTTGTCGCCCTAGATATCAGGCACGCAATTTCAAAACTTGGCGAAATTACTGGAGAAGTACTTAACGAAGAAATACTTAACACTATTTTCTCCCAATTTTGTATTGGGAAATAATACATTTTGGCTTTGGTATTATTATTGCGGACTAAGACACTCTATTTTATCTCGTCTACATATTCCAGTCATGGCAATGTTTCACGTGAAACATTCTAATCGAATTTATTCAAATGATACATTTTGATATTATAGTCATAGGCGGAGGACATGCTGGTATAGAAGCGAGCGTCGCATCAGCGAAGATGGGCTGCAATACAGCTCTATTCTCAATGGATGTGAAGTCTATAGGGCGTTTATCATGCAATCCTTCTATTGGAGGGAGTGCAAAAGGACATCTCGCAAAAGAAATAGATGCTTTAGGTGGTGTGATGGGTACACTTGCAGATAAGAGTGGATTGCAATTCAAGCTATTAAACACATCCAAAGGTCCGGCTGTTTGGTCGAGTAGATCTCAGAATGACAAAGATTTATATCCTCTATTTGCACAACAACTACTGCTAAACACACCAAATTTAACGATTGTAAATTCAAATATTACTTCGATAATAATTAACAATGGAAAAGTTGGAGGGATTGTAACCGAGACCGGTGAATCAGTTACTGCAAAATGCGTGGTACTATGTTCAGGTACATTCTTGAATGGAATAATGTACACCGGAATGAAAGGAGAAGAAGGTGGAAGGGTAGGTGAAAAATCATCAAAGTCAGTCTCCAAAGATTTGCAATCTTTTGGATTTCATACAGGAAGATTAAAAACGGGTACACCACCTCGTATTAACAGACACACGATCAACTATCAGAACCTTTCATTATTTGGCGGGGATGAGCATCCACAACCATTTTCGTTTAGAACCTTTCAAGTTAAAAACGTTCAAACTTGCCACTCAACGAACACCTCACAAAAAACTCATGATATACTTCGAACAGGATTTTCACAATCTCCAATGTTCACCGGTACTATTTCCGGTAAAGGACCACGATATTGCCCTTCTATAGAAGATAAGATCGATAGATTTAGTGATAAAACTTCACATCAGATAGTACTTGAACGTGAAGGACTTAACACAAACTCTGTTTATGTTAATGGCTTTTCGACGAGTTTACCGAAAGAAACACAAGAAAAAGGGTTGCATTCGATTGTAGGGCTTGAAAATGCCAAAATCTTGAAATATGGATATGCTGTCGAATATGATTATTTTTTGCCTAATCAATTACGCCCAACATTAGAAACCAAGCATGTCGAAGGTTTGTTTTTTGCAGGTCAAATAAATGGAACATCCGGCTATGAAGAAGCAGGCGCACAAGGAATAATAGCGGGAATAAATGCTGCGTTACGTTTTAAAAGTGAGCCTCCTTTTATTCTGGATCGATCGCAGGCATATATCGGTGTTATGATCGATGATTTGATCAATAAAGAATCTGAAGAACCTTATCGAATTTTTACCTCATTAGCAGAGTATAGATTATTACTTAGACAAGACAATGCATACGAACGACTTAGCTGCTTTGGACACAAATATGGCTTGATATCAGATATTGATTACCAAACTATCGCCCATAAAGAACTATTAGTGAAGAAGATAATTGACTTTTCAAAAACAACCAAAGTAAAGCCGAAAAATATCAATCCGTTTCTTTTGGACAACAATGAAAATGAAATTCAATCCTCGACTACGTTGGATGTACTCGCGAAAAGAAACAATGTATCTTTAGAATCCCTTTTCAGGCAGATTGAAAACCCACCTGAATTCCTAATAAACAGTTTTTTAGTCGACAAGTCAGAAATTTACATCAAATACGAGGGATATATAGAACGCCAAGTGGCTGAAGTAGCTATGTTTAAACAAAATGAAGAAAAACATATTCCTGAATCGTTGGATTACTCAAAGATTAAATCTCTTTCAGCTGAATCACGAGAAAAGTTGAACAAAATTCGTCCATTATCATTAGGACAAGCATCAAGAATTGCCGGAGTTTCATCTACAGATTTAGCTGTGTTAACTCTTTATTTACGATAGACTGATGTACATCCCATGTAAAGCACAGACTGTTTATTTCTATATATCTCATTCATTATCAAATGCTTATATCATATAGTACTGTTTTGTGTACATTTAGTAGATTGTGAATGTATTCTAACATTTCAATAGATTTCAAATCAAGTAAAACCATTCTATACAATACATTATGAACAAAGATGAATTAACGCTTATTGCAATCGATGGTGGAGGTTCTAAAACGCGGGGTATAATTAAAAAAGGAGATGAAATACTCTGTACAATAGTAGCTGGTACGACAAGGATAGGCGCTGTCGGCGTTGGTGAATCCTGTGAGCGCCTAGTAAACATGATACGTGATTTATGTAACCGAACAGCAATTGATTCAAGTGAAATTGATGCGATCGTCATTGGCCTTGCTGGTGTGTGGCTAGAAGAAGAAAAATTACGCTCAAACCAATTAATTAAAACACTTGCACGAAATAGTAAAATTACGATTAATGATTTGTTGGTAATCAGTGATGCTGAAATTGCTCTAGAAGGTGTATTAGGAGGCAATAATGGTATTGCACTCATTGCAGGTACCGGAACAATTACACTCGGAAAAATTTCAGATGGTGAAATTGTACGAAGTGGCGGCTGGGGTATTGAACTTGACGATGAAGGAAGCGGTGCATGGATAGGTCGAGAAGGATTGAATGCAATTGTACGCGGAATTGATGGCCGAAGCGAACAAACTGCCCTCTACGATGTGCTCATCGGTCAGTATCCAATGCTCCAAAAAGACAAGCCGAGAACAATTGTTTCAGCTTATTCCGAAAGAATTTTTGAATATCACTCCTTAACTCCCTTGGTGATGAAATGTGCTGATAATGGAGATGTAATATGCTATGATATAATTGACAGATCGGCTAAATATTTAGTTGACAATATAGTTTCAGTTCGCCGCAAGTATATTAATTCTAATAATATTATCGAAGTTGCATGTATGGGTGGAATGTTGGAAAATGATACATTGTTATTACGATTACTCAATACATATCTGAAAGATATCAAGAACATTGCAGTAGTTCATCCGGTAGGTACAGCACTCGATGGCGCTTTACAATTAGGACATAATCTTATTAATGAATACGAGGATTAATATGAAAAAAGCATTCCTTCTTCTTCCCTTGATATTGTTAATTTGTGGTGTATCTATTCTTACAGCTCAAGTAGTTGCTCCTCATGCTAATCCACTCTCCGTTGAAATGGCTCGTAGAGTATCGAAAGAACTACTAGGTCCCAATAGCGGTCCTTTTATGCAGCCTTTAGTAACTACTTCCAACGCAACCGCGAACTCTCGGTTTTTTCGTACAGCATTTGTACCTAAAAAGGTAGATAAGCCCTATTTCCGCATTGGCTTACATTCTATGTTCGGATTTGTAAGAGATGACCAAAAGACATATACACCTCTCGCCCCGGGGATGACTATAGGACAAGTCATAGCTGATACAAATGCTGTAGTATTTGATCTTTTGAATGGCACAGCTCGAATCAAAGATACAGCAGGAATGGTAGTGAACATTCTTAAGTATCTTTTTTACAAAGGTCTTAATGAGGATTCTGCAACAAGTGGGATGTCATTTCCTTATAAATCTGCGACCATTTTTGGAAATAGCACTGCCGGACTTAAATTAAACAACCAGTACTTTATCGATCAACTACAAACTGATCCCTATTTAAGCGCTATTTACAAAAGTAATGCTCTCAGTAAAAGTGTTAAAGATTCGCTCGAAAAGGCAATTATGGGATTCCCTCCTTTTTTTGCATTACCAACCGGTGGGAACATTAGCACTGTTTTTTCAGCAATACCTCAATTTGAAATTGGATCATTATATGGAACTGAGCTTTTACTTCGATTCATTCCACCAATGAAAATCGATAAAAATATTGGAAAGTTTGCATTTTGGGGGATAGGTCTCAAGCACAGCATATCACAATATTTTGACAACCATATCTTTGACGCAGCAGTTCAAGTAGTGTATTAAGGTACACATTTAGAAAATTCAATTGGGGTGACAAACGCAGAGCTGATATCGGATGGTACAATGTTTAGTGTAAATGTACAGGCGAGTAAAAGCTATGAAGACATCATTGATGTTTTTGGTGGGCTTTCGTACGAAACTATTTCAATTGCATCATCTTATAAATATTTACTACCGGCTGAGACTCAAATGCAGCTTGGGCTTTTAAGGAATCCTGGAGATCCTGCAATTAAACCTGTACCAAAGCCACCGGAATGGCCGGGCGATGATTCCCCTCAAACTGCATATTATAACTTGTCTAATTCAAACATTAAGCTAACACTCGGTGGCCAAGCAAATTGGTCCGGTATCTATTTTTATAGATTATAGTATCAGTAAATTCAACATTTTATCGGGAGGAATAGACGTTACTTTTTGATTTATAAGAAGTAAGCGACGACTATTATTTAATGGCAGTAGTGTCTTTAGGCAGTAAATGTAAATATACTCGGTAGTTTTTTGAAGAATCAGGCGTATTCGTTCGAATGGTATAATCGATTCGCTGGATAGAATCTGAAAGGTTTTTTGTATTCACCGATAAGCGTATCGTACCTTTACTAAAAGGTACGATGTAGGAATGAATAATCGCAGCATTGGCACAAAAGCAAGACCCTCGCATACCGTAGATTTCAAGTGCTTGACCTCCCCGATTTAGAATAGTAATATCCTTAACTATAAAATCACCCTGATTAAAATCTAAATGAAGTTCTGCCGGAAGTATCTCAATTTCAGGTGGATACACACTATCAGATACAATAAAAGATCGTGGAGATTCATAATCAGTACTATCAGCCCGTATGACCATCATAAAGATAACAGAAATAATAAACACACCGAATTTCAATTGTTTTAGTAGCATTTTCATTTATTAAAGTCCCGAATTCATAATATTTTCAAATTGTTCCGAAAAATCATAGAGACCTTGCTTTTTCCATATCCATTCTGCTGCTACCAAAGCACCCGATGCAAAACCACTTCTATTCTTCGCTCTGTGTGTGAGCTCAATTGTGTCGGCTATAGAATCAATCATAACTGTATGAGTACCGGTTACTTCCCCTCCCCGCAATGATGAAATATGAAATTCCTCGGGAACTATTTTTCCAAGACATGTTTCAGAGTTAATTATTGATTTGCGTTCTACTTCATCGAGTATGATCTTACCAATAGATAATGCTGTTCCACTCGGACTATCAATCTTTCTCTTGTGATGTATTTCCTGCATAAATATATCATAGTCAGGTGTTGCATTAATGAGACGCGCAGCCTGCTGAATAATTCGGAAATACATTTGCATTCCAATTGAATAATTGGAGCCATACACCACACCAATTTTATATTTATCTACTAGTTGCTGAATTTTCTGTAATTGATCCAGCCACCCGGTTGTACCAATAACAATGTTTTTTTGAAGTGTGCAGACTGACATTATATTTTCAACAACAGCACTTGGCGTAGAAAAATCTATCGCAACATCAAAATCATTTGGAGATGATTCTACTAATCGATTGTTCTCATCAAATATGCGCGATATATGAATTCCATGCTCACCGGCAATTCTGGATATTTCCTTCCCCATCGAACCGTTACCAATTAGTGCAATTCGCGGATACTTGTTCATATTCATGTAGTTACTTATTTATTGAATTGTCTTTGAAGCAAATGATAGTGACTTTATAATTTTTCCGTTGTGGATTTCAATTCTTGCAGCTTTCGGAAAACATGAAATTAGTTCACTACTATGAGTCGAAATAATCACCGTTGTTCCTTTTTCAGCTTGCTTTTGAAGAGCTTCCGCTACTACTATTGTTGATTCGGCATCCAAATTACCGGTAGGCTCATCTGCAATTACAAAATCAGGCTTATGAACAATTGCCCTGGCAAGCGCTACCAAATGCTTCTCACCTCCCGAGAGCTCATGTGAATATTTATTACGTAAATGACTAATACCAATATCTGCTAGCACTTCCAAACATCTATTGTCCATTTCTTTTGTTGAATATTCTGTGACAACCAGTGGTGTCATCACGTTTTCAAAGACTGTCATTCCGTTGAGGAGCTTGCAATCCTGAAATATAATGCCTATTTTGCGACGGAGTTCGTGCTTTTGACTTCGTTTCATAATCGATGTATTCTGACCATTCAAAAAGACAGAACCGCTTGCCGGAAGTAAATCGGCAAACAAAAGACGTAAAAACGTAGTTTTTCCCGAACCTGTCACACCAATCATAAGAGTAGTTTGACCCTCTGGCAAAATACAATTGATATTGGATAGTGCAGGAATAACGTCAAATTTAACAGATACTCCTCGTAGCTCTATGTGCATGATATTTTAAATAATTATAAAATAATGAACCTTAATTCTTCTGAATGGTTTTCCCAACCTCGCATCATGTGTGGACTAATGTCCGGTACCTCTCTCGATGGAATTGATGTAGCAATTGCTGAATTTACAACAAATAGAGAAGGTATACAATTCAAACCAATTCTTCACCAAACTATCCCCTATTCTGAGGCAATACGAGCCGAAATCTTACGATGTATTGAAAAAAAATATCTATAGCAGATGTAAGCTTTCTGACCTCAGCTCTTACCGAATTTCATGCTAGCGCTGTAGTTGATGCTTGTACTGCATGCTCTATTACTCCAGAACAGCTCGATGGTATTGGCTTTCATGGACAGACAGTATGGCATGCGCCAAAGCCGACTAAAAAATTATACACCAAACTTGGCAATACACTCCAACTCACTTCTGGTCAGACACTTGCAGCACTTTTATCGACAACCGTTGTGAGTGATTTTCGTTCAGCTGATGTGGCTCTCGGAGGTCAAGGTGCTCCTTTAGTCCCCCTCTTTGACTCGGTTTTTCTTCGCGATTCTACTAGGAATGTAATTGCACTCAATATCGGTGGAATTGCAAATATAACACTCTTACCTGCTTCTAAAGCCGAACCGGTTATTGCCTTTGATACCGGTCCCGGAAATGTACTCATCGATGCTTCGACTACAATGTTCTTTGGTAAGAATTACGATAAAAATGGATCGATCGCTGCTGCAGGACGTCCTATCAGAACTATGCTTGAACAATTAAAAGATCACAAATTTATATCACAAAAGCCACCTAAGTCAACGGGTCGTGAAGTATTTAATAAATCATGGCTTGAGAAAAGAATTCGAACGACTTTTCAACCTTCTATTCCATCAGAAGATGTAGTACGAACGATAACAGAATTCACATCATGGTCAATTGCAGAAAACATACGGCTTTTTGCTGACCCAACATCCAAAATTATAGCTTCCGGCGGTGGAATTCATAACAAAACACTAATGCAATTGCTCAAGAATGAATTACCAAAAGCATCTATTATCACATCAGATGAAATTGGTATTAACTCTGATGCAAAAGAAGCGCTCTGTTTTGCATTTCTTGCTTATCGAACGTTAGGTGGTCTCACCGGAAATATTCCCTCAGTTACAGGCGCAAGTCGTGAAGCGATACTTGGGTCTGTCTCTAAAGTATGAATTGTCTAATAGTATTATCTCTAAAAGCATTACATGAATAAATAGTTTTCCACCACGTTATACACTTATCCCCAAATTGAGTGGAAATCGACTCTCATTATGTGAATATAAAACTTGAAAAGTGTACAATGGAATCAATAATCCACACTGCAGTTAATAAGTATTACTTTTTCAACATTGATTTCCACACCATTTATTTATGGTAATAATCTACTAACCTACACCCTATTAATAGCTTATAAATACTTATCAACTGAGTTTTCCACTTATCCACACCCTAATTCTATTCTTACATAAAGATATTTTAAATTTATAGAAGATAGTAAAGATAAAAGCCTAGAGTTAATTTGTTGTCATAGATTGTGAAGCGAGATTATTTACCTTTCAATTAATAGACTGCGTAAATACCGGTCTTTGTGGAAAACGCTCATCACAAATAAATAGAAGTGAACCTTCGTGTATTTCGATAGAAATATCCTCAGCAATTGCTCGGTTACGAGCCCCTTCACGAGTCCCTAACGATAGCCATTCATTCGAGAGTTCCCATTGAAGACCTTGGGTCGTAACTCGCACCGAAGTCTGAGGAATTAAAGAGATTATCTCAAGTGAATTAGATGAAAATACAATAGATTGGTGTAACGGAATACTATATCTGTTGGACTCATAAATACATAAATCCATGATTTTCGAATATCGAATAAACACACTCCAGTTGTTGAGGGAATGTTCAAGTAATCCACCATGAAACCCACAAATTAACACGGATGTAATTCCTAGCTTTAGACAATACGCGAGACATTTTTCGAAATCATTCGTTTCCTGATCCGGACTGTAGAGAATTGATGAATTCGGGAAATCTTCATTAGAAGCTGAAAGGTAAAAGCTGTCAAGGTCGCCAATAATTGAACCGGGTGTAACACCCAACGACCTTAGTTGTAATGATGCACCGTCAGCTGCAATGATAGAATTTGTCGTGAAATGTTCGTAAAATTCAGGTTGAAACGGCAATACTCCATCAAGGCAAACTAACGCGTCAAAACCCGAAATACTGAATTGTAGTCGAGAAAAGGGATTCATAAAATGAGGAGCTATATTGAAAAGAATAAATTCATCAAATTTCTAAATAATTTATCCTCTTAATATGGGAGAGTTCTAAAAAAAAACGGCAATTGAGTGTAAAGAAAAGCACCTTCGCTTTCCAAAGAACCTAAACTTTTGCTAAATTTGCAGTTCCACAAAATTAAAGAAATAAATTAACCTGTTATTTTTCAATTTTATAAATACAATAATGACGAGCAAATCTTTGAAATTTTCTGAATTTCCGTACGAGCGTCCTAACTTAGAAAAGCTTAAAAGTGAACACATAGATTTAATTGAAAGGTTCGCTGCAGCGACTACTGCACAAGCACAAAATGCTATTATTGCAGAATGGAATGCTTTGCGTACAATCTTATCGACCAACACAAGCATTGCTCATGTACGATTTACGCTAAATGTGAAGGATGATTGGGCGTTAGCTGAGAGAAAATTCATGGATGAAAATTCACCGACAATCGCCGAATGGAGTCAGAATTTTGTTAAAACTGTACTAGCGTCGAAATTTTTAAAGGAAATTGAAGCAGAATGGGGTTCGCTCTTTATCCAAAATCTCGAGCAAACGGTCAAAACATTTAAAAACGAAATCAAGCCAATGCTCATCAAGCAAGCTGAGCTCACTAAGCAATATGATGGAATTCTGGCAAGCGCTGAAATCGAACTCGATGGAGAAACATTCAACCTTTCCCGCCTTGAACGTAAATTACTCGACCCCAACCGCGACACCCGCAAAAAAGCACAACAAGCCAAATTCAACTTTTTGGAAGACAACAAACAAGACCTAGATCAGATTTATGATGATATGGTAAAGCTGCGTCATCAGATGGCTCAAGAGCTCGGATTCAAAAATTTCGTCGAATTCCGCTATCTTGAAATGGGACGCTACGAGTATTCGCCCGAAGAAGTAGCACGCTTTCGTAAGTATGTGCACGAAAAGATTGTTCCGCTCATCAGCAAACAACGTAAAATCCAAGCCGACCGCTTAGGTGTCGATGAATTACGCTTTCATGATGAAATTCTCCACTTTCCTGAAGGTAATCCTACTGCTCAAGGGAATCCCGAATGGATCGTAGCACAAGCAAAACAGATGTATTCAGAACTCTCCCCGCAAACGGAAGAATTCTTTAATATGATGATAGATAGAGAATTAATGGATCTCGTAACCCGTCCGAATAAAGCAGTCGGCGGCTATTGCACGAATTTCCCAAGCTACGGTGTTCCGTTTATCTTTTCTAATTTTAACGGTACCACGCACGATGTGGAAGTGCTCACACACGAAGCAGGACATGCATTTCAGGCATATAAGAGCAGAAATAATAAGGTAATTGACTATATCTTCCCCACGTATGAAGCATGTGAAATCCACTCTATGGGAATGGAATATTTGACCTGGAATTGGATGGATAAATTCTTCGGCGCCCAAACCTCAAAATTCCAATTCTACCACTTGCTCCGTTCGTTGATGTTCCTCCCCTATTGCTGCGCTGTCGATGAATTCCAGCATTGGGTCTATGAAAATCCAACGGCGACACCGGCTGACCGCAAAAGCAAATGGCACGAAATGGAACATAAATACCTCCCATGGAGAATTTACGAAGACTTACCATACGCTGAAGAAGGCGCTCTCTGGCAATTCCAAAAACACATCTACGCCTCGCCGTTCTATTATATCGACTACGCCTTCGCTCAGATTTGCGCTCTGCAAATCTGGAGTAAGTCTCGTAAAAATATGGACGAAGCGCTTAAAGATTATATCAGAATCTGTGAAATCGGCGGCAGCAAAACATTTCTTGAAATCGTAAAAGCCGGGAATATGCACTCACCGTTTGAGCCGGAATGCTTGGATGGAATAATCGAAGAAGCAGAGCAATGGTTGGATAGCTGGAAGAATTAACTGAGGTGTAATACAAAAAAGTACTCCTACAAGATAGACCCCGGTCTGAACGTAGAATTTAGCGATATAAGTTTTGAAAACAGACGGCGCACACCGCAAGAGCTCACGGAAATTGCGAATGAAATCCGTCGCGATATTATGAAAATGCTACTCTTGGCAAAGTCTGGTCACAGCGGCGGTCCACTTGGAATAGCTGATGTATTTGCAGCGTTGTATATGGGCGGCGTGATGCGCCACCAAGCAGACAATCCTCACTGGGAAGGTCGCGACCGATTCGTACTGAGCGCAGGTCACATGTGTCCGGTGCAGTACGCAGCGATGGCAAACGCGGGGTTCTTCCCCAAAAGCGAACTCGCCACGCTTCGGAAATACAACACCCGACTCCAAGGTCACCCCGGACGTGATATGGGGCTTCCCGGCATCGAAACATCGTCAGGTTCGCTCGGACAAGGTATATCAATCGCCGTCGGAATGGCTATGAGTGATAAATTATTAGACAAATCAGACAGACGTGTATTTACGTTGACCGGTGACGGTGAATTACAGGAAGGTTCAGTTTGGGAAGCTGCTATGTCTGTTTCTCACTTTGGGTTAGATAATTATTGTTGGATAATTGACAACAACGACTGTCAGATCGACGGCCGCATTAAAGAAGTGATGGATGTCTATCCTATCGTCGATAAATGTGTGGCATTTGGCTTTGAAACAATCGTCATTGATGGTCATAATTTCGACGAAATCATGGCAGCATTTGATAAATTCATCGCAAATAGCACCAATGGCACCGGCAAGCCAACTGCAATTATAGCAAAAACTTATATGGGACGCGGAGTGTCGTTTATGGAAGATAATTATAAATGGCACGGAAACCCACCGAATGCAGAACAAGCTGAACAAGCCCTCGGGGAATTAGTCCTGTGAAATATTCGCTAACCATAGGAATTACAATCGCTTTCGTTTTCGCATGCTCCTTTGTATCCGGATGTGTGGACCCTCAAAAAGAGCAACCAGCTCCGCAGTCGGATGTGAAAAATGCAGAGCAGGATTCAGTTTCGAAATCTGTAATAGCACTTGAGGTAAAAAGTAAAGAACTATTAGAGTTAACGTTGAAGAAAATAGAACCCATACCCCGGAAAGACTTTAGTTGGATTTCTTCCATCAGACCTTGGGACTACATTATCATCCTCTACAGCTAGAGTGAATAAAGAAGGATATAATTGGTCGAAAACACTTGGCGAGTATATACTTTCGGATGGTACGACCATTACAGTCGGGATTACTGATTATGGAGGAAGTGCAATTCTGGCAGCCCGTACGTATGAAATTCCAACGACTGAAGTAGGAGTGACCGTCGAAAAACTCAATTTACCGAATGGCTTTGGCTATAAAGTGTATAATGATGCTACTAAAAACGGAATGCTTGCGGTGCTTGTCGCCAAACGCTTCGGCATCGAAATCGAAGGCAAGAATATGACCGAGAAAAACGGAGATTTGTCCCGCGTACTCGATAAAGTGAATATTGAAGGTCTATTGAAAAAAGCAAAATAATCAATCATAATTATAAGTAAGTACAATGCAAGAATATACATTATTAGGTTCAAAACCCACACGACACGGCTTCGGTGAAGCGCTCGTAATCCTTGGTGAACGCAACGAAAATGTCGTCGTCCTCGGCGGTGATATCACAGGGTCGGTGATGACATCAATGTTCAAAGATAAATTCCCCGATCGCTTCTTTTCTATAGGTATCGCCGAACAAAACGCGACCACCATCGCAACAGGTCTCGCACTCTCCGGCAAAGTACCCTTCTTTGCAAGCTACGGCGCCTTCTGCGCTCTTCGTAATGCCGACCAACTCCGCATATCCGTGTACTACAACGAAGCAAATGTGAAAATCGGTGGCGGTCATGCCGGGATCAGCGTTGGACCTGACGGCGCTACACATCAGGTTTTAGAAGAAGTTGCGTTCCTGCGTACACTTCCCCACATGACCATGCTCGTTCCCTGCGACTTCCTCGAAGCACGCAAGGCGACCGTAGCAATGGGCGAAATGGTCGGACCGGCGTATATCCGCTTTGGACGTTCACCAGTTCCACTCTTTACCACCGAAAGCACCCCTTTTCAAATTGGCAGAGCGCTCGTTATCCGTGAAGGTAATGATGTAGCTCTAATTGCTTGCGGTGCATTGGTTTGGGAAGCAATGATTGCTGCTCAAGAGCTGGCAAAACGTGGCATTCAGGCACGAGTGATCAACAATCCGTCCATCAAGCCATTCGATGTAGAAACGACCGTGACGGCAGCCCGCGAATGCGGCGCAATTGTCACAGCCGAAGAACACCAAGTACACGGCGGTCTCGGCGGTGCAGTAGCCGAAGTCACAGCGAAAAACTCGCCTGTTCCGATTGAATTCGTCGGCGTCAAAGACAGCTTTGGCGGCAGCGGCGAGCCGGAAGAACTGATGATTAAATTCGGCCTCACGTGGAAAGAAATCTACGCCTCCGCTCTGAAAGCTATCGAACGCCGTGATAAGGGTTCGGTCGGCTTCCGGAAAGTACGTGATGTAGAGCAGTATGCGGGGTAATTGATTCCCCGTCTAGCATATTCTAAGCCAGGAGCCGGCGGTCACCCATGGCAGTCCAAATTCCTTAAAAACCCTCAATGGGGGGGGCGGGGGGGCGGGGGGGGGGGAAGGTCCCCCGCCCGGGGCCGGGCGGGGCCCGGGCGGGCCGGGGCCCTTTTTGTTTTGGGGGGGGGGTAGGGGGGGCCGGGGCAGGGGGGGGAGGCCCCCTTGGGGATTTTTTATCCCCTTCCCTCCCCCCGGCCGGGCCGGGGGGGTGGGCAAAGGGGGGGGGGGCCGGTCCCCCGTGCGGGGGGCGGCGGGGGGTTGGTTGCGGGGGCAATAGCTTACGAACACCCCCGGCCGCCCGGCCGGCGGGGGGGGGGCCGTACGGGCCGGGGGGGGGGCGGGGGGGGTGGCCCGCGCGGGGCGGGGGCCAGGACCGAAACAAAAACAAGGGCCAAGGCAAGGGAATAAAAGAGAAAAAAAAAAAAAAAAAAAAAAACCCTCCAGACAGGGAGAACAAACAAAACCCCGCCGCAGCCCCCCGCCCAGAGCGCGCTGGGTCCGCAAACACCGGGGGGGTGTGGGGGGGGGGGGGCCGGGGGGAATAGTGCGGGCAAGCGGGGCGAGGGGGGGGGAAAACCAAAGGCCAACCAACCTACAAATTGTCCCCCTGCGGGCAAGGGGGGGGGGGCCCACCAGGGGGGGGGGGGGACTCCGGCAAAAGCCCCCTTCTCCCCCACGGAAAAGGGGGGCCGCGGCCCCGCGAGGGGGAGCCGCCCCCCCCGCGCCGTTAGAGGATAGAGAAGTAATGAAAAAGCCCGCGATGAGGATCGTGGGCTTTTTGTTTTGAGATATCTTAATAGAATGGTAATCCCCTACTTCACGCCTTCGGATGCGCCGACTTATACGCACTCTTCAATCGCTCGATCGAAACATGCGTGTAAATCTGTGTCGAACTCAGCGAACTGTGACCAAGCATCTCGCTCACCGCCGAAATATCTGCGCCATTATCAAGTAAGTGCGTGGCAAAAGAATGACGGAGAATGTGCGGACTCTTCTGCGTCGCCTCCGTAACACTGCTCATCGCATTGTGAATGATGGAGTACGCCACGCCAGGATTCATTCTACTTCCCTTCTTCCCCAAAAACACGTAATTCTCTGATGCAGATGTCACAAATGTATGGCGCTGATTGAGATACGCCGCCATTGCCGCCATCGCCACTTTACCTACCGGCACAATGCGCTGTTTGCGGCCCTTGCCCATGACTTTTACCGTGAAAGCATGCGTATCAATATCGGAAATACGGAGATTCAGACATTCGCTTATTCGCAGGCCGCAGGAATAGAGGAGTTCGGCAAGGGCAGAGTCGCGCGCACCCTCAGGAGTGGACGTGTCAAACTGCGAAAAAAACGCCATAATTTCCTCATGCTGCAGGAAGGACGGAAGCTTTTGTTCGCTTTTGGGAATTGAAATTAAGAGAGCGGGATTCTTGAGAATTATCTTTTTCTTGGCTAGAAACAGGAAAAATGACTTCACGGCAGCGATTTTGACTTTTAGTGATTTCTTGACTAACCCATTGTCATGCAACCAACCTAAGAATGGACGGATGTCCTCGGTGCGGATCGATTCCACCTCGGGAAGCTCGTCGAACCCTTCGCGCAAAAAATCGATAAAGTCCGCAAGCGCGATCCGATACGTCTCGGTCGTGAGCCCGGAAAAGCTCCGCTCAGAGTCGCAATAGTCAAGAAATTGTCGGATAGCGTCGGGGAAGGTCATGAATTGGTTCCTATAACTACATAATATAAATAAAGTTGTGAGTGTTATTCGTTGTCATTCTGAGAGAATCGAAGAATCGCCGCATGCTTTACCGACGTGCTTTTCTGTACTGCAATCGTCGATTCTTCGCTCGAAGACTCACTCAGAATGACAGATTCGTGTCATAGACTAATTGTCCAGTAACTCACACCTTATCAAGTGCTTGCTCAATATCCGCAAGCAAATCTTCGATGTCTTCAATTCCACACGAGAGCCGCACGAGACCATCGGTCACTCCAAGTTGGTCGCGCTTTTCTTTGGGAATGCTTCCATGAGTCATCGACACAGGATGGCACACAAGCGACTCTACACCACCAAGCGACTCAGCAAGAGTGAAGATGCGAATTGCTTTTGCGAAATTTTTCGCGTTTTCGAGCGAACCGAGTTCGATGGAAATCATCCCGCCAAAACCCTTCATCTGACGTTTTGCAAGCTCGTGCTGTGGATGTGACTCTAAGCCCGGATAGAATATCTTCTGCACTTTTGGATGATTCTCACAGTAGCGCGCCACAGCAAGTGCATTCTTCTCATGCTGTTTCATGCGCACGGCGAGTGTCTTGGTCGAACGGAGCAGCAGCCAGCATTCAAACGGGCCCGGCACGGCTCCTGCTGCATTTTGGATGAATTTTAATTGATCGGCGATATCCTGATGATTAGTCGTGACAATTCCACTCACGAGGTCGGAGTGCCCACCGAGGTATTTCGTTGCTGAATGAATCACGATATCTGCGCCAAGTGCAAGTGGTTGCTGGAAATACGGACTTGCGAAGGTATTGTCAACCACCATCATAGCGTTGTGAGAATGAGCGATCTCTGCGACAGCTGCGAGGTCGGTGAGCGTCATCATCGGGTTCGTCGGTGACTCTGTATAGATCATTTTTGTATTCGGCTGCATGGCTGATTTCACAGAATTCAGGTCGGTCATATTCACATACGAAAACGTTATTCCAAAACGAGTTAAGATTTTATCGAAGAGTCGAAATGTACCGCCGTACATATCTTCAGCGCACAATACATGGTCGCCGGAAGAAAGCAATTTCATCAAAGAATCTTCGGCTGCAAGACCGCTTCCGAAGGCGAAGGCAGCGATGCCACCCTCAAGCGCGGCGAGATTTTTCTCCCACGCGAAACGTGTCGGATTGTGCGTGCGGGCGTATTCAAAACCCTTGTGTTTACCTATTTCTTCCTGCGCGTAGGTCGAGGTCTGAAAGAGAGGCACCGTCACTGCGCCGGTCGTTGCCTCGGGTTCTTGGCCGATATGTATTGCTTTTGTTGCGAAGCCTGTGTAGATTTTGGGGTCGTTCATTGTATTATTGATAATTGATAAAATATTTCAAAATAATAGGTTACTCTTATGCTGTTAATAATTCGTAGGTTACTTTCCTATAACTACTAGAAGAA
Source organism: Ignavibacteria bacterium (assembly GCA_016720145.1). Taxonomy (GTDB): domain Bacteria; phylum Bacteroidota; class Ignavibacteria; order Kapaibacteriales; family UBA961; genus JADJXV01. The sequence continues at coordinate 212,319 of JADJXV010000007.1, read as the reverse complement.
TTTAACGCAGAGGCGCAAAGGGCGCAAAGGCTTCTGTGTTGCTTGTATGAGGTAAGATCATTTTGCCGCTAAGTCCTTAATATTTTTTAACTTATAAACACCTGACGTATTGAGTTCAAACGTAAATTGCTTCTTCACTTTATTCGAATACGTCCATATTTCCTGTGCTTGTCCGCTTGAGGCGGGAATGTTTTTTTCGACCGCTGTCGGCGCGCCGTGAAGAATGTAAATCTTTCCACGTTCGGACTTTGCGCCGTCGGGTTCGGCTATTCCCTGAAAATTAAACAGTGAATAATCGACTCTCCGGTAATATTCCGCCATCGTGGTATTATACACCGACTCTGCCGAAGGATATTTTTTTTGCCAATAGTCGATCACATTCTTGCGCTTTTCACTTTCCGAACCTGAATTCACGGCGTCGAATTCATCATCCGTAAGAATTGAATACATGTTTTCGACGACAGCTCGTGTATTCCGAAAGGAAATCGGCATGTCTTCCCAGACTACATCAAACTGATGCGTCGCCGTGTCGCGCGTGCCGACTTTGACAATGCGAAGTTTGTATTTTCCGGGGGATATGGCATTGGCGGGAAGGGTGATATCGAGGAGGCCGAGCGAACTAAAAGCAGTCTTTATTTCAGCTTTTTCGATTGTAAAATTGGGCTTTTGAGTGGGAGAATTAATTGGGAAATCAGTCGTAAGATATTGGCGAAGTTCAGGCTTGACTATTCCTCCAATCGTAGGAATCGCTCCCCATTCACCATTCGACATATTTCCATCAGGTAGCTGCACTGCACTACATGAATAAGAATATGTATCACCTGCTTTTACACCTGATACCGGCACAAGTGCGCGAATTGTCAGCTGACTAAAGCGGGCATTTCCGGCGGATACAATCGGTACGACTTTCGACGATGGAGTTTGGGAAAATTCGACAAACAAAGGTTTGTAAATTTTAGAGGTATCGAATTTAATCGAATGAGTTACCGGCAGATCGATGCGCTTGATGATTTGATTTTCCTGATCACCGAGGGTGAGGTTAGCGGAGTAATTGCCGGCTGGAAGGGAGGCCACGAGTGAACCGTACACAAAGTCTGTTCTGGAGTTTGATTGAAGATAGGTAGCCGCATAAATACTATCCGTCCATTGCTTTCGATAACGGATAATACCGATATCATCACGCATTTCGACGAGGACAAACGGCGTGGCGAGGTAGGTGCCACGAGCACTTTTGGTGCTCATCGGTACTTGATGAAAGTCGAGCCGGTCGTACATAATTTTAAAGAGCACGACCATTTTTGATGTGTCTTTGTCCGAGCTGGCCACGGAATGCGCTTCGCAGAAAAACTTCTCACCAAAATTAAAGTATGCGCTTTGGTCGGGGCGTTACGGCTGAGCGTTCATTTCAACAGCTAGCAGGCGGAGTGCGAGAAGTACAGTGAGGAGAATTGTCTTCATATTGTGCTGATATTCATAGGGTTAATAAATTTCTCGCTCGAAGTCCTGCAAAAAATCCCGTAATATTACTGCCGCTGCGATCTTGTCTTTTGTGCCTTTTTGCTGTCGTTGTTTCTTTTTCATACCACCGGCTATCATCGTTTGAAACGCGGCTTGCGTCGAAAACGACTCATCATATTCGATGACCGGTATATCAATCTGTGCGCGTAATTCCTCGATAAACTTCTCGATCTTTTTGACTATCGCTGACTTGGTGCCATCCTCCCTCACCGGCACTCCGACGACAAGCGCGCCGAGGCGGTCGAAAGCCACTACTCGTCGCACAATATCCCACAAATCAGGTGAATCGGCAGCTATGATATCCCGAGGTGAGATCGTGATATGGAGTTCGTCCGTCACCGCCACACCAATGCGTTTGGTCCCATAATCAAGAGCTGCAATTCGTTTGCCTTTCAGAGGCGGAAGAGTAGTATTCATGCGGGCAAAAATACGGAATTATGGGTTCGGTTGTGCGCATTCCAGGCGTCGCCTGCGGTCACCCGTTGCCGTCAATGCAGTAAAAACAAGAATCCGGGTAATGATTTACAAAATCATTGTCCGTATCGGGGAGATAACCTATCTAACTGATAAAGCAAATTACATCTCCGCAGTCATGTATTAGTGGAATGTTGGTTATAGCAGTGAGTTTGATACTTTCGTAAAGTTGAATAAGTACTTATGATTAAGGGAGTTCTATTTGCAATATTTCTCAATGCTTGTTTTTACTCTCTTGCCCCCTAATTCTAACGCTTTATTCCAGTCTTCACAAGCAGCATTTTTATCTCCTACTTTAAGCTTGCAGTTACCCCGATTGAGATATATTTCATGTATTTCCGTAAAAACAGGTATAAGTTCGATTGCTTTGTCAAAATCATCAATTGCACCACTAAAATTCTTCGGTGCGGATTTATAAAGACCTCTGTTGAAATAAACGTCGGCTATATTTGCTTTAAATTTACCAACATAGATATTTTTCGGTTGTATGGCAATCGCCTTATCGCAGTCCTCAATTGCACCTTTATAGTCATGGAGATATCCTTTAAGTCGTCCGCGATTATAATATGCCGAGCTATGATTTGAGTCAAGTACGATGGTCGTGTCGTAATCTATCATCGCACTACGATTATCACCTTTTTTTGCTTTACAAAAAGCTCGATTATTGTATGCCTCGGCTTATTTTGGCGCGAGTTCTATTGCTTTGGTAAGGTCAATAATTGCACCTGAATAATCGCCTATATTAGATTTGGAATATCCCAGATTATTATACGCCCCGAAATAATCAGGATTGATTTTGATGAATTTATTGAAAGCTTCAATAGCCCCTGTGTCGTCACCGAGCTTTGATTTTACGAACCCTATATAAAATAAGGTGTTTTCAGATTTCGGTTTAATCTTTAAAGCCAAGGTAAATTCGTCAAGTGCGACGTTGTAATTCTCTAAATTTACATTAGTTATTCCGCGAAAATAATGCCCACTAGCTTTTTCAGGTCGTAGCTCAATTGCTTCTCTAAAAGACTCAATTGAACCACCATACAATTCCAAAGTAGTAGTATAAAACGAAAGTATTTGGGGAGAAAATGTATAATTTGGATTGAGTTCGAGTATTTTCCTTAAATCCTCGATAGCACCGCTGGTGTCACGCTTTGCAGCTTTTTGACAAGCGCGGCGGTAATAGATTGACGCATCGCTTGGATACTGTTCGAGCAAGGTACTGTAATCCTTAATTGCCCCAAGGTAATCTCCAATATGTCCTTTACATTCAGCACGTTTACTGTAGATACTACTATCGGGTGTTAGTTCAATAACTTTATCAAAATCAGTAATTGCAACTACGTATTCTCTAAAAGATGCTCTGAATTGAGCGCGATTATAATACGCATCTGCATAATTAGGATTAATTTCTATTGCGCGTGTATAATCATCCATTGCGCCTTTGTAATCGAGGAGAAGGGCTTTAGAATTTCCGAGGTTGTTGAATGCCTCTGCGTTATCCTTATAAGGTACTTTATAAGCCCTAAACCCATATAAGCATTTGAGAATTTTGGGTCGATTTCAATTGCGTAATTATAGTGTGCTATGGCAGCTTTAACGTCTCCAGAATCTGCTTTGACATTCCCCCGCTTGTAAAACTCTTCTGCCTTCTGCGCCAGTATAGAGCCAAATGAAAGTAAAAAAAACAATATCGTAAGCTTTTTCATTGAAGTTGTGTAATTTTTGGCAATTATTTTCTTTTGGCTGGTAACATTAACAGATTGCCGAATAAAGAAGTTATCTGTGATAGCTTGTTGTCATGTTGACGAAAATATTGATTTACACGAAACTACACATAAACTTTCACCCATACAACCGCAAATTTATCTATCTCGCTCGAACGGCAATATGTGATAATATAAGCGACCTAGATTATGCATAAGCGAACCCAAAAGTAAGTATAATAATCCAAGCCCGAAGCCTCAAAACAGTACAAGAAATGATACCACTCTTCCCCCTATAATTCAATCTCCCGCCATTTTCACCTCAAAAAACCCTAAATTTGCACTTTATTTACTTATAAATTCAGGATATTCTATGCGTTACCCTCTCTTAACGTTTCGCTTGTGCGCGGCTATTGTCTGCGCGATGTTTGCTCTTCTATCTGTCTCCCAATCCGCTGATTCCATATTGGTGGCAAAGCTTCAAACTCATATTAAATATTTGGCTTCCGACGAACTCGAAGGTCGGAGTTCTGGTAGTGAAGGTAATAGCAAAGCAGCTGATTATATCGCAAATTTCTTCAAGCAAAATTCTATTCCTTCGCTAGGCGCATCCTATTTTCAGGAGTTTAATATTCCTACCTCTATAGCTCTCGCCGAAGGCAATAAATTCGCCCTCGAAATCACGGTCGAACAGCCCGGCATTCCCAAAGATCAGATCAAGCCTGTAAAAGTGGGTTGGAAAGCAGGAGGAGACTACACTCCACTCTCGTTCAGCGAAAATGGTACAGCAAGTGGCAAGCTGATTTTTGCAGGCTACGGAATATCCTCGCCGGACTCGCAATATGATGATTATGCAGGAGTTGACGTGAAGGGTAATATCGTGATCGTTCTGAGAGGTTCGCCCGATGGAAATGACAATCATGGAAAATTTGGGAATTACATCTCCCTTCGTTCCAAAATGCTCACCGCTCGGGAAAAAGGAGCTGCAGGAATTATTTTCGTCAGTCAAGCCGGTGATAGCGCCGACTCGCTTATCGCTCTCGAACTCGGCACCGCCGACAAAAATTCGGGAATTATTGCTTTGAGTGCAAAGCGTACACCGATTGCGAAACTCTTTCCCCGTGACAAGCCACTTTCGATAATCGATGCACAAATCATTAAATCCAAGAAACCCAACAGTTTCGAGATACTAAACACAAAAGTGACTGTTACGGTTCAATTAACCAAAATTGAAAAACCAACCTCCAATATAATAGCCGTCGTCCGTGGTACGAATCCATCTCTCTCTAATGAATATATAGTAGTTGGAGCGCATTATGATCATCTTGGATGGGGTGACGAAGGCAGTCTTCATGGCAAAACGGAAAAGAAGATTCACTATGGCGCAGATGATAACGCCTCCGGTACTTCAGGAGTGATGGAGCTTGCGGCGACATTTGCGAAAAATCCAGCAGAACGTCCTATTCTCTTTATGCTCTTTACCGGCGAAGAACGCGGTCTGCTTGGTTCGGCGTATTATGTGAAAAACCCTCTTGTACCCCTCGAAAACACAATTTGCATGATTAATATGGATATGATCGGTCGCCTCAAAGATGCCAAGCTCAATATTCAAGGCGTGGGGAGTTCATCGAGATGGCAATCGCTGATCGACTCTCTTGGCAAGGCGCATGCTTTCACGGTATCTATTGGTGCTGATGGATTTGGACCGAGTGACCACTCATCGTTTTACACCAAAGAACGCCCTGTTCTCTTTCTTTTTACCGGGTTACACAGCGATTATCACCGTCCGACGGATACGTGGGACAAGATCAATTACGAGGGAGAAGCAAATGTGTTAAGTTTTGCTGAAGGTGCAGTACGAGAAATTTCCCGTACTGTAGAAAAGCCGGATTTTATTAAAGTGAAGTCAACATCCTCTCAAACCACCGGCGGTTTCAAAGTGACTATCGGCATCGTCCCCGACTATTCGGACCATCCAAAAGGATTGAAAATCACTGATGTTCGCGAGGGAAGTCCAGCTCAAAAAGGGGGCATGCTGGCCGATGACATCATCATCAAATTTGGTGAGACAACCATCAAAAACATCTACGATTACACGTCCGTTCTCGGACAAACCAAGGCCGGCGAAAAGCTCAAAGTCGTTGTACTTCGAGGTCCGAAAGAAGATAAAGAAGTGACGCTTGAGGTGGTGCCTGAGGCGAGGAAGTAATAAAATTCCTAGCAATTGCAATTGTTGATTGTTATTACTAAGTGTCTTACTAAAGCGTTCAACGAAATAACCTTCTTACATGTTAAGAGTTAAGTTACATTGTACTATGACATTTTCTCAAGTAGTTGTTGAATATTAAAGGATTCGAATCATGAAATACGATTTGCACCTTTATCACCGATTCTTAGACGAGGCTGGAGATACCACATTCTATGGTAAGGGGAAGAATGTAATTCTTGGTGATGAAGGAGTATCCAAGGCTTTTATACTTGGAATAGTGAAATTCAAAGAACCTCTTGATGTGGTACGCTCACGTATCCGAATATTACAACAAGAGGTTGTGAATGATCCATATTTTATAGATGACACACGAATTCAGAAAAGAATAGTCAAAAGTGGTTTTTATTTCCACGCTTCAAACGATAGACCAGAAGTTAGAAAAATCTTTTTTGAGTATATTAAAAGTGTTGATTGCAGTGCCGAGGTAATTGTCGGAAGGAAAATACTTGAAATTTATAATACTAAGCATCGAGGAGTAGAAACTGAATTTTATGCGGATTTGCTCTCACATATTCTCAAGTCTAAGCTCAATTTACCAAAACTTGTTTTAAACATTGCAGAGCGTGGCGATTCAACTAAAAATCGCACATTGCAATTTGCGCTTCATAAAGCAATTGAAAGGAAAACGAAGAGTGGTAAAGCTATACAAAGCGAAAGGAGTATAAACTTTAATGTACAAAACCATATACAAGAGCCGCTGCTAAACATTGCTGATTACATATGTTGGGCTGTCCAGAAAGTATTCGAAAAAGGGGATATTGCAGCTTACAATTATATACAGGAAAAGATTTCGTTGGTAATTGATGTATATGACAGTAAGAATTATGAGAATCACCAAAACTTTTACCGGAGAGGACGAAAACTTACAGCAGAAAATAAAATAAGTCCGCTCATACACTAAGTAACTTACGTTACAACGCCAATTGGGCGACCTTCATGTATTGCAGACTTATGGTGCAAAAATGATGAAAAAATATGGAAATTACAAGGTATTTGTTTTTTATGGTGGTGATAAATACTTGAAATAACAATGTTAGTATAGATTATTAATCTCAAAAATGGTAAATGATAAAGCAATAAAAAATTCAAAATGATGATAAATTAGGACAAGAAAATTCACTGATGCATACATTATGTTACGTTTGAAGCATTCTTTGATTTACAAGAATTAGATGTTCGAATGCAAGCTATTTATGAAAATCCAACTTTATCAGAGGAGCAAAAAGAAACGATAAGATTATTTAAAATAGCATTAAGACGAAAAGAAGAAGGTAGAAGAGATGGCCCATTTAATGAAGAAGAAAAACTCTCCTAACTTACATTTATTACTTTATAATAGCTGAATCTCAATATTTACATCCCATGACCCAAACTCTCATTACAGCAGCCCTGCCCTACGTCAACAGTTTTCTCCATCTCGGACATCTTGCCGGCGCGTATCTGCCTGCCGATATGTATGCCCGCTTTCTGCGCCTCTCCGGACGCAATGTGCTCTTTGTGTGCGGTTCGGATGAGCATGGAGTGGCTATTACCATCAGCGCTGAAAAGGAACACACCACGCCGGATAAAATTATTGATAAGTATCATTTTGCAAATAAACTTGCGTTTGAGAAGTTCGGTATGAGTTTCGATATTTTCTCGCGCACTTCCCTGCCCGAACATTACGACACGGCTCAGGAATTTTTCCTCGATTGGCTCGATAAAGGACTGCTCGTCGAAAAAGAAGAAAATCAATTCTATGATGAAACGGCTGAGATGTTCCTCCCCGACCGCTACGTCGAAGGCACCTGCCCGAATTGCGGCAACGAACGCGCCCGCGGTGACCAATGCGATAATTGCAGCGCTAATTACAACCAAACCGATCTCATCAATCCCAAAAGCGTCGTCTCGGGTAAAACGCCGGTCGTGCGCTCGACAAAACATTGGTATTTCAAAATGGGTGACTTCCAGCAGCGCCTGGAAGAATACATAGAAAGCAATGCAAGTAAATGGAAAGACAACGTATTACAGCAAAGTCGTTCATGGCTCAAGCAAGGTCTCGCCGACCGCGCTGCTACCCGTGATATGACCTGGGGAATTCCCGTTCCGGTCGAAGGAGCGAAGGGCAAAGTGATTTATGTATGGTTCGAAGCCGTGCTCGGCTACATCTCGGCAACGAAAGAATGGGCGAAGCTTCGTCACACGCCGGACGCATGGAAATCATGGTGGCAGAATTCCGACACGGAATACATCGCCTTTTTGGGGAAAGATAATATCGTCTTTCATACCCTGATCTTCCCGATGCTGCTCATGGCGAAGGACAAGTATATTCTCCCAACGAATGTACCGGCGAATGAATTTATGAATTTTGAGGGGAAGAAATTCTCGAAGTCCATGAATTGGGGCATCTTCCTCCATGATTTTCAGCGGGATTTCCCAAGTCCGGGGCAGACCGATTCGTTGCGCTATACGATTGCGATGAATTTGCCGGAAACGAAAGACTCCGACTTTACCTGGCAGGACTTCCAAGCACGGAATAATAATGAACTTGCCGCGATTTTTGGGAATTTTGTGAATCGCGTCGTACAGTTCTTGCAGAAGAATTTTGACGGTAAAGTGCCCGTGCTCCCAGAGCGATTCGCAAAAGTCAATGATGCATGGAAATTACTCCTCGAAGACTTCAGTCGTGAGGAAACCCGCGAGCAAGCCTTGGAAAAATATGAAGATAAACATCTCCGCTATTTCTCGCCGAATGATGTGGCGCTGATTGCGGCGTTGCATTTCGGCGCTAAGAAAGTAGCCGAACACTACACACGCTTCCGCTTCCGCGATGCCGTCACCGAGACGATGAATATTGCCCGCGCCGCCAATAAGTATTTTAATGATACTGCGCCGTGGAAATCTGTCAAAGCCGACCCCGATGAGTGCGCCAAAACGCTGTATCTGTGCTCGCAAACGATTAGCGCGCTGTCGCTGCTGTTTGCTCCGATACTCCCGAATACTTGTGCTACGATTTCGGGGATGATTGGCGCTCAGTCCGTCACCGGCGAACCGAACGCGCCGCAGATTGACCGCTGGAGTACGGTTGCCTTGCCAACTTTGACTGAAGGAACGCCGATAGCCGCGCCGGAAGTATTATTTACAAAAATTGAAGATTCAACTATTACAGAACAGGTGGCTAAAATGGGCGGAACGACGGCGGTGGCGGAGGTGAAGACTCCAGCCGAACCTAGTGATATCATTGCAATCGATGATTTTAAGAAAATTAAGCTCCGGACGGCAATTGTCATCAGCGCCGAACGCGTGCCGAAGTCTGAGAAATTACTCAAGTTACAAGTAAATCTCGGCACTGAAACACGTCAGATTCTCGCCGGAATTGCCAAATTCTACACTCCCGAAGAAATGGTAGGCAAGACGGTCGTCGTCGTCGCCAATCTCGCACCCGCCAAACTCATGGGCATGGAGTCGCAGGGAATGCTGCTCGCTGCCAATACACCCGAAGGGACACTTGCGCTTGTGACGCCGGAAAGTGTTGTGGGGGCTGGCTCGGAAGTACGGTAAAAAATGTGTTATTAATTTTTATCCATGAAAGAAGGTATCATGAAAGTTTGTTTTACGATGTTGTTTTTCTTTGCTGTGGCATCTCTCCACGCACAAGTTTCCGGTGAACAGTTAAAATCTGCCTCAAGTGCGATGCAAAGTCAGGATTATCAGGGTGCGATTACATTATACAGGAAAGTACTCGATACCGATCCCAAAAACATGGAAGCCCTTTATAATTCGGGGCAATGTTACCTGGGCTTGAAAAATTTAGACAGTGCTAAACTCATGTTTGAAAATGCTGTACGTGTAGCACCGGACTATGCGAACATCTATCTGAACTTAGGAACGATTTATTCGCAGCAGGAGAATTATCAAAAAGGAATTGAAAATTACACAGAATTTATCCGACGGGATTCGACTAATCTTGGGGTGTATTTTAATAGGTCTGTGGGATATCTGTACTCGAAGAGATTAGGTGAAGCATATAAGGATGCCGTGCGCGTGAAAACTATGGGTGGCAGCAACGAGAGAGTAGCGGGGCAAATCGATGCAATTTTGAAAATTTTAGGCGATAGAAATCCATCCACAAAGTGTAAAGAATTCACCGATAGTAAGAATATAGTCACTTGTACATTACCGGAAACTTGGCATGCTAGAACGGAAGGCGACGATAAAACAATGCAGCTGTTTATCTCAGCCGAGAAAATTGACAAACTAACCGACCTTTTTACCATTGGAGCAAGTATTATATTGATAAATAGAGTATCTAAAACAATTCCCGAATTAGAGGACAAAGACCCTGAATTTGTAACAGATTTTTGGGATGTATTAAGTGAAAAGGGTGGGCTTTTTGGATTGTTTGGGTATGAAAAGTATTTTTTCAAAAAAGAAATTAGTAGAGTAAATTTCACAAGCGGAAATTTTAAAGGAAAGAAAATAATCCGCGAACTGCAAAGGTTTGATAATTCCTATCGACTCAAATCTATGGAACTCATTACATCGTACGATGATAAGGTTTTTACAGTGGTATTTGAAGCGCCAGCAAATGAGTTTGAAGCATATTTACCTGTTTTCGAGAAAGCCGCATCGTCACTGAGGGTTTCCTTAAAGTAATTGGCTAAAAATTACGAATAGAAATTTTCTAACCACATCTACATCAAGCAACCCAATCAACGATATGACATTAGAAATAGACGAGCCGATACTGCACACACTTGGAAAACTCGCTGATGAACATGGCGTCGAACTCTACGCAGTCGGCGGCTGGGTACGCGATGCGTACATGGGGCGTATGGTGCAGGATATAGACTGCACCGTCGTCGGTGATGCGCTCGCTTTTGCGAAAATCGTGGCGCGGTACTTTTCCTCCAAAGCTGTTATTTATGAACGCTTTCGCACGGCTCTCGTGCCCGTCGGCGGCTACAAGCTCGAATTCGTCGGTACCCGCAAGGAAGAGTATGAGCCGGACAGCCGCAAGCCGATTGTCACCGAAGGCACACTACTCGATGACCTGCGCCGCCGTGATTTTACGATTAATGCAATGGCTGTGTCGCTCAATGCGCGCACGCTGGGCCAGCTCCTTGATGTCTTCGACGGGCGGCAGGACTTAGAACGAAAAATCCTCCGAACTCCATTAGAACCAAAGACTACCTTCAGCGACGACCCCTTGCGCATGATGCGTGCTGCACGATTCGCGGCGCGCTTTGGCTTTGCAATCGAACCCGAAGCGCTGGAAGCGATGACACAAATGTCAGATCGAATCAGAATAATATCCCAAGAGCGCATCACCGATGAATTTATGAAAATGCTTGGCGCGCCGAAGCCGAGTATTGGGCTCAATATTCTCCATGATACCGGAATTCTCAAGTATATTTTTCCGGAAGTTGAGCGTCTGGCGGGGATTGATCTCGTGCAGATCGGCGAACAGGAATACGCGCATAAGGATGTGTTTTATCATACACTTCAGGTGCTCGACAATCTCTCAGCCGTAAGTGATAACCTCTGGCTGCGCTTTGCGACGCTCATGCATGATATTGCCAAGCCGAAGACGAAACGGTTTATTCCGGGTGTCGGCTGGTCGTTCCACGGGCATGAAGAGATTGGCGCGCGCTGGCAGGCGTCGATTTTCCGTCGGATGAAGCTCTCGCTCGATCATTTGCCATACGTGGAGAAGCTCGTGCGCCTGCATCAGCGTCCGATGGTGCTGCTCGATGAAATTGTCACCGACTCGGCGGTGCGGCGTCTTGCGGTCGCGGCCGGCGACGCGCTCGAAGATCTCTTCACGCTCTGCAGGGCGGATATTACCACCAAGAATCCCAAACGCGCCGAGAAATACCTGAGGAATTATGATGCAGTGTTCCATAAAATAATGGATGTACAGGAGCGCGACCATCTTCGTGCATTCCAGTCTCCGGTGCGTGGCGAGGAAATCATGGAACTCTGCGCGCTCACACCGTCCCGCGCGGTAGGATTCATCAAAACGGCGATCGAAGAGGCGATTCTAGAAGGAATTATCCCCAATGAATATGACCCAGCCCGCGAGTATTTACTGACCCATAAAGACGAGTGGCTCGCGCTTGCAGAGGCGGAGATGAAGCAGAGGAAGTGAGGAATGTTGGGTTCGCTTCTGCATCTTCCAACCGTCGCCTGCGGTCACCCATTGCCGTCCAGGCGGAGGAAGAGATAGGATGGTAATGTTTTAATATGTTAGCTACTTACCTACACCAGTCATGCTGAGCTTGTCGAAGCATCAAACACGATGCCGAATTTATAAGTTGGCTGTATTGGTCGTGGCTGGGGCGATGAAGAATTTAACGCAAGGGGCGCAAGAGGCGCAATTGCTAATGTTTATCTGGTAGGTGGAAACCTTTATCGAATCACGACCAACATTTTTACCGGTAGTAGATACTATCTGCCAAAATTCTTGAGTAGTATTTCCTCATTCATTTTCATCTCGATGAGCTGTTCGATTTTGTATGCTTCAGATTCTTGGTCCACTTTTCTTGCCAAGTCAACTATATTATTGCTTGTAGTCAGCGTTTCCCATGAATAGAGTTGCGTGTAAATATCCGTAAAGCTTTCTTTATCATTGCTTTCATAATCCCATATCCTACATTCCAGTAATCTAAATAAACCATAAAGAGAATCATTAAGTTGAGCTTTGTCAGATAGTTGCTTTATCTCGTGGTAGAGTTCTCGAATCGTGATACCTAGGTTTTTCATTCCATTATAGGTACTACTTAAAGTACCTGTACCTCCGTCATACGCACCCCAAGAATTGTCAAATAATACCTCTTTGAAGTACTTGCGACCTTCTTCTCCGCAAAGTGAAAATCCAAGAATAATACCGGCGTTGCAGTCTGATGAGGCATAGTTTTTACCAAGATCGTATAGTTTTTCAAGAACTTGCGACTTGTTTTTGAGTTTACAAACCAATGCCGGAACAAACTCCAAAAACAAATTTTGTCCATAACATTTTTCAATTTCCGTCTCGATACTATCTTGATATTCTTCACAGTCAAAATTTAACAATCCTAACGCTGCTGTACTTGTAACCTCATAGGGATAAATACCTAAACTCTCAAGGCCACTCCCACTTACAAATGCTAAGTTGGCTAAGAGTTGCTTTATAGGTGTAAATTTGAGATATGCTAATACCTCAAGAATATTCGGAAAACGGTAATCCTCTAGTATTTCCAAATCAGGAATTGTCTTCTCATTCAAAATATTCTTTTGAATACAGACATCGAAAATTTGTTCTGCATACTGATAATCCCCAAATTTCTTTATAACAGGCACCAATTGAGAATATTCAAAAGGGTCTTGCAGATAGTGAAGGAGTATTGAATCGGCATCGCTTTTATCTCCGCATTTAAGAATAGCGTACACCAAAGATTCTATAACCCTATAGTCTCTCAATTGCTCGTCAAGTTTTAGATGTTCAATTAGTTCGTTGGTCGTTTTTAGCATGTAATGTTTGATTATAGTTGTTCAATAAGTTGCTTACTGTATTCTCTTGTTCTACAATGAATAACTGCTATCATGCCTTCTCACACGTAATCATATAATACCCAAATACGCTGAGATGTAAACCCGAAAGTAGGGCATAAAATGAACCTTTCAGATTGTTGACACTCTGCGGTTTTATGGGTTCGTTTTTGAGTTTTTTCTTGATCATAAATCCGGAAATAGCAAACGGAACATGGACGACCGACGGCGCGACTTTATAGGAAATATTCTCGACGCGTATGTTGGTAAATCCAATTATTCGAAGCATTTGTTCGAAATTTTTTATGTCGGCTAAACCTGCCAAACTCCAACCCTGACAGAGCTTTGAATAGCAATACTTACCCGTCAACATCAGCTTTTCCTCGGGCTGCTTTAAAAAATGCGTCTGCGATGACGAGTCGTGATCGGGGCTTCAAAATTCGGTGTGCTTCGTGCAGCGTTTGATAGCTGTGACCGGAGTGACAAAAGCTTTCCAAAGCAACAGCGCCATCAAAATAATCAGAGCCGAAGGACGTGTTGTTGTAATTTTCGATGATGATTTTACCATTCAATCCTGCCAACAGCTTATTCCCTTCTGCCTCCTGAAAAGTAGAGAGTGTGAGGCCGATACTCGATAAATTAGGGTGCTTTTGCAGGCCGTATTTCATGGTAGCTCCCATGCCTCAGCCCAAGTCCGCCACGACGCTTGGATGATCTTTCAGCCCTAATCTTTTATACACTTGGCGATTCATTTCATTGAGCATGGTGTCGCGCTTAAAAGGGTTGGTACGAAGCGGCAGATAATACCCAAAGTGCATATTATAATCCTTGCTCCAGAAATGATAATCTTCGGTAGCTTCGTTGTAAAACTCGACGACGCCGGGTTGGGTGGGTGGAGGTGTGGGCATAAACAGAGAAAAAGTAATTTAATAATTTAGATATGATCTTTGTAAATAATAAACCGTCTACAGTTCACCAAAGTTATTATTAAGAAAAAAAATTTAAAATTTGGAATTACACAGATTGTTGCTTTTTCTGGTCTTTTTCATGATTCATTACAATCCACCAAGCAAAACCCTTGTCCTGTAACCGATATGTACCCTGCGATCCTTCTTTTGTCAATATTATCCCTCTTGTTCGTAATGCCGTTAAAGCATTGTTAAGAGTTGTTTCACTGCCCTTAAATTTACCTTTGATAAATTTTTTAGATACCCAATCATCAAGTTTTTCAGCCATTATTGATAATACTTGGCGATAACTGTCGACTTTGATTTTATTGTAATAATCATCACGATAATATTTATCACCGATTTTTTCGATAGCTCCATTCCTACCAAATGCTCCATCTATGACATTTGCTACTGAAATACTCTTGCCATCTGATAAGTCAAAAGCACAATATCCATATTGATGAATAAAATGTGGAAATCCTTCGGAAAGTTTAACCAATAAATCTTCAGATTCTTTGGGTAACTCAGTTGTTTCCTGATTTAACACTTCACAATGCTCCATTACTCGCTTTAAGACGTATCTTACATCTTGGTCATTAAGACGGTCTAAAAATAATTCTTCAAAAATCCTTAAAGACGAAGGGTGACTTTCGACTAATATTTCTTTAGTTTTAGGAAGTCCTGATATTCCAATCATTAGTTGCTGAGTGCCTTCTTTTTGAAGTCTTTCAGTTAAAAGCTTTACAAAACTTCCTAATTGGAGCTCCTTACTAGCATTATCTGCTTCGTCGATTATTAATAAAATTCCATCATAAGATGCTTCAAATATTGAAGTGGAATTTTTGTTGGTTATTCTGTTTAAAGTATCTGCCATTGAATAAGAAAAATCTTCAAATAATAATTCGCTATCCGAATCTTTTGAAGTATTGATTTTAAATCCTCCTGCTTCTACCCTTCCAATAAACCCCCAAATATCTGAAAATAATTTTTTAGTTTTTTCAGTTTTTGCAAGCTTCCTCTTTAAAGCAGTTTCAATTTTTCTGATTAATGTATATTGATTAGTGTCTTTAGTTATGTCAATCTCAATGACAAGAAAATTTAATGTTTCCTCTACAGTTTCAATCGAACCTTCCGCTTGATATTTTAGAAAATTTAGTAGCGAGGTTTTGCCAATGCCACGTTGTCCTAAAAGTAGAAATCCATGACCTTTATTCGCACGGGTTTGTAACAGTATTTTTTCGATTGCTATAATTTCATCGAATCGACCTGCAAACATACCAGGTATTGAAGGTGAACTAGGGCTAAATGGGTTTGTTTTCATAAAAATATATTATAAATTGAGAATGACACATTTATAAAGCATTCATGCTTCGATAAGGGGGTATAATGTATCGAGATACTATCTGTTTACCGCAAAATACACCCATAATTTAAGCTATCCAAATCATTGTGATGAATCGGAGTTCGTGCGGAATAATAGTGCTCTTTGGACTGCTTGAGGCGTACCAGCACCGCCATTTACCCCACCCAACACCATAACCCAAAAAATCTTTGTAATTTTGCCGGGATTTTGGTGGATGGTCCATTACTTTTTTGATAGTTATGCACTCATTTTCGCTGACGGGAAATATCGTGGATGTGCTGAATCGTCAGATTTTTCCGGCGACTGTCACCGTTACTGATGGCGTGATTACGGCCATTACTCCCGAAGCTAAACCATGCGAAACCTATATATTACCAGGGTTTATCGATGCGCATGTGCATATTGAGAGTGGAATGCTCGTGCCGAGTGAATTCGCCCGGCTCGCTGTCGTGCATGGCACCGTTGCCACCGTCTCCGACCCGCATGAAATTGCTAATGTGCTCGGCGTGCGTGGTGTGGAATATATGCTTGATAATGCGGCTAAAGTGCCGTTCAAGTTTAATTTTGGCGCGCCAAGTTGTGTGCCCGCAACACGGTTTGAAACGGCAGGCGCCGAGATAACAGCAAGTGATATCAAACAGTTGTTTATCCGTCCCGAAGTGCGCTATTTAAGTGAAATGATGAATTTTCCGGGTGTACTGTTTGACGATCCCGAGGTCATGGAGAAGATACGCATCGCCAAAGAATGCGGGCGCCCAATCGACGGACACGCGCCCGGGCTGCGCGGCAAAGACGCCGAACGCTATGCAAACGCAGGAATTACGACCGATCATGAGTGCTTTACGCTCGACGAAGCGACCGAGAAAATCGGCTATGGCATGAAAATTCTCATACGGGAAGGTTCGGCGGCGAAAAATTATGATGCCCTGCATCCTCTCCTCGGCACGAACGCTGATGTGTGTATGTTTTGCAGTGATGATAAGCATCCTGATGCACTCGTGCAGGGACACATTAATGAATTGGTAGTACGTTCGGTTGCAATGGGTTATGATGTGTTTGACGTGCTTCGCGTGGCTTGTGTGAATCCTGTTTTGCACTACAATTTAGACGTTGGACTCCTCCGCGTCGGCGATCCGGCAGACTTCATCGTTACCGAAGACCTGCAAAATTTCCGCGTACTTCAAACGTTTATCGGCGGCGCTTTGGTCGCAGCCGGCGGAAAAACACTCGTCGAACGCGTGGAAGTCGATACAATTAATAACTTTACAGCGACTGAGAAAAGCGTCGAGGACTTTCTCCTACCGGCCGACAATGGCGCAATGATACGTGTCATCGAAGCTCTCGATGGTCAGTTGATTACAGGTGAGTTAATTTGCACTGCAAAAGTAGAAGATGATAATGCCGTCAGCGACACCGAACGTGATATTTTGAAAATCTGTGTCGTCAATCGGTACGCGGATGCGCCTGTTGCAGTTGGATTTATCAAGAATTTTGGCCTCAAGCGCGGGGCAATTGCCTCGTGTGTGGCGCATGACTCGCATAATATTATTGCCGTCGGAACAAGTGATGATGAACTCTGCCGGGCGGTGAATGCGATTATCAGGGCAAAAGGTGGAATTGCGGTTATTGATGGTGAACAGGCAGACGTCTTACCCCTTGATGTAGCAGGAATTATGAGCCCGAATGACGGCTACCGAGTCGCCGAAGACTACGCCCGGTTAGATGCCGCAGCGAAGGCACTTGGCTCATCGCTTTCGGCGCCGTTTATGTCGCTCTCATTTATGGCATTACTCGTGATACCGGCTCTGAAATTAAGCGATAAAGGTCTCTTTGACGGTCAGAATTTTCGCTTTGCGAATGTATGGATGTGAGGAGAATTTGAAGGATAAGCATACATCAAATTAATTTTATTACAACAATATTTACTTATGAGTCAACATATTACAGCAATTTCTCCCGATGAGCTCCGCGAGCGTATGGCAGCCAATCCCGATATGATTCTCCTCGATGTACGTCAGCCGGAGGAGCATGCAGAAAAAAGTATTCCCAATTCCATTTTGATCCCGCTTGGTGAGATTCCTACCCGTATTTCCGAACTCGATCCCTATAAAAATCAAGAAATTATCGTTTATTGCCGAAGCGGTGGACGCAGTAGTCAGGCATGTGGATATCTGATGGAACATGGGTATAATGTGGTGAATTTGACCGGCGGTATGCTCAAGTGGTAATTATTTTAAAATATAGTGGTTAATTCTACAATAGATACATTTTTACTTATAATTATGGTTAGTTTTATGAAATTTTTAATGGTGATTATTATGGTTTTTGGAATCGTGGCTACGTCCGCAGATGCGAATGAAAAAGGTGGCGATAGACCACAATATGTGATTACAGTTACGCAGGGTGGTAAGGCTCTTGGTGATATTGTCCTCGAACTTTTCCCCGATATTGCTCCCAAGCATTGCGCAAATTTTGATAGCTTGGTTGCAATTAAATTCTATGATGGAACTGCCTTTCATAGAGTCATACCGGGATTTGTGATTCAAGGTGGAGATCCAAACACAAAAAATGACAGCTTGATGGCAAAATGGGGACAAGGGGATCGTACACAAACTCATGTTCCGGCTGAGTTTAGCAGTACAAAGCATGAACGTGGTATTCTCTCAGCTGCTAGACGTGGTGGCGACATAAACAGCGCTACATCACAATTCTTTATCTGTGTAGATGAAGCATCTTCTTTAAATGGTGAATATACTGTGTACGGACGAGTACTAAGCGGTATGGATGTTGCAGATAAAATTGTAAATACTCCATGTTCAAGACCTGAACGACCTGATGTAAAAGTAGTTATGACAATACGAAAAAAGTAATTGACCTCATTTTTATCAACATTAATTTTATAAATACTCATGAAAATAGCACTATGCGCCCTGATGATGATAGTTACCTGCACGAGCGTTTTCGCTCAGACGAGTCCAGCTCCAAAATCTATAGTCTCCCCTGTTCCTTCGCCGGTCGTGACAGAAAAAGTAATTCTCGAAACGTCGAAAGGTACAATCGTTATTGGTTTATACGGTAAAGATGCTCCTAAAACTGTAGCGAATTTTAGCGGTCTTGCTGCCAAAAACTTCTTTAAAGATATTCTCTTCCATCGCATTGTACCTGGATTTGTGATCCAAGCAGGTGATCCGAAGACCAAGGATGAATCTCTTAAGTCGCAGTGGGGACAAGGTGGTGAAAGTATATATAATGGTCAGTTTGCTGATGAACTTAATCCCGAAACTCCAAGCTATAAAGTAGGATACGCACGAGGAGTAGTAGCGATGGCGAATGCAGGTCCAAACACTAATACAAGTCAGTTCTTTGTTTGCCTCGGCGATCTTGGACTGCCAAAAGCATACACAATGTTTGGTAAAGTCTTGAAAGGTATGGAAGTAGTCGATTCAATCGCAGCTGTGCCAAATACTGGAAGTGTACCGAATATACCTATTAAAATTCTTTCCAGCAAAGTAGAAAAAGTAAAGAAATAATCGTCTGTAACGGATGAAGAATTAGAAAGACCTTTTGCATATTCCAAGCAAAGGGTCTCTTTTTTTAATTGCCGAAGTAGTCTTTAGATTCCTCATAACTAATTAAAATTATTGAACATCTAGGAGTAGTAGAGTATGAAAACATTTATTCTTGGATTGCTGCTTGTGCCAATGTTGAGCATAGTTAGTATTGCACAAAGCCCTTTGGCTGTAGGTAATTCTCAGTTAAATATTGGGGTTGGTCTTTCCGAATGGGGTATCCCTATCTATGGGGGAATAGATTATTGTGTGGAAAAAGATATTACGCTCGGCGGAGAGTTGTCTTTCCGAAGCTATAACGAGAGGAATAATAATTGGAAAAAAAAGGATTATTATCGAAGTACAATTATTGGAATTTCGGGGAACTTCAATTATCACTTTAATTCTGTACTGAAGATTTCGCGTAAATATGATTTGTATGCAGGGCTTAATTTAGGATTTTACACTTGGTCAACACCCGAAGGATATGAAGGTGAGCATACTAGTGGTATAGGACTGGGAGTACAAGTCGGAGCTCGATATTACTTCTCGAATAAGGTAGGAATAAACTTGGAGTTAGGTACTGGGAATGCATTCTCAGGCGGTAAGTTCGGCTTGTCGATTAAGCTGTAAATATATTCGGTAGAAAAAGTGATTATTTTAATGTTTAAATTCATAGACCTTTTGCCCGAAAGAGAGCAAAGGGTCTTTTTTTGTATATATAATAGAACGATCGAACTAAAGGAGCGCATTAATAATCATCCTTAATCATAAGAATCTGTGCCATCTCCGTTTTATTATTCAACCGCCCACTTTTCAAAAATCCCCATCATCGCACTAGCCCCATCCGTAAGCGCGGCAGGACCAGGTTGCAAAATAATAGATGAGTGAATCTCGTGCATCTGCTTGTTTTTAATGGCAGGTATCTCCGTCCATCCCACTCTCGCAAGGACTTTCTCCGGCTTGAACATCTTGCCGCACCATGATGCGAGCATGATATCCGGCGAGCGTCTGATTATTTCAGTGTGATCTGCGATTATTCTACGCTTTGCATCCGGAAATGCACGATTCTCTGCATAAATGTCATCGCCGCCACAGAGTTCGATGATTTCACTCACCCAGCAAATTCCGGTAATAATCGGGTCGTACCATTCTTCAAAATAGACACGCGGACGGCGCTTGAGTTTGGTAGCTCGCTTTGAAATAGCGGATAGATTTGTTTGTAATTGCAGAATGTATTTTTCAGATTCATTTGTTTTTCCAACGACTGAACCGAGACGAAGAATCATGGAGAGAATGCCGTCAATGGAACGGTGATTGAAGCAGAGAACTTCAACACCAGCTCGGATAAGATCGGCGCAGATTGGAGCTTGGAGATCTGACCAAGCAAATACAATATCGGGCTTTAAGTCAAGTATTTGCTGAATATTAGCGTCTAGATAGGTTGAGATTTTAGGTTTGGTTTTTCGTGCGATTTTCGGTCTCACCGTGAAGCCGGAGATACCGACGATCAGGTCATCTGCCCCGAGAGCGTAGAGAGTTTCGGTGGTTTCTTCGGTGAGGCAAATTACTCGTTTGGGAAAAGAAGCTGTTGGCATTTGACAACGGAATGAAAGTAAAGAAATTAAAACACGATTATGACGATTGCGCACCACTCTGTCGTTGGTAAATTTACGAAAATTCAGTAATTTGCAGTCGTAAAAACATAACAATCCAGCAAATACTATCAATTAGGAGAATACATGAAAATCGAAGTAGTTATGCCGAAAATGGGTGAATCCATCCAAGAAGGCAAAATTCTAAAATGGCTTAAAAAACCGGGAGACAAAATCGAACGTGATGAAATACTCCTCGAAATCTCGACCGACAAAGTAGATACGGAAGTTCCCGCTCCAAATGCAGGTATCGTCACCGAACTCTTAGCTCAAGAAAATGATACGATAGAAGTAGGTAAAGTCATTGCAGTGATCGAAACTGAAGTCGGCGCAGCGGTGGTCGCAGCTCCAACACCTGCACCTGTTGTCGCTGCTGCACCTGTTGTCGCTGCTGCACCTGCTCCCGCACCTGTTGTCGTCTCACCTGCACCGGTGACAGCGCCCGCACCAGTTACTGCGCCTGCACCTGTTGTAACAACTGCTCCGGTATCCGGAGGAACATCGATTGATGTCGTGATGCCTAAAATGGGTGAATCCATCCAAGAAGGTAAAATTTTAAAATGGCTCAAAAAGCCGGGCGATAAAATCGAACGCGATGAAATTCTTCTCGAAATCTCGACTGATAAAGTAGATACAGAAGTGCCATCGCCGAATGCCGGCATTGTTGCTGAATTATTCGCCGCTGAAAATGATGTAATCGAAGTAGGGAAAGTAATTGCTCGAATTGCAACCGGTGCTTCGGCTGCAGTGGCACAAGCACCTGTACCGACACCTGCTCCTGCAACTATGCCAACTCCAGCTGCTCCAACAGCTCCTGCTGTTGCGGCTCCACCTGCGCAAGTTTATTCTAATGGAGCTGCTGCATCTGTACCAGCACCGGTCTTCGTCGGAGGAACTGCTGAAATTCCACGTTCAAACGGAAAAAGATTCTATTCGCCACTTGTACGAACAATTGCTGAAACGGAAAAAGTAATGCTTGAAGAACTCGAAGCAATCAGTGGTTCAGGTCTCGAAGGTCGCGTTACAAAGAATGATCTGCTTGGCTATATAGATCTTCGTAAATCAGGCAAAGCTCCTGTTCCGGTGGCAGCACCAGCACCTACTCCTGCTACAATTCCTACTCCAGCACCAGCCAGTGCTCCTGCACCTACAGCGGTTTCTGCTCCTACTCCAATCGTTGTATCCTCGCCGGCAGTTTATGGTGATAATGACGAAGTAATTCCAATGGATAGAATGCGGCAACTCATCAGTGACCACATGGTTCGCTCCAAGCTCACCTCTCCACACGTAACAAGTGTTGCCGAGGCAGATGTGACAGGAATCGTGAAATTACGCGAAAAGGTAAAAGCAGCATTTGAAAAACGCGAAGGGTTCAAACTAACCTACACACCATTTTTCGCGAAAGCAGCACTTGATGGAATCAAAGCTTTCCCGATGGTAAATGTGAGTGTCGATGGCAAGAATATCATCCGCCATAAACGACTCAATCTGAGCTTCGCAACAGCGCTTGATGATGGTAATCTGATTGTACCGGTGATTAAAAATGCCGACGCGCTTAATGTAACCGGACTCGGACGAGCAGTATTTGACCTCTCAACCCGCGCACGCACCAAAAAGCTCGCTCCTGATGATGTACAAGGCGGTACTTTTACTATCACAAATGTAGGTTCATTCGGAAGTTTATTCGGTACGCCGGTGATTAATCAACCTCAAACGGCGATTATGGGTATCGGCGCAATTCAAAAGCGTCCGGTCGTCCGTGAAATTGACGGTCAAGATGTAATTGTTATCCGCCAAATGGTGTATCTCTCGCTGACGTATGATCACCGCGTGATTGACGGTTCGCTCGCGACGCAATGCTTGGCAGCCATCTGTAAGTCACTCGAGAAAATGAACGAACAAACAGTGGATTTGTAATTGACCGTTGAATGGTTAAACAAAGCCCTGACAGATGAAAATCGGTCAGGGCTTTTTTAATTGGCAAATACAATACTACAACTTTATTTTTTACGTACTTAGTTCGACTTTGGCACTTTACTTTAAGCCATAAACGAGCAACTTGCGAATGAGTATGAAAACCTTAGTAGCACACGATACCCGCTTAGATGTCAACCTTATTTTATAAAAAGCAGGCATC
Organism: Ignavibacteria bacterium; assembly: GCA_016720145.1. Classification (GTDB taxonomy): domain Bacteria; phylum Bacteroidota; class Ignavibacteria; order Kapaibacteriales; family UBA961; genus JADJXV01. The sequence continues at coordinate 189,196 of JADJXV010000007.1, read as the reverse complement.
CATTACGCTGGAAAAGAGTATAATAAGGTAATAAGGTGAATTCTTTACCAGACATATTTCTACTAAGGTTTATCGTATTGACGTATATTATTATAGTGCCAAAGTAGAATTAGTGTTAGTGCTAAATGGTGTGAGCAACGGGTGACCAAAGCTTGGAATATGCAGAACGTGAACAAAAAAGCCGCTTTCGACAACGAAAGCGGCTTTTTAAGTCTATTGAGGTCAGCACTTAAGCGCTGATTACCCATACTTTGACGAAAGCAGTCACTTCTGGATGAAGCTTTACTTTTACGTCAAATACGCCGAGTGTTTTGATTGGCTCGTCGATGGTAATTGATCGTCTATCTACTTGGTGACCAAGGATTGCTAGCTCGTCAGCAATCATTTGAGCGGTCACTGTACCGAATAGTCTGCCTTCTTCTCCTACTTTCATACCAACACTTACTTGTGTTTCAGTAAGCTTTGCGGCGAGAAGCTCAGCAATTTCTTTCATTTTACCCATTTGGGCTAAATAACGTTTTTTCTCGGATTCAAAACCACGGATAGCTCCGGGTGTAGCATAATGGGCATAATTGCGCGGGATGAGATAGTTGCGCGCGTAGCCGTCTTTCACGGTCATAATCTCGCCCATTTTGCCGAGATGCTCTACATCTTGTCGAAGAATAATTTTCATTGGAATCTCTAAATGTGTAATGTTCGCAAAGATTTGATAAATATGGGATTATTCTGCCTCAATTTCGTCGGCTGCATCTATTTCAATGTCATCTACATCAATATCATCTACATCAATGTCATCGATTTCGATGTCGTCATCGATATCAGTAAGCACTGCGGCAGAAGTAGCAACTACTGCCGCTTCTTTGATGGCGTCTTTAGGACCTTCTTGCATCGAAGCGTGAACAGTACGGGCAGCGCGATAATCACGTAATTTTTGTGGTAAGAGCACCGTTAAGTGTCTGAGGATGTTCTCTTCAAGGATGAAGAAACGCTCAATAATCGGCAACATATTGGTAGGAATCTCGAAAGCGAGATACACATAATAGCCGTTAAATTTCTTTTTAATCGGGTAGTTCAGGCGTTTTCTGCCCCAACGTCCAATTTCTACAATGCTGGCACCGTGATTTTCTAAATACTCAGTCACACGGCGGACTACCGTTTCCACATCATTATCTTCCAATGCGGCATTAACGATAATAGTCGTCTCGTACAAGCGTTTGACGCTCATGTCTGCTCCTATGGTTGTTTATAAAACAGCCCCGAAATTCACATAATTTGGGGCAGGAAATTCTAAAAGGACTGCAAAAATAGCGTTTTCCGACAACATACACTAAATTTATTTTGAACAAACCCACTTTTTCTCCTCAACTAACCTACTGCATTGCAAGAAAATCGGTAAATTGACATAGTTAATTCTGTTTACTTATTCAATGGATGTGCGTGAAAACGATACTTCGTGTCTTCAAATTTATTCGCGGTTTTGAGCTGGTATTTGTACTGTCAATGGTGACCAATATCGTGTATTCTGTACTCACAGCCGCTTCGATTGCAATTATTCAACCGATATTGAAAGTCATTTTCAGCCATGAATCTCCTTCACCTGTTACACCCGTACCATCGGGATTTTTAAGTGAATTAAAAGATTGGTTCTATGGAATGATCACTACAATTGTCATCACAGATGACAAAGGAACAATGCTTCTACGGCTGAGTATGCTCATCATTGCCACCTTCCTCGCCAAAAATATAGCTAAATACCTTGGTGGAAATTTCAATACGCGCCTCGCCGAAGGAATGGTCAAATCTATGCGCGATAAGCTCTTCACACGAATGATCAATCTCTCAATGGACTTTTTCAACCGGAATAAATCAGGCGAACTTATCTCTCTTGTCACCAACGATATAGGTACAATGCACGGAAGTATTTCGCCACTCATCATGGTCGTCTTCCGCGAACCGATTCAGATTATCGTAATGCTGAGTTTGCTGATATCCTTCTCACCCACCCTCACTCTGCTTGCGTTCAGTACAAGTATCTTTAGCTTGGTGCTCGTGCGCTTTTCTACCAAATTCTTACGACGCTACGCATCAAGAATGCAGGCAACTGTTGCGAATTTTACATCAGTTCTCCAAGAGACAACTTCCGGGATACGCGCCATCAAGTCGGCCGATGCCGAACGTCATGCCGTAAAACGATTTACGGATGAGACGTATCGTTATGTCCGTGCTGCAATTAAAAGTCAGAAAGTAGGCGACCTCGTACCGGCAGTCAATGATATGCTCGCCATCGTAGCACTTTCAACAGTGCTATATGTAGGAGGAATGCAGGTGTTTGAAGGACAATTACAGGGTTCGGAACTCATGGCATTCCTCTTTTTACTCTTTGGAATTATGTCGCCGATTGCCTCCGTAACCGGACTTCCGGCACAGATTCAACGCGGACTCGTCGCCGCCGAACGTGTTTTTGCCGTGATGGACAGCATGCCGAGTGTGCCATCGGGCGAGAAAACGGTGACGAGGCTTCGCTCGCAATTCGAAGTAAAAAATATGTCGTTTAAGTATAATGATAATCCTGTGTTACAAGATATTACCTTCACGCTGCAAAAGGGTAAAAAACTCGCTCTTGTTGGTCCGAGCGGCGGCGGGAAATCCACGATGGTCGATATCATTGCTCGCTTCTACGACCCATATCAGGGCGAAGTGCTGCTTGACGGCGAGAATATCCGCAATTTCACCATAGACAGTTACAGACCGCTTTTTGGTATCGTCTCGCAGGAAGCAGTGCTCTTTAACGACACGATTGCAAATAATATCGCTCTCGGTTTTCCGAATGCCACGCCCGAGGACATCGAGCGCGCAGCAAAAATTGCCAACGCGCATGAGTTCATCGCCAAGCTGCCGGAAGGGTATAATTCGTATGTCGGTGACCGCGGCGTCCTCCTCTCAGGCGGACAAAAACAGCGAATCTCCATCGCCCGAGCGATCGTCCGTCAGCCCGAAATTCTCATCTTCGACGAGGCGACATCGGCGCTCGACTCCGAGTCCGAACAAGCAGTACAGGAAGCAATCAGCCGCGTTCTCGAGAATCGCACAGCCATCATCATCGCCCACCGTCTTTCGACTATCATCTCAGCCGATGAAATTCTCGTTCTTGATGGCGGACGCATCACAGAGCGGGGCAATCATGCCACGCTCCTCGCCCAAGGTGGCACGTATAAACGCTTGTATGATATACAGTTTAAGAATGGGTGAGGAGTTTTGGATTCGGTTCGCTTGTATTCCAAACGTTTGCTGCGGGCACCCATTGCCGTCCAGGCGGAGGGAGGAGAGAGTTAATGAGTATATGTTCGAATTGCCCTAAGCTTAGAATAATATTGTTCTTACTGTGAGAATTGTCGTGCTGAAATAGTGATTCGCTTTTTCAGTTACATACAGCAGCACAATTCTTACTGCAAGCACAATTTGGCTAAAGCCCCAAATCATACTCTTTTCCCCACCAGCTGAAGCTGGAGGCAATTCAGGAAGATTGTCGCATATTGGCATCCAATATTCATTTGTGCTCAAGGAAGAATCAGGTTGACTAGGCTCCAGCTTCAGCTGGAGTAAGACCATGAATTATTGGCTTTAGCCAAATTGAGTAGTGTGTACACAAAGCAGTTCTTACTGTGTGAATTGTCGTATGACTTTGTCAAGCACGACAATTACTACAGAATAATATAATATCGATTTAACCATAGTTTTTACATATAAGTTGTAAAGAATATTAAATATTAAATATTAACTATGAACTTTTTAATCAAAATACAAAATCAGCTTCACACCCTATTCTCCGAAGAAAAACCTACGTACACAAGTCAAAATACATCGACTACGAAAACCTCCGTGTACCCACTCGGTCGAGACTATCGGGTTAAATATGCAAAGCCACTGGAAAAGTATGCGTTAGTACTTTTTGAGCGGACAGATGAAAAGAATTACGAGATGTGTTATGCGAGAGGATTATTCAATGACCGATTAGAAATTAAAGGTGTGGTTGATCTTTGGGTAAAAAAACAAATAGACATTGCAGAAATCAAACGTAGTTATGAGGAACTTGAGATATATCAAGATTTTGAGTACCGAAACCCGAATCCTGACATTGATAAAGCGTGGACAAAGGTGAAAAACATGTTCTTTAATGACGAGGATTTTTGGGAACATGCAGAATGGAAAAGGTGTTACATTGAACTCCTCAAAGAACTAAAAGACAATAAAGCGTTCGAAAAATTATACCCCTTTACGACACATTATTGGTTGAGATTTAGCATTGATAAAAATATTAAAGAGACTTGGGAGCTAGATACCTATATATTTCCAACGGTGTATTGTGATGAAGTTCCTAGAACTTTAGACAAATTCTATATTTCATTTGGTGAGAACCTGCAAGATAGGCAATATTTTGCTGAACTTAAAGAAGCTGTGAACTTCTATGCTAATTATCTGAATACCCCCCCACCTAAAAGTGATAAGTGGATGTATAAGTGGTGAAGTAACATATAATAACAACGCAGATTGTATCAATTAATCATCTCGCTTCTCCCCATGCTCTTCAACCAACACGAATACACCATACGCTCAGAATGGGGACTCCGCGGCACGCAAGAGCTTGCCCCCATATCCGATGTGGTGATTATTGTCGATATCCTCTCGTTTTCGACGTCGGTGGATGTTGCTACCGCGCGCGGCGCACTTGTCTATCCCTATCAATGGAAAGATGATACGGCGGTGACGTATGCCGAGTCGCTTGGCGCCGAACTCGCTCATTCGCACCGCGCAGCATCGACCGGCTATACGCTGTCGCCTGCTTCCCTGCTTGGTATTACTCCGAATACAAAACTGGTCCTGCCCTCGCCGAACGGCTCTACGCTCTCGCTTGCAACCGGAAACACGCCAACGGTTTGCGGTTGTATTCGTAATGCCAAAGCAGTCGCTGAGTATGCCATGAGTATCGGCACGACGATAGCCGTCATTCCCGCCGGTGAACGCTGGCCAGATGGCACATTGAGAGTCGCAATTGAGGATATGATTGGCGCAGGAGCGATCATTGCACACCTGAAAGGCGAACGCTCGCCGGAAAGCAAAGCAGCGGAAAGAGTGTTTGAGTCGGTGCGGAAGAATATCCTAACTGAATTACAATCATGCAGTTCGGGCAAAGAACTCCTCGCCCGCGGCTGCGAACATGACATCGAAATTGCCTGCGCCCTGAACGCAAGTGTGAATGTGCCGGTGCTGAGAGATGGGTGCTATCAAAAAAAAACAATGACATACGGTAAAAAAACATAGCCCATGATTTTAATCATGGGGTCAAAAGCCAAGACGAGGTTGTAAACCGTTTCAACGGTTTTGAAAGCAGAGAATAGTGATGACCATTTCCAATTCGCACGATACAACCAATCCAACGGTTTCAACCGTAGATTTTTGGGCTACCACACCGCCCCGAAAATCCCCAATACAAGCGCCACCACAATACACACTAACCCCGTGAGCCACATAATGATCCTCTTTCGCCTCGTATTCCCCACAAATGGCAGCGACAGCCAGAACATACCCCACAGAGCGAGAAGCATGGCTGCAAAATCCATCGGAACACTCCGCAGAAGTTGATATCCTGCAAGGAAATACCATTCCGGTCGAACGCGCATGTCGGCAAGTACCACGCCCGAAATATCCACCGGTAGCCGTCCGGTATACGTGCCAAAAATCGGCAGAATTGCAGTCGCTATACCAAGAACTACCATCACAAGCGCGCCTCGCAGAAAGAGCAGTGCATCCAGTCGGATTTCTACACCTAATCTCCGTGCGATATGTAGCATCGACCGTAGCAAAACAAGTATTCCAAGCGGCAAGACCAGCACATGTAATGCATGGATTCGCGGTAAAAGTTCAGGACGAATGGCAGTGCCGCCCCGCAGAAGTGAAGCCGCCGTTTCGCCAAATGGCAAGTACTCAAGCGCGCTGAAGACAATCTGCGCCGACATATACGCGCGGAGATTCCACGCCAGGATGTGCCCCGAAAACGCCGACACACAGCTCACTGTGATGATGCCAAGTGTTAGCATCCAAACGAGTTCGAACGGAGCGCGATACCCGCGTTTCCAAAATAACATCAGCGCTGAGAGCAGCAGACAGCCGACAAAACAGTGTACCGACAGAATATGAATTCCCCGAATCACCGCTCCAAACGGAATCTCCTGCATGAGCGTATGCTCCACACTTGCCGTCGCCGGGCTCACAGCAAGAGGAAGCCCGGCAGAATTGCTCATCACCTGCAATTTTGCGAGATGTTCCGGTGGAAATTCAACCATTGTACCGTTTATTGGCAAGCGGAGAATCTCGCCTAGCGTGCAAAGAGTATCAGTACCGACAATCACGGTTTCACGGGCAATCACCAGCGCAACCGGCTTGCCATGCTGATAGATAGGTCGAGCGCTCGGTTCGTAATGGAGAGAAAGGAGAATTCCTGTAAGCGCGATTATTCCGAAAAAAATGGCTGATGCCTGCACAAGATACACCCACAAAACGGGGAGCTTGGCGGCTTGCGTATCAGTCGGGAACGTCTCATATCCACACCGTTTACGCCACCAGGAGGCAAGTTGGAGTCGTCGGGTTTTGAGTGTGGAAGCCATTGAATTGTCAGAAGATAGTAGAATTACTTTTCATGCTTATCAAGGATGATCGAAATAAAAAACGGCGCAAACTTACTGATTGACGCCGGTAATTCAGCCGTTTTGCGGGGCGAAATTTTCACTTGAATATTGTGTTTGGCAGCGCGGGACTTCATTTCATCGACAGCAGCTTTGGTTTGTGGGTGAATTTTGCCCCCTGTTTCAGGGAATGGTGCGAGTGTAACTCCATTCAAGAGGAGCTCGTGAGTGGTTTCGTCGGTGAGATTTTCATCCATGATAATTTCCTCGAATTGATCACCGGCTTTCTTGGCGTCAAGCGACGAAAGGAAATAATCAGTCTGTGTCGCCTGCCCGGAGGTGGTGCTTGTATGCTGAATAGGAAGCACGACATTCTGTGAAGATAACCTGCCGGAAGAGTCTTTACCATAAGCAGTTATCACGAGTGAGTCGCCGGAGACTACTTTCTCTACGTCAGCAGTTGTGATGGTGAATTGTTGCGGAAGATTGTTTGTGCGTTCAGGCGAGGAAACGCCTGCTACGCTGCTTCTCCATGAGCGAACATTCTGCCGAGGTCGAGCATCGACTGTACATTCAAGCTTCGCCGGTCGAATTGTGCGCTTGGATTGGTTATATTCTATAGGTTCCAGTAATTCCAACGAATTAGACTGAAAATCTACCCGCGAATACAGCCCTCTATACTTTTGAGTAATGGCCGTATCGGCATGTACGGCAGATTGTGTGCGGATGCGATTTGCAGGAACTTGAAAGATCGAAACGAAGTAATTCTTGATATTCTCAGCGCGAAGTGAAGCTAGCCTAGCATTCTCAAGTGGAGATGATTTATCTGCCCATCCTGTGATACTCAACGTGCAAGTTTCGCATGAACTCAAGCGAAAGCCGAGGAGATTCAAACTGTTAATTGCGACGGAGTCTTTGGGTAGGAGGTTGATTTTAGCGTTCGCTTCGAGCGGTTTCGTGAGTAATTCATTAGGAAGTGCATCTGAATTCTGAGCATAAAAGATAGAAGGAAATATGGTAATTACTTCTTTTCCAATACTTTCCTGTACAATGATATTCGGTACAAGAGTAGAAATCATCATTTCGAGCGGTAAAGGGGTTGCAGTGGAATTGTCGCGCTCAATGTGGGTTTGATAAATATCAATTCCACCAAGTCCGCCGGTACGATTCGAACCAAACAACGCAGTCTGACTATCTAAAAGTGTAAAGTCTGATTCATCGGATTCGGAATTGAGTTCGGACAGCGGCACCGGAGCTTGCCATAAGCCTGCATTCTTGACGGAGAGGAAGAGTTCATAGCCACCTTTGCCGCCCCAACCGTCGGAACTAAAATACAAAGAGTCGCCGATTAAAAACGGGGTGATTTCATTGCCCGTTGAATTGATTGATTCACCTAAATTTAATGGTTGTGACCATTTACCGTCATTTTGCTTGCGGGTGATCCACAGGTCAATTCCTCCACTTCCGCCTTCACGGTTCGACGAAAAGATCAACGTGAGTCCATCTTTCGAGACGGTCGGATGTGCGCCGAAGGATTCATCGGCTAATTCCTCGACCGGCGAGGGCTGCTTCCAGACGGAGCCGACCTGTTCACTCTGATAAATTGATAAATACGGACGTTGTTCACCAAGAGTAAAGCACGATAAATATGCCGAACCATTTGCAGATACAGTAAGATACGATTGATTACCTCGCTTGGCATTGAGGGGTGACTCGAGGACAGCGGGTGGAGAGAATTGTGTCGGAGAATTTTGTGATGCGATATAAAACAGCGACCGGCCTGTACGCTCGGAATTGATGTACAAAAGGCGCTGACTTGAGCTCCAGACGGGAGCAAAATCGTCGGATACGGAGTTCAGCTCACGACAATTCCGCGGACTCCCCCACTGCGCTTGTGCGGTAATTCCACAAGAACTTAGCAGAAAAAGTATAAGGAGTAGTCGTGTCATCAAATTGGGGTTCCCATTAAAAAGCGCAGTTCGCGTGATTGCTGAATTATATGGCAATCGTAGCGAACTGCGCTTCAAAAATACGCAAAGAAACAATACCCTCAAGCGGGCAGCGAAGGTATCAAATATTCAATATAACTGTTGTAGTTTTCGAGTTTTAAATGTAATTCACTTCCTTAAAATGTTTTTTAATATTCAACATTTTCTCGATATCGTCATCTGACCAATTATTCTCATCCTACACTTCATTGGCACGTTGAATAAGAATGCGAGTAAAGAACTGTGCAAGCACTTTTCGTAATTCACCAATCTCCTGATCGGATAACTGGTGCGAAAAAACCTTGAGTAGCTCAAGTTGCACATTACTAAAGGGTTGTTGTATTGTTTGCATTGTTTTCTTGGAAATAATATCACTGCGCTTCAAAAATACGCAAAGTACAAATACTATTTAATCTTCATTTCCACCCTACGGTTTTGAGCTCGTGCTTCATCGGCAGTGGACTTGACGAGCGGCTTGCGTTTTCCGAATCCTTTGGCGCTCATGCGATCTGCGGTAATTCCTGCCTGAATGAGATATTGCTTTACTGCATCTGCCCGGCGTTGTGATAATTTATCATTGTAATCATCAGCGCCTACATCGTCGGTATGACCTTCAAAGGCGACTTTTGATACGGAATTTTCTCGCATAAAATCGACGATCCGTTCGAGCTCAGGAACAGATTCTTCCTTTAATTTGTCCTCGTCATAATCAAAAAATATAAGTAATCGAGTGCTGCCGGCTGAGAGTGGCGAGAGTTCGATATCCTTGGTAACGGTATTCCCTTGCATTGTAGTAGGTACTTCGAAGCGTTCACTGTAGAAGACATATCCAGCCTTCGACGCAGTGAGTGAATAGGTATGTCCGGCGGTAAGTGTCGCATAATATTCACCGGTAGCATCATCCGATTGGAGATTAGCTACTTTCTTGCCGGTCTTGAGGTCGGAAATGGTAATAGCAGTGCCGAGAGGAAGCTTGGTAACAGCATCACTGACAACGCCTTGCACGAGTAGCACCGGTTCGGACGGGTAGGGATTCGGCACAGCAGTCATCACATCCAAGTCTCCATTTGAATTCGTACGGCTGAAATATGCAGTCGTTGAATTGGGAAGTGCAGAGTAGAAATACTCGTCTGCCGTAGAGTTTATCGGGGTGCGGAGATTGGTAAGTGAACCAAAACTCATGCCTGACGAACGCTTGGTGGTGTAAATATCAAATCCACCTTCGCCACCTGAACGGTTACTGGAAATGAACATCGTACTATTATCGGATGAAATCGATGGAGACATATCATCCGAATCTGAATTCAACTCATTAATATTGATAGCTTTAGACCAGCTGCCCGAACTACTTCTATTCGTAACATAGATATCAGTTCCACCCTTACCTCCATCACGATCACTGACAAAATAGAGTGTCTGTCCATCGCTCGAGAGTGACGGCTGCGCGTCAAAGGCATCGGAATTAACATCCGTACCGAGGTTTTGAACGTCGGTCCACTTGCCGGCGATTTTGCGAGCGCTGTATAAATCTGTACGTCCATTGCTGCTTACGTCATGTTTGTACGCACTGAATATCATAAATAATCCATCGGGAGTGAGAGTCGGTGCGCCTACTTGCTTACCATCATTTGCATCACCGTTGATCTCTTCAGGAGCATTCCAATCTGCTCCTTTTCGATCGGTGACATAAATTTTTTGGCGTCCACCTGAGCGGTCGGAGGTAAAATAAAGAATCTTTCCATTTTTCGTGACGACGGGCGCGAAATCATCAGAAGAAGTATTGAAAGGTACATTCATCACTTCAACTTGCTGAGCAATTGTCGTAAAAGTTAATCCCAAAAACAAACACAGAGTATAGAGCGTTTTCATAGTATGTTCCTTTGTTTATTATAGTTGAAACCACAATCCGAGTGTGAATTGAAGGGAATGAAGAGTTTTATTGGTCGCAGTTATCGGTACAAGACCTAAACTTGGGAATCGACTATTGTCCGAACTGGCTTCATCTTCTGCCAACTTGGTGAACATAAACTGATAGCCAACTTTAGGTACAAGATATATCATAGAAGACAGATTGAATTTATAACCAAGATCAATTTGAGTTCCGAATCTAGGTGCAATTGTGCCAATCGAGTCAATGGTTATCGCTGAAGTTTTAGATTGATTTGATTGACCAAAATTGAAGTAACATTCTCCTGCTGAGGTAATTGTCTCAGAGAACGTACCTGTACCATTACCAAGTTGGAAGTGTACGGTAGGACCAATTAAAAAAACTAGTTCCGGTGTGATATTCCACCTAAGTTGTGGTGTAAGGTCGAGATAGGTAACAGTGTTTGTATATTCACCGGTGATAGTAGCATCGACAATAGCGCCGGTTCCTGCCGTTTCACAATCAATGATAGCATTTCCGGAATTACCAAATTTCTTTTGGTCGTAGGCAAGTTTGATTTGCACACCAAGGTTACGTGCCACTTCAATATCCACAAATGCACCGACAAGTGGCGATATACCATTGCCGGATGCGAGCATTGCAAATCGAGAGTCTGGTAGTAGCCCACTCATCGTCTGCGAGAACATATTATAATTCATCCCTGCTTCAATTCCAAATATAATTGGTGTCGATGAAGTTGAGCCGCTCGAGCTACTGCCGCGCCTAGCATTGCTGCTATTACTCCCTCGCGGTCTGAGCACGTCTTCGTCCTGAGCAAATGCCGAAACCGTCATACCGAGAACGATGATAAACATCGAAATTACCTTCATAACAATCTCCAGAAAATAAATAAAACTTCAGAGTTTGAATTTCACTTCAAAAATAACAAAAATGATGCGGTTGTAAAGTATAAGGAAAGATAAAGTCTTTTTTTTAAAATCGATAATCGAGAGAATGCTATGACTTCACTCTGACTAGCATCAAATCACTTTGTGATGAATGAGTATCAATTTTTCTTTATTTTTGTTCGAATTACTGAAGTTGATACTTTGAAGGGTAAATTAATTACAGGAGAATCAATAATATTAAAGAATATGTACCTCATACTATAACTATTCACAGCTCTGTCGTAGTGGGACATCCTGATATTGATTTGAGTAGGTATTGAAATTACCAACATCATATTCACATACATTTTGAATTAAACAACTAATTTATTAATCAATTACTTATAGAAAGATTATTATGCCGGAAGTACCATATACATCTCAGCCGCCTCAGTATTCGGGCTATGTCCCACCCCCACCGCGCAAGACTCGTTGGTGGATACCTGTCGTGATCATTCTCGGTGTATTTGTTGTGTTTATTATTGGAATTATTGCGCTCGTTGCCGGAGTGGCTACTTCCCTCGGAGGTGGTAGTAAGAAGGTCGCAGCCGTGAAGTCCAATTCAATTCTCTCCCTTAATCTGTCTCGTCCCCTTCGCGAATACAATTCTCAGTCAGGACTCTTCAATAAACAAGACCCCGCTACTTTCCTCGAGATTCTCACTGCACTCAAACGTGCAAAAAACGATGACAACATCAAGGGAATTTATATAAAATCCGGCTCGGGTAATGGATTTGCTAAAATGACCGAACTCCACGAAGCGCTTGCCGAATTCAAAAAATCAGGAAAATTTATTTATGCCTTTATCGAAACAGGTGAACGTGCTGATTATTACTCAACACTCTCCGCTGATTCGATATTTATGCCGCGTGAGGGCTATATTCAGCTCAATGCATCGGGTGCAAGTGTGATGTTTTATAAGGGATTGTTTGAAAAATTGGGAATTGATGCGCATGTTGAACAATTTGAAGAATACAAGTCATTTGGCGAACCCTATTCAAGGAAGAATTTCAGTGAGCCTGCCAAGGACGAGCTCCGAACTCTCATTTCACAGCGTTCCGAAGCCTTCCTTTCAGCCATTTCTCAAGCCCGTAAGCTACCTCTTGAAGATGTTCGCTTGGCAATTAACCGAGGAATATATACAGCCGATTCGATGCTTGGCAATCACATGATTGATGGATATGCATCTGAACAGCAAGTAAAAGACAAGCTCAAAACTCGTGCAAAAGCACCAGAAGAAGGAAAGAAAGAAGCAAAGCTTCGCCTTGTGTCGATGGATGATTATGTTAATAGTTCGAGTGGAGCAAATACATCGGTAGCAGATGTCAAAAATCAAATTGCAATTATCTATGCTTCGGGTGCAATTCGAACAGGCAAGCGTGACGGCGGGGGACCATTTGGTGGTGGAAATATGGAAATAGCATCTGAATCTTTCATCAGCGACCTAAAAAAAGCACGTGAAAATGAATTTATAACCGCGATCATTCTTCGTATCGACAGTCCGGGTGGCTCTGCTCTTGCGTCTGATGTGATGTGGGAGGAAATTCAAAAAACACGTAAAGTCAAGCCTGTCTATGCTTCTATGAGTGATGTCGCCGCTTCAGGTGGCTATTATATGGCAATGGCATGTGATACGATTATTGCTCATCCGCTGACCGTGACAGGTTCGGTAGGGGTGATTGGAATATTACCCACATTCAGCGGTTCTTTAGGCAAAATGGGTATAAGTATCGACACTATTACTACCGGTAGATCATCACATTTTATGAGTCCGTATCTACCGCACAATCAACAGGATTTGGAGCAGTTTCATGGACTTATGGCCGGTACATATCATCGATTCGTCACCAAAGCCGCTGATAGCCGTCACAAGAGCTATGAAGACATGCGGGCACTAGCAAAAGGACGCGTCTGGAGTGGAACGGACGCTAAAAACGTCGGACTAGTCGATGTGCTCGGTGGCTGGCAGACCACTCTTTCACTTGTGAAAAAAAGAATCGGAATACCGGATACAATGCGTGCGATGGTGCAGATATTTCCCAAACCTCAAGATCAAATCGAGGATCTTCTGAGAATGTTTGGTATTTCAATGGACGGTGATGAAGATGAAGAAAGCTCAGGAGATGATAACCAAGAACGCCTCAATAATGTTCTTCGGCAAACAATGGGAGCAGCTGCATGGACAGCATTTACACAGCAATCTGCTCTGCCGGAATCGATGCGGCGTCAATTCTCAAATGGGTATTCTATACTCAGTATCTCTATGAAAGAACACGCGCTTATGGCTATGCCATATTCTTTTGAATGATAGGGTGTGATTGTAAAAAGGGTGATGAAGCTTTTGAGCTTCATCACCTTTTTTTTTGAGCAGTGGGGAGAGAAAGGACAGAAAGGACTGAAGGTACTAAACGGACTAAAGGGACTAAAGGGAATGAAGAGTACAGAATTTAAAGTACAGACATTTAAAAACTTATCGACTTACGACTTATCGACTTATCGACTTACGACTTATCGACTTACGACTTACGACTTACGACTTATCGACTTATTACGACTTACGACTTATCGACTTACGACTTATCGACTTACGACTTACGACTTACACTTACTTCACCGCTGTCTCTACCAGGATTTCTACAGTTCGATTATAAAACCTTCCTTCGGGAGTGGTATTTGGGAATTGCTGTTCGCCTTGTGTATCGGAGACCGTTGCTTTGATATTCAGAGCTTGGGCTGTGGCTGCTGCTCGCTGCTGCGCGAGGCGTCGGTTGTGCTCTTCATCACCGGTGACATCTGTGTAACCTGTAATAAATACTGATGCATCCGGAGTAATACGTTTTTTAATAAATGATATAATCGATTGATTCCGCCGGTCGAGATCTGCCTTGTCAAAGTCAAAGAGTATCAGACTGTAGCGGTCGATGAGCTTGTCAGCGAGCTTTTCATCGCGTTTCTTTTGGATGGTGACCTGTTCTACTTGGATTTGCCCCGAACTCGTTGCGACTTGACGTTCGGTATCTCGGACTGAGAGCGTGTAATCTATTTTCCCTGTTAGCCGTGAATCGACAATTTGTTTTGAAATGTTCCAATCGATAGACGGCTGAAGTATAGAAGTACCATTATAAGCAGTAGAAATTCCATTCTGTTGAGTGGCGGTGAGCGTCCAATCGGAAAGACCTGCTTCGGCTGTAGCTTTCGGAAGGAACCGAATGACTGGAGTGGAAACTCTGCGTATAGTATCATCGATAATAATTGGAGTAATAATTTCACCATCATTCGATGATATTTCGACGCGTCTATTTTCTTCATTTCCTTCCTTAATTGCAGAATTAGAAGGATTTGTCGGTAGATTGCGTTGTTCTATTTTGATACGTTTTCCGTTTATTCCCCACACTTCCACGAGGTACTTTTTTATGCTTTCTGCACGGTTCCTCGAGAGAGTTGCATTATTAAGTTCATTACCTTCATTACTATTACAGCCGGTGAGTGTCACTGTCGTTTTGGGTGTGGTTTTCATACGATAACCCACCACATTAAGCACTGAATAATACACATCCATAGAATTCGAACCTAGAAAATCCCGCAATGAAAAATCGTCCGACTTCTGTTGTGTAATTTGTAAATATTTCGACGGAATTTCCGATGAATTTTCCTCGAAAAATACATATTGGAGCAAAGGATGGAGCGCAGTGGAGGCGAATTCCTCAATGGTAATTTTGTCGATGGGCTGTTCGATATCACCGGTCGCGACGCGCACTGCCGAGATTGATGCAGTCAGATTAGGTTTTTTCTTAACAACGACCGGTGGGGTCACTGTTTTCTCAACTATGACAGGCTTTTCTTGTTCTGGTAATTTTGGGACTTCGGGTGGTGTATCAACAGATGGCTTCGGTGAATACTTAAACGCAATTCCAAATTGCAAGCTATTTGCTTTCCAATCATATTCACTTATAATCGGAAGCAGGCCAAGGGAATACTGAATTCCGGGTGTGAGAAATAATGTACCACTTGCATTCAAAGGTAAGTCATAGCTGATACCTGCGAGTAGATTAATTGCTATAGAATTTGCATTCGGAATAGTCCCGGATGTGTCGTTACGTGTACTTTTTCCATTCGAAAATACGCCTTGGTCTGCCGGTGATACTATTACTTCGACCTGAGAATACTCTTTGCTGAGTACTGTTGCCGCCCGTATTCCGGCGCCAATACGTAGATTGCGAACGGGCGAGTATAGTATCATGCTTTCAAGTCCAAACGAAGAAAGAGTTGTCGTCACACGATGTTCAAATTCTCCTTGAATCCCACCGGAAAACAGTTCAGGTTCACGAGTGGTTAATTTCGCACTATAATCTTCATATCCCGCCCGAAGTGACAGCCACCAGACACGAAAAAACGGTAATTCATACAACACCCCGAAAGACATTCCCGTTCCACTGCCGGACTGAAACTTCGGACAGCAATTAGGCACACCCGGAAAAGCACGGAAGTCGGCAGAATGGGAAATCAGACCAAGATTGCCATAAATTCCATAGCGAGATAGTGGTAAGTCTGAAGTCTGAGGTGATTGTGCTTGGATTGAGTGTACAGAAAAACAAACAGCAATACAACAAAGTAATTGTCTCAAATACATATTAATTCCTGATAATTAGATTAAATTTTTACTTTACCAGACTCACCCTCACCGTCTTGACCACATTCGGCGCTTGCAACCTGAGATAATACACTCCATCACCTGCAAGCGAGAGTTCGACAGATTTTCTATACGTCCCAGCTGCTCTCACCGCCTCGTCAATAATCATCACTTCCCTACCTAAGACATCAAAAAGTGATACCCTTACAGCCGATTCTTCCCTTAGTGTATATTCAATTTCAGCGTTTCCGCTTGCCGGATTGGGCACGACACTCAGCGAGACGATCTGCGTTGGTTGATAGAGCCGCACACCGCCTTCACGGCAGATATCGGTGAGGATGAGTTCGCCGTTTACGCGTGATGCGTTCACAACACCGGTGCCGTTAAGCCATTCAAATGAGAGGAGTTCTAAGTTGGTACGTTCTGCATTGCCAAGTGTGGCTTCGGCCGGAATGACAGCAAGAATATCACTTCCGCTTTGGCGCGTACCGGTAATTTCCACTTCACACCGGTCAACATTTGTTCCGCTGTTGCAGACAATCGCCGGGTCGGTGATATGGAGAATTGTTCGGTTGAAGCCGAGCTTTGCTTTGAAATTTGTCGCGCCCGACTGTGCGAGTCCTTGCTCACTTGTAAGCTTAAGGGTTACTTGCACCTTATCGCCGGTATTTGCTTCGATATTTTCTATGCTGATGGTTGTTTTAGCTGTGTCAATTGGCACAAAACCACAACTCTTGCCGAGTCCCGACAGGTCGGTGGAGTCCCGCAGAAGATCCGTCACCCAGACGACTTTTCCGTTTGCTTGCCCGATAGATGTCGGGGTATAGCGTACCTGCACATCCATAGAATTCCCGGAAGCAAGTGCTTGCGGAACAAAACCAATCACGGTAAAATCCGCCGAACCCGTCGCAAGCGCTTGCTGTACCTGTAAATTCACACCGCCGGTGTTCGTCAATCGAGCAGTGAGAAGCGTGTCTTTTCCGATGCAAATACTATCGGTAATGAGGAATTTTGTGGAGGAAAACGATGGCAACGCGCTGACTTCGCCTTCACCCTGAAGCGCGATGCTATCAGAGGCAGAGCATGGAAGTGTCACAAATGCAAAGGCTTTACTAGATTGTATGTTTGTTGTACCGGTGTATTGAATGGTAACTGTCAATTTATCATTCGGTTGGAGAATTGCCGGTAGTGGCGGAGTGATGGAGAGAATGGAGAATGGAAGTGTCAGATTCGGCACACTCGACACGGTTAGTGCCGTCGTACCTGTATTGGTAAAGGTCGCAGGGAGCGGTTTATTTGTACCCGACTGAATTTTGCCAAAATCAAGCGTTGCAATATCTGCTTTGAATGCTACATTCGTGCGGCGTCCCTTGACATAGACCATTTTTGTAATACCGCAGGGATTGAAGACAATCAACATCGAGTCGAGGAAACTACCGTCGGTAAGTGGTGTGATGGTCACGTCGTATTTCTGCGGTGTTCCATTTGGAAGGGTTTCACCGTTTTTGAGAGTGGTTGTAATGGATGCGCCTGGAGTAACGACGGTCACTCCTCCGCTAGCGCCGCCACTGCTCGTATTTTCGATGGTAAGTTGGACGGTGGCCGATTGCTTGGCACAAGCGATAATCTCGCCGGCATCGAGTGTGTCAGCTACAGCAAAGCTCGCACCTTGTTTATTGCCTGAGAATTGCATGGTCACACGCTTGCTGCATGGACTATACACAAATTCCACATCCTCCTGAATCGTACCCGTCGCTGACGGCTGGAAGCGAATCGTCACATCACGTTTTTCGCCTGCTTTGAGGGTAAACGGCAGCGCAGGCGCCGTGACTTTGAACATCCCGCCGCCACTAGTGGAGTCAATTCTCACATCCACAACGCTAGTATTTTCAAGAACTATGGTCGTATCACGGAATGATTCGCAACCGGATAAAGCCGGGAATTGGAGCGGTGTAGGATTGGCAGTGATACTATGCGAAACACTCACGCCATTCATAGCGACTTTGATGGTATCCTTACACGCGCCTGCCGAAAAGGGAAAGCGGAGTGTTTGCGCGTAATTACCATCATTCACAGGCGCATAGCGAATCGGAATCTTGGTATCAGCACCGACGTTGATGGTGATCGGGAACGTAGCAGAAGTACTGTAAGGCGGTAGAATAATGGGTTGTGCGAGTGTGAGCACATCGGTGCCGGTATTAGTAATCGTGATCAGTGTATCAGCGGAGCGATTGGTGCAGGATATACTTTGACCGAAGTCAACGGTTGAAGGCACATTTTTGACAGCGAGATTGAGTTTTTCCCCAATCACATTGACCGGCAGAACAATCCCGCAGGGCGTGCCGTCGAAGGTGATTTTCCCTGTTTTTTGTCCGATGGAGACAGGCGCATACTGAATACGAATCGCTGCTTTTTGTCCTGCGGGTATTTTAATCGGGAAACCCGAACTGACACTAAAGGACAGATCATCGGGAGTAGCTGCGGTGAGTGTCACTTCAACAGAACCGGTATTGGCAATAGAGTCTATTTTTTCGATGGAGGATGTGCATCCGTCTAATTTACCGAAGTCTAAAGAAGGTGGAATAGCAGAAAGTATGGGCTTAGGATAGACGACGACGCGTATGGTATCGGTACTTTTGCATCCTTTGGCGTCGGTAACGGAGTAGGCATAGTCGGTGGTGACGGTTGGCTTGGCGACGGGATCGGAGATATTCGGATTACTGAGTCCTGTGGTAGGAGTCCAGGTAGCCATATACGGTTCGATACCGCTTGTCACCGATGCAGATAGTTGCGCGCTTTCGCCGATACAGATTTGTTTGTCTTCACCGGCGAAGGCGACGGGTTTGGGATTCATGATGATACGAACAGTATCATAATTCACACATCCTCGCGCATCGATAACGGTAAGTATATAATCGGTAATAGGTTGATTAGGCGTAGCGATAGGATTGAGAATCGTGTTGGAGGAGATACCGACGGTCGGCACCCAAGAGTAGGTGAGCGAACCAGTACCACCGGAAGCAGTACCGGCAAGTTGAATACCTTTCCCTTCGCAGACTTCGGCATCGGATCCTGCACCTACGACGGGGAGCGCTGTCACTTCGACGAGGAGTTTCACCCTTGCGGCACACCCCAGATTATTGGTGACGGTCAGATAGACGGTGTCTATCCCGATGCGAGTCCATCGGATATTGGCTGTTTGCTCGGTATTATTGCCGACGATGGTACCTCCCCCTGCTTCCCAGGTAAATCGGTCGGTAATGAGTGGCGTGTACATACCGGTTAAAGCGTAGGTACCGACGCTTCCGATGCATTGAGGGTTTTGAGGTAGCGGAGTGACTACAGGGCTTGGTCGCACGGTGAGTTCGACAGTATCTCTGCCATAACACCCACTAGCGTCCGTTTGCTCGAGGAAGTATTTTACTTTGTATTGGGTAGTGCCGGTATTGGTAGGGAAAGCATTAGGATTGGCGATGGACAAGCTTGAGAGATCGGCAGGCGCGGCAGAAGTCCAGACATATGAACTTCCGGTGAGAGGTACACCGCCTATTTGAACAGTATCACCCGAGCAGAGCACAGCATCCGAACCTGCATCGGTGAGTGCGCCGTAGGAGGTGCAGATTTTGGCGATGGTGACGCTGGCAGGATTACCGATTCGCCGATTGGTTGGTACAGGGAAAGAAGTACCCGAACCTTCATCACCTGAACAAATCCCGAAGAACAAACTAGAGCTGCCGTAGGGTACAACAAAGCCACCATAATCACTGGCGGTCGATCCAAATAGTGTAGAATACTTAGCTTCACCGGTTGCTTTATTGAATTGAGCAAAGAATCCGTCGGACGTACCGCCTTTAAATCCTTGTTGGATAGAATATGTCCACGGTGGATTGGTGGCTACATTGATACTTGGAAAATTACTTGAATTACCCGCTAAGCCGCCAACCCATATATCATTATCAGGACCAAAGGCAATGCTTTGACCAAAATCCGTATGCCCGTAAATCCAATTTGTCGCATCATTTCCACCGAAAAGTCTGGACCATGAGGAGCCATTACGATTGCCGTTGTTATTACCAAGGGAGAATAGACAGACATCGGCGATGCCACTAATAATGTATGTACCAACGGTCACATCGAAGAGCGTGTTGCTTTGAGTCGTGCCTACTACATAGAGATTGTTATTATCACAAATTATATCATTACCGAATCCACATCCATGAAAAGTAGCCCATCTACGCTGTCCGTTCGGATCTAAGCTTCCAACGGTAATTTTGTAAAAATTGGTATCATTGACCGGTTGAAATGTGCCGGTTGACGTCGGAAAGCCACTCCCCCACGCTTCACCTGTAAAATATATATTACCCGAATTATCGGTAGTTACTGCATTTATAAAGTTATAATTAGTCCCACCGCCACTAGTATTTTTACCAAAATACGTGCCCCATTGCCGTACGCCGGAGGAATTAAATTTGGCAATTACCCCAACACCCGTAAGATTTGAATTCGTCGATTGAAATACACCGCCTGTAGTTGGAAAATTATTTGCCTGTGACCATCCGACTGCTATCACATTATTCGAAGGATCGGTGGTGACCGACCATGCTTCACCCGGACCAAAATTTGAAACCCAAGAAAGTGTCCCATCGCCAAAAAATTTAACGACGGTAGATGATAAAGTAAACGATGGTGCCACAAAAATTATGTTATTATTTCCATCGATAGCGAGAAGATTGCTCGGATGATAAACTAGTTTTTGCGGTTCATAACCTGCCCCTCCATAATAGGTACCCCATAGCCGTGTGCCGGTATTATCAAATTTTGCAAGGTAGCAATCACGACCACCATTCTCCGGTGTACTAATGGTAAAGGTAGTCTTATAGGCACCGGTTGACGCCGGAAAATTAGTAGAACTTACACCACCTATTATAATACTATTGCCGTTTGCATCAAGACGCATTCCCTGTAGTCCTTGCCCTAAGTAGATTGGAATTAATGCATCTATATCCGGTCCAATCTTTTGATACGTCGCCCAGACGACCATTGGATCGATGACAATCGTCTGACTATGATCATATTCTGCGATAGTAAAGCCAAAACTATTTTTATTTTTTGAGAATTGCGTAGATATTGCCATATCATTCTGAAACGACACCGGCGATTCATCCCGAATACTTCCAAGTGGTGTAGAGGCGGTGATAAGCCCTGAATTCTGCGTAATATCAGCGCCAGTGTAGCGCATTTTAATCTGTCGGTAATCACCGCCGGGGCGTACAATAAACTCATATTTTAGGCCACGTTCGGTTGTTTTCCAGACTGCATCGATCTGTGGATAGATGTCCTTTACAATGAGCTTAGCAAACGAAGGTACATGGGTAATTCCTTGAGGACAATGTGCTAAGTAGTAATTTGTATAATCGCTTGCTTGTTCCAAGCCGGTCATCTTTGCGTTAGGATTTGATCCTACAAATTCGACATCCATTCTGTAGAGTTCGGAAATGACCGCTTGCAGTGAATCGATTCGTCGGTGTGCTGCTTCCGGATGATGCTGAGGTCGATACATCGTCTTCATTTCTACTTTTGGAAATACATAGCTCACGCGAGAAGAAGTAAAAAATGCTTGCACGCTTCCGGATTGACCGGCATAAAATTGTATCTCAGGTACTAATACATTATTGGTGTTAATGATTTGTCCTTGGTTTGCAGTGAACGTCGGAGATGGGGTACTATACTGAGGCGGTTTTTCTTGGGCAGATATACTTTGAAACGCAATAAACAAAAGTAGAAGTACAGAACGCATGAATCTTGCCTTAAGTTATGTAAATAGTAATGTGTTTTTGACTTAACATTTTAATCAATGGTAACTTACAGTAATTTCAGTTTCTGCCCAAAGAATTTTTAATTTTTAGAGAATTTTTTACTTTACGACATTCATCCTCACCGTCTTCGTCACATTCGGCGCTTGCAACCTGAGATAATACACCCCATCACCTGCAAGCGAGAGTTCGACAGATTTTCTATACGTCCCTGCAGGTCTGACCGCCTCGTCAATTATCATCACTTCTTTGCCTAACACATCAACAAGCGAGACCTTTACCGCAGATTCCTCACGAAGTGTATATTCAATTTCAGCGTTTCCGCTTGCCGGATTGGGCACCACACTCAGCGAGACGGTCTGCGTTGGCAGATATAGCCGCACTCCACCCTCACGGCAGAGATCGGTGAGAATGAGTTCGCCGTTTATCCGCGAGACATTCACAACACCGGTGCCGTTAAGCCATTCAAATGAGAGGAGTTCTAAGTTAGTACGTTCGGCATTGCCGAGCGTAGCTTCAGCCGGAATGACAGCGAGAATATCACTTCCGCTTTGCCGCGTGCCGGATATTTCCACTTCACATCGGTCTGCATTAGTACCATTGTTGCAGATAATCGCCGGTTCGGTGATATGGAGAATTGTTCGGTTGAAACCAAGCTTGGCTTTGAAATTCGTCGCACCCGACTGTGCGAGTCCTTGCTCGCTTGTAAGCTTAATGGTTACTTGCACCTTATCGCCGGTATTCGCTTCGATATTTTGTATGCTGATGGTTGTTTTGGCGGTGTCAATGGGAAGAATTCCACAGCTTTTGCCGAGTCCCGACAGGTCGGTGGAGTCCCGCAGAAGATCCGTCACCCACACGACTTTTCCGTTTGCTTGCCCGATAGATGTCGGAGTATAGCGTACCTGCACATCCATAGAATTCCCGGAAGCAAGTGTTTGCGGAACAAAACCAAGCACGGTAAAATCCACCGAACCCGTCGCAAGCGCTTGCTGTACCTGTAAATTCACACCGCCATTATTCGCCAAACGTGCTGTAAGCAGCGTGTCTTTACCGATACAAATACTATCGGTAATGAGGAATTTTGTGGAGGAAAACGATGGCAACGCGCTGACTTCGCCTTCACCCGAAAGCGCGATGCTGTCACTAATGGCGCATGGAAGTGTCGCAAAGGCAAAGACCTTACCCGTCAGTACACCGGTTGTACCGGTGTATTGAATCGTAACGGTCAATTTATCGTTAGGTTGGAGAATTGCCGGTAGTGGTGGAGTAACCGAGAGAATTGAGAATGGCGAGTTCAGGTTTGGCACACTTGTCACGGTCAAAGCAGCTGTACCGGTATTGGTAAAAGTCGCGGGGAGCGGTTTATTCGTTCCGGATGGAATTTTGCCAAAATCGAGGTTCGTGATATCTGCTTTGAGTGCAACATTCGTACGTTTTCCCTTGACATAGACCATCTTGGTAATACCGCATGGATTGAAGACAATCATCATGGAGTCGAGGAAATTACCGTCGGTAAGTGGTGTGATGGTCACGTCGTATTTCTGCGGTGTTCCATTCGGCAGTGTTTCACCGTTTTTGAGAGTGGTTGTAATGGATGCGCCTGGAGTAACGACGGTCACTCCGCCACTTGCGCCGCCACTACTCGTATTTTCGATGGTGAGTTGGACGGTGGCTGATGACTTCGCGCAGGTGATAATTTCGCCGGCATCGAGGGTATCTGCAACTGCGAAACTTACACCTTGTTTACTTCCGCTGATTGGAAATAGAACCTCGCTTTTACATGGTTCGGTTATTACTTTTAAGATTGCTTTGGATGTTCCGCTTGCGCTTGGTTCATAACGAATTTTAACCTGTTTCCCGTTATTTGCCGAAATGAGTAATGGCATTGCAGTCAACACTTTAAATTGAGGGTCTGTCGAGATAATTGCGCTGATTTCTACATCAAGAGCAGTTGGATTTTCGAGCGTAATGACGGTATCTTTCGCAGGGTCACAACCGAGTAATTCGGGAAATACCAGTGAAACGGGTGTAATTTTTATGCTAGATTTCGAGAGTCGAATCTTAATTTCTGATGTGTCTTTGCAACCGTTTTTATCAGTCACGATGACTCGATAAGTGGTATCCGTCGGTGGCTTTGCAGTCGGACGGGCTATATAATCGGACGATAATCCTATTGACGGAGTCCATTGATATTGATAGCTTCCGGTGGTGCCTGTGGCTACATTTCCGATTATAATCGATTCACCCGGACAGATGACCGTGTCTGCACCGGCATAGACAGATGGCTTTGGGTGTACGGTGACTTGAATGCCATTCTGAGATTGACAACCATTTTTATCGGTGACCGATACGGTGTAGGTTGTTGTGATTGTAGGAGAAACATTGATTTGTGCTGTGGAGTCCGAACCAATAATTCCTGTCTTGGGCGACCATGAATAAGAATACGGAGCAGTGCCACCGCTAACAATTTTGCCGATGGTCGGAATATCGCCAAGACAGGTCACAATATCAGCGCCGAGGTTTATTGATAAAATAGGTGTGATAGTGACAATGAACATTGTGTCTTTGTAACATCCTGAAATCGTTGAAGTTTGTCGTACGCGAACAGTGTCAGTACCGGTTTTTGTCCAATTGACCATAATACTCGAATCAGTTGTGCGCAATGAGGTGATTGTCCCCAAACGTATGCTCTGCCATTCGTAAGTTGAATTAGGAGCGAAGGGCAGACTATATTCGACCCCCATACCGTCATCTAAGCAAAAAGCGGAGGACTTATTCGATGAAATTGAAATGGAGAGTTCATTGCACTGTTCCCACCGGGTGATGAATGCATCGATATAAGCAATAAGCGAATTCTCACTAAGCACTACTTGATGAGCTCCCGGAGTAGCGATATTATTTTTACTTGACGTCCATCCAGTTGCAAATACATTCAGATCATTATCCACTGCTATATCAAAGCCATATTCTCCAGCTTCTCCGCCATAATAGGTTGACCAATCACGCATTCCATTCGATAAAAATTTCGCTATAAATGTCTCACATTCACCGTTATTATTTTGCTGATATGCAGTGCTCGAAGCGAACACTGATGATGAACTATTAGTAGTACCGATAAGATACGCATTCCCAAGTCTGTCTAATGCCAAAGAACTCCCGTTCTCACAGTCATTTCCACCATAATAAGTTCCCCAAATGAGTGCACCGACTTCGGAAAATTTTGCCAAGAAAATATCTCCAGCACCCGTACTACTGTTTACTAGACCCATCTCAATACTCCATCCTATTGATGTACAACTTTGGTCACATCCATTGGCTCCACCAAAGGTTGGCTGATATCCATTGTTTGTTGAGATAAAATTTGTGCTATTCGTACCTCCTACTATAAATACAGCGCCTGTTGTATCGACTTTAATATCATCTCCATAATCAACATCATCACCACCATAATATGTGCTCCAGAGAAGATTGCCGGAGCTTGTAAATTTTGCAATGAAGGCGTCTTCGCTTCCCTTGAGAGAAGATTGATGGGGGGAACTACCTGTTAGTACAATTCCGCCGGTACTTGCTGTTATACCGGCAATATAGACATTACCATTCTTATCTGTCGTGATTCCGGTGGAATGTTCGTTGAGCCCTCCACCATAAAATGTACCCCACTGCCTAACCCCTACATTGGAGAAAGAAGCGATGAAGGCGTCGCTATTACCGGCATTAGTTTGCTGATGAGTGCCGGCAGTTGCTATCGCATCCGAACTCGTTGACAAGCCCGTAATGAGTACATTACCACTTTTACCGATGGTTAGGTCAATACCATAAGAACCTCTTTCGCCAATTTTACCGCCATAATAGGTACTCCAGCTCCGTACGCCTGTATTCGTAAAAGAAGCCACAAAGGCATTATCGCTTCCTAGCTTGGCTACTTGGTAGGCGCCTGATGTGGAAATTCCGTTATCACTTTCCGTGGTTCCGACAATGAATATATTCCCACTTGGATCTACATCAATTCCGCCAATGGCATCAGGCTGAGATCCACCATAATATGTGCTCCATCGACGTAAGCCATCTTTTGTAAAAGCAGCGATAAAAACATCACATGCGCCAACATATACCACTTGATGTGCACCGACTGTAGCTATTGAGGCAGTGCTAAAAGTGGAGCCGCCTATATAAATGCCATTATTTTGGTCTGTTGCAATACAGTTTCCACCATCATTTTTACTTCCACCAAAATATGTTCCCCATTTCAAAGAAGGTGTAGGGTCGATGACAAGTGTCTGATCCAACGCATAGTTAGGCACAGAATAGCCATACATATCCATTTCAATTTTTTGAAACTTCACTCGGAGTTCACGTCCGCTCTCAGCCAGATAGCTTTTGGGAATATGTTCGGAAATACTACCATGTCTGAGTGTGAGTTCGATTAAATTACCGGTAAGCGAAGTACTTGAAGCACCTTTATAATGCAATCGGATAACAGATGCATCACCACCCGGGTGGATGATAAACTGATACTCGGCTTCACCCTGCGAGCCCAGAAAAAACTCCAAATCTATATGCGGATAAATATCAACATATACGATTCGCGCATAGTTGCGAACATTCGTCACACCCTCCTCGCCAAGTCCGGTTGTATAATAATTCTGATAATCATCCGATGCGCCGATTGCGTGCAGGAGTGGCGCAGGGTTCGCGCCGACGAGTTCCACATCCACACGATGAAAGTGCTGTTCGAACGACTCGTGCTGCTGCTCTTTCGGCTGATGGATGGCTGTAGATTTGTCTTTTACCGGCAAGGTTTTCTCGATATAACTATCATAACTAAAGCTATTTGCCTTGAGTTGAATATTCAGTCCGGGGCGGCTGAGCAGGTATCGAACCGAGGTGTTCGGCTTGTTAAACTGGTCTAGAATCTGTCCTTTATTTTCAACGTATCCGGGCTGTTTTTGCAACGAATACGTACTAGCCGGTATAGCTGCTCCCGCACTGGTGACGGCGACAACTATTGCAACGAAATAGTAAAAAAGTAAGCGCATAGCACACACTCTGTAATAGTAAAAAAGATAGATTGGTTTCACTAGTGCCACTAAAGAAAAAAGAAGTCGAAGGGCACAAAAACAATGCTTGCAAAGAAGCCAAAGTGATAGCACTACATCTGACATGGTGGGCAAAATTTCGCAAATTTAAAGCCGGGATCAAGATTCATACACTCTATGACATTTGTACTCAAATACCAGCTTTCATTCATATAACTGAAGCCTCTGTCAATGATATGAATGCAATGGATGTTATTCCTTATGAGTATGGTGCTTATTATGTTTTTGATCGTGGATATATTGATTTTAAAAGACTTAATAAGATTTGTAACCACTCAGCATATTTTGTTGTTCGAGCAAAAAAAAACCTTAAATTCAAATGTAATCGGCTCAATAAAATCAATGAAAACACAGGAGTAATAAGCGATCAAGTAGGAACACTAACAGGGTTTTATGCGTCTAAAGATTATCCTAATGAAATTCGCCAAGTTATTTATTATGATAAAGAAAGTGACAAAACGTTTTCATATTTGTCTAATAATATGGAACTTACGGCTGAGCAAATTACACTACTTTATAAAAATCGTTGGCAAGTTGAACTATTTTTTAAATGGATTAAACAGCATCTAAAAATTAAATCCTTTTGGGGCAATAGTGAGAATGCTGTTAAAATTCAAATTTATTGTGCCATAATATCATATTGCTTAGTTGCTATTATTGAAAAGAACTTATGATTAATAGATCAACATACGAAGTTTTGCAGGTTTTAAGTATTTCGTTGCTGGATAAAACGCCAATTAATAAGCTATTTTATAAATCAGATTGTAATGATGTCAAAGAACTTTGCTTAAATCAATTTTCTCTAAATTTTTAGTGGACACTAGTGGATTGGTTTCTGTTCATTATATTCCAAATGTTCGCCTGCGGTCACCCGTTGCCGTCCACACCTTGCCAAGAAATGCACATACGATGGTATTGGCAAACAAATCAAATACCGGCTATAAAATGTAACATCTTGATAAGCATCACTTTACCAGACTCACCCTCACCGTCTTCGTCACATTCGGTGCTTGCAATCTGAGATAATACACCCCATCACCGGCAAGCGAGAGTTCGACATACTTTCTATACGTCCCCGCACCTCTGACCGCCTCGTCAATAATCATCACTTCACGACCTAACACATCAACGAGCGAGACCTTTACCGCAGATTCCTCGCGAAGGGTATATTCGATTTCAGCATTTCCGCTTGCAGGATTGGGCACCATACTCAAGCTCACGATTTGTGTTGGTTGATAGAGTCGTACTCCGCCTTCACGGCAAATATCGGTGAGGATGAGTTCGCCGTTTACGCGTGATACGTTCACGGCACCCGTTCCGTTAAGCCATTCAAATGAGAGGAGTTCTAAGTTAGTACGTTCTGCATTGCCAAGTGTGGCTTCGGCCGGTGTGACAGCGAGAATATCACTGCTGCTTTGGTGTGTGCCGGTAATTTCAACTTCACATCGGTCTGCATTAGTACCACTGTTGCAAATAATCGCCGGGTCGGTGATATGGAGAATGGTTCGGTTGAAGCCGACTTTTGCCTTGAAGTTTGTTGCGCCTGATTTTACAAGTCCATTCTCACTTGTAAGCTTGAGTGTTACTTGCACCTTATCGCCGGTATTCGCTTCGATATTTTGTATGCTGATGGTTGTTTTAGCTGTGTCAATTGGTACAAATCCACAGCTTTTACCGAGTCCTGAGAGGTCAGTGGAGTCACGGAGAAGATCGGTCACCCAGACAATTTTACCGGTTGCTAGACCAATAACTGAGGGCGAATAACGCACTTTCACATCCATATTGTCCCCGAAGCGAGCGATCGCGGCGCAAAACCAAGCACGGTAAAGTCCGCCGAACCCGTCGCAAGCGCTTGCTGTACCTGTAAATTCACACCGCCATTATTCGCCAAACGAACAGAGAGGAGCGTGTCTTTACCAATACAAATACTGTCTGTTTGCAGGAATTTAGTAGAAGCAAACGATGGCAATGCACTTACTTCGCCTTCACCCGAAAGCGCGATGCTGTCGGAAGCAATACATGGCAAAGTAGCCACAGCAAATAGTTTACTTGCTTGAATACCTGTCACACCGGTGTATTGAATCGTAACGGTCAATTTATCGTTAGGTTGGAGAATTGCAGGTAGTGGTGGAGTGATGGAGAGAATGGAGAATGGAAGTGTCAGATTCGGCACACTCGACACGGTCAATGCCGTCGTACCGGTATTGGTAAAAGTCGCGGGAAGCGGTTTATTCATTCCGGATGGAATTTTCCCAAAATCGATCGTTGCAATATCTGCTTTGAACGCAACATTGGTACGTTTTCCCTTGACATAGACCATCTTGGTAATACCGCATGGATTAAAGACAATCATCATGGAGTCGAGGAAGGTACCGTCGGTAAGTGGTGTGATGGTCACGTCGTATTTCTGTGGTGTTCCATTCGGAAGGGTTTCACCATTTTTGAGAGTTGTCGTAATGGACGCGCCGGGCGTAACGACGGTCACTCCGCCACTTGCCCCACCACTGCTCGTATTTTCGATGGTGAGTTGGACGGTAGCCGATTGCTTGGCACAAGCGATAATTTCACCGGCATCGAGTGTGTCAGCTACAGCAAAGCTCGCACCTTGTTTATTGCCGGAGAATTGCATGGTGACACGTTTGCTGCATGGGCTATAGACGAACTGCAGATCATTTTGAATTGCGCCGGTGATGGTCGGTTCGAACCGTATCGTCACATCCCGTTTTTCACCTGCTTTGAGGGTAAACGGCAGGGCAGGCGCCGTTACTTTGAACATCCCACCGCCACTAGCCGAGTCAATTCTCACATCCACAACACTAGTATTTTCAAGAACTATCGTCGTATCGCGGAACGATTCGCAACCGGATAAAGCCGGGAATTGGAGCGGTGTAGGGTTGGCCGTTACAGAGTGTGAAACACTCACGCCATTCATAGCGACTTTGATGGTATCCTTACACGCGCCTGCCGAGAAGGGAAAGCGGAGTGTTTGCGCGTAATTACCATCAGCAATCGGCGCATAGCGAATCGGAATCTTGGTATCAGCACCGACGTTGATGGTGATAGGGAACGTAGCAGAAGTCGTATAAGGCGGTAGAATAAGAGGTTGCACGAGAGTGAGAATATCGGTGCCGGTATTGGTAATCGTAATCAGCGTATCAGCGGAGCGATTGGTGCAGGATATACTTTGACCGAAGTCCACGGCTGACGGAACATTTTTAACAGCAAGATTGAGTTTTTCGCCAATCACATTGACGGGGAGTACAATCCCGCACGGAGTGCCTTCGAAGGTGATTTTCCCTGTTTTTTGTCCGATAGAGACAGGCGCATACTGAATACGAATCGCTGCTTTTTGTCCTGCAGGAATCTTAATTGGGAATCCCGAACTAACACTGAAGGACGGATCATCGGGAGTAGCAGCGGTGAGGGTCACTTCAACAGAACCGGTATTGGCAATAGAGTCTATTTTTTCGATGGACGACGTACAGCCGTCTAATTTACCGAAGTCTAAAGTAGGTGGAATAGCGGAAAGAATCGGCTTAGGATAGACGACGACGCGTATGGTATCGGTGCTTTTGCATCCTTTGGCGTCCGTAACGGAGTAGGCGTAGTCAGTAGTGACGGTTGGCTTGGCGACGGGATCGGAGATATTCGGATTACTGAGTCCTGTGGTAGGAGTCCAGGTAGCCATATACGGTTCGATACCGCTGGTCACTGACGCAGATAGTTGCGCGCTTTCGCCGATACAGATTTGTTTGTCTTCACCGGCGAAGGCGACTGGTTTTGGGTTCATGATGATACGAACAGTATCATAATTCACACATCCTCGCGCATCGATAACGGTAAGAATATAATCGGTAATAGGTTGATTAGGCGTAGCGATAGGATTGAGAATCGTGTTGGAGGAGATACCGACGGTTGGCACCCATGAGTAGGTGAGCGTGCCGGTACCACCGGAAGCAGTACCGGCAAGTTGAATACCTTTGCCTTCGCATACTTCGGCATCAGTGCCGGCGTTGACGACGGGGAGCGCTGTCACTTCGACGAGGAGTTTCACCCTTGCGGCACATCCCAGATTATTGGTGACGGTCAGATAGACGGTGTCTATCCCGATGCGAGTCCATCGGATATTGGCTGTTTGCTCGGTATTATTGCCGACGATGGTGCCGCCACCTGCTTCCCAGGTAAATCGGTCGGTAATGAGTGGCGTGTACATACCGGTTAAAGCGTAGGTACCGACGCTTCCGATGCATTGAGGGTTTTGAGGTAGAGGAGTGACGGCAGGACTTGGGCGAACAGTTAGTTCGACGGTATCTCTGCCATAGCACCCGCTTGCGTCCGTTTGCTCGAGGAAGTATTTTACTTTGTATTGAGTAGCAGTGGTATTGGTAGGGAATGCTTTAGGATTAGCAATAGTCAAGCTGGAGAGGTCAGCAGGAGCGGCAGAAGTCCAGACATACGAACTTCCGGTGAGAGGCACACCGCCTATTTGAACAGTATCACCGGAACAAAGCACAGCATCCGAACCTGCGTCGGTGAGTGTGCCGTAGGAGGTGCAGATTTTGGCGATGGTGACACTGGCAGGATTACCGATTCGCCGATTGGTTGGTACAGGGAAAGAAGTACCCGAACCTTCATCACCTGAACAAATCCCGAAGAACAAACTAGAGCTGCCGTAGGGTACGACAAAGCCACCATAATCACTGGCGGTCGATCCAAAAAGCGTCGAATATTTAGCTTCACCGGTTGCTTTATTGAATTGAGCAAAGAATCCGTCGGACGTACCGCCTTTAAATCCTTGTTGGATAGAATACGTCCACGGTGGATTGGTCGCTACATTGATTATAGGAAAATTACTCGAATTCCCCGCTATACCGCCAACCCATATATCATTATCAGGACCAAAAGCGATGCTTTGACCGTGATCAACGACACCGTACTTCCAAACATCGCTTGGAAAATCTGTTCCTCCGAAAAGACGAGACCATGAGCTGCTATTACGGTTGCCGGTAGTATTATCAAGTGAAAAAATACAGACATCACTTGTACCATTTATAATATAGGTGCCAACGGTCACATCGAAGAGCGTATTACTTTGAGTAGTGCCTACTACATAGAGATTATTATTATCACAAATTATATCATTGGCAATTCCACATCCATGAAAAGTAGCCCATCTACGCTGTCCGATGGGGTCCAAGCTGGCTACGGTAATTTTATAAAAATTGGTATCATTAACCGGTTGAAATGTGCCGGTTGTCGTCGGAAAGCCATTCCCCCAAGCTTCGCCGACTGTATATATATTACCTGAATTATCAGTTGTTACACCACTGAAATAATTAAACGTATATTCAGCGCTTGCTACATTATTACCAAAGTACGTAGCCCAAAGGCGACTCCCGGAAGAATTAAATTTGGTGACAATAGCGACACCCTGAGAGTTTGAATTGGTTGGTTGAAAAACAGAACCAGATGTAGGAAAATTAGTCGAATGTGTCCAGCCAACAACAATCACATTATTCGATGGATCGGTGGTGACCGACCATGCTTCGCCTGTACCATAATTCGAGGTCCAAATGATCGCTCCATTGCCTGAAAATTTAACAACTTGGGATGGTCCTACATATTGGGAAGATACAAATACTATATCGTTGTTTCCATCAATAGTTAGAATATTGGTTGGAAGATATAATGACTTCGACGACTCATATCCGGTTCCGCCATAATACGTACCCCAGAGCCGAGTACCGTTATTATCGAATTTTGCAAGGTAGCAATCACGACCCGCACCTTGGGCTTCGCTGGGGGTGTATGTGGTTTTGTAAGCTCCAGTTGATGCAGGAAAATTATTGGAACTCACACCACCAACAATAACAATATTACCATTGGCATCAAGCCGCATTCCCTGAAGACCTTGTCCGGTAAACAAAACTAAAGGATCGTTATCCGGTCCAATTTTTTGATACGTCGCCCAGACGACCATCGGGTCGATGACAATTGACTGACTATGGTCATATTCTGCGACAGTAAAGCCATAACTATCTTTGTTTTTATGAAATTGAGTAGGTATTTTATTTTCATTCTGAAATGACACCGGCGATTCATCCCGAATACTTCCAAGTGGTGTGGTAGCGGTGATAAGTCCTGAATTCTGCGTAATATCAGCGCCGGTATAGCGCATTTTAATCTGTCGGTAATCACCGCCGGGGCGTACAATAAACTCATATTTTAGTCCTCGTTCGGTTGTTTTCCAGACTGCATCGATCTGTGGATAGATGTCCTTTACAATGAGCTTAGCAAAGGAAGGTACATGGGTAATTCCTTGAGGACAATGTGCTAAGTAATAATTTGTATAGTCGCTTGCTTGTTCGGTGCCCGAAATATGCGCATTAGGATTAGCACCAATAAACTCCATATCCATTCTGTAGAGTTCGGTGATAATTGCTTGCATCGTATCAAGACGTTTGGGGAATTCTTTGGTGAGATTTTGAAGATTTGACTTGGGTTTAAGTTCAATTTTTGGAAATACATAGCTCACGCATGTTGGAGTAATAAATGCCTGAACGCTACCGGACTGCCCTGCGGTAAATTGAATATCAGGTACAGGCAGATTATCGGTGCTGATGATTTGCCCGCGATTGGCGGTAAATGTTGGCGTTGAATTGCGCAGTTGTGGAGGGGTTTCGGAGGCTGAGACCCATTGAATTGCTGATAAAAAAAATACAAGAAGTAGAAAGCGCATGAAACTCCTCTCGAAAAAAAGAGCTGAAATAGTTATATGACTTAACAATTTATCCAATGATAACTTACAACGCTAACTTGCAATGATAACTTACAATGATATCTTGCAATGATAACTTACGGTAATTTCAGTTTTTGCCAAAGGTTTTTTTTGGTTCGAACCCTCGGACTACATAGCATCTGTGATTAATAGCAAGAAATGTTATGCCCGGACTTGCTCAATTATCCAAGAAGTTCAACGTAAAACTACCCGTGTCAGAGTTTTAAATACAGTATTATATTTTTTTTCTTTGCTTATCGGGAAAAACGTCCTAACTTTGCATGAAAACTAACCGCAAAACGAATTAACACCCTCGTTTTAGCCAAAAATGCTCCGCCAAGGTTCTCCTTCGCAGTTAGACTATTCCGATTCAACAAATGCTTTTTAAACTTCAACAGACATGTAGTGTGCGTTCTTGCAACGCGAACTTTTTTGTATTACCCCCTATCCACATCCCCAGAGGAATCTATGGCAAATGATACTCCCGCCTCCCATGTTATTAATATCGCCGACCTAAAAGCCAAAAAAATTGTCGAACTCACCCAAATTGCCAAGTTACTTAATATTGATGATTATTCAGACTTACGAAAGCAAGACCTGATATTCCGTATTATTGAGGCACAATCGCTGAAGCAAAGCAAAGATTTACAGTCAGAGGGAACAGTAGGTGAAGGCGTCTTGGAAACATTAGGCGACGGATATGGATTCCTGAGAGCCGCTGACTACAACTATCTTCCTTCTCCGGATGATATTTACGTGTCTCCATCTCAAATTAAAAAGTTCGGACTGCGTACAGGAGATACCATTAGAGGACATGTGCGCCCACCAAAAGAAGGCGAACGTTTCTTTGCACTTCTCAAAGTCGAATCGGTGAATTTCGTATCGCCGGACATCATGCGAGACAGAACGATCTTCGACAACCTCACCCCGCTCTACCCTGACAAACGCCTCAAGCTCGAAACATTACCCACAGAAGCATCGACCCGTATTATTGATATTCTTTCGCCGATCGGTAAAGGTCAGCGCGGATTGATTGTCTCGCCTCCAAAGTCCGGTAAAACAGTGCTCCTGCAAAAAATGGCTAATGCAATTGCTCGTAATCACCCTGAAGCAAAGCTCATCGTGCTCCTCATCGACGAACGCCCGGAAGAAGTGACCGATATGCAGCGTTCCGTTCGCGCCGAAGTCCTTGCCTCTACCTTTGATGAGCCACCAGAGCGCCACGTACAAGTAGCGGATATGGTACTCGAAAAAGCCAAACGTCTCGTCGAAGCTAAGCAAGATGTAATCATCCTCTTAGACTCGATTACCCGCTTAGCCCGCGCGCATAATACCGTCACTCCACACTCCGGCAAGATACTCTCCGGTGGTGTCGATGCATACGCCCTCCATAAGCCAAAGCGCTTCTTCGGTGCAGCTCGGAATATCGAAGAAGGAGGTTCGCTCACGATCATCGCGACTGCTTTGATCGATACCGGAAGCAGAATGGATGAGGTGATTTTTGAGGAGTTTAAGGGAACGGGAAATATGGAACTTGTGCTCGACCGGAAATTATCCGAGCGTCGCATTTTCCCGGCAATTGATGTCAATAAATCGGGTACACGGCACGAGGAATTGCTGCTCACACCGGAAGAACTCAACCGTATCTGGATTCTCCGCAAAGTACTCAGCGAGCTCACGCCGATGGATGCAATGGAGCTTATGCAGGAACGCCTCCAAGCCACGAGAAGCAATCGTGAATTCTTGCAGGCATTGAATAGTTAATTCTAAGGAAATTTTTAAATTTTGATTTGCGAAAATCATGAAAACAAATCTTACATTGCAACTTGACAAAGATATCCTTGTTCAAGCAAAAGACTTTGCCAAAGATAATCGTGTAAGTCTTTCAAAACTTATCGAAAGCTATCTCATTTCCCTCACGTCAAATCCGAAGAAAAAAATTAAAATCAGCCCTTTGGTACAGAGTTTAACAGGTGTAATTGCTAGTGAACAGTTGGATGATAAAAACGAATACCACGATTATCTTACTGAGAAATACTCGTAATGAAAAAGCTCTTAGTTGATACGAATATTGTAGTTGATTTGCTTGCCCGCCGTGAAGATTTTTTTGAGGAAGCTCAAGAATTGTTCTCGCTTGCGGATGCCAAACAAGTCGAGCTTTTTGTTTCGTCCCTTACATTAGCGAACGCTCATTATTTACTAGCAAAACAACATAAGCTAGATGAAGCAAGAAAAATTCTTATAAAATTCAAAGTGTTGGTAGAAGTTGCTTCATTGGATAATAAAATAATAGAGCTTGCTTTAGTCTCGGATTTCAAAGATTTTGAAGATGCAATTCAATATAATACTGCACTTGAAATTGGCTTAGAAGGAATTATTACAAGGAATAAAAAAGATTTTAAAAATTCGTCTCTTCCCGTTATGACTGCGAAAGAGTATCTGAATATAGCTGGTTGGCGTTAGTTGGTTTCATTCTATTCAACTTTTGGATGAATCGCGGTAACTGACTGCCCACAAAAGACATTACATAGTTAATTCTCAACGTTTATTTTATTAATATTTGGAGTAAAGATATGAAAATGACAGTGATTGGCGCCGGGAACGTTGGTGCTACGACCGCCGAACGCATCGCCTACAGCGAGCTCGCGCATGAAGTAGTGCTCCTCGATATCGCAGAAGGTGTGCCGCAAGGGAAAGGCTTGGATATGTTCGAAGCTATGCCGGTACTCGCATCCGATACCCGCGTCCGCGGAACGAATAATTATGAAGATACTGCTAATTCAAACTTTGTGATCATTACCGCAGGACTTGCTCGCAAGCCGGGTATGAGTCGCGATGATTTGCTCGCAGCTAATGCGAAAATAGTAGGGTCATGTGCCGAACAAGCCTTCAAATACTCGCCTAATGCGTTCTATATCGTTGTTTCGAATCCTTTGGATGTGATGACACACGTCGTTCTCCAAAAAACCGGACTTCCTCGTAACCGTGTGCTTGGTATGGCAGGTGTGCTTGATACTGCGCGCTATCGTACCTTCATAGCGATGGAACTCAACGTTTCCGTCGAAGATATTCAGGCGTTTGTCCTTGGTGGTCACGGAGATTCTATGGTACCGCTTCCACGTTATACGACCGTCGCCGGTGTGCCAATTTCCGAGCTTATGCCTCAAGATCGCATCGACTCAATCGTACTCCGCGCGCGCAATGGCGGAATCGAAATCGTCAACTTCCTCAAAACAGGCAGCGCCTACTATGCTCCGTCAGCATCAGCGGTTCAAATGGTAGAATGTATCGTCAAAGACAAACGCCGCATCCTCCCATGCGCCGTTGCATTGAATGGTGAATATGGCCTCAATAACGTCGTCGTCGGCGTTCCGGTCAAAGTAGGAAAAAACGGTATCGAAGAAATCTTCGAAATCACCCTCACACCGGACGAACAAGCAGCCCTCAACGCGTCTGCAGATGACGTGAAGGCAAACATCGCAAAGCTCGCTACAATGGACTACTAAGTCATTAGTAGATAAAATGATAAGCGGGAAATTCTCAATTGAATTTCCCGCTTTTTTTGTGGGTTACCGCAACAAAATTCCACAACGAGATTCAGCATCCATAGCCCTGTAGGGGCGACCTGTTTGTAGGTGCGCCAAGCGAAGCTTGGTATATTCAGAAGGTGCAAATCCTTCGCGGGAAGGGAGCCACCCACCCGCTACCGCAATCGTACGCTGTGTGAGGTAACAAGCCCAGTGAAGCTACGACGAGGGAGATATCAGACCGCAACGCAAGTGAAGGTATTGAGCCCCGAAATAGGTCAGGTTATGATGGCAGACTGTCTCTACAAACAGGAATGCAATAACAACATGTTCGTATGGCTTGAGCATGTAGTCATCATCGGGGTCTAAGTCCGCAGTATGATATCAAACGGATATATCAGGAACTTGGGATATCCACTATACTTGCCATTTGGCATAAGCGCAACCAAATCCGAAAAGGGTAGAATGCGTAACGGTATAATGGAAGTCGGATTAGCCCATAGTAGCGTCAAGCTCTGCGAAAGCAGAGGTATGCATGCAGAAGCATTCAATTCTGGTGTAGCGCGAAGGGGCTGACAATTGTATGTATTGTATAAAGGAAACGTATATGGCTCATAGAACACAATCAGATACGGCAACGAAACTTATACAACTAAGCAAGGTCTCGAAGGACTCTCCCAAATACAAGTTTGGCTCATTGGCAAGCTTGCTGAACGAGGAGTACTTTAGAACGTGCTATGCCGAACTTCCCCGTAAGAAGGCACTTGGCATAGACGGAGTGAGTGTAGAAGAATACGGAGAATCGCTTGAAGCGAATCTTAGTGGATTGGTAGAACGGATGAAAAGCATGTCGTATCGTCCGCAAGCCGTGCGTAAGAAGGAAATACCGAAAGAACGAGGAGGAACGCGCATTGGGCATTCCCTCGACAGAGGACAAGATAGTCCAGGAAAGGAATATCCTCGATACTAACGGCAGTATTCGACCCAAGTTTTATTGATTCATCCTATGGCTTTAGAGAAAAGATGGGTTGTCACGATGCGTTGAAGCAGGTACTTCAAGAGATAACCCTCAAGCGCGTAAACTATATTATCGATGCAGATATTAAATCGTTTTTCGACAATGTTAACCATGATTGGTTAGTACAGTTTCTGGAACATCGGATAAAAGACAAGAAATTTATTCGACTGATTATCAGATTTCTGAAAGCAGGAATCATGGATGAAGGTAGCTTTAGAGCGAGCGACAAGGGAACGCCCCAAGGCGGCATCATTAGCCCAATCTTAGCAAACATATACCTTCATTATGTGCTTGACATTTGGTTCGAGAAAGGATTGAAGAAAGAGCTTCAAGGCTATGCATCGATAGTACGGTATGCAGAACGACTTTATCATACTTGTAGAACGAGAATCGGACTGCACATTGATATTGGAAGCTTTGCGATTACGGCTTGCGAAGTTCAAGCTTGAATTATCGGAAACCAAGACATCGGTAGTAAAATTTGGTCGTAATACGGACACAAGCGACGAGAACAAACATCCGGGCACGTTTGACTTTCTTGGGTTTACCCATTACTGCGGTAAAACCCGAGCAGGCAAATTCAAGGTATGTAGGCGGACAAGTAAGTCCCGCTTCCGCCTTGGCATCCGTAAGGTGAGCATCTTCCTGAAGGAACACAAGAATACCTATACGCTGCAAGAACTTTGGGAAAGTATATCCCAAATGGTACGTGGTCACTATCACTATTATGGTGTAAGTGAAAACAGCAAATCATTATGGAATTACAAAGACCGAGTAAAGAAACTTCTCTACAAGTGGCTCAACCGTCGTAGTCAGAAGAAGAGCTACACTTGGGAGAGTTTTAAGCAGTATGTATCGAAGTATCCACTTCCGGAACCAAAGATATACGTAAGCTTTTACAAGCACTGAGTGCGGAATACAATTGAGGAGCCGTGTGAGGGAAATCCTCATGCACGGTTCTGTGAGGGGGAGCAATGCACATCCAAGAAATACACATCCTAAGGCACAAAAGCAGAAATGCGGACACGGAACTACGGTGGAATCTAAAGACTGTGGGTTAGCTCTCTACTCGACCAAATATACCCACAAGAACCATTGTAGCGCCGTAGGTGCGACCTGTTTATTGCGCAATATAGTAGGAAAAAAACAGGTCACACCTACGGCACGAAGGGCATACTATTGAACTTCGTTGTTACAAACCGGTCACTCCTATAGAGCTAGTAATCCACTTATAGTTTGATGCGAACACCATGTCAATGCTACTAGTTAACGATTTAGAGTATCTTTCCTCATAATAAATCAGCGGTATCATCGTGCCATTTTTCAGATTGCTTGGACGGCAAGGGTGCCCGCAAGCGATTGCTTGGAATGCAAGCAACAGAACCACCAATCATTTAACCACCCATTTTCTCTAAAATTTCTTTTCGCTGCGAAGTAATTTGTATCAATCGTTGAAGGAGTGGCAGTGATTCCTCTTGAGATACCGACTTCATTTGCGATTGTATTACTTGCTTTTCGCGGTCAATTGACTTGATTTGCATCTTCATCAGCGAGTCGGTAAGGACGCGGCGGGCATTTTCCTCTGGAACAGCAATCTTAAAATCTAACCACTTTTCGCTTGGCATTTCACGTTGCATGGCTATGTCCGTGATGATATGCATCATCTCTTCACTGATGGAAGCATTGGCGACAAGGGAGGAAAATATATTCTGTGAACCTCGGTTAAGTGCATCTATAGCAAGTGAATAGATACGGCGAGCAGGTTCGGTGTAAAATAGTGTTTCTTCAATTTTGAGCTGCTCGACCATGTATCGCAAAGCATTTGACACGGTGAGCGCTATCCGAAGGACAGATTTTTCCTCGGGTAAGAGATTCTCGCTCATTGCAAGTTCAGCAAGCGTGACTAGTGCTGTATCACTCGAAACAGGTGAGGAAGTAGCCGGTAATACATTCTGGTTTTCAGTCTGATGTGTACTTTGCGATTCAGCTTGCAGTACATTCTGCTGTACGTTTTGCTGAGTATATCCCATTTTTGGTGATGATTTGGCAGTATTTGCTCGGCGGACGTTGGTGAGTTCTTCGTAGATTCTCCGGAGTTGTGAGGCGCTCAAGTCTAAGCGATCGGATACACGACCCATTAAAAAATCATGTTGAAGAGTATCAGGTACTTTGGCGATTATTTGCACCAAGCTACGAATTGCTTCTGCCTTACCTACTGGAGATTCGAGCAGATTATTGGCTTTCATGATGTCAATTTTAAAGTCTAAAAATGGCTTTGCATCGCGGAGATAAATACGAAACGAATCAGCGCCATTTTTTTTGACAAAGCTGTCGGGGTCATCGCCTGCCGGTAATTGCACAATATGCACATCAAATCCTTCCTCGACGGCGAGCTCAAGTCCACGAGAGGCGGCATTTATTCCGGCGGTATCGGCATCATAGACAATGTACATTTTCTTGGCATATCGCGCAAGTAATTGAAGTTGATCTTTCGTTAAGGATGTACCGCTCGAGGCGACTGTATTACGGAAACCTGCCTGATGCAAAGTAAGTGCGTCTGCATAACCTTCAACTAATATAGCTACTTGCAGTGAACGTATTTCCTGCTTCGCCTGAAAAAGAGCATACAGTATCTTGCTTTTGTCATAGACAAGGGATTGAGGTGAATTGATATACTTTGCCTGACCGTCGTCCTTCATTTGCCGTGCGCCGAAGCCGACGACACGTCCGGACACATCGTGAATCGCAAACATTGCACGTCCGCGAAAACGGTCGTAGGGTTTGCTGCCTGGTTCTTCTTTTTTGAGAATCAGCCCTGCGTCGTTCATGACTGATTCAGAAAAGCCACGTTTGGTGAGTTCGGCTAGAGTCGCAGTGAACGACTCAGGCGAGAATCCAAGTGCAAAATCATCAATTAATTTTCGGGTAAAGCCTCGTTTGGTAAAGTATTGAAGAGCTATTTTCCCCGAAGATTTGGAGAGAGTATCGTGGTAAAATTGAGAAGCCGCTGCTAGCGCTTTATAGGCAGAATCTACCCGATTGTAGCTTTCATCATGGGGCTTGTCTTCGTCCGGGAGAGCAATACCGGCTTTTGCTGCGAGTGCTTTGAGGGCTTCGAGGAAGGTGAGGCGGTGGAAGTCGGTCATGAACGTGAACACATTCCCACCCTTGCCGCACGAGAAACATTTGAATATCTGCAAATCGGGGCTCACATTCATCGACGGCTTACGGTCAGAGTGAAACGGGCAAAGTCCGACGAAACTGCGACCTGACTTTTTCAGTGCGACCGATTCGCCGATAATTTCAACAATATCGGTACGTTGACGAACTTGGTCGATGATATGATCGGGGATTTGCATGGAGAAGTAAAAGAGATGAGCTTCGAGGTTACGATATTCATTACCGAACAAAACTAAGCATAAAATTCAACCCAAACAAAAAGCCCTGCCTGAGTATCAGGCAGGGCTTTCTATTTGAATCAACTCGTGAAATTAATGAATAATTTCCACTTTTTGTACGAACCATTGGGTACCACATTTAGCAGAGAGCCAGTAGATTCCACTTGAGAGATTATTGACATTTACTGAAAGTGGCTGAGCGACATTTGCATCAAGTGTGCCGTTGAAGACATTTGCTACCGGCTGACCGAGGTTGTCATTGAGGGTCACTGAAAGTGGACATAGTGCAGGAGATGTAATCGTCGCCTGTACATTATCATTTGCCGGGATTGGC
The DNA here is from genome assembly GCA_016720145.1 of Ignavibacteria bacterium. Lineage (GTDB taxonomy): Bacteria > Bacteroidota > Ignavibacteria > Kapaibacteriales > UBA961 > JADJXV01. The sequence continues at coordinate 147,117 of JADJXV010000007.1, read as the reverse complement.
GAGCGAAGTACGAAATGTACACCACCCGGTAGATTTGGCTCATCTACAGAAGCTGGAACGACTTCTACTTTAACTGCAATACTTGAATCTATCCCGCACTCACCACGAATGATTACTTTGTACATACCGTTATTTCCGCCGTTTGCACCGGAGATTACATACTCAGGTCCTTCAGCACCACCAATTTTGAAACCGTCTTGTCTCCATTCGTATGTTAAATTTCTACCGAGCGCCACTACTTTTAAGGTGATCGCGCTGCCTTCCGTTACTTTTCCACCTGTTGGCTGAACCTGAACCTGTGGCTTTGGTTTCACAACAAGCGTCGCTGCTTGGCTCGTAGCCGGCTGGCAGCCAGCGCTTACGTCGCAGGTGTAATTTCCACCGTTAGCATTTTGAGCAGAAGTAATAACAAGTGAGTCGCTATTAGCATTTGGAATTTTGTTGCCGTTAAAGTTCCATTGGTAGGTAAGATTCGCACCTGTGCCTTTTACTTTAAAGCGAACTCGCGTGCCTGGGCAGACTGAATCACTTACCGGGCTTTCGGTAATTTGTACGGGAACACCAATCGTAAAGGATTGATCGCTTTCATCACGGATACCGGATGCAATGTGATAAACGCGGACTTTATATGTCGTTCCTGGAGCTTGATCTTTCGGTATATGCCATACATACGAAGGAGTTGTAACGTTTGTTGTGATTTTCTTGGACCAAGTGAGACCATTGTCGGAGGAAAGCTCGATATCTACTACATCCGCAGGAACATTGTATTGCAGACCATCTCTTTTGTCCCATTGAATATTCATATTGCCATCAGGACAGAAAAGATTACCACCATTAGGACTTGTAATCGATATAAAACCGAACGCAACTTTAGCGATGAATCCATCACGTCCACCGGAGAGTGAAGGTTGAAATTCATCGGTATAAGCCATCAAATCAGTGGTCGACGTCGTACCGGCAAAATAGGCATCACCGCGCTTGGAAACAGCAACTGCAGTAGCTCCATCTTGACCTGTACCACCATAATACGTTGCATAATTAATATTACCCAAGCCACTCGGAAGCTTGGCGACGTAAGCATCTGTGGGACCTTTGAAGTCTGGAAATTCTGCAGCAAGTGGAGGTGATAATTGAGACATTTGGAAATCTATTGAGGTGGTTTTACCAACGACATAGATTTCATTTGTACCGGTTGAAAATGAAATTGCAGAGACTGAATCTGCACCTGAGCCACCAAACATAATCGATGATTTTAATAATCTTCCGTTTGGTGATAACTTTGATACATAAATATCAGTAGCACCACCCTTGAATTGAATGCTTGTATTACTGGATGGGAATCCTTTGACATAATCCGTACTGTTTGTCTCTCCTGCTATGACAGCGCTACCGTCATCCAAGACAGTAATCGCACGGACAGTTTCGTTCTTGTTAGCACCGATATAAGTTAGATATTCAACTTCCCATTGAGAAAGACCACCTGCTTTATTAAATCTACCGACAAATCCATCACTGAAAGCACCCGAATTAAATACACTCTTGTAAGCTATACGATCGGGGTCGGGACTTGGACCTCCCCAGCTACCCGGAGGTGGCACAGGGAATGTCTTTTGTAGTCCTGAGCCGGTTGTACCTGCTACAAACGTTTCCTCTCCATAAGCTGCTACTGCGTTAATTTCATCATTACCGCCACCACCAAGATATGTTGAGAATTCAAGACTTCCACCAGTAGTAGAAAGTTTGAAAATAAAACCATCAAATTGCCCACCGTTAAGTTTCTGATAGGATTGAGCACTTGCTCCAGAAAAGTTTGAAGATTTGGTTTTACCTCCAACAACAGCACTACCTAAATTATCGACGGCAACTGCAAGACCATAGTCATCACCAGTTCCTCCGAGGTAACTGAAAAAGTCCAATGTTTTCCCATCAGCAGAGAAGCGAGTAACAAAGCCATCAATTCCTTGAGAATAGTCAAGTTTGTATCCACCTGGTTTCGGCATGTTGCTCGAGGAAGTTTCACCGGCTATGGTAATTTTGTCATCAAATATATTTACCGCAACACCGTTCGATTTATCATCAGAACCGCCACCGATGAAGCTTGAAAATAACAATCTTGTGAGCGTAGGGTCAAATTTTGCAGCGAAAGCATCGGTGCCACCGTGTGCTAATGTATCGTACGAACCAATTTTAATCGGATAATTCGGTGAGTCTGTGACGCCGGTAATGACGACATTACCCACTTTATCGAATGCCATACCGGTAATATCATCATTACCCGAGCCGCCAAAATAGGACGCATAGACAATCGGGTCGATAACAAGTGGCTGATTGCGGTCATAATTTCCAACGTTAAACTGTACATTTTCACCATTTTTCACAAAAGAACAATTGACTTTTACTTCACGTCCATTGAGATTTTGATATGCATAAATATGTCCATTATAGACTGCACCAAGTACGGTCGAGAGCTTTACACCTTTATCTTCAGTAACACTTACTGCATTTGCACCATTAAATCTAATAGCAATTGAAGCAGGATTCGCACCCGGCTTGACGATGAAATCATAGCGTGGCTTTCCATCTTGGAATGTATAAATAGCATCTACACCAGGATAGACCTCTTTTGAGATAAGTCGGGTATAAGCAGGTACATTCGATCTCCACGCCGTAGGATCGCTACCTATAAAGTAGTTACGGTATCCATTTTGCTCTCCATCTCCAATAGTTTGGGAGTGATTAGCACCGACGAGCTCCATCGTAATTACCTGACCGGTAATATGTGCAGATTTTTCGCTTTTGAAAGTAGTAGCAAGAGTGGAGCTGATTTTGCGGAGGCGGGATTTTTCTGATTTGATTTCTGCGGAGGTCGCTGCACGCTTGGAAAAAACATCATATGTAAGACCTTTTTCTGTCAGCCAGACATTCATTCCACGGGTTTGACCTAAAAAACGAACTTGCGAAGGCCATTGACCTTTGTTCTCAACAAAAGTAACCGGCATATTCGGCTTCGTTGTAAGTGCCGCGCTCGACTGTGCCCAAGTAGATACAGTAGATGCGAACAATACAAACGCAATTAAAATTGTACATTGACGAAACATAAAACTACCTTTAATAATAATGAAGCTTGAATAAAAATTAATATTTTGCTATCTAAATTCTTGATTATACTCTAACCCGAAAGCTTGAAGGAGGCGACTCACTAACTCTTCTAATAATTGAATGTTACAGAATAAACTCTTAATTTGTATGTGAACAAATCACACGTCGAATCCGTAGGACAAAATAGGACAACACAACCTTACCACACTTGTAGAATTGTTTTTGAAATATTTTGAAATTCCTTGAATTTTTCAACGCTTTTGATGAGTCCTCTGAATTTATGACGACAAAATCACACGTAAAGCAAGTATGTTTTATGGACGACTATTGTACTAACTGTCATAACTTTCGGCAAAATAACATATCTTTTTCCTACCAACAAAGAGAATTTTTTATACCTCGATTTTCTTCTTCAATATCATGAATATTCTCCTAGATAATCCGTATTTTCGCGCCTCAATTAATGAAATCCTCCACTATTCAAAAAGAGAAATTAATGTCATTTGAACTCCTAAAAACACTCTGTGCCACACCCGGCGTTCCCGGTCGTGAAGAACAATTCCGCGAAGTCGTTCGTGCCGAAATTGCATCCTCTGCCGAATCGATTACAACCGATGCAATGGGAAATCTATTTGCACTTCGCAAAGGTAAGTCAACCACTCCACGTACAATCATGATCGCAGGCCACATGGACGAAATCTCCTTTGTCGTCAAGCATATCACCAAAGAAGGGTTTGTGTATTTCCATCCTCTCGGCGGATTTGACCCTCGTACACTCATCGCTCAACGCGTGAAAGTGTATGGCTCGCGCACCATCGACGGCGTCATTGCCATCAAAGCAGCACATTTTACCACACCGGAAGAACGTGCTAAGGTAATTCCACTCAATGACTTATTTATTGATCTTGGACTCTCGGGCGATGAAGCGAAGGAATTAGTGAGTATAGGAGATTGTATCACGATGGAACGTGAACTCATCAAAATGGGGAATTTCTATACCGGCAAAACACTTGACGACCGCGTCGGCGTATATGTAATGCTCGAAGTCTTTCGAGCATTCACCGAAAGTCAAGATAATATCTATGCTGTCGCGACAGTACAGGAAGAAATCGGACTTCGCGGCGCGAAAACGGCGTCGTTCAGTTTACAGCCGGATATTGGAATTGCCCTTGACATTACCATCGCAGCCGACACGCCGGGCATCGATGAAAAAGATCATTGCGTGAAAATGGGCGGCGGTGTAGGAATTAAAATACTCGATTCGTCCTCAATTTGTCATCCGGGACTAGTACGCTTTTTTCGTGAACTCGCTGAACGTAAAGGAATTAAATATCAAATGGAAGTGCTCCCTGCCGGTGGTACCGATGCCGGTGGAATACAACTCAGCCGCGGCGGTACTCCCGTTTGTACACTGTCAATTCCCTGCAGATACACGCATTCGGTAGTCGAGTCTGTTCACAAAGACGACGTGCAGGCGACCATTGACTTGCTCCGCGCATTTATCGAACATTCCCATGAATTTCAATTTTAAGGGAATTCTCATAACAGGAGAATAACTATTGATAAACCTGCATTGTGGAAAAACAATGCAGGTTTTTTTTACTTAATCACAGCTTGCTACATGCTAAAATATTAAACCTGCACAACAAAGTTGGATAATACGCCAAGTTCAGATATTTTCGCAGTCTATTAACCGAAATACTTTTTGTACCCGAGTGATCCCCATGAAACAATTCTGTACGTTTTTAATGTGTCTGTGTGTGGCTGTGATGGTAGCGCCGAGTTCGGTGCGTGCGCAGGATATTGTCGTGAGTGAATATTCCGATTTCAACGGAGTGCCCGATGGTGAATGGACAGAGATATTAGTCGTAAAGGATAATTTGACAATTGTTGGATATACATTTAGGGATAATGTAACAAATTTTGATACTTGGAATGGATGTGTTCGCTTCAAAGATGTTCCTATGTGGAGAAATTTACGAGCTGGTACCGTGATAGTCATTCAACACCGTTTACAGCAAAACCCACTCTACATAGTTAATAAATCTTATGTAGACGGACATATAGAAGTCGAAGCGAATGATTGGTCCGTGTTTGATTCTCTAGGTATTATTGGTCAAGAATGGAAATTATTAGGTGTGTTGAGTATTTCTCAAGCGAGAGATATTATTCAAATCACCAATGAAGCAGGAACACATGTTCATGCACTCTCACATGGGTCAAACACCGGTAATGATTATAATAATTTACCGCAGCCCAAGCTCCAGCATCCTTCGTCAATCTCAGCGGGAAATTTAGTCAGGGTTTATCCCGGTGCTACAATTGCAGATTATTCGGGATCAGGTACAAAAACACTGGCAAGTGCACCGATTCCAAGTAATGCTTCTAAAGGTTTTCCGAACTTCGGTGCTACCGCCAATGATATTCTCAACAGTCAATTCTGGCGTACTACTCGGCAGCCACTATGGACATCACCTACTCTTACGACGACCGTCGTAGGCGGGAACACCGTAAAGCTCTCATGGAATGCCATGACCGACCCCAACCAATCTGATAATATACAAGGATATTTAGTACTCTTTGCCCTTGAAACACAATCAGATACGAATAAAGTACCCCAAGACGGCAAAAACTATGCACCAGGCGAAACTATCGGCGACTGGCGAGTATTGGCTAATCTATCATCCACAGTTACAACGTACGATGATGCAATACCTACCATGACTTGTGGGCTGAATTATAAATATCGAGTATTTGCATTCCGTTATACCAAAGATGATCTCGAAGATGCTGTGATTTCTACAGACACGAAATATGGTCGTGGCCGCGCCTACAACGAAACCAACTACGCCTCGGCAATTGCAGTAAAAATTGCCCCTGTCAAGCCCGACATTACCGCCTCCGGACCCTTATCCTTCTGCATCGGCAAAAATGTGACACTCTCAACGGCCACAACTGCCGGACTTACTTTCCAATGGTCACGAAATGGTGCCGATATTCCCGGTGCTACAACGAATTCTATCATCGCTTCCACGGCAGGACAATACCGTGTCCGCGCCACCAATGCTGTCAATTGCACGACCGAGTCTGACCCAAAAGAAGTAATTATTCTCGCTAAGCCAACTGCTGTGATTACAGCAGGTTCGCTCTTTCTCTGCTCAGGCGACACGGTGAGTCTCACCTCAGACCCTGCCACAAGCTATGAATGGATCAAAGACGGTGTGACAATCACCGCGCAAACGGGGCAAATCCACCGCGCATCATCGGCAGGCGCGTATCGCGTGATTGTTAAAAATGCTGACGGATGCGCTGATACTTCTCAAATTACCACACTTACACAACGAGTAGTTACGTATTCATTCAATAAACCTGACATCGACTTCGGTAAGCTCAATGACTGTCAGTCAAGTGCAACACAACCGATTATCCTCACCAATACTAGCAATGAATCAATTACCATTGATAATATATCAGCTACTCCCGGATTTGGATATGTTTCGCCAAGCTTGCCAATTACACTCCAAAAGGGTCAATCTCAGACCTTAACTTTTCAATTCACGCCACAAATATCCGGTACATCTTCAGGAACAGCTACGTTTGTCGCCTCGCCCTGCGGAGTAAAACAAACAATTCAACTCAAGGGATCGAAAGATGTTACGAAAGTAGTTCTTGGAGTCACATCATTTGACTTTGGCAGAATACTCTCTTGTGAAAATACCGGTCGTGATACAAATATCTGGGTATATAATAGAGGAAATAGTGATCTTGAAATTACGGGAAGACGACTCGGTAATTCAACGGGATATAATCTACTCAATAATATTAATTTGCCGAAGATTGTCAAGCCGGGTGACTCTGCTATGATTGGTATTACGTTCAATCCTCCTAGTGCAGGTTCGTATTTTTCAATTCTAATTGTTGATTACAAATTCGGAGTTTGCACCGATTCATTAATTGCCAACCTTCAGGGAATTGTCGTCACACCAAGCTTCAGCGCCGATATTACCGATATTACCTTCCCGCTCATACAAGCATGTGACCCGCCACGAGATACGGTGATTACCCTCACGAATCCTGGTTCGGATACTCTGAAGATTACCACCCAACCCACCGACCCGAATGTTGTGTTTATCGGACTGCCTGTGACGATCCCGCCTAAGCAAACAGCACAACTCCGTGTACGTTTCCAACCCCAGTCATTTGGTGCAGTTACCGCTTTGTCGATCCCGATAATTGCCGATAAATGTAACGCAACGGTGATACTCAAAATATCGGGTTCGAAACAAGGTACGACATTCAAATTCAGTGAAGAACGCAATCTGAACTTTGGCGATATGAGCTACTGTAGTGCAATTCAATTCAAGCAAACGGTGCGGCTCACTATCACAGGTGCCACAGGCGCGGAAAAAGTATCTAAAATAATTGCAAATCCTCCGTTTTCCTTTACTTCGCTAAAAGAAGGCGATGCGGTGAAAGACGGTGATATTATTGAACTTCAGTTCGCTCCGTCTGCCATTGGTGACTTCCGAGATACCGTCTTTGTGGTATTTGAGCCATGCGGAGAACAGCGTGCAATTCCTGTTCGCGGACGCCGACTTTCAACATTATTTACGGCAAATACCAATCCGACCGACTTCGCAACGATTGATTCCGGCTTGACATCAGACAAAGTCGTGACGATACGAAATACGGGTACTTCTGATTTGCAAATCAAACGTATAGATGGAGTGACGCCACCATTCTCTGTTGTGTCGATGACGGCGACTTTGCCAGCAATTCTCAAGACCAATGAAACAATGGATGTGACGATTCGGTATGCTCCTCTAACTGCCTCGCGAGACTCCGTACTCATGAAATTTATCATAGACCGACCGTGCGATACAAATTCTGTGATTACACTACTTGGACTTGGCAAGGTGAATGCTCCTCCACCTCCGGCTGATACCATTCCCACCACAGCGACTATCCAAATCGGCAGTGGTACTGCGAATGTGGGTGAACGAGTGACATTACCGCTCACGATATCTTCAACCGATATACAGCTTTCGAGAATCTTCCGTTTTGCAATTGACGTGACCTACAATCCACGACTTTTAATGCCTCGCGCAGTACGTGTAGGCGCAGCGCAGACAGGTTTTACGGCAAGCTATGCCGACGTAACTCCCGGACAAACAACGATTACCGTCTCTCATCCTGATGGTGTGGCTGCGACCCAATTTATTCAGCCAGGAGCATTCGCCGAGCTCGAATGTGAAGCTCTTCTTGGTGACGAACTCACGACACCGCTCACCGTCAGCAATCCAAATATTTCACGTTCTGTGCTGCCGACAGCGAATAAAAAACCTACCATTATTCTTGGCGCAGCCGGCACGTTTACCCTCTCAGGTGATTGCGCTTTAGACAGCCGCCGCGTCCGTATTGGCGGGAATGTGACTCTTTTGCAACGTGCCTCGACAAGTGAAGTTTTAGAATTAGAATTCGAAACGGTCAGCGAAGACCATACTTCGCTCGCTGTGTATTCCTCGCTCGGGATGCTGACTCGGGAAATCTACAACGGACCACTACTCTCCGGTAACCATTCAGTACAATTAGAACTTAACGGTATTTCCGGAGGCGCGTATTATGTGGTGATGCGTACTGGTACAAGCGTGAGTGTGCTGCCGGTGATTATTGAAAAATAAAACATCGATTTTCATCTTCCCTCTACCCTCCAGCTAAAGCTGGAGTCTATTCAGGAAGAATGCTGTCGATTTTCTTCTTCCTCTATCCTATTATTCAGGAAGAATGCTGTCGATTTTCTTCTTCCTTTATCCTCCAGCTAAAGCTGGAGTCTATTCAGGAAGAATGCTGTCGATTTTCTTCTTCCTCTAACCTCCAGCTAAAGCTGGAGTCTATTCAGGAAGAATGCTGTCGATTCCTTCTTCCTTTATCCTCCGGCTAAAGCTGGAGTCTATTCAGGAAGAATGCTGTCGATTTTCTTCTTCCTCTATCCTCCAGCTAAAGCTGGAGTCTATTCAGGAAGAATGCTGTCGATTCCATACATGCCGCCAACTCATTTGATTGTAATTGGTTAGGTGCGCACTTCATCATATTCTTTCCCTCCCGAATGCTCCGTCATTATTACACATTACAGCATATAGCCCGCGAGATGAATACTGTGCTCGCCGGTGCCATGCTCATCGAGTGCTTTACACAGGAAAAAAACACGTTGATTCTGGCATTCGAACGTGGTGGTGAGGACTTTTATGTGGAATGTTCGCTGGACGGTAAGCTTGGCGCCGTCTATCTCCGCCCTGAATTTGGGCGGGCGAGGAGGAATTCCACGACGATTTTTCCAAATTCTGTCGGTGTGCTGGTGAGCGAAGTGCGGCTGCATCCGACGGATAGAATTTTGACAATCGATTGTAGTTCACACCAGATTCACTTTACCCTTTTTGGTGGCGCTCAAGGGAATGTACTACTCACTGATTCTTCGGGAGTGATTCTCGATTCTTTTAAGACCAGATTAGACAACAAGTTGTCGATTGAAGCACGTTCGGCTGTGCAAGCTGTTGATATTCATAATGTTCCTCCGAATACAGATATTCTAACAGCGCTCGTTCAATCTGATGTTTTTCTTGGGAAAATTTACGCCCGGGAAATATGTAATCGAGTTCCACTTTCACCGACTGACTTCGTTTCATCTCTGAGCGACACGCAAATTCATACCCTTCTCAATGAATCTAATCAACTCAAGAATGAATGTATAGCTACCGGGAAATTCTACATTCTCACGAATGACAAAGCGGCGATTGTATCACTTATCCCGTTGATTACTTATGAGATAGAGTCTCAGCATACTTCAATATGCGCGGCGGTTAGGAGGCGGATAATCCTCACTCGTCGAAGTGAAAAATTCCTGAAAGAGCGTAGTAAGCATCTTACAAATCTTGGTAGAATTGCTAAGCGGCTTCGGGCGAGTATTGCGCTCATGGAAAATGATGCAACATCAGATGAGCGTGCTGCGAATTACAAGCTTTGGGCAGAACTTCTGCTCGCTCAGCCAAATGGTAAACGGCTTGCCGGTGAATCGATTACGCTCCAATCTTGGACAGATGAAACACTCACAATCCCACTTGAACCTCGTCTCACACTTGTCGAAAATGCTGAGAAATATTATACCAAAACTCGTGCTGCGGCTGACTCCTCCAAAATACGGGCAATGCGCCTGCCGGCTTATAAAAATAGACTCGCCAAAGTGGAGGAAATCCTCGATAGACTTGCCGGTGCAACTGATATAAATCAAATAGAATTACTCGAACAATCCATTCAAACTCTCGTCGGTAAAACTATGAAAGATCAGACAATTGCCTCCAAATACCGTGAATTCTCGCTCGAAGAGGGCTTTGTGCTTTATGTCGGCAAAAGCGCGGCGAATAATGATGAATTGACCATGAAATTCGCCAAACAAAATGACATCTGGCTTCATGCTCGCGGCGTGAGCGGTTCGCATGCGGTGATACGCGTGACCGGGAAAAATCCTCCGAAACGTGTTATAGAGCAAGCCGCTGAAATTACTGCTTATTACTCCAATGCACGGAATGCAAGCTATACTCCTGTCGCCTATACACTTAAAAAATACGTTCGTAAGCCGAAAGGCGCTCATCCCGGAGCGGTGGTCATGGAACGTGAAGAGGTCGTGATGGTGAAGCCGCGTTTGCCGGCGGGGATGGTCGAGGAAGGGTAAGAGGAGGTGTCATCAACTCAAGCACACCGCCCACAATTGCATTTCAGCTACCCTCAATGATTGGCGTTTTGTAAACATCCTACAATGATATATAATACTTGCGTTTTTTTTAACACAAAGACTCAAAGTTATTCCACAAAGCACACTACTAATACACCTATCTTATTGTGAACTTTGTGGCTTACCTTTGTGGCTTTGTGTTAAATAATCACCTGCACTACTGCATATAGGCTGCACTCAATTCCCAGATTGAGGTGTATGTTAGAGTACAACTAATTGTAAATACTTTCAGATGAAGCGTTTGCAAGATTGATGTCTCTACTTGTTATTTAGCATTTTACTCAAAATCAGCAAAGATATCTTAACGCCTCAACTTCTCTGTATTGAAAATCAGTTTTTAACACAAAGACTCAAAGTTATTCCACAAAGCACACTACTAATACACCTATCTTATTGTGAACTTTGTGGCTTACCATTGTGCCTTTGTGTTAATTAATCACCTGCACTACTGCATTTAGGCTGCACTCAATTCCCAGATTGAGGTGTATGTTAGAGTACAACTAATTGTAAATACTTTCAGATGAAGCGTTTGCAAGATTGATGTATCTACTTGTTATTTAGCATTTTACTCAAAATCAGCAAAGATATCTTAACGCCTCAACTTCTCTGTATTGAAAATCAGTTTTTAACACTAAGGCACAAAGTTATTCCACAAAGAACACTACAAATACACCTATCTTATTGTGAACTTTGTGGCTTACCATTGTGGCTTTGTGTTAAATAATCACCTGCACTACTGCATTTAGGCACACTTGCGTACCCAATCTTAATAGTCCCAAGCGCAGACCACCACCACAACGATTGTCACACTAACCTTCTGTACCCTCAATATGTATCGATAGCCAGATTGCTGGCAATCCCGATTCACGTTTATTGAGCAGATCCGAAATGATCCATGTGTGAAAGTTACAACTCTTTCCTGAGGTTGTGTAACTCCCACAGAATGAAAGAGGCGTAGTTTTGCGCCGTAATAATAACTACTATTTTATCTAAACAACTATGAGTGTTTTCTCGAAAAAACAGCTATTCCTTAAAAGAAAATTAGAGAAAAGGTTTGAACCTCAAATGTCAAAAGGATGGCTAACTCCGGATGATGAAGAATTGAAAAATAAGTGTAAAATGCAAACCAAGTCATGGATGAGACAACATAATAATGACAGATATAAATCAAACACAACTAATTACTAAATATATAGTTAATAGTATTAAGTTCACATTATCATACAAAAAATACAATGAAAACAGCTACTCAACTCGGAATTTGGATGGATCATGCACACGCACATTTATCTGAGTATTCTGCTGCACTTCCACACACAAACGGGACTACTATGATACAATCAAGATTCACTCATGATGAAGAAAACAGCACCCATGAAAAAAGCGAAAAAGGTATGCACAACAAAGAGCAGCACTTACAAGCCGATTACTACAAGAAGTTGGGCGAATTTATTCGAAATTATGACGAAGTCTTGCTGTACGGTCCGACCGATGCGAAAGTAGAATTGCTCAATATCCTCCGCACAGATCACCGCTTCGACAAGATTGAAATACAAACAAAACAGGCTGATAAAATGTCCGAAAACCAACAGCATGCCTTCGTACGGGATTATTTTTCCAATCGATAATATCACTTGTCACTAGCATTGCTGATTAAGTAGCTTTCTCTAAGAATTCTTATTAACTAATCTGATAGGAGAAGAATTGATTAAGAATTATTATACTAATCACTTACATAATCAACTGCTAACCAAGTTTCACAATTAAAATATAGAGAAGTCACTATGAACAACCAACCAACAATAGACCGGCTCAACACGCTGATTGATATCAACAACAATCGCGTAGAGGGATACAAAACAGCGCGTGATGAGACATTACAGAATGATTTGAAAATTATCTTTACGAAGTTCATCAATACCAGCCAAGAATGCAAGAATGAGCTCGTGCATGAAGTAGAGAAATTAGGCGGCACACCAATGCACGGAACAGATACAACGAGTAAACTATTCAGAATTTGGATGGATATAAAGTACGCGCTCACTTGTAATGATCGTGACACGGTGCTTAATTCCTGTGAGCATAGCGAACACCACACGGTCGATATTTACACAGGCATACTCATGGAGAGCGGGGAATTTCTGACAGATGGTCATAGAGAATTGATCGAAACACAACTAACTAGAATTACAATAGATTACGACAGTATTAAAGATTTGCACAGTAGAGCATTTGAACATCAATAACAATTATAACTATTATAGAATTATTCTATTCAATTTATCCATATTCAAACTAAGGAACGTATGAAAAATACACTTACAATTATCCTGTTTTCAATCATTATGTTAGTTGCCACATCGGCTTCAGCACAATCTCAGGGTTACAACACAGCAATCGGCTTGCGTCTCGGCGGACTTACGAGTGGTATCACGTTAAAGCATTTTATAAGCTCCGATGCAGCATTAGAAGGTATCGTGAGTTTCGGTTCACGCAGCTTTCTTATCACGGGGTTATACGAAGTGCACAATCCTATCTCAGGTGCACCCGGCTTGAAGTGGCTCTATGGTGGAGGAGCGCATATTGGATTTTTTAATGAATCCGGCAGCTACTATACCTTTCGCAACAATCGAGTCTATAATAACCGTTCGGTCGTTGGCTTGGATTTGATACTTGGGCTTGACTATAAATTTAAAGGCGCTCCGATTAACATGAGTATCGATGTGAAGCCGATTATCGATTTCTTTGATGGAGCGATTATGTATTTCGATACAGGACTCAGTGTTCGAATTGCATTCTAAATTAGATCTCTTAAATATAGAACAGTTACAAGAAAAATAAGCTGTCATTCTGAACCTGTCTTCAGGTGAAGAATCGCAACATACTGAATATGTAGCAGTGACATCATCTGCAAACGTCGATTCTTCAGTCGAAGACTCCCTACCAATGACAGTTTTATAACCTGTTCTTTTTATATGACTTGCATTTGCTGTAAGAGAAAGAGTTTCCCACAGAGTTTCACAGAGTTTTTCACAGAGTTCACAGAGGAATACTGCTGTGTGTCACTCAGTGCGCATACTCTATGTAACCCTGTGGGAGGAATTCTTCCGGCTACGTATAGCGGGAATCCTCTTTGCAAGTACTTGCTGTGTCATTACTTGCTTTTTTTAAAAGTTTTTAATCTAAGCTTCAGAATGACATACTTTTTTTAATCTGTTTTAGTAGAACACATAAATTTTATAAATATTTACAAGAAAGAAAAATATCATGGGAAGCTTATTATATGTAGTCGCAGTCGTATTAGTCATAGCATGGATACTTGGGCTCACGGCATTTAACGCAGGAGGACTCATTCATATACTGCTCGTTATTGCAGCAGTTGTCGTGCTATTGCGGATAATTCAGGGCAGAAGAGTATTGTGATTTTGGAAAGCGGTAATTGAAGTACTCTCACACAATCGTACTATTATTTAATTAACTAATAAATAAATAACATAATTATAGTACATCATTATTCATCATAAAATTATTCAAAATGAAAAAGAAATTCTTTCTAATCGTCGCTGTAATCTTCGGTATAAGTACAGCAGGTATGGTGGCGCAGGACTTTCAATTAGGCGCAAAATTCGGAGCAAATGTCTTTAAAGTGGGTGGTAAAGCGTTCGACGAGGAGTTTAGATTTGGGTATCACCTTGGAGCTTTTGCGATGATTGGTCTCGGTGAAAAATGGGGTTTACAGCCGGAATTGCTCTGGAGTAGTGTGAACACAAAAGCAGCGACCAGTTTAGACACACTCTATAGTTTTAACAATGTTACCGACATTTCACTTGATTACTTGAGTATTCCGGTGATCTTCACGTATTCGCCGTCGGAATTAATATCGATTCATGCGGGACCTCAATTTGGGATATTGATTAATCCCAATGAAACCACTCTCAAGAATGGTAGCAATGCATTCACGGGTGGTGATTTGTCGTTTTTATTGGGTGGGCAGGTCAATCTCGGGCCATTCAAAGGTGGACTGCGCTATGTGATTGGTCTTAATAATATTAATGATATTTCCGATCAAGACAAATGGAGTAATCAAGGATTCCAGATATATATAGGATACGCCATACTTTGACGAACACTACGCTTGATGAAAAGTGAGAAAAGAAAATTGAGACGAGGATTTTTTATTGGTGGTTTTGGTAATTACTGGTAAAACCTGATCATCCTCACAAATACCACTGCGCAATTTATTTTTGGCAGTGGTTTTTGTTTTTTGGGGTTGAGTTTTTGTTAGAATCGAATCGTAAATGAGCGAAATATTCACAGATCAAATCTTCATCTTCCTGTGAAAAAACGATCCTCTCTAATGTGTGAATCATGTAAGCAATACTTGCTGTTATGTAACATACCCGCTCACCCTTCTCCGTAATTTTGCACCGTAATTGAAGTACACACAATCAGAAAGATACCACGTGAAACGAGAAGAAAACTACTACACTTGAATGCTCTGTCATTTGAGAAAATGCATTCAATGCGTTCAATATACCACTGCTTGCAACCTCCATTAATACATCGACAGAAGTGATGCAATTTGCTCGCTTCTCACCCGCCAAAATTACTGAACTTTCAACAAGAAAGCAGTTTACGAACTCTCTAGAATATAAAGATTACTATGAAAAACTCTACTATCAAATTTGCGTTAGGATTCATGCTCGGGACGTTACTCGTCTTGACCTTTGGCACAATGCAAGCGCAGGAAAACAAATTCCGTAATTCATCTTGGAGATATGGGATGAACCTTGCCGGTCAATTAAATGCAGCTGGACTTGGATGGCAACAATTACACGGCACAGATGCTAATTTCCATTCACCGGAAAACAATATCGATTATGTCGATGGTACCGGTGGTGGTCTCTACATCGGACTTTTTGGTGAGTACTTATCCACAAGCTGGTGGGGAGTGCAATTGCGCGCATCGTATGACCCCAAAAATACTCTCGTGATCGATGATACGAGATTCCCGCTTCCGTCATTTGATACGAAGGTGTCTTATTTGACAATTGAGCCACTACTTCGTATTGATCAACACGCCATTCCTAATTTGAATTTCGCTATTGGTCCGATTATAGGCGTAAATTTAGGCGCATCGTATATCTACAACAGCGACTATAATAATACTACTCAGGATCCATCAGCTTTCACCGAACCAGAAGCAGATGTCAAAGATTTTAATGGACTTACGTACGGATGGCAGGCAGGTATTGCGTATGATATTAAAGCGGCAACTATCAACGACCGCACAACTATGCTCCTTTCACCGTTTTTTGACTGTGCGTGGCTTGTCAATCAAAAACAATCCGTCAATGAGCCCGAGCAGGGGTCTGTATCGGATGTATGGTCCACCTTCAGCTACCGCTTAGGCGTTCGCTTATCGTTTGATTATTCATCAGTTGCTACGGTAGCCGATGCGACCGCTACTCCTGAGCCATCCAAAAGAGTCGAGATTATCTTACCTCCGGAAAACACAATTCTCACCAAGAATATCAAGGGATATTTTCCTATTCACCCGTATGTGTTCTTTGAAAAAGGTAGTACCGAAATTCCTGCACGCTATACCATGCTTTCAAGAGCCGATGCGCAAAATTTCAAAGAATCCGACCTCGAAAATTTCATGAAAGGTGACTTGACAGTCAAAGAAACGAATGTCAATCAACTCATGAAATCCTACTATAATGTGATGAATATCTATGCCGATAGAATGCGCGAAAATCCAAGCGAGAAACTCACCTTGCGTGGAAGTGATCCCGATGAAAAAAGCGGCGAATCATACGCATTGAAAGTGAAAAATTATCTTGTGACTACATTCGGAATTGATGCAGATCGCATCTCAATCGTGACTGCTTCACCCAAAAAACCATCCGGCACTGCCTATTCAGATCCCGCATTTGCAGGCTTAATCGATGATGAAAATCGCAGAGTCGTGTTTGAATTCAGTAATCCTGATATGCTCAAATCACTTACCTATACTATCCGCGATGAATCTTCTATCGATAATGATATGATTTTTACAATTGGCAAAGACGTGAAATTTGATAGCTGGGATATGACGATCACCGGCGAAGGCAGATCACTCTATTTCGGACCTTTCGGATATAATTCTGAACGTATCAACCCGGCTGAACTTATGAGATTCCTTGAGTCAGGTTCGTACAATGCAAAAATCATGATTACTGAGAAAAGCGGCAAAATGTCGGAAGAAAACATTGCCTTTAAGCTCAATAAATCCAAAGAATTAAAGAATGCTTCACGGTATTTGATGCTCTTTGACTATGATAAGTCTGATGCGATTGCAAAATATGAAAACAAAATCCGATCTGAAATAACTCCCGGATTGGTCGCAGGTAATCGGGTCATCGTCCATGGACATACCGATGTCATTGGTAATCCTGCCGGTAATCAAGCTCTCTCTCAGGAAAGATCCAATCAAGCTAAAAGTATTATAGATGATCAGCTTGCCAAAGAAGGTAAAGTAGTCGATGTGCGTTCGATCGCAATAGGTCAATCTCAAAACCAATACAGCTTTACCAATCGATATCCTGAAGGTAGAATGTACAACCGTAATGTATTTGTAGAAGTGATTCAATAAACGACGATACCACAAAAACACACATCCTCTCCTTGCGATTACTCGTCGGGAGAGGAATTGTGCAAATAACAAGGAATTGAATAACAATTCCCAATGTGAAATTAATCTTCAATTGTAATTATGAAAAACACAGACCGCCTGAAAAATTTATTATCTCTTGTGATTCTTACGTGTTGCGTCATGTCACTTGTAAGCTGTTCGGATGATAAAGACGTACAAACCTACTCACAAGCATCAGTTGACTCCCTGCGCAATCAAATCACCAATCTCACTTCCGGCAACCAACAGATTGCCAAGAATCTCGCAACCTTCGATACATTAGACTTTACTGTCTTTAGCAATCAAGATTGGGCTCGTCTGCACGAAAGTCATTCGAAAGATGTGAAAGTAAATTGGCCGGACGGACATTCAACAGTTGGAATTGACAGACATATAGCAGACTTGAAGCAAATGTTTGTCTATGCGCCCAATACGAATATTCAGCTACACCCTGTAAGATTCGGCTCGGGCAATATGACCTGCGTCACAGGTATCATGAGCGGTACCTTCTCCTCTCCAATGCCGACCGGCAAAGGCACAATGATCCAATCGACCGGAAAATTATTCTCCATCCCAATGTGTACAGTAGCAATGTGGAAAAATGGTGTGATCATAGAGGAACATCTCTTCTGGGACAATCAAGCATATATGAATCAAATCGGACTGGGGAAGTAAGGAATAAGTAGTAAGTAGTAAGTAGTAAGTCGAAAGATTGTAAGTCGTTAAGAAGTAAGTACAAGTATCAGGCAGTAAGTCGTAAATAAGTCATACGTCATTATAAAACATGATAGTAGCTCATCGTATTGCTTCGCTTTGGACATAATACCAACGGAATCCCATCTAATTATCGGAACATTATTTACTCTTGATACCCTCAATTTTTTTGAATAATCAGATGCAACATATAGTTACCATAAGCTCGATCCGCGCACTCACGCATGATGTCTTGAAAATAGTCACCGAAAAGCCCGCGAACTATTCGTTTGCACCCGGTCAGGCAACGATGGTATCTATTCATAAAATAGGGTGGATAGGTGAGGAACGCCCTTTCACGTTTACGTGTTTACCCGGTGAAGATTACTTAGAATTTATAATTAAAACCTACATCGAGCATGAAGGTGTCACCAATGAACTTCGAGATCTGACAGTGGGTGATGAGCTCATCGTCCATGATGTATTTGGGGCAATTAAATACGAGGGTGAAGGAGTATTTATTGCCGGCGGTGCTGGAGTAACGCCGTTCATTGCGATATTGAGACAACTCGAGTCTAATCATGCAATTGGTAATAATAAATTACTCTTTGCCAATAAAACCCAAGACGATATAATTCTCGAAGAAGAATTAAAAAAAATACTCCATAATAATTGTATCAACGTACTCTCTGACGAAGCTGTCAAAGGATATGAACACGGTCAAATTACTGAAGCATGCCTGAAGCATTTCTGCAATCAACCACACCAATACTTCTACCTCTGCGGTCCACCACCAATGATAGATGCTATAGAAAAATACTTACTTCATCTGCAAGTTGATGAAAAATACATTGTTAAAGAAAAATTTTAATATTATGAAAACATCAGAATATACCAAGGGCATACACAGCGAGACAGTTCATAATCCCGCATTGATAGAGGGCGTACGGGAAGAATATATCGAAGTCGAACCTAATGTCCGCCTCCATGTAACGGATGCCGGTTCCGGGAGAACAATCATACTCCTTCACGGCTGGCCGCTCAGTGATGAGATGTATGAATATCAATACACCGATATTATAGAAAGTGGATTTCGGGTGATCGGTATTACACTAAGAGGATTTGGCAAATCAGATAAGCCCTACGGAAGCTATGAGTATGATGTGCATGTCCATGATATACAAGTAATTCTAGACAAACTCGACATCAAAGATGCTGTGTTAAGCGGCTTTTCAATGGGTGGAGCTATTGCTATCCGCTACGCTGCATCGAATACAGGCAATAGAATTGCCAAACTCGCCCTTTTTGCGGCAGCAGCTCCGAGCTGGACACGACGCAAAGACTATCCCTACAACCTACCGCCATCAGAAGTCGATAAATTAATTGAACTTAACTATAGCAATCGTCCTCAATTACTGACTGACGTCGGGAAGATATTCGCTGCCACCGAGACGTCGCTCAGCACCGGTATCAACAATTGGCTCTACGGTATTGGACTCAGCGCATCGGCACATTCGATGGGGCAGACTTTGCGCGCACTTCGGAATACAGACCTCCGGTATGACATGTCTAAAATTTCAATTCCCACGCTCATTATGCATGGTAAGAAAGATAAGATATGTTCGTATGAAATGGCCGAACAGCTTCACCGTGGGATACATAATTCAGAAGTAATTACCTTCGAGCATAGCGGGCATGCCCTATTCCTCTAAGAAACCGAAAAGTTCAATGCTGAGCTCATCAAATTCGCAAGTCCTGATAATTCAACATTAGTAGAGTCAGTATCAGAAATAGGATCGCATACTCCGTTATATTACACTACATTATAAAAAATTACTACCATGAATACGAACCGACTATCCAAGCCCATCACTACAGCGCTCAACGCTCAAATGACCCGAGAAGCATACGCTTCGCAACTATATTTATCGTATGCTGCTTGGGCGCATCATCAGGGTTATGCCGGGATTGCTCAATTTCTCTTTCATCATGCCGAGGAAGAGCAAGGTCATAAGATGAAAATCATCGAATATATTCTCAAACGCGGTGCAAAAGTGCATATCTCGGCTATTCCTGCTCCGCATGACAATCCGGAGAGTGTGAATCACTGTTTTGAAAAAATACTCGAACACAAAGTCGATATCACCAAAGAAATCTATAAACTCGTGAAAATGAGCATGGAAGAGGAAGATTGGACTACATGGAATTTCATGCAATGGTTTGTCAAAGAACAAGTTGAAGAAGAAACACTTGCCATGAATTTACTCGATAAAATGAAAATTGCCGGTGGAGAAAAAGTGAATAATAATGCTCTCTATACATTAGATAAAGATTTGGAAAAATCTGCCGGTGACATGCATGAATCAAATGACGCAAGTGAATCAATAGCATAGAATTAACGCAAATTAAATACTGTAGAATGTTATTTTTCTACAATCGGGCAACAGCGATACTGAAGAATTACTACCATCTATTATGAAAACGTTCCTATTCTCCTTAATATTTGCATTACTTGTGAGCAGTACAATAGTTGTAGCACAAGGCAAATCAGAAAAGTCTTCAACGACCATCAAAACAGACAAGCGTACTGATTCTGTGTATTATACATGTTCAAAACATCATGTAGTAAAGCTCAATCAAAAGGGGAAATGTCCAATGTGTGGGGCAATATTAGACAAGAAGACAGTACGAACGACGGAGATCAAAACCGAAAAACACGAAGCGATGGATAGCTATGTATGTCCTATGCACCATCGTGTGAAATCGCACAAGCCGGGAAAGTGTCCGAAATGTGGGATGGATCTGGTCAAAAAAGACTGAGAGACTTTGCTTACGGTGTTCGGTAGTACTCCTTACGTTTATACGATGTAGTAATCAATCGAGATGGAAGATAAACAAAGTATAATCGATGAGTGATTTGCCAGTTCAAAAGAATGCGAATAATACAGAACATCTTATATTCATTTGAATTATATACCTTACAATTACAATGTAACGCACTGTGCCGGGATGGGAGTGATACCTGCTCTCTCTGTGCTCCACAAATAGCTCGATTACATAGAAATTCTCGTTCGGCATTGGAGTAATCTATAGTGCGACATCTCATTAATTAACTAACTAATAAATTATACGGTTATCAAATATTAACTTAACATTGGTACTTCAATTATGGCTATCTCGTACTATTTGCTTCAAATACATCCTGTCTTACTATTTATATTGATGGTCGTGTTCGTTTCGGGGCTTGCGGCGCTGCTGACGATGCTTTTTCGAAAGTTTGTAAAAGTTGAGATTCTCCGTTCGCATAATGAAGTGACGGGTTTTTTATTTTTAGCTATTGCGAGTTTTTATGCGCTACTGCTCAGTTTTGTCGTATTTGTCGTGTGGGATCAATTAAACGAAACACGTGCCAATGCGAGTAAAGAGGGGAGTTCGGCTTTGGGCTTGTATCGAGATATTAAATTCTACCCCGACACGCTTGAGTCGAAGCAACTGATGAAGGTCTATTTGGATTTTGTGTATAATGTGATTGATGATGAATTCCCAAATATGGAGCGTATGAAGCTTAGCCGGCTCACGCTTGAATCCTTCAGCAGAGTATTTGATAAGTTGGAACATCTCAATCCCAAGAATCAATTTCAGGTGCAGTTGGTTGCTGAAATGTTCAGCCATTTGAATGAGTTATCTACGTTTCGCGGACTACGCGTCACTTCGATGGAAACGGAGATACCACCACCAATTTGGTTGCCGATAATTTTAGGTGCGGTGATTACAATTATTTTCGCTCTCTTGCTCGATATCGAACACAAGCGTATGCACATTGCGCTCACTACCCTCTTAGGCGCTTTTATCGGTATGATTCTCTTTACGATTATTCTTCTTGATCATCCTTTTACGGGAAGTATGGGTATTAAACCCAAGTCGTATATGCAGATATTCACGTACGAACAGTGGGCAAACGAACACCTTGAGCTGAGTAATCAGGTCAAAACAGATACAATTCTCGAGCAGGGACTTCAGAATAAAACCGATACAACTATAACTAAATAAACAATTTAATTGACCAAAATCATGAAAAACACTTCAGCCAAATGTCTCACGTATTTCGCCGCTTGCTTCGTAGCGGTACTCTTTATTTCTTGTGAATCTCATGAACAAAAAGCCGACGATGCGTTTGAACGTGTTAAAGTAGAAAAGAAAATTGATCAGGATAGTGGCGGTGCCGATGTGGTAATACAGCAGCCGATCATTCAGGAAATTAAAATTCCCGAAGTGGCGAGTTTGGATGTCAAATCACCGGAAATCAAGATCATCAATCAGGACGAATGGAGCAAATTCAGGGCAGACACCGAAAAGAAAATTGCGATCAACGAAAGTAAAATTAAGGTAATAAAATCCAATCCGAGTACCAGCCCTAAAATGCTTGAGGAACTCTCCAGTAAAGAGAAAGACTACAATGACTTACGAAGAAAATTAGACGAATACAGCTTAGAAATGAAAGAAAATCTCGGTAAATTTAAAGTAAAGATGAATCACGAAGTCAATGAAATCAGTATTGACCTCAATGACCTCACCGTTAACAATAAAAAATAATATATTCACCGGTTTATGCGGAGTATTTTATGAAAAGTGAACAAGAGCTCAATGCAGATATCCTGAAGATTACCATGAGTATCAAGGATAATTATCCTGAATTATCGAAATTTATAGAAGAAATGCCGGTTACAATTCCCGATGTGCACAATCTCGAAATTACACGGAAGAATCTATCGACATATTATGACTCCCTCAAAGCAATGGTGAGTGGATATATTGCCCAAAAAACACGAACTCAACTCTAAAATGAAGAGATCATCGTTTTAATTATATGAAAAACTTAATCTTCCATACTGCGAAAGTACTTGTAATTCTTACAGCTTTGACTGTAAATACTATGTTGACTTCTGCGCAATCCGTGGACTTGTCCTTTAGAGTATTGCATACTTTTTCGTCGTTTGATATACAGTCAAGTTCAAACACTACAACTCAAGGCACGATTACACTTGGGCACGGCTTCGCAGGAATCGCACATTGTGAATTCTCCAAACATATTGGAATGCAAGCCGAAATAATCTATTCATCAAGTTCGCATCTATTCAAAGAAGAGGATGTCGAGCGTAGAATAGATATTACATATATTCATGTGCCGATTATGATGGTCTTCAATACCGGTACATCCGACCCTGTGAATATTCACTTCACCGCAGGACCACAATTCGGGTTACTTGTCGGGAGCTCGATGTCCACGACAGGTGGCAATGGTAAATCTAACGAAGGCATATTAGCCATGCGAAATACCGATCTCGGAATTGCCTACGGAGTCGGCATAGATGTAGGAATTGACCCTTTAAATATACTGCGATTGTCGATAGGATTTAGAGGAACAGCAGGACTGACAAGTATGGGAGATTCTGACAAGCCACTACCTCCAAACTCCTACTATCTACTTGGAGAATCAAGCCGTGACACGTATTCGGGATATATAGGGCTGGTGTATAGGTTTTGAAGATTTAGTAGTAAGTGTTTAAGTAGTAAGTAGTAAGTAGTAAGTAGTAAGTGTAAGTAGTAAGTCGAAAGTAGTAAGTAGTAAGTAGTAAGTCGAAAGTCGAAAGTCGAAAGTCTGAAAATCGTAAGATGCACTTAGCTTTTGTAGCCCCATCGGGGCGTCCTGTTTGTAGCAATTGTCTAGGCATCATATTTGTAGCCCCATCGGGGCGTCCTGTTTGTAGCAATTGTCTAGGCATCATGTTTGTAGCCCCATCAGGGCGTCCTGTTTGTAGGCCAAATTCAAGAACATTCGTTCTTTTGTTGCGCCCTGTTTTGCTGCTAATCCCCTCTAATACACTATGAAAACACACACCCCTCAAAATCTACTCACTCACGAAAATGAATACTTAAACAAACTTCATCAAATCGTCAAGGAAACGCTTGAGGCAGAAGAGCTTATCATCCATAATCTCCTCCATCCTCCGCTCGAAACACTCACCAAAGGACAAGCAATATCCGACAAAGTCGCATTTTTTGGTGGTAGCTGGAAGTTTATCATTCTCTTTGGAGTAGTCCTCACGATGTGGATTATTTTCAATGTTTTTGCACTTGGTTTTTGGAAATTCGACCCGTATCCTTTTATTCTCATGAATCTCATTCTTTCGACCATTGCTGCACTTCAAGCACCTATTATCATGATGAGTCAGAATCGTCAGGAAGAAAAAGACCGCATGCGCAGTGAGAACGATTATCTCATCAATCTGAAAGCGGAGATGCAGATCCGGAGCTTGCAGCAAAAGATGGATTTATTACTCGAGGAACAAATCAAAACGCTCTTTGAAACACAAGAAAAACAATACGAAATTCTCAAGGATATTAACGTGAAAGTTGGTAGCTTGACCAAGGTTGGTGGTAAATCGTAATTTGTTGAAATAAAACAAATAGAGATCTGAATTATTGATGGAACCTCACGTGTGAATACTACAATTCTTTTCGCATAATGTGTAACACGAATTCTCCCAAGCGACCGTATTTTTGCATCACAACACACCACCGAATATACTTACTAATAAGGAGACTGTCATGGGATACCCACACATAAAAGGATCGTGGTCTGAGCAGAAAATGAAGCTCAAGACAAAATTTGCCTCACTTACCGACAGCGATTTGATGTATTTAGAAGGGAAAAAAGTCGAGATGATGATGAAGCTTCAGCTAAAGCTCGGCAAAACACATGAAGAATTACAGGAAATTCTCGCAGGACTGTAAAGCACTCTATTAAAAATACCGTTTTGTGAAACCCGCAAAACGGTATTTTTTTTATTTACAACTTTATAAGATACAAAGACTTGAATTAATATGCTGTTCGTACATCTTTGGACAAATACCAAATTTATACTCTGTATGTTTATACATTGTTACCATCATAAATTGTCTAACCGAATACACTATGAAATCGAAATCTATCGATTGGTAATCCTTCAAAGTATTGTCGGACAAAAAGGTGAATCTCTCAAAAATGCCAACCGGAATCGCAAGCGATAAGCCGATAACCAAAAAGAAATTACGGGAGATGCTTGCCAAGGATATTTCAGATATTTCAGCATTTCAAGTTAAATTATACGCCGAGAATATACAAGCACATCTATTGATTATACTTACAGTGGTATATATAGAAAATGAACAGCAATATTGATTTTTCATACGCATCAGTCAGCTTACTAATGAGAAATTTCCTCAGTGATATCAACGAACGTCAGTTTTGGAATGAATTCCAATCCACATACACTCAAGCCACCATCCAAACATGCACAAATTGGACTTATCGATACAGAGATGTGGGAATGATGTAATTCTTTCCAAGAGTTATGTAACTGCACAAGTGGGGGCTATGCGTAGTTTTGCAGGATAATTTAGACAAACAAAAGTCAGAAAAACAATCCTATAAATAGTTGTAAAACAATATACTAACAACACAAATGAACGCAACGGAATTAGAAGGGACATGGAATGAAATTAAGGGTAGGCTCAAAACTAAATTTGCAACACTCACTGACAACGATTTGATGTTTGCCGAGGGGAAAAAAGATGAATTGATCGGCAAGCTCCAAGTCAAGCTCGGGAAGACGAAAGAAGAAATACATAAAGTAATCGAAGGTCTGTAAGTATTTGATTTATAGTATATATACAAGTAATATCTACGTATGACTTTCGTCGGACCCCATGACTATTTTCTGGGAATACTCATGGACACTTCACACATTCATCTCTTCCTCAATCACTTTCCTATTATAGGCACCTTGATCGCTACATTGATTCTGGCATGGGGAATTCTCCAAAAGAATCATGCAGTGAAAATGCTTGCTGCCGCACTGCTTGTCGCGATGGCATTGATAGCAATTCCCGTGTATCTGACCGGTGAGCAGGCTGAAAAACAAATCGAACATTTGCCGGACTTTGTTGAATCTATAGTCGAAAGCCACGAGGATGCTTCCATGATTACATTGATTATTATGGAACTGACAGCAGCTGCCGCACTCTGTTCATTTATCATAGGGTTACGCAGAGGAATTGTTGCTAATAAAGGATTTATATGGGTAGCTTCCTCGCGATAGTATCATGTATTGCAATGGGACGGGTGGGGTTTTTAGGAGGACAAATTCGTCATACAGAGCTCAGGGAGTCTATTCCCATCATAGAACAAGTCTATGAATTACATGGTGATGAAAGCGATTCGACCGGCGTGACAAAAGAAGACAAATAGTATTTATATAATCGACATACTGTATTTTATACACAATTCTACGGGAGATGATTGCATGTCAAAAGCAAAAGATACAAAAGAGAAATCGACTAAAAAACCGGCCACAAAAAACCTCAAAGAAAAGCGAGCAGCCAAGGCCGCCAAACGTGAAGAAGCTAATCGTGAAAGTACTCAGTAAGTATTGTCATGGTAAAAGTTGTTTTTCGCTGTGATGAACGAATTCTACGGTGATAATCAATCGACCGGGAGTCCATATACTTATCGTGGTTAGAATGTAGTTATATCCAATCAATTTATTTGAAAAAGAGAAGAAGCTACCTGACCATTATGCTTGTTTTATAACAACACAACAATAGATCACTCTAATTAAAGTATTTGAAAATAAATAAACTTACTCACTATGCATAATATGTGGTATATTACTTTTGTTCGTGTGGCTAATACTACGAGTCCTACCTTCACATCTACCCACATCTACAGTAAGGGAACTCAGCTTGAAATTACACATTAAATACATGGTCAGTAACCGATGTAAAATTCTGGTGAAAGAAGAGCTGAGAAAACTCGGGCTCCATTTTATCGTTGTGGAATTAGGTGAAGTCGAGGTGATGGAAACCCTTACAGCAAGTCAATCCGAAACATTGAAAGCAGCCCTGCTTGAGTCAGGATTAGAACTTATGGACGATAAAAAGTCCATTCTCATCGAAAAAATCAAGAATGTGATCATTGAAATGGTGCATCATACCGAGGAATTAGTCAAAGTGAATTTTTCACAATTATTACATGAAAAGCTCAATCACGACTATACCTACCTCGCTAATCTCTTCTCCGAGGTACAAGGTACGACGATCGAACATTTCGTCATCGCTCATAAAGTCGAGCGAATCAAGGAATTAATTATGTACGGCGAGCTCAGTATTTCGGAAATCGCCTGGAAAATGAACTATAGTAGCGTGGCACATCTGTCGAATCAATTCAAAAAAGTGACCGGACTGTCTCCCTCCCACTTCAAGCAGCTCAAAGACAAACGTCGGAGTCCGCTCGAAGATGTCGGGGGAAAAGGTACATCGGATGAGACGACTGAACAGATGATAGCTTCTTAAGTATTTATATTTATTATGTTTATGTTGGCAATTTCGTATGGCATACCAAACTAACCCATCTGTCGATGATATAGTCCGCCTTCAAAGTGAACTTGATATTCAAATAGCTGAAAATCAAACACTGATTGCAGAATTGGCTAGCGTTCGCAAGGAAATTGACACTCAAAACATTGAGCGGCGGAAGCGTGCTGCCGAACTCGGAATAGCCAACAAAGAGCTTGAGTTTCAGGATGGAGAAAAAGAAAAAAGAGCCACGGAGCTTGGTATAGCCAATATCGAACTCGCGTTTCAGGATGAGGAAAAGGCAAACGAGCTGCTGAACTTGGGCTCGCAAATATTGAGCTGGCTTTTCAGGACGAGGAAAAAGGCAAGCGCGCCGCCGAGCTTGGTCTTGCGAATATCGAACTCGCCTATCAAGACGAGGAAAAAGGCAAACGCGCTGCTGAGCTGGGACTTGCTAATATTGAGCTTGCGTATCAAGACGAAGAAAAAAGCAAGCGTGCTGCTGAGTTAGTCGTAGCTAATAAAGAACTTGCCTTCCAAAATGAAGAGAAAGGCAAGCGCGCCGCTGAGCTGGGTCTTGCTAATATCGAGCTCGCGTATCAGGATGAAGAAAAAGGGAAGCTCACAGCTAAATTACTCGTTGCAAATAAAGAACTTGCCTTCCAAAATGAAGAGAAAGACAAGCGCGCCGCAGAGCTTGTCATCGCCGACCGCGAACTTGACTATCAAAACAAACAAACCGAGATCCGCGAATCTGTCCGGCAGGAATTAGAAGCGTCTAATAATTTGGTTCAATTAGCTTCACAATATTCTCGTAGTCTGATAGAGGCGAGCTTGGACCCACTCGTGACGATCAGTGCCGAAGGGAAAATCACCGACGTCAATGAGGCGTCGATTAAAGTTACCGGTATTCGTCGGGATAAGCTTATCGGGACGAACTTCAGCATGTATTTTACCGAACCCGAGAAAGCGGAGATAGGATATCGACAAGTATTTGAGAAGGGCTTCGTGGCCGACTATCCGCTGACGGTGAGGCATGTCAACGGTCAATTAACGGATGTGCTTTATAATGCATCAGTTTATAAAGATGACAACGGCAAAGTTCTCGGTGTATTTGCAGCAGCGCGAGACGTGACAAAACAAAAAAAGGTAGAAGCGAATCTCGAGAAGAGTTTGAATGAAATTTCCGGGTATAAACTAGCACTTGAGGAGTCGTCGATAGTAGCTATCACTGATAAAAATGGAATTATTAACTACGCAAATGACAATTTTTGTAAAATTTCAAAGTACAAAAGGGAAGAGTTAATAGGGCAAGATCATAGGTTAGTCAATTCTGGATTTCATCCTAAAGAGTTTATGCGGGAATTATGGGATACTATTTGCACCGGAAAAATTTGGCGAGGTGAAATTAAAAACAAAGCAAAAGATGGTACCAACTATTGGGTGGACTCTACGATTGTACCATTCAAGAATGAACAAGGTGAAGTCTATCAATTTGTGTCGATCCGTTCGGACATTACTGCCAAAAAACTTCTTTCACAATACTCTCTAAGCTTGATAGAAGCAAGTCGCGATCCTCTTGTCACTATCAGCACCGATGGGAAAATCACCGATATGAATGAGGCAATGGTCAAAGTAACCGGTGTATCGCGGGAAAAGCTGCGCAATAGTGATTTTAAGGATTATTTTACGGATTCAGACAGAGCATCAGAAGTATATAAAGAAGTCTTTGCTAAGGGATTTGTCGCTGATTACCCTCTTACGATTATCGATGGAGAGCTCACCGATGTACTCTTTAACGGTTCGGTCTATAAAGATGACCGCGGGAATGTGCTTGGTGCGGTGATTGTCGCTCGTGATATTACCGACCAGAAAAGGAACGAGAAGGAACTCATTGAAGCAAAAGTATTTGCTGAGCTTGCGACGATGCTCGCCGAGGAAGCCAAGATCAAAGCCGAGGAAGCAGTAAAAGCAAAGCAGCAATTCCTCTCGAATATGAGCCACGAAATTCGTACACCAATGAATGCAATTATAGGATTTACCAAGGTGTTGCTCAAGACCGACCTCAGTGCCAAACAAAAAGAATACTTGACTGCTATTAAAATGAGTGGTGACTCGCTAATAGTGCTTATTAATGATATTCTCGATCTAGCGAAAGTAGATGCCGGCAAGATGACATTTGAGAAAATTCCTTTTAAAATGGAAGCGTCGCTTTCGGCGATGGTACATCTTTTCGAAACAAAAATTCAGGAAAAAAACTTAGATCAGGAAATTGTTTACGACAATACTATTCCGGAATTCCTTTTAGGTGATCCGGTGCGATTACATCAGATTATCCTGAACCTTGTGAGCAATGCTGTGAAATTTTCCAACACCGGTAAAATCACCATAAGTGTTAAATTAATAAGTGAAACTGATGAAAATGTCACCGTAGAATTTGCGGTCAAAGATACCGGCATCGGTATTCCGAAGGACAAGATTACCAAGATTTTTGAGAATTTTCAGCAGGCATCGAGCGGCACTTCTCGGTTGTATGGCGGAACCGGTCTCGGACTCGCAATTGTCAAGCAATTAGTCGAGTCGCAGGGCGGCAGTATCCGGGTCAAAAGCAAGCTCGGAGAGGGTTCTACTTTTAGCTTTACTCTCACCTTTCAAAAGACAATAGAGCAGGCAGAGCTTGAAGAAATAGTACTCAGTCTTGATGACGATATCAAGAATATAAAGGTACTTGTGGTAGAAGATATCGCTCTCAATCAATTACTGATGAAGACATTGCTAGACGATTTTGGATTTGAACGAGACATAGCAGCCAACGGGAAAATTGCGATTGAAAAGCTCCATTCCAAAACCTACGACATTATTCTCATGGACTTGCAAATGCCTGAAATGAATGGTTTTGAAGCGACGCAGTATATTCGCAACACGATGAATTCCAAGATCCCGATTATTGCACTCACTGCAGATGTGACAACGGTCGATCTGGCAAAATGTAAGGCAGTCGGGATGAACGATTATATAGCAAAGCCGGTCGATGAACGAATATTATATAGTAAAATCATTGGGTTAGTCAAAAAACCAATGTCGCTCATTGAAGTAAAAGAAAAGTTGTTTGTCGAAACGAAAAAACAGCGGTGTATTGACCTAGCGTATCTCCTCAATCGTACCAAGTCCAATCCAACACTCATGATGGAAATGATTTCGCTGTATTTAGAGCAGACGCCAACGCTGATTATCTCGATGAAGCAGAGCTTTCAGGATAAAGACTGGAATACACTTTACTCGGCTGTACACAAAATGATACCGTCTTTTGCGATTATGGGGATTAGTGAGGACTTCGAAAATATGGCAAAGAAAATACAAGAATATGCCAGCACTCAACGGCAAACAGAAGGGATTCATGAATTGGTTCTACAGCTAGAACTCATTTGCGATCAAGCATGTAGAGAATTGGAAGAGGAATTTAACACTATAAAAAACACGAAACGATGAACACAGAAAAGATTAAAATATTCCTTGTCGATGATGATGCAGTATTCTTAAAATTACTAGAAATCGAATTTCTTGAGCATGCTGATTTTGTCATTGAGACCTATCCGACCGGTGAGAAGTGCATGGAGAATTTGTCACGATCTCCGGATGTGATTATCCTCGATTACCATCTCGATGGTATAGACAAATTCGCTATGAACGGTATAGAAACCTTAGACAAGATTAAAGCATATAATCCTGATATTCCGGTGATTATGCTGTCATCTCAAGATAAAATTGACGTAGCAATAAATTGCATGCATCATCGAGCATTTGACTATGTAGTCAAAAGTGAGACAGCATTCGTTCGCTTGCAAAAAATCATTACCAGCATCTTCCGCTACAAGAAAATGGAAAAGGAACTAAATTGGTATATGGAACGGATGTAAAGACTTGCGGCTATAATCATAGACATACTGTAAGGGCGAATGCAATTCCAATGCTGTCAGCTTAAGGAAAAAATAGGTATGTAATTGAACCCTACGACTCCCTGTTAATGACACAATTATTACATAGGTTTCTTTTGGAAGAAGGTTGTTTATCTTATCCAGCGCTTAACCCACCCCTAAATCCCCTCCCGAGAGGGGACTTTGGTTTGTAAGTAATTGATTTTCTGACTAGTTCCCTCTCTTGGGAGAGGGGAGGGTGTGGGTTCTTAGGGTTCGTATTATAGTCTGTGTCATTGCTTTTTGATAGGGGCAGGCTGCAGCCACTTGATAACTCAGGGTGAGGTAAACAGTTTGTCATGCTGCGCTTGCCTCTACGCATCAAGCAAATGCCGAATTCTTGAGTTGACATCATTGAATGCAATTCGCCGGCTCAAAATTCTACACCTCACACAAGCGATACACCACTATATCCATTTTCTTCAATCATAAAAATCAGCGTCATCAGCGTGCCATTCACCAAGTGCCCCCACGAAGACAACTCACATGTGAATCATGTAAGTAATACCTAAGGTTACGTAACATACTCGGGACACTCTTGCCTTAATTTTGTGCTATAGAAAAACAGCACAAACAAAGGGATACAGAGTAAAACAGCCCCTGTCAAACGAACGGCTACTCCCTTCAAACTCAAGTGTAACTCTTTGCATAACTCAAAGATAGCGCACATCCTCAATAATGGTTCATTCCATATCCTCATCCGACCTCAAAAACTGAACTTTCATCAAGAGAGCAGTTTGAATTCGATCATCCTTTCAGGTAATTACTATGAAAATTTTTAACGTACTCGTCGCGAGTATGTACTCTCGGTACATTCGCTTATTGAGTGTGCTTTCTGTAGCAATCATGATGGCAGCAACGCCATCATTTGCCGGAATTCCGCCTCTCAATCTCCTTTCTCTTGACAATTTTATGATCATCGCAGGTTCGACGATTACAGGTATTCCACCTGTATCCATAACCGGTAATATCGGACTCAGTCCTGCTGCCGGTAGCTTTGTGATAGGTTTCGACGGGTCAAATGTGGATGGAATTTTATATGTAGTTGATGCTTCAGGACCTTCCGGCTCAACGATTGACGCGGGTCTATTAACGACCGCAAAGGGTGATTTGACAACTGCTTATAACGATGCAGCGAATCGAACACCGGTGCCGACAGGCACATTTCTCAATCCGGGCGCAGGCAACATGGGTGGCATGAATCTCGCTGCCGGACTCTATAAATTCACCGGCGCGGCAGATATTACCGGCGCAGACCTCACACTCACCGGCAATGCAACCGATGTGTGGATATTTCAGATTGGGAGTTCGCTCAACATGGGCAGCGGTATCAAAATCATCCTTGCCGGTGGCGCTCAGGCAGCAAATATATTCTGGCAAGTCGGTACATCTGCTACACTTGGTACATATTCTGTCTTCAAGGGAAGTATCCTTGCAGACCAGTCAATTTCACTCGGTACCGGTGCGGCAATCGATGGTAGATTGTTGGCATTTTCAGCAGCTGTTACGATGGGGTCTGCTGTGGTTTCAACACGTGCATTTCTATTCCCTGTGTTTTCGGCTGATTCATTAACAGCGACTTTTGGCAATGTCGCTAACTTTACGAGCAAAATTGACACTATTCGTGTGAAAAACACCGGTGGTGCTAATCTAGTGATTACCAATGTTACAAGCTCAAACACACAGTTCACCGTGTCATCGACATCGGCGACTATTATGCCTGACTCAGTTAAACAATTCTATATTACTTATACACCTACAGGAAACGGCAATCAAAATGCCAATATAATTTTTGTCCATAATGCATCCAAACCTCGGGATACGGTAGTTGCTACCGGTACAGGAGTTTCTCCCATATTTTCATCCAATACTTATACGATCAATTTTGGGAATGTACGGAATAATCAGACGAAGCTTGACTCGATTACCGTGACCAATACCGGCACGGCGAATCTTATGATCACAAGCGTGACGAGCACAAATGCACGATATACCGTCACTCCTACTACCGACACTCTTACACCTAACGGAACGAGGAAATTTTATATCACCTACGCTCCG
Source organism: Ignavibacteria bacterium (assembly GCA_016720145.1). GTDB lineage: Bacteria > Bacteroidota > Ignavibacteria > Kapaibacteriales > UBA961 > JADJXV01. The sequence continues at coordinate 113,432 of JADJXV010000007.1, read as the reverse complement.
CTTGCCGATGGTGCTCAATCAGGAAGAATCATTTTCAGTCACAATGCTGCCAAGCCAAAAGATACGATTAATGTGTCGGGAACAGGTGTTTCTCCATTCTTCTCTGCTGTGCCAACTACTTTGAATTTCGGTAATGTACGCAATGATAGTACGAAAAGAGACTCCGTAACCGTGACGAATACCGGTACAGACACGCTCAGAATTACAAGTGTCGTTAGCTCGAATATGCTCTTTACGGTCACGCCGACCACAGGCACAATTGCTCCGGGTGCTACACTCAAGTATTACTTTATATTCGCTCCTTTAGTCGATGGCGCGCAAACAGCGACGGTGGTGTTTAATCATAATGCCGCTAAGCCAAAAGATACAATCATGGTAAGTGGCTCAGGAGTTTCTCCGTTCTTCACGGCAGCTCCCGTCTCACTTGATTTCGGCAATGTTCGTAATCTGACTACCAAGATGGATTCTATCACGGTGACCAATACCGGAACATCCAATTTGGTGATTACAAGCGTTACAGGTTCGAATACACGATTTACAATTACACCGACTTCGGGAACACTTACTCCGGGATCATCTCAGAAGTATTATATCACGTTCGCACCGTTGGTCGATGGATTTCAAGTAGGTACGTTTACATTTAACCATAATGCAAAAATCCCTTCAAGTATCTATTCTGTATCAGGTTCTGGTGTGTCGCCTCTCTTCAGTGCAGGCCTTGCAGGTCTGAATTTCGGCAATGTGAGAAATGGTACGACCAAGCTCGACTCGGTTACGATTACCAATACAGGTACATCTGACCTCATCATCAGCAGTGTGACGACATCGAATGCACGCTATACTGTGACACCGACTACGGGAACAATTACCCCCGGTGGATCACAGAAGTATTATGTGACATTCGCTCCAATTGCAGATGGCTCGCAGTCGGGATTTGTCTATTTCAATCATAATGCACTCAATCCAAAAGACTCAATTTCTCTCAGTGGTACAGGTGTATCACCAAAATTTACTGCAAATGTCGTGAATTTGAATTTCGGGAATGTACGCAATGGAACGACGAAAATGGATTCGGTCACGGTATCGAATACCGGAACCTCGGATCTGGTAATAAGCAGTATCACAAGTACGAATGGACTATTTATGGTAACTCCTGCTACAGGAACAATTACCCAAGGTATGTCACAAAAATTCTATGTGACATTTGCTCCACTTACCGATGGTGTGAAAACAGGACTAATTATCTTTAATCACAACGCGCTTATTCCTCGAGATACGATTAGTGTCACAGGAACGGGTGTATCACCGGTACTTGCGAAAAGTGTACAAAGTGTGAGCTTCGGAAATGTCCGCAATGGTACAACCAAGCAGGACTCAGTGGTAATTACCAACACTGGTACTTCTACTCTAACTATAAGTAATGTAACAAGTACGAACGGTCGTTTCGCAGTCACTCCTACTACCGGCTCACTTGCGCCCGGTGCCTCACAGAAATTCTACCTTTCGTTCTCGCCTTTGGTTGATGGCGCTCAGTCAGGATTGATAATCTTTACAGGAGATGCTGACAAAACTAAAGACACGATTACAGTGTCAGGTACGGGAGTATCTCCATTATTTACCGTGAATCCACAGAGTTTGAATTTTGGAAATGTCAGAAATGGCACAACCAAAATGGACTCCGTCACTGTGACCAATAGCGGTACAACAAGTCTAGTTATTAGCAGTGTCACGAGTACGAATCCACGATATACAGTCACTCCATCTGCTACAAGTACAATCGCTCCGGGCGCTTCGATGAAATTCTATGTGACTTTCTCGCCGTTAACAGATGGTATGCAGAATAGTTTATTAGTGTTTAATCATGACGCAGCGAAGCCAAAAGATACAGTCACACTCACAGGAGTTGGTGTATCGCCGATGTTCTCTGCAAGCGCTCTTATAGTGAACTTTGGAAATGTCCGTACAGGCACAAGCAAAATGGACTCTGTGACAATTACCAACACCGGCACAACGAATCTAATTATAAGCGGTGTAACGAGTTCGAATGTAGTATTTACAGCTACACCTACTTTAGGAATCATTGCTCCGGGTGCTTCACAGAAATTCTACCTTTCCTTCTCGCCGCAAGCTGATGGCCTGAGAACAGGTACTATTATCTTTACGCACGATGGTGCGAAGCCATTAGATACGATTATAGTGATTGGTACTGGAATTTCCCCTCAGTTCAGCTCGAATGTACAATCTCTCGACTTCGGCAATGTGAGAAATTTTACATCGAGTGTACGTTCGATTACAGTGACCAATACCGGTACAGATAATCTGATCATCAGTGGTGTGTCGAGTAATAATGGTGTATTTAGTGTTTCACCGAATTCAGGGACAATTGCTCCGGGAGCAACTCAGCAATTCTTTGTCACGTTCTCTCCCGTGGCGAACGGATCGCAATCGGGTATGATTATCTTTAATCATAACGCAACGAACGCAATCGACATGATTGCTGTGACAGGCACAGGTGTATCGCCAATGTTTGTAGCTAATACGCAACGTCTTGATTTTGGTAATGTTGGCGTAGGTGTGAGCAAAGTAATGACCGTCATAGTGACCAATGCCGGTACGTCAGACCTCGTGATCAACGGCGTGTCGAGTACGAATGCACAGTTTAGTATTTCCCCTGCAATTGGAACAATCGCACCGGGCTCTTCTCAAACATTCTCCGTCACATTCGCTCCACTTTCGACCGGATTCCATACCGGCAGTATTACCTTTAATCACAATGCATCAAATGCAACGGATGTAATTGCAGTGACAGGTACTGGAGTACTTTCATCGATTTCAATCAGTACACAAAATCTCGATTTTGGGAATGTACGCACAGGCACTACTAAAGTACTGCCGGTGACTATTACCAATACGGGCTTGGGTGATTTAACTATAAGCAATATAACGAGTTCAAATGGTGTGTTTACCTTCACTCCATCAGGAACAACCCTCTCATCGGGTATGAGTCAACAGTATAATGTGACATTCTCCCCGATAGTCGATGGCTTGCAAACTGGTAATATGTCCATTACACATAATGGACTTAATTCTCCTGCGATTATATCGCTTAGAGGTGTAGGAGTGTCGCCGAAATTGACATTTGCCTCACAAAGTCTTGACTTCGGCAATGTGGTAATTACTACATCAAAGCAATTAAGTGTGATGATATCAAACACCGGTACCGGTGACTTGGTCATCACGAGTATTGTGTCGGGTGATAGTCATTATACAGTGACTCCTGCTACAGGAACAATACTTCAAGGTGCTTCTCAGGAATACTTTGTGACCTTCTCGCCGACAGTAGTAGGTCGTGTAACATCAACGATTACCTTCGTTCATAACGGTGGATCAAGCATCCTCAATGTAACCGGAAACGGTGTCGATTCGATGCGTGTGATTACTATTAAAGAAGCACGTGATTTGCCTATCGGTACGAGTTTTATAACAGAAGGAGTTGTAACGCGAACTTTAGGCAGCTATACCAGAATTCAAGATGCGACCGGTGGACTGACTCTCTTCCATGAAACAGGTGAATTCGGTTTGCAAGCTCTTGCTCCTGAAGTAAGTATGGGTGATAAACTACGTGTAGCAGGTAAAATTACCGAGATGGATAATCTGAAGATTATAACGAGTAGTAATTTAACAAGTCACTCAATCTTGTCACGTACGAATCCATTACCTACTCCATTCAAAGTGACACTTGCTGATATCGCCCTCCGTGGTGAACAGTATGAAAGCTGTTTGATCAAAATAGATAATATGAATATGACTTCAGATGGTGACCTTACGTTCCAAGAGTCAAAGACATATCAGGTGACTGATAATTCCGACAAGGCAAATACTGTGGTCATTCGAATCGGTGTGACTGCTGATACGTACTTGGACGGAATGAACATATACGAAACTCCCGTTACCTTTGAAGGTGTCCTTAGTCAGTCAAGTAGCTGTATTACATGCGGCTATCAATTGACTCCGGTCCTTCCGACCGACTTACGTTTTGCGCCAACAGGTATATTCAATCAACAGACCGGAAACGACTATTCGCTCTCTAGCAATTATCCGAATCCATTCAATGCTTCGACGACGATACAGTATAGCATTGGCACATCGGATATGGTTAATCTCAAAGTATTTACGTTGCTCGGCAAAGAAGTGGCGACCTTGGTGAATGAGTTTCAAAATGCAGGAATGCATACGGTGACTTTCACAGCCAACAGCAGCTCTCCTCTCCTCGGCAGCGAAGTATATTACTACCGTTTGGACGTGGGATCCTATTCCTCAACCAAACAAATGATACTCGTGAAGTAATTATAAAATAAAAACTTACGGAATGGCTGATGTGGATAGTATTATGAAAATTTCGGCGTTTTCACTTTACATTACATTCCGTTCCGTAAGTCTTTTTTAATCTACTACTCGAATAAATCAACAAATGCATTAACCGCAACGTTCGCAAAGACAGTACTCAGAAGATCTCATCTCTGCGAACATTGCGGTTAACATAATCTGACTTCATTTACACCGACTTCGAATAAACTGAACTTTCAGAAAGAAAGCAGTACTACATCAGCAAATAAAAGGTTTATACAATGAAAATTTCTAATAAATACATAAACACTATGTATGACAAATTCGCTCGGATGCTTGGAGTGATACTCCTCGCAGCGATGATGACGACAACGATGGTGGCAGGAATAGCACCTTTGAATCTACTTTCTCTCAGTAATTTTGTGATCCTTGCCGGCTCGACCGTCACAGGAGTACCACCGGTAACAATCACCGGAAATGTGGGTCTCAGCCCGGCTGCAGGGAGCTATATTACAGGTTTTGACGGTTCGAATGTAGTCGGCACTTTGTATGTCGTCGATGCTTCCGGTCCGTCAGGTTCGGTGATAAATTCTACATTATTACAAACAGCAAAGAGTGATTTGACAACAGCTTACACCGAAGCAGCCAATAGAACTCCCGTACCAACAGGTGCATTTCTTAATCCCGGCGGTAGCAATATTGGTGGCTTAAATCTCGCACCCGGACTCTACAAATTCACCGGCGCAGCAAATATCACCGGAGCAGATGTGACGCTCACCGGCAATGCAACGGACGTCTGGATATTTCAGATTGGGAGTTCGCTCAACCTCGGCAGCGGTATTAAAATTATACTCGCAGGTGGAGCACAGGCATCCAATATTTTTTGGCAGGTAGGTACATCAGCGACCTTAGGTACTTATTCAGTATTCAAGGGAACAATTTTGGCTGATCAGTCTATATCATTTGGTACAGGCGCTTCAATGGACGGGCGTGCACTTGCTTTTTCGGCTGCGGTGACGATGGCATCAGGCGTTACTACCGTCAGGGCAACTTCTACCGCTTCACCAATTTTTTCTGCAAATCATTATCAAGTTACCTATGGCAACGTAGCGAACTTTACAAGTAAAATTGATACGGTTATTGTGACTAATACAGGTGGTGCAGACTTGGTCATCACGAATGTAACGAGTTCAAACTCAGTGTTTTCCGTCAATACTACTAGTGGTACAATTACACCCGGCGGCACAAAACAATTTATGATCACCTATTCGCCTCTGTCCAATGGGTATCAAACCTCCAATATTATATTTTCGCATAATGCTGCCAAGCCAAGGGATACTATTGCAGTCAATGGAAACGGGAATTCGCCGATTGCAACAGTCACACCTTCTACTATTAATTTCGGAAGTGTCGTGAGCGGATTGAATAAAAAAGACTCGGTGACTGTTTCAAATTCCGGCTCTGCGAATCTCGTCGTGACAAGCATCACCAGCTCGAATTCATATTTTGCGGTAACTCCTGCTACGGGAACAATTGCACCGGGCGCGTCGATGAAATTTTACATCCTCTATTCGCCATTAACCGACGGCGCTCAAGCGGGTAAGTTGATATTCAATCATAATGCAATCAAGCCAAAAGATACTGTATCGGTCAGTGGAAATGGACTCGCACCAAAGTTTTTAGCGAATGTAAGTTCTGTGAATTTCGGAAATGTACGTAAAGGAATACAAAAGACGGATTCAGTCATAATCTCGAATACCGGAACATCAAATTTACTGATCACAAGTGTGACGAGTAGTAATGTAGTCTTTGCCGTAACCCCAACGAATGCAACAATTATTCCCGGCGGTACGCTGAAATATTACTTCACGTATGCACCTTTAGCCGATGGCTTGCTAACAGGTAGTATTGTATTTACGCATAATGCTGCGAATCCGAAAGATACTATCACTGTGAGTGGAACGGGCATTTCATCAAAATTTGCCGTCACTCCGATGGAAGTAAACTTTGGAGATGTCGTCAATGGAACAACCAAAACAGAAACAGTTACCGTGACTAATTCAGGCACTGCGGATTTGATTATTTCAAGCTTTGTATCCACGAATACTACGTTTACACTTACAGCACTCAATGCAACGATTGCTCCGGGTGCTTCGAGGATATTCAATGTTACCTTTACACCGTTAGTATCAGGAATTCAAGACGGTTGGATTCGTTTTAATGTCAATTCTACTACTACCAAAGACTCAATACACGTGACCGGTACCGGAATTGGTAATCCAGTCTTTGCATCATTTTCCGTTAACCCTCTCAGCCTCGTATTTGGTAGTGTCGTCAGTGGCACGACCAAGAAAGATAGCATCGTAGTCACTAATTCAGGTACTGCCAATCTTATCATCTTGAGCGCGAAGTCAAGTAATAAATTTTATACGATAGATCTTGGTACAGGTGTGGTCGAGGCAGGCACATCTCGTAAGTTTTATGTGAACTTCTCTCCTCTGTCAATGAGCGTGCAGAATGGCTATATAGCATTTCATCATAATGCAACTAACCCAAGAGATACTCTCTATTTAGCGGGTAATAGTTCAGGAAGTGACCTTTCTCCGAAGTTCACGGTGAATAGATCGAACCTCGATTTCGGAAATGTTCGGGTAAAAACTACAAAACAGCTCAGCGTCTATGTGACCAACACCGGTGTGAGTGATTTGATTATATCAGATATCGCTTCAAGTTCTCCGTTCTATTCAATTACACCAATCATCGGAACGATTGTTCCGAATGCTTCACAAGAGTTTTTTATTACTTTTGCCCCACAAGTCCAAGGTAAAGTAAGTGCTAATATAGACTTCGACCATAATGTAGGCAATAGCATAATCACCGTAACCGGAACAGGCATCGATACGATAGGTGTCAATACCATACGAGCAGCACGCGATTTGCCAATTGGTACTCTCGTTATTGTCGAAGGAGTTGTAACTCGAACAATGGGTGATTATACGCGAATTCAAGATGCTACCGGCGGACTCACACTCTTCCAAGTGTCAGGTCAATTCCACTCGAATGTCCAAAATGCTGAAATAGCAATGGGTGATAAAGTACGAATCGAAGGTCGCATTTCTGAACACGACTTCCTTAAAGTAATTAATACAACTGACTTAGTAGGTTTTCTCCGATTGTCAAGAGCTAATCCTCTGCCTGCATCTGCAGTACTTTCATTAGTACAAGTTGCACTCACAGGCGAACAGTACGAAAGCTGCATGATCAGAGTCAATAATCTAACCGTTGATTCGGATAGCGATGTTGTATTCCAAACTCCAAAAATTTATCAAAATACTGACATATCAGACAAGACAAATACGGTTGTCATTCGTATTGGTAAGAACACAAACACACGCATGGGTGGTATGCCGTTTTACAGTAAGCTCGCTACGTTCGAAGGAGTTCTCGGTCAGGCAACTGCTAATTTGGTGTGTGGATATCAGCTGACTCCTGTACTTTCGACTGATTTACGATTTAGTCCGCTTGGGGTGATGAGTCCGATTGCCGGCAATCAATCCTCTCTTTCGGATAATTATCCGAATCCATTCAGCACTTCGACGACGATTCAGTATTCTATTGATAAGCCGGATGTCGTTACCCTCAAAGTATTTACAATGCTCGGTAGAGAAGTGGCAACACTCGTGAGTGAAATGCAGGACGCCGGTAATCATACTGCAACATTCACAAGAGATGATGCATCCAACCTCGGAAGTGAAATGTATATGTATCGATTAGAAGTAGGTACACTTGTGACAGCAAAGCAAATGATACTTGTGAAGTAATACTTAATCTTCTCACGTACAATTTATCTAGTTCTATGAACAATCTTCTCTATACAGTAGCAGTATTATTTATTCTCTTATGGGCGATCGGCTACTTCGCATACAGTGTTGGCGGAATGATCCATATCTTGCTTATCATTGCAGTTATCTCGTTCATTGTACGTATTCTTCAAGGGAATAGAGCACTACCGAGAGATGACTTTTAGACAATTCATTTCATCAAACCGGCTGTCGATTCGTGGAAACGAATAGTTACCTTCAGCCGCACCTCCAAAAGACCTTTTGCCGTAGTAGCAAAAGGTCTTTTTATTTGAGTTATATGATAGTTAAATAGAAATATTGTTTGTATTGTAGGGGCGAATTGCATTCGCCCAAATTGTGTGTGCGTGAAGGCAACTCAATTAAACACATCAGGAAAAAAGGGAGTAAGGTTTCATATTGTGTACAATTTTCTACTAAGGTTTAGGATTTCCATTATTGTACAACAGACATGTGTCCGTAGAGAACGCCCGGTAAGTTCCAACCGAACCCAAAAAAACGTATTTTCGCAGTCAATAAACCATTTCATTTACTTTAAATATATCGTTGTATGTCACCTGGCTTGCCAATTAAAATTTTAGGAATCTCAGGCAGCTTACGGATAGGTTCGACGAATGCTATAATTCTGCAGACAATAGCAGCCCTTGCGCCTCAAGAAGTGGAATTCACGATATATCAACACCTTGGCGATTTGCCGCATTTCTCGCCGGAGCGTGATGATGAGTTTGTTGCTGAGCATGTACTCTATCTACGCAAGTTACTAGCAAGCTCCGATGGTGTGGTGATATGTACACCCGAATACGCTTTCGGAGTGCCGGGTGTCCTTAAAAATAGTTTGGATTGGATGGTCTCTTCTGCGCAGTACAATGAAAAGCCGGTCGCAGCCATCAGCGCGTCTCCACTTCCATCAGGTGGCGATAAAGCAATGGCATCATTGCTGCTTACCTTGCAAGCTCGGATCGCGTGTACCCATTGGTGGTGTGCTGAGTATCGCGGCAGTCAATCAAAAAATAACAAATGGCATCGTGACTGATCCACAAACAATCGAAGCACTTTCGGGTGTGCTTTATGCTCTGCTTGGGATGATTCGTGCAGGCAGTGTGGCGAGGTGATGGGTAGTATAATTATAAAATTAATCCGGTACTCTGAGAATTTTAGTGGAAGATTGATTTTGGTTCGTAGGGGCGAATTGCATTCGCCCCGGTCGTGCTAGGGTTAGGGCGAATGCAATTCGCCCTACAATAAAAGAATCTGACCACACTAGATAAATTGATAGTGATCATTAGTCTCTCAACTTCAATAACAACAACAAATTATGACAGCTCCTTTACAACCGTACAAGCCCCAAAATACCATCCGCATCGTCACTGCCGCGTCACTTTTTGACGGACACGATGCTGCTATCAATGTGATGCGTAGGATCATCCAATCGACCGGCGTGGAAGTAATTCATCTCGGACACAACCGTTCAGCACAGGACGTTGTGGACTGCGCGATCGAGGAAGACGCGCAAGCGATTGCCCTTACGAGTTATCAGGGTGGGCATGTCGAATATTTCAAGTATATGTATGATTTGCTCAAAGCAAAAGGCGCTGGTCATATCAAATTATTTGGCGGTGGCGGCGGAACAATACTCCCGCAAGAGATTGAAGAATTACATGCTTATGGAATAGCGAGAATTTACTCTCCCGATGATGGACGTTCACTAGGACTGCAGGGAATGATCAATGATTTGGTGATGCAGTCAGACTTTGAAACGCCGATGACCTTCTCTTCAGACAAACTTTTGGGCGAAGTATCCAAGAAAAATCCCGTTGCTATTGCCCAGGCAATATCTATGCTTGAGCGTAAGCAGCTCACTCCCCGAAAATTGCTTCACCAATACCCGTACTTGGCATTACCGGCACAGGCGGAGCAGGTAAATCCTCGCTCACTGACGAACTTATTCTCCGTTTTCTCGAAGATTTCAAGGACAAAACCATCGGAGTCATCTCCGTCGATCCGTCGAAACGGAAGACCGGCGGCGCCTTTTGGCGATAGAATCCGTATGAATTCCGTGAGCAGCGACCGCGTGTATATGCGTTCATTTGCAACGCGCGAGGCGAATATTGCGCTTAATAAAAACGTACATCTAGCGATCGATTTACTCAAAATGGCAAGTTATGACCTCATCATCGTCGAGACCGCCGGCATCGGACAAAGCGACTCTGAGATTACCAATATTGCCGACGTATCGCTCTATGTAATGACACCCGAGTACGGCGCTGCAAGCCAACTTGAAAAGATTGATATGGTTGATTATGCTGATATTATTGCGCTCAATAAATTCGACAAACGCGGCGCGCTCGATGCACTCCGTGATGTGAAAAAGCAGTATCAGCGAAGTAGAGGTTTTTGGAATCGTAAACCCGAAGAAATGCCTGTTTATGGGACAATCGCCTCACAATTCAACGACCCCGGGACGAACGCGCTGTACCTCGCGATCATCGAAGCGCTCAATCAAAAAATGAATCTGAGTTGGAAGTCTTCCCTCGAAATTCCAACCGAGTCAAGCCAAAAAATCTACATCATCCCACCGGAGCGAACGCGATATCTCGCCGAAATAGCAGAAGAATCCCGCCGAAATGATAAATTCATCCACGAGCAAAAGACGATCGCGCGGAAGCTGTATCAGTTGCATGGAGCGGTGGAGATAGTGGCAGGGAATGGTGAGCGGTAGGATGCGCAGTGTCTTAGGAAGATTTCCGTCCGGTCAGTTCTTAGAACTGACCGTCAATACTTACCTATGAAAAGCCCTGCTTATCCACCAGGTAAGATTATTTACTGCTTCTTTTGATCAATGAACTATCATGCAGACGTTTCAGCGGTAGGTGTTTACGGTCAGTTCTAAGAACTGACCGGACAAAAAATGTAAATTGAAATCGTTTGAACCTAAAAAATCATGTAAATTGCGTTCTACAAAGATGTTCCAAATATTTATTTTTTTGTCTTTAGGACACTACTGCTAAAATATTTTGAAAGTAAGAAAAAAATTAACGCTACAAAGAAATGAAAACCTATACATTAGACCAGATACAAGACCAGCTCATAGGTGAAATCGGCACACCCGACAGAGACAAATTTGAATATGATTTACAATTGGACTTGGTTGGTAAAGCAATTAAAAAGGCACGGCAAGAAAGGCACTTAACGCAAGAAGAATTAGGTCAACTTATTGGCGTACAGAAATCACAAATTTCGAGATTAGAAAGCAATGCCGGAAACGTAACCATTGATACACTTATTCGGGTCTTTACGGCTTTGTCGGCGAAAGTAAAGCTCCACATTGAGCTCCCGAATCTGAATATTAGTATCGGGTAAGATCGTTGCATCGTATAGAAAAATACCATCAATTTTTCAGGGAACTACGAACGAAATTCTCCTCATCTCGCTGAAATAGCAGAGGAATCCCGCAGAAATGATAAATTCATCCACGAGCAAAAGACGATCGCACGCAAGCTGTATCAGTTGCATGGAGCGGTGGAGATAGTGGCGGGGAGTGGTGAGGGGTAGGATGCGCAGTGTCTTAGGAAGATTGTAATAATAAATTAACTTGTTCTAAAATAATCACATCCATACAATGAAACAAGCAGTATTGATGCCTACCGAAGAGCCCACTGACCGGCAGTTGGAAGAATTAATGAAGGAAGTAGCAATAGATGTCAAGCAAAAAGTACTGGCAACCAAAAAGCTTTTAGCCGAAAAAATTAGGCTTGAAATACAAATCGCGCAAGAGAGATTTGATAGCACATCTGTATGAAGAAACCTTTACTGATAGTCATAGCAGGGCCTAATGGCTCAGGCAAAACATCAATTACCCAAAAAATTCTTCTCCATGAATGGATTGAAGAATGTGTATATATCAATCCCGATAATATTGCCAAAGATACATTCGGTGATTGGAACTCTCAGGAAGCAGTGCTCAAAGCAGCAAAGCTCGCAACGCAAATGAGAGAGGATTGTGTCGCTCATGGACAAAGCTTGATTTTTGAAACAGTACTATCGTCCAATGAAAAGGTGGATTTTATTCGAAAAGCAAAGTCAATGGGGTATTTTATTAGACTGTTTTTTGTGGGAACTGATAGCCCGGCCATTAATGCAAGTCGAATAGTACAAAGAGTTATGGAAGGAGGGCACGACGTCCCGATCTCTAAAATTATATCACGGTACAGCAAGTCCATTGCCAACTGTTGCGTCGTGTCGACTATTGTAGATAGGGCATATTTGTACGACAACTCAATTGAACTTCAGGATCCGAAGCTGTTATTTAGGGTAATAGATGGGGACTTTGTGAAAGAGTATGGGAAAATTAATGATTGGGCTGAGCCGATTTTCCAACATATTCAAGCCCATAATAGAATAGAATGAATTCGACTAATTTTCCGTCCGGTCAGTTCTTAGAACTGACCGTCAATACTTACCTATGAAAAGCCCTACTTATCCACACGTTAAGATTGTTTACTGCTTCTTTTGATCGATGAACTATCTTGCAGACGTTTCAGCGGTATGTGTTTACGGTGAGTTCAAAGAACTGACCGGACTAAAATAGTTAACATTCGAGGAGAAAAATACCATGTCACACGAACAAGCCATCTACTCAGAAGTAGCTCTGCTCCCCGAAAATTTGCAACGGGAAGTATTGGATTATATCGGATATTTACGCGCAAAATATGTGACTTCGGACGTGAAAATTACGCCGCAGTTTGGGAGTGCAAAGGGAAAATATATCTTACAGCCCGACTTCGATGAACCGTTGGATGATTGTAAGGGTCTGTCTAATTAATTCAAAACTACCATGAAACAACGCATTTATCTCGATACGTCGGTTTTTGGTGGGTATTTTGATGCTGAATTTGAACTTTGGACTAAAATTCTATTCGATAAAATCATCAAAGGTGAAATTAGAATGCTTTATTCACAGATGACTGAAATCGAATTGGAAAATGCACCGCAACAAGTAAAAGATTTACTGTCAAAAATCCCTGAGGAGAATACTGAATTCTTGCTAATTACGCAGGATGCAAACAATTTAGCAGATAAATATCTTTTAGAAAACGTTGTAGGAAAAACGAGCAGACCCGACTGTTTGCATATTGCAATTGCTACCCTAAACAATGCGGACTTATCAGCAAGTTGGAACTTTAAACACATAGTGAATAAAACAAGAATTCGTGGTTACAATGGCGTTAACTATATGTTAGGCCATAAAATACTAGAAATCCGAACACCAAGAGAAATACTTGAAATATGAAAAAAACAACCGAAAAACAAGAGCAATCAACAGTTCAGCAATTACGAGATATTCGTGATAAAATCGGCATAGAAATTCAGGATATGACCTACGAGCAGTTGATGAAATATATTGAGAAAAAAGCAACCCTTCACCCAAGTAGGGTGTGGCAAGATAACGCTTAATTCCCTCCCCCCATCCCCCATGCAATCCAAAGACTTACTCACACTTCCCAAAGAACTCGGCGAAAATCTCCGTCTGCTGCGCAGAGTGTGTAAAAAATCACAGCAAAGATGCAGACATCAGACCAAAAAGAGCTAGAATGGGAAGATTGTTGATTATTACAATTGTTATACATATTCAAACGATTTTTTTACATACTATTATTTTACTCACGATTAATCCTAAATAGTTATTATTCTATGTCCCTACGCTACATCGGTACAATTCTCCGCACGCATGGCACCGACGGTTCGGTGTTTGTTTCAGAGGCGCCTCCAACGCTTAGTTTACCTCCCGGCGCAACGATTCATATCGGTTTTTCGGGTCAATTTGCCAAGCCCTACAAGCTTGCTTCGCTTCGACCTGCGCAGCGAGGCGTGCTGATGTCATTTGCCGGTATTACCACGCCGGAGTCTGCGGCTGCGCTTCGTGAGGAAGGCGTGTTTGTCGAAGATGCGCTGCTGAGATCGGGTAATTCAGATGAATTCACCATCGGTGAAATTCTCGACTGCGTAGTCATCGAACAGTCCACCGGCAAGCATATTGGCACAATTACCGATGTATGGATCATGCCGACCAATGACGTCTGGGTGCTGACCACGCCGCAAGGTGATATACCGTTGCCGGTGATTGATGATGTGATAAAGCTTGTCGACATTCCTCATAAATCTATTGAAATTGAACTGATAGCAGGATTACTTGAGCTAGCACAAGGAGGTAAAGATGTCCCTGATGAGAATTGATATTGTGAGTGGTGTGCCGGCGCTCGTCGAACCGCTTCTCTCGGAAAGCATCATTGGACCGTGCCCGCGAAAAGGGTGTGGTGGAAATCTATGTGCATAATCTACATGATTATGCCGAAGATAAATACAAGCATATCGACGATACACCTTTTGGCGGTGGTGCGGGGATGATTATCAAATGCGCGCCGGTATTTGCATGTATCGAAAAGCTCCTCGCTGAACGTGACTACGACCATGTGATCTATGCATCACCCGATGGTGAAATGCTTGATCAGAACCTCGCAAACGGACTCTCCCTCGCGAAAAATATCATCATACTTGCAGGACACTACAAAGGAATAGATCAGCGAATACGGGATATTCTCATTACTAAGGAAATTTCCATCGGAGATTATGTGCTCAGTGGCGGCGAACTCCCCGCACTCGTGATGGTGGACTCAATTGTACGTCTGCTCCCCGGCGCAATAGGCGATGCCGAGTCTGCGCTTGAGGATGCATTTCAACAGGGGATATTGGATGCGCCGCATTATACACGTCCCGCAGACTTTCGGGGAACAAAAGTGCCGGATGTCCTCCTGAGTGGTAATCACGCAGAGATACGTAAGTGGAGAGAAAAACAAGCGCTTGAGAAGACACGTGATAGACGACCGGATTTGCTGGGTGAGTGATAATGGAACGCTGAAGGATTTTGCTTCGACAATTTTTGTGGTACGGAGAAAAGTATACCCAAAATCGCTTAGTCAAAGTCCCTTTAGGGACGATATATGGGTAGAAAATGAATGCCAAAAATCGCACGTTGCCAAAGTCCCGTTAGGGACGATATATTGGTAGAAACGAGATTTTGATATACCACAAAGTCCCGTAGGGACGACAAATCAATTCTATAACGTTCCGTCCCTACGGGACTTACTCGTGCATTTGTCCTCATTTTCTACCGATATGTCATCGCTAGCGCGATTGAGGAGGACGATGACTCAGTAGCAATTCAACCACAAAAATTATCAGCGAACCTGATTTTGTATGATTCTCGCTGATTGTTGAGTTTGTTATCGTGAGCTTACACCATACATTCCCCTATCCTTTTCCATCATACAAAATCAGCGGCATCAGCGTGCTATTCTTCCACCGTTTGGACGGCAACGGGTGACCGCAGGCGTGCGTTTGGAGTGAGCAGAAGGGGTACAAAAAATTTCCTGATGTGCGGTGTTACATTCACGTAAAACTGTATTTTTGTGGCACATCAAAACATGAATATTCATTATTTCCTTATATACCTATGAATTACGGGCTTCACGATGCATCGGTCATCCGCTTGGTTCAGATTGCATTACACGAGGATATTGGCACAGGTGACATTACGAGTGAGAGTATTTTTTCGGAAGATTCGCTTGCCGGTGCGAGTGTCGTGGTTAAGCAAGATGGTGTGATATGTGGACTTAGAATTGCAGAACTCGTTTTTCAGGACTTATCACCCGATATCAATTGGCAGGCGTTTGTGGCTGAGGGTGCCGTGGTCAAGGCGGGAACGGTGATTGGTCGAGTCGATGGGTCGAGTCGGGCGATTCTTTCTGGTGAGCGGACGGCATTGAATTTCCTGCAGCGGATGAGTGGTGTGGCGACGATGGCGAGTAGGTTTGTAGGAGCTGTAGAGGGTACGGGAGTGAGGATTCTCGACACTCGAAAGACAATTCCTGCATGGAGGATTTTGGATAAATATGCTGCCAAAGTCGGTGGTGCGGAGAATCATCGAGTGGGACTGTTTGATATGGTGATGATCAAGGATAATCATATTGCTGCTGCCGGCAGTATCCGAAAAGCGATTAGAAAATGTCGTGAAGAATTGACGAGTGATCGAATTAAAATCGAAGTCGAAACTCAGACGTTTGAAGATGTGTGGGAGGCGGTCGAGTGTGGTGGAATTCATCGGATTATGTTTGATAATTTCACGCCTGAGCGCATGAAAAAAGCCGTTGAATTTGTCGATAAACGGTATGAAACTGAGGCGTCCGGTGGTATCAATCTTACGAATGTGCGCGAGTATGCCGAGACAGGAGTTGACTTTATCTCGATAGGCGCAATTACTCACTCAGCACCGGCACTTGATATTTCAATGGATATCATTGTGACCAAGCCGGTGGGGTAGTAACGAGTTAGGAATTTCCAATTCTATAAATCTAATCAATGAGTAATCTATATTCTAGGGTACTAGTAGCACTTATCGGCATTCCTGCCTTAGTCGGAATAATTCTTTACGGAGGTATTGCATTTCTTGTACTGATTGTCCTCATATCCACGATTGGCTTATGGGAATTCTACCGTATGGCTGAGCAAAAGGGGATATTCCCGAATGCAGTTTTGGGAATTGTTTTAGGGGCGATGATGCAGATACTCTATTATGTATTTTCCACTGACATGGTTATCCCTATTCTCGTTTCTAATTTGATAGTTGCGGGAATTTTGACTCTACTTTCCATCGCCACTCTTCTCACCGAACTCTTCCGTGATAAACAAAATGCAATGCTTAATATCGCATCAACTATTGGTGGTGTGGTCTATGTATCCTTATTCTTTCAGTGTTTACTTGGAATACGAATGATGCCCGAAATTCTCGGTATGTCGGGTGACATGGGAGGATACTTTATTCTCACAATTTTTATATCGATCTGGCTTTGCGACACTGCAGCGTATTTTGCAGGGAGAGCATTCGGCAAGCACAAACTATTCGAACGAGTAAGTCCCAATAAAACTTGGGAAGGTGCGATTGCGGGAGCGCTTGCGGCGGTCGGTGGATGTGTGGCGGTATCGGCGTGGCTGTTGCCGACAATGCCGGTGATACATGCGGTGGTACTCGGTGCAATAGTCGGAACTATTGGTCAGGTAGGTGATCTAGCTGAGTCACTTCTCAAGCGGGATGCGGGAGTGAAAGACAGTTCGCAAATCTTAGCCGGACACGGTGGAATATTGGACCGATTCGACAGTATTTTGATGGTCTCACCGGTGATTTACTGGTATATTTTAATCTTCCGCTAATGGAAATACCACCCTCAATATTAAATCACTTGCACTGTATTTTATTTTTGTTTAATTTCACATATTAAAATTTCATAATAGGAATTTTTGATCGATTTAGTTGGGTAATTCATTTTGAAAAATAATGGTTTCCCTTGATATAAGAGACAGATTTGCAGTAGATAGAACATCCTTCTCGCCAGCCAAAACGCACACCTTGATACTTGTAATCAAAGACCTCTGCAATTTCTGCCGAGCAACACAGCCGAAAAAGAATCAACCTAAAAGAGTTGTAGTATTTTGTTGTATTAAACTATGGAGGATGTATGGAATGTGTGTACCCATTCATGTTTAGTGTCGTCAAAGCCCCCCCCTGACAAGATTCCCTTGCCTTCAAAAAAGCCGTCGATAGTATTCCAAAAGCCGAAACTTCTTGAATACTGTCTGTGATATCCTGCCTTATATTATACTAACTGTTTATAAGTAATATGTTACGATTGCATGTACGATGCAATTGGCTGTATTGTATGCAGTGGTATTTTTATTAAAAAATTTACTCTCACAATTTACTCAGATGATATGAAAACATTTTGTACTTCTTTATGTATGGTGATGATGCTTGCCATTATTGGCAATGCTACAGCTCAGGACACCCGGCAGATTACCGGAAAAGTGACGAGCAAGCAAGGAACGCCGCTCACAGGCACGACAATTCTGGTCAAGGGGACCGCAATCGGCACGTATGCCAAGGCGGACGGAAAATACAAGCTCATGGTGCCGAGCGATGCCAAGACGTTGATTTTTAAAATGCTTGGAATGAAAACCAAAGAAGTAGCTATTGGTCAAAGCGATGAAATAAACGCAGTTCTCGAAGAAGATGCAATGAAATTAAATGAAGTAGTGGTGACTGCAGTTGGCTTGGAAAAAGAGAAAAAGGCAGTCGGCTATGCAGTGCAGGAGGTAGGCGGCCGTGAGCTCACACAATCGCGTGAAGTGAATTTGGTGCAATCGCTGTCAGCAAAAGCTGCAGGTGTGCAGATTAATAGTTCGGCAGGTGTGGCGGGGGCTTCTTCGAATATTATTATTCGTGGTGCATCTTCGATTACGGGGAATAATTCTCCCTTGTTTGTCATAGATGGTATTCCGATTGACAATTCGCAAACTTTTAGTGGTAATCCTGATGATGGTAGAAATAATTTACTGTATGGTGTAGCTTATTCGAACCGTGCAATAGATATTAATCCTGAAGATGTGGCATCCACTACTATTCTGAAAGGTCCTGCTGCAACTGCACTTTACGGGTTACGTGCTGCCGGTGGAGCGATTATTATTACAACCAAACGAGGTTCTTCGAGCTTGGGTGATAAAATTGATATATCATTTAATACTTCAGTTGGATTTGAAAATGTGAGTCAGCTACCTCCGATGCAGAATAAGTATGCGCAGGGACAACAAGTTGATGCAACCGGCAAACGGTTTCGGTCAAGGTGGATTTGATCAAAGTACTGCAAAAGGAACGTATCGAGGTCCGGCGACCGGCGAAGCATTATCATGGGGACCGTCGATGGATACGCTGAAGTGGGATCAGGGGATCAACAGGTTCGACAAAAATGGCAATATTGTGGGTGCAAGTAATTCTGCGGGTAAAATTCCTGTAACTCCCTATGATAACCTAAATAACTTTTTTACAACTGGTACAACCTACACAAACTCTTTGAGTATGTCCGGTGGGGGTGATGCAGGTACATATTTCGTATCATTTTCGAATTTAAATCAAAAAGGAATTGTGCCACAAAATGAATTTACGCGATCAACTATAAAAGTTTCTGGTGATGCTAAAATTGCAAACAATTTAAAAGCATCGGGTTCATTAAGTTATATGAATTCAGGCGGTATTCGAATCCAGCAAGGTTCTAATACTTCTGGAGTTATGTTAGGTTTATTACGAGCGACTCCATCTTTTGACAACAGCAATGGTAATGGCACAGGTCAAGACGCTGCCGACAACGAAGATACGTATCAATTCGCAGACCGCACTCAACGTAATTATCGTGGTGGTGGTGGATACGATAATCCATTCTGGACAGTGAAGAAAAATGTATTCACAGATGATGTCGATAGAGTGATTGGTAATGTGCAGCTCAATTATGTTGTAACTGATTGGGCATCAATAATGTATCGTATCGGAGGAGATTTCTACAGTGATCGCAGAGACGGTTCTTTTGCGATTGGGTCTCGCACTCTTCCGCAAGGACAAGTTTCTTATGATGAGCATTATAATCGTGATATTACATCAGACCTTATCGCTACTTTTAGCAAACAGGTTACTGATGACTTATCTGCTACATTGTTGATTGGTAATAATATGTTTTCAACGTCAGGTAGTCAATTGTATGTTCAAGGTGACGCATTAGTTGTTCCTGATTTTTATCATATTTCCAACACTGAAGGTCAAATTACACGTGAAAGTTATGGTTCAAAACGTACGGCTGCATTTTATGGGAATTTGAATCTGAAATACAAAGAAATGTTATATGTAGAAGGCACACTTCGAAATGAATGGTCAACATCATTACCGGATCCGATTAATAATTCGTTTTTGTATGGCTCTATTAGTGCGAACTTTGTGTTTACTGAATTGATGGATCAAAGCGATGTTTTATCTTTTGGTAAATTTCGTGCTTCGTATGCTTCTGTCGGGAAAGACGCACCAATATATTCCACAGTCACAACGTATAATCAAGGGTTTTATAGTGACGGATGGACAAATTGAAATTCTTTGAAAATAGAATTGGACTTGATATCAGCTGGTACAAACAAAATAGTATAGATCAAATCTTTTCAGTCCCTTCTTCTGCATCTTCAGGATTTAATGCAGTACTGAAAAACGCCGGTGAAATTGAAAAAACCGGTTTTGAGATTATGTTAACGGCAAATCCTATAAATACTAGTGGGTTTAATTGGGATATACAGCTAAATTTTGCTAAAAATACCAATACCGTAGTAGCCTTAGCTCAAGGAGTTGACAATATTTCATTGGGTGGATTCACAGGTGCATCCATACGAGCAGTAGCAGGGCTACCATACGCAACAATTTTTGGCAAAGGATTTTTGAGAGATGACAATGGTAACTTGGTGATAAGTAATGACACAAATGATACGTATGGTTATGGATTTCCATTAGCAGATCCGGAGGAAAGAGCATTTGGAAGTGCAACTCCTGACTGGACTATGGGATTAAGAAATACGTTTTCTTACGAATGAATTACCTTGTCGGTGCTCCTTGATATCAAAAACGGAGGAGTTCTATGGAATGGTACTCGAGCGGTGATGGATTATTTTGGTACATCCGAAGGCATGAATAACAGGGGAGAAAAGAAAGTATTTTCAGGTGTTACAGGGACACATAGACTCGACAGGAAAAGTTGTCATAGATGGACAGCCAAATACAAAAGAGGTAACGTTAGGTCAGCTGTGGTATAACGGTGGCCGTGGTAATGGATTCTCAGGTAGTAATACCGAGGATTATATTGAGGATGCCGGCTGGACTCGTTTACGGGAAGTGACCCTTAGTTATCGATTTCCAAAGTCAATAACTGAAAGTACACCTTTCTCTAATTTAGAATTGTCTTTTACTGGAAGAAACCTATGGCTTAGCACAGATTACACAGGTGTGGATCCTGAAACAAGCTTAGCCGGAGCAAGCAATGCACAAGGGATAGACTACTTTAATATGCCTAGTACGAAATCCTATACTTTTGCACTTCGAGTTAATTTCTAATTACTTCATTAATAAATAATTACCAATAATTTTACTACTATTATGAAAACAAGAATAATTTCAGGATTACTTTGCTTCTCATTGATTGCATTGCTTAGTTCATGTGATAAATGGATCGATTCAAGTATCAATACCGATCCTAATAATCTCACATCTGCATCTCTTAAAGTGATTCTACCGACTGCAGAAGCAGGCTTGGCATATCAAATGGGTGGTGATATAGGGCGATTCTCTGGATTGTTTACTCAACATTTTTCAGGTGCAGGCAGGCAACATGCCGGCTTCTATAACTATTCGTTTACTGAAACTGATGTGAATAACATTTGGGAATTTAATATGTACCCGGGTTGTATGCAGGATATGAATGATATTATGTCTATCGCCAAAGCATCCGGTGCTCCGCATTACCAAGCTGTTGGTGAAGTGCTTATGGCTTATTCCCTTGGAACAATGACAGATCTTTTTGGAGATGTTCCATACTCAGAATGTTTCAAAGGCAATGGCAATCCTACTCCTGCATATCAATCACAGCAGGAGATTTATGTCATAATTCAGGGTTTATTAGATTCAGCGATTGTTCATACAGCTATTACAGTTAGTAATTTCAAGCCGGCTGATGATGATTTAATCTTTGCCGGTGATATGACGAAGTGGAGTAAAATGGCAAAAGCTCTCAAAGCGCGATATGCTCTCCATACTGCAAAGCAAGATCCAGGTGCTTACTCAAAAGCGCTTGGTGCACTTACTAATAGTTTTACCAGTAATGATGATGATGCTCAATTTGGATTTGGAACATTAGAAACTGAAGCTAATCCTCTGTATCAGTTTTTAGATCAACGACAAGGAGATGTTTCCATGGGGGGTACATTTATGAAGTTTATGGATACGTTAGATCCTCGCTTACCTCAATATGCTAATGTCGATGGAAATAAAAAATACTCTGCTGAATCTGCTCCCGGACCATTTTACGCATCTATTAACTCTCCTGTGATGCTTGTTACTTACGCAGAAGTCAAATTTATCGAAGCGGAAGCTGCCATCAAATCAGGGGATCAAGCAAGAGCTCATGCTGCGTATATTGAAGGTATTACAGCATCTTGTGCTAAAGTAGGAGCAGACTCTACAACTATCGCCGCTTTTTTAAAAATGCCGTCGATCGACCCGGGTGTTTCAGCTCTTACACTCGAAAACATTATGGTCCAAAAATACATCGCAATGTTCACACAATCCGAAAGCTGGAGCGATTGGCGTAGAACCGGATTCCCTACACTTACTCCCTCATCCGGAACACAAATACCTCGTCGCTTCCCTTATCCATTAAGTGAGCGTTTAACAAATGGTGCGCAACTTGCAAAAGTAAACGTTGGAGTTACTCTCTTTACTCCGGTTTGGTGGGATAAATAATAAATTTACTTTACCTATCAATAGAACGGCTCGGCTGGTTTCCATACCACCCGAGCCGTTTTTTTATCTACCCCAAAACCATTTCTTGGTTAAGTTTTGTAATTCAACACGTTGACTTATCTCCCCTATATTAATATTAACTTTTTCAAGTGCAACTTTTCTATCACTTTTTGACACTTTACATATACAACAACTACCAAATACCGGAATAATCAGTTTGAATTTTACTTAACTGTATTATTTATAAAAGATTGCAGTGTTTTTTATCCCGCAATATGTTGTTGACATACAAATTCACTGTACTTTTTACCATGGAATCATTTCTATGAAATACCAAATTTTTCGCAGCCGAGGCAGCATTCCTAAAGCTGTTTTTTTTTTTAAATAACTTGTTGTAATCATACTGTCATGATCAGAAACAAACAGCTTTCATATTAGTATTTTAATCTACTAAATATTAAACAGTCTACATTTTAAAATAACTTACCAACAATACTTTTATTTTTTTACGAAAGCACAATGACAATGAAAAACTTTATTCTACAACTACTATTTGTATTTTTATTTTCAATCGCAATAACGAACGCACAAACACAATCAATATGTTCGGGTAGTCCATTTGCTACGACTATTAGCGTAGAGGAATGCAATTGTATAGATCTTTTAACTAATAATGACTATTTCGTCGAAGGAAGTGAATACGACGACCCCCAAATAGTTGGCGCTCAATTGGCACCCGGAACAGTCTTAACCAAAGTTAAAAATGGAAATACCTTCACAATTACTGGCAGAGTACTGTCAAGTACCTGTTCTAACTTTAGTATAATTATAACTGAATACTGTAAATTCAGACATAAGACAGATGGTACAACTTATACAATTCAATGTAGAGTGTTTTGGTCTCAACCAATTTATGTAACACCTAATATTACACAAAATAATATTAGTTTAAATGGTATAAATTCTGTGTTAAATTGTACCAGAACTTTGACATATAGCGTTGGCAGTATCCCGTATTGTTATGATGATTTTAATTCAGATCTGAATTGTGAATGGACATTACCATCAGGTTGGACCGGTATCCCAACTGGACCTAATAATCGCAATATTAATGTAACTACCAGCGAATGTACTGGAGGAACGGTAAGTGTTCATATAACAGCTACCACTCCTTGTCCAATAAATATCATTAAACAAATAACAGTGACTAGAACACCACTCACCGAAGGTGTTGTTGAAATTTTCGGCGATCGATGTCTTTGTAATGTAACAGGAGGCAGCTTTAACCTACCAGAATGGGTATGTGGAACTATAACATGGTCAGGACCTCAAGGGTGGACAATTACACCTTCAACTAATGGTAAATCATGCACTGTTGTAATGCCTGATGGTGTTGGTGTTACAGGAGAATTATGCGCCACTATAGTTTCCTGTGGGACTACATTAACAAAATGTGCTACTCTTAAAGGAAAGCAAGCGTTGCCTACGATTACCTCAATTGATATAGATTATGGTGATTTTGGTGATGGAAGCCCAATTTGGGAAGTCTTATGTCCAGAGCGACGAGCTGACATTGTGGTTCATACCTCTTCAAATGGAGATATGGATTGTATAAGCTATGAAGTTGAATTACCGAGTGAGTTAACACATGTTAGCACGTGGAGTACTCCCTCAAATAATATTGGTCATCTATATGTAGAACAACCAAGCCCACAATTTACTGGTTTCCATTGCTATAATTATAGAGTTCGTGTAGTAGATAAATGTGGAAATCATGGTGATTGGTTTGATTCACCATATCCAATTTGTTGTAAAGGTTATGATCAGTACCCTTGTAGTACATTAGGGCAATAATTTACCTGTATTTGGTGAGACAAATAATCTACTAATCTTTTACATTGACTCCACGGCTCGGCTGGTTTCCATACCTACCGAGCCGTTTTTTTATTCACCCAAAAACCATTTCTTGGTTATGTTTTTTTTTCGTGGTATTATAGTAGCAATTCTGCTGCATATTGCTGCTTTTTCTATGCCTGTCTTAGTGCTATCCCTTTGATTACTATTCAATTATCGGAGTATGATTATGTTCGAAGTTGAAATTGAACAGCTCAAAAAATTTCTTACTGCTCAGCTTCCACAAGCCCAACCGTATGTGTTCCTAAGGGATATCTTGTCTGTTGATACGATTGCAGCAAGCTACAAACGCTTCTTCACTGCCGAAGTGGATTGGTGGCTGTACGAAGAACAAAATCAATGGCTTGATAATCATCGCTTCGATACATCCGCACCCGAATTCACGCCAATTTTTAAGCAATTGGAAGATGCACTCCGCCAAAATGCACACTTTGATTATGATGTATTGCTCTCCACTATTGATACTGCTGCTAAAGTACATTTGAATTTCCTTTGTCGCCCGAGGACTACCCTTAAGTGGTTTGTTTATAGAGGCGATCCCACCAAAACGATCTATGAAATTCTCCTTCGTCTCGAATATCTTACCGACTATGCCTACCTGACCAAAGGATTCTATGCCTGGGCTCGGAAGACCTATACCGATTATCCGTCGATGGATTTGCTGTCGGTAGTTGAATTCGAGAAAATTATCGAAACTATTGATAATGAACATATTCTTGACCTCTCACCTCATCAGTTTGTCGATTTACTCCTACCCCTTTTTGAATTTTTCAATCGTACTACGACCAATCAGAATAACTGGACTGTTCCCACAGAATCGCTCATCATCTTTCTCGATGACAAAAAAGTAGTGCTCATTGCCAAAGAATTAGAACGCCTTCTCTATGATGAAAATATCGAACAAATTTCCCAAGACCAGTTTTTAGAAGTAGTTGTCAATATTCTTTCCCTTGTCGATAGCGGCGATCTCCAGCCCGACTATCAAGTAATTGAATTCGAGAATGAAAGTGAAAATGAGAAAGTAAGTGACTCAATAATTGAAACTCATGAGAGTGAAATTGATGCAACAGTGCAAGATCATGATGAAGAGATTGAGTACGATGAAGCTACAGAAAATGAGGAATTACCTGATTCCAATTCTGCAGAAATTACGAACCAAATCCCGATTGATCAATCCGATGTAAATGCCGATGATGCTGATGAAGCGGAATCAGTATATGATGGAGACAATGATGATTCTAATCTTGAAAATATCGAAGATATGTTTGATGTTAATCATACGAACGAACTCTTGGACTAATCAAGAAGTTGCAGAAGTATTGCTGTTGATTACATTGGTAAGGAAACTACTGAATTTGATTTTGAAGATGAGCAAACGGTTTAGAGTTGGCTAACGAACAAATTCCAAGTGAAGAGAACCTATTTTCTGAAACTGATGAGATTAATTTGGTAGATGAAGGTGTCGTCGATAAAGATATTCCTGATACGGTAGAACATAGAATGAACGTTCATTCATTTGTAGGTGAACTTTCGGAACTACCTGTTACCACAAATAGTAATGAAGTATTTAACCCATCTGAATTAGAAGCTGAATTACCGTTCATTGAAATGGATGTAGAAATTCCACAAGTTGAAAATGAAGTTGAAATTCCATCAATCGAAGTTGGCGAAGAAATTCCTACTGATGAAGCTGACGATGAAATTCCTACTGATGAAGCTGACGATGAAATAAATTCAGTTCAATCTTACGAGGAAATTTCAACTACTCAAACGGAGGCTGAAATTCTTCCTTTTGAAATGGATGATGAAATTCCAACCGTGGAAATACACGAAGAAATTCCATTTGTTGAAATGGAAGAAGAAATTCCAACCGTTGAAATGGAAGAAGAAATCCCATCCGTTGATATGGAAACAGAAATTCCGATAGATGAAATGGACATTGATATTCCGGTAGTTGAACCGGATCGGGAAATCATTACGGAAATGATTGTAAATAAAGTACTTGCTGCCGAACCAGAATTGCTGAGATGGGAAACTATTATAGATTCAAAGCAAAAGGAGAAGTTCGTCAAGAAGATGTTTGACGGTAATGAAGCCGCCTATCACAAGCTTTTGGGTGAGCTTGACGATTGTCATTCATGGGCAAAAGCAGATGCTGCGATTGTGCGATATTTAATACGCGCTCGAAAAAAACATACAGATTCGATAGTCATTGAATTTGGAAATACCATTCAAAAACGATTTTTAGAAAACCAATGAATTTTATAGATACAGCGACGGTTGATATTCGCTCGGGAAAAGGCGGCAAAGGACATATAAGTTTTCGTCGTGAAAAGTTCGTCGCCAATGGTGGTCCTGACGGCGGTAACGGCGGTAAGGGCGGCGACTTGATAGTAGTAGCAGACCCGCAACTGACGACATTATTAGACTTACGTTACAAGCGTCATTATTATGCCGAAGATGGAAATTCGGGTGAAAAGTATAATTGTACCGGCAAAAGCGGCAAAGATTTGGTTGTGAAATTACCCGTTGGCACCGTGATAAAAAATATCGAAACAGATGAGATTCTCGCTGATCTCGATACCCCGGGCAAACAAATCATCATCGCCAAAGGAGGCCGCGGTGGACGTGGAAATGCGGAGTTCATGACGAATGTGAATCAGGCACCACGTAACTCAGAGCCGGGCGAACCTGCCATCGAAATGACCGTAGCGCTCGAACTTAAAATCTTGGCAGATGTAGGGATAGTGGGATTCCCAAATGCAGGTAAATCGACCTTGATTTCCGTGATATCAGCCGCCAAACCAAAAATAGCAGACTATCCATTCACCACACTTGTGCCCAATCTCGGGATGGTACGCATCGGCGATGAGAAGTCCTACACGGTCGCCGATATCCCCGGACTAATCGAAGGCGCCCACGAGGGGCGCGGGCTGGGTGTGCAATTCCTCCGTCACATCGAGCGTACACGAGTGCTGGTTTTTCTCATAGATGCTGCCAGCGAAAACCCCAAAAAAGACTACAAAATCCTCTGCAACGAACTCAAAAGCTACAGTCCGGAAATGCTTAAAAAGCCCCAAATCGTCTGTCTGAGCAAGACCGATACCGTTTTGCCCGAAGATCGTAAGTCATGGTCACGCCTACGCTTCGGCGGCGAGCCGGCATTACCGATTTCCTCAGCCGTTGGCGATAATATCGAAGTGTTGAAGTGGAAGGTGTGGGAGGTGTTGGAATTTAGTCGGAAGTGATAAGTCGTAAGTCGTAAGTCTGTAAGTCGTAAGTCGTAAGTCTGTAAGTCGTAAGTCGTAAGTAAGTAAAAGTTGAGTAGGGACAAGTCGAGATAAGTCGAGAACTTGTCCCTACTGTCCCTACTGTCCCTACTGTCCTTTCTGTCCTTTCTATCTCTTATGTCCCTTTTGTCTCTTCGTAAACTAGAGTGCATCACACTGCAAAAAACGCCAGCCCGGAAGTATTCAATTCCACCAATCTCTTTAACCGCCGACACTACTTCCCGCCCCACCGCATCATCAAATAAATTGTTCCCCAATTCAAGATAAATGAGCCACTTCGGAGGTGTTAGGAATATTATTTTTAGTAATTTAGCGCAACGGTTTTTAGTAGTACCAATCTGAACTCTATGCACTCTTTTTTACTCTTTTCACTTCTTGTGATTTTCGCCTTTTTAACTGCAGCCCCGACCTCTGCTCAGCAATCGCCTGCCTACGGTATTTTTAGCGATTATAATTTCAACATGTATCAGGCGGATTTCCGAAGTTTTCCGAATGTCCCCTCGTGCTGTCCGCAGTATGAGGATGGCACCGGCGGTGGTCTTTCCATCGGACTATTCTATGAATTACCCCTTGCCGGGCAGGTGCGTCTTGCGCTTCGCGGCGGATACATGACTCGCAGCGGAACGATGAAACGTACTGAAAATACCGTGGTTACGGGAAATGTACCGGCGGTATTCGAGCATCAGGTCGAGGTATCACTTGCGGATGTGGGACTCGAACCACTGGTAGGAGTGAACCTCTTTTCATCGCTTTGGCTCTCTGTCGGTGGCCGGATCGCTGCGGTAACAAGCAAGCAATTTTCCCAGCGGGAGATTATCATCAGTCCGAAGGTCGGCGTGTTTCCCAATGGCTCAAGCAAGCGCAATGAAATCACAGATCAGCCGATTCCCGGCGCGGCCTCTGTCTACGGCGCAATTATTGGCGGCTTGGGCTACGACGTACCGCTCAATTCCACACGCACCCTCATTCTCTCACCCGAAATCCTCTTTACCCTCGGCATCACGCCGGTCGTCTCCGACCTTGCCTGGCATTCGAATGCGGTGCGGTGTGGAATTACCCTGAAATATGTTCCAAGTATTCGTCAATAATCCTTCTTAATTTTCAAGTATATAGAATGGAATATCCCATGAACAAACCATACATTTACAACATCACAAGCCCGGCGTTGAGTAGAATACCGCATTGGTGGAAAATTCTCCTTCAATGCGCGCTATTGGTATCAGCCGTCACCCTGCACGCGCAGACGGTTAACGCGCTCTTTACAGATCTTCCGAATGGCTATGTCTATGCTTTTGCGACGGATGAAAATTATGTCTATGTCGGTGGGGATTTTTCATTGTGTGGTACGACTACCCGCCGTGGTATTGCTAGATATAACCGATGCACGGGTGTTCTAGATGCAACATGGAATCCAAACGCAGGTGGTGTTCGTACAATCGCCATTTCCGGAAGTGACATATATATTGGTGGGTATTTTTCGACAGTTGGAGGGGTATCACGTAAAGGAATTGCAAAGCTTAATTATACTACAGGTGCGCCGGATGGCACGTGGAATTCTAATGCGAACGGTGCGGTGCTGACAATAGCGATATCCGGAGGTGATATATATGTTGGGGGTGAATTTACCGTCATTGGCGGGCAAAATCGAAACCACCTAGCAAAGCTGAATGACGCCGATGGTGCTGCTGTTTCGCAATGGAATCCTAATCCGACTAGTGATTATCAAAATATTTCACCTGCTGGTGTTAGCATTATAGTAATTTCCGGTAATGATATATTCGTAGGAGGCACATTTTCAGATATTGGTGGGCAGTCACGTGCTAACCTTGCCAAGATAGATAATGTCTACGGCATAGCAAATAATGCGTGGAATGCTAATTTTGAACCCGGATATTTGTACACTATGGCTGTTTCAGCAGGTGACCTCTATGTAGGAGGTAATTTTTCACATATCGGAGGAATCTCACGAACACATATAGCTAAGCTCAGTACAAGTAATGCAGGTGTAGATTTAGCATGGAATGCCAATGTGACAGCATCTAATAGTATTGTTACTGCAATTAGTATTTCAGGAAATGATATCTATGTCGGCGGTATTTTTTCTGCGATAGGTGGACAATCAAGACGGGTACTTGCTAAACTCAATAATACTAATGGAAATGCAGCATCCGACTGGGCAGTGGATTTTGGACAACAATATGCAGATATACGCAACAATAGTCTTATAAGTAACCATGGTCAGGTATTCGCCGGAGGTAATATTACTTCTCCTGTTCAAAATTTTCTTCCTATTGGAGACAGCACGGTTCAGGTAACGGTAGAGAAAAGTGCTCCGGCTACATACTGTCCGGGTGCGGCTGTGTCCGTGCCGTTTACGACGATATGCTCGATAGCGCCGAGTAATACGTTCACGGTGCAGCTTTCAGACTCTACCGGCAGCTTTGCGAATCCTGTGACGATCGGCACAATGACCGGCTCGCACTCGGGGGTAATGACAGGCACAATCCCTTATACCACACCACCCGGCAGCGGCTATCGGATACGGGTAAATTCATCGAATCCTTCTACCATCGGACCTGATAACTGTTATGATATTACCATTTTACGCGGTCCGATGCCTGTCATAAGCGGTGCAAGCGCCATCTCCTGCGCCGATCAATATGTGAAATACAGCGTAAGCCGGGTGTCGGGAAGAACCTACCAATGGGATGTATCCTCGCATGGTACGATTATCGGTACTTCTACCTCCGATTCGGTCACTATCCGCTGGACCTATGCCGGCGCGCCCACCATAGACACCCTCCGCATCCGTGAGACCTTGACCGCTACCGGATGCTTCAAAGATACGCTCTTTACCACGACAATTTACCCTTCTCCGGTGCTCAATGCCGGGGCTGATGTAGGATTTTGCGAGGGTTCGTCATTTGTCACGATCGGCGCTCCTGCCACCGGCGGAACGGGTTCGCTCAGCTATTCATGGTCACCGGCAAGTGGTATCATAGGCGCTTCCACTTCTCCGCGCATTAATGTTCGACCGATGGAAACGACCAATTATATGGTCACCGTTACCGATAGTAAGGGATGTCAGCGCAAGGATACCGTCACTGTCACCGTGCATCAAAAGCCATATATTGATCCGGGCAACGATACCGTGGTGTGTTTGGGCGAGGGCGTTGTGATTGGGAATCCTGTTACAGGGTCGAACCGATATACGTATCAATGGACCCCGGTTGTCGGACTGAGTTCGGCGTCGGTACCACAGCCTCTTGCTTCACCATCAGTTACGACGAATTATCAGGTGATTGTCTCGGATACCAACGGTTGCATGGACACAGGTTCTGTCGTGGTAAAAGTACGGAAAATTACTACCACCAATTCAGCACCTCGCTTAGACTTCGGCACTCTCGACGTGTGCACAGCGAGTAAAATTCTGACAATAGATGTAAGCAATACCGGCACGGAGGATATTCAATTTACGAAGCAAACTTCTACGGTGGCAGGATGTATAATCACCGACAGTCTGCCCATTGTGCTTGTCAAGGGCGCTAAAAAAACGTTAACCGTGCGCTACACTCCGCCGGGTAAAGGTGTATCAAATGGCACGCTTTCACTTCTCGGCATACCGTGCGGACACGAAGTAAAAATTGAGGTAAAGGGTGAAAAATTACAACTTGCTTTTACGACCGACAAGCCGTCGATTCCTTTCGGAGTGACGGCCGGGTGTACTGCAATGAAGAGGGACTCGGGGCTGACGATTACGAATCAGGGAGTCGATAAAATGACGATATCCTCTGCGCAGATTAATGCGCCGTTTTCAATCGTATCGCCGACGTTCCCGCAAGATATTCAGTCGGGTGAATCGCTTCCGGTGGTGATTCGCTATGCGCCGCAGACTGCGGGTGATTTTAGTAATGAAATGCGCTTATCGTTTACGGCAGGTGTGTGTAAGGATGTAATTCGTATCCCACTGAGCGGGAAGCATGTTCTTCCTGCTCTCAGCGTGCGGTCGGCTGAGGTGGCGTTCCCTAATCTAGTCGGGTGCGATGCTGTGAGCGACACAATACTAGTCGTGCAGAATGCCAATACCATCGATATAGAAGTTACGAAAATAGTAGTAAGCGACCCGCATTTTAGTTTAATGACTTCCCTTCCGGTGAAATTGGCGGCGGGGCAAATTAGGGAACTCAAGCTACGATTCGAACCGACCGGAAGCGGCACGACAGCGGCGACGCTGCGTATGACGACGAATCCATGCGCGGGCGAACAATCGGTGCTACTCAAGGGTTCGAAACAAGGCGTGAGCTTTTCAGTGCCGGATACGATTGACCTCGGCGAACTCGTCGGATGCGCGCAAGCCACGATTACCAAGACATTTACTCTCAAAAATACCAGCGGTGGCGGCTTGACTGGGAATATCAGTGCAATTACAGTATCTTCTTTATTTACAACAACGGTCATTCGCGGCGATAGCTTGCCGAATGGAGTAGGACGTTCGTATTCGGTGACATTTCAGCCCGACGCCACGTTGCCCGACGGCGTGCAGTATGGGAAAATGGATGTGACTTTTATGCCATGTTCGGTGAGCAAGTCTATTATTCTCAAAGCTACGAAAGCTACTCCTAGCTTGCAGGCGGATGCGGCGGTCGATTACGGACAAGTGCCGGTCGGGACAGTGCTGAGCAAGCTGGTGAAAATCTACAATTCGGGAACATCGGATGTGACCGTATCTTCGCTGTCGGGTCTTCTGCCGCCACTAAGCCAAGGTATTGTGAATCCTCCGCTTCCGGCGATTCTTCATCCGAATGACACGCTCAGTGTAGAGGTGCTATTTACGGTACAGAAGGGAAAATTTACCGATACGCTAACGGCTGAGGCTACCCAGCCGTGTTCACTGAAGATAAGCACGATAATTACCGCCGAGGGAACAGATAAGATAATTACGCAACTTACCGGTTTTAATAAAGATATAGGAAATGTGCCAATTACTAAGACAAAGCAGGACGTCGTACAAGTAACCAACGACGGTACGATAGACATGACTCTAACGGATGCGGCATTTATGGTGGGCAGTAATCAGGCGTTTTCGGTACAAGCAGGTCAATTCCCGATAGTGATAACGGCTGGTCAAACACATCAGATTGCGGTTAATTTTTCACCTGTGCTCGTTGGTTCAGTTCAGGGAGTTTTGCTTATAACGGGGGATAAAGATACAGCAAGTTCGGTGGTTCGGGGCACAGGAATTGATTCGGTTCAGTCACTTTCATCGCTCATTGCGACAGGTGTATTGAGGTTCGACTCGGTGTGTATGGGTCAATCCAAAGTCCTACAAGCAACACTCAAAAACACAGACATAACAAGCATGCAACTCCTTCGAGCAGAATGGGTAACGAACATTGGAAATACTTTCAGCAGTGATTTTACGCCGCAAGTACTCTTGCCGGATGCAAGCGTTTCGGTAAGTGTGAATTGTTCGCCGGCATCGGTGGGCGAGCTGATGGGTCAAGTACGCTGGGTAGCCGCCCAAGACACAGCGTATTCATCAGTTACGGCGATTGGGAATATGTGTTCAGGCGTGCAGGATACGGCGAGACTGACCATCGCCATTCAGGACATCAGTGCGCAGGTAGCAGAAAAAGTGAATCTCGTGCTGAAAGTACAGAAGCAATCGGGAATGCAGCTCACCGGTGCGCCGACTCAGTGGTATGCGCGTGTGCGATACAACAAGTCTATTCTTTACAACGAAGAGACAAAGAATGCATGTGTAGGAATTGATGACAGTTGCGTGCTTGAGCTGACGGGCACATCTAACGCCCAAAGTGATGAATTAATTTCAATTCCCTGTGTTGTGACGCTTGGTACGACGGATATTTCGACGATATCAATTGATGAATTCCGGTGGACGAACAGTGGAATTATTACCAAAGTAGAAACGCAAAACGGAAAAATTACCCTATCGGGAATATGCGATGAGGGTGGAGTGCGGCTTTATATTCTTGGTGAACATGCCATGTCGCTTGCCACGCGTCCGAATCCTACCAAGAACAGCATGGAGATTCACTATAGTTTACGCGAGCCGCTTATGATAAAGCTTGAGTTGTTGAATACTATGGGTCAAGTGGTACGTACAATAATTAACAAGCAAAATCAAGCAGTAGGTCAGCATAGCATAACATGTGATATGAGTGCAATTGGTAATGGGGTCTATATCTTACGGTTAGTGACTGATATCGAAACACTCACAACGAGAGTGGATGTAGAGAAATAAGCAGCAAATGAAGGTATTGTATATAATCTAAGATCTCTAACAATTTTTGTGATTTGGTCTTCTTCAACCATTGTAGGGGATACTTGTATTTATCCAAACCATAGCTCGAACTGTGCTAATGCAATTCGTCCCTCCAATCAATATTCTATGGACAACAAAAATTGTCAGAGAACAAAAAAATTCGTACTAATTTAGTTGTATGATTTTTATACTATTAAGAGAAAAGAATGCGCCAAATTTTACTGTTTTCACTTCTTGTCATTTGCTTCATCTTCTGCACAGCTCCCGCTCTCGCACAGCTTTATCCAGCCTATGGAGCGTTTGGAAATTACAATCTGAACATGTATCAGGCAGATTTCCGTAGTATCCCGACGGTTCCCTCATGCTGTCCGCTGTATGAGGATGGAAGCGGCAGTGGATATTCTGCAGGACTTCTTTATGAAATTCCACTTGCCGAACAGTTTCGTCTCGCTCTTCGTGCAGGGTATTCTACCCGCAATGGCACTATGAAACGCACCGAAACGACGACTGTCGCAGGGAATCTTCCGGGTGTATTCGAACACCAAGTCGATGCTACGCTTGCAGATATTGGAATCGAGCCACTTTTTGGGTACAATCCTCTTGGTTCGCTCTGGGTAAATATCGGCGGCAGACTCGCCTACGTCTCTACCAACACCTTCTCTCAAAAAGAAACATTGATTAGCCCCACAACCGGTGTATTTTCCAATGGAGCAACGGTGCGTAATGAGTTTATAGATCAACCAATTCCAGAGAGCTCTGCATTATATGCGGCATTGATGGGCGGCGTCAGCTATGATGTACCCCTCAATTCCCACAACACACTCCTGATCGCGCCGGAAATTCTCTTTTCATTTGGCGTCACACCCGTCGTGTCGGGTTTGAAATGGAACTCTCATTCCCTGCGTTTCGGGCTCGCGCTCAAATATTCTCCTCAACATTCACCCACTCCACGCTTTGAGAAAATTCAAAAGATAGATACAATTCGCAGGGACGCTCCCGTACCTGCCATCTCAGTCGTGCCGGGTAAAGAGAGAATTACATTGTTCACCCAAGAGCTTGGCGATGAGATACTTACCACCGAAACACTCCAAAGGACGGATACGATGTTCGTACCCCTGCCGGTAAAAAAGAAAGACATTCTCACAGCAAGCGTTGCCGCGACAGGCGTGAACGCCAAGGGCGATGAAATACCAACCGTGAAAATAGAGGTCGAGGAATTTTCATCCACGCAGATGACCACTTTGCTCAATTATATCTTTTTTGATGAGAGTAGTTCGGCAATTCCTAAAAGATACAGGCAATTGAACGAAAACGAAACAGTGCAATTCCGTGAAGATAAAATCAACGATCCGAACCCACTATCGACCTATTATCAAATCCTGAATATCCTCGGAAAACGGATGCTGCGGTATCCCGGGGCCACGGTCACGCTCGTCGGTTGCAATGCAGATATCGGAGCGGAAAAAGGCAATCTCGGGCTCTCGAAACAGCGAGCAGAGGCGGTAAAAGTATATTTGACCAAGCGGTGGAATGTGCCGGCATCGAGTATCAAGATTGAAACCCGGAATTTGCCCGAAAAAGCAGCTTTGTCGCAAAGAGAAGAGGGATATCAGGAAAATAGAAGGGTGGAAATTAGTTCTTCGAATCCTGCGATTATTGCTCAAAAAATTACCAACGACACCGTTCGAAAGGCCAATCCTCCCTCGGTGAGATTTCGCAGTCAAGTGATGAGCACACATCCACCGGCAACATGGTCACTGACGGCCGAGCAAAACGGCACCATCCTCAAGCGCTTTGAAGGCACGGGCAATGTGCCCGGAACGCTCGACTGGAATATGGATCAAGACGGTACGCATCCCCGGACGGAGCAAGGGATTACGTACACTCTCAGCGTGACCGATACCGCGAAGACATCCGTGAGTGAAAGCAATACGATTGCAGTTGAACTCAACACTATCCAACGCAAGAAGTTAGAACGTGTCAGCGACAAGGAAATAGAGCGTTATTCATTGATATTATTCAAAATACGTTCGACGGAAATTAATGCGATTAATAAGCCGATTATCGATGTAATCAAGAAAAACATCGACAAGAATACGACAATAAAAATTACCGGCTATTCTGACCGATTGGGTGATGAACATGCCAACGAACTCCTTGCAATCGGCAGGGCAAAAGCTGCGGCCGCGGCGCTTGGAATTCCCGAAAATAAGGCAAGTATCATCGGTAAAGGTAATGCCGACACGTACGACTCTTCTCTGCCGGAAGGACGCCTCTATACACGAACGGTGGATGTTATGCTCGAAAAACCCATAATGAAATAAATCTATGAATATCAATATTTTACACTCCATTCGGTACAAGCAGCTACTCCATTCACATACTGTTTTTTCTATGAAATATCTTGCCGCTTTTTTCCTGTGTATATTGAGCTTTCAAAACGTGAATGCTCAGTCCATCTCGCTTTTTGGAATTGATGCGTCGGGTTTTCCGACTATAAAAGCAAAATTTTATGCTTTTGATGCGGCGGGGAATCAAGTGCGGCCTTCGGCAGCGGAACTTACCTTGACTGAAGATGGACAACCCCGCACGATTACCGGTGTGACGTGCCTATCGCCAAAGCCACCGGTAGCGATTTCTTCCGTGCTCACGGTCGATGTGTCGGGTTCGATGAGTAGTGGACCTACCGTTGTGTCGAATCTTGACCTTGCCAAAGCCGCTGCACGAGCATGGATTCAGGGATTACCGGCAGGACAATCCGAGTGCGCCCTTTCGAGTTTTGATGATAATAACTATTTGCATCAGGATTTTACCACGGACCGCTCGCGATTGCTGAGCAAACTCTCCACCTTATCCCCAAACGGTGGAACGGATTACGACAAGGGATTACTTCAGCCGATTGCCGGATCATTACAAATTAGTCAACGGGGAAAATATAAACGGGTTGTTGTTTTTCTCTCCGACGGCTTACCTAATTCCGAGCCAAATACTTCTGCTATCATCGCCGAAGCGAAGAAGCAGAACTGCATGATATTTGCCGTTACTCTCGGTATGCCATGCCCGCAGTCGCTCAAAGATATTTCATCACAAACGGGTGGGCAATGGTATGAAAATGTTACGACCACGCCTGAAGCAGAAGAGGTCTATCGTAAAATTATGCAAGTAGCAGTGGGAAGTGACCCTTGTGAAATTACGTGGACGAGTATTGCTGCCTGTCAAGCCTCTGTAACGACTGTGGAAATAGCAAGACAAAGCAATAAGTCATCTGTAGAGTACATACCACCGGCGAGTGCATTGGTGTCTCTAAAAGTTGAGCCAAATTTTATTGCTTTTGGCAAGTGGCTTCCATCCACGACTAACGATATGAAAGTAACGCTTACTGCCCAAAATACTGACATTAATGTAAAAAATATTAACCGTAAATTTGGCTCTGCTGATTTTACGGTCGTAAATATCACCTTCCCGCTCTTCATACCAAAGAACACAAGTCAAACTATAACAATCCGTTTTGCACCGAGCGATTCGAGTATAAAATATGCAAGTTTTGAGGTCGAAACAGATAAATGTTCGGCATATTTCGGTACCAACGGAGGGGTTTTTGGGCAGAAAATGATATCCAAAACCCTAAAACTAACCAAACCGAATGGAGGGGAAAACTTTGTTGCGGGATGCGATACACTGATAACTTGGGACGGTATTGCAAAGTCCGACTCAGTAGAATTAGAGTACAGCATTGATAACGGAAGCAGTTGGGAATCCATTACCACAACCGCAAACAATCTGCAACATATATGGAAAAACATCCCCAAGCCGGCAGGCAGACAATGTAAAATAAGGGTAACACAACATAGCGGTGACTCGAGCATCAAGCCCGGTACAGTACAATTCACACTCGGGGGCATACATCAGGTGTCAATTCGGTTTGCATGGAGTCCTGATCGGGGGAAAGTAGCAACGGGGAGCTTGGATAATACTTGCATTATTTGGGATGCAACCGGCGCACAACTTTTGACCTTGACGGGGCATACATCCGGTGTCAATTCGGTCACGTGGAGTCCTGATGGAACAAAAGTAGCAACCGGAAGCGGTGATAAGACGTGTATTATCTGGAATGCCTCAAGTGGAGCGAAGCTTTTGACATTGAGCAAGCATACTTCTAATGTCTATTCAGTCTCATGGAGTCCAGATGGTACTAAGATAGCATCAGGGAGCAATGATAGGTCGTGTATTATTTGGGATGCTTTAAGCGGTATGAACCTTTTGACCTTGAGCGGGCATACATCTCAAGTTGCTTCAATCTCATGGAATCCTGATGGAAGGAAAATATGTACAGGAAGCGGGGACAAAACGTGCATTATCTGGGATGCTTCAAGTGGCGCAAAGCTACAGACAATAAGCGGACAAGACCCTATCACTTCGGTCTCGTGGAGTCCTGATGGGAGTAAAATAGCTACAGGGGATGACGATGCCTACATTATATGGGAAGCTTCAAGTGGTATCCAGCTTTTCACATTTATAGGACGTTCATTATCTGTCACTTCGGTTTCTTGGAGTCCTGATGGAAAGAGATTAGCTACGGGGACTAAGGATAATACTTGTATAATCTGGAATGCTTCAAGCGGCATGAAGCTATTGACTTTGATCGGGCATCTATCAAGCGTCAAGTCAGTCTCATGGAGTCCAGACGGCACAAAAGTAGTAACGGGGAGCTATGATAAATCGTGCATCATCTGGGACGCATCAAACGGGACGAAGCTTTTGACCTTGAGCGGGCATTCGTCGTCTATTATATCGGTTTCATGGAGTCCGGATGGTAGGAAGATAGCAACGGGGAGCAATGATAAAACGTGCATTATCTGGGATGCAAGTGGTGCGCAGCTATTGACATTGGGCGGGCATACTGAGTATATATATTCGGTCGCATGGAGTCCGGACAGTAAGAAAGTAGCAACGGGCAGCAAGGATCATACATGTAATATCTGGGATGTTTCAACCGGAGCTCAGCTTCTGACCTTGACCGGACTATCGGAGTTCTCTTCGGTCGCATGGAGTCCGGACGGGACGAAAATAGCAACAGGCAGCGAGGCAACAGCAAGCAAGGATAATAAGTGTATTATTTGGGATCCTTCCAGCGGTGCGAAGCTTTTGACCTTGGATGGTCATAGTTCAGGAGTCACTTCGGTGTCTTGGAGTCCGGATGGGTCGAAAATAGCTACTGGGAGTAGGGATAGAACGTGCATTATTTGGGACGCTTCAAGCGGCGCGCAACTATTGACTTTGAAAGGACATACAAACTATGTTTTTTCGGTTGCATGGAGTCCGGATGGAACGAGAATAGCAACGGGAAGTTTTGATAATTCGAGCATTATTTGGGACGCATCAAGCGGTATGATACATTTGACCTTGAGTGGACATACATCTGCTGTCTATTCGGTCTCTTGGAGTCCTGACGGGACGAAAGTAGCAACTGGAAGCTTAGATAATTCGAGTATTATCTGGGATTTAAGCGGAATAGAACTTCTGACCTTAAATGGACATAAACCGGGTGTCTATTCGGTCTCATGGAGTCCGGATGGGACACGAATAGCAACAGGTGGTGCGGATTATTCTGCAAAATTATGGTTTGTTGATGTGCCTACATTACAGCAAGACGAATCAGATAGTGTCTTCAATATTGTCGAGCCGCAAGTAACAGCAAGGAATATTGATATGCATCGATGCTTGGTTGGTAGTGTAAAAGACTCGGTAATTTCGACATTTATCAGTAATATTGGCTCGTATAAGTGTAGAGTAGATTCCATTTATTTTACCGGTAATGATGCGAGCGCTTTTTCATTTGTTTCTGGTGTTCAACATTACGAGATTGAAGTGGGAGATTCGAAAGCGACGGAGTTCAGATTTATACCTAAACGAATCGGGATGCATTCTGCAACAATCAATATTATTACCCAGTCGGACACATTACAGCAAACAATTATAGGCGAAGGAATTACACCTGCACTCGCAGTTGTTAACAACCTGATTGACTTTGGTCAAGTTTTCGTTGGTAATCAAAAAGACACACTTCGAGCTGTAACCATTAAAAATGTTGGAACCGCTCCATTAAGTATCATTACCACCCGCCATGCCGGACCGAATGATGTTGATTTTTCAACACTTGCGGGCGGAGGTAATTTTACATTACAGCCAAATGATACGGCTCTTTTAGATTTACGTTTTGTACCTATAGACATTGGCAGAACGAGTGGGCGTATCCTATTTGAGTATGATGGAGTTGGCAGTCCGGCAGCAGTGCAGCTATTTGGTGAAGGAATTATCCAAGGAACTATACCTTCAATTACTTCAACGCAGAATATCGCTTTTGACTCGATATGTGTAGGTCAAAATAAAATCCTCCAAGCAACCATTAAGAATGATGGCACTGAGCAGCTACAACTTTTACGTGCTGAGTGGATTTCTAATGTTGGTAATGTATTTACAGTAAATTTACCACCACAGCCATTGACAGTTGATTCGAGTATTATCCTTGACATTAATTTTGAACCTACATTGGTGGGTTTGGTTTCTGCACAAGTGCGCTGGATAGCTGATAAAGACACCGCTTTTTCTACCGTTTCAGGAATTGGGAAAACATGCTCGAACATCTCCGACACCGCCCGCATGACGGTCGTCGCCCAAGACATCACCGCACAAGCAGGTGAAAAGGTGAATCTCATTCTGAAAATAGAGAAACAAACCGGGATGCACATAGCCGGCGCGCCGACGGACTGGTATGCGAGTGTTCATTATAATAAGTCCATGCTGTTCAATGAGCAATCACAGAATGTATGTGCAGGAACGGAAGACAGTTGCGTGCTTGAGTTAACGGGTACATACAATCCAAAAACGGATGAATTAATCTCCATTCCCTGCATCGCGACGCTTGGAACGACGGATAATTCGATGATTATCATTGATGATTTCCGCTGGCTCAACAGCAGTATTATTACCGAAACGCAGACGCAAAATGGGAAAATCACCATTACCGGCGCGTGCGAAGAGGGCGGTGTGCGGCTGTATATACCAGGTACGCAGGAGACGTCACTCACCACCCGTCCGAATCCGGCGCAAAATTCCCTGCAGGTTCAATACGGCGTTCGCGAGCCGCTCACGCTCACCCTCGAACTATTGAACATGACGGGCCAAGTAGTGCAGACAATCTTCAGTGATCAGCAAAAGACGGAAGGTCAATACCTCCTGACAAGCGACCTGAGTACAATTGGTAATGGAATCTATATCCTGCGGCTTACGTCAAATCGCGGAGTGCTGACAACGCGGGTGGATGTGGTGAAGTAGCAAAATCCTCCCGAGCCCCTCGCTTCTTCGCGAGCGGCTCGGTGAAAACGGTGTGCTCGGCTACAAAACGGTTACACGAAACAGCTACACCGAGCCGCTCGCGAAGAAGCGAGGGGCTCGGAAGACAAAAACAAACCCAACCCAACCAACCAAGCCGCTCGCAAAGAAGCGAGGGGCTCGGGAAGAATAAAAATAACAACAACAATCAATAAAATTACGATAAGTACCTACTATGAAATACCTTTTTACACTCTTCCTCTGTCTTGTAAGCATTCAGCAGGCGGATGCTCAATCGATATCTCTGTTTAATATCGATGCGTCCAACTTTCCTACCATGAAGGCAAAATTTTATGCTTTTGATGCGGCAGGGAAGCAGGTGCGGCCTTCTGCCTCTGAACTCACCATGACAGAAAGCGGACAGCCACGCACAATTACGAGTGTGAGTTGTCCTCCACCCCCGCCGCCTATTGCTATTTCCTCTGCACTGACGGTAGATATGTCCGGCTCAATGGGTTATGTTGGAGGTGCAGGCGGAACAGCGAATATTGATCTTGCCAACGCTGCTGCACGTGCATGGATACAGGGCTTGCCCGCAGGACAATCCGAGTGCGCTCTGTCGAGTTTTGATGATAACAACTATCTGAATCAGGATTTTACGACTGACCGCTCGCGATTGATGAGAGCACTTTCCACCTTATCCCCAAACGGTGGAACAAATTACAACGTGGGTTTGTATCTGCCGTTTGTCGGATCATTAAAAATTAGTGAGCGTGGGAAATATAAACGTGTCGTTGTTTTTCTCTCCGACGGTTTACCGAATACCTTGCCAGATACAGCAGCCATTATTGCAGAAGCAAAGCGACAAAACTGCATAATCTTCGCTGTAACTCTTGGTATGAGGTGTCCGCAATCGCTCAAAGATATTGCTTCACAAACAGGAGGACAATTCTACGAAAACGTCACAACAACAAA
The DNA here is from genome assembly GCA_016720145.1 of Ignavibacteria bacterium. GTDB lineage: Bacteria > Bacteroidota > Ignavibacteria > Kapaibacteriales > UBA961 > JADJXV01. Next base: position 71,000 of record JADJXV010000007.1, on the reverse strand, counting down.
GGATGCTGAAGTGGTTTATCATAAAATTATGCAAGTAGTTCTGGGTAATGAATCTTGTGAAATTACTTGGACAAGCGATTTTACTTGCCAAGCAAGAAATAATACCATAGAATTGACATGGCAAGGACTGCAATCACATGCAAGTTTCACATCTACTCAAAGTACAATTGCTTCTCTAAAAGTCAAACCAACTTTTGTTACCTTTGACAAGCGACTTCCTTCTACACAAAACGATACAACGCTCACTCTCACCGCACAAAATACCGATTTCACTGTAACGAGTATCAGCCAAAAATATGGCTCAGCTGATTTTACAGTCGTCAATACAAGTTTCCCGCTGTTAATCCCAAAAAACATGAGTAAAACGATAACCTTACGTTTTGTGCCAAGCGATTCCGGTTTTAAGTACGCAAGCATAGAAATAGTGACGGATAAATGCCTTAGTTTCTTCAGCGCGAAAGGTGGATTCCAGGGCAAGAAAATATCGGCTTCGACGCTGAAGCTCACAAAACCTAACGGTGGGGAAAACTTTGTAGTCGGAAGTGATACGGTAATAACTTGGATAGGAATCTCGCCCTCCGAGGATGTGAGTTTGGAATACAGCTCTGACAATGGGGCGACTTGGAAACTTCTTACAACACAGGCAACGGGATTGAAATATGTATGGGAAAATGTGCCGAAGCCGACGAGCACGAAGTGTTTGGTCAGAGTACGTCAATTTGGGATAACGTCCGAAACCGAGACCAATGCGGTTCTTACTCTGGCGAAGCATTCTGCCATGGTCTCAGGTGTCGCCTATAGTCCTGATGGAAACAGAATTGCTACAGTGAGCATTGACGGAACCACGATGTTATGGGCCGCCAATACGGGAGTCCTCCTGCGAACGTTGGGTGGGCATTTGAGCTCTGTAAATGGCGTCGCCTATAGTCCTGACGGAAGTAGTGTTGCTACAGCGAGCTTTGACGAAACCGCGAAGATATGGGACGCCAATACGGGAGCTCTCCTAAGAACGTTGACTGGACATTTGGGCGGGGTCTTAGGTGTCGCCTATAGTCCTGACGGAAGCAGTATTGCAACAGCAGGCATGGACGAAACCGCGAAGATTTGGGACATGAATACGGGAGCTCTCCTGCGAACGATTAGGGGGAATTCTGAATTGGTCTTAGGTGTTGCCTATAGTCCCGACGGAAGCAATATTGCAACAGAGTGTATTGACGGAACAGTTAAAATATGGGATGCGACTACGTGAGCCCTCTTGCGAACTATGATGGTGTCGTCAAACACTGTAAATGGATTCGCTTATTGTCCAGACGGGAGCAGAATTGCCACAGTGAGTGGTGACAAAAGCGTGAAAATATGGAATGTGAATACGGGAGCGCTGCTGCTAACCATAACGGGGGATTCTGTTAGTGTCTCAGGCGTCGCCTACAGTCCCGATGGTAGCAGAATTGCAACCGTGGGTGTTGACTCAACCGCAAAAATATGGGACGCTAATACGGGAGCTCTACTGCGAAAGATTACGGGAAATTCGAGAACGCTCTCAGCCGTCGCCTATAGTCCCGATGGTAGCAGAATTGCCACTGCATGCTCTAATTATACTACTATATGGAATGTAGGTATCGATATTGAACCACTCCAAGTAGACTCCTCTGATGCTGTATTTTCCATTGTCGCTCCTTCTCCTGCAAGCCAAAATATAGATATGTTACAATGTTTGGTAGGAAGTGTTCGGGATTCTTTAGTTTCTACTTTTGTACTGAATACCGGCACCTTTCCATTCCGTGTTGATTCAATTCAAATAACTGGTGCTGAAGCTTCTCAATACTCACTTGTCTCCGGTATTCCACCTTTTGATGTTCCGGCTGGTGGAAACCATGCCGTGGAGTTTCGTTTTAGACCAACCTCTGTTGGTGTCAAAACCGCACAATTACTTATCTTCACTCAAGCTGACACACTGCGCCAAACCATTCGGGGCGAAGGAATTGCACCGATTCTTGGAATTATTGATGATATAATAGATTTTGGGGTTGTAAAAGTCGGTATGCAAAAAGATACGTTACGGGTTATAACTATTAAAAATATTGGTACCGCACCGCTCAACGTTACAAACACCCGCCACGCAGGTCCAAATGATGTTGATTTTACGACCCTTTCAGGCGGTGGGAGTTTCACCATGGCACAAGGCGATACAGCACGATTTGACCTTCGATTTTCGCCCAAAGATATCGGCAGAACAAGCGGTCGCTTGCTCTTTGACTATAATGGCGTGGGAAGTCCGGCCACTGTACAGCTCTTTGGAGAAGGAGTTACCAATATTCCTGATACCGCACGAACGACCATTGTCGCCCAAGACATCACCGCCCTGGCCGGCGAAAAAGTGAATCTCATACTCAAACTCCAAAAGCCTTCCAAAATGGAAATAGTCGGCGCTCCCACCGACTGGCAGGCTCGCATCCATTACAACAAATCAATCCTTTTTAACGAGCAGGCAGGTAATGTATGTGAAGGCACAACTGATAGTTGCGTGCTGGAGCTGACGGGAGTGTATAATCCAAAAACGGATGAATTAATCTCCATCCCCTGCATCACCACGCTTGGCAATACCGATCATTCCACCATTGTCATCGATACCTTTTTCTGGACAAATAGCGCGATTGTGACGGAAGTAGCCACGCAGAATGGAACGATTACCTTGAATGGCGTCTGCGAAGATGGCGGCGTACGCTTATTCATTCCTGCAAAAAGTAGCACGTCTCTTACTTCGCGGCCGAATCCTGCGCAGGATAATCTGCAAATACAATACGGCCTGCGTGAGCCGCTGACGGTGACGCTCGAATTACTTACGATGACCGGACAAGTCGTGCAGACAATTATCAATAATCAAGCGCAAGCATCTGGACAATATGCACTTACGAGTGACTTGAGTTTATTGGGAAATGGAGTGTATCTCCTTCGATTGCGAACAAATAAGGAGATACTGACGACACGGATGGATGTGGTAAAGTAGGCAAGAACTAGTTGAGAACTATAGAAAGTAAAATTTGATAGCCCCCAAACAAATAAAAAGCCCGCTTCAACGAAGCGGGCTTTTTTGATGCGGGATCGACGAGACTTGAACTCGCAACCTCCTGCGTGACAGGCAGGCGCTCTAACCAAATTGAGCTACGACCCCGTAGATATTCATATTTAATGTACTTGTGGACTTGAGGGGGATCGAACCCCTGACCTCGTGAATGCCATTCAAGCGCTCTCCCAACTGAGCTACAAGCCCCTGGAGGTCTATCTTTGGGAGCGCAAAAATACAAGAATCTCCCTTTACGGCAAAAATTTTATTTATAAATTTTGAAAATAACCCTGTTTATCTGTCATTTATAGACCGTAATTATTTTTTGAACTTGCTCACATTCTCGAAATGCCGTATTTTCGCACTCCTTCGCGGATAATACGATACTACCGTGAATTGTTCAACAGGTTCTTTTTCTACTTCATAAGGAGTATTTGGTATGACAACTCAAGAATTTTTAGAGCGTTTAGATGCAATTGTAAACGAACGCCACATGCTACAGCATCCCTTCTATATCATGTGGAATGAAGGTAAGCTTTCCCTCGAAATGCTACGCGAATATGCCCACGAATACTATCTCCAAGTTCACAATTTCCCGACCTACGTCAGTGCTACTCATGCTAATTGCGATGATTTTGAAGTGAGACAAATGCTTCTTGAGAATCTCATCGAAGAAGAGCACGGACCAAATAATCACCCAGAATTGTGGAGAAGATTCTGCGATTCTCTCGGCGTAAAACGCACAGAAATCATTGATCGTAAATATTTACCACACACAAAAGAATCCGTTCGAATCCTCAAAGAACTATCCGCTCGCGCTAATCCCGCCGAAGGTATTGCAGCACTCTATGCATACGAGTCTCAAATTCCTGAAGTAAGCACGACAAAGATTGAAGGACTTAAAAAACACTATAACCTCGATACCAAAGATGCCCTTGAATTTTTTGAAGTGCACGAACATGCAGACGAAATTCACCGCACTGTGACCCGCGAAGCTCTGGCTAAAATGTGTCAGTCAGACAGCCAAAAAGAAGCAGCTCTCGATGCTGCTCGCGAAGCCGCAGACGCGCTTAATCTCCTGCTCGATGGTGTGTATGAGAATTACTGTTCACGCCACTTAGCGACTGCATAAAATAACTGCAACTGCATAAATATCAAATACTAAAAAGCCGCTTGAGGAATCCTCAAGCGGCTTTTAATGTTTGGTCGTGACTAATCGGAATGTGTTATACAGTTTTATATTTATCTATAAGGTATATATAATAAAAATGTCATGATGAACCCTCTATAGAGTGTAGAATCGCAACATGCTGTATTTTCTGGTTGTGACATCATCAGCAAGTGTCGATTCTTCACTTGAAGACTTAGTTACCAATGACAGCTTTATAACTTGTTCTTTTTAAATGAATTGCATTTACTGTGATTGAAAGAGTTTCCCACAGAGTTTCACACAGTTTTTCACAGAGTTCACAGCGGAATACAGCTGTGTGTGACTCTGTGAGCATACTCTGTGTAACCATGTGGGAGGAATTCTTCCGAATACGTATAGCGGAAATCCTCTTTTGCAAGTACTTGCTGTGTCATTACTTGCTTTTTTTAAAAGTTTTGAATTCCACCTTCAAGATGACAGACTGCTAAAGCGTTCGTGAGAGAATTTATTCAGCATAACCACAAATTTTGTCATTGAACCGAAATTTCTAATTCATCCCTAAAATTTACGGTAATACTTCGTGGATAGCATCTAATAATTTGTCAACTGTAAATGGCTTGATTAGTATAGTTTTAGCTCCTGCTGCGTAGAGATTTTTAGCAGAATCGCTATGGACCACACCACTGGAAGCGATGATTTTAATATCTGGGTTCATGTCGCGAATAATTCCCATTAATTCAATTCCACCCATTACTGGCATCATCACATCGGTGATAATTACCTTTACTAGGTCTTGATTATTAGAATAAATTCGAACGGCTTCTGCTCCATTTTTAGCCGTAAGCACATTGTATCCATAAGCTTGCAAGATATCTTCTGCTATATTTCGTATAAGGTCTTCATCATCGACCAACAAAATTGTCTCTCCATTCCCTCCGACTAACTCACTACTCAGAGCGTTCACTTCTTCCGTTAATTTTTGATGCTCGGCAGGAATGTAAATTGAAAAGGCAGTGCCGACATTGACCTCGCTGTAGAGACCAATAAATCCTCCGAGATTTCGAACGATGGTGAAGACTGTCGTCAGTCCGATACCGGTACCTTTACCTACTTCTTTGGTTGTATAAAATGGTTCAAATATCTTGTCTTGAAGTTCATGAGGAATACCTTTGCCCGTGTCACGGACGACGATATACACATACATCCCGGGTTTTGCATCCATGTATTTGTTTATAAGTGATTCACTTGCAACAATATACCCGGCTTCGATCGAGAGAGTGCCTCCTTTTTCGATCATCGCATCCCGAGCATTTATGCACAAATTCATTATAATCTGATGTAATTGAGTCGCATTGCAATTGACCATCAGATCCTCGGACGGTAAATTAAGTGTTACATCAATTTCACGCGGGAACGTTTCACGAGCAATTTTTGCCACTTCATCAATGATATATTTAATATTAATAGACTCGCGCTCATCTTGTGCACGTGCAAACGAGAGCACTTGTCCAATGAGCCCGGAACCGCGCTGGACAGTTGAAATTATTGTTTCGATACGTTTTCGCGAAGCTTCATCCGGTAATTTCAGCTTTATTAACTCCATACCCAAGATTACCGGTGTGAGTATATTATTCAAATCATGAGCGATACCGCTTGCCAAAGCACCTATACTTTCAAGACGTTGCGCTCGAAATAACTGTTGCTCCAAGCTCTTTCTTTCGGTGATATCCGTACTTGTTACGAGTATAGAAATTGGTTCATCGGCTGCATTGCGAACTAATTTCCATCTGCTTTGCACCAAAATTATTTTGCCGTCTTTAGTCCTTTGACGAAAATCTCCTGTCCAGCTACCTTTTGCGTATAATTCCGTACTAGCAGAATTAAAATCTTCCAATTCGCCAATACCAATAAGATCCGGACCAAATTTTCCAAGAGCTTCGGCTGAAGTGAACCCATACATTCGTTCTGCACCTTTACTCCAATAAGTAATTTTGTCGTCTAAGTTTCGGACGATAATTGCATCTGGAACGAGCTCCAACAAGTCGGCTTGTTCTCTGAGCTTTTCTTCTGCGATTTTTTGTTCGGTAATATCATACATCGTCACAGCGAGAGCCGGCTGCTCTGAAAATACAATTGAGCGTGCCGACATTAAAACCCATATCATATCACCTGTGACTCGTCGAAGCTGTACTAAATGGTTTTGAACGATTCCGTGAGTTTTGAGCATTGAAAGCATAATATTTCTATCATTGGCATCAAAATAATAGTCAATGGATTGCAATCCGAGTACATCTTGCATTGGCACATTGAGCATATCAGCTATTTGTTGGTTGCCATAGAGTACTTCACCGGTATCTTGATTCGTGACCACCATCGGTACTGTAATTGCTTCAACGATATCTTATAGATTTTTTTCATTCTTACGTAGTTCTAGCTCAGCAATTTTACGATCGGTAATATCACGAGTTATAAGTGTAATTCGACACCTCCCTGCTCCTGACCCCGCTGGGGCAACTATCCGAAGGAATCGCGTATTTTGCAGTAATTTGTAATTCTCAAGAAGTTTATTTTCGGTATTTCTGTATTCGGAAACATCTCGATAATTTGAAACAATTGCACCGACCGCAGGGTCCGCCAGGAGGTTAGTGACGGTAGCTTCTACCCATAGCCATGTTCCGTCTTTGCACCGTATTCTGATTTGAGTATGGAACGGAATATCAGGGTGATCAAGAAGTGAAGCAAATCCTTCATGTGCTATCTTCAAGTCGTCGGGGTGAATAAAATCAAAACCTTTCTTTTCTTTATATTCTTCGATAGTAAAGCCCGATATTCGTTCAGTCGATGGTGAAACGTATTTCACATTTCCGGTAGCATCAACCAACGAAACCATATCAGAGCTATTTTCAATAAGAGCGCGGAATCGACGTTCGCTCGATGCTACTAATGCTTCGATTCTACTCTTTTCCGAAATATCTCGGAATGTAAACACCACGCCTTTGATTATACCTTTGGGGTCGAGAATTGGTGCAGCTGCATCATCAATGACATACTCTGTGCTGTTTTTGGATAACAAAATTGTTTTTTTGGCCAGACCGATAACACGTCCCTCTCGCAGTACAATTTCCACAGGATTTTGGATGATATCGCGAGTTGTCTCATTGACAATTATAAATACTTCTGACAACGGGATTCCGAGAGCATCTTGATGATTCCACCCCGTGAGCTCCTCTGCTACCGGGTTCATAAATTTCACACAACCCTTTATATCTGTTGCAATTACAGCATCTCCAATGCTATGCAAAGTAGTAGCCAGCCATTCTCTACTTTCTGATAGCTCACGATTGGCTTTGTGACGAAAAGCGGTCAATTCCACTATCGATTGAATTTCACGATCATCAAACGGCTTAAAAACATATACATTCGGATGGTCATTATCGATGCGATCTAGCGTAATGCGGTCTGATTTGGTAGCAATAAATACAACCGGGATATCATGCTCCTGATATAATATCCTTGCAGCTTCTAATGCCTCAAGCGCTCCGAGTAGCCCTATATCAATTAAAACAATATCCGGTGCATACATTTCATCAAATTGCATGACATCAAGTGCATGATTGATATGCGCTACGATTTCGTAATTCAATCGAACGAGAATTTGTTGCAGGTAATTGATATCTATAGAATTATCAGCAATAATTACGATTTTTTTGGGATCGGTTGACATGAGTTTTACCTCGGAATAAAAGAAACGACAAAGTGAGACCCCTCGGTACTTGCAGGGTGACTAAACGTACCACCGAGTTGCTCCGAAAGAGTTTGTACTATCTGAAGACCGAGAGTTTCTGCCTTTGTTATATCAAGCCAATCGGGAATACCAATACCATCGTCTTGAACGCTAAGTTCATACTCTGTATCAGCTATCTTGTGAATTGAAATTGTAATTTTACCGTGAGAGCGGTCGGAAAATGCATATTTTAAAGAATTGGTGACTAATTCATTGACAATGAGTCCGAGAGGAATGGCGGTGTCCAAATTCACGAACACAGGTTGCTCATCGTTGAGAAATTCGAATAAGACACCCTGCTGGATCTTCCCAATTGAGCCTAAGAGCCGAGCACTGAGCTGCCTCATATATTCACCAATATTGACCGAATAAAACATATCTGTCTGATAGAGTTGTTCATGCACTAAAGACATAGATTTTACACGATTCTGACTTTCAACCAATGCCTCGGCAAGCTGCTTATCGGGCACAAATTGCGCCTGTAAATGAAGTAAGCTCGATATGATCTGCATGTTGTTTTTCACGCGGTGGTGAATTTCCTTGAGTAATGCTTCCTTTTCGCGGAGCGCATTGCGGATCTGCTCCTCGGCGGTTTTACGTTCGGTAACATCAGACACGAATACCGTCAGTCCAATTATAGAATTATTCTCTGTGATGATCGGAGAATACCTGTTTTCCCAAAAAGTACGTGTATTGGTTTCATTATCTAATTCTTCTATGAAAAGTAACTGTTCGCCTCTCAATGCTTTGTCATAATTGATTTTAGCTTTTGCTCTTACTGATGTATCAGCAATCAAATCAAGCATATTCATACCTATTTTGATTTCTTTTCCCCAAATATTCTTCATAGTTGTTTTGTGGGACTTGGTATAGGCGAGATAGTTATATTCTGTATCAAGCGAGAAAATTATCATTCCTTTCGGACTCTCGAGAATGGATTTGAGCAATTCATAACTTTTCAAGAAATTAGATTCACTTTTCTGTAGTGCCAGCTTGGATTGTTTCTGACCGATCGCATAGGCGACATGGCGAGCGATGGTAAGCGAAAGTTGTATTTCATCATCGGTAAATTCATGGCGTTCTTTGAAATAGACCATAAATTTACCAATAAGTCTATCCTGATAGACGAGCGGTATGAATCCTAAAGCATGAATTCCTTCTTGTTGCAACGCAGGTAACAGTTCTGTGAGCGAGGGCTCATTCGTCACATCCGAGACAAGTAACGGATATACATTTTGCTGAGATTGTTTCCATGGTGAATGTCCGGCGGCGTGCAGTTGATATTCTTTAGAGAGTCCTACCGAATCAACGAATTGCATAACACCTTCAGAGTCAAAGAGTAAAATCGACGACATATCTGCTTTGATTGATTTTTTTAATGCGTGCAGAGCCACATCGTATATTTCCTCTAAATTCTTGACAGAGTTGACCGCTTCGCTCAAGTAAGCGATGATTTGAATTTGTTCGAGTCGGTGGAGGAGCTGCTCTTCTGAAGTTTTGCGTGGGGTAATATCGCGTATAATACTCAGCAAGAAGGGGTTGTTTTTATCTGTATTATCTACATACGAGTTAGATAGTTCAAGCCATAACACTCGTCCATCCCATAAATGTAGTTTCTTCTCATAGTAGGTTACTATCGAACGCGTAGTAATGCGCTGACGGAATTTTGTGAAGAGTTCGGGCTGTTCCTGCACTCCATACACACTCGTATATAATTTCCCTACAATTTCATCTTCAGATTTACCCATCATTTCACAGTAGGCATTATTAGCTCTGAGAATTATACCGTCGGTATTTACAAGTCTCATTCCATCTCGCGAGTTTTCCCATACTTGTCTAAATAGATCTTCTGAATTCTCTAGTGCTTCCGTTGAACGTTTAGCTTCGGAAACATCCTGAAACACCAATTTCATAGAAATTTTCTTCTCATGCATGAGAATCTTCCCAGACACATCTGCTACAAATTCAGAACCATCCAACCGTAGAAGTTTTTCTCTTGTAGTAGGAGTATTTTCCCCCCGTTCGAGACAGAAATTGATGCATTCGAATAAATAGTGTTGATTATCAGGATGAATGAAACGTGTAATATTCTTTCCGATGAGCCCGTTTTTCGGAGGTAGCACCTAGGATATTCCAAGCTGCATCGTTTGCCTGAATAATTATTCCGTCCGAAATAATAACGGTACACTCAGGTGATAGTAATGATGTGTCGCCATAGCTTTCATCGCTGTCACGCGGGCTATTTACTTCTTTAGAAGCAGTATCCATTTGATAAATATTGTGGTTGATAAAGTTGGCTTTGGGGAGGAAATGCTGAAACAGCAAGACATACCGAGCATGTTTCTTGGCGCAAAATTACTATTTAATTACTTAAATATCGACTATTTAAGTAATTGAAATTGAAATCGAAATTGAAATCGAAATTCGAAGGATTGGTTGAAACTATATAGATTACGAATGGCTCAATAAACGAAGTGACAATTACTAATAACGGTAAATTATCGGGGGATGCTTTCGTGTTCGGCCTAAAATCACTATTTTTGCATAATTATGGCAGAATTCATGGACTTCTCCACCCTAAGGCACAATGGCAAAACCGCTAAGTATTCTCTTCGTTTCGAGTGAAATATATCCCTTTGCAAAAACCGGCGGGTTAGCCGATGTCTCGTATTCATTACCACTTGCGCTCAGAGAGCTCGGTCATGATATACGGGTAATGATGCCGAAATACGGTAGCATTAGCGAGCGGAAAAACCGCATCCACGAGATTAATCGTTTGCGCGATTTTCCAATTCCTGTAGGAGATACAGAATGGCTCGCGACAGTAAAATCTTCGTCAGTGAACAATCCCCGCTCGAAAGTACAGGCGTATATCACTACCAATCAAAATTATTTCGAAGCTAAAAAAGGGTTTTACAGCGACCCCCTCACCGGCATCGATTATCCCGACAATGATGAACGTTTTATATTCTTCAACCGTACGGTGTTGGAAACATGTATTCTCTTGGGATGGTATCCTGATATTATTCATTGTAATGATTGGCAGACAGGGCTAGTTCCTGCATTTGCCCGTACTGAATATGCCCAGGAATTCAAGAAAGCGAAGATTATTTACACTATTCATAATTTTGGGAATCAGGGAAGCTTCCCTTCAGACAGTATCTCAAAAACGAGAATGTCGGAGAATGTACTTCCTACGATAACCCATAATGACCGTTTAAACTTCATGAAAGCTGGGATAGCTTATTCAGACCGAATTACCACCGTGAGCCCAACGTACTGTGCGGAAATACTTAAGAACAAACAATCAAGCAATGGTCTAATAGCTGTACTCAAAGAGCGCTCCGATAAAATGCTCGGTATTCTTGACGGTGTAGATATGCTTACTTGGAATCCCAAAATTGACCCGCTTATCGCAAAAAATTACGACAAAACATCTGTAAGTGATAAAGTCTATAGCAAAGAAGCTCTATTACACCGATTCCGCCTTCCGATGCGCTCGAATACACCGCTTATTGGTATGATTTCACGCCTAAACGAACAAAAAGGTATCAAACTTATATTAGAAGTGGCGGATCAATTATTCGCTGAAAATTTACAATTTGTCCTTTTGGGAGAAGGCGACCCTGCCCTCGAATCAGGATTAAAAGAAATAGCAGCACGATATCCCGATAAAGCGTCGGTGAAAATCGGCTTTGATGATGAGCTTGCTCACCTTATCGAAGCAGGTGCAGATATGTTTATGATGCCATCACTCTACGAGCCATGTGGCTTGAATCAGCAATATTCTTTAGTCTATGGTACGGTTCCAATTGTCCGCTCGACTGGTGGTCTCGCTGATACAGTCCGAGAATTCTCTCCTGCAACAGGATCGGGCAATGGATTTGTATTTCAAAAGTTTGATTCTGAGGAAATGTTGGGAGCAATTCGACGAGCAATTGCTATGTATTCCCAAACAGAAGTATGGGATGTGGTTGTACAAAATGGTATGAACGAAGATTTGTCGTGGGGGCGCTCTGCGCGACAGTATAGTGATCTGTATCGCTCGTTAATTAAATAGACTTACTTTCCCATTCAATTGTCATTTTAATTATTTGTAATTCTCTGTATTTGCACGATATCGTGTGATTTTTTGCAAATTCATTAATCAGATTTATTTATAGCAAATTCATTTAACGTAATTAAATCTATGTACTTATTTGTATCTCAATCCGCGCTTATATAGTAATACTATTTGGATTGGTGGTACTCATCACCGCGCTACTTTCCTTCGAATATTTTATGGCTCTCCTTTCATTCAATTCCAAATCAATCAAATCTGCTTCCTTCTTTTGGGGTACACTTCTTTTCATTGTATCTCAATTCGTTCTCTCGGGATGTAATGAAAAACTGAGTGTAGTCGGAAACACATTTCCACCGGATACTTTGCAATTGACATCCGTGATTACGACCGATTCGCTTCCACTAGTCCTGTCGTCTAGCCCTATTACACAAAGCCGCTCATTGTCCGGATTTGGTGTAGTTTATTTAGGTCGAACTCCTACATTGGAAGCGATTACCCTTTCACGATTATCCACACAGGACTCGATTCCAACGATTACGGCTGATCATATTATCACTGCAAAGCTATTTATATCACCGACTAATCCACTCTACGCTTTCGGAGATACAACTTCAAATCAGCTGTCATTTTCGGTTGTAAAAGTTAAGAAATTATGGAGTCCGCAGGCGACTCTGGACTCAATCACTCCTTCGATAGAATATTTTGATACCAAGCCACTTGCCACATATTCAGGCAAAATTGACTTAAAAGACTCCGTTGGCAATATTATTCTCGATTTTGACAAAGAACAAATTATTGAGTGGATAAATTTGCGGAATCAATATGGATCAGATACACTTAACTACGGGATTGCTTTTATTTCCGATCCAAGCTCGGCTGTCATTAGACGTTTCAGTTCCGGTGCAGTCGGCGGCTCGAATACTTCTCAATTTGCTACCTTACAAGTCGTTTATAAAAAAACACTTACCGACACAATCCAAACAGTGGTTTCGTTCATTTCCGGCTATGACGGTACATTTATAGTGCCTCCTACACAAGGAATCCCAGACAAATCGATTACAATTCAAGCGACAGTCCAAACGAAATCTACCATCAGCTTTGATGTGAGTTCAATACCGAAAGGTGTAGCTATACACTTAGCAGGACTCACACTTACATTCGATCCGTCACGTTCTGAAAATGGTACTAGCGGCATGGATTCGGTAATCTATGCTGATTTTATCGACACAAGTGCCAATAATCTTTTGCGTAGCTATTACGGCTCTCGTTTGAAAGATGCATCCGGTAAATTCACCAATGAATTTTTCTTTCCGACCTTGAATTCTGCCGTTGAAGGTATGATTCGCAGGAATGGTACTGGTACTATTACTATCCAAACACAACCGGGTCAGTATTATGTACGGTTGGATAAGATGGTGTTTTTTGGACCTCAAGAACCCGACAAAACCAAGCGTCCACGCCTGACAGTCGTCTATTCTACTCGCCCCAAATTTTAACCAAGAACTTTTATGAAACATTACTTGCTTCTTGCTATTGCTTTCACATTGGGTATTACTTTTGCGCATGAATTACACGCTCAAGGCGGATCTAATTACTCAATCTTTGGTATTGGCGACCTTCGGCACACCTTAGGGGCAAGCTATGAAGGTCTTGCAGGTACGCAGATTGCAGTGTGGTCTGATTATACAGTCAATCTTGCGAATCCGGCAGCTTGGGGAGCCGTCAAATCTACGCGTATTCAAGGTGGGTTTAGATTCAATCAACAATCGATATCGAACGGTCAAACTACTTCTTCGCAAAACAATGGCAAACTCGAAGGAATGGCTGCTCTATTTTCAATCGATACAGCCCTCGGCATCGGTGCAAGTATGGGATTCTATCCATTTAGTTCAGTGAATTATTCACTGACGACACCCACGACGATTACTACTGGAGATGGCAGAACAATAAACGGGGAAATTGATGCCACCGGAAAAGGTGGAATAACGGCAGGTTATTTTGGAGGTTCGGTGCGCCTCACCGATAATCTTTCATTTGGTATGAGTGGTCTTGCACTTTTCGGTACGGTTAGTTCGGTAGTTCAGACTCTCTTATATTCTTCAGAAGCATACAGTTCCATTAATCAAGCAAATGCCGATTTTCGTGGCTATGGTCTCAAATTGGGGTGGATGTATTCACCGATTCAGAATTTTACACTTGGCGCAGCCGGTAGTGTATATTCGGAATTAAGTGGAACGAAGGAACTCCGGTATAGTACCATCGGCACGAGCGAACTTTCAAGTGATACGACATTTACGAGTGAATTTTCGACGGCAATGCCGAGTTCATTTGGCTTGGGTGCGTCGTACCAATCAGGAAAATTTTTATTTGCTGCCGATGTAGAACTTCAAGATTTTTCATCTTTTAGCTATCGAAGCGGTCGTGAGACCTTCCGCTCTACATTACGCACAAGTTTTGGAATTTCTCGGGTTGCTAATTTTGCTCCCGGTACTGCATTCGGCGATAAAATTGCTTTCTCGCTCGGTGGCGGATATCAACAATTATATTACAATGTCAATGGCACTCCTATCAACGAATACTATGGTTCATTTGGCATGCAAATTCCCCTCGGCAACGGTGCAATGCTTGACGGTGCAGCTCTTGCAGGTACTAGAGGAACAACAACCAACGGACTCGTTCAAGAGCTTTTCGGTCGCTTTAGCGTGACCATCAGCATAGGTGAGATTTGGTTCAAGCCATTCCCAAGAGATTAACTCTCTACATTCATAAGGATTAATTCGACTCTCTTTCACCGCTTCTTCTATTCAACTCTCCGCATCCTTGCCATAAAAAATCCATCCGTACCATGATGATAGGGATTAAGTGTGCAATAATAATCATTCGCACCGAGCCCTAGTACACTAATACCGAATTTCTCAAACACAGGTGCTAAGGGTTCTGCCTCAAATTGTGGATTAGTAGTTAAAAAATCATCTGTAACCTGTTGATTCTCTTGAGGAAAGAGTGAGCAAGTCGCGTAGATGAGCACACCTCCTTTGCGAACAAATTTGGACTTTTCAGTAAGAATTTCACGTTGCTTACGAGCAAGTTTTTCGACTAATTGAGGTGTAAGTCTCCACTTTACCATCGGCATACGTCTCGCTGTACCCATACCCGAACATGGAGCATCTACCAAGACAGCATCACATTTCCCGATTAGTTTCTCGAGTGGTTTACTGTTTTTAAGTGTAAGAAGCACTGTTCGTACTGAATGCAATCCCGCCCTGTGCGCACGGAAGTCTAATTCTTTCAAACGTTTGTATTCCACATCTGTACCAATGATTTCACCCAAATCATTCTGCAATGCTGCCAGATGAAGTGATTTGCCGCCCGCTCCGGCACACGCATCGAGCAGTGTCCAATGTTCCTCCGGCGCTACCGCATACGCAATGAGCTGACTCCCAATATCCTGCACCTCAATTGCTCCAGACTTATACAAATCCACTTGCGATAGCTGTACTCGATTATGGAGGACAATTCCATCCGGAGCAAGCAAGCTTGGAGTAGCTGCAATTCCTATTCTAGCCAATTCATGGAGAGCTTGTTCTCTGGAAATTGCCCGTGAATTTACCCTCAGACCTACATCCGCGCTCGGGAGTAAAGCACGTGCTATATTTTCTGAGTACGGCTCGAGTGCATCTGATATCCAATCAGGTAAACAGTTGAATATCCAACTATTTTCATTTTTTAGTACTAACCAAAGTGATTCTGTCTCTTGTATCCATTGAAGTGCTTCAATTGGCGTTAATTCACATTTTACTTGAAGTGTTTCGATGCATAAATCCGTGATAGTTGGCATCGGAATATCTCCCTGAACGAAGCTCGGATGCAGGAATTTTTGTGGTGAATATACTCCCATACGTTCACCCAATAGACATGTCGTAAGAATGGTCTTGATTTCAAACTCAAGTGTCAATTTTGGTTCCGCGCAATGCGCGCAGTACTCTGCCAAAGACTTCATTCTTAGCGCTGCAAAGACAGTCTCGCTGATAAATTTTCGTTCCTTGCTACCGATATACTTGTGCGAACGGAAATACTCTCCTGCGATAGAGTCCGCAGGCTGCGGAGATTTACAGATAATTCTAAATAATTCAGCGGAATGACCAATTAGGGAGGGAAATAACATATAGTAGGGAAAGAAGTAATGAGTCGTAAATCAGAAAGTATGTGAGACCGTAAGATTAGCCCCAGAGGGGCGACCTGTTTGTAGGAACGAAGGTAAAATTTTGATCTAGCCCCAGAGGGGCAACATGTTTGTAGAAAATGGTCAATTATTGGAATTGGACCAAGAGAAGCAACCTGTTGATTCTTATATGTACATTGACCATGCCAATTTTAAATGGCTAAGGAATCTGAATTGTTGATTCAGTAAATATTAAGCATTATCCCTATAAAAAGTACGCTAGTAATTTATATCCAGTAAGTCGTAAGCCTTATATATTTATTCAATTGTATTTATTTTACCTGTGTTTTTGTTAGTTTCTTCGCTAGCATTGCAGCACCAATCACACCGGCTGTATGGGAGAAATGAGCGAGACGTATTTCTGCTTCGTCGGCGATAGTAGGCAGAGCGCGCAGTCGTATTGTATCGAGGGTTGATTGAAGGAGGAGAGGATGAGCTTGTGATATTCCGCCACCTACGATTACAATACGTATATCTAAGAGATTCATAGCACTTGTGAGAGCTGCGCCAAGCAATTGACCTGTTCGTCTAAAACATGCAATCGCTGCTTCATCTCCACTTTCGACAGCAGCTGAAATATGGTGTACATCTAAATCTTCGACTGAATGAAGCGTAGAATGTGGGAATTCTTGAGCATACTGCTTTGCAAGTTCTATGATCCCGAGGCGTCCTACATATTCCTCTAAAGCACCGGCTCGGTAAGAGGGTTTACCGGTTGGTGCAATTGCTGTTTCGTGGATAATTACATGCCCTATTTCACCTGCGCCACCTCGCTCACCGCGGAAGATTGTTCCGCCGGAAATGATACATCCGCCGACGCCGGTACCAAGCGTAATAAAAAGAAAATCAGAGACTTGTGCGCCGGCACCTACTTCGGCTTCGGCTAAGGCAGCAACATTGGCATCATTATCGAGCGCGATGGGAAGCGGAAAATTTTGCTGTAAATATGCTCGTACAGGAATGTCTTTCCAGTCGGGAAAATTTGGTGCTACGCGCACAACTCCGTCATCAGAGACGACACCGGGAACGCCGATACCGACAGAAGTTATCTCAGGAAATTCAGATAGAAGTGAAGAAATAATCCTCTTTAAAGACGATAGTATAGCTTCAAAACCTTGCTCTACGTACGTTGGTTCTGATACATGGTGAATAATTTCACCTTCATGAGAAACAACGGCTGCCTTGATGTGAGAACCTCCGAGATCGATACCAATATTCATACTTTTTTTAAATGTTTGGACGGCAAAGATTGACTGCAGACGTTCGCTCGGAAGTAATACTAACGGAACCCAATATTTTTCGATTCCGTACAGTTCGAACCATTACCGTGTAACTGTATAAATTGTAAGCAGTTTCACATCCTTCAGCCATCGATCATTTCGTGCATCTATTGGGAATATTATCGAGAAAGGATGCAGTGCTTGGATTTTCTGCGTTGTCTGCAGCTGTAGACCTACGCGGCGTCGAATCATATCACTATACAATGCGTCGAGTTTGGACAGATCCACCCTACCTTTATTAATAGATGAGTCCTGCACGGAGATAATTTTCCCTGTCTGCGACCCAACTGAAGTAAGTAAGAGCATGGCAGGCAGTTTGGAGATTTCGGGCTGAATTTCGGCGACTGAAAAAGTAGATGTTTCGCCGGTAGATGTTTCGGCGACTATGATTGTATTATGTGATATTTCAGCTGATAAAGCTTTTAGGTGTGGTTTTAATATCTCATAGATATCGATAGCATTAAATTTGCCGACTGTTTTTTTGTTAGAAAGTACAAATTCAGTAGGAACTGTTTGGCTATTTTTAAGTAATTCCTTAGCATCAATTGGAATAGTGGCTACAAGTCTTAGAGATTGGGCAGAAGACAAATGGAAAGTAGAAATTAAAATTACAAGGACAAAGAGAAAAAATTGCATACAATTTGAACTGAATAAATAAATGATAGTATAATAAAGTTATACATTTTATACTGTAAAAGCAAATAAAGAGTATTCGTAACTAATTAAAATATTTAATAATTAAGGGCATATCACCACTCTGACAGATGAACAATTAAACGTAGAATAAAGATTCGCTACATATACACCACATGAAAAGCGACTCACATCAAAGACCCAATTACCCATATCGGTTTTTTCTCCGTCACTCATTACATTCCCGAGCATATCGTACAATGCACATCTTGAGTAATCAGCATCTGTAGCTTGTATTGTTAGTAATTGTTTAGCCGGCTGGGGGTAAGCAACGGTTTTTTGATAAGTAAGATTGATTTCTGGGGAGTTAACAGACAAGATTGTTTTATCGCCCGGAATTTCAACATTCATCAGAATATTACCGGTGCAGCCATCTGTCTGTCCATATTCTTCAAAGCTACGGCTCGTGCCTGCGTAGCCAGCACTTACGGAAGCAGTTGCACCGGCAGGAGTTGCTGGTTGAGAGTACCACACAACACCTCCTCCTCCACCGCCGCCTGGTCCGTCACGGTGAATGGGTACTTTGCCTCCATAGCCGCCTTGTGCTTCGAGGAATAAAGAACCAAATATAGTTGAAGTTTTAAGTATTATCGTGCCACCTCCACCACCACCGCCAGCACCATCGTAGGGTGCATTATTCGCAGTGATACCATTAGCAAAGATGACATTGCTTCCTTCTGATGTTATGATCCGTGCATCTATAATTACGATACCACCGCCATTGCCGCCGTTTGTACCAGTTAACTCATTGGAGTGTCCGGCACCTCCGCCGCCCCCCATGAATATTTTATTGCCGGTGTTATCGGCAGCATATCCTCCAAGTCCTTGAGAAAGCAGATTGTTGCCAATTTTCATTTCATCCCAACCATAGCCACCTTTTCCGCCACAGCCACCATTTGCGCCGCCTCCGCCGCCGGCGTTATGGTTATTGCCGCCACCGCCTGCGATAGCGAGTGCTCCGCGTCCTGCTCGGTGTTCGGATGGTAGAAAATTTGCAATACCGTCGCCTTTGAGAGCGTAGCGAGAGGAATCCTCGTTACCGTTAAACACATCAAGATGGGCATCTGCGGTTGTTTTGGCATTGACGGCGCGACCACCCGAAAATCCGGCACCATTAGCAATTATTGGTGCTTTCAAACGAAGGGTATCGGAGACGGAAAGAGCAACCACACCGAATATAGTATCATTCCATTGTGGGCAAAAAAGCGTATCGGAGAGTGTATAATTACGGAATTCGGGGACGCGGACTACCTGTACCTTTCCGGCGGGAGTATAGGAGCGTTCGAGCGGCTTGGTCAAAGTAAGTATATTACCCGAGATACTACTGATTCGGCAAAATTCATAATTTCCGGCATCTCTGTAGGAAGTAACCTTGCCGTAGGTGTCACTCGGGGAAGTTTGCACATCTGCACCGCGCATTTGGATGATGAGGAGTTTGTTGTCGGGGCAGAAGTCGTCAGCACCGATACCAACAGTTATTTTTGTTCTATCTGTACTTATTTCGATGACAGGACTGTATAAGACTCCAGTCGAACTTGTTGTAGGCTGACCGGATGTGATGTTCTCGGCAATAGTTGCATTAAAATATGTTTTGCCAATGCATCCATCCGAACTACCAAACTTGTTATTTGAATGGAGTACAACACCGGATGCTCCTTCTAGAATTTGAGTTGAAATAGTATTTGGGAGTGTGGATTGTCGTAATAATAGTATTCCCCCACCACCTCCGCCGCCAGGTGCAATCGTTTGGTCGTTTGTCCAAGTGTTATCACCACCCTTACCTCCATTGGCTATTGTCGAAAGATTTTCATAAGAGTTTGATAATAGTATAATCGTCCCTCCACTTCCGCCGCCGCCTGCTGCATCACGTAGAGCATCCGGAGCACTGAATCCATTGGCTGAAATTGAATATCCGTTTCCGATAATATGATTCGAACGAATCAATACAATTCCACCTCCGTTACCACCATAGCTTGGATCATTTTGATTGGTGTGCCCAGCTCCTCCGCCACCGCCTAAAAATATTTTGCCGGCAATATAATCAAGTTCTTTACCTCCAATACCTTGAGCTTGTTGGTTGTCTCCGCTATATACCCGTTCCCAACCGAAGCCTCCTTTGCCACCGCAGCCACCATTTGCTCCGCCACCGCCACCTGCATTGTGATTATTTCCACCTCCTCCGCCGTTAGCCGGAGCACCTTTGCCCATCAACTCGCCATCGAGATCACCACCTATACCTTCACCTTTATGTGCATAGAATCCCGGATTACCTACCGGTCCTTTAAAATCAGTAACATGAAATGATGGAAGATCAGTTGAGTTAATTGGGATACCACCTCGAAACCCTTTTCCATCTGAAGATATAGTGCCATTAAGAGTGAGGGTTTTTTTAACATCGAGAACAATAATACCTCCAACTGAACCATCCCACGTTGGACAGATTATGCTATCCTTGATGGTCACATCCTCATACTCAGGTACACGGACTAATTGTACTTTACCTGATATTGTATACCCGTTGAGGAGGCTTTTTTGTAGAAAAATAGTATTATTAGTGATACCGGATATTCGTGCAAACTCATGATTGCCACAAGTGTTGTAGTTAGAAAGCTTGCCGTATTCAGAAGTATTAGATAAATCTACGGTTGCACCTTGCATTTGAATAATTAGGACTTTGTCACCTACTGAAAAGCCATTGCTACTTTGGACTACGATAAGTGGTCGACATGTAGTAGTATTAATTTCAAGGACTGGTGTATAGACATTAACTACCCCTGTAATTGATTGTGCTGTTGCACCGTAACATAAAATCAAAACTATTGTCGAATAGAAGAATGATGATTTCATATTTAATATACTAGGAAAGTGAAAAATAGATCATTAACAGAAAATAAAAGGAATGTAACTAATATAATAATTATATAATTGAATCCGTAGGTCACGATTTTGAGTCCATAATTTCAGTTTTCGGTTTTGAAGCAATTGCAAGTATTGCTCTATTTGACCACCACATATCGTTGGCTCCTTCTCCCATAATTGCAAACATACCACCCATAATTCTTTTCACTATAGGCTTTAATATTTTGATTCGAATCATTCCGGCAAATGAAAAATATCCTTCGTGTACCGGTCTGATTTCTACTTTTTCAAATAATAGGCGAAGCAATTGACCTAAGCTTTCTCTCGTAAAGCCAACTTCATGTGTAAAGTCCATATAGCGCTCATGATGCGCCATAAACCAATCCATGTTTGGGACTTCAATCATTATTTTACCTTCCGGTTTAATTGCCTTTCCAACTGCCCGTAAAAAGCTCTCAGAGTACTGCTTTTCTATATGTTCAAACACAGCACGAAATACAATCACATCGTACGCCCCGGGTTTATCTGCAATAAAATCAATGCCATCGATACAATACAATTCTGGGAGCATAGTGTATTCTTTGGCAGCTGCTATATCACCTGGCGATAAATCAACACCTGTCAAATCTGTATAGCCGCGCGAACGAAGCCAATGTAAAAAGTAACCTTTATTACACCCAATTTCAAGTATTTTTGCGTTTTTGTTGGTAGGAAGTATAGCCGGATAGTTAAGATTAGATCGCGTGTCGGCGCGGACTTGCTGCTGCTGATGAGTGCCGTCAATTATTCCTGCATGAGTTGAAGCATAATTTTCAAAGAGCTTTTCGTTGATGGCGGACATAGAATCGTAAGATAGTAGGTTGGAGGTAGAATGTAGTGCAAATCACTCCCTGCACTCCCATGCAATTTTGAATTAGTATTTTTGAAATAATTACATTGGCTTTTGACCAATTATTGCAATTATGAACACAACAAAAATACGCCCTCTGACGGCAATTACCAAGAAACTAACGATTACGAATCTGCGAAAGCTATTCAGCACTCCCGAATCGAAAAAAGCGATCGTCCTCTTTCTTGCGCAGCTGCTCGGTATCGTGTTTTCATTCGTCACACAAAAGCTCAATACTAATCACTTGTCCGGACCACAGGAATATGGCGTAGTCACCGCATCGCTGGCAATTTTCACATTCATTTATATGTTCTTTGAATTTGGAATATTTACGTCCGGCGCTCGCCTGCTGACTCAATGTAAGACTGAACTTGATACACGCAAAATGTATGGTACATTACTCGTTTTTGTGTTCTTTATTTCTGTGTTTATTTCTTTGATGGTAACGATTTGCAGTACATTCATACCATTTATCTATTCTTCGGAACAGTTGCGACAAGTGATGGCTTTCGCCGGATTACTTGCATGGGTGTATCCACTACAGTTTTTTATACAAGAGACTGCATCCGGTTCGGGGAAAATATATGAATTGTCCCTGTATACAGTCCTGTCTAAGTTCCTCTATACCGCAAGCTTAGGTCTGGCGATCCTACTCGGCAATGTTAATTCCACCCTCTCTCTTTTGCTGAATCTCGGAGCTATGGGCTTGAGCGGACTGTGGGTACTCTACTTACACAAACCAATTTTTGAAGGATGGAAATTTAATATCCCTGCAATTAAAAAAGAAGTCCGCGAATACGGCTGGCATATCTATATCGCACGGGCTATTTCTTCACCGGCATTTAATTTGTCAAGCGTACTTATACCATATTTCAATCCAATGGCTTCCTCAGCATTTTTTGCTGTGGGTAGTAGTCTCTACGCACCAATGTCAATGGCTTCACAGTCGATTAGCTCATCACTTTACAAGAATTTCAGTCAACAAAACAAACTCAAAAAACGGCTCCTTTTTATTAATGCAAGCGTTTTGATTTTTATGGGTGTTGCAATCTATTTCGGCGCTCCTATACTCATTCATCTCGTTGCTAATGAACGATATATTCCAGTGATCCCGCTCATGCTTCCGCTTGTTTTGGCAGGATTTTTCCAAGGACTCTATCAGCCGTTTAATTACTTCGTGCTTTCTCAAGGTAAAGGCGTCTGGACTCGCCAGATTTCCATTGCCGGGACGGTATTTGACATTGTATCCACTGTAGTACTTGTGTCGATGTACGGATTGATAGGAGCATGTTGGCAAGCCGTAGCTAGTAGGGTATTTTGGGCTGGAATGATGTATTATAATTACAACAGGACCGTTCGATCTTTAGTCTCACAGATCGAACGATAAGTATCTTATAAATACTATATCCAAACAAAAAACTTGCTCAAAAAGCAAAAGACACTTATATTTGTAATTCCTCAAAGGGAAATAGAAAAAAATACTGGGGCGTAGCCAAGTGGTAAGGCAGCGGTTTTTGGTTCCGCCATTCCGTAGGTTCGATCCCTGCCGCCCCAGCCAAAAAAGCAACGAGAGCAATACCGCACGCAAATTATGTCTGAGTTTAAAATAGTATCGGGACGCTCAAATCGTCCGCTCGCTGAAAAAGTAGCAACTGCATTAGGGCTATCTCTCAGTGGTGTAAAAATTCAGAATTTCAGCGATGGTGAAATTTGGGTAAAATACGAAGAAAACGTACGCGGCGTGGATTTGTTTATCGTTCAATCGACTCATGCTCCATCAGATAACCTGATGGAGCTGTTAATTTTAATAGATGCTGCCCGACGTGCATCTGCCAAACGTATCACAGCTGTCATTCCGTATTTTTCGTATGCCAGGCAAGATAGAAAAGACCAGCCTCGTGTATCAATTACAGCTAAATTAGTAGCAAATCTCCTCACTGAGGCAGGTGCAGATCGTGTGATAGCGATGGATTTACACACACCACAAATCCAAGGTTTTTTTGATATTCCATTAGATCACCTCTATGCTTCGACTGCTCTCGTAAAACGAATGCATCTCGAAAATCTCGATCGACTCGCCATCGCATCTCCTGATGTCGGTGGAGTAAAAACCGCCCGCGCGTATGCTACAAGACTTGATGCAGATTTGGTGGTGGTTGACAAACGTCGCCCCGCACATAATGTCGCAGAAGTCATGCATATTATCGGGGAAGTGAACAACAAAAATGTAATTATCGTCGATGATTTGATTGATACCGGATCAACCTTTGTAAAATGCGCTGAAGCCCTTAAAAATAAAGGAGCTGACCGCATTATTGGTGTTTGTACTCATGCAGTATTCTCCGGTGCGGCGATCGAAAAAATCAACAAAAGTGATGCAGTTTCGAAGGTATTTGTGACCGATACAATACCTCCTCATTGGGATTCCCCAAAAATTGAAATAATCTCTATTGCCGAGCTCTTAGCCGAAGCAATTGTGCGGACTCACGAGAATGCCTCGATCAGTTCGCTCTTTGAAATTGTCCGCTAACCTCGGTAACTATTCTTAAACTTACAAGCATTTTCCCCGAAAATTCTCCGAAGGAGCAAATATTATGAGTGAAGTATTATTAAAAGCAGAACGCCGCGAAACCGGTAAAAAAGCAGCAAAAGCTGTCCGTAATAAAGGACTGATTAATGGTGTGTATTATTCAAGCGGCAGCGCAGCTATTCCAATCTCCGTATTGCCACTTGCTATGCGACCAATCGTCTATACATCGGACGCCAAAATCGTACGCCTCATGCTCGATGACACTGCATACGATTGCGTCCTCAAAGCAATTACATTCGACCCGGTGACAGATAAAATTGTACACTTCGACCTCTTTGGCGTTGATGCAAATGCACTCATCGAAGTAGAAGTTCCGGTAATCCTCCACGGACTCGCCGTCGGTGTGCGCGAAGGTGGCATCTTAGAACATACCACCCATAAAATTCGTGTCTCATGCCTTCCTAAAGATTTACCTGCGCATATCGAAGTAGATGTGACCAACCTCACAATTGCACACTCAATTCACATCAGTGATGTCAGTATTCCAAATGTAACATTACTCGGCAAAGGTGATATCGTGATTGCCACTATCGTACCTCCCCGTGTGGATGAATCAGCAGCTGCAGGCACAGAAGCACCTGCTTTAGTCGGTCAAAAAGGTAAAAAACCTGCATAATTATAAGCGCTTATCTAACAATAAAGAGTTGTATCACTACAACTCTTTTTTTATGCCTTATCACCGATTTGATAACTACATCCAACCAAAAAATATGGATTGTATATTAATATTGAAATACGACCTTTACTCATGAATTGAGTCTCGCCCAAAAATTTTAACAGCAGGAAGTGCCGGAATTAATTGATGATAGAATAAAGCATCAAGCGTGTGATCGAGCCAGTCTTCCGTGTCATCTGTCCATTTGTAATGTATCCTGCCCGATCGGTATTCAGCGAATTCATCATGGTGAGACTCGGGCGACTCACATTCATGATCATGGACAAGTTGGAAATCAGGCAAGCCCTGAGCCGCAAACGAAAGAAGAATATCAGTTATATTTTCAGGTAAATCATCAGGTCGGCACACCCAAAATGCAATCGGCATTGGCGTCTCAAACGCATCAAGCCACTCTTCTGAAATGTCAAGCGAGGCTGGCGGTAGATCCGGCGAATGCCATACTAGTGCTGAATCAGCTTGGGTTAGGAGCTCGTCAAGCGAACCCCGTGCAGGAATAAACTTAGGATGGATATCAAATTTTTCTGCGAGAACTATTTTACCCGCCTGAATGATAAAATCTCCGCCATTTGGACTTGCAATCGAGTCAATCGTCTGTAATGACGGGCTGAAATAGACAGATGCGATATTGGTAAATCCTTCAGAAGATATTGCTGTAGCAGGAATTATACGATAATCTACTTGCGCCACCGCAGCCCCATAACCGAGTGGTGACATCAGTGCAATCTCAGCACGATTCGTAAGCAGAAGCTCAGAGCACCGTTCCTCACTTGCCATAATAATTGTAAAATTATACTGCTGCGCAATAAGCGCACGATTCTGCACAAGAGGCAGAAAAAATGGATTATCAGGAATTGCAATTGTAATTGGAGGCATAGCATTCTTTTGATTTATTGAGAGATTCAAAGACATTCGGTATAGTCAAAGGCAAAGTTACAAATTCAAAGCACAACATACAGTATAGATTTTCTTTTTAATTTTGGTCGGCTCAGAAAGAATCAGTAAGTTTTGGTCAAATTAATTTTTAAATTTTGTTTTTGAGTGAATATCTATCGAACTATGAGTACTACTTCTACAACTTCATCTACAGTAAGCACTCCTCGCAATGAATCCTACGGCGCTTTTGTCAAACGTCAGTTCCGCAAAAAAAAGCTCGGCGTTTTGTCAGTGTATTTTATTGGATTCCTTGTGTTTATCGCTGTTTTTTCCGATTTCCTCGCCAACGAAAAGCCCATCATCGCCTCTCGAAATGGTTCTCTGATTTTCCCCGTAATCAAGCAATATGCAGTCTCTCTCGGCTGGACATCTTGGGACAAAGAGACCGCGATGGCAGACTGGAAAACCCTCCAATACGACTGGGCAATCTTCCCACCCGTAGCATACTCACCCGAAACGACCGACAAAAATATATTTATGCTGCAAGATCGTAAGCCTTCCGGACAACACTTCTTGGGCACCGACGACATCGGACGGGATGTGATGGCTGGGATTATTCACGGTTCGCGTTACGCTCTCGCTATCGGACTCGTCGCGATGAGTATTGCGCTGACTATAGGTATCATTCTCGGACTCTTAGCCGGATTCTATGGCGGGAAAATCGACATTGCCATCTCTCGCCTTATCGAAATTGTCATTACTTTCCCGACTTTTTTCCTCATTATCACTATTGTTGCAATGGTGCAGCAGGGAAGTATATGGCTTATCATGGGGTTAATTGGTTTTACCAATTGGACGAGCATCGCCCGCTTCGTGCGTGGTGAGGTGCTCCGCGTGCGTGGACTCGACTTCATTACCGCCGCCACAGCGCTCGGTTATTCCCAACCACGCGTCATCTTCCGGCATGTGCTGCCGAATGCCATTGCGCCTGTTCTCGTCTCGGCTGCTTTCGGTATCGCCGGCGCGATTCTCACCGAATCTGCTCTCAGTTTTCTTGGTTTTGGCGTGCCTCCTACAGTCGTTACCTGGGGTTCGGTGCTCTTCCGCGCCCGCTCAAGCACCGCTTCTTGGTGGCTTGCCGTTTATCCGGGAATGATGATCTTCCTCACTGTTTCGGCGTATAATCTCATCGGTGATGCACTGCGCGATGCGACAGACCCACGATTACGGAATTGATTTTTTAACGCAAAGACGCGGAGAACGCAGAGATTTTTTGAACTATAATTGAAGCCAACAGAATACAGCATTATGCTATTACAACTCGATGAAATTCAAGTTATTTACTTCGACCTTGACAATACATTAGTCGATCATTCCGGCGCTGAAAAACGCGCTTTGCAAGATGTACTCCGCGAATATCCGGATGAATTTCCGAAAAGTTCATTTAAAGAATTTGCCGGGAAATACAAGCTTATCAACGACCGCATGTGGCGCGAACTCGCCGCAGGTGAGATGACCGCCGAAGAATTAAAAACCCATCGCTTTATCGAGCTTATGGGACTCTCTCCCACAACCGACGCGCCGGATAGCGCATTCGAAATCGGTGAATGGTACCTCGAGCGCTACGCCAAACACTGGCGACTCTTCGACGGCGTGGAAGAAGCTCTGGCTGCTGCTGCTGAAATTACCACTACAGGATTAATTTCCAATGGCTTTCGCCTGCAAGTACATGGTAAAATTAAACGTTTTGCGTGGGAATCGACATTCGATCATGTGGTAATCTCCGAAGAAGTCGGCATCATGAAACCGCATCGCGGAATATTTGACCATGCGCGGCAGCTCGCCGGCGTCGCCAAACCACGCCATATTCTCTATGTCGGCGACCACTACGAGTCCGATATCCTCGGCGCAAGCAAAGCGGGCTGGAAAACAGTCTGGCTCAATCATTTCGGCGTCTATAAACCCGACAGCGCAGCCGATGTAGAAGTCGGTTCGATGACAGAGCTTGCGGAATTATTTGAGTCGTATCAGCGGGAGTAACGAGAACAAATAACTATCCAGTAAAAATTGACTATTAATCTCAAGTGTAAATATTTTAATAAGTTACAAAGCAACATGAAATTTCTTGACAAACTTCTATCCTCAGAAATAAAAAGGCGCAAATGGGAAGCAATAGGATATACAGTATTGATTTCATGGCTCTTAACTTTGCTGAATATTTTTGTGATTGGTTCATACGGAATTGCACTTTTTATACTTATACCTCTTTTCATAGGAGTGTCTTCAACCTTCTTATACGGTTATAAAAATACTACATCCCAGAAAGTTG
Source organism: Ignavibacteria bacterium (assembly GCA_016720145.1). Classification (GTDB taxonomy): domain Bacteria; phylum Bacteroidota; class Ignavibacteria; order Kapaibacteriales; family UBA961; genus JADJXV01. Next base: position 42,528 of record JADJXV010000007.1, on the reverse strand, counting down.
CTTCGAAAATAACGTTGCTAACGTTGTCAGCTTATGTAGCAGGACTATTAGTATTTGCTATTGAAGGAATTATCTGCATTGCTATGGTTTTTCCGTTGGCACTAATACTAACAGGAATTGGTAGTGCAGTTGGATTCGTTTTGGCAGAAAAAACGATCTTTCGTCCAAAAAACATCATTACATCGATGATTTTATTCATTGTATCGATTCCATTAATGGCATTTGTCGAAAAAGATAGCGTGCCTGCGCTTACCTCCGTGACTACTTCAATCGAAATTAATGCATCTCCCGAAGCAGTTTGGAAGAATGTTGTTGAATTTCCTGAACTTACTGCACCAACCGAACTTATTTTTAAATCCGGTATTGCCTATCCGACGAGCGCAAAAATTGTTGGCTCGGGTGTGGGAGCTATTCGATACTGCAACTTTAACACCGGAAGATTTGTTGAACCAATAACTGTTTGGGATAGCCCTCGGCTCTTACAATTTAGCGTTGAAGAGCAGCCCGGTCCTATGAAAGAATTAAGCTTTTGGGATATTAAAGCACCTCATTTGCATGACTACTTTGTCTCAAAACAAGGACAATTTACCTTAACAGCGCAAGCAAACGGTACCACTCGATTAGAAGGCACGACATGGTATTATCACAAAATTGCACCTGCATTCTATTGGGAGATTTGGAGTAATTATATTGTTCATTCAATTCATCAACGGGTACTATCGCACATAAAGTCAAATGCTGAGCATGAAAAGCAAGCACAGAGTCAATAAATAGTTCGCTATAACTATAAGGTAATTATATTCTTGCATTCGAATTAATCCTATTTATAATCATGAAAAAAAACCTCATCGCCGGCAATTGGAAAATGCACACAACGCCGCAGGAAGCGCGGGAATTAGCTCAAAAAATTGCCGCCGGCAATCCACAAAACGCTGTGCTGTGCCCGCCGATGACCAGCATCGCCGCTGTTGCTGAAATTACTCATGGCACCGCGATCGGACTCGGCGCGCAGAACTGCCACTTCGAAGCCAAAGGCGCTTTTACGGGAGAAGTATCTCCTTCAATGCTAATAGCTTGCGGCTGTACACATGTAATCATCGGTCACTCCGAACGCCGCACGCTCTTCGGCGAAACCGATGAACTGATTGCCAAAAAAGTATGGTCAGCACTCGACGCCGGACTCACTCCCCTCTTCTGCGTCGGCGAGACACTTTCCGAGCGCCAAAGCGAAAGCTGGAAATCAGTTATAGAGCGTCAACTTAAAGCAGTATTTGCAGGCGCTGACCCTGATAATGTCGGTGGAATTGTCATTGCCTACGAACCCGTTTGGGCAATCGGCACAGGGCTCGCCGCGACTCCCGAGCAGGCGGAAGAAGTGCATGTATTTATTAGAACTTGCCTTCATAATTTAATTGGTAATCCGGCAAGTGACATGCTCATTCTCTATGGCGGGAGCGTCAACGAAGGCAACGCCCGAACGCTGCTTTCACAACCCAATATCAATGGCGCGCTCGTAGGAGGTGCCTCCCTCAAAGCCGAACAATTCCTCGCAATTTGCGCTGCTGGACTATGATCAAGACGATTATTTTTGATCTTGGCGGTGTGCTCTACAATATCAATCATTTTCGTACGCGGGCGGCGCTCGCTGCACTTGCGGCTGACCCCGATTCGGTGAATCTATCGCTCGAAGCACAAGCAGATGTTTTCAGCAAGTACGAAGCAGGCAAGCTGACGTCGGACGAATTCCGCGATTCTCTCCGCGCAAGCTATGGCATGACGGCGAGCGATGAACAGATTGACAATGCATGGAATGCCATGCTCGGCGGCGTTATTCCGCAAAGTATCGAACTGATACGTTCGCTTAGAAATCGCTTTAACGTTTACTTGCTTAGCAATATTAACGATATACATTTTAAGGCAATTGAGAGTGAATGTGCTGCTTTATTCAGTACATTTGATGAGTGTTATTTTTCCTATTTAATAGGTATGAGAAAGCCCGATCGTGAGATATATGAATATGTACTTTCAAATACGAATTCCCTTCCTGAACAATCACTTTTTATAGATGATGCGCCACAAAATATACGTGGAGCTCAAGAAGCTGGTATCGCTACGTATCACGTAACTCAAGAATATCCCATTTCGAAAGAAAAATTGCAAATTGCTCTTGACATAGATGCCAATTCGAAATTCGTAGTATCTTTGAGATCAAATGTCGAATGAAATCCTGACCTGTTTGAGATGAATTGACCAGTATGTACTGAACAAGTACACTGATAATATTATGACATTATAAGTATTGATTTTATTAATCTTTAATTCAGTTTAACTATGGAACAAGCAGCAACGTACACGTCAAAACTTTTGGTTTGGTTCGGTGAATTCGGTCCTAAATTACTCGGCGCAACTATCGTGTTCATCATAGGTCTGTACATTACCAATTTCCTTGGAAAATTAGTAACAAAGGCACTCCACAGGAAAGATATAGATGCTTCCTTACAGACTTTTATGGGTAGCTTAGTAAGTGGTGCGCTTAAAGTACTTTTACTTATTTCGGTCGCAGGAATTCTAGGAATTCAAACGACTTCCTTCGTCGCCGTTATTGGTGCTTTAGGTCTCGCTGTTGGACTGGCATTGCAAGGTTCGCTCGCGAATTTTGCCGGCGGAGTTTTGCTCTTAGTATTTAAGCCTTTCAAAATTGGAGATCTTATCGAGTCCGGAGGGCAGACGGGATTTGTGCAAGAAATTCAAATTTTTAATACCGTCCTTCTTACTCCAGAAAATAAAACGGCAATTCTTGCAAATGCAGCCGTATCAAATGGTACCGTCGTTAATTACAGCAAACATGGCAATCTCAGAGTCGATATTACGATGTCATTAGCGCCCGACTGCGAAATCGCTTTCGCGCGAAAAGTTGCAATTGAAACTATGAACGCCAATCAATTTGTACTGAAAATACCTGAACCTACTTTCAACGTACTGAAAGTAGCCGACGGAATGATTACGTTCGCCGTTCGCCCATACTCCACGCCGGCCAATTACTGGGACGCATTTTTTACTGTACAAGAAGATATTCGCAATGCGTTTGACAACAACAGTATTTCCGGTCCATCGCATACGCATGTTGTTATTCACAAGTAGGTTAGATTGATTGTAGTTGATTATTATAGAAAAGCCCGCAGCTTGATAGCCGCGGGCTTTCTTTTTGAGATTATTATCAGCAATAAATACGAGTATCAATAGTATCGAATTTATAGCAATAAGATTCAATGTCATTCTGAGCCCTTCTTAGGGTGAAGAATCGAAACATACTGTATGTCATGTTATTACTGCATCATCTAGTTTCGATTCTTCGTTCGAAGACTCTCTCAGAATGACATGTTTTTTTCAACTGTAGTTTTACGAGCAGCAATCGCCCGAACAGCATGATTTTTCGACAGTTGGCTTTTCGCCATAGACCGTGACACTGGTGATTTGATTCCCCGATTGCTTGAAGGCTACGATTTCTTCGGAAGAGAGATAATTACTAAGAATATCATCGGGAATGGTGATTGCACGGTCTTTCGGAACGGAGACATTAGCAAAACCTGCCGCGCGTATACCGTCGAGATAGTCCTCAAGCTGAATCGCGCCTGCTACGCAACCGGCGTACATTTCGGCGGCGGTGCGGAGTCCGTCGGGGAGCTCGCCTTTGAGCACGATGTCGGATACGCTGAAGTGTCCGCCGGGCTTGAGCACGCGGAACATCTCAGCAAATGCTTGATTTTTATTGGGTACGAGGTTGAGAACGCAATTGCTGACGATTACGTCCACCATACTGCCGCCGATGGGGAGGTGTTCGATCTCGCCCAAGCGGAACTCGACATTATTAAAGCCGAGGGTGTCGTTGTTTTTGCGGGCTTTGTCGATCATGGAAGCGGTCATATCGACACCTATTACTTTGCCGGAGGTACCGACGAGCGCGCGGGCTACGAAGGCGTCGTTGCCGGCGCCGGAGCCGAGGTCGAGCACGACGTCGCCTTTTTTGATTTGTGCAAATTCCGTGGGAATTCCGCAGCCGAGACCGAGGTCAGCGTCGGGCACATAGCCGTCGGTAGCGGAGTAGTCTTCGCTCATGATGGTATAATCGACCGTGGAGCAACCTCCTGCACCGCAACATGATGCAGCGTTTTCTTCTCTCGATTGTTCGGCGATTTGTCCGTATTTTTCACGAACGAGTGTTTTGATTTCTTCTGCCGTATTCATACTACTATCCTTTCAATAAATAATAAATGTGGAGATGTATTCTCCGGTAAATGTGTGTTTTATTCTGATATCAATATTATAGTTCCTTGTTAATATTCTCGCTCTAAATGAATGACATATTTGAGTTTAAAAACATAATTTATAATACTATCATTGACTTATTCTATCGCCATAAATCCCCTTCGTTTGCTTCGCAAACATTTTCCCCTTTATCAAGGGGACAGTTTGAGTCTTTGACCCCTTGATAAAGGGGTCGCCTTCTTAGGCGGGGGATTTCTTCTGAGCTAATTTATTTTATTGCATACTGTTACGGGTGTCCAGGTGCCCGTTAAAAACGTAGAATGACATACTTTTGAATCAATCTTCGAAATAATATCCTAACAGCATTTCTGCCGTGAGGTCTCGACGCCGGTAAAGAAGCCGTTGAGATGTGCTTGTAATTCGCCTAACACTGTGTAATTAATGCAGTAGCACGAGCGTGGACCGTCGATTTCGCCGCAGAGCAGGCCGACTTCTTTGAGTGCTTTGAGGTGTTGGGAGACGGTAGCTTGTGCAAGCGGGAGTGCCTCCACGATTTCGCCGCAGATGCAGGTATTGCGTTCGGCTATTTTTTGGAGAATCGCCAGCCGTGCCGGATGCGAGAGTGCTTTGGCGAGCTCGGCAAGGCGTGTTGTGTGTGCGTCGAATTGTTCTGTTTTGGACGATGCCATAGTTGTTTCCTGAATAATTACAATCTCTTTATCGTAAAATTACGATTTACTTATCGTAAAATTACGATAAAGGTCTCATTCTGCAAAATTTTATTTTTGGGGGTGGTAGTTGGGGTGAGATTTCAAAGAAAACAAACACAGCCCATGATGTTTATCATGGGCTGCGAGATGGGAAGTGCTTGATACAGCTAAAAACACGCTCATCGTACAGCTAGCTGAGTCAGGGCAAGATCAAAGTTCGATGATGATAAACTTTACTATTAAAAGTGCTGGAAAGTAGTTCACAAATGGTTGATACCGTTTTGTTGACCCAATCATTGTCAAGAGCTAATGGGTGGTCATTATGAATGCACAGCACAATTCCAATATTACATCCTTCGGGAGTGGTATCATCCCACTCTTGTAAAGTTCCTTCTTCATAGGGTCTAGAAATATTATAACTGAGTCTGTCAACATGGATATTCAGCCATTCGGTTTCATTTTCATAATCGTACTCCATTTTAGGAAGTGAAAGTACAGTTTCGAATTTTTCTCCAAAAGCTAGCAGGTCTAAGTCGCTTTTTAAAGAAATATGTTCGAGTCTTTTTATTGGTTCAATCTCCATTGTTGTTTCCATAATGTTGCAGTGAACAACAGGTGTTTACGAAGGAAGAAGCGACACGGGAAGAATGTATGAACAAGAGCCACAAGAAGCAGTTGAGCACTACTATGATCTACGTCCAATGCCTCTACTTTCATAAATACCATAGTATGACGATTGGTTATTCCATTCGTCCATTTTTCTTTGCCGTTTCAATACAGTCAGCAAGTAATTTGTCGTCAGTTTTTACTTTTGCTATTAGACGTCTAATTTTCATTAGCGACTCTTTATCTTTACTCCAAATTGCCAACCCTTCTGCTTCTTCATCAAATCGGATTGCTGAAAGTAACTTTTTGTCAGACAAAAGAATTGCTCCATAAACAATGCCTGCCCACGTAGGGCCTCCACTTTGATAACCCTGTTTCGATAATTTGCTTACATGACTATCTTTCTCATAACCATCATAATAGTCATATCTATATTCAGATTGTGGATCATCAATAATTTTTCCTCTCATGACAATTGAAGTATCATTGAGTGCCTTGACCAATTTTTCATTACTTGGTGGATCGTACGAACAGCCAAGGATGAAAACAAAAAACGCTAAAAATTGTATCTTTAGTGCCGAAATATTTAAACTTTGAAGTTGCATTTGTCTTGTTATCCCTGAGTTTTTTCAAAAGTATAGATTACATTGTGCCGCTTGACACCACCTGCCCTCGCCTGCTATTCATTTACTTTACGTTTGCAGAACTCTACCCAGCTTTCATTGCTTGGGTGAGAATAGAGGATAGGATTTTTTCCATAGTACGTAATATTTTTCAGTCCTACGGTATCTGCTCTTTTCTTTAACTCGCGAGCATGAAAAGCGTGATGGGAAGATATATCCGGTGCTGAGTAGGGGTGTACAACATCTCGAAGAGTGTTGTTGATCCAAATTTCAGGGTCATCGGCAGACATCAACGCCAGCATATCAACTTCTGCCCTATACGTATCAATGGCAGGCGACTCGTATTGAGCATTCGTCGAAACTCCGTAAATTTTTCGAATGTTGCCTGTTTCATTCGTCAATATTTCTGACCATGTCAGTTTATAATCGACAAATACATTGTTTACCCAACGGTCTTCAATATTATAGCTCGACTGCGTTTCCCTTGCTACGACGCCTTTTACCCGACTTGATTCCCGTAGTACGGGGTCTGTACTGCGTGCATCGGCTACATCATTTTGAAAAGCAATCCAGAGAGAAGTACCCGCGCCTGCTGAATTACCCGCCAGAATAATTTTGGTTTTGTCGATGTTGAAATCACCTGCTCGATTCCTGATATACTGCAATGCCCTCCGCACATCTGCCATAGGTTTTTTGACGCCTTCTGTTTCTCCTGCAGGACTCAGAAGCGTGTAGCGAACAGTAGCAACCGCAATATTATTCTGAAGTAAATATCGAATGTCGGAGGGGAAGTCCCAGGCACCGCCCGACTGAACAGAATAGACAAAATCCTTGTCGCCGCTTGTAAATCCACCTCCGTGGACATAGACTACAAGTCCGGTGGGTGTGGAAGAAGTAGGGAGCCATACATCGAATTGCGTCCTTTCTTTGGTATCATAGGCAATGTCTTTGGCAAATTTTGCATTGACACCCTGCAAATCGAAGGGCGAGCTTGAATACGTAATATTCGAAACCGGAATGACCGCACTATCCTCATTCTTGCCACAACCGAAAGTAAGTGATACTACCATTGCAATCAAAGCTTTTTTGTAGAGTTTCATTGTTGTCCTTGTAATTGTTTTTATCGCCTAAATATGCGCAACCTTTGCGCCTGTTCTCTTGTACCCTGCTGCACCTCACCGGTATTCTCCATGACTCGGCCACGGGCGAGGATTGTTGTAAATTTTGAAATGCGGAAGTGCTTGAAATAAAATGGGTTGTACGCCTTCATTCTACTGCCTCAACTTCTGTCAATACTCCTGTTACTTTAGATACAGAGAGGCATAAATTGGTCGCGTGCTGCGTATTGAACAAATCAATTATTAAGCGTACGTTCTAAATAATTCAAACATGGGCTTACATCGAAGTAAAATCCATGGATCTCCGGCTATTTCTTAAATGCTTTCTCCAATGACAGTAAGCATGGGCTTACATCGAAGTAAAATCCATCAATCTCCTGAGCATTTTTGGATACTTTCAGGAAATCGTAATGTTCGATTAAGCTCTGCTGTCCTCCAAAATCAAACCCCATTATATTGAGTAAACTATACTCGTGTGATGTATAAATCACGTAATACGCTGTCTTTTTTGTTAACCCGTCGCCGGAGCTGAACATAGCATCCACAATAATTCTCATTTGGTGTAATTTCCTCGTAAATTCAGACTTCTTTTGAAGCTTGTCATACGCGTATAATTGATAATTCATTGCCTGTAAATCGAATGGGTTTGTCGCTAAAATTGAATCGGTAAATCGAACAATTACCATGAGTTCTTCGCTGCTGTGCGATTCTTTATTCAACACTTTCTTTAAGCTATCAAAGAACGTAGAATGTCCATACGGGGAATAATCTTTTTGGAAGGTAAATCCATAATAGACATACCGTTTCTCCTGCAACGTCATGGTGGTATCATATCCTTGAAATCGTTGAAGGAGCTTCGGGTAATAGAAATTCGATTGTGGGTCTGCAATGTCTTTCTCGATTTGGCTGTAATCGGGTTTTTCGGTTTCCATTTTTTGTGCAAAGCCAATCATCGGAAGCAGTACAACAGCCAGCAGCAGCAGTATTGTTTTTTTTCATAATTGTATAGTTGTATAATGAAACATAATTTTCTAACACATGCAAGCTAAGTGCCACTTCCCTAAAACTTCGGCGGAGCTTCACCGGCTCCTCTCGCTACCGACACAAATCATAAGCTGCGAGTGATAAGACCACGCTGATATTCAAAGAGTTACAATACGCCGAATGCGCGTCCCTGCATTCAAATTATCACTGTAGTTTAAATTCCGTCGGTAACGTAATTTTGAGAACATTTGATCCAGCACAGCCGGATAGTATTTTATGTTTATTGACAGGATTTTCAAAGTATTGCGGGTTAATTATGTCTACTCCTATATTCCACATAACGTATGTTCTGACATAGACATCCTTTCCCGCATGCTCTATATGCCATCGTTTTGAAGTCGTGGACTGACCTGTAGAGTATGATTTATACACATTGTTAAATTTACGAGAAGGGTTAGTAAGCAAAATGAAACTAGGGCGACTATCATCGTAATTATCAATACTAACATCAGGTGTGTTATCTACAACCATAAACAACCAAATTCTTTTACCATAACCACTTGGTGTAACCTTGCCTGCAGAATATATCTGAATTGAAGTATCGCGGGAGCCATCTTGATTCGTTTGAATATAAAAAAAATCAGGGGATAAATCAATTGAATCTATCGTTGGTGTAATATTGGGCTGTTTGATGAAATTTATGATGGTATAATTCTGGAATTGTAGCTGACTCTTTGACTTGAGAGTAACCGAGTCAGGAAAAGTAATTTGTGGTATCACAAGGTCTTGAAAACCAGCTTTACTCACCGTAATATCAAATTTTCCCTTCGGATATTTCTCAAAATAAAAGATACCCGACTTTTCACTTGTCGCTGTGAGCGATGTTCCGTTAATCGTCACATTTACTCCGCTGTGGTCGGAGAGAGAATCACCATTTTCATCATAGAGCCGCACATAGCCAAACACTCTGCGGTCAATGTTTTTCGTGTCGGGCGGGTCGATGACGGTATCTGCCTGATTCAGGTAAACTGTTGATAATTTTAAGGTTCCATTGCCGACGAATTGAATATTATCCATACTCCGCGAGATATACCCGGCTTTCGAGTACGTGATCGAATAAATCCCCTGATTCACATTGGACAGAACAAAAGCGCCGGAATCGACCGAGGTGGTCGTATAGGTTTGATTGCCGGTAAGTGCCACTATAATATCATGCTTTGCCTGATCTATCTGTCCTGTTCGCGGTTGAAGATACACGCGACCGGAAATATTCCCCTGCGCAATCGGGGCAGTCGGCGTGCCACAGGATAATGAAAGGACGGCAAAGGCGAGGGCGAGAAGAGAGAAACGGTTGATCATAAAAACCTCAAGCAAGTATTGAAAAATAAACGGGATGCTCTGCGCAATCCCGAGGAGAATAAGCGTAGCCAAGAAAAAACGAAATGAAAACGTGAATTTCACTGCAAGATAGCTGTATAGTTTGACTTAGCAAAAGAAAAGAATCGATGCGTGAAGTAAATTGTGAAATTATGATTTTGGGGTTCGGTTCAGCGTATTCCCGGCGTGCGGCGTGCGGTGGATTTTTACCGATCCTGCCGTAGAGACGTAGCATGCTACGTCTCTACCAATGCAATGTATTTATACATTTGTCTGCAAAAAATGGTGTATTTTTCCGGTAGAATCGTACCGCCGTAGAGACGTAGCATGCTACGTCTCTACAAATGAAATGGTTGATAACGTATTACAAAATTTAAATTTAAACACATCTTATCATCAACAATCATGGCAGAATTTTGGGAGACAAGTTTTAGAGACAAACAGGAAATGTGGGGATGGGAACCGGCGGATTCGGCGATTGGAACGGTAGAATTATTTCGAAAATTCGAATTGAAGAATATTCTCATTCCCGGATTTGGGTATGGTAGAAATGCTCAGGTTTTTGTTGATAATGGATGCATGGTAACGGGGATTGAGATAGCTGAAACTGCCATTGATTTAGCAAAAAAACACTTTGGAGACAGCATCAAAGTATATCACGGTTCAGTCAGTGCAATGCCATATAACCAAGAATTATACGATGGAATTTTCTGCTATGCTTTGATCCATTTATTAAGCGCTGACGAACGAAAAAAACTGATTGATGATTGTTATAAGCAGCTTAATCAACATGGATGTATGGTGTTTGTATCAATTTCTAAATCTGATTTTAGATATGGACAAGGAAAAGAAATCAGCAGCGACAGGTTTGAAACGTGGCCGGGTGTCACACTCTATTTTTACGATTCAGATTCAATTGCCGCAGAATTCGGGCAGTACGGCTTGACCGATGCCCAAGAAATCAATGAACCACTCCATAATTCGGGTGATAAACCTGCCCAACGATTTTGGTATATTGTCTGTAGGAAGAATCGTGAAGCGCTGTGACGGTGGGCTGCTTTTTTGAGGTACAATTGCAGTGTATATTGCAATTTTCTCTATCATTTATGTCATATTAGAAATGCTACGAATCCTCACCATCATACTGCTCTTAAACGGAGTGTGCGCCTTTGGGCAGAATGTGCGCATTGATACGTTGCATCTCCCGAAAGGAGAAAACTCCGCTCAGCTTCCAGCTACAGACTTGAAATTCCCAATCATAAAAACAGGGAATACAACGGTAGAAGCCATGCTCAATAAAGACCTTAAAAACCGATTTACCAAAAATGAGTTTCAGGACTTGCCAACCGACTCAACCCTACTGCTATGGGCAGACAACCATATCATTTCTCTTGATTTTGAAGTAACATATAGAAAGAATGGGTTACTTTCGTTGAAGATTAGTGGAGAATGGTGTAGCGCATATTGCACGAGTTGGACAGACTATTTCACCTATTCGACATCAACCGGAAAGTATGTATCCATCGATGAAATTGTCGATACAACCGGAAAATTTAGAGAAATTGTCCTTGCAGACAAAAGCAGACAATATGAAGAGCAAAGACAGGAGCTAAAAAGAATGCAACTCGATAAAAATTCAGAAGTTGATGAAGGCACATACAACCTGGCGTTAGAGAATTATAACGATTGTGATAAAAGCTTTGAATTAAAAACTTTTGCGCTATATCCAGATCATTTGGAGATAATTGAAAAATGTTATCTACCGCATGTGATGCAGAATCTAACACCAATTATTGAGCTGAAATATAAATACAAAGCGATTAAAAAGTACTTGAAAATGAAGAACTAGGTGTACGCATATTCGTGTTCAAACTGTGGTGTGTTTTCTGGTACAATCGTACAGACGTCCAGCCGTACCGCCGTAGAGACGTAGCTTGCTACGTCTCTACAAATGCAATATCCCCGCACATCATGATTACCAAAACAGAGGAATAGGTTCCGCAATTCCCCTATAAATCCCACAAAAAAAACAATACCGTCTTTCATTTCCCTCCGCTCTCCGTATTTTTGCCACTTCTTACTTATAATCCTCCAATGAAAAAATTTACTATTATCGCCGGACCATGCGTGGTCGAGTCAAATGAAATGCTCCATGAAGTGTGCTCGCACGTAGCGCCTATCTGCGCCGAGCTCGGCTTCGACTATGTGTTTAAGTCCTCGTATCGCAAGGCAAATAGAACAAGTGGCAGCAGCTTCGTCGGTATCGGCGATGAGCTCGCGCTCGGCTATTTAGCCGGTATCCGCACCGAATTTGGTGTGCCCGTGCTTACCGATGTCCATACCGCCGAAGAGGCAATCGCCGCCGCCGCGTATGTGGATGTACTCCAAATTCCCGCTTTCCTCTGCCGCCAAACGGATATTCTGCAAGCAGCAGGCAGCACCGGAAAAATTGTGAATATCAAAAAAGGTCAGTTCCTCGCACCCGGCGACATGAAAAAAGCCGCCGAAAAAGTGCGCGCGACCGGCAATCCGAATATATGGCTCACCGAACGTGGCACGACTTTCGGCTATCACGACTTAGTCGTTGATTATCGTGGACTTGTAATCATGCGCGAAAGCGGCTATCCGGTGATTTACGACGCCACACACTCCGTGCAGCAGCCGGGCGGAGGCGAGCAGTCAGGCGGTCAGCCACGGTTTATTCGCGCGCTTGCTCGGGCTGCCGTTGCCGTCGGGATAGACGGACTCTTCATCGAGACCCATCCGAATCCCAAAGCAGCCAAAAGCGATGCCGCAACCCAACTTCCCTTAAGCGAAATCGGGAATTTCCTCGAAGAAATAGCTCGCCTGCACGCGGTGATTCCTCTATACTAAGTACTCTACTTACCCAATCTTCATGCTCAATTTTTTACGCAATTTTACCGGTATTATATTCTCGTTACTCGTTATAGGCGGCAGCTTTGTGGCGTTTTCGCTGTATGTGGCTACACGTTCTGACCTTGAAAGCGGGACGGTGACGTATGGAGAATTCGTGCGTGATTCGATTGAAATTTACCGGAATCAATTCAGCGTTCCACATATTATTGCCAAAAGCGAAGCCGATGCTTTTTTTGCTATCGGTTATGTACATGCGCAGGATCGATTGTGGCAGATGGATGTAGCACGAAGGGCAGGTGAAGGTCGGCTGTCGGAGATATTTGGGAAGGAAGCGTTGGAGACGGATAAGTTCTTGCGAACATTAGACTTGAACGTAATTTCCAAAAATCTTTTGAAGTCCGCGAGTAAGCAAACCCGTTTTATTTTAGAACAGTATTCCAATGGCATTAATGCCTATGTTGACGAACATAAGACTGGACTGCCGTTTGAGTTCGGCGCGCTCGGCTATACGCCCGAGCCGTGGGAACCTCACGATTGTCTGCTCATCGGTCGCATGATGGCATTTGAAATGAGTATGAGTTTTTGGTCTGATATCGCCTTCGGTGAAATTGCCGACAAGCTCGGCGCTGACCGCGCATCAGAACTGATCCCGTCCTACCCGAGTGGCGCGCCGGTAGTGGTGCCACAAGAGAAAAAAACCGCTTCAATTCCCTCCACAACTTTTAATACTTTAACAAAAACAAACTCACGCCTTGCAGGCAAAAGTATTCGTGAATTCGGTGAAATTCTCACCGGTGTGCGGCGATATCTCGGAATGGAAGGTTCTGGCGTTGGTAGTAATTCCTGGGTCATGCGAACGTACAGCCCAAGCGGCAATTCAGCTATTCTCGCCAATGATCCTCATCTCACACTCGCTCTGCCAGCGCGGTGGTATCAAGCCCATGTGACCGCGCCAACTCTCAATATTACTGGACTTACCATCCCCGGCATACCGCTTTTTATATCCGGTCGCAACGACAAAATTTCCTGGGGTATCACCAATATGATGGCAGATGACTGTGATTTTTATGTTGAAAAAATTGACGCCACCAATCCTAACTATTATACAAATGACGAAGGCAAACGAGTGAAATTCCGTTATCGGCGCGATACGATCATTGTGCGGGCGGACGAAGCATTTATCTATGACATGAGATTTACGAAACGTTCGGCTATCATTTCCGATGCTCATGCGTTTAATTATCCCGATAAAATTCTCAATTTCCCTCGAAAAGAACCGAATCATTTCCTCCATAAATATGGACTGAGTTTTAGCTGGACTGCTCAGCAAATGAGCGATGAAGTGCTTGCAATGTATAGAATTAACAAAGCAAATACCTGGCAAGAATTCTTAAATGGAGCTAATCTTTGGGGCGCGCCGGCAATGAATTTCAGCTATGCCGATGTACGGGGAAATATTGGTATCGCTCCTTCCGGAATTATCCCAATCCGCACTAAATGTACTCCAAATATCCCTAATCCGGGATGGCTGCCGGAGTATGCTTGGCAAGGATATCATACCGCCTCCGAACTCCCTAACGTGTATAATCCGTTGAAACGATATGTATTTAGTGCGAATAATAAAACTACGGAGAATCCACCGTTTTATATATCTTCATTGTGGGAACCTCCCTCTCGGTCAGAACGTATCGAAGAGACGCTTAAGGAGTTTGATGAATATGCAGTGCGAGACGCACAATTCATGCAATTGGATGTCACGTCACCACTTGCACGCACATTTCTTAAGAAAACACTTCCGGTAATTGCCGGGAAGCAGAAGTATTTGTCACCTACAGAACTCGCCGCCTTTAAAGTCCTGAAAAGATGGGATGGAATAATGAATTCGCGAGATGCGCAACCGGCAATATTTTCAACGTTTTTTAATACCATGCTTGAGCATACTTTTGCTGACGAGCTTGGCGACCGTTTGTACAGACAATATTCGTTTATTTCGAATATACCTACCCGAAAAATCATGGATTTACTGCAAGATAGTTCGTCTGTATGGTTCGATGATGTACAGACAAAAGTAGTAGAATCTAAAGACGAAATTATCTTCCGAAGTTTTGTTCTTGCAGTCCGTTCATTAGAATCTTACTATGCGTCAGCTCCGATGTCAACATGGAAATACGGTGATATTCATCAACTTACGCTCAATCATTTGTTCAGTAAGAATCCATATATGAAGCAAATTGTGACGCAGGGTCCTTTCCCAACCGGCGGGAATAATTCCACGCTCAATTGCGGGGAATATCATTATTTTGCGCCTCATGAACAAATTATCGGCGCCTCGATGCGGATGATTGCCGACATGCGGGACTCAGTGATTTACACGGTGCTCGCCGGAGGAAATTCGGGTGAACCTCTCAGCGCGCATTATACTAATCAATTACAATTGTGGCTCAATGGCGGTTATATCCGTATTCCTGTCAAGCGAGAACCGGATGTGAGCTTTATAAAATTCACGACGATTCTACCGGAGAAGTTGAAGGATAACTAACGTTGTTTCATATAATTACAATATAATCCGGTTCATGCTCCATACTCTGCACAGAATACAACGGGCACCGCTCAGCATCGAAAAAGCATGGGACTTTCTCTCGTCGCCGCAGAATCTGAAGGTGATTACGCCTGAATACATGGGTTTTCATATTTTGTCAGATTCTCTACCCGAGAAAATGTACGCCGGGCTTATAATTCCCTATATCGTGCGACCTGTGATGAAGCTTCCCATTCAATGGGTTACGGAGATTACACATGTCCACGAACCTCATTATTTCGTCGATGAACAGCGGTTTGGTCCGTACGCATTCTGGCATCACAAGCATTTTTTACGGGAAATTGACGGCGGCGTGGAAATGGAGGATCTCATCCATTACAAGCTCCCGTTCGGTGTCCTCGGCCGCATAGTCAACGCCGTCATGGTCAAGAAGCAATTAACCGAAATATTTGATTACCGATATAAAAAAATTGAGGAGATGTTTGGGGTAATGAGGTGATTTGATAAAATCATAAACCCGCACGGATATGCAGTACGCTGTACGGACAGATTATGACATAAATGTTGTCAACGTAAGGAAAAAATAGGTAAAGTAATTGAACCCTTCGACAAGCTCAGGGTGACGTAAGCTATTTATCATCACCAAGATAAACGTCCGTCATGCTGAGTCCTCCTCAAGAGGCGGCCGCCCGCCCCTTTCAAAAAGTAATGACACAAAAATACAATAATTTTGCTTGTAGTTCATTTGTAGGTAGCCCGGAGACATGCTTGTAACTTTGATTCCGTGGCTGAGTTTGGGCAGGAAGCATTCAGATAGCGGAATCTGGTGTATTATTACCCGCTTAACAGACTATCGTAGAATAACAACAATTCCTGGAGAACTATGTAACAATATATTTTATTATATAGTTAGAGGAATACATGAAACCCTCAAATGCAAAGCTTGAACTTGTCTACCCCAATACGGCTGGCAGTAGATATAGGTCCAGAACGTCATTATGTGGCGGTGTCGGTCAGGTAAAGACTATGTTCGATCATTTGATGTTTTACGCGTGATATTACTGATATGGCGAGATGGCTCAAGAGTGAAGGAATTTTTGTTGTTGTGATGTAACGACGGGAGTTATTGGATACCTGTCTATGAGATAGTTGAGAGCCATGGCTTCCGCGTCTAACTTGTCAATGCCTCTCATGTGAAAAATGCTCCGGGCAGAAAGAGCATGTAACAGGATCGCAATGGTTGCAGAAAATATACAGCGTGGGTCTTTGCGAGATTCATTTATTCCGACAGAATCGATACGTCGTTTATGTTCTTATACTCGACTAAAAGCAGATCGTATATCCGACGTGCAAGCTCTCATATCCAGCAGCACGCACAAAGTGTTTGATCAGATGGAACATTAAGTTTCATCAGGTACTATCAGAGACAGCAGGTGTCAGTAGGTAGTATGCTGGTTGTGAAGGCAATAGTTGCAGGAGTGACGTTCGGCTTCGGCGTTATTATCGTGGCGTAGTACCCCTGCTTAAGAATCAGAGGGAATCGGAGGTCTTGCAGTCATTAGAGGGGAAACTCATCGTCAGGAGCATATATTTGCGTTAAAGGAAGCATAGCGGCTACGGAATTTTACATGCAACAGGTAGAAGAATGTGATAGAGAGATAGAGAAGCTTCTTCAAGAGCTTAATTCCCAACTCGAGAGTCCAACGCCAGATCTCGAGCGGCGGAACTTCATCTGGTTCATTGAGTTCATCACGTCCATTGAAGTGCATCCGTCGTCGAGATCCCGAGTTAGTAATCTGGAAGCGCAGTTAGAGAAGCTGACGGCGGAGTAAACTTGTCGGTCTTACCGGGGATGACGTCCTACAATAGTTTGCAGTTACTACTGGAGATAGGCACGGATACAGCCAAGTTGGCTGACGGAGGAAACATTTTACGTCTTGGGGTTAGGATGTCTTAGCCCAGGTTCACATAGTAGTGGAAAGAAAAAGGGGTAAGAACCGTACGAAACGCTTAGGAAGAATCTTCAACAATATTACGAATAGCCGCTCGAAACATGGAAAGCAAGAAGTAAAACGGCTTTAGGATCATTTTACAGAAGAATCAGCACTATCAAAGATGCACCAACAGCAATTACTTTTGCAACGGCGAGGAAGTTGGCGGTTCTAATTTCACAACCTCTTAAAGTTCAAAAAGAATATCATGAGTTTGGTTCGCAAGAATATGAAGACCGTTATAACAAGTTGAGATTTAAAATTTAGAGAAAAAGCAGATAAACTCGGATACAAACTTATAAGGGTGCAGGAGTAATGTGTCATTAACAGCTTGTCGAAGCATCAAGTACAATGCCAAATTCTTACGTTGACAGCATTAGGTCGCGACCCTGTCTCTACGATTGTGAATCCGAATAAGTGCTACCGTCCATTTTTAAAATTCCACATATCATGAAATATCTACTCTGCTTTCTACTCTGTACGTCCGTGGCTTTGTCGCAAGCTCCAGGCGTTTCATTCCCATACTCCTATCCGTATAAAGATGGTATTCCGATGTCCCGCTACAAAGAGCGTCGTGCTGAAGTCCTGAAATCGCTTTCGAATACTTCAGCAATGATGGCATTTTCGGCAGATGTGCGCAATCGTCAGAATGATGTGGACTATGAATACCGGCAGAATAGTAACTTATGGTATTTAACGGGGATGCCGGATGCGAACTGTGTGTTGCTCCTTGTGCCGAATGGTGTGACAATTGACGGGAAAACATACCAAGAGGTGATGTTCGTACAGCCGAGAGTTGTCAGCAAAGAAGCATGGACGGGAGTACGTATGGGAACAGATGAAGTTGAATCAATCCTCGGGATAGAAAAAAGCGGTCGATATTGCTCTTCTTGACTCAGTACTTTTCAGCCTCAAAGGACGCGACACGCTCTAGGTGCCGACCTTCCCACGCCGAACGTGAAGAATCCCATCAGCCGTAAGAACGTGTATATGATGCAGATGCGCGTAAATCACCGCAGGATAAATATCCCGATCTTTATATCAAATCACCCTACTCGCTCAACATGAATAAAATGCGGAAATCAAGGACCCGACGAAATCCGCATGATGCAGAAAGCGATTGACATCAGCATCGAAGGTCATCTTGCAAGCATGAAAGCCGCCAAACCCGGTATGACCGAATACGAAATCGAAGCCGTAATGGAAATACACCTTCAAACGCCTCGGCGCCTTGAAGATGTGGGATACCCGTCGATTGTGGGTTCGGAGTATAATGCCTGTATTCTCCACTACGTTTCTAATCGCAAGACTACTGAAAACAAAGACTTAGTTCTCGCCGACTGTGGAGCCGAATATCAAAATTACACCGCCGACATTACTCGGACGTTCCCCGTGAGCGGGAGGTATACCAATGAGCAGCGGGTAATTTATAATATTGTACTTGAGGCGCAGGACTCAGGGATCGTCGCTTGTCGTGCAGGGAATGGATTCAAAGAACCGCACAATCGAGCTATGTCGGTGGTACAGAAGCGGCTTATGGAACTTGAAATCATCAAAAAACCGGAGGAAGCGCGCTGGTATTTCAATCATGGCACGAGTCATTATTTAGGGCTTGACGTGCATGATGCAGGTACAGGTGGCAATCTCAAAGTGAACTCTGTCATCACCGTCGAACCGGGGATTTACATTCCTGCGGGCAGTCCATGCGCGGAAAAATGGTGGAATACGGGCGTGCGGATTGAGGATGATATTTTAATTACCGACTCTGATCCGGTGAATCTCTCGGGTAAGCTTCCGAGGAAAGCCGAGGAAATTGAAAAACTTATGCAAACTACTACTACTCCATAATTTACTACACGAATGACAGAATACATCATCAACAAAGAACAGCTCCATCAGCTCCTGAAAATGCTTAATGTCTTGCAACCGGACGAGGAATTGATGCTTGTCAATAATATTGATCTGCGTGACTTTCGCAAGCCGAATGTCAGTATTTTGGTCGATACAATCAAGAATAAAACGGTTTTTGCCTCACCACCGGAAGATCTGACCGAGAAAGAACTCGACATGCAACTCGTTCAATTAATGGCATTTGAACAGTTTTTAGTGCGAGAATTCACTCAGATACGCACCCAAATCAAGAGCGTCTATTCCGAACTGCAGTCACGAAAAGAAGCTACCGACCTCACGCCGGACGGTATTCCCAAAGACGTCGAAGAGCATTTGTCGGAGGAATTGAAAAACTGCTGAATGGAGATCTGCCGGATGGTAAGTGATTAGAGAATAAGACAGTTTTATGGTATTGTGAATTGATTCTGTAGGGGCGAATTGCATTCGCCCTGGTCGTGCTAGGTTTAGTGCGAATTCGATTCCCCCTACACGCGACTATAAAGACAGTGTCTGAAATTGAAGAAAATCTATTTTAATCCCTCTCACTTCATCATCAATATCCCCTTCGTATCCGAAATTCCATTGAGCTTTACTTCATAGGAGTATGTGCCGGGCGGAACGCGCTGTTTATTCACGTCTTGTCCGTCCCAATCCAAAGTATAGCGACCGGCACCGAACTCTCCGAGGGAGACAGATCGAACAATTTCTTTATCGCTCGACACCGTAATTTCTACCATTGCAGTTTTGGTTTGCTGCCAACTGATAAAATTCACTTGTCCTAGAATATTCGGTACAATTGCGGCATAAACATCCAAATTGCCCTGATAACCCGGTATATCCGTGCGGTTGGATGAAAAATAGAGGACAGTACCGGTGGCATTTGCGGTAATAAACATTTCAGCTTCTTTGGTATTCAAGGGTTTGCCGAGATTTCTGGGTAAAGACCAATTATTCTTGTCGTCAAGCTTCGAATAATAAAAATCCGTACCACCATAGCCGGAAGATGCCCAATCAGAAGCAAAAACAGGTTGCGGTTGTCAGCCGCTATAAAAGGCGAAATCTCTTTGCCGGTCGTATTAATTTCCTTCGGAAGCGGCACAGCAGGCTGCCATTGATTGGTTTCCGTATTGAAATCCGAATACCAAATATTCATATCATGCGGCTGATCTTGTTTATTATTTTCGTGTATCATTTTCGGATTAAGTGGTCGATTTGAAGCAAAGTATAGTCTGGTATTATCAGGAGATATTGATGGCTGCGACTCCCAATGTTCGGAGTTGATATTGCGGCTCATCTGATGGACTTTTTCAATACCGATAGTATCTCCCGAATAGGTGAGAATTGCCATGTATAAGTCACAATCACCTAAGCTGTTAGGACGCTGACAGCCGGTAAAGTAGAGTACTTTTTTATCGAGTGAGATACACGAAGCGCCTTCATTAAATGCAGTATTGAGGTTTGATTTCCCTTTATTCTCCGGTGGGTCGGGATTAAATGGTGGGTAAAACGCAGTATCTTGATTCATTTTATTCAAGGCAACCCAAATATCATGGGAAAATTTACCATCCTGCAGCTTATGACTCCCCTCGCGATTCGACACAAAAAACATCGTACCGTCGGTGCTGACATACGGCGCATAGTCCAACTCCTTGGAATTAAAGTCCTTCCCAAGATTTATAATCTGCGCATCTTTATACGGGTTATCAGGTTGGGAAAATGCTACGGCAGGCAGAATTAGAAAAGCAAGCAGCAAGTATATAATTTTCATAGAAATACAGTATTGTGGAACATCCCATGCAAATGACAAAATCAACATTCAAACGCAACTTATATAAAAACTAACTCATAAAAACTACAACATCTAAAAGTTTGGAGTTTATCGATAATTTTCTACTACTAATTCACTCAACTAATACACTAAAAAGGTACGAGTTTCACCATTCGTGTGAACAATGTAAGTACCAATCGGTAAATCTTCAACACTTATATTCCATTCTTTTACTCCTGCCGGTAAATTACTAACTGCTACTTCCTGACCGAGGATATTTAAAATCCGTACTTCTGTCGGGTTGGAGAGCTCTCTGCCAAAAGTGAGATGAAGAATATTGTTGGTTGGGTTCGGGGAAAGTGACAAACTTGGTGTGGTTTGTTTTTACATCTTCGACTACGGTATTCGCTTCTTCTACGAACCATATCTTTACAGTGCTATCACTACTAGCCGTTGCAACTTTACTTCCATCCGGGCTCCAATTGATTGCATTGACATTATACGTATGTCCTAATAATGTGTAAAGTTTTTTACCTGTTAACGCCGACCAAATTATAGCAGTTTTATCCTTACTTGCAGTAGCAATTTTTGTCCCATCCGGACTCCATTTCATATCAACCACCTCAGCATTATGCTGGCTTAAAGTAAAAATTTTCTCTCCTGTTATTGACGTCCAAATTGTCGTTAAACCATCTGCCCTTGCGATTGCTATTTTTGATCCGTCCGGGTTCCATCCTAATGAATATGCAATATTAGATGGAAAACTGTTAGTATTGAATGTAAAAAGTTTGACTCCATTGTCTCATGACCAAAGTATTTGTGTGTTATCCCAGCTTGCTGTAAGAATTTTCTTCCATCCGGACTCCAAAATGCGTAAATAACATTGGTCTGTATGACCCATTAAAGTTAATTTTTTTTGGCTCTAGTGGATGACCACACAACTGCTGTCTGATCAGCACTTGAGTTGCTAATTTTGTTCCATCCAAACCAACTTACACCCTTAACTATATCATTATGTTCTCGAAACGTAGAGAGTATTTCTCCGGTTGCTGCGGAAAAGATGGTTGCTGTACTATCAGAATTTGCAGTTGCTAATTTCGAACCGTCAGGACTCCAACTTACAGCATATATATAGGGTATGTTCTGTTTTGT
The DNA here is from genome assembly GCA_016720145.1 of Ignavibacteria bacterium. GTDB lineage: Bacteria > Bacteroidota > Ignavibacteria > Kapaibacteriales > UBA961 > JADJXV01. The sequence continues at coordinate 20,627 of JADJXV010000007.1, read as the reverse complement.
GGTAAATATGGTACTCCTTATACCTAAAGACAGTTGCATTACCATCAAAACCCAAAGTGACGAATTTCGTACCATCAGGATTCCAATAAATGAACTAACGAAGGTAGAAATGGCCTTATTTTAAAAAGTTTAGTTGGAGTTGAAGCAGACCAAAAACTTCACGATTGCATCCGCCCTCCAAGACCATGTTTTGAACCATCCAGGACTCCAACTAACAGCATTGAGCCAACCTGATTGCTTAATAGAAAATTGTAACGCTCCAGGTTTACCACTAACCATAACGTTCTCATCCAATTTTGGGATGATATTTGGCTGTCCTAACAAAGAAAATGAACTAACCGTAAATACAATGGTTAGCATGACTAAAGGCTTGTGAAAATGTACCATATTGCTTCCTTTGTTTCATTAGAATAAATAATGAAAATAATTCTTAGAACAAATTACAAAAAGTATTTCATGAAGCAAAATAAGTACATCATCCGATGTCAAGCACTACAAGGAGCTTGCGATGATAAAAATAGCGGTAGAGTGTAGGGCGGAGATTGGGGTAATTGAGTATTTTTGCGGGTGGGTGGGAGTGATTGCAGTGAATTCCTTATCCCGTAACTTGTTTTAGATAATGACCTTTTAACGACATTTCACAATGAAAACACTCATATTTATATTGTTGGTCGGGCTATGTACGTTGAAGGCGTTTTCGCAGGTTAACGACGGATTGTATAAAGGGCTTGAAAGAATGTGCTGGAAAAATGAAAAAGGCAACGTTGAATGCTATGACGCTCCACGAAAATGGTATCATGAAAATACAGTTCTCATAGAAAAAGATAGTATTTTTATCTACAAAGTACCGCTTCATGTAATTGGGAAGAAGAAGTACTATTCAGCTTCTGACGGAGCATTTTTTTACTATTTGGGTGTAATACACCACACCGATAGAGGAGATACCGTAAGATTGACAATGAATAATTGCGACTATTGCTATCAAAGTATTCAAATCGATACGATAACAGGATTTATGTATCCAATCTCTACTGTAAAAAACTACAAACTATCAATTATTCCAAAGGGTATAAAGATTGGGGATGTTTCGTATCGTAAGCTATCGTCTGATGAAATTTTTCCACCTAAAAAGATGTTCTATTTCGACAGCAATAGTATCTATCGATACGACCCAAAGGGGCAATACACATTAATTTCGACAGCTATTAATAACTTCCTACAGAATTTCGATAGTAACAGAAGATATAGGTGCAGTACAGAGGGAGTCTATTATTTATTCCCAAGAGCAAATAATAACAACTTCTTGCAGGACAATGAATTAATACTTAAAAATGATTCGTTGAGGATTAGTCTGGACAGAATTTGCAAGACAATGGACAGAATGAACGATTCTACAATCGAAATGCTGGACTCGGAAAAATTAAAGATTAACACGTCGGGTATCGTGCTTATTTACACCACGAAAAAAGAACTGGAGGCATTAGCAATCACTTCAAATCAACCCATTAGATACATTGAAGTTGGAGAAATTATTGATCGATGGAAATCCGCACGGATTTCATTGAAATATACTAGCTTTTTTTCCAAAAATACTGGGGTTTTTAGCGAGTATGAATTCAGCAATTTGCTAGAATTTAAAAAAGATAGAGGCGAATACGTAATCAACAACAAGGAATGTAGTATGACGCTCATCGAGCAGAAATAGACCAAAGGCGATACCTGTTCAATTCTCTGAATAATTCCCGAGCAATTCACATAATTTAGACACACATAAAAAAACGCAACTTCTAATTTTACTTAAAAGTTGCGTTTTTTGTTGTTGCGGGGCTAGAAAAAAAACGCAACTTCTAATTTTACTTAAAAGTTGCGTTTTTGTTGTTGCGGGGCTAGGACTTGAACCTAGAACCTTCGGGTTATGAGCCCGACGAGCTACCAATTGCTCCACCCCGCGATATATGTAGTGCGAAAGTACGGTTATTTCCTGACGTGGCAATAGGAAAACTTCACCTGCTCTTTTGGATGAGTGCCGAATACTCGGATGAATAGCGCTTTATCGCCTTGGAAATTCCTTCGGCGATTTTCTCCTGACCCTTGTCGGACGTGATGAATTTTTCGTCCTCGGTGTTGGAAAGAAAGGCAGTTTCAAAGAGCACATTCGGCATAGAAGAGCCAACGAGTACGTAAAATCCTGCTTGATTCACCCCGCGATTGTGCAGCGAAGTCGATTTGCCGACTTCTTCTTGAATACTCGCGGCAAAGAGTTCACTGAATTTCACAAATGCACTTTGCGCCATCGTGGCAACAATCAGTTTTTCCTCGCTCAATTCCTGATACTTATCCTTGCGCTTTTCGAGCTTGATAACGCCGTTTTCACGGTCGGCAACACGTACGGCGTCGTCGTTCCTGCCCGGACGTAAGATGTAGGATTCAAAACCATTTGCAGGGTGCGGCTTCGACGGCATTGAATTACAGTGGATACTCAAAAACAGCTTCCCGCCCGCTTGATTGGCAATCTGACTCCGCCGGTAAAGTTCGATAAACGTGTCATCCTGACGCGTCATCACGACCTTGGTCTTAGGGAGGAGTTCTTTAAGTAATTTCTTGATTTTTTTAGCAATTGCCAGCGTTATGTCTTTTTCCTTAAATCCATTAATACTCATCGCGCCCGCATCTTCGCCACCGTGACCGGCGTCGAGAACAATTACATCCAGATCCCAGCGCTTCTTTGTGGTTTCGGTGGTCGCATTATCGCCGAGTTCGGAGGGTGGATACTCAATCGAGAGTGCAATTCCACGCTCGCCCACTCGCCGGGCATCACAATTTATCGGTTCAATTTTGAGCATTAAATGCAGATTCAGCAAACCCTTGACAGTTTCAGCGCGTACCTCGCTCAGCGGAAAAATACGTTCAATTTCAGCAAATGAACTCACCGAATTTGCTACTTGCGGGAAGCGTATTGTGATCTCTTTACCATGAATTTCAGGCTTTTGAAACGTAGGAATAGGCACATTAGATCTAAAAATTATCTCCGTATTTTCAGACGATTTCCGTGAAGCAGCAACGGACGTAATTCTAATATCTGCTGCCGTTGACTCCATTTCAAGTACTTCTGCGCTCTCAATGATGGATGTCGCTTCGGCTATTTTTTCAGGTACTACTTTGGCTTTTGTTTCCGGTAAATTTTCTGAAGGTTTTATATAATTCGAATTATGTTTATCAACAAGATTAGATTGTTCTTGACTTTCTTTCGCTGCACTACTTTTAAGAGGAACACCACTGATTTTCGTTTCCTTGTCACCGGTAATTGGTTCGTTGTCATGATGTTGGATGGTAGATACATCTAAATGTTGATGCTCTAGCTCATCTGGCTTTATCTTGTTTTCTTTGTTTGTTTCTTCAATTGGTTCAGTCACTGGCGCTTTACTATTGAGAGTTCCATTCGTTTTCGGTTGAATAATTTTTGCTGCCTGAGGTTCGGCTGAACGTACTAAATCCTGAGGTATAGTATAACGTCCGGGTACAATTGTTTGATTATCGTGGTTGGCTGTGAAATTATCATCATTAGCAAAATCAATTCCTGCGTTTTTTCCTGCAAGTTTTTCAGAAGGAATTGGCTTTACAATCAATTTGGGCGAATTGTCTATCGGTGGTGTAAGAAGTTCGGCGCTTGGAGGTGTTTGCCCAAACATGCGAAGAATTACGCGATTTGAAGTCATCGTAACTTTATACAAACCAAGAGTTTCGAGAGTTGGGAAGAATTGGTGGGCAGGAATGTACAGTTCACCGTCTAAAGTAATTGAAGGCACATTCATCTGCGCCAAGCGGCTGCCGGTAGAATTTTCGCGGAGTACCAAAAAGGAGGATGGTGCAAAACGCAAGCGTTCAGTTTTGAAGCTGATTTCATTGCGTGATGGCGTGCAAACGCTGCCCGGAAATGCTGCCCGTGAGAGTTGGGATAGAGAGGCGTAGCCACGATTGTTCAGTGTGCGGAGGTTGATTTGAGCTGATTTTTCGGAAGGCAGGACGACGGTAATTGCGCTTAAATTTTGCCCGAAAATTGGAAAATAGACTGCTAGAATTAATGGCAATAACAGCCGGAAAATGGCCGGAATATTCGAGATTATGATAGATTGACTGATATTCATATCATCCGGATGGTTGTTTACTGCTACACACTCGGCAAATTTACGTTTTTCCGAGAGTTTTTAGCTGTATTTTTGCCGAAAATTTGAAATTAACAGGAAAATAAATGTCTCGTAAACAAAGCCCAAGAGAGATTGTAGAGCTAGAAATTGAGTCGATAGGATTCGAAGGAGTAGCAATTGCCCGTCGTGAAAACATAGTTCATTTTGTGAAAAATGCCGTTCCGGGTGACGTCATCCTTGCCGAAATTACCAAGAAAAAATCCCGCCACGCGGAGGCACGAATTAAGGAAATTCTTCATTATTCACCACTTAGAGAGACGCCTCTCTGTAGCCATTTCGGCGTATGCGGAGGATGTTCGTGGCAGAATTTACAAATCACCGAACAGCGCAAGTGGAAGCGTCAGCATATAGCCGACAGCTTCGAGCGACTCGGAAAGATCCCTTTTGGTGAATTAACGGAGACGCTCGCCTCTCCGCGCAGCTTTCATTATCGGAATAAAATGGAATTCTCCTTCGGTGCATCACGCTGGCTAACGGATGAAGAAATCGGCATCGAAGCTGACGATCTTTTACACAAAGATTTCGCTCTCGGACTCCATATTCCAGGACGATTTGATAAAATTCTCGACGTGGATGTGTGCCATATTGCTCCTGAAATTGCAGGACGAGTTCTTAAAGCAACACGTAAAGCGGCCCTCGAAATTGAAGCTAAAGCATATAATGCACGTGAGCATAAAGGATTTTTGAGGAATATAGTTTTGCGAACAGCGAAAGCATCAGGTGAGATAATGGTGGTATTTGTGACAAGTACTATCCTCACCCCTGAGGATGAACGCATGACTACCTGGTTTGGAAGTGAATTTATCGCGCAATTCCCTGAAATATCAACAGTTATTCATGCCGTCAATCACACGACATCGCCTGTAGCGACTGGCGAACCAACCATTCTCAAAGGCAGCGGGCACATCACCGAGACGGTCTTGGGTGTGAATTTTCGAATCTCTCCGTTCTCATTTTTCCAGACAAATTCCTATCAATTAGAGCCGTTTTTGAGTGCAATTATTGCTGCTGCCGAACTCAATTCTGATGATATTCTCTGGGATTTATACTGTGGTACGGGTTCGATTACTTTGCCGTCTGCTAAACATGTAAAAAGCGTTTATGGGCTTGAGCTCTCACAAGGTTCGATTGCCGATGCAAAAGCAAATGCTGATCTTAATGGTATCAAGAATGTAGAATATTTCGCCGAAGACCTGCACAAGCCGGCTGCGATTGAGTTGCTCAAGCGGCTTCACACGCCGGATGTGATTATCGTGGATCCACCACGGGCAGGGATTCACCAAATTCTACTTGAACATTTATTAACCGTTGCTCCTAAACGACTTGTGTATGTCAGTTGTAATCCAGCCACGCAAGCAAGGGACTGTGCGATCCTTTCAGCGAGGTATGATGTGACGCGGATTGAGCCGGTGGATATGTTTCCGCATACTTTTCATGTTGAGTCGATTGCACGGCTGGACTTGCGGGAAATAATGGTTAATGGTTAATGGTTAATGGTTAATATCATGTCCTGACAGTTTTTATAACTGCCCCTAAACACTTACCCATGAATCGTCGTGCTAGTCTCTCGTTAGTAATGATTATGAATTTTAGTTAGCCAAAAGTTGTTTAATATCTTATCATCAATTAATCATTAACCATTTACCATTAACCATTAATTGATGCTTTTGATGTTTTTATGGAGCTTGTTATTAGCTTGATAATTTCGATAGCATCATTGTTTAAACTGTTGAATAATTGAATAGTTAAATATTCAGTAGCATGAAGAAGTTCTAACCAGTAGATAGATTCGTTTATTTCTTTTTGTGCAATTGCCATTTTGTGTATGAAATCTGATTTGCTTTCTGAATGTTCAGCTTCACGAATCATTGCACCAACCGAAGTACCACTTCTTAGTAGTTGTTTAGAAAGGACAAACTCTTTCTTCTCTTGAATCAAGAATTTATAACAATTCACAATACGAATCGAGAAAGAAAATGACTTCGTCTTTAATATATTATCTTTCATGTTATTAAAATTAAACGAGTTACATTCATTAACCATTAACCATTAACCATTAACCATTATTTACGCATTGCTCGCATCGCCGCCGAATGCACCTTGAAGTCAAGCCGCGAGAAGCCGCCCGGATTGTCGTGTAATTTCTTCTCCGCCAAAAAGCCAATCATCGCTGCATTATCCATACAAAAGCTCATCCTCGGCGCTACCATGCGGATGCGATGCTTTGCAGCTGTTGAATTCATCAGTTTCCTTAAGCCCGAATTAGCTGACACACCACCTGCAATGACCACCATACGAACATTTTTTTCGACAGCAGCTCGGATTGTTTTTGCGACGAGTACTTCGGTAATTGCCGCCTGCACCGATGCGCATATATCGGGTAGAAGATTTTCGGGAATTGACTCAGGAAAGGTCTTTTGCAGGAAATAGCGAACCGATGTTTTGAGGCCGCTGAAGCTGAAATTATACGTACCATCATGCATCATCGAGCGTGGGAATGTGTAGGCAGCAGGATTCCCTGATTGTGCAAGTTTATCGACGAGCGGTCCGCCCGGATAACCCAACCCCAATAATTTAGCCACCTTATCGAATGCTTCTCCTGCCGCGTCATCTTTCGTCATACCGAGGATCGAATAGGAATTATAAGACTGTACTTCAAAAAGCGATGTATGCCCGCCACTGACGACAAGCGCAATGAACGGAAATTCCACCGTAGAATCTTCCAAACATCCCGAATATAAATGTCCCTCAATATGATGCACCGGCACGCACGGCACACCAAGCCGCAAGGCAAGCCCTTTGGCAAAATTAGCGCCGACGAGGAGCGAACCGATGAGGCCGGGTTCGGTTGTAACCGCAATAGCTGTCAAATCCTTCGTTTCGATTTGTGCTTCCTGAATAGCTGCTTTTACCACCGCCGAAATACTCTGCACATGCGCCCGCGAAGCCAGCTCTGGGATCACACCGCCATAGTCGGTATGAAAGACCTGAGAAGAGATGATATTACTTAATACCTGTGAATTATGCAGCACGGCGGCTGACGTTTCGTCGCAGGAAGATTCGATGGCAAGGAGCATAGGGTAGGGGGAAATTGTCAGCGGATTGAAGAGGTCGTATTTTGGTCACATGAAATAGCAAAATCTTCGGGAATATCATTAAAATCGTCGGCCATATAAATCAAATCACCCTCGAACATTCCAAAACGGTTCGGTGCCTCATCAGGTTCGTTAATAGGAACTAATTTGACCACCGGATGATTATCTCGCATTAAGATAATTTCCTCCCTTTTGCGCCCGCAGGACAAGTTCTGACAGACTAATTTTTGCTTTTTGAATGGTAATTTCCATGGTTCAGCTCCTCAAGGTGGATTTGTTACGTTGTTTTTTACAAAAATAGAGTTTTATTGCACGGAAAACAATAAACCAGATTCTTTGATGGTGGTTCAAAATCTTAAAAAGTAACAAAAACCAGTGCGGTGTTTTCACTAAAAAGTGTCAAATTTTCTACTCTGTGCAAAAAATTTGACACTTTTTTTCGTGGGGAGATTGGGAGAATAATCGCCAAATGGTGTTTCGCGTTACGAGTACTTATTCGTTCTTATTTCAGGTGATTGCGCGACAATTTGCATCCATTCCAGGGCGCCGGAAAGAAGTACAAAAAGCAAGTATAAGATTAGGGCAATTAACATTATGAAAGAAAAAACACTTTTTCACGTGGAATAAATTTCGTTTATTGCACCCTCTCAAAAGGAGAAATCGGCGTTTTCGCTGAATTGTGCAACGGAAATTTGAGAAGAGAAATGTGCTTCTAAAATTTCGTGATTTACGAGGAAAGAATGAAATTTTCCCCGCGTTCTTTGACAACTTGGTTACTTATACTTCCCGCCGCTTTGATTTGTTCCATTGGATTACAATCCTGTGGAAATAAACCAAAGATCGACTCCAGCCGCACATTTTACTATAATGAGCCGGATGGCCTTTCGACGCTCGACCCTGCAACCACAAGTTACAAGGCGGCAATTTGGGCCGGTTCACAGATATATAATGGTTTAGTTGAGCTTGATTCATCGATGAATTTTGTGCCCTGTCTTGCCTCATCTTGGGACACAGACAGCACGGGCACTGAGTGGACATTCCACTTGCGCACTGACATTCAATTTCAAGAAAATGAGTGTTTTGGCGCGCAAAAAACCCGCAAATTCACAGCTCGCGACGTACAATTCTCTTTTGAGAGAATATGCGACGCTCGTACAAAATCAACCGGACTGTGGGTATTCCGCAAGCGCCTTGAGGGTGCAGAAGAATTCTACACATCAACGGCAGACAATAAACCATTCGCCGGAATTCGTGGTATCACAGTACTGAATGACTCGACCGTCAGACTTCGTCTTACGACGCCGTTTGCGCCGCTTCTTTCCTTACTTTCGATGCCCTATTGTTGGATTATCCCTCACGAAGCAATTGAGTATTATAAAGCTGATTATTACAAGCATCCTGTTGGAACCGGAGCGTTTACCTTCACAGAGTGGAAGCCGGATATGGCTCTTACTCTCACGCGTAACCCGCTTTATTTCAAGCATGATGCCCATGGCAAACAGCTCCCGTATCTTGATGCTGTTTCTATTTCATTTATCAGAAATACCAAATCAGAATTTCTGGAATTTGAAAAAGGAACATTAGACTTTATCGGCTCAATTGACCCCTCGTTTGTGGAGAAAGTCCTCATGCCAAACGGCAAGCTTACTTCCGCATTTTCTTCTTACAAATTGCTCCAAACAAGTGCGCATTCAGTTGAATACTATGGTATTTTGCTCGATTCGACGCTTACTGCCGCAAAGAGTATGCCGCTTTATCGGTCCAAGCTGCTTCGGCAGGCATTGAATTATGCAATTGACCGTGACAAGATCATACAATTTGTGCTCAAAGGCAAGGGAATTCCTGCGACGAATGGTGTACTTCCGCCCTCGATGCCCGGCTTTTCGCCGGAAACAAAAGGGTATAATTACAATCCTGAAAAAGCACGTGAACTACTCTCCCAAGCCGGCTTTCCGAATGGAAAAGGACTGCCGACGCTCACGCTTCAGCTCGGAGCCAATGAGCGTACTGCATCGGTCGCCGAAGCAGTGCAGCAGCAATGGAAGGCAATCGGAGTGAATCTTGAACTCAGACAAGTGGATTTCCCGCAACATTTAGATATGGTCCGTAGTGGCAAGCTCGCACTCTGGCGCACAAGCTGGATTGGCGACTATCCCGACCCTGAAAATTTTCTTGCGCTGTTTTATTCGCAAAATAATTCACCAAAAGGGCCGAATACGACTCATCTGAATTCCAAAGCGCTTGACTCGCTTTATGAGCAAGCACTCTCGCCTCGCCTCAGCCCCGCCCAGCGATACGCCCTGTACAACGCAATGGAGCGCAGTGTTATCGACTCTGCGCCGTGGATTTTTCTGTATTACAATATTCAACAAAGAATAGCCCGACCTTCCGTTATCGGTCTCCGCCCGGAAGGAATCGATCGTCTTATATTAGAAGCCGTCGATAAAAAATAAGGGTTAAATCTTAATCGTTCCGATATCGGCTTACTTGCGCCGCCCGGACGACGTCTAACGGTAGATTATTCAAGCGAAATTCTACCGAAATTAAATGTCCAGAAGGTATTTCTAAACTAAACGAGGAAATTATGAAGAAAAACATACCCCTCCTACCTTTCTGGCTTAGCTTGGTTCTCATAGTGATTGCTATAGCTTTGCCAACCGGCAGTATTTATTCTGCCCCAAAAAAACATTCGTCAAAAAAAGTTGTCGTTAAACGCACAACACATTCTAACAAAAAGTACGCTGCAAAACGCACTTCCAGAAAACACAAACGATACGCTTCTAAATGTAACCGCGTATTAGGAAAACAGCAAGCCCTCACGCTCATCAACAGCAACGGGCAATTATGCCGCTTAGCCGGACTTAGTTCGGCGGAAGAAATCCCGACAAAAGCAACCACTATTGGTTCTCCTGCCGAGATTTCCATTCAAACACAAAACGGAAATTATACTGCTGAAATGGAAGAGTATCTACCGGAAGAGGGTGAAGACCTCGCCGAATTGGAAAAAGAAGACAATGTGACTGTCGATTTTGAAGCCTTTAAATCTCTCTGGCTTGCATATATCGACGGCGGCACCCCAGGCGACCAAGAAGACATGCTCGCATGTGGCGTTGACAAGAAAAAAATCATGGATGCTATTATGGATTGGGTCGGCACACGCTACATTTTTGGTGGCAGCAGCCGCAGCGGAATTGACTGTTCGAGCTTTACTCGTACAGTATTTGCGACAGCAGGTAATTTCCTGCTACCACGCACAGCCGCAGAACAGTCAGAAGTCGGCACAAAAATTCGTTCACGCGAAAAATGCAGTTCGGCGATGTCGTGTTCTTCCATACCCGCAAACGCGTCTATGTCTCTCACGTCGGGATTTATTTAGGTGATAATTTATTCGCACACGCCAGCTCACGCTACGGCGTGACGGTATCATCGCTCGAAAGCGATTATTACAACAAACGTCTCATCGGTGTAAAACGCCTGCAGCAAGTTGATGCTGCTCGCTATGCACTCGAAGGCGGCGCGAAACTCGGTGCAGTGCAAGCAATTGCAACAGAATAAACTATCGGGAAAATACAAAAGGCGATGGAATGAAAATTCCATCGCCTTTTTTTTTCGCTCCACCGAGCCGCTCGCCAAGAAGCGAGGGGCTCGGGAGGATTTTCAGTCCGGTCAGTTCTTAGAACTGACCGTCAACACCTACCGATGAAACATCTCGCATATCCGGACTGTGGATATGTATCAGCAAGCAAACGTTCGACCTCTCTGAGGTCGTATTTTCTTGGCTGTACATTTTGCTACAAACGTTCGACCTCTCTGAGGTCGTAACTTTTGGCTATTCACCTGCTACAAATATTCGACCTCACTGAGGTCGTATTTTCTTGGCTGTACCTCTTGCTACAAACATTCGACCTCTCTGAGGTCGTATCTTCTTGGCTGTACATCTGCTACAAATGTTCGACCTCACTGAGGTCGTGACTTCTTGGGTGTATCTCTTGCTACAAACATTCGACCTCTCTGAGGTCGTATCTTATTGGCTGTACATTTTGCTACAAACGTTCGACCTCTCTGAGGTCGTATCTTCTTGGATGTACATTTTGCTACAAACGTTCGACCTCACTGAGATCGTATCTTCTTGGCGGTACCTCTTGCTACAAATATTCGACCTCGCTGAGGTCGTAACTTTTGGCTGTACCTCTTGCTACAAACATTCGACCTCGCTGAGGTCGTAACTTTCTTGGCTGTACCTCTTGCTACAAACATTCGACCTCGCTGAGGTCGTAACTTTTGGCTATTCACCTGCTACAAATATTCGACCTCACTGAGGTCGTATTTTCTTGGCTGTACATTTTGCTACAAACGTTCGACTTCTCTGAGGTCGTATCTTCTTGGCTGTGTATCTTGCTACAAATATTCTACCTCTATGAGGTCGTAACTGTTTCCCGTCTGGTCGGTAGTTACAACCGACACGGCGGGAAATATAGAGCGTTATAACGTACCGCCGTAGAGACGTAGCATGCTACGTCTCTACAAGCGCCTGCTATTTTCATCCCTACAACCCTTACTCCTGGGTTTTATGACATTCCAGTCCAACGTTGCTACGAGTTCATCCCGGCTATAGACAGCACGCAAATCAAATATCGCAACCTCCACGGCTCACAACTTCCCCAATGCCAGATACACATTCTCTTTAGCTCCGAGTCCCATTTTCCTGCGGATGCGTGCGCGGTGCAGTTCTGCGGTGCGAACCGAAATAAAGAGCAGAGCGGCGATATTGGGAGATGTGAGTTTCATACCAAGTAGCGTTGCGATTTTCACTTCCATACGTGTCAGGGTGGGGTAATGCAGTTGAATTCGGGAAATAAATTCCCGTTGTACGTCATTTATTTGCCGTTCGAGTTGTCCATTAGTTTCCTGCCATGCTATGTTCCGGAATATTTTTTCCATGAGTTCGTCTGATTTCAGCACCCCTTCACCGCGTGTAAATCGTTGTATTTCAATAATATCGGAGACTAATGTTTTCAAAAATTTATTTTTCTCGACTAAGCTGTTTATGGAGTGTGCGAGTTCGTTGCGCTGATGTGCCATAGTTTGTTCGTGGTCTTTGCGTTCCAATTCTTGCCGATGCTCCATTTCCGTTATTTTCCGCTCGTAATGGAATTTCTGAGATTGTTTTTGGGCTTCTTCGCTACGGGTTTCTTCTTTTAAGGCAGCGTTCTTTTTGTTGTATTCATTTGCTTTTTCCCAATGCTCTTGTTGCTCATAGAGTTCGGCAAGAGTTTGGAAAACTATGATATTCTGGCTTTTTGCGGCTAATTCTTCGTTCATTTTTGCTGCTTGGAGCAGATGCTTTTCGGCTTTGTCGGGGCTATAGTACTGGAAGTTTGGTGTAGCATAGACAAGCCCGATATTACAGAAATCACTTGCAATTCCTTCTTTGATACCGAGTTCTTCATCCAAAGCCAGTGCCTTGTTGTAATGCTCCAATGCCTGCGGATAATCCGAAAGTTGCCAGAATGCCATGCCAATATTGCCAAGATTGAGTGCTACGTCGGCTTTGCTACAGAGTTCTTCATTCATTGTCAATGCTTTGCGATAATACTCCAATGCTCGGTAATATTCCGTAAGATTCATATACACATTCCCGATATTGCAAAGATGCCGCGCCATACCACGCTTATTCGCCAACTCTTCATCCAAAGCCAACGCCTTGTGATAGTATTCCAATGCGAGGGGACAATCCCCAAGATTCCGATACACCCTTCCGATATTGCCGAGATGCCTTGCCACACCTGTTTTGACACCGAGTTTTTCATCCAAAGCGAGTGCCTCGTGGTAATACTTCAATGAACGGGGGTAATCCGAAAGAGATTGATACACATTCCCGATATTACCCAAATTGACTGCTACGCCTTTATTGTCACCTAATTCTTCAAATACCGCCAGCGACTTATGGAAATACTCCAATGCAAGGAGATAATCCGAAAGTGAAAAATATACACCACCGATACAACAGAGATGTAGTGCAACGCCACGCCTACTCCCCAATTCTTCATCCAAAGTCAGCGCCTTTTGGTAATACGACAATGCAATCGAATACTCGGAAATATCCTCATGAACAATACCGATATTGTGAAGCGCTTTTACTTCTTCATCCCTGCATCCGGCGTTTATGGCAAGTGCAAGTGCCTTCTCGGCTGACGGTAATGCCTCTTTTTGATAACCCCTTTTCCATAATGACGTTGATAACAGTCGGCACACCCGTGCGTGGATGACCGTGACATTATTATTCCTTACGACATACTTATTTCCTTCAAGAGTTACCAGCGTGCTCCGTGTAAGACGCTCTACTTCTTTCCAATTCCCGGCAATTTTAGCTTCCTCCGCGCTGTCTGCCAGCAGCATCAGATTAGCAAACCATTCGTTTTCGTTGATGTTTTTCATCGTTGATTTTTTACCCGCTAACAAGAGCAAATGCCTAATCGTCAAAAAAATATGTATTCCCCTGCAAATATACGTACTTTGTACGTAGTTTATGATGAACCGACTGTAGGTAAGTTTGCAACAGTTGCACGGCACTTACCCGTTCTTTTACTTCTCCAAATTGAGAGATTTATATCTAAGTCATACAGCATCATAGTCGTAAAAATTCCAGCCCGACTGCAGAGCAGTTTCACATCGAGAAACCCGGGCAAAATAGTGGCAGAGCTACTACTAAATTCTGATAAGAATTTCGTACCTGCGGAGTTATTATGTACTTTTAGAAACTAGTTTTATAGTATGAATTAGTCCCGATCTGACTGTGTATCGAAGAAATGTGGAAGTTAAAAAACAACACCAACTCTGCGGGTAGACACGAGAACCAACAAATATTTTTTACGACAGATCTTGCATGTTTGCAAATGTTTGGTATATCTCATATAAAAAGTGGAGACCGGACACCACTTAAAAAAACGGGGCGATTCCGAAAAGCCATACGAGTAGGAAACTATTTTTAAGAAATTATGAAAACGTTTATACTTTTTGCTTTCGTTGCTTGCTCGATGAGTATGGTAGCACAGCCTGTATTACAAAATGGAAATAATATGCTACCGGTAGGAACAGTAGCTCCCCTCTATAGAGGTGAAGCAACAGGTGGTATTGGTAATCCAGGACCTAATCAAATTTGGGATTTTAGTTCTATACCATTCTCAGATCCCGGGCTTGTTTTCAGCGTCGTATCACCATCAGCCACTCCTTTTAGCTCTTCGTACCCGTCTTCAAATTATGCTTGGACATTTTCCTTGGCAGGCCAAGTCCAATATTTTTACTTCAAAATTTCTGACTCAAAGTATGAAGTGTTGGCAGATAATGTAGTAGCTCCCGGTGTAGGAAATGATTTTACGCCAAACCCGAAAACAAGCTTGAAATTTCCATTTAATTACAATGAAACATATCAAGATACCTTTCAGAAAGTAGGGGGCGTAGAGACTACTGTTACTGTAACCTATGACGGTTATGGTACTTTAATTACACCAAAGGGAACACATACTAACGTCATGAGAATTAAAGAAGATAGAGGGAATGGGCAAGTTGGCTATACTTGGATGACAGTAGATCCGCTGACAACACTATTGGGTTATACACAGTCTAATAATAGCTTGGCCTTATTTGGGACATATTCTACAAGCTCGGATGAAACAGATAAAAATATCAACTTAACTGAATTGATACCGAACCCTGCTAAAAATAAGACAACTCTGAAAATATCGGACTATCCTATTCTGAACACTATGAAACTGAACGTGTTAAATGTACTTGGTCAGATCATTAAAACTGTTTCAATCAGTGCATCAACGACAGAAATTGAATTAGATAATCTTACTCAAGGTATATATTTTTATCAATTGCATGACGGGTCTTCATTGGTAGCATCAGGGAAAATAATTGTTGAGTAATTAGGGAAGTAATTATGAAGTAGCAGATTGAGCTTTATATGAGTTGCAAAGAGATAGACTTTTTTCAGCAATGGAGCTCTAGGAAATGGAAAATGAAACCCAAAATTACATTCTAACAGTGTAAAATTGCCGTTGAAAAACGAAGGTGTCGCGGAAACCTGATTACAAAAGCTAACAACGTGGAGATCGGACACCACATTAAAAAACGGGGCGATTCCGAAAAGCCATACGAGTAGGAAACAAAATCATGGAAATAATACAATGAAATTCTCAAATACGATTGTCGGTATTGCAATGTTCTGTCTTATACTTCTTACCGGATGCTCTACTACCAGCACAAATCCCACAACTTCAAATGATCCTTATATCAGGATTGATGACAAGCAAAATGCACCTGTAACACAAAAAACCGATCCGTACAATTCAGGTCAGGTGAGCAGTAGCTTTTTTGGTTCAACCACAGTGGATTTAACTCAAAAGGTCGGCTCTACAGCAGCAATTATTCAAACAATACTACAGTATAGCGTACCAAACAAAACGACTATTGAATTGCAACTCATAGCGAAAACAATGTTTGACGGAATAGCAGAAGGTGCGTCAATTAATGCGAAAATTTTGGGTGAAACTTCACGGCTAACAGGAACCGCTTCCGGCTTCAGTCTCAACGGTTCGGCGAGTGCAACTACTGGCGCTTGGGATTATTCATATACAGACTTGGGTGATATTGATATTAAACTTACCAAAGTAAATGGTAAAATACAGCTTTCCGTGAGCACACCTATCAATCTTATGTTCAATAAACGTGGAGGAGCCGGGAATCCCGCCTATCCTAGTTTTAATGCTACAAGTATGTTTTCTTTACAGTTTAGCTATTGATGATTGCCGTCCGTCAGGTTGTAACAACCGCCCGGACGGGAAATATACAGCGTACCGACGTAAAGCCGTACAGACGTAGCATGCTACGTCTGTACAACCGCTTGTTATTTAAACACTTACTCCTGCGTAATACTCACCTTCTGCGCTGCCTCAAACGCACGTTCACGCAACTCGGTGGTATCAGCATCCGGCGCGCCGTAGGCGAGCGCTACGCCCATTCTCCGGTACGGACGCGTGATAGGTTTGCCAAAGATGCGGATATCGGTTTTGGGTGCCTGAAGCGCCGCTTCTATGCCGGTATATTGTGGATTGATGCCATCTGCTGAGGCGAGAATGACTGCACTTGCGCCTGCGCGCTCAAGGGTGATTTCAGGGATGGGCAGCCCGAGGACGGCTCTACAATGCAATTCAAACTCCGATAAATTCTGTGTACCGGCGAGCGTGACCATGCCCGTGTCATGCGGCCGTGGGGAGAGTTCGGAAAAATAGACGTCTGTCTCGGTCAGGAAAAACTCCACGCCCCAGATTCCTGCGCCCGTCAGCGCGGCGGTCACTTTTTGCGCAATATTCTGCGCTTCAAGGAGTTGCGCAGGGAGAATGAACGACGGCTGCCAGCTTTCCTGATAATCACCACGTTCTTGACGATGCCCAATCGGCGGACAAAACAGCGTTTCGCCATTTTTCTGCGTTACGGTCAGGAGCGTAATTTCACTCGTAAAATTGATAAACTCTTCGATGATGACATCGCTGTCGCCAGTGCGCCCTTTCGCTGCTGCATAATTCCATGATTTTTCAATATCATCCTGAGATTTAATCACCGATTGCCCTTTGCCCGAGGAGGACATCAGCGGCTTGATGACACAGGGAATACCAATCTCAGCCACGCCTTCGCGGAGCTCTTCAAGGGTGGATGCATAGCGGTACTTCGCTGTTTTGAGACCGAGTTCGCGGGCGGCAAGGTCGCGGATAGCGCGGCGATTCATGGTGAAATTCGCTGCCTTAGCGCTTGGCACTACTTGGATTCCGCTTGATTCGTAACTGTAAAAACGTTCGGTACGGATCGCTTCGATTTCCGGAACAATGATATCCGGCTGATGCTTAGCGACGATGCGGTCGAGTTCGGCGCCGTCGAGCATGTTGATTATTTCACGTTCATGCGCCACTTGCATCGCGGGCGCATTTTCGTACGAATCGACGGCAATGACGTATTGTCCGAGGCGTTGAGCGGCGATGAAGAATTCTTTTCCTAATTCGCCCGAACCAAGAAGCATGATTTTTTTCATTGATAAATTCAGAGTGTTGGAGAAAGTACAAGGAGTGCGAAAATACTAAATGTACGAAACACATGGGATAGATAGTCAGCAATCAAGAGAATGTGTTGGTTGAGTGTTTCTTGAATGATTATCGGAGACTATTAATAATACAATGGTAGTTGCATTGAGTTAACTTATTTATTTTGAATGAATAATAATAAATCAGAGTTTTTTGGAGATAATAGGTTAAGTTGTTGGGTGGGGGGATTCACCATACCAATGAAGCTGAGTTGAATGATTCCGGTTATTTGTTGATTATTTTAATCAATTTCTACGTAATATAAAACGAAACTATCAATAGTACCACTCTTTTTTCGAGCTTGTTATGATGTGTCTTCTGTGTGGAATGATGCAGAATTGTGGTATTGAAGACACCACTGGAAGTTGGAATTAATGACGTGCTCATCTCATGGAGATCTTAAGTTATGATAGAGAACCTTCCGGCATAAGCATTTTTATATCAATATGTTAGTAAATAAATACAGTTTTGAGAAATGAAGATGAGTAAAGCGTACCTGTGTTTTTTACCTTCGATTTTTACCGTTGTTTTTATAATTTGATGAACTTTGGTGAAAGTTGTATTTTTGCCACGCTTATTGGGGTATATGTATTTGATGTATCTTCATTCCAGCATGTTTATAAAAATTAGGTACAAAGCGAGCTTCAACGTATGATAAAAGATCTCATCTTACCTTATATAAGACAATACTGCGATGATAGCCAATTTGATGTCAATGCTATGGTGGCAGGTATGAATATCTCTGCCGGATATTTACGTGAAATTACCCATCGACATTTTAGCTTACCTCCCCGAGAGCTCATCGAAGCAGTACGCATCTGCAATGTTCTTGAGCTGCTCGATACCAACGAATCTCTTATAATTATTAGTACGAAATGTGGCTTTGGGAATTATCGCACCTTCCGTTCTGCCTTTGAGCGTCGCATGGGCATCACAGCGTCACATGCACGTGATCTCATCCGAAAAAGTGACGACAAAGAAATTCTCATAAAACAGTGGTGTGGCGTGTTATGGAGAGGATAACAGTAAAGATCTGCTTTACATTCACTCAATATATTTGTCAAACTCGATCATTTATATATTCTCGTACTTCTACTCTTGAACTAGTAGCGCTAAAAAAGTTCGTGAAGTAGATATGCAATAGTTATAATTTATTTTTTCATTTTTACCGCTGCTTCTTACCACCGATTCTTACCTACGCAATCAGCACTTGTCAAGTAATTCAACTCGTTAAAATATATATTAGTTAATTCAATGAGTAATTCTTAGTAATTCTTTTGAATGTCGATATTTTTTATTGCCCAAATATTACATGGATGTATAAAAATTAATTATAATTTTACAGAGAATGTGCTGGTATAGTTCGTTCCGCATCTGATATTCCGTAGGTGCTAATTTCTTCTATTGGTGATAATAGCTTACCTGTTCAGCAGATTCTGGTAAATCTATTGGATACTGTTTATCTAGGTGCAGAATTCGTAAATAATTCATGGTACACCTAGTAATAATCATAGAAAAGTTAAAATTGAGTTTAAGTTGAAAAATGACAAGAAATTTTCTTCTTCAACAAATTGAACGGGTTATTGATGGAATATTAAATATGATGTAGTGAATACTAGTAGTGAAGGGTTAGAATGGAAGTGATGTTCCGGATGTATCTGCTCTAAGATACGATGCTTCTTGTTACCGAGTGATTATGAACGCTGTTTCATACTTTTGCATTACTTACCCGAGGTGAATTATGGTGCATGCACAATGTACTGTTTTGATTGTTGAAGATGAAGGAATAGTCGCCCACGACCTGAAAATACTATTGACGACACGTGGGTACACCGTGCTCGGAATTGCTTACTCAGGAGAAGAAGCAGTTCGGCAGGTATCAATGCAAAAACCTGATATTGTCGTCATGGATATCGGGCTGCAAGGAAAAATAGACGGTATCGAAGCAGCTCGTCTTTTGAGACAAGAATGGGATATTCCCGTTGTGTTTATCACTGCCAATTCCGATAGTGGCACTCTTGAGCGTGCAAAAATTACCCAACCTTATGGATATATACTCAAGCCATTTGACGAACGTGAAATACATTCGACACTTGAAATGGCAATATCAAGACACCGGTCAGACAGTCAGCTCATTGAAAGCAGAAAATGGCTCGCGACCACTCTCCAAAGTATCGGCGATGCAGTAATCGCAACCGATGAAATAGGATGTGTAAAATTCATGAATCCTATCGCCGAAAAGCTCACCGGCTGGACACAATCCGAAGCGACGGGATTACCACTACCGGAAATCTTCAAGATTATTAATCAAGCATCGCGGATAACAGTACCCAATCCCGTAGAACTTGTTCTCCAAGATGGACATATCGTCGGCCTTGCCAATCATACTATTCTCATCTCAAGAGACGGCACCGAATACAACATCGACGACTCTGCAGCGCCTATTCCGGACGCCAAAGGGAGTGTAATCGGTGTAGTGCTTACTTTCCGAGATATCACTGAAAAGTATAAAATAGAAGCTGAAATTGAGAAGAACGAACGTCGCTTCCGTGCAATGATTGAGAACAATCATGACATGATTCGTTTGGTAGATGCTACCGGAAAACTTATATATCTATCTCCATCTGCCGAACGAATTACCGGCTATTCGATTGAGGAGTTCGATGGACACTTGATGCTCAGTATTACCCACCCTGATGACCTACCGACCGTTAAAGAAAAAATAGACGAACTATTTGCAAACCCTTCTGTTCCGATTGAAATACTCTATCGAATCCGTCATAAAGCCGGTCATTGGCTTTGGATGGAAGGTACTGTGACCAATCTTTTGCATGATCCAGCTATCGGGGCAATCGTTTCTAATATTCGCGATGTGACAGCACGCAAGGTGACCGAAGAAAAGCTACGGGAAAAATTATGCTTTGCTTACAGCTGTCACTGAAGGAACAGATGACATTATCTTCGTGAAGGACACATACGGCAAGTATATGTTTGTCAATTCATCTATTTCCAAAATCACCAATCATACGACCGAAGAAATGATTGGAAAGTCAGACATTGAGTTGTTCCCGGTAGAACAAGCCCAAAAAACTCGCGAAGTGGATCAGAAAATAATCACGACCGGAGTAGGACAAACGACTGAAAGTACGATTGAATTTGACGGCATCCCTCGCACGTATATGACCTCT
>JADJXV010000006.1 GCA_016720145.1 Ignavibacteria bacterium | reverse complement strand
TATGTCCCTTTAATGTCCGTAGAAGTGAGTATGTAGTTGCATCCCATATTTTTACAGTTGCATAACCGTATGTATCCATCGTACCGCATGCAGTTGCTATTTTGCTTCCATCCGGACTATAGGTAATACTTTTTATATAGCCGGTATGAGCAATAAAAGACCCCAGCAATGTGCCGGTAGTTGCATCCCAGATTTTAACTTTTCTATCGAAACCCGATGTAGCGACTTTACTTCCATCCGGACTATAGGCAACGTCCGTTATCAAATCGTCATTTCCCCATGATGTCAGAAGTACTTCTCCAGTATGTGCATCCCAGATCTTTAATGTACTATCAAAACTTGCAGAAGCAATTCTACTCCCATCAGGACTATAGGCAACCCCGCGAACCTGTTTTGTATGATCTTTTAATGTATGGAGTACTTCCCCTGTATTTGCATCCCAGATTTTCACTGTCTTATCTTCGCTTCCCGTAACAATTGTACTTCCATCCGGACTAAAGGCAACTGTCATAATCTCACCTGTATGTCCTTGTAAGCTGTAGATTAGCGAGCCGGTATTTGCATCCCAGATCCTTGCAGTTTTATCCGCGCTGGCAGTAGCTATCCTTCCGCCATCCGGGCTGTAGGCAACACCATCGACATAAGTTGAGATGTACAATATTCCAGTTTGAGTCAATGTAAACGCATCATAGACACTGACTCCACCTTGAAACGCCATCGCCAATTTTTCTCCATTTGGGCTAAAGGATACTCCTAAACGTTCAGATTGATAACCGGCAATTGTGCGAACACTATCCGTATTTACCATACTGGCATTTTGGTGAATTCGTACTAAGCATTGGACGCTTTGTGGAGATGGCACATTTTCCCACGTATACTTCAAGCCCGAAGCATGGTCACTAATTTGTGACCAAGTAATGCCACCATCATTGCTGTACTCAAGCCGCACCGTATCGCTTGGTGCAATACCTGACCAAGTGATCTCTTCATCGCGCCCTATAACAAAGGTTTCACCTCCATTGGGTTGGGTGAGTTTAAGGAATGAAGATGCTGATGTTTTACCCGGGAAACCACCATAAGTGCAGAAGGATCCTGAACATCGGTCAGTTTCAAGTTCAAAACTTGCGTATGTTAATCCTGAATCGTTCGGTGCAAATCGGAGGGTAATTGATTTGCTGGTATTCTTCAGGATGATGAGTGGAAATGTAGTATTGACAACAGAAAATTCAGCAGAACCGGCCACTTGTTTAATTCCTGAAATGGTAAAATCAGCATCCTTTACAGTGAGTGTAATTGTAGTATCATGTTGCGTAGATGGCAGTCTTTTTCCGTAGCCGATAAAGCTTGGATTAACTTTCAGAGAAGCAAATGCACTAGTGGGGGAAGCGGAATTTATATAACCTGTTGTTGACTGCCAGGTTAACTCTGTATTAATATTATATTCTCTTTGGCAGGTAATGTCGCTCGTCCAAGTGATTTCACCTGATGTAATTGGTATATATAGTTGCATGATTTTACGATACACGACTTCGGCTTGTTGCTTCGTGGTGACATTTTCATACCATTGCCCACCTGTTTGCATAGCAAGTTCTTTGAGATTAAATGGGCAGGTGTAACCGAGTGTAATGATATAGATAGTACATTTCTGCTTGTAAGCTTCTGCTATAACGTCCGATGTATTAGGTCCGATAGAAGGTAATCCATCTGTGAGTAAAATAACGACTCGTTTAAAATTACCGCGCTGAGATACTTGTAACGCGCCTGCCGGTGGCAGTAACAAACCTACGTCAAAATTCTTTGCACTATTATTTGGAGACAATGACTGAATCGTCTGTTGCAGTCGAGCAGGGTCGGTAGTATAATCTTGATGTAAATAACTGTTGCTGTCGAAACTCGTTAGAGCGCACTCCGAAATCCCTAACGGTAAATCTTGAATCCATGCACGTGCTCCGGCTTGAGCAATTTCAATATTCGTAACTCCGTCCGGACCAATACTCTTCGACTGAGAAATATTCATCGTCAGCACGGAAGAGAGAGCAAGAGGCAATGACGGTGTTGGGTAATTCACATTCGTAATTACCCTTGAGATTCCGATTTCGGTCAATGTGAGTTCGTCTACCGATGGGAGTACTTGTTTCCTAACAGAATCTAAAACATAGAACTTTGCCTTCATTTCAGGGAAGCCGGAGGCATCCAGTTTTGAAATTGAAACGACTTGAGCATTTACGTGAAAAATGCACTTTAGGAAGAGAAAGAGTGTAAAAAGGTGTTTCATACTAAGAAGTTAGAGTAATGTATTAGCATTTCGTTTTTTTGTCCTCCCGAGAGTATCGCTTCAGAGCGATGCCCTCGGTTTTTGGGGCGGTATGTAGTTCATCGAGACGTTTTCACTGAGAGCATCACTCGGAAGTGATACCCTCAGGAGGACGGCCTACTTCACCACATCCACCCTTGTCGTCAGCATCTCCTTATTCGTCCGTAAACGAAGCAAATATACTCCATTTCCCAGTAAACTCAAGTCACTGGTAAGTGTATATTGTCCCGTAGCTTGCGATTGATTATTCACAATCGTTTGCACGACTTGTCCTGTCAAAGTAAGTAATTCCAACGTAACAATAAGCGGCTCACGCAGACCATACTGAATCTGCAAATTATCCTGAGCAGGATTCGGACGAGTAGAAAGGGAAGTCGAACTGTTTGCTGGAATGAATAATCGTACTCCTCCATCTTCACAGGTGCCTGTTATTCTTATCGTTCCGTATTGGGTAGCTACATCGGTTACAATCGCGCTGTTTGTCCATTTGAATTCATCAATTATGATAGAAGAGTGGTCGGTATTTCCGAGTGTAGCGATGCTGGGGATAGAGATTAATTCATCACTTTTGGGATTATAAACGCCAGTTAACTCAAGTACGCAACTATCTGTCGTACCCGGACATACATTGTTTGTCTGTTCATTAAAGAGAATTGACTTGTTGTAATGGATGCGGGCGTACCAGTCGGTGGGTGCGCCTGTGACTTGCATACCGGTAGATTTTATGAGCTTAAGTGAGAGATTCACTTTTTCGCCTGCTTGGGCGGAGATGTCCTGAGCGATGACGGTGGTGCGGGCGGTGTCGGGGATGTTTGTACATACTTTTCCAATCCCTGATACGGAAGACACTGCGGTGTCTTTATCGGCTATCCAGCGTACTTGTCCGTTGGTCATTCCGGTAGCTATGGGAAGAAAATCTATGGGAACAGTGATACTTGAATCGACGGCAAGTAGCTGTGGAGAAACGGTAGTCGAGAATACATTAGCGGCATTAGTAATCCATTCTGCACGAATGAGTTGTAAGGGTACATTGCCATTGTTTTTAATGGTTGCTGAGCGAGATTCTGGGTGCCCAATACAGACAGAATCGAACGGAATAGTGCTCGTAGCAAGTATAGAAGGAATGATACCTAAAGTAGCAATTCCTTCACCGAAGAGCTGAACCGTCGCCGGACTGCCGACACCATTATAATGGAACTGTAGTATCCCGCTCTTTCTGCCAACATCACTCGGGAGAAAACGCAAGTCCATTATTGCCTGTTCATTCGGCTTGAGTGTAAAGGAATTACCGCCGGTAAGTGTTGAAAAATTAGTTGTATTGACAGCATTATAATCTATCTGCGATATGGTCATATCAGACGAGCCGACATTCTTGATCGTGATAACCTTCGTACTGTCTTTGGGTTTACCGACAAATGTTTGACCGAAATCGATGAATGGAGTGACAATTGCAAGCGACGGAGCAACTCCTTCTCCAATAATAGAGATTGTATCGGTGAAATCACCAACGGTTGTTCGAATTGTTGCTTTTGCTGTCCGCACACCAACTTTTGTCGGTGCGAAACCAAACATTACATCCCTACATTCATTCGAATCGAGGAAGAAATCTCCTGCTCCGCGTGGAATAGTGAAATCTACAGAATCACCGGAAGTGATATCAATACCAAGCACATGCAGCGGCGCTAAACCTTTATTGCAGATAATACCAAGCACAGTACTGTCTTTACTTTGTCCGACGAGAACTTTGACCATGTCGATGGATAAGTTTTGGAGGGTGGGTTCGGGTGAGATGATGGAGAAGACTGCGTCGGAGGTGTCAGACTGAAACGCTACTCCTTCAGGGCTGAGTTTTACCACCCAATAGTCCGAGGCGCCATGATTCCCCGATACGTCTCCGTTGTTTGAGTAAGACTCTCCCGCCACAATATAGCCGCCGTCGGCACTTTGATGGATGGAGTACGCAAAATCTTCATTGCTTCCTGCCAACGACTTTTGCCACTCTATAGTGCCTGTGGAACTGAGTTTCACGACCCAATAGTCTTCGCTACCAATATTCCCCGTAACGTCGCCATCGATTGAGGTGGAAACTCCCGCCACAATATAGCCGCCGTCGGTACTTTGTTGGATGGAATGCGCACGATCATAATTGCTTCCCCCAAGCGACTTTTGCCACTCGATAGCACCTATTGGACTGAGTTTTACAACCCAATAGTCGTCGTTACCATTATTCCCCGTAACATCGCCGTCGGTTGAACCGGACTCTCCCGCCACTATATAGCCGCCGTCATTGCTTTGTTGGATGGAATGCGCCACATCTTTTAAGCTTCCACCAAGCGACCTTTGCCAGTCGATAGCACCTGTGGGACTGAGTTTCACGACCCAATAGTCGTCATTACCATTATTCCCCGTAACGTCGCCGTTCTTTGAGGCGGAAACTCCCGCCACAATATAGCCGCCGTCGGTACTTTGTTGGATAGAATTCGCATGCTCAGTGCTGCTTCCTCCAAGCGCCTTTTGCCACTCGATAGCACCAGCGGGATTGAGTTTCACGACCCAATAGTCCATGCTACCATTATTCCCAGTAACGTCTCCGTCGATTGAGGCAGCCCCCCGCCAAAATATAGCCGCCGTCGGCACATTGTTGGATGGAATTCGCAAAATCAGTCCTGCTTCCCCCCAGCGACTTTTGCCACACAATAGCACCTGCTGGACTGAGTTTCACGACCCAATAGTCCGAGGCACCATTATTCCCAGTAACATCATTGTCGGTTGATTCAGAAACTCCCGCCACAATATAGCCACCGTCGGCACTTTGTTGGATGGAATACGCATAATCAGGACTGCTTCCCCCCAGCGACTTTTGCCACTCGATAGCACCTGCGGGATTGAGTTTCACGACCCAAAAGTCCGAGTGGCCGTGATTCACCGTTACATCTCCGCCGATTGCGGCTGAATATCCCGCCAAAATATAGCCGAAATCGCTGCACTGATATATTGTACGCGCCTGATCAGAATTGCTTCCCCCCAGCGACTTTTGCCACTCAATAGAAGGAGATGTGTCGCTTGGCGGTGTACCTTGTTGACTCACCCTAGCCAAGCACATCCCACTTGTAGGTTTAGGCACATTTTTCCACGCATATTTCAAGCCAGTAGCTGTTTTTGTAAGAAGGTTCCATGCCTCTCCATTATCAATGCTGTATTCCAAACTCACAGTATCGCTGGGAGCTACACCTTCCCAAGATATGATGGTATCGCTCCCGATGACAAAACTTTCCCCGCCATTAGGCTTCGTGAGTTTCAGAGTTGAAACAGCCATTTTCTTTCCGGGGAATCCGCCGTAAGTACTAAAGTACGCCGAACATTTATCCGTTAAAATTTCAAAACTTGCATATTTAAGGACGGAATCGCTTGGGGCAAAACGAAGGGTAATGGATTTGCTCCCGTTTTTGGGAATAGAAATCGGAAAGTTGGTATTGACGACGGTAAATTCAGCAGAGCCGTATTTCAGGCTAACTCCTGTTACAATAAAATCTGCGTTTTGGGCGGTAAGTGTAATAGATGTATCAGTTTGCGTAGAAGGAAGTCGTCTACCAAAGGCAACAAAAGTTGGAGTAACTTTTAGAGAAGCGATTACACCTTGCGGAGTTAGATAACTTGCCTGCGCCTTATGTGTTTGCCACGTTAGTTCTACTACATTGATATTACCCGCCTGGCAGGGGATGTCGCTTTCCCAAGTCATTACACAAGGAATATAATGTTCCCTCCTCTCAATCTCCTGAAAAATATTCGTAATCTGCGTTTCCGTTCTCACCATTTCAAATACTTGCCCACCGGTCTTCGCAGCAACTCTTTTAAATATTCCAGAATAATCCGTAGTACCAAGCAGAACAGCATACACTGAGATATTATTCTTAGCCGCATCTTGATACAGTCGTGCCGTATTAAGATTAAGATTCGGGCAATGTAAATCACTAATAAGTACGAGGATTTTTTTATCAGATTTACGTCCGGAGATAAAGGGCACTCCACCGGATATTGGAGAATAAAACATGCTTTGAATATCGACACCCGGCGCTCCGGGAATTGTAGTCGCAGAGTTCGCAGCTTTCATCATATCGGATGTAAAATCCTGATGGATTTGAACACCTTTATCCATGACAGTTATCGCAATTTCATCCTTCGGTGGCAGTAAATACTGTATAAGTTTTCCGGTACCTCCTTGGGCTAATTTAATTAACCCATACCCATACGTATCGACCATAATACATACCGACAGTGATTTAATAGTATCAGGAGGGCATGTCACACTAGTAATCGTACGCGGCTGTCCGTTTTCCGTAATCGTAAGCTCAGATTTATTTGGGCGTTGCTGTTTGTTGGCTGCATCAAAGGCGAAGAATTTTGCCTTCACGGTAGGGAAGCCTGAAGCATCGATATTGAAGAGCGACAGAGATTGAGCACTCATGGAAAATACGCTTGCCAGGAAGAGGGAAAGTGTAAAAAGATATTTCATAGTATGGAGTTAGAGTAGTTAGATTGAATGTTGTTTTATTCTTCCGAGCCCCTCGCTTCTTCGCGAGCGGCTCGGTGTAGCCTTCTTTCACCGCTTAGCGTTCCACCGAGCCGCTCGCTAAGAAGCGAGGGGCTCGGGAGGACGCCTGCTATATCCAGTATTTTGGCTCAATAGTTTTCATTGTCTGCTCGGAGAATTTCCTGAACTCTCCAATCGTTGCAAAATATGCATTTATTAAATCTTTCTTGGGGAGCGTCCCTTGTCTGATGCCACTATAATCCTGATAACTTGAATATATCCATTCTTCCGGCTTTTCAACAAGTTGCGCTCGAATAGGGTTCTGATGAATATACGCGATAAGAGTGATCAAATAGTTCTCATTGTCAATATGCTTGGCGCAGGAATTTTGCTGAAATAAACTCCCATTCCTGCCATATTTTTTATTGAATCCTTGGGTATAGGACGAAAGTAATTTACCGAATGAGCGCTGCAAACCGAGCATGTTTTCTGAAGTAACCCTAACCAATAGATGAAAATGTGTCGGCATCAAACAATAGGCAATCGTATCAAATTTATCAACAAACGCTGTTCGATACTTTTTCAGAAAATAAAGGTAATTATCATGACATCTGAAAACGGCTTCCCGGTTATTCGACCGATTGTATAGGTGATAGTAGTTATTATGGTGAAGTTGCATAATGTGTTGTAATTAATTGGTGTTATAATTATTTTTTCCTTCTCCCCCGAGCCCTCGCTTCTTCGCGAGCGGCTCGGTGGACGGCTACACCGAGCCGCTCGCGAAGAAGCGAGGGGCTCGGAAGAAATACTCCCTACCCTTTATCGGTGTCTCTATCACCACATCCACCGTTCCTCGTATAGAGCCGTCCTTCCGGTAATTTCGGATTGTACGTCTCGGCATTGCCCTTGCTGCTGATATTGGTACCGTTTTCGGGGATATTCAGTGCGTTTGCAGTCGCTTTGGCGCGACCTTCGGCAAGAGATTGATTCGTGCGGGCGTCGCCTAAGCGGTCGGTGTATCCGGCTACATTTACCGTGGAAGTGGGGGTGATACCCTTGCGGATGAGCTCTATGATTGGTTTGTTGGTACCGGTGATTTCACTCGAACGTATGTCAAATAATATGAGCGAGTAACGGTTGATTTCTTTGTCGCCTTTACGTTCTAACTGCTTGCGACGGATCGTGTTTTGTTCGACGGGGATAATGCTTCCTGCGCTTACACTTGCACCTTCAGAGTCTTTAACCGTCAACGTATATTTGAGTCCCTCTTCCGTCCGTGGATGTGTGCCGTCCTGATCCATATTCCAGTCTATGGTGTTGGGGACAGTACCAGTTCCTTCGAATCGCTTGAGGATTTTGCCGTTTTGCTCGGCGGTGAGAGACCATTGTGCGACTGGTGCACTTCCTGTAATCTGCGGACGAAAACGTACCGTCGGTGGATTCGCTTTTCGCAGGGTGTCATTGGTAATAATTGGAGCTATGACAGTCGCAGTGGAAGCGATAATTTCGACGCGACGATTTTCCTCAAAACCATCCTCGGTTTGCGATTGGGCAGCTTTTTCGGGTAGATTGCGCGATTCGATTTTCATACGACCACCATCAATCTTCCACACCCGCGCCAGGTAATCTTTCACCGATTCTGCTCGTTGTTGTGATAGCGCTAGATTGCTTTTTTCTGCGCCTATATCTGCATTACATCCTATAAGCGTGATCGTCGATTTGGGATTATCCTCCATTCTTTTGCCGATGATATTGAGGATATGATAATAGGTTGAGAGGCGGTTGGCATCGTTGATTTTTTTCTCGTTAAAACTTGTCAATTCATTGGAATTGAGTGACTTGTAGCGTGTAGGTATCGATGAACTATTCTCATCAAAAAACACATAATTGAGGAGCGGTGTCATGAGAACCGAAGAGAATTCCTCGACTTGTAACTTCACCGTTTGCTTTTCCATACCGCTTGCCTCGACGCCACTTGCCGACACATTTGCAGCGAGTGGAATTTGGTTGGTAATCGGCGTTTCAATGTTTTTTGGTATGAGTAGTGTATCTGTCCTAAGATGAGTGTTGGTAATAAGTAATTCATCATCAATGACTTGTGATTGTGTACTGATGCTTTCTTTACCTATAATAATCGTATTTACAGCAATCGGACTTTCTCGGCGAATTGTATCGATGCGATGTTTGTGTTCAATCCTTTCGACAGGATCTTTACTTGGTAATGGAGAATATTTGAGAGCCAGTCCTATGCGCAGTGTATTCGAACTCCACGAGAGCCCTGATACAACGGGTGTAATGCCAAGAGAATAAAGCACTTCCGGAGCCAGAACAAATGTTCCTTTTGCATTCAATGGTAAGTCGTAGCTGATACCACCGAGAGCAGCAGCGAAGATTGATGAGCCGTCAGGAATTGGCTGATCGGAATACTCATTCCGCGTACTAGAGCCATTGGGCAAGACTCCGTCAGTTGGTGTAATTATCGTTTCTTTTTGAGAAAAATTCTTCGTGCTCACCATGGCAATTCTACCGCCAAGGTTGATCCAAAGCGCGCCAAAAGGATTATACTGGAGAATTGGCTCAATACCAATATCGGCAAGCGTCACATCGACCCGGTGCTCGAATACAGCAGGGATATTACCCGTAACTGTAGTGTTCTCATCACGTTTGAGCATGCCTGAACGTGTTGAATAACCGGCACGGAGAGCAAGTCGCAATTGGTCTGCCAGAGGTAATTCGTAGAGAATTCCTACTGTAAAGCCACTTCCTGAACCGTCCTGATACTTGGGACAGCATGAGGGGACATTCGGGAAATTCCGAAAATCTGCAGAGTAAGAATTGAGATTGTAATCACCGAAAATTCCGTAGGCGGGACGCTCTTGGGATTGGGCGGTAAAGAGGCAAAAAACATTGAAAGTAACGACAACCAAAAAAGTAGAAATAATGCGCATAGTGTATTCTCTATAATGTGAATGAATGTTTCACGCGAAAATGCACATAATTTTTCATACAATCATCTCCTTCTATCAAAACGAATTGCCTGCTTTATGACATTGTGCGTTTTGTGTGATAATCTGTCTATAATCCAATTTAAAAAACATAGAAAATAGTTTGTTGAAAAGTGAAATCAGATACCTCAAACTATATTGTAATGTAATGCTTTATGTATTTCGACTTATCACTTGAGTTCCTATACAACTATTGAATGGTTAATGCCCTCCAATATCATGTTTACGCAGAAAGACTTTTTCTATCAATTTGAACTCTACGCCCGCAATTCGTTTTGATATTCTTAGTTTTGCCATGAAGTAATTGTCTTTGAATAGACAAGGTATCTTTTCTTACATTCTCAAGTTTCATTCTCTTCATACATCAAGAGAAAAAGTCTTAAAAACAACTCTATGATCACACTTTCTACCGTTCAATTCGCGCCAATTTTTGGTGACAAAGACGCTAATATTTTGAAGATTCATGAAGTTATCGATTCACTTCATTCGAATATCATCATCTTTCCCGAACTGTGTACTACGGGATATTTTTTTCTAAATAATGATGAAGCTCTCGCTGCATCCGACCAATTTGATTCTGATGTCATTGGCGCGCTTCAACGTAAATCGACTCAACGTCACCAAATCTATGTAATCGGTTTTGCTGAATCGGACGAAGGGAAAGTGTATAATTCCGCTGCGCTCATCATGCCGAATCCTGCACTCACTTCAGTCTATCGCAAAACGCATTTATTCTACAAAGAACGTTTTTGTTTTTCCGAAGGCAATACCGGTTTTTTTGTGGTCAAAAGTGATGAATTTGACATCTCTATTGGTGTCATGATTTGCTATGATTGGAGGTTCCCGGAGTCTTCGCGCACACTCGCTCTCAAAGGTGCAGATTTGATTGTGTGTCCTTCTAATTTGGTGACTGATGTGTGGCATATAGCAATGCCGGCGCGCGCTCTTGAGAATAAAGTTTATCTCGCAGTTGCCAATCGTATCGGAACAGAAAATAGGGGAGGTGAAGAATTGCAATTCAAAGGAGAGTCAGGTATTTGGGGCTATAATGGCAAGATTATGGCAAAGTCAGGTGTGGATGAAGAAAGTATCCTCACCGTCGAGATTGATCCGGCTCTGACTAGGAATAAAAAATTTAATGAATTCAATGATATTTTTGCGGATAGGAGACCTGATAAGTATTTATAAATCAACTTCCTATCACTTCTTCTCTGCTTTTTGAATTACCTTTTTATGGCGAAGATAAGGCGGAATTGTCGCTAGTAATGTTAGCGATGGCGGCATTGAAATGACCGGAAAAATAATTCCGCTCGAGTCTTGTAATATTTTGTTATAATCAATTGTTGCTCGAAGGAGCCGTGCATCAAGCTGTGATAACTGTTCGGTGCCACCACGAACGGTGATGCTGATTTTCAGAGGGCGAATTGTATGTTCAGTACGATTCGGTAAAGAAGAGATTTCAACCGGAATATCATAAAATGTCATCTCAGATGTTTGCTGGATATCTCCTGATATGACTACAGTTTGCGGTGAAAATACTATATGGTTTTTGAGCGAATCGACGAGTGGAATTTCAATGCGAAAAGGTTTGGTGATATCAGTTAATTTCCGATTCTGAGTTTGCCAATGTTCTATAGCTCGTATAAGCGCAGGAGTTCCACGGAGATGAACGCTGTCCGGCTCGACCACTAGCGCACCTATCAACGAAAACCCAACACGTGGTGTAACTTCAACTGACGGATGGATGGGTATAGTTTTTCGGGCTATCGAACCTGTCTGAATGGTAAACGATTCCGGAGAAAGTTCGACTATTTTTTCTAAACTTAGAGGCGGAAGCAAATTTTGTAAGAGGTCGTTTTTGGTAATCTTGTATTCGCTGTTGGGTAACTCAGGCAATTTAGATAAATCAACAATACATTGAGGATTCGCGCCGAAATACTGTAAGTTAATTATTTGCCAACCTGATGTACGAATTTTTACGGCGATAGATTTGGGGAGTTCGTTCAGTACTGCACGTTCATCTTGCGGCTGCACGACTAGTGGAAAACTTATAAAAATTGTCGTAGGGGCTTTCAAGCTTACGTACCCCCACAATGCAATAGCGAGGAGCACGCAGAAGAGAAGAGATAATATGGAAATTTTACGCGGCATAGAATCGTAGTACTTCTAATTGATATACTTACAATGACTGGACAGGAATGATATCACGTTCGATTGATTGAAGAATATTCTCCACTGTTACCAAGTTCATACATTTAAAATGTCCTTG
This sequence comes from Ignavibacteria bacterium, assembly GCA_016720145.1. Lineage (GTDB taxonomy): Bacteria > Bacteroidota > Ignavibacteria > Kapaibacteriales > UBA961 > JADJXV01. The sequence goes on along the minus strand of JADJXV010000006.1, from coordinate 262,608 downwards.
CGGACACTTCGCGAGTCCGATATGTGTGCATGGACGGCATTCTACATTTGCCTCAACGACCGTGTTACGTACTCGAAAAGGAGCGAAACCGAATTCTCGGACGGTCGAGCCAAATATCGCACACACCGGAATTTGCCTTGCGGCTGCTATGTGCATGATCCCACTGTCGTTACAGATAATCAAATCACAAGTGTCGAGTATTCTCACCGTGTCGATAATTGAACCTAAACCCGTTGCATCAATTACCGGAATAGTCATCAGATTTTTCACTTCATCGCATTGGAATTGATCATCAATCCCGCCAAGCAGGACAATTTCCGCGCCGTATTTTTTTGATAATTCCATCGCAACTTCAGCAAATCGATTCGGTAGCCAACGTTTTGTAAAATGACGTGCTCCCGGTGCGATTGCAATTCTTTGTGGAATAATACCCTTAGGACTTTTTCGCCTCTCAGGAGGATAGTAATCCAACTTTTTTTCTTCCGGCAGCCAGAGTTCAAGTCCCTTCTTATCATTTTCAATTCCAAGTGATGGTGCCGTATGGATATATCTTTCGGAAATTGTTGAAAAATGCCGACCCAGCCCTAACTTTCTTTCTACCAAATCCTTTTTCTGTTTTCTAAATTTATCGACCAAATACGTTTTTTTGCCTAAAAGCTGCCGGAAAAACCATGATCGTATATTCACATGCAAGTCAAGTACTATGTCATAATTGTGTGAGGTGAGAGATTTGCGGGCTTCTCGACTTTGCTGTAGTATTCCTGTAATCCCTTCGTCCGTCCGGAGTGCAATTACATTGGAAATATGAGGGTTGTTTTCTACAAGCTCTACAAAACGTTCAGCAACTACCACATCAATTCTGGCCTTTGGAAACGCTGTTCGAAGAATTCGAAACAGTGGAGACGCAAGTACAATATCGCCCATCGAACTAATACGAATAATACAAATTGATTGGGGCTGTTGGATCATGGAGCACATTACGAAGAGAAATTTTGTTTTCAATTTTCGAGGGCAAACTTACGGAGAAGATGTAATATGATAAGCAGTAGCTTATTCTTAATCATGAATGAAGAATAATTGCTTGAAAAGTGTTGAGGTACAATAGATCAACCAAATCTGAAAAGGAGTAGAATGTGGTGATGATATAGTGGAAGGCGGAATGGCTTGAAGGAGGGTTAAGCTCTGTAAAACATTAAAGATGCTTTGATGAAACTCAAAGGAACTGACTAATGTATTAATTGAATAAGATAAAAGTAAAAGACTTTTAGAATTCGATTAATCCGTTAACGCGTCTTAAACTAATAAGTTACTCCATAGTCGAATACTGAGAGACAACTACAATTGAAGAAAAATAAGGAGAAATCATCAAGTTCGATTCTGTGAGTGGAGCAATGGTAATTCAAGAAATTAAAAATCGAAGTTACAAAAGCAGAATTAAAGATACTGGTAAAGTGTTTTAATGATAATGGTTAACTCGGCTCGACGATGAAAAAACTGATTCTTAATTATGGTAAACCTCCGCTAATATTCTGTTTGGCATGGATTACGGCTAGCACGATAGTTTCATCGCCTATTATTCCATAAATCACTCGGTATGGCGCTAGAATAATTTCCCGTAAATTTTCATCATCGAATTCCGGCACTATTCTACCACTTTTAGGCATCAGTGCAATTCGTTCTACTCTTTCTACCATGACTTTTACGAATTTCTTGGCATATACAGGCGAATCTGTGGCTATAAAATCGTGTATTTTCCGAAGATTTGTCTTCGCCGGTTCAGTCCACTTTACCATTGTTCAATCTCACTGAGAATGTCTTTTGAAGAAGTAACGCTCCCTGCTTCTGCTGACTTTTTGCCTTGCAACACAGAATCAATCACATAGAGTCGGTACATGATTTCGTTCATGGAGGCAGTGTCAGGTAATTCGGCAATTGCTCGTAGAGCTTCTTCTTTTATAGTAGTTTCCATGATTGAGAATTTTATAATTGGTTAGTAAGATATGTATATACGTTGATTTTCATTGATTTTGTAATCCATACCACCTGTAATTTTTCTTGACGATTTTCAAATACTCAGTTTATATATCAATTGGGGCTGTAAGAGCATGAAGTATTTCTACTTTGGTATTTGTTTTCAATTTTCGATGGCAAACTTACGGAGAAGATGATAAATACAAGTTGCAGTCAGATTTATCATGAATGGTGATACAGGACGAATTTGATATTACCTATAGAGCAACGCTATGGTTGACCTATGGAAGGACGATAGCCAATTCGAACATTTTCGACCTCAAGAACCATCTCGTTTTTCAATTTTTCCAATGAAAAAAAGTATAGTAAATATCAATGCTTTATCAAGAATTACTTTAATTGTATTCGTATGACTTATATCATAGTTTGGTCAAACTCTATCTTGTAAATTGTAAAGGAGAAAGAAGGCAAGAAAAATCAGTTATGGGTATGTGATTACCGGATACGTATCGGATTACCCTCTACTGAGTTAAGTTTTGCAATATGTTGTAATAATCCCAATGAAATTGTGGATAGTTTCCATGTATTAGTCAAGGAGATGTATGATTCAAAATATACTAAAAAAGAATTGGGTTGCATGGGCAGTACTTGTCATTGGTTCGCTACTGACTATTGTAGCTGCTTTTGAGGTACATACCGTAAAAAAAACGACAGAATCCGTTGCATTTACAACGACAAGAAATGAAGTAAAGAACAAAATCCTTGAACGGCTTTCACATCAAAAGCAGGTCGTACATAATGCTGTAGGTTTATTTGAATCCATAGATTCGGTGAGAAGGAAAGATTGGACAGATTTTGTACAATCTTTGGATGATGACCAAGATTTGAAAGGTGTAGAATATGTGGGATTCACACAGTATATCCATAAAGATAAACTTGGTGAACATGTGGTAGGTGAACCAATGGAAGGTTCTAATAAATATACAGTTACACCCCAGCATAATCTTGATATCATTTCTGAAATTGTCTATGTCGAACCGATTTCAGGCAAAAAAATCACCGAGTTTGGTTATGATATGTTCACAAATGACACTTGTCGCGCTGCAATGGAACGTGCCCGTGATTCGCATAAAGTATCAATTACAGGTTTGGTGATAGCAGCACATGATTCTATATATTCAAATCAACGAAGAATCATGATGTTCGCTCCGGTCTATAAACGTGGGTTACCAAAGCGAACGGTGCATGATAGACAAACAGCACTGCAGGGTTGGGTGTTTTGTACAATAAATTTGAACGACTTATTGCAAGAAAATATTCACAATTGGAATTCAACCCTTCAACAAAAAATAGGACTGACAATTTATGATACTCATAGTCAACAATCAATTCTTTTTGAAAAAATAATAGGAGATACAGCCTTAGATCGAAAGATTGGTGAATCGGTATCGATTCCTGCAGAAGTATTCGGACGTCGGTGGATGATTGTGTTCAACAATTACAACATCAATGGTATCTACAAAGAAGTAGTAGTAGTTACATTGAGTGGATTTATTATTTGTTTTTTACTTTTTGCCCTTTTGCGGTCTTCAATGACAATGCATACGACAGCACTGCAAATTGCCGGAAAGTTGACACATGATCTCAAAGAGAGCGAAAAGCGACTTCAGGATGTAATAATAGGTACGAATGCAGGTACTTGGGAATGGAATATTCAAACCGGTGAAACGGTATTTAATGAACGTTGGGCAGAAATAATTGGGTATTCTCTCGATGAATTAAACAGCATAAGCAAAGACCTGTGGTTGAATCTCGCACATCCTGATGATCTTGCAGAATCTAAAAAATTACTTGAAAAACATTTCAGTGGAGAATTACCTTATTATTCATTCGATTCCCGACTGAAGCATAAAGATGGAACCTGGGTATGGGTACTCGATCGCGGTAAAATCACAGAATGGGATAGTGAAGGCAAGCCGTTGCGTATGTCTGGGACACATACCGACATCACCGCGCGTAAACGTATGGAAGAAAAGTTGCGAGAAAGTGAAGGACGCCTTCGAGTAATTCTCGACACTCTTACCGAAGGCGTCGCTCTCAATGAATTGATTTTTAATGAAAAAGGAGAAATGGTCGATGTAAGAATTCTCGAAGTAAACCAAGCTTTTTATTCAACTGCCGATTATAATAAAGATGTAAAGGTAATTGGTGCGTTAGCCTCAGAGATCTACGGAATATCGTCTGAGGAAATGAAGCAATTTTGGTCTCATCATATATATGCTTCTAAAATTGTAATAAGAGAAATTATAAGCCCATTGAATCAAAAAGTATTCTCACTTTCAACATCTCCATTTAAGAATAATCGGTACGTGACCACATTCAGTGATATCACAGAATTCAAACTTGTTGAAGATAAAATTGCAATGTTGTCAAAAGCAGTCGAACAAATTCCCGTGTCTATTATGATTACCGATCTCGCCGGGACTATACAATTCGTTAATAAAAAATTTACGGAGGTTACCGGTTATACTTCAGCTGAAGTAATTAATCGTAATCCTCGTATTCTCAACACAGGAGCGCAATCGCAGGAATACTATGCAGAACTTTTTCAAACTATTCTATCCGGCAAAGAATGGCACGGAGTATTTCATAACAAGAAAAGTTCTGGAGAATTATATTGGGCTTCTCAAGTAATATCACCAATAGTAGATCATGAAGGTAAAATTTATTCATTTTTATCGATAATGGAGGATATAAGTGAACGGAAAGAAGCAATAAACGAGTTGAATATTGCCAATGAACGCCTCCAAAAGCTCAATGCCGAAAAAGATAAGTTCTTCTCAATTATCGCCCATGACCTACGCTCTCCCTTCAGCGGTTTTCTCGGTCTGACCAAGATTATGGCGGAAGACCTACTGACCATGCCAATCAGCGAAATCATGGAAATGGCGCAAATGATGCAGAAATCAGCCGATACAATGTACAAGCTCTTGGAGAATTTACTTGAATGGTCAAGGATGGAACGTGGTATTACGCCTTTTAATCCGGAACTCTATGAATTCAATGGAATTGCTGAACAAAATATCGCACTCGTTACGTCAAGCTGCGAAAAGAAAAATATCCGAATTGTTAATAATCTTACTCCCGGAATCTCTGTCTGGTGCGATATCCCGATGATAAATTCTGTCCTTCGTAATCTACTTTCCAATGCTATAAAATTCACGAAAAAGGGTGGGGAAGTTACGTTGACGTCGTTTGAAGACGAACAGGAAGTAGTTATCTCCGTCCATGATAACGGGATAGGTATGGACCCTGTTACACTCTCCAAGCTATTCAGATTAGATGAAATCGTATCCCGGCCAGGCACAGAAGGTGAGCCAAGCACAGGGCTTGGACTCCTGCTTTGTAAAGAATTTATTGTGAAACATGACGGGCGAATTTGGGCGGAAAGTGAAGCGGAGACCGGAACAACATTTTATTTCTCACTGCCAAAGAAAAGTATGGTGAGTGAAGTCAACCACACAAACCTAGAACAGAATGAGACAGTATGAAGTAAATTTGCAGAAGTATAATTTGAAAACGTGATACTAGTAGTAAATGTATTCTTATCCTTATGCAACGACCTACAATACTAATTCTCGATGACGAAGAAAACCTTCGCCGACTCATGGCACAAATTCTCGAACTTGAGGATTTTGAAGTGCTTCAAGCCGCAACATGGAAAGCAGCCCTAAAGCGCCTCGAAACCCACAGCATCGATGTAATTCTCTGTGATGTGAAGCTCCCCGACAGTGAAAATGGTGTGGAATTAACGCGCATTATCAAGCTCCATTATCCGCAAATCGAAGTAATCGTCCTCACAGCATTCGGTAATATATCCGACGGAGTGTTAGCAATTAAAAACGGAGCATTCGACTACATCACCAAGGGTGATGACAACGACAAAATCGTTCCACTTGTCTATCGCGCTCTTGAGAAAATTCATCTCGCTCGCCGCATACAACAGCTTGAAAATCAAGTAGATAAGAAGTATTCTTTTGATAATATTTTAGGTGCTTCCTCCGCAATACAGTCTGTAATTAACCTCGCTCGCAAAGTCGCACCTACCGGCACAACCGTGCTCCTACTCGGAGAGACCGGCACAGGCAAAGAAGTATTTGCTCGTGCAATTCATCAGGCAAGCACGCGCAGCACAAAGCCATTCGTCGCGATTAACTGTTCGGCTTTTAGCAAAGATATGCTCGAAAGTGAAATGTTTGGCCATAAAGCAGGTGCCTTTACAGGAGCAATACGGGACAAAAAAGGTCTCTTTGAAGAGGCGAACCACGGAACAATTTTCCTTGATGAAGTGGGAGAAATGAGCGCAGAATTACAAGCAAAAGTGCTCCGCGTGTTAGAATCCGGCGAGTATTTTAAAGTGGGCGATTCGAAGCCAAGCACAACCAATGTCCGCGTTATCGCTGCAACCAACAGGAGCTTAGAACAAGAAGTCGCCACAGGAAATTTCAGGGCAGACCTCTTTTATCGGTTGTCGGTATTTCAGATTACGCTCCCTTCGTTAATTGACCGAATAGAAGACATAGCACCGCTTGCCCGTCACTTTACAGCGCTTTTTGCCGCTAAAATGAACAAAAAAATCACGACGATGTCGGATAACTATCTCAAGATATTACAGCATCATGCATGGAAGGGGAATATACGTGAACTCAAAAACGTAATCGAACGGAGTGTGATCTTGGCCGACACGGGAGAATTGACTTCTCAAACTCTTCCTTTTGAAATGCAGCATAGCACACCAATCTCTGAATCTAGCGACCGGCTCGACCTTGCCACTACAGAAAAATTCCACATTCATAAAGTACTCCATCTCACCAAAGGCAATAAAACCGAAACAGCTCGCTTACTTGGAATAGCGCTAACGACATTGTATCGCAAATTAGAAGAGTATGGGATATGAGAGTATCACTTCCGTGATACTCTCAGTGGTCGAGGGCAAATTTTGAGCAACTTTTTGCACACTTTCGTACACTTTGCAGATAGAAAAAATGTTGTTGTAAATCTACTGCTACTCACATCATTCCCTAACTATTATGTTTACACTCAAAGAAAGTCTTGTGCAGCACATACAGTCAATTATCTCTCAAGCAAGAGATAATGCCATCCGTTCGGTGGATACTCATAGAGTGCTGATGTATTGGCAAATTGGTAAAGCTATTTTAGAGGAAGAGCAAGAAGGTAACGAGCGAGCCGAATACGGAAAGTTTATTATCAAATCTCTGTCTGAGAAGTTTCAGCCCAAATTTGGAACGGGGTTTTCAATACGCCAATTGGAAATGAATAGACAGTTTTACCGGCTTTTCCCAAATACGAACGCACTGCGTTCGCAATTCAGTTGGACACATTACCGCACCCTCATACGAATTGACAATCCGAACAAAAGAGAATTTTACATAGCAGAAGCCACTAAAAACAACTGGAACTCAAGACAACTCGAACGCCAAGTGAACAGCCAACTTTTTGAACGACTATTATTGAGCAATGATGTTCACTCTGTGCTAGCTGTAGCAAAAGAAGATAAATTACCTACGGATGCACGTGAGATTATAAAAGACCCTATGATGTTAGAATTTCTCGGGTTAAGAAGGGAAGCAGCTTACTATGAAAAAGATCTAGAGAGTGCAATTATTACACACTTGCAAGATTTTATCATGGAGCTGGGCAATGGTTTTTCGTTCGTTGGCAGGCAAAAACGTATTCATTTGGAGGGCGATGAGTATTTTGTAGATCTAGTATTTTACAACCGGTTGCTGCAATGTTTTGTCATTATTGAGATGAAGACTACCAAGCTGACACATCAGGATATTGGGCAGCTTCAGATGTATGTCAATTACTATGACAGATATGAAAAACAAGAATATGAAAATCCCACAATAGGTATTCTCCTCTGTACTGACAAAAACGATGCTATGGTAAAAATTACGTTACCCGAAAATAACAATACGATTATAGCAAGCAAATACCACCTGTACCTACCAACAGAACAACAATTAATAGAAGAAGTGAAAAGGGAAATCGAAAAAATGGAGCAAAGCTCCGCGACCGAGAGTATCGCTTCATAGCGATGCCCTCGGTTTTTGGGTGATGCTTTCTGGAAATACACCTATTCGTGGAAACCGAGGGCATCGCGGGGACGCGATACTCTCGGAAGGACGGCGATACTCTCTGAAGATACACATCACCCTTTCAAAACGATAGTCCAAACCCTTTCAAAACGAAAGGGTTTTTTATTTTTCATTGCTTCGTAAATCCCTTACTTTCAATGATAACAATGACTTGCGTAATTACGTTCAGTTGATGGCACATCAATTGTACCACTGCTTGCATAGTAATTAATCTGTCGTACTTTATCTCATACATCTATGCTCACACTCCTTCTCATTCTCGTCGGACTCGCCGGGTTTGCCGTGTTTTACTCCTTTGTTTCACTCTTTGAAAAAATCTAACATGCTTCTTCTCTTTATCATTGCTCTTGGTGTATTTGGCTATATGTGCTATGTACTCCTCAAACCTGAGAAATTTTAATACCATGAATACAGAACTATTTGGAATACTCCTCATGTATGGATTGGTGATAGCGATAGCTATTCCTTTCGGAAAATACATTGGAAAAGTTTTTATGTTTGAAAATACCCTGCTTGACAGGATTTTTAATCCAATTGATCGGTTTTTCTATAAATTAAGTGGCATTGACCCTGCAATAGAGATGAATTGGAAACAGCATCTTTACGCGCTTCTAACCATCAATGCAGTTTGGTTCATCATCGCGATGCTTGTGCTGACGAATATGAGCTGGCTGCCACTGAACCCGGACTCGAATCCCACCATGAGCGGAGACTTAGCATTTAATACGGCGGTTAGCTTTATTACTAATACCAACTTACAACACTACTCAGGTGAAAGTGGACTCTCGTATCTCGGGCAAATAGTGCTCATGTTGTGGCAATTTATCAGCGCCGGATGTGGGATTGCAATCGCCGCAGTTGTCTTCATTGCCATGCGTGAGCATACCGCCAAAACACTCGGTAATTTTTATGCATTCTTCGTCAGAAGTTGTACACGAATCCTTCTGCCGCTCGCAGTAATCGTAGCCGTGATACTTGCTTTTAATGGCACTCCCATGACATTCGAAGGCAAAGACACGATGATTACCCTTCAAGGTGATACAGTGCAAGTGAGCCGAGGACCGGTCGCAGGATTTGTCGCTATCAAGCAGCTTGGCACCAATGGTGGAGGATTCTTTGGAGTGAACTCGGCTCATCCTTTCGAAAATCCGAATTACCTTACCAATGTAGTCGAATCAGTGTCAATATTTCTCATTCCGGTTGCAATGATTTTTGCTCTTGGATTTGTGCTCAAACGTAAGAAATTTGCCTGGATAATATACGGCGTGATGACAGTAGGATTTCTCAGTTTGCTCATACCGACAATTATGAGTGAACTCAATGGTAATCCTGCAATTACACATTTTGGAATAGCCCAGCCGATGGGTAGTATGGAAGGAAAAGAAGTGCGCTTCGGGGCTGCCGCATCTGCTAATTGGGCAATCTATACCACGTGCACAAGTAACGGTTCGGTCAATGCCATGCACGACAGCATGACACCCCTCTCCGGCATGTACGCCATGCTCGGCATGATGGTCAATTCATTCTACGGTGGCGTGGGCGTTGGCTTCCTCAATTTCTATATATTCATAATACTTGCAGTGTTTATCAGCGGACTGATGGTCGGAAGAACTCCTGAATTCCTCGGTAAAAAAATTGAAGCGCGGGAAATGAAAATAGCGATGATTATTGCGCTCCTCCATCCGTTTCTAATTCTTTCAAGTACAGCACTTGCGAGCTATTTATATGCAGGAAATCCTACAGAATACGCCGGTTGGCTAGCGAACCCCGGGCATCACGGTTTCAGTGAAATGCTTTATGAATTCACGTCCTCATCAGCGAATAATGGGAGTGGATTCGAAGGTCTCGGCGATAATACCCCTTTCTGGAATATTGTCAGCGGAATAGTGATGCTTCTTGCCAGGTATTTGCCGATTATCGGACCTGTCGCAATTGCAGGAATTCTGGCAAATAAAAAGTACATACCTGAGAGCGCAGGTACATTAAAAACTGACACCGTTACCTTTGGTTTAATGGTATTTGCAGTCATTGCCATCGTCGCTGCACTCGCATTCTTCCCGGCTTTGACGCTCGGTCCGATTGCTGAATATTTCTCAATCCACTAATTCTATACTCAGAAATGAAATCCCAAAATACTTCGCTCTTTCAAAAAGAGCTCATAATGGAAGCATTCAAGCAATCTTTCATTAAATTGAATCCCAAAGTCATGTTCCGCAATCCCGTGATGTTCACCGTCGAAATCGGTACAGCAGTCATGCTTGCCGTGTGCGTATGGATACTATTAGGTGAAAAATCACAAGGAAATTTAATCTATAATATTACCGTGTTTCTCGTACTCTTGCTCACGTTGCTCTTTGCCAATTTCGCAGAAGCAATTGCCGAGGCACGTGGGAAAGCGCAAGCCGACAGTTTACGCAAAACACGCGAAGAAACGCCGGCGCGGCTTGAAAACGGGACGATGGTGAGTTCGTCCGAACTCCGAAAAGGTGACATTTTTATTTGCGAAGCCGGTGATGTAATTCCCACCGATGGTGAAATAATCCAAGGACTTGCCACAATTGACGAATCTGCAATTACCGGCGAATCGGCACCTGTAATACGTGAGTCAGGCGGTGATAAATCCTCTGTCACCGGCGGCACAAAAGTACTCTCTGACGCTATCAAAGTAGTGGTCACGACCGAACCCGGCGAGAGCTTCCTCGACAAAATGATCGCACTCGTTGAAGGCGCTTCCCGCCAAAAAACGCCGAATGAAATTGCGCTGACAATTCTGCTGGCAGGATTTACACTTGTCTTTATAATTGTCTGTATTACGCTGAAGCCGTTTGCTGACTATGCAAATACTCCTATTACCATTGCAGCGTTTATCTCCCTCTTTGTATGTTTAATTCCTACTACTATAGGCGGTTTACTTTCGGCAATCGGTATTGCAGGGATGGATCGCGCGCTGCGTGCAAATGTCATTACCAAATCAGGGAAAGCCGTTGAAACAGCAGGGGATATAGATGTACTGTTGCTTGATAAGACAGGTACAATTACCATAGGAAACAGAAAAGCAACGAGTTTTTATGCTGCTAATGGTGTTGATGAATTTCTCTTTGTCCAAAGCTGTTTGCTCGCATCATTATCCGACGAAACACCGGAAGGAAAGTCGATTGTAGAATTAGCAAAAGAAAAGGGCGTGACTGCGCCGGTGAGTTTCGATTCTTCGCAGACAACACTCATAAAATTCACGGCAGAAACACGGTCGAGCGGAATTGATATCGCCGGAACATCACGCATTCGTAAAGGTGCTTTTGATGCAATTAAACGTATCAGTGAAGCTGCGGGTAATGTTTTTCCTAGCGATACTGCCGAGCGCGTTCGGATTATATCAAGCAATGGCGGTACTCCACTTGTGGTCAGTGAAAATGAAAAAGTATTGGGGGTAATTGAATTGCAGGATATTATCAAAACCGGTATCCGCGAACGTTTTGAACGTCTGCGAAAAATGGGTATCAAAACCGTGATGGTGACCGGCGATAATCCTTTAACCGCCAAATTCATCGCCGAAAAAGCAGGTGTTGATGATTATATAGCTGAAGCAAAGCCTGAAGATAAAATGAATTACATTCGCAAAGAGCAAGCCGAGGGACGCCTCGTGGCAATGATGGGCGACGGCACCAATGACGCACCTGCGCTAGCACAAGCGGACGTCGGAGTCGCGATGAACAGCGGCACGCAAGCTGCAAAAGAAGCAGGAAATATGGTTGATCTCGACAATGACCCGACCAAACTCATCGAAGTCGTCGAGATAGGCAAACAATTACTCATGACCCGTGGAACACTTACTACTTTTTCGATTGCCAATGACGTTGCCAAGTATTTTGCGATCGTTCCTGCACTGTTTATCGCGTCGATTCCTGCGCTTCAAGGATTGAATATTATGAATCTCCATTCGCCGGAAAGTGCTATTTTGTCAGCAGTTATCTTCAATGCAATTATTATTCCCATGCTCATTCCACTGGCGCTCAAAGGCGTGGCGTACAAGCCGATCGGTGCCTCGGCGCTGCTGAGGAGAAATTTACTGATTTACGGTTTGGGTGGTGTGCTGGTACCTTTTGTGGGCATTAAACTAATTGACCTTTTTGTTGCTGTATTTATATAATTATCAATCAAACATGAAAACCAACCTACTTCCGGCTATCAAACTCACAATCGTATGCGCTGTGATATTTGCCTGTATCTATCCTCTTATGATTTATGGAATTGCACAATTAGCTCCCAATCAAGGCAAAGGTGAAATCATAGTACATAATGGTAAAACTTTCTACACGAATATCGCTCAGTCGTTTACCGATGACAAGTACTTTTCCTCAAGACCTTCTGCCGTTGGGTACAATGCGTCGGGTTCGGGTGGGAGTAATAAAGGGCCGACGAATCCTGAATACCTCGCACAAGTGCAGGCAAGAATAGATACATTTCTCGTACATAATCCGGGAATAACTGCCGGTCAAATTCCCTCTGAGTTAGTCACTGCAAGTGGAAGTGGATTGGATCCACATTTGTCAGTTGAGGCGGCGAAAGTGCAGATGAAACGCATTGCAAAACACCGGTCGATTTCCGAAAAGCAAGTAGAAGCGTTGATTGTAGAGCATACGGAAAAGCCGCTTATGGGACTCTTCGGAACAGAGAAAATCAATATATTAAAGCTCAATATAGCGCTTGATAATCTAAAATAATTATATAAAAACGAAACTCATCTTAAATTAACATCATGAAAATACTTATAAATAGCGTGCTTATTTTGATTGTAGGGATGTTCTGCATTTCTTCAATACTAGCGCAGGAACAATCAAATGGCGGAATTATAACGGCGAATCCACTCACGATTTCGGGCTATGTCGAAACGTACTACAGTTATGACTTCGGCGCACCAGCGAATCACGAAAGACCTTCATTTATTTATAGTTTCAATAAGCACAACGAGTTCAATCTTAATATCGGTTTTGTAAAAGCCAAGTACCTACAGCCGGGAAGTATACGGGGTACTCTTGCACTCATGGCAGGTACCTACGCGCAGTATAATCTATCCTCCGAACAGGGACTTTTGAAAAATGTATTTGAAGCGAATGTCGGTGCCTGTATGTATGATAATAGTGAACATAATATATGGGTTGACGCCGGAATCATGCCGTCGCATATTGGGTTTGAAAGCGCTATAGGACAAGATTGCTGGAATTTGACACGGAGTATTTTGGCAGATAATTCGCCGTATTATGAGGCAGGAATCAAAGTCGGCTACACGACTTCTGATGACAAATGGTACCTTGCGGCAATGTATCTCAATGGATGGCAACGTATTACAAAAGTAAATGGTAATCAGACTCCCGCGTTTGGTTCGCAGATTACCTACAAGCCAAGCACCGATATCACCCTCAATTGGAGCACCTATATTGGCAATGAACAGCCGGACACAGTTGCATTATGGAGATATTTCAATAATTTCTATGGGATATTCCAATTAACTGATAAAATTGGACTTACTGCCGGATTTGATCTTGGACTACAAGATAAATTTACCGATAGCACCGACATGAATCTTTGGTTTTCTCCGGTGGTAATTGTGCAGTATAAGCCGACAAATTCTTGGAAAATTGCCGCTCGTGGAGAATTTTATTCTGACGAATATGGAGTAATAATTCCTACCGGTACTCCAAATGGTTTTCAGACTTTTGGCTTCTCGTTAAATGTCGATTATTATCCGGGTGAGTTGCATAATGTACTTTTGCGAACTGAATTGCGCACCTTGCAGAGTAAGGATGAAGTGTTCCTTTCGGATAACAAGCCGAGCACTTCGAATACATTTTTTACAACATCACTTTCTCTTGCTTTCTAAATGGACGAAAATCTCCAAACAGCAGACTATTTCCTTGAACTTATCCGTTCATCAAAGCGTGGTAAGTTCAAGGTGTATATAGGCATGAGCGCAGGCGTCGGTAAGTCGTATCGCATGCTTCAGGAGGCGCACACACTGCTCAAAAGCGGTGTGGATGTGAAAATCGGCTATATCGAAACGCATAATCGCGCTGAGACACATGCTTTGCTTGACGGTCTGCTAGTTATTCCCCGTCGAAACTTATTTTACAAAGGCAAAGAGCTGAATGAAATGGATGTGCAGGCAATACTCGGCATACATCCGGAAGTAGTGATAATTGATGAACTTGCGCACACGAATATCGAAGGCAGCAAGAACGAAAAACGCTGGCAGGATGTGATGGACCTTCTCCGAGCCGGGAATAAATGTGATCAGCGCCGTTAATATTCAGCATATCGAGAGCCTAAACGAAGATGTGAAGCGTATCACGGGAGTGGATGTGTCTGAGCGAGTGCCGGACAGCGTGCTCGCACAGGCAGATGAAGTAGTGAATATCGACTTGACGGCTGCCGAACTCATCACGCGGCTCAAGGAAGGTAAAATATATGATGCAGCAAAAATTGAAACTGCGCTCAATAATTTCTTTAAGTCTGATCATATTTTACAGTTACGCGAGCTAGCGCTCAGAGAAGTGGCATCGCAGGTAGAACGTAAAATAGAGACCGAAATTCCTAAAAATATCGCCCTCCGTTCGGAGCGATTCTTGGCATGTATCAGCACAAATAGTGCGAACGGAAAGAAGATCATCCGCAAGACAGCTCGCCTCGCAAGCTATTATAATTCAAAGTGGTACGTACTCTATGTGCAGACCGAGCGTGAGAGTCCGACGAAGATTAATCTCGCCGATCAGCGGCATTTAATTAATAATTTAGAACTTGCGACAGAGCTTGGAGCTGAGGTGATGAAGATCGTTGATAATAATGTAGCGAATGCAATTATTGAAACGGCCGAACAAAAAGGGATTACGACTATTTGTTTAGGAAAGCCACATTTCGGCTGGATGCGCTTGCTCTTAAATACTAATTTATTCAATCAATTACTTAATAAAATGTCCACCAAGGATATTGATGTAGTGATACTGTCATGAGAATAAAAACAAAAATAACGCTTGGAATTGGGTTACTCTTTACGCTCATTGTTGTGCTCGTATCGATTAGTACCTATTACCTCGATGCACTCTCGAATGCAACCAAGAAAATATTAGAAGCTAATTATAATTCACTCGAATACACTCAGAATATGGTCGCTGCTCTCGAACGAACAGAAGATCGAGAACAGTCACTTGCAGTTTTTGAGAAAAATTTGATAAAACAGCAGAATAATATCACTGAAATTGGAGAAGCAGAGCTGACTCAAAAGCTTGGAGAGCGTTTCGCACAACTGAAGGCAAATCAAAAAGATACGGCAATATATCACAAATTGCGCATCGATAATTATGCCATCATGAAGCTCAACATGGATGCAATAGCCCGAAAAAGTGCTGTGGCAACTCAAACGGCCAAAACGGCGACAATGTGGGTGGCAATTTCAGGTGTTCTGTGTTTTTTGATATCTTTTACATTGCTTTTAAATTTTCCTGCGCGTATCAGCACACCGATTCAGGAGCTCACAGAAAGTATTAGGCAAATTGCTGATAAAAATTACCGTAAGAGATTGCATTTTCAAGGTAAAGATGAATTTAACGATTTGGCAGATTCGTTTAATACAATGGCAGAAAAGCTCGATAGATATGAACAAAGTAATCTTGCTAAAATCATATTCGAAAAAAAGCGAATTGAAACAATTATCAATAATATGAAATACCCGATTATTGGGTTTGATGAGAAAAGGTATATCCTCTTTGCGAACACCGAAGCAACCAAAATATTGAATATTGAAAGCGCAAAACTCATCGGTAATTATGCGCCGGATATCGCCTTGCATAATGACTTACTGAGACGGCTACTGACAATAGAAAACACCCAAGCTCCTCTAAAAATATATAGCGATGGCAAAGAAAGCTATTTCACGAAAGAAGTGGTTCAGATAGTTGCCGATTTGCAACCGATCGGAGAAGTAATACTTTTGAATAATATTACAGAATACAAAGAGTTAGACTTAGCTAAAACAAATTTTATAGCGACGATTTCACATGAATTAAAGACGCCAATATCATCGATAAAGCTGAGCTTGAAATTACTTGAGGACGCGAGAGTCGGGACTGTCAATCCCGAACAGCAAAAGCTCATCGAAACGATGAAAGATGAATCACAACGATTACTCAAAATCACCGGAGAGCTCCTCGACCTGGCACAAGTTGAAACGGGGAATATTCAGCTGCAGAAGCAATCGACGATGCCGGAGACGATTATTAGTTATGCTTGTAATGCCCTTGCATTTCAAGCACAACAGAAAAATATTCACCTTGAAGTTATTTGCGAGGAAGAGCTCCCGAATGTTGTCTGCGATATTGAAAAAACGGCATGGGTACTCGTCAACTTCTTCTCGAATGCAGTGCGCTATTCACCGGAAGATGCAAAAATTAACATCAGATGCTACAGAATAGCTGGTGTTGTTTCACCTGAGGTGCAGTTCACAGTGCAAGATTATGGTCGAGGAATTGACCCAAAATATCAGCCCAAGATTTTTGAGAAATTCTATCAAGTGCCGAATTCTGATACGACCAATACCGGTACGGGGCTTGGACTTGCAATTAGCAAAGAATTTATAGAAGCGCAAGGCGGGTCTATCGGACTTGTAAGCGAAGTAGGGATGGGAAGTACGTTTATGTTTACGTTGCCGGCTGTGGCATGAGTGAGCAAGTGATTTTTATCGCAAGGCGCAGAGGTGCAGAGAAATCATTGCGTCCTTTGCGTTTTGCATTAAAATACCGAATAATTGAGTAAATTGTAACCAAACCTGATACTTGAGCTTGATATGCTTCTCGATATCACTTAAAAATAACAATGAATTCTCAAAATATTTCCAAATTATTCGGAGCATAAGCGTATGAAAAATATCTACTTGTATGGCATCCTTCTTTTAACTGCCTTCCTTATTTCCTCTCCTTATTCACTTTCTCGCACTCTCGAAGTCGGCACAGGTAAGACCTATACACGCTTGCAAGCTGCTGCACAGCAAGCTCAGCCGGGTGATACGATTCTCATCTATGGCGGTGTCTATAGCGGCGGAGATGCGATTGTGAATCTACAAGGCAATGCAAATAATTGGATTACGATTCGAACGGAGAATAATGAATCGGTAATTTTCAGAGGAGGTTCGCAGGCTTTTCAGATGACTGATACGCGGTATGTACGGATAAACGGACTCATATTCGAACAGCAGACAGGCAATGGTGTGAATCTTGATGACGGTGGTACATTCGACTCGCCATCGCATAATATAATTATTGAAAATTGCGAGTGGCGGAGTATGGCGGCGACCGGCAATAATGATGAATTAAAAATGTCGGGAATTGACACGTTCACGATACGTAACTGTCGATTCCTCAATGGTGCTACGGGAGGTTCGCTTATAGATATGGTTGGATGCCATAAAGGAATTATCTCCGATAATCACTTTGAAAATGGAGGTTCGAATTCTATTCAGGCAAAGGGTGGATCGGGATTCATAACTATCGAACGGAATAAATTTGTCAATGGAGGTGAACGGTCAGTTAATATTGGAGGTTCGACCGGACTCCCATTTTTCCGACCGGTAGGGGCTAATTACGAAGCAAAGGGAATCGATGTCTATTCGAATATTTTCATTGGTTCGGCGGCACCGATAGCTTTTGTCGGCGCTATTGACTGTTTTGTAGTGAATAATACCATCTATCGTCCCGGACGCTGGGCAATTCGCATCCTGCAAGAGACTGTCGGTAATGGTTTCCTGCCCTGCGGGAATAATCATTTTTCGGAAAATATCGTCGTGTTTGCGACCGCGCAACCTGCCATCAATATCGGTGGAAATACTGCTCCCGAGACGTTTACCTTTGGCATCAATCTATGGTATAATCCCGATAACTCCTCTTGGAACGGACCGAATACACCCACGCCGGAAATCCGAACAATCCGTGATAATCCACGCTTCAAAGACTCAGTAAGATTTGAATTAACGAGCACTTCTCCGGCGATTGGACAGGGAACGGGTATTATCACGCCATCACGCGACTTTTACAGCAAGGAATTTGCACCAGCGCCGGGAATTTTTCCTGCTCGTAATCGATCGCTTGGTGCGGTAGAGTATTATCCGCCGATGTCGGTGGAGGAGCCGAGTGAAGTTATAAAGATATTAACTACACCGAATCCTGCAAGTAGTACTGTTACCATCATGATAAGCGAAATTGAAACAGACATCCGGCGAATTAAACTCTATAATGGCATCACCGGAGAATTGATTCAATCTGAACTAATTTCTGCTGAAAAGGGGGCAGTGTCGGTTGATGTTTCTCGTGTGGCAGCAGGCGTGTATTATCTTGAAAATAATGGACATGTTGTAGGCAAGATAGTGGTCGTGCATTAAGGAGGCTACTATTCGTGGTCGGCAAGGGAGAGCGGTGAATATCGGTGTGGAATGTGCTGAAGGGGGAAAATAACTTTAAAAGTCGAGTGAATATTTTAGTCCCAAACTAACAACGAGTTGCGTGCGATTACTCGATACGGTTTCGATAGGAGAATAGCTAAACGTCGGTGTGAAATTCATGGAAATTCCTCGGTAAATCGGGTAGGATATTGGCAAGCTTGCAACGACTGAACTGAGCGAAAGAGCTTTTTTGGTTTTGGCCTTGGTCGTTTTGGTAGTGGATTTGAGGCGATTGGTGGTAATTTCATAACTCAGCAGAGAAGCGCCGAGCATCGTAATAATCGATAAATCTTTGTATTTGAATGGGTAAAGCGTAGTGAGCGAAAGGGAAGTACTCGCATCGTCTCCGGTGTATCTGTCGAGCGAAAGATCAATTATGAACCGTTTGATATAGAAATCTGCCATCAGAGAGATAATAAAAGACGAGCCGGCGAGAGCATTGGTCGTGTCAGTTTGGTATTTGGTGCGAGTGAGCCCGGCAGAAAGATCCACCCAATCTGCAGCTTGATATTCATAACTAAGAGCAAGTGAAAAATCCTGATAATCGAGTTTTTTGGTCTTGATTCTATGCGAAGTAGATGCTGATAATTCCAGTCCGATAGCATGGGAAAGCTTGACTGAATTAAAAAATGTCGGTAAACCATTGCTGATATCGACACCATTTCGTTGGTCCTGACTACGATATTTTGTATTTGCGACGAATGACCATTTGGTGTCGGCTGTATCAGATTCGGTAGTGTCTAGTTCGGCTGCTAAAGCGTCTAGTTCCAGATCTAATGAATCGATTTCAGCTTGGGTAGTATCATTAAAGGGTGAACTGAAATCAGTAAATATAGAATCAACAACTATCTTATAATTAATATAGTTACCGTGAAGATTGACACAAGTATTATTAGCATACACCGAAGTGAAAGTGCCAATAACCCCACAGAAAGCAATAACAAAAGCAAAGCGTCTCGGCGATATGCCGAGACGCTTTGTGTGTGAATTCAGATTTTGAGATAACCTCATATTTTCAAGTCTTATTTATTTTTTTTGGCTTCATGTGCTGCCTTACGGGCTTCACCGGATTTGCTGTTTTCCTTCGTGCACAGATCCTTTTGCTGCTTTGATTTGCTCACGGTTTGCCTTTACTTGCGCTTTTGCTTCTTCTTTGGACATTGTACCGGCTTTCACGCTTTCCTTAATCGCTTTCATGTCCTGACGTTCAGATTTGATCACCGTTTTCCCTGCTTTAACTTGTTCTTTTCCGGCTTTAGCTTGCTCTTTCGGAGTTTGAGCATTGACAGTAACACTACCTGCGACGACGAATGCAACGATAGTTGCTACAACAAGATTTTTCATACAATTACCCTTTAAAATTAAGAAAGAAAATTGGTTGGATACAACAAGTATCGTCCCCTTACAAATGTGAAGAGCGCCATACTCTCCGCAATTTCGGGTGCTAAGAGCGGTGAGTTTAGGAAAGGTTTAATGAGTATTTTTTATGATCAACTTCACTCCTCAAATATTTCCTAATTATAGTATCTCTTTTGCATACGACCTGATACTTTCGGCTAACACATATACATCTTCAAATGAATTATAAAGAGGAACAGGAGCAGCGCGGATAACGTTCGGTTCGCGCCAGTCAACGATAATTCCATTATTTGTTAGATAATTATATAATTCCCGTCCATTAGAATTCGCAAGTAAGGATAATTGACATCCTCGTTCGTGTAGATCATGTGGAGTAATAATCGTGATATTGAGAGCAGGGAAGTCGGCAATTACTTTTGCAAGTAAGAATTCCAAATATCCGGTTAAAGCATCACGTTTTGCTGCCAAGGAAGAAAAATCTGCTTTGTCAAACACATCCAAAGACGCGCGAAGTGCAGCCATTTGAAATACTTGCGCATTGCTGATCTGCCAACCCTCAGCGCCCTTGGCAGGACGAAAACCCTTCTTCATTTCAAATCGTGTGCTTTCGTCATTGCCCCACCAGCCGGCAAAACGCGGGAGGTCGGGAGAGTTGCCGTGACGTTCGTGGACGAAGATGCCGCCGACGCCACCCGGACCGGAATTCAGATACTTATACGAACACCACGCTGCAAAATCTACATCCCAATCATGAAGATTAAGTTCAACATTCCCAATAGCATGCGCGAGGTCGAATCCTACGAGCGCTCCTGCTGCATGAGCCGCTGCAGCAATATCCTTCATCGCAAATCGCTGACCGGTAAAATATTGCACACCGGAGAACATAACGAGTGCAAGTGAGTCTTTATGCATTTCAATCGCACTGAGAATGTCCTCGGTGCGGAGCGTATTTTCACCTTCACGCGGTGCAATTTCAATAATTGCTTCATCCGGATTGAGCCCATGAAAGCGCGCCTGTGACTCCATAGCATATTGGTCAGAAGGGAAGGCGCCTGCCTCCATGATGATTTTGTAGCGTTCCTTTGTTGGACGATAAAACGACACCATCAGTAGATGAAGATTGACGGTAAGTGTATTCATACAAACTACTTCGCTTGGCTGAGCTCCAACGATACGGGCGAGGGAATCGGTGAGGAATTTATGATACGGGAACCATGGATTTTTTGCGTTGAAATGTCCTTCGACACCCCAATTTTTCCAATCGTTTAATTCCTGAAGGAGCGCACTTTCGGTCGCTTTTGGTTGGAGTCCAAGAGAATTTCCGCAGAAATACCGTGCTTCTTGACTGTTAATAACGGGGAAATGAAAGTGATGACGAAGCGGCGCAAGTGCGTCCTGAGCGTCCATTGTCTGAGCAAATTCAAGGGAGTATTGATACTGCATAGATTCCATATTCTAGTAATTGAAGTCAAATTTGAGTGGCAATTTACGGAAAATCTGTGTGTGTGTTGAGAAATGGCACGCTGATTTTTTATGATTTTCTATGATGTTCGCTGATAATATCATCTTCGCCGCAAGGAATACATCTTGGATTTTTTAACGCAAAGCCGCAAAGCACGCAAAGAATTCTCTGCACCTTTGCGCCTTTGCGTTGAAAATCTTACGCAATCAAAACGCGAAAAAACCAAAAATCCCGTCTTACCGCCCTCATTTTTTACTCATACAAAGAAATTCATGCGTATAACTAGTACTTCGTTTACATTGTCGGTCGTTTTATTCCTTCTTTTCTCGATACTTCCAAGCATTGCCGCACCCGATTCTACCCTCCAAACTCCGCGCCTTCCGGCCGTTCCGCGGGTAAAAAAAGCAGATACACTTTCCAAAACTCGCACCTATAACGCCCAACAAGTAGTCATCACCGGTACGCGGAATGAATCGCTCATCAAAGACTCGCCCGTACGCGTGGAAGTCGTTGGCGGTGATAAATTAAAGTCCAGCGCGATGGTGAATTCCGCTGATTTACTCCGTGAGCAAAGCGGACTCCTGCTCACAACCAATGTTCGCACCGGCGTACAAATGATGGGGCTAAGCCCTGACTATACAATGATCTTACTCGACGGTCAGCCCATGATCGGTCGCGTTGCCGGTGTGCTCGACTTGTCCCGCATTTCGGTGGGGAATATCGACCGCGTCGAAATTGTCAAAGGTCCGATGTCCTCGCTCTACGGCAGCGAAGCCCTCGCCGGTGTGATTAATATTATTACTAAAAGACCGGTTGACGGGTGGAGTGGAAAAGTCTATTCACAGTATCTGCAGCATGGCGCAGCAGAACTCCAACTCGACGGCGGCTATGGCGCAACGGACTACGAAATAAGCGGATTCTTTAACAGCAAATCAGCACAACCATTTGAATTATCACAAGATGGACGCACCGTTCCATACTCCGGATTTACCGACTACACCGCACAAACAAAGGGATTGTGGAGAATTACACCCGGCTTAAAACTCTCCGCTAATGGACGTTTTTTTGAATCGGAAAGCAGCGGGAAATTCACCGAATCATTCTTCGGACAAGTCGCTTCTAATACAGGTTCGGTGGTGCAACGTGAATTTTCAGGCACACTCGGCACGGAATGGACGCACGGCAAGGCACGACTTACAGCGCAGTTATACGGCTCAAACTACACCGAACAGTACAATTTCGACACCACGCAAGCTGCAGCCGGTCGCACCGATGACCTCAACCGCCAAATCTGGCGCGGATATTTGCAATATGATGTGTTCTGGAATCTCCGCAATCGTTTTACCTTCGGTCTCGAAGCCAATTACGACAATACGAGCGGTTCGCGTTACCCCGACAAACCCTTTTACCGCACCTTCTCCATCTTTGGACAGTGGGAAGGTAATCCCACCGAATGGGTGTCATACGCGCTGAGTAGCCGCTATGTAGGCAATAGTGCGTATGATAATGCAAGCTTTTCCGGTAGCGAACCCTTCGACAGTACGTTATTGAAAGTATTATGGTTAGCCAATCCCAAGCTCGCACTGAATTTTAAAATAACCGACAATTTGCAATTCCGTACTTCCATCGGTACCGGTTTCAAAGTGCCGGATTTCAGACAGTTATACGTGCAATTCTCCAATCGTCTCGCCGGGGCCGGCTATGATCTGGTCGGAGCGCGGCGCCTCGGTCTCGATCTACAACCCGAGCGTTCGACGGCGTTTGATGCGGGGATTATGTATGATGGAATTGACATTCCCATCGGCGACGACAAGCTCACCGGCATGGTCGAGGTCCGCGCATTCCGTAATAATCTCTCGAACTTAATCGAGTATTACTATGTTGGTCAGGATGCTACGGGCAATAATTCGGTCTATTCCTACCGCAATCTCTCGCGGGTCTATACGCAAGGGATTGAAACGAATCTTCACCTTGCTCTTCCCGTGAGTGACAGCACATCATTTTCGGCAAATTTCGGCTACCAATTTCTCGACGCCAATGATGTCGAAGTGCTCGATGCAATCAAAGATGGTCGCGCTATCTACATAAACGGTGAGTATTTAAAGTATAAAACGTATGGTGGCTTATGGTTCCGCTCGCGGCATAGTGGCGTAGCCCGCGTGCAATATGACCACAGACCCTACGGGCTGAGCATCAATTTCCGTGTGCAGTATGTAGGCAGATTCGGCGACGAAGCGCTTGACAAAAATGGACTTGCTCTCGGCGACCCCGCCCGAAAAGTTCTCGACCGCGATGACGAATACGTGCCCGGTTACGCGCTCTGTAATACGGCAATTACCAAGAGATTTGACACGCAGGGTCTGCTGCAGAGTTCGAGGATTGAACTCACCGCAGGCGTCAATAACATATTCAATTCCATGAATTTACAATCCATCCCCATGCTCCTCGGCAGGCAATTCTTCCTCAATGCTGCGATGGTGTGGTGAGATTGATGTTGGGGTTCGGTTCATGGCATTCCAACCGTGCGTTTGCGGTCACCCTTTGCCGTCCAAACGTTCTCGTAATTCCCTTAATTCTCCTAAGCGTTTCGTTTTGATGCGGTATTTCACGATTTTTGTAGGGAATAAAAGAATTATTTGGATATATAGCATATCCATTTGCTAATTATTGATGGAGAACTCCTGTGCTCCATATATACTATGTTCATACTACATAGCATCTTGCTGAAGTAATGCAAAAGATAATCAACGCCCAACCATTGCCCGACCTGCATGTCCACGTGACTTTTGCCGATGGATTTTCAGGAATTGTCGATGTTGCGCCGTCTATTCGTGGTGAAATTGGTGAAGCATTACATGACAAAGCATTTTTCAATCGCGTTTTTGTTAATGAGTTTAATGGAATTGCCTGGGAAAATGGTTTTGATTTTTGTCCTAATTTCTTGCGGGAATATTTTGAAGATAAGTCAGTACATTTACTTGAAATGCGCTAAATGAGTTTGGATGGATTCACCTGTAACTATATGAAGAAACTAATTATAACATACTTCCAACGACAAGCATTTCAACTGTGCTGTTTATCAATATTTATGGTGTTGATAACTACTTTGGAAATAAAAGCAAATGATGGATTCGTCGATGTCATTCATGGCGGTGTGACTCTGAAAAACGGAAATAATGCCACGGTTCAAATGGATTCGGAGTATGTGGAAATTAGACTCGATAAAAAGTATTATACGGTGACAGCTACATTTTGGCTTCGTAATTCAGGAAACGCTCGAACAATACAGATTGGATTTCCCCATACGTTTCAAAATCATCGACTCGAATCATTAGACTCATCGATTTTTGAAAATTCATCGAATAGAATGCCTGAAGACTCAATGTTTATCTTGAATTTCAATACATTTATTAATGATTCTCTAGTAGCTTATAAACCATTTCGAGAATATCGCACGAATATGGAACTCAGAAACAGTGACAATGATGAGGTTATTACCCTAAAATCACCAAAACATGCCTCTCGCTGGTGGCAGAGAAATGGTAAAGGACTTAGCGAACAACAACGATCGTCCTTTTATGTTAACTTTAAAGAAGATTGGCTGTACTGGTTTGTAAAAAAAGTCAATTTCCAGGAAGATCAGACCATTAAAACAGCAGTTGAATTCAAATCAAAGTACATTGATCCATTCTATATTGGTATAGACCAAGGCACCTACATCTTCGGCTCCGGAAAATCCTGGAAAGGGAATATCCTTAAATCAGTTTTTAAAATAAGTAAAGCAGAAGAGGATTCGAGTACATTACGCATCGAACTTCCGAATAAATACGATACAAATAAAGTAGTACAGCGCACAAAATTACCCAATGGGGAACTCCTCGAATTCCATAATTATAAGCCGGATGAATCGGATAAGATACAATTTTACATTGATGCGACAAACAAATTAGAATAACGTATGAATAACACACTCCAAAAGCTTCAAACTCTCCTCAAACAGCGGATTCTCATCCTTGATGGTGCGATGGGAACGATGATTCAGCGGCATACTCTTGGTGAGGATGATTTCCGCGGACTCCATTCTGCCGCGTGCCGGCATGATTTGTCGGGACACCATCATCCGCTCAAAGGGGATAATGATTTGCTCTCGCTCACACGGCCGGATATTATTCTTGATATTCACCGCGAATATCTTGCTGCAGGCGCCGATATCATTGAAACCAATACCTTTAGCGCGACGACTGTTTCGCAGGCGGATTATAATCTCGAAACTCTGGTCTATGATATTAATTATATGTCCGCCAAGCTCGCCAAGCAGGCAGCCGAGGAATATACCGCTCTCACTCCCGAAAAACCGCGCTTCGTCGCCGGCGCGATGGGACCCACCACCAAAATGCTCTCGCTCTCTCCCGATATCAATAATGCCGGCTACCGCGCTATCGTGTGGGATGAAATGGTCGCCGCCTACTCCGAACAAGTTCGCGGGCTCGTCGATGGCGGTGCTGATGTCTTACTCATTGAAACTATTACGGATACGCTCACTGCGAAAGCTGCCATCTTTGCCGTATCAGAGTATTTCCGTACAAGCGACAAACAGCTTCCGGTGATGATTTCCGGGACGATTGTCGATATGTCGGGGCGGACTCTTTCCGGTCAAACAACGGAAGCATTTTGGAATTCGGTGTGCCATTGTCCGAATTTGTTGTCGGTTGGACTGAACTGTTCGCTCGGCGCCGAACAAATGCGTCCGTTTGTGGAAGAATTATCCCGCATCGCTACCTGCTACGTCAGCGTGTACCCCAATGCCGGACTCCCGAATGAAATGGGCGGTTATGATCAAACGCCGGAAACAATGTCAGCGGTTATTAAAGAATTCGCTGAGTCAGGTTTTGCTAATCTTTTGGGTGGCTGCTGCGGTTCGACGCCGGATCATATCCGCGCTATTGCTGATGCTGTCGAACATCTTACGCCACGCGAAATTCCCACCCGCGAACCCCTCATGCGCCTCTCCGGTCTTGAACCGTTCGAGATTCGCCCCGACACCAATTTTGTCAATATCGGCGAACGTACCAATGTGACGGGTTCGGCAAAATTTGCCAAACTCATCAAAGAAAATAATTACGAAGAAGCGCTCTCGGTCGCCCGTCAGCAAGTTGAAAGCGGCGCGCAAGTGATTGATATTAATATGGATGAAGGCATGCTTGATTCCGAAGCTGCGATGGTGAAATTCCTGAATCTCATTGCATCTGAACCGGATATTGCCAAAGTACCGGTGATGATCGATTCTTCCAAATGGAGCGTTATCGAAGCAGGACTCAAATGCGCGCAGGGCAAGTCGATTGTCAATTCAATTTCTATGAAAGAAGGCGAAGAGAAATTCCTTGAACAAGCGCAAAAAGTGCTCGAATATGGTGCTGCGACGATAGTTATGGCGTTTGATGAGCAGGGGCAAGCCGATACGTTTGAACGGAAAACACAGATTTGTGCTCGCGCATATAAGCTTTTAACTGAGAAAATAGGATTTGCTCCGCAGGATATTATTTTCGATCCGAATATCTTTGCGATTGCAACCGGACTCGAGGAACACAACAATTACGGCAATGACTTTATCAATGCCACGCGGTGGATTAAGCAGCATCTTCCAGGTGCGAAAGTTTCGGGCGGCGTGAGCAATTTGTCGTTCTCGTTTCGTGGCAATGAACCTGTTCGCCGTGCGATGCACTCTGCTTTTCTCTACCACGCGATCCAAGCAGGCATGGATATGGGAATCGTCAATGCCGGACAAATTGATATTTATGATGAAATTCCGAAGGATCTGCTTGAATTAGTGGAAGATGTGATTTTAAATCGCCGCGCAGACTCGACCGAACGCTTAGTCGAATACGCCGAACAGCTCAAGCTCAAGGGTAAAACTGCTGTCACGGCAAAAGAAGCCGAAGCATGGCGCAGTGAGTCTGTGCAGGAACGTCTCAAGCATTCATTAGTAAAGGGAATTACAGAATTTATTGATGCCGATACAGAGGAAGCGCGCCAAATGTATGAGCGTCCTTTGCATGTGATCGAAGGTCCGCTGATGGACGGCATGAGTGTAGTGGGTGATTTATTCGGAGCAGGGAAGATGTTCCTGCCGCAAGTGGTGAAATCAGCACGTGTTATGAAAAAAGCTGTTGCTTATTTGATGCCCTTCATGGAAGCCGAAAAAGCGCTCATTGGCGATGAAAGTAAAAATAATGGTACCGTCTTGCTCGCGACCGTCAAGGGAGACGTGCATGATATCGGTAAAAATATCGTAGGCGTGGTGCTTGGGTGTAACAATTACCGGGTTATCGATATGGGAGTAATGGTTTCGGCTGATAAAATCCTGCAAATGGCTATTACGGAAAATGTTGATATTATAGGACTTTCGGGACTCATTACACCTTCACTCGACGAGATGGTGCATGTTGCCAAAGAGATGGAACGCCTCAAATTCACCAAACCATTATTAATCGGCGGGGCGACGACGTCGCGGGTGCATACGGCGGTGAAGATTGCACCATCGTATTCGGGGGCGGTGATTCATGTGCTGGATGCTTCAAGAGCGGTGCCGGTCGCGGGGAGCTTGGTCAGCATGGAGACGCGGGAGAGTTTTGGCGCGCAGTTTAAGAAAGAATACGAGAAGGTGCGGGCTGATTATGCTAATCGTTCGGTGGAGAAGAGTTTGCTCTCACTTTCGGCTGCTCGTGGGAATAAGTTAGATTTGTTTCACTAAGATTTTTAACGCAAAAGCATTTACCTCTGCGGCCTTTGCGTCTTTGCTTTAAATTCTTATATTAGGAATAGTTATTTTTCAATTTTAACGCAAAGGCGCAGAGAACGCAGAGATTTAATTTCAGAAAGCACTTCTGTTACCTTTGCGTTAAATTCTTAAATCAGGAATAGTTATTTTTCAATTTTAACGCAAAGGCGCAGAGAACGCAGAGATCTAATTCACACTCTATGTATCTTGTCGTCAACACGTTAAACAATTTACCATATCACTATGATGACAGAAAATGAAATTAGTGCCAAGATTATTGGTGCTGCGATTGAAGTTCACCGTGTACTCGGTGGACCAGGGTTACTAGAAAGTATTTATGAGGAAGCATTGTGTCAGGAGCTTATAGAGCGTGGGCTGCAGGTTGAACGACAAAAAATAGTTCCTGTACTTTATAAGGGAAAGGAACTTGCCTCACCGCTTCGGGTAGATATTCTCGTTCAGGGAAAAGTAATTGTCGAATGCAAAGCGACAGAAAGATATAATTCAATCTATGAATCACAGGCACTTACTTACCTTCGATTGTCAAATCTCAGACTTGCTTTAGTAATAAATTTTGGTGAGAAGGTAGTCAAAGACGGTATAAAACGAGTAGTCAATAATCTTTAACGCAAAGGCGCAGAGAACGCAAAGGTTTTTCAGAATTTACCTCTGCGACCTTTGCGTCTTTGCGTTAACTTCTTCTAATGTATGTATTTCAATTTTAATTTTAACGCAAAGACGCAGAGTGCGCGAAGGTTCAGACTATGAACTTGGTGTATCTGTTATAAAACACGCCCAATATATTATGAAACCAAACAATCCAGGTATTACAGTATTCAACAACATCCCACTAGAAACCCTCCGGGAATTCATCGACTGGACTCCTTTTTTCATGTCCTGGGAATTACGCGGGAAGTATCCTGCTATTTTCAATGACACCACGGTCGGCGCAGAAGCGCTGCGTATATTCGATGATGCAAATGTAATTCTAGATAAAATTATTCACGATAACTCCTTAGCAGCGAAAGCAGTATGCGGTATTTTCCCGGCAAACCGGGTTGGTGATGACGATGTGGAATTACATTGCGACTCTGGTCAAGTGATGCTCTATTTCCTCCGTCAGCAGTCGCAGAAATCTCCCGGTACTCCTAATTTATGTTTGGCCGATTTCATTGCGCCGAAGGAGTATGGCGAGGATTATATCGGTGCTTTTGCCGTGACGGCGGGCATTGGGCTCGAACATATCGTGAGAGTGTTTGAAGCAGACCATGATGATTATAGTGCAATCATGGCGAAAGCGATCGCCGATCGACTCGCAGAAGCTGCTGCGGAATGGTTGCATTTCAAGGTGAGAACGGAATTGTGGGGTTATGCTACGACTGAAACCCTGAATAATCAAGGTCTTATTGATGAAGAATATCAGGGGATACGACCCGCGCCCGGCTATCCTGCCTGCCCTGACCACACAGAAAAGAAAACTCTTTTTGCACTGTTAGATGTTGAAAATAATGCAGGAATTTGGCTTACGGAAAATTATGCGATGTATCCTGCAGCTGCTGTGAGCGGCTGGTATTTCGCTCATCCACAGTCAAAATATTTCCCGATTGGCAAGATTGGTCGTGACCAAGTGAAGGACTATGCACGCCGTAAAGGGATGAGTATTGAAGAAGTTGAGCGCTGGCTGAGTCCGAATCTCGGGTATGAGGTGTGAATTGACTCAAGTGGAAAAAGTTAGCAGCTATTTGAAAATTGAATGACATAGACAGAAAAAGAAGTACAGATTGAACAAGGAAAATCATTATTTCTTTAATTCTCATCCAGGTACTCAGTCTAACTTTCTGAAATAATTACTATTGCTCAAGTTAGAAAATTCTATTATATTTGCCGGTGAATGGATCTAAACTAACAATGTGTGTATTAACTATTAAGAAATATATATGTTTACAGCTAAATATTCAAACTGCATTTCTTTTTCCCTTGTAGCTATCTTATTGTTGCTTAATTCCTGTGGTGATAATTCTGTAGCGCCGGAATCAAAATTAGAAACAGGGAACAGTAAGGTCTTGGTAAGTCAGACGGTGTCCTCAAGTGGTGGTAGTATAGTAATAAGTGATGTAAGCAGCAAGGTCAATGGACTTCAAATTAGTGTACCAAATGTGGCATATTCTGACTCTCGAAAATTTGAGATATCAACTTCAGAGATCACTAAGCATGGATTCGGTAAAGAGATAACCTTGCTCACACCATTAATTCACATTTCAAATGGTGGTGGTTATTCCAAAGATCCCATGACCGTTACGATTCCGGTCAAGATACCTGCCGGACAATTCGCCTTAGCTTTTCAATATGATGAAGCGACTCAATCAATGGAAGCATTACCGCTTATTTACGAAGATTCAACCGAAATCCGATTTATTACCCGCCATTTTTCCCATTCATCGATTGCGAGATCTAAAGCTGCAAAATCCGGTCGTACCATTCAAGCAGAAACGCAGAAATCTTCTATATTTATTTCGAGTATAGATGCAGCTACTCTTGATAATACTTTTGATACCGGGTATGAACTCGGAAGTGATAATTTTCAGTTTGTAAATTGGGGTTCCTATATTGCAAATACCGGACATTGTGGTGGGCAAAGTATTGCGATGATGTGGTATTACTCGACTAAGAAAAAGAACGGAAGTCCTAATTTATATGGAGTGTTCGATAATAATGGCGTTGAAAGAACTCCTGAAATATGGGAAGATGATGTGAATGCTTTTAGGTTTTGTTCGGTACTGCAAGTAAAAATGTATTGGACAAATTTGGAGATTTACCAGGATATAGATAAAAGCTACGACAGAGATTTGGTGACGTATCGTTCGATTGCATATGCAATTCGTGAAACCGGTAATCCTCAATGTCTTTATGTTTCAGATGATACTATCGCTCATGCAATTATTGCGTATAAAACTTCTAACGGGAAAATTTCAGTCTGTGACCCTAATTATCCAAATACGGAGGTACGGGAAATTGTATTTACCAAGAGATTAGGTGACTTTGAGCCGTATTATTCCGGTAGCAATGCAAGCAAATTAGGGACAGCATATTATAATATTTATCAAGCCGCTAATTCAGCTTTGATTGATTATGATGTAGTAGAAACACTGTATGATCAAATGCTTGGCGGAACAATCGGCAATGACCTATATCCAAATGTTCGCTTGCAAGTACGAGATATAAATAACGATTATGTAGAGTTGAAAAATGGACTTAAATTACCGACCAATAGTACGATAGAAGTATCAGCTACGGGCTTTCAACCTGATTTTATAATGTGGGATTATACAAAGCGTAAAGAAATTACTTTGAACGAACGTGACTTTACATTAGAAAAAGGGAAGCAAAAAATTGGCGTTAGTTACTCTCAGATGATTAATTCAATCCCAAATTCCGGTTATATTGGATTCAAATGGTTTGATATCGAAGCTGTAGAGGATAACACTCCAGTAGAACCGGAGTACGGACCCATTAAGCTTAATTTAAAAATAGACGGCATTACTCAAGCAATGCCAACTGCTACTACTGAATACACATTATACAGAGTTATTCGCGCAAATAATGGTCTATTTCCGGTTAAAGAACTCTATGTCTCCCCTGGTGATGTTAAATGGGGCAAGGGAACTTTTACACTTGCGACATCTTCGAGCAATGCATGGAAAGATGGGGATGAATTATATATTGCTTCCAAGCCCGGAACTATGGTAATTACTAATTGGAGTAAAGAAAAATTTGTTGGTACATTTTCCTTCGAAGCTACAAATTCTGCACTCAAAACCGTAAAAGTTGAAGGGGATTTCCATTTTCCACCATAATAACAATGTGCAATACTCTCACGTGGAGAAAGAGCGTACCTCTTAATTTTAAATGTGTTAGCATCTGTACAACTAGACTAATTTAAGCCCTCAGACTTTATTTAAACACAATCCTAGATGTTTTTCAACAGAAACTTATATTTCTCAAGCTACTACTAGAATCAGAACGTGCCCAAGAGACCTTGAGTTTTGAAAAAGTTGAACACAGGCTGTGTATGAATCTCGAGTATGTGTTGTATTTCCAACCAAGTAAAGAACGCTGATTATTCTTCCTGAAAGTAGGCGGAGTGATCAGCGTTTATCATAATAATCAGCGTCAACAGCGCACCACCACTCAATATTACCGCATCATAAAACTCACTCTAGATTGGTAATATCATCATATCATCCCCGTATAACTGAGGTAACATTCACGCCGTAATTTTGCTTTCGATATAATGTTTTTATAAACTTTCGAAAGAAGAATTATGCTGAAGAAAAGTACTCTTATTGGTTCGCTTGCCCTTGTATTATTAGGTGTTGGCGGGTGTAAAGATGAAACGACCACGCCGACAACGCCAACTGTTGAATTAAAAAACCATTCATCTACACCTGCATTTTTGAAGAAAATGCCCGGATTTGAGTCCATGGAAGTGTTCTCACTGATTGGAAGTGATGATAAGTTAGATTTATCGCCAAGTTTTATTTTTGGTGGCTCGGCTGATGGTATGGGATGGCTCAAGAATGCCGATGGAGGATTCTCAATGCTTCTTAATCACGAAGATAACTTTGCTGTTTCACGAATTACGTTCGACAAAACTCTCAAGCCAACGAAAGGCGAATATATCTTAAATTCTGATGGTGGAGTTTGGAGATTATGTTCAGCTACGATGGCCACTCCCGAAGAGCACGGTTTCGGACCACTCTTCCTCACCTGTGGTGAAAGCGGCGAAGAATCCCGCACCCACGGTATTAATCCTCTCGACCCTGTTACCAACGCTTCTCTATCCCGTGAACTCTCTGCTTTCGGACGCTGGAGTGCTGAGAATGCTCTCCCACTTCCAAAATCTGCTTACACCGGCAAAACAGTGATAATTATTACCGATGACGACTCAGGTGTAAGTGGCGGACAAGTCGCAATATACATCAGCAACACAGTTGGTGATCTATCTGGAGGTTCACTCTATATGCTTCGCCGTAAAGATCAAATACAAACTGAAACAGATATGAAGATTGGTACTATGCACGATGTGGAATTTGTAAAAATTGACAATGCTTCTACGCTAACCGGTAAAGAAATCAACGCGCTTGTTGATGTAAATAAAGCAGTTAAATTCGGTAGAGTAGAAGATGTCGATTATCGCAAAGGTGGTACCGGTCGTGATGTGTATTTTACGGTAACCGGTCAGGATTATGTCGGTGCTAATTCCGACAAATCACGCACTAAATACGGTAGAGTCTATCATATTAATCTTGATGCTGCGAATCCATTAGTGGGAAAAATGGAGGTCATCATGGATGGTGATGACAAGTCAGGGCCAGCTAAAGCTTTCCAAAATCCTGATAATATCACGGTTACTTCAAACTACGCGTATGTCCAGGAAGATCCGAACGGCTACGGCGATGAAACTCATGACTCATACATCTATCAATATAATTTAGCAACCAAAGAAGTGAAAATTGTCTGTGAACTCGACCATCACAGAACTGCTGCCGATAAAGATACATACAACCGTGATACCAAAACTGCCGCTCCGGCACCATCAAAATTTGGATCGTGGGAATATGGAGCATTAGAAGATATTTCAGATCTAGTAGGTATTCCCAATACATTCGCACTTGCTATTCAGCCGCATACATGGGTCGGTGATAAGTACAAAGGTGCAGACGGAGGCAGCAAAAGAACTTCTGAATGGCAGGGAAGTCAAGTAGTTATTCTCAAAGGACTTGCACGATAATATTGAATTAGTATATTTCAAATTTCTGCGCGGGAACTTTACACAAGGTTCTCGCGCTTTTATTTTTTAACTCTTCTATCCTATGTACCGAATACATCTACTTTCTGCAATATTTTTTTGTGTGTTAATGGCTTGCTCTGAAAAGAAAACCGAAGATACGCCTACTCTCCTCGTAAAAAATCTTTACGTTAATTCTGTGATAGAATTGGACTCTATTGTCAGTAAATTACAACGTGCACAGATTGAAAATGAGTCCGAAATTGTACTTCAAAAGCTGTTTTTCTCAGCTCGTGCTGCCTATAAGCGAGTCGAACATTTCGCCGAATATTACAACCCAGCAACTGCTCGCTCACTGAATGGAGCCGTACTTGAAAAAGTGGAAGAAGACGATGTGAATAGAACGATCGAACCGGAAGGATTTCAAGTAGTTGAAGAATTACTCTTTCCTCATATCAATACTACACAGCGCACGAATTTACGACATCAAATCAACGTGTTAGCCTCGAATGTACGACGATTACGCAAGGTTGCAGAAACAATCGAACTGACTGACAGCCATATTTTTGATGCTCTAAGATTGCAAATCATTAGAATTAATACACTTGGAATAGTTGGGTTTGACACTCCAATTACATTCCATTCTCTCAAAGAATCAGCTGTATCTTTGGAAGCAATCCAAAAAACGCTTGAAATTTATGTAAGTAATGAAACTCAAACACCATTCAAATTGTTGAATAATGAATTTGAGCGTGCTCAAGTATTCCTTAGAAATGCGAATAATTTTGATGAATTTGACCGTTCTGAGTTTAACGTTCAACACGCAAAACCGCTCTTGAAGAGTATAAATGATGTTCAAACATCACTAAAAATACCCTATAAAAATGATCTTCGGGCATTTTCATCAAACGCGATATCGCTTTTTGATTCTTCGGCCTGGAATGTTGAATTTTTCTCACCCAATTATGCTCGTCCATTAACTGAAGCAAAAATAAGTCTCGGGAAAATACTGTTTTACGATCCAATTTTATCGAAAAATTCTGACCGTGCCTGTGCAAGTTGTCATCAATCTGAGCGTGCTTTTACTGATGGATTGCCGACAAGTAGAGTACTCGATGGAGCAAAAGGTATGCTGCGCAATGCACCGACGATGTTATTTGCAGGTATGCAGAACTCAGCATTTTACGACCAGCATGTTACATATTTAGAAGATCAGGCGACGGGTGTGATTACCAATGAAAACGAAATGCATGGTTCGCTAACTGAAGTAGTAGCTCGCTTGAAGAGTAGCAAAGAATATGTTGAGATGTTCCGGCAAGCATTTCATAAATCAGGAGATAGTGCAATTACTGAATTACATATCCGAATTGCATTAGCTTCTTTTGTTCGCTCATTGCGTCCGATGAATTCTCCGTTTGATCGTTTTATGAGAGGAGAGACTTCGGCAATTTCATCAGAAGCGAAGCATGGATTTACTATCTTCTCAGGTAAGGCAAAATGTGCAACGTGTCATTTTACACCATTCTTTAATGGAAATGTTCCTCCACATTTCACCGAAACAGAAGCCGAAGTAATAGGCGTGCCTGCTCATCCTGACACAGCCAACGCCACCATAGATAATGATGCCGGGAAATACAACTACAGCAAAGCTGAAATAGAAAAGCACGCTTTCAAGACACCGACTCTCCGCAATATCGCTCTGACTGCGCCATATATGCATAATGGCGTCTATTCAACGCTCGAACAAGTCATAGATTTCTATAATCGTGGTGGTGGGAATGGAATCGGTATGTCGTTGAATAATCAGACATTACCGGCGGATAAGCTTCAACTACGACCGGATGAAAAGCAAGCCCTCATTGCGTTTTTACGAACGCTTACCGATACGACCGGAATTACGTCCAGACCACGTCTTTTACCAAAGATTCCCGGTAAGAGGGAGAATGTCCGACGTGTAGGTGGTATATATTGACCTCTGGAATGGAAAAAATATGTCTTTCGGTGGCATGAATGTGTAGAGACGCGATGCATCGCGTCTCTACGGCATGGTCGTATTGTTTTCACATGAAAAATTTCCTATACTACGGGAGAATTCTATAAAAAATGCTAATTTATTAGTATTAAAATTCTCAATTAATTCTGGAATCCTCATGCCTACACTCCTTCTCACCGGCGCTGCCGGTAATCTCGGCTTATTTGTAACGGACTATTTTCTTTCTAAAGGCTGGCATGTCCACGCTGCGTGTAGGACTGACATAGATGCTGAGCGCTTGCCGGTACATTCTCATCTGTCGTCTTCAATTAGGAATCTCTCTGAGGAGTCGGAGGTGGAAGTACTCTTTATTGAGGCGGGCGATATTCATGCTGTCGTGCATCTTGTAGGTGGAATCGAAGCGGGAATTTCATTTTCCGAAACACCGATTGGTGTGTTTGAATCAATGATCCAGCTCAATACACGAACGACGTTTCTCGTTATCAGGCAAGCACTTCGCTCGTTGCAATCCGGTGGTTCAATTGTAACAATCGGCGCTAAAGCTGCACTTCTTCCAGTAGAAAATAAATCATGCTATGCTGCTGCTAAAGCCGCTTCAATTTCACTGACAATGACCGCCGCTGAAGAAGGGAAGTCCAAAAATATTCGTGCAAATGTTATTGTACCGGGAATAATCCGTACTGCCGCCAATCTAGAATGGGCGAGTAATGGAGAAGAAAATTCATGGACGTTACCCGTAGATATTGCGAGCGCAATTTACTTGTTATGTTCGGATAATAGTAAGGGAATCAGTGGTGCGGTGATTCCGATGTATGGTAAACTTCCGACATAGAACCTGATGATAGAATCTAATTATTCCAACGTAAATTTTTATGCTTCATGAGTGCGAAGGAATCCGTAATTTTGCAGGAAAATTAACCGAAAAATGTAATTTTTAACCCGCAAATTAACAGCTTATTTCAACTTTTAGGTGTAGTATGGAATTATTTACCTCCCGATTAATGGAAATGTTGCCACAGCTTCGTGCAGACCGCGCAGCATTGATGAAAGAACATGGCGACCTACAGATCGCAACCGTAGCAATTGAACAAGTACTTGGCGGCATGCGCGCCGTTCCTGCTTTAGTCTGTGACACCTCCTCCGTTTCCGCTGATGAAGGTCTCCGCATCCGTAATATTCCCATCCTCGAGCTCACCGATCAAACACCTGAAGATATTTTCTTCCTCCTTTGTACAGGTTCTAAGCCCAATTCTGCTGAACATGAAGAAATTAAACGCGCATTTGCTCGCAAAGCAGAAGTACCGCAATATGTATGGGATGTGTTAAAAGCAATGCCGAAAGATTCACATCCTATGGTGATGCTCAGCGTTGGTATTATGGCACTTGAGCGTGAATCAAAATACCGTAAAGTATATGAAGAAGGCGGCTCAAAAGACGCACTTTGGCACGCGACTCTCGAAGATTCTATTACACTCTTAAGCGGCGTATCTACAATCGCTGCAGGTATTTACAGAATACGTTTTGGTAAAGGTGAATTGATTGCACCACAAGCAGGACTCGACTGGAGCGCAAATTTTGCGCACATGCTCGGAATATCCGATGATGCAAGTTTCAGAGATTTAATTCGCTTGTATTTAGTGCTACACAGTGATCACGAAGGTGGTAATGTGAGCGCGATGACATCCCATGTCGTCAGCTCGGCACTTTCGGATGTGTTCTATTCTGTAAGTGCCGGTTTGAATGGACTTGCAGGCCCGCTTCATGGTCTGGCAAATCAAGAATGTTTGCGCTTTATTCTCGACTTACGACATGAATTCAACGGTGTGCCGACAGATGAACAGCTTCGCGAGTACACATGGAAACGTCTGAGCAGCGGGCAGGTAATTCCCGGATATGGACACGCAGTATTGCGGGTGACAGATCCACGATTTACAGCATTTTATCAATTTGCCGAACAGCATAATTTGGATGATGATAATATAGCTATCATGCAAAAGCTCTTCAAAATTGTCCCGGAAGTACTCAAAGAACAAGGCAAAGCGAAAAATCCATGGCCAAATGTTGACGAAGCATCGGGTTCTCTCTTATATTATTATGGTTTACAGGAATTTGAATTTTATACGGTGATGTTCGGTGTGTCACGCGCGATGGGGATTTGCTCGCAAATCGTTTTCCATCGTCTGTTCGGTTCGCCAATTGTCCGCCCTAAATCAATGACATTGAATGAATTGAAGAAGCTGGCTGGAATGTAAACTCAGACGTTACGTTTGATCCTTCCAAAAAAATAAAGAAGCTCCATATTTTGTATGGAGCTTCTTTTTATCGGAACGATTGTGAACCCTACTGGACTCGAACCAGTGACCTTTACGATGTCAACGTAACGCTCTAACCAACTGAGCTAAGGATTCAACGTCAAAATTTGACAAAATTTGAAGGGTTTCAAATTTCGGAGCGCGAAAATAAGGCGAAACTCGCCAACAAACAAATAGAATTCTTTGGTTGTTGAGAAATGCTTGATAGATTACTTCGAAGTATTTCATGCAAATCATGGCAAATAAGAGTTCTACCTGACATTTAAAATTATAATAGTATTGTTTCATTATTTTACAAATTATATGGTTATTTGGTTAATACTTGGCTTGGGTACATTGTCATTGATTGTGGCATTTATGTATTCGCGGATGGTTAGCTCGATTTCGATTGAACAAGGTGCAGAATCACCGCAGGAAGTGGCAAAACTCAAGGAAATTTCCGGTGCAATTGCCGAAGGCGCAATGGCTTTCCTGAAACGTGAATATCGCATATTAGCGTTATTTATGGTAATATTTGCAATTATCATTGCACTCACAGTCAATGACCCTCATTCACCTGTTCCGATGGGAATTTATTCAGCTGTGAGCTTCCTCATAGGTGCTGCTACTTCTGTAATTGCAGGGTATGTCGGTATGAAGATTGCAACAAAGGGTAATGTTCGCACGGCAGCCGCAGCTCGAATTTCTCTTGCAGAATCTTTCGGTGTAGCTTTTAAGTCAGGTGTCGTGATGGGGTTCGGACTCACCGGTCTCGCAATTATCGGACTCATGCTTGTGTATTTAGGACTTGATACAATGCTTCCAGGCATTGAAAAACCAATTCTTATGGAAATCTTATCTGGATTCGCACTTGGAGGTTCGTCCGTCGCTTTATTTGCTCGTGTTGGCGGCGGTATTTATACCAAAGCAGCCGATGTCGGTGCTGATTTAGTTGGAAAAGTCGAAGCCGGTATTCCCGAAGACGATCCACGTAATCCGGCAGTTATTGCGGATAATGTGGGTGATAATGTGGGTGATATCGCGGGAATGGGTGCCGATTTATTTGGTTCGGTCGCCGAAAGTACTTGTGCAGCTATGGTGATTGGCGCATCTGCTTTTGCGTTACTCCCAGAGGGAAATGTACGATTATCGGCATTGCTCTTTCCGCTGTTAGTCAGTGGTGTTGGTATAGTTGCGAGCTTGATTTCTCTCTTTTTTATTAGACCAAAAACAGAAGAAAAAGTCGAAGGCGCTTTGAAGACAGCTCTGGTATTATCTACGTTCCTCATGCTAGTCGGCTTGTATTTCCCGACGATGGAAATGATCCCTGCTAATTATATGATCGGCACTCAAATGTTCACCAATACCGGTGTGTTTATTTGCCTGGCAGCGGGATTGATTTCAGGTTTGCTCATAGGACTCGTCACTGAATATTTCACTTCCCACCGTTTCAAACCTGTTCGTGAAGTAGCGGATGCTTCCAAAACAGGTGCAGCGACCAATATAATTTACGGTTTATCGCTTGGGTACAACAGTTCAGTCGTACCAATGCTTCTCATGGCTGTAACCGTAGTAATTGGATTCAGTTATGCAGGTATGTACGGTATCGCAATGGCTGCTATCGGTATGCTCGGTACGATTGCCGTCGGTCTCACGATCGATGCTTACGGTCCTGTATCTGATAACGCCGGTGGAATAGCAGAAATGGCCGGTATGGGCAAAGATATTCGTAAGCGAACTGATGCGCTTGATGCAGCAGGTAATACTACAGCAGCGATTGGAAAAGGATTCGCGATTGGTTCAGCTGCTCTCACGTCTCTTGCACTCACAGCTGCATTCCTCACACGCGCTAATTTGCCTGAAATCAACATGTTGAATCCTGAGGTAATGGCAGGATTATTCGTCGGTGCTTCTCTTCCATTTGCATTTTCTGCGATGACCATGCGTTCGGTTGGCAAGGCAGCTTTCGATATGATCGAGGAAGTTCGCCGTCAGTTCCGAACGATCCCGGGGATTCTTGAAGGCACAGGACGTCCTGACTATGCAACATGCGTAGATATCTCAACCAAAGCCTCTCTTCGCGAAATGATCGCTCCCGGTATTTTGGTGATTGGTTCACCGCTAATCGTGGGCTTTTTATTCGGTGTACAAATGCTTGCAGGAATGCTCATCGGCGCGCTCATCGTCGGTGTGATGCTTGCGATTTCGATGGCGAATTCCGGTGGTGCCTGGGACAACGCAAAGAAGTATATCGAGACAGGTCAGCTCGGCGGTAAAGG
Source organism: Ignavibacteria bacterium (assembly GCA_016720145.1). Classification (GTDB taxonomy): domain Bacteria; phylum Bacteroidota; class Ignavibacteria; order Kapaibacteriales; family UBA961; genus JADJXV01. The sequence goes on along the minus strand of JADJXV010000006.1, from coordinate 222,025 downwards.
GTCGGACACACACAAAGCGGCTGTCGTTGGTGATACTGTCGGCGATCCATTCAAAGATACATCAGGACCATCACTTAACATTTTAATTAAACTCATGGCAATTATATCGCTTGTATTCGTTCCATTCTTTATGAATAATGGCGGATGGTTGATTAAAGTATTCAAATAAAATTGTCAGTTCGATATAATAAAGCTCTACTTTCTTCAAAGTAGGGCTTTTTTTTTGTACCAATATGCTTCTACCTTTAACGCGATTCATTCTATCAAATTAGTCATCCGGGTGTCAGAACAAACTGGACTTTGTGATTACAAATTCATCAAAGTACATACAGAATAAAATTAAATTTCTCAATATTCCACTCTATGATATTTACTCCATTTTTCCATGCATCAAAACTTGTATTTTTGTTCGGAAAATTATGATTATACCATTCAAAACAAACTATATAACGAACCTCGAATAAAATCAAAACTCTATGATACATTAAACCAAGATACAAGTATGAAAGCAACCGTGCTTTATAATTTACTATAAATGAAGCTGTTGCAGAATATCACAATTTCCCTCTTGTAGCTTTGTATCCCAATAGCAGAGATGGTACTAAATCATAGAATAATTGACATTATTTACTAAGAGAAATAGAATGTAATTAGTAGTATTATAAATTGTCAAACAATTCCACCACATAAATAGGAGAAACCAATGAACGAACTCTATTCAACATTTTTCAGCGAGATAAAGGCGAGAATCCGTTCTGCGCAATACAATGCTCTTCGGGCTGCAAACACTGAATTAGTACTATTGTATTGGGACATAGGACACTCAATTACCGACCGCCAAAGCCGCGAGGGCTGGGGTGCTTCAGTTGTCGAATCTTTAGCCAAAGATATTCAACAGGAATTTCCTGGAATCAAAGGTTTTTCGGCGGCGAATATATGGAGAATGAAGAATTTTTACTCCCAATACGAGACTAACGAAAAACTCGCACCACTGGTGCGAGAAATTTCATGGTCGCATAACATATTGATTGTAGAGCAGTGTTCTGATGATCTTGAGCGTGAATATTATTTGAAAGCTACCGTTAAATATTGTTGGTCGAAGCGAGTTTTACAGGATAATCTTAGAAGCAAATCGTACCAAAAATTCCTGATAAATCAAACGAATTTCGAGAAAACACTGGATAATACTCATCAAAAACGTTCTGTTTTTACTGTAAAAGATGATTATACTTTCGACTTCCTGGAATTGGAAGGTGATTATTCCGAGAGGGAATTAGAGCATGCATTAGTGGCAAAAATCCAACGTTTCTTGGTGGAAATGGGCGGTCATTTTACGTTTATCGGTCAGCAATATCGTGTGGAAATCGAAGACGAAGAGTTTTTTATTGACCTATTGCTGTATCACCGAGCATTGCGATCTTTAATAGCAATTGAACTAAAAACAGGTAAATTTAAACCGGAATATGCCGGAAAAATGCAGTTTTATCTATCTGTTTTGAATGACCGCGTAAAGCTACCTGATGAAAATACATCTATTGGTATTATAATTTGCCGTGAGAAAAATCGCGCATTTGTGGAATATACCTTGCGTAACGTGAACGAGCCGATATGAGTAGCACCGTATTCTACGACAAGTACGTTACCCGAACATCTGAAAGGACTTCTGCCATCGCCGGAAGAAATCGCCGAGAAACTGAATATTTTTGGAGAATTTATATGATCAGCGAAAAACTACAAAAACATCTAGACGAAACAACCGAAGAATCGTAGGTAGTTCAGTGTGATTTTGAGAACAGTTCCAATGATGATTTGAATATACTATGCTAAAAAATATAATAGTTATAATTATTGCAATCTTCTCGTTGTACGAGCTCAATGCGCGAGAACCCGGTATCATCCAGATAATCCACAATTCTGCAGATACCTCTCTTGGATTGATAGATTTATATGTGAATGGCGAGAAAATTCTTGGGAAAATGAAATTTCGTACAGCGACTCCATTTTTCCCGATGTCCTCGGATAGTGCTTTTCATATAGCTGTGACGAGGGCAGAAAGTGTTGACACGTTATTATCGATGAACTACTTGCCTGAAGAGGGAATCGCGACTTCATTTTTGTTGCATGGTGTGGTAGATACGACTATTTACCTTCCAAATCCAGACGGAAAATCGATCCGACTCAACTGGACAATACTTGAAAATATATCAACGAAGCCATTACCAAATGATGAGATAGCGGTGAAAATTGCTGACGGGTGTACTGATTTAGCGACGACGGATCTCATAGCACGAGATGTCGCGCCTCTCTTGCCAAGTATGGGATTCGGAGGGGCTACACCTACTGCGATCATCATGCCACCGACGATGTATGAGTTCCTGCTTCTTGCACCTGTCACTCGAGAAATAGTGAAGTCATTCGGAGTGGATTTATCAGTTTTTGGAGGTCGAGCGATTGTAGTGTTTTTTTCGGGATTTGCAGAACCTAATGTCAATACCGGTGGGAAACCTCTCGGAATTTATGCGGCTTTCCATGATGGTACCGTTGTCAATGTTGAAATACCTCTATCAGTGCAAGAGTATGAGAATAATAATCTTGTATCTATCACAAGAGATAGCGAAACATGGATGATTGACAATGTAAGGGGGAATTACTCCGCTGAAATCTATTCATTTCTTGGTGAAAAACTTCATAAAGTAGATTGTCAGAATGGCGAAAGTGTACGATTTAGTCTTGAACGTGGAGTGTATTTATTGAAGGTCTATGATACTTCACATCTGCTTAGAGCAAAAATGCTATTTCAAGAGTAATTACATTGTTGATTTTGGAATCAGACTTATGTCTCCATCTATCACATTCTACAGCGTGGTGAATTTTCTATGAAAGGATCTATGTTTCAGAAATTAATAAGGTTATTGATATTTTAACCATCAATTCTACTACAGTTTTGTCCCTAAGTATTGCATGTCAATGATTACGTACTTTCAAAGGAAATAATAGAAGTACATCATTTATTCTGTATGAAAATATCAATATTTCCCATCAAAGTAATAGCCAAATACCAATGTCACTACATTTGAAGAAAATGGCTGATATGGCTCTACATATATTTTCTTAAAACCGATTGAATATCGCGCTTCTGTCCAGAATCCACCTCCCTTAAATGAAAATCCCATTCCAAATGATGCTCCACCTACGACTTCATTAAAATCAGGTAAAGTGTTTTGTTCAGGAGATTGTAATTTCACCTCATCATTACTGACCACATGAAGACCTACTCCACCGAGAACATATAAGGGAGAATTGTACAATCGTTTGCGAAGATCTACCGATATATTTGTAATATTTGGAGTGATTCTTTGCTTAGTGTATGAATCGACATTCGACGTTCTATAAGTGATATTTTTACCTAAACCGGAAGTGCTGAGTAATAACCCAAAAGAAAGGGAAGGAGAATATCTATACCCGGCACCGATGGCAATGGAGGATGGTAAAATGGGAACTGAAGATGTAAACGGAGAGGGGAAGCTATAGCCGACACCAAAAAACGCATTAAATGGTTCGGGGCGTAATCGTGAGGAATCTGTGCTAACAGACTGAGCCGGAACCGTAATAGAATCACCATTAAACTGCCTGAATGCGGATAATGTCTTGAAATTTATATGTGTTGTATCGTTTGATATGCTCAATTCACGAAAAAAAACATTTTCTTTCGGTTGATACCAAGCACCGGTATATGAATCAACAATAGGTGGTAAAATATATCCAATACTGAGAATATCGAGTAATAGCCATCCCGAACTGATTGATGAATTGATCGTTTCCCGTAAAGGATAATATCCCGGCTTATATAGCTCAATGACATAGTTTTTTTGTGGTCGAAGAAATGTTCTGAGAGGCGTTTTTCCATGCAGCTTTCCGTCTATATACACTTTGGCTCCATCCGGCTCGGAACCAATATACATCTCATTAGGATATGATGACCGCAAGATACTGGCGCAGCTTTGAATGGAGAGAGCAGTAATGACAAGATACATCCACTTGAAGTAATAATAATTTGACATATTAAATTCCTTTGCCATGTAAATAAAGCGAATGCTCGTAAAATTTTAAACATATCAATCGTAAAATTACAAGAAAACCCTTGATTAATAACAAAGTAAGTATCGACCTTCCAAAACCAAGCAACATAAATATTTAAGCGTCTTTGGTCATGCCAACGAATGGCAGTATTTTTGCACTCCGAATAAGGTATTATCTCCGCAATTCAACGATTAAAATTTATGGCTAAAACCTCCACTGCAGCACAGAAAAAGTCAGCTCCTACCCGTACTTCGACCAATGGAACTCCATCTCAAAAAAAACATACAACATCTCTAACTACATCTACACAATGGAATAAAGAGGAAGTGTTGCGAGATTACCGTATTGCTTTCCAAAGTCGTCAGGCGAGCTTGCTTGGTCGCCGAGAGGTCCTTACCGGAAAAGCAAAATTCGGAATCTTTGGCGATGGGAAAGAAGTACCACAGCTTGCTATGGCACGCGCATTTAAAAAGGGAGATTTCCGTTCGGGATATTACAGGGATCAGACTTTTATGTTCGCACTCGGTATGTCCAATGTCCGTGAATTTTTCGCACAAATGTACGCTCATGCAGACGTCGAAGCTGAGCCCTCCTCAGCCGGACGCTCGATGAACGGACATTTTGGTACGCGGAGTCTGAATTCTGATGGTAGCTGGAAGGATCTCATGGTGCAGTATAATTCATCAGCAGATGTGTCGCCGACAGCGTCGCAAATGCCTCGATTAGTTGGACTTGCGTATGCTTCACGATTGTATCGATCAATTGAAGAATTGAAAGAATTCACACAATTCTCACAGAATGGAAATGAAGTAGCATTTGGAACAATCGGCAATGCAAGTGCGGCGGAGGGAATGTTTTGGGAAGCTGTCAATGCAATCGGCGTTCTACGTTCACCGGCTGTCATTTCAGTATGGGATGATGGATACGGTATTTCAGTGTCGAATGAACTCCAGATGACCAAGAATAGCATCAACGAAGTATTGAGTGGATTCCAACGCAAGCCGGGAAGTACGGATGGCTATGATATTCATGTTGTCAAAGCGTGGGATTATCCTACGTTAGTCGAGACATATCAAAGAGCTACGGAAGTTGCCCGCACAGAACATGTACCGCAGCTGATTCATGTAATTGAAGTGACACAACCACAAGGGCACTCAACCTCCGGCAGTCATGAACGTTATAAATCGAAAGAACGCCTGCAATGGGAGTCTGATTATGATGCAATTACTCATTTACGTCAATGGATAATTGCTCAGAAGTTTGCAACATCTGATGAACTTGACAAATTAGAATCAGAAGATATAGCCCTCGTCAAATCGTGGAAAGATGAAGCATGGCAGGCGTATATTCAGCCGATTATTAGTGAAATTCACGAAGTATCGGCAATGATGGATGCGATTGCGTTAGCATCTCATAATCAACAGGAAATTCAAGTGATTAAGCAAGAATTGTGTGCAATACGCGAACCTTTCCGCAAGGATTATATGAGTGCAATTCATCGTGTATTACTACTTACTCGCAATGAAAATATACCGGCAGTCCAGAATCTTGTTGGTTGGAAATTACATCAAGAGACACTTGCAGCAGATCGATACGCTTCGTTTTTACATAGTGAATCTGAGTCTTCTGCACTTAAAATACGACACACACCTGCAATCTATAATGATGAATCGCCTATTATTAACGGTTCTGAAGTAATGAATGCATGTTTTGACGCAGCACTTACCAGAGACCCTCGAGTAATTGCTTTTGGCGAAGATGTCGGTAAAATTGGTGATGTTAATCAGGGTTTTGCCGGACTTCAAGCCAAGCATGGTGAGCTCCGAGTGTCAGACACCGGTATCCGTGAAGTGACGATTATGGGTCAAGCAATCGGCATGGCAATGCGTGGATTACGTCCGATAGTTGAGATCCAATATTTAGATTATCTGTTGTATCCGCTCCAGATTATGTCGGACGATCTGGCGACGGTCCAATGGCGCACAAAAGGCGGACAAAAAGCGCCGGTCATCATCCGTACACGCGGTCACCGACTCGAAGGTGTGTGGCACAGCGGAAGCCCGATGTCCGGAATTATTAATCTCGTCAGAGGCATTCATGTCTGTGTACCGAGAAATATGACACAGGCAGCGGGGATGTATAATTTACTTCTCGAAGCAGATGAACCCGCACTCGTAGTCGAAGTGCTTAATGGATACAGACTTAAAGAAAAATTGCCTGTAAATGTTGGTGAATATACTGTTCCACTCGGTATGCCGGAAATACTTCGTTCAGGCACAGATATCACGATTGTAACCTATGGAGCGAGTTGTAAAATTGTACTAGACGCCGCGGAGCTGCTTGCAAAGACAGGAATTTCTGTCGAGGTAATTGATGTGCAGACGTTACTGCCGTTTGATATTCATAGTTCAATTGTCGAATCATTAAAGCGTACGAATCGGATTGTATTTCTCGATGAAGACGTTCCCGGAGGAGCATCTGCCTATATGATGCGAGAAGTGCTCGAAGTGCAAGGCGGCTATAAGTACTTGGATTCCCAGCCTCGTACGTTATCAGCCAAACCACATCGTCCTGCGTATGGTACGGATGGCAATTACTTTTCGAAGCCCGAGGCTGAACATGTCTTTGAGTGTGTCTATGATATCATGCATGAAGTAGATCCGTCAAAATTTCCGATATTTTACAGGTAAATATTCTACTCACTCTATGTCAATTCCAACTATCCAATCGCTCCATATCTATCCGATCAAATCGTGTGGAAGTATTTCCTTGTCAGAGGTGAAATTGGATGAATATGGATTCGAAAATGATCGCCGCTGGCTGCTTCTTGATGATACAGGAACATTCCTCACCCAACGTGAATGTCCGTCTTTGGCACGTGTACTGCCGTCTATAGATCAAGAATTTTTGAAACTGGAGTATTCTGGAGTGGGGAATATCGGGATTCCATTACAGTCGGAAGAAACAACAATTACAACTACTTCCGTATTTAATTCACCACCACTTGATGTGTCGGATGAGGGTGATGCAGCATCTGAATTTTTTGGAGCAGTCATAGGCAAAAAATGCCGGCTTGTTCGAAGAGCTGATACTTATCGCCGTGATGTATCATCCGGACATTTAGTAAATGAAGGTCATCAAGTGAATTTTTCGGATTCACATCCTCTATTACTACTATCTACTGCATCACTTAGTGATCTTAATTCACAGCTTGTCACGCCAATTTTAGGTGATAGATTTCGGGCAAATATTATCCTGACTAATGTCCAATCTGCTTTTGAAGAAGATACTTGGCGTGAAATTGTAATCAATGAAAATACTTTACTTTTCGGAAAAAAATGTTCACGATGCACTGTCACAACTATTAATCAGCAAACATCTGAATCGAGTAAAGAGCCACTGACGACATTATCTACGTTTAGGCGAGATGGTAAGGGGAATGTGATGTTCGGGTCGTACTTTGCTCATAAAGTAAAATCGGGGGTTCTCCATACAGGAGATAGCATTCATGTGGTGAATCATGAAGACAATTAAAGCCTATTCTTTCTTATAAACCAATGCCTTATGTAAGTGAACAAGTTTAAAATCCTGCGATACACCATGCAGTGATTCAGAATAACCTACAAAAAGCATCCCGCCTTTATTGAGTGTCTGATATATTGACTGTACTACTTTTTTCTTGGATGTACTGTCAAAATAAATTAGCACATTACAGCAAAAAATAATATCAACATTTGTCACTTTTGCAATTGCCGAAGAATCATAGATTTAGATTGTGGAATGAAACCATGGACTTGATTTCATCAACGACATGATACAGATTGTCTTTGAGGATAAAGTACTTAGCTAGTATTTCCGGTGGAACGTGCTTGATAGCATAATTTTTGTATGCGCCGACGCGAGCGATATTCAGCATTGCATTACTAATATCAGTACCGATGATTCTAAATTGTACATTTGGGAACATCGGTTTTATTTTTTCAGTGAGAATAATCGCTATCGTATGTGCCTCTTCACCACTTGATGCAGCAGCACTCCAAATTGTAATTGTCGGTGAAGTCTCACCTTTAGCAATTTTGGATCGTATCAGATCCGGCAATATCACATGTTCCAACACATCAAATTGCTGTGGACTGCGGAAAAAAATAGGTCTCGTTTATGGTGATTGATTCGTAGAGAATTGGTAGTTCTGAAGCTCCTGAAGTTGAACGTATTAACGAGAAATATTCTTCATAATTAGTGAGGTTGTGTTTTGTAAAGCGTTGTGATATACGAGCTTCCAACAAATACTTCTTCGTATCGTTAAAATATATTCCACTCTTTGTATAAATAAAATCACGGTATTGCTTATATATAGAATCACTCATTTCAATATGAGGCATCCCACGGTCAAATGCTTCGTTGACTAAAGAGGAAGTCGTAGATTTGTGTAATTCTAATGCCATGTTTTATAAGTAATTAAATTGTGGAAGGGTAATTCAACGATTCATAAATATCAATGTAATTCGATAATCGTAGATGATTCTTGAAGGTAGATTTTCCAAAGATTGATATTCAGTTGTTCGCATTCAATTTGTTGAAATTTTTGAATATATCGTAGAAGTTCTATATTCAAAATATAGTTACAGTTAAGTTCTAAAATCTCAATTTTCTGCGTTTATAGCGAAAAGTCTTTTCCACTTTTTGCATCTGCAACGCAAAGTCATGAAACAAACTCCAGTAGATACTTTCACGTTCGATCTCATGCCAGAAGTGAATGCTTTCGATACATCTGACTGCATAATACCCGAACATATAATGTGCCACTTCTTCTCGAATTAAGCCGGAATTAGAAAGCAGGGCTACTTCTTCGAGCAAACCTAAAAAATCTCGCTTGTCTTGCGCGGGCACATCACGGAGTAATACATCATCATAGACAAGTAATGAACAAATCTCATAAAAGGCAGGATTTTCTTTTAAACGCCGCCGGAGCGTGACGAACTGTTCGACGCGCTTCTGCGCACCTTGTCGTATATACTCCAGAATACCATTAGCAAACGAAAAAAGCGCAATAATAGCGCCGAGAATAATGGCAATGTCTTTTAAATAATTAAGTCCCATTACTGTGCTAACAATTTGATAAATAGTAAGTTGATGACAATTATGAGGAATAACGAATCAGATGAATTCTCAATAATTAAGAAGATTTAAGGCAGATAGTGCTACCGATTCGACTGAAATATCGCTCATTGAATCATCACCGTTTGGTGGACTAATCACGATAGAATTTTGAGTAAATGGTCCCCAACGTTTTGCGCTCATAGGAGGAGAATTCGGATAGAGTCCAAGAACCGGTGTGCCGAGTGCAGCAGCTACATGAAGAACTCCCGTTGAATTAGCGATGAGAAGTGAAGCATTTGCAAGTAATGCAATCAAGTCGTCTAACGATAATTTCCCACACAGATTAATAGCTTGTGGACAATTATTATATACAATTTTGCATATTTCGGTCTCAGTTTCAATACCTGTGATGATAATAGGTCGATTTGTTAGTTCATGGAGACGTTTAGCTGTTTTGCCAAAATTCTCAGCCGGCCAATTAACTGCCGACCCTCCACTTCCCGGGTGTATTACAATTGGAGTGAGGTTGCTAATATTATGGAATGCAAAGAGTTCGTGTATTCGAATTGCGCTATCTGGTTTGACAACAGGCGCCACTAATTGCGTAGCAACTTCCTTTCCAAGCGCTCTTGATACCAGCCGTGTATTAAATTCAGCTTCATGGTAATCGGCTGTTTTTCGATGATCGTATTGTTTGCAATTGATTAAAAAACTATACCAACGATACCCCGAGCCAACGCGTAATGGTATTCTCGCTCTGAAAGCTGCAAAATACTCTGAAAACTGAGGTCTCGGAAAGAAAATTGCATCGAAATTCCCGGTACGTATTGCATCCGTAACTTCTTCTATAGTATCAGCATACACTACTTCGTCAATTACAGAGCATCGGTATAATAGCGAAGCTACATACGATCGTGTAATAAGAATAATCGTCGCTTTAGGACATTCATGCTTGAGAGCAGAGCACATCGGTAATGTGAGGACCATATCTCCCAAACGGTCAGTCCTGACGACTGCAATTCGTTTCGCATTATTGAGATTAGGATGAGATATGTCCATAGAAATACTTGAGAGTACGCTTAAAATAAAAAGTGCGAAACCGAAAGATTTCGCACTGAGAATTTTAAAAGGGGAACTGGAATTATGGATTAAAAAACCATTCGATTCCAACTTGAGGTGGAGAGCAGACCTATGTTTGTTGTAGAAATATCTCCAAATCCTAAACCAATAATTGTTAAATGACCATAAATTCCTACATTACGTGATGGAAAATATTCAGCACCGCCGCCGATATTTAGTCCGGTTTCAGTAGAAGATGATGAATTTACTTCATTTGCAGATTTGCCGCTTGTAATATTAAATGAACCGAAGATATAGGGCTTCATATCTTTCATTCCTGAGAATAAAAATTTGGCGTATGGAGCAAAAAACAACATGTTACCCGAGTTACTGCCACCACCGTTATGACTGACACTAGTCAGTGCTATACCAAATCCTGCTCCAAGATGGAAGCCGGGATTGAGTGCATAAGCAAAATGACCACCCAATGAATTTCCTGCGGTAAGACCTACTCCCATTTGTCTGTCCGGTGACATTCCAGAAGAATTTGCCGGAGATTGTGCAGATGCAGTCTGTACGCACAAAGCAGCTATAAAAGCAACTGACATGCATCGAACAAAAGTTGAAATTTTCATTATACCCCCAAAAATTAATAAAATGAATTATAATTACGGCGCGAAATTACAGAGGAATTTCCGTTAGTGCAACCGATTTTTTTAGATTACTAAAATTTACCAATAATAGCAATTTGAACAATAAATCTCACTCAAAAGGGAGAGGTTTGATCTCAGCGGTAAGTGTATGATTATCACCATGAATTTGGACAGTTGAGTGTGGATGGGCAAATTCTCCGCGTATAAAACCAAGAGCGATATTTCCAAAATCGGGCGATATAATGACACTGGTAAGCGTACCAACAAGTGTATCATTTACCCATATTTCAGAGCCGACAGTCAGGTGATCTTTCGACACAAAACCCATGATTCGTTGCTTGACTTTGTTGTAACTGTCAATCCTTGCTATTACTTCCTGTCCTATATAACATCCCTTCTTGAAATTCACCAAATGCAACAATCCCGCTTCAAGTGGATTGTAACTATCAGTCAGCTCTGCTCCAAATTTCCCGCTTCCGGCTTCGATTCGAAGCACTTCAAAGACTTCTTTACTCATGGTAGGTACACTTTCCGATAGAGCAGCTACTTCGAGTGATATTTCTTCTTTGTAGGGAGATTCAAAAAGAAGAAGAAATGAAAATTCACAAAAAGCCGGCTGCCTAATAAGCATCGCTTTGTGACCAAAAATCTCTACTTTTTGCCAATGACTCATTGGCAGATCAAGGACTATTTCACCGGCGAGCGATGTGAGAAGACTTGTGGACTCCGGACCATGAATTTCCAAGGCACAATAGCCGGCACTTGCGTCCGAAATTTTGAAATCATCCATGATGGTGTATTTTTTAAGCCATTGGATTACATTGGATTGATTACTGGGCGAACATAGCAACAATGCGTCATCTGCATCTGATAAGACTGTGAGAACATCGATGATCCTCCCTTTTTCATTGGTAAGCACTGTCCGCGCGCCTTGATTGGGCTTTAACTGTTTGAGTTCATTCGTTGATAGCCTGTTGAGTAAGTCAATACGATCCGCACCGCGAGCTTGTAGAATTGCTACATCAGGAAATGCAAATACGACAGCATTTTTTGCTGCTGCATAACTTATACGATCATTAGAAGTTAGACTTGTCATCTGATATGTAAGAATTTGTGAAAGAAATGGATTGAGATTCTCTGAGAAAATTTAGCTAAATTGAATTTGATGTTCAACTACCTACTCATAATAAATGCAACAACAAATTACGAATTTTAACAAACGTAGCATGAGAGCAATAGTACTATTAATTACGATGATGTGTATGTCGTGGTCAGTGTTAAGTGCAGACACCACTTATACATACAGAGTTTTCTTGAGGGATAAAGGTCCCATGGAATTTAAAAAAGGGAACTCACTTTACACGCAAACTCTCGCACAATTCAACCAGCGCGCGCTTGAGCGACGCAGGAAAGTAATGCCCGATAGTGCTATTATCTCTCTCCAAGATGCACCACTTTTCGAACCGTACTTGCAGAGTCTACAACTCATGAAAGCAGAAATTATCCTTCGCCTCCGATGGAATAATTATGCTGTAATCCGATGTGATTCGGTGACTGCCATTGAGATTGGACGGTTGGCATTCATCAAGAAAATCAAACGAACTGCTACCAAACTCCTTCCTTTATCAATTATAGAGTCTGCTGCCTCACCACGATATTTAATGGATAATCCTGTCGGCCACAACATACTTGCAGCGGTCGATAATTGTGGTGTTTTTCGCTACGGACGCTCCTTTAATCAAGCACAAATTCTTGGTGTACCGGAAATTCACGGTATGGGAATCCTCGGTCAAGGCGCGCTCCTCACCTTCCTCGATACCGGCTTTCGCTGGAAAGCACACGAATCGACCAAGAATGCAAATGTCCTCGGAGAATATGATTTTATCATGCGCGACTCGATTACCGGCAATGAAGGTGCCGACAATGGCGGACAAGATGGACATGGAAGTATTGTATTTTCAACAGTTTGCGGGTTTTTACAGGATTCACTCATTGGCATTGCTCCAAATGCAAGTTTCTTGCTCGCAAAGACCGAAGATATTCCTACCGAACAGCATCTCGAGGAAGATAATTACGCAGCGGCAGTTGAGTGGGCGGAGGCAAAAGGGACAGATGCACTGAGTTCATCACTCGGATATTCTGACTTTAACCAACCGGATGAAGAAAATTATAGATTCGAAGATTTTGATGGCAAGACTACAATTACGGCACAAGTAGTGAATCGTGCCGTCGAGCGTGGAGTCGTGTGTATATCTGCTGCGGGGAATGAAGGCGCGGGTGACAGCACACTCATCACACCTTCGGACGCAGACAGCGTGATTGCAGTAGCTGCAGTCGAACCCGACGGCAGAACAGTGACGGGTTTTTCGTCACGAGGACCACGCGGTGACGGTAAGATCAAACCTGATATCGGCGCTCAAGGAAGACAAGTGATATGTACTGCTTACAATGATTCTTTATCAATTGGTGCTGCCAATGGTACATCTCTCGCCACGCCTTTAATTGCCGGAACAACAGCACTTTTCCTATCAGTCTTTCCCGAACTCCGCCCCTGGGAAATTAAAAAATATCTTTATGAAACGGCTTCAAACGCATCCCAAAAGAACAATTCGCTCGGATACGGTGTGGCAAATTTACCGGCAGCGATGATGAAAGCAGGGATAATTATTTCACCTTCAGTCGCTACTTATCCTATCAATGGTCGTCAGCGTGTGGTGGTCTTTATACGGAGTTCAGCAGTGATACTATCAGCGAAATTAAACGTCGAATTCGTTGGAGAATCACATAGTTACACGTTATTCCCCACAGGGAGTCTCTATCAATATGTCACGGAATTCCCCATTGCGAAATTCCAAAATCAGCCAGCCAAATACACCATCAGCGTCGATGACGGCAAGAGTACACGCGCAATTCCACTCAAAAAAGGAGAGACATTCACCCTTCTTCCAAATTCAGTGACAATTCCTTGTGGAGTTAATCCCGATGCACTTCCGTATTCGCCGGAATTACTGCTCACTGTGAAAGAGGCACCGGTTATTACTGAATCGAAAGATAATATTGTCACACTAAGTATGCTGCTCGACAAGGAGTCGGATATTGAGGTGACGGTCTATAATTCAATTGGTCAAGCAGTTTATATTTCGGGAGTCTATTCACGTTCGGCCGGGGTGTCGAATCTTACTATTCCGACGCAGGATTTCGCCTCAGGTGTATATTTCGTAGCAGCCAAATTTCAGGGCAAAACAGAACTGGCAAGGTTCTTGAAATATTAGGAGCAGTTCTAGTCTGCTCACAACGCTCTCGTCGATAGAGCGCACATACCGCAAGTATTGCTACACAAGGATTCGTAGCAAAAAATGGTATGGTAAATACAGGATTTCATTGCAGTTGACAGATGTGGAACTATTCTTACAGTGTGTCAATTATAGTGCAAATTCATGTATTAACCATACCATTTTTTGTGAGGTTGCTGATGAAAGTTCTTGCTCCAATCTTCGTTTTTTCCGCTCTGCTGATATTTCCCTTTTCGAATTGCTTTGCCAATCTGCCAATCCAACGGCAGAGTACTTCCCGAGTCGGTTCATTCCATAAGTATATATTGTCAATTTATGTACAATGGTCGTCTGTTACCGGTTGGGTCAATAGCATTTGCCCAAATTTCAGAATGACCAAAGGGCGAATGAGATTAGCCCTACAACACAGATAGTAGGTATTTCGATACATATCAGAAACTCGTTTATAATTAACTCAAACAACCCAAACCGGTGGAACTTTCCACCAACTCGCATAGTTCAACTTCGATAATTAATTTTCAGGTTTATCATCGATAAGAGGTATTGTATGAAAACATTTTTTACGCTTTTGATTTTCGTCATAATTACATCCACTATGACCGCGCAGTGGAAACAAAGTAACGGTCCATTTGGCGGTAATATTACAGCCCTCGCTGCCACCAAAACAGTACTGTATTCCGGCACCAATACAGGCGGTGTATTCAGAAGTGAAGATAATGGCACTTCGTGGACAGAATGCAACAAGCGTCTGGTAAATAGACATGTACGTTCTCTCGCGGCGAATAACAAGTATGTTTATGTGGGTACCTACGGCGGTGGAGTATTCAGAAGTGCCGACTCCGGTAGGAGTTGGAAGGCGGCGAATGCAGGCATAACCACCAACAATATATGGTCGTTGCTTACAAACGGTATTATCACTTTTGCCGGTACAGATGGCGGAGGTATATACAAAATCGAAGATGATGGTGACACGTGGACTCTCGTCAGTAGCGGAAAAGCGAATCAAGTCGTTCGCTCTTTCACGAGTAATGGTCCTACACTTTTTGCAGGGATCACCGACGGAGGAGTATTACGAAGTATAGACAATGGTACTACATGGGTTGCGACGAATTCCGGACTGATGTCCCCGACTGTCCTATCCTTAGCAACTAATGGCACAATGCTCTATGCCGGTACGAATGGCGGGGGAGTCTATCGCAGTGCAAATAATGGAGATACGTGGACTGAAGTAAGCAACGGACTTCTGAATAAAACTATTTGGTCGATGACTATGCGAGGTTCGGCTGTATTTGCAGGTACCGACAATCACGGCGTATTCCGTTCAACAAATAACGGTACCTCGTGGACACAAATCATTCTTGGATTAAAAGATCAAATTGTCCTCTCGCTTATTTCTCGTGACAGTGCTGTCTATGCCGGTACGTTTGGTGCAGGAGTGCATCGGAGCTATAATGACGGTAAAACGTGGAATGATATCAATACCGGTCTGACAAACAAAGATATTTTGTCACTCGTTGTGCATGATTCACTACTTTTTACCGGTACAGGTGGCGATGGAGTGTATAGGAGTGCGGATAAAGGCGAAAGCTGGGAGGATATCAATTCAGGACTGAGGAATCATGATGTGTGGTGTATGGCATCCTACGGAACTCAAATCTATGCTGGTATTTACGGTTTTGGAATATATCGAAGTGCGGATAATGGCAAGTCATGGACGGAAATCATGGAAGGTGTGTCGAACAGGAAAATTAGAAGTTTTGCAAGGATCGACACCACACTTTTTGTTGCAACCAATGGCGGTGGAGTGTTTAGTTCGACGAGCGACGGAGACCAATGGACAGAAGTCAATTCCGGTTTAGAATTCAAAAATGTCGTTGCTCTTGCCACCGTTGACTCGACACTTTTTGCCGGTACACTTGGCAATGGTATATATCGTAGTAACAATAAAGGTCAGTTTTGGTCGGCTGTGAATATGGGTCTCACCAACAAAACGATTCTCTCTTTTACCGTCAAAGGAAAGACGCTTTTTGTGGGCACCGACGGCGGCGGAGTGTTCAGAAGCACTGATAAAGGTCTCACCTGGGTGCCGGTCAATACCGGAATAACCGATCTGACAATATGGTCATTTGCTATCAGTGAGAATACGCTCTATGCCGGTACCAATAATGGCGGAGTCTTTCGAAGTACTGACAATGGAACGACTTGGTCAAACGTAAGTACAGGACTTTTAAGCAAAAATATACGTTCACTAGCCACTCTTGGCACCACACTCTATGCCGGCAGCTACGGCGCAAGTATCTGGAGTGCGGATATGAATGAACTTGTGGTAGGAGTCGAGGAAGTGGGAATTGAGCTACAAGATCATCTCACCATATTCCCGAATCCCTCTACATCGACAATTACAATTACTTCCCCTTCTCTTTCATATACTTCCGGTGATGTGGATTATACTATCTATTCCGTAACCGGCGAAAAAGTATATGAAGGCGGGCATCCCGAGCCGCGTTTATCATTACCGGTGGATGCATTGCCGACAGGCGTGTATTCACTGGTAGCGCGTCGGGGATTGGTGTGCGTGTCGGAGGTGTTTACGGTGGTGCGGTAGGAATTTTAATTGTAATAACTTGTATTAGTACAAATTAATTACCACAATTTACAAAACCGAAAAATACATACACGTAGGGGCAGAAAATTTTCTGCCCCTACGTGTATGATTTGACTGGACTGGACTGAAGTCCAGCCCTACAATTTGGGTCGAGCCGATGGCTCTTCTTTGGTTGTTCAACGTTTTCAACGTTGAACAACTTTTTTTTGTTTTGGGTAGTTCTGTTAGTAAAGCTTCAAATTGGTGCAACGGAATTTATTGTGTTGAAAAATATTTCCTCCTACGATAGACTGGACTGAAGTCCAGCCCTACAATTTGGTTCGAGCCGCTGGCTCTTTTTTGGTTGTTCAACGTTTGCATCGTTGAACAACTTTTTTTTGTTTTGGGTAGTTCTGTTAGTAAAGCTTCAAATTGGTGCAACGGAATTTATTCTGTTGAAAAATGAGTCACTACACGTCAAGCCATTCACTTCTTCGCGAGTGGCTCGGTTGATTTCATTATTAGTTATGAAGTGGGTTAAAAAGTCGTAAAAACATCATACTCATACTCCAAGGTCTTTGTTTCTCCGGCGCCTACTGTTATTTGCCATTCGATTTTGGAGGCGGCGTTGAGATCATTGGGAACGATGGTTTTTGATTTTTTGCCGTTATCGGAGGCCGAGAGAACATTGCCTGCGAGCTCGCGATTGACAGATACGGCGGCGGACTTGGTTTGATAGTTAGTAATCGTTAAGATGCCGCGCATTCGTGACTTGGTATAGACTACTTTCTTGATTTTCTTGGCGTTTTCTTCGCGAGAGGCCTCTTCTTCCGAACTGTTGATCGTGATGTCGATTGCCTTTGAGAGACGCAGATAGGTTTTCGCACCTGCGGGAGTATAATACACGGTATTTTGCCCGATAATTCTGCCGTCTTTGTCGGATACCGTCATCGCACCGGCTGTGAGAGGAGAACTGCCGTTATTCCAGAGTTCGAGCGAGTGAAAGACATCCATGTTTTTGCTCCATGCTTCCAAGCGATTAGTAAGACTACCACGTAAATCTCCAGCAGTTGACTTAAGCGACGCCTCGTATCTGTCAATTGCTTTAATTGAGCGTGAAGAAATAGTGAACATTCCACTCGATAATTTCTTGAGCGTAATATCGTTCAGTGAATAGATATAAATATCACCCGACTTTTCTCCGGCATCGCTATCTAGGTTCAATTCAGGATTATTCGAATTGTTTAGAGTGCTTGTTGAGCTGTTTACATAGTTTGAAACCGCTGTATTACTGATAGTATTACTTGTGTTTGCAAATGTCCCAAAAGAATTTGAAGTAGTGCCATTATTTGAAAAGAAGTTATTATCAATACCGGAATTCACTACTCCCGAAGTTGAACTGTTTGAACTAAACAGAGGATCAATTTTGTAGAGAAAACTCATCTCCGGCGCGCCAATAATCAACTCCACATCACTATTGGTCAAATCTTCAATATTATTCTCAATTGTAGCTCGAAGCTCAAGTTGGGCTGATGTATCATTCTGCATTTTTAAAGAGTAGGTTGGCACCCATGTAATTCCACGGGTCATGTACGACGCTTGAACATCTGTTGAACCCGATTGGCGATTGGTGAGAACGTGTAAGCGCTTGACAATACTATCAGTAGTGCGGGTGCTTACGGTATTACTGCGAATTTCGACATTATCCACCGCGCCAGCATTGAAGATAACACTTGATCCGGCATCTGTTTTCAACCGTACCATATTATCATTACTAATATATTCGATTGTTCCGGAAAATGTTTTCTCGAATGGTTTTTCACCGCCGTATTGAAATTTTAGTGTAGCATAATTCCCAACATTCGCTCTCAAGTACTCGCTAATACCGTCACAGGGAACAGACTTCTTGATAGTATCCGTGCGCGCTATTATTCCACGAAGTCCTGCATCTTTACCCACAGTCACACTGAGGGTGCCATAGACGATATTCTCGGGTACGGGTAGGATAAATGTTCCGTCTTTGATGTCGGCTGTGCCTTCACGAACAACCAGTGCCGAACCGTTTTTGAATACCGACACTTTCCTTACTGTTGGTTGTGCGAGGAGAATTATCACGCTGCAAAAGAGTATCACCATCAATGTCAATACGTTACGCATTACATTTGCTTCCTTTATAATTTTAGAATAACTAGTTATATACATCGAAGTGATAGTGGGGAAGTTATAGCTGTTTTCACAGTTATCTTATACATCAATTCGAGTAAATTCTTTACAAATATAGTGGCATTTATATCATTTGACCTAATGAAAATATATTGATATTATTGTCATATTACCATTTCAGAAAAAATACCTTGACAGACATAGTACTATTTGCTTTTTTTGCGCAGGATTTTAAATACTTGAGGAGAATACTATGGAAATTTCAGCAGATATTATTCGGGGACACATTGATACCATTATACTAAAATTGCTTTTGAATGAGGATATGTACGGATATCAGATATGCAAAATGATTCACACCGCTTCCGGTGGGGCGTATGAACTCAAAGAAGCCACCATGTATTCGAGTCTCAAACGCCTCGAGGGTGACGGCTGTATTACGTGGTATTGGGGTGATGAAACTCAAGGGGGTAGGAGGAAGTACTATAAAATCACAGAATTAGGAACTTCTATTTATTCAATTAACAAAAAAAACTGGGAGTACGCCAAGCGCGTACTCGATAACTTATTATAAGGAGATCTGAAAGTATGAATGAACAACTAACAAAATATTTGCACAGCGTTTTTGCACCTTACAATGGAGTGAAAAGCGTTGAAGAACTAAAGACCGACTTGCTCTCTGATTTGCATGAGAGATATCGTGAACTCAAAGCTGACGGCAAAGATGATGCTACAGCGTTCGGTATGACAATCGATACAATTGGCAATATCGAACAAACACTACTGGAGGTAGCCAATCTTTCCCGTTCATTGGAGAGGCAGGTACTTACAAACTTCAATGCAGCAAACTTGACTAAGAGTGACTTTGCCGGTGTTACAGTGCACAAAGGCGAATTTAATGCGAGTGATTTGCGAGGTTCTGACTTTAAAGGAGCAGACTTGACCGGTTGCACTTTTATGGTCAGTGATGTACGTGAAGCCAATTTTGACGGAGCAAATCTGACAGACTGCACTTTTTCCACTCTTGATCTGACAGGTGCAAGTTTCAAAAAAACCATACTCGTGCGAAGTGAATTTAATATGTCAGAACTAAGCAGTGCAAAATTCACAGATGTTAAATTGATCGACGTTAAGATGACAATGAGCGAACTGAAAACAACTGTCTTTGAAAACTGCAGTTTTGAAGGTGTGGACTTTGAACACTCTGACTTGCGTGGGTTGTGTTTAGACGGAATGACCTTTATTGGTGTCAAGTTTGACAAAGCTTCGCTAAACGAAGCCACGTTTAAAGGCGCAACACTGAAAAATGTGTCGTTCCAACCGGCATTTGCCTTGACCAATAAAAACTACCGTGCCATCAAAACCATAAATTTTGACGGAGCAATGATGGATAAGCTGACCTACGCATCTCTCAAAGGTCTGGGTGCTGAATTATCGAAGGTGGTAGTGATGTAAAAAGGGGAGCACAGCATTACACCGAGCCGCTCGCGAAGAAGCGAGAGGCTCGGGAAGAAAAAATCCCCCTGACTAGACTACAGCTTCAGCTGTAGGGAGAAGCAGGGAGAAATGCGGCTTTAGCCAAATTATACAACCATTCTCATAATACAATGGTTTTTCCCTTTCTTTCCTTCGTAGGTAAATCCTGCTTGTTCAAATAGTTGCTTCGTACCATTGTACAGAAATGAACTTGAAATATTCTTCCCCTCTGTATCTTGCGGATAGCTTTCTACAACTCCTCCACCCAATGTCTTGATGAGGTCTACCGCACCCTGCATCGCAATTGCCGAAACCCCTTTTTTGCGATGATTTTTGTCCACAAAGAAACAGGTTATTCTCCAATTAGGCAACGTGGTTGTGCTCTCTACTTGCTTTTTGTGGTAGATATTGGGAAGTTCTTCCGGCGTTCCAAATTGACACCATCCAATGCATTCGTCATTGGTAAATACCAGACATGCGTGCGTTTTGTCTTCTTCGATCAGCTTTTTCTTATAACATTTGTTCGCTTCTACTCCCCGTTGATAACCGACAGGTTTTTGATGAAAATGGATACACCAACATCCACCCCAAACGCCGTTGTGTTTTTGTACCAACTGTTCAAAACTGTGCCATGTGTCACTATTCAAAGGTTTTACAGTGTAATTATTCATAATTCAACATGTTGTATAATTGTTTACTAATGAGTGGTTTTCGTTGCGATCGATACTGTCATGATGTTCAGCAAGAATACCCGTCTCATGCGTAATGAATTCCCATCGCTCCGATACACAAAAATAGGGTATAAAAGTCTCGAAAAAAAGTGAGATATTCTTCTTCAAACGGAGCTAGAACGACATTCATCTGGTGAATGGGCTGTAAAGACGGAAATAGGTGCGTGATGAAACGTTGCGCTGTAGAGACGTTGCATGCAACGTCTCTACGTTTGATTGATGAACGCCAACCCACCGAGCCGCTCGCGAAGAAGCGAGGGGCTCGGGAAAGAATTAATTGTTGACTAGACTACAGCTTCAGCTGTAGGGCTAGGAGGGTAGGACGTAAAAACCTACCCGGACAGAATTTCCAATCAAGTACGACCTCAGCGAGGTCGAATGTTTGTAGCAAGATATCCACACCCAAGATAGTACGACCTCAGCGAGGTCGAATGTTTTGGAGATGCTTAAACAAAGCCGGACGCACAATATGTTTTCTAGGTAAGAATGACGGACAGTTGCATGATCCTGCCGGTTGCAAATTTGGCTAAAGCCATAACGTTCATACCATTTCCTCCAGCTGAAGCTGGAGTCTAGTCAGGAAGATTGTCGCCTTTCGGCGTTCAAACATATTCGAAAAAATCCCCCTGACTAGACTACAGCTTCAGCTTTAGGGAGAAGAGGGAAGGACATGTCAAATTGTTTGCGGGACGGTAGAGACGTTGCATGCAACGTCTCTACGTTTGTACGTTTTTACATTTTCACATTTTCACATTACAACCAATCATCGCACCACCATAAACGGCATTTTCACTATACTCTTACCCGAATGTATGACTGCAAAATAGAGTCCGCTCGCCAGTTCATTCGTCGCCATTGTGTAACGCGTTTCAAGTTGTTGGGTAAGAGACACAATCGGCATTACTACCATCCCTTGGCTACTTAAAATCTCTATGGTAGTGGCGTTTTCAATAGATTCAGCAGGTAAATCGAACGTAACATAATCCTTTGCAGGTTGTGGAAATACGCCCAAATTATTTGGCGTTGTTTCAGTCTCTTCTACTGCTGTAACTGCTAAGGAAGGGAGAGGAATTCCGTCAGGGTTAAAGAGGATGACACCACTATGGTTATCGAAGTAAATAGTATTTGAAGAATCGATAATCATGAATTTAAAGTCTATGTTTTCGAGTGGAGTATCTTTGCTGTAAAAGACCCGACCAATATTCTCGCCATCAAATTCATAGAGGATTTTTTTACTGGTAAGAATCCACATTTTCCCGTGGCTGTCGAACACAAAATCCCGCATTGCACCTTTATAATCGGTATTAGTAGAATCTAATCTCGTGACCGGAATTATATTTATGCCATCAAATTTTACAAGTTCATAGCGTTTAAATTTTCCATATATATCATAAACATTTATTCCACCCCACAAAACACCTTTTCTGTCGAGTTTGAGACTACCTGAATAAACCAATTCGTTTGTATCTGCCAGTCTGGTAGGCATTTTTTCTATTGTGTTTCCATAATACTTATAGACAGGCTCGTTTTGAATAAAGCTATTCGAGTTTCTTCGAGGAGGAAAATAGGATATCCAAACTGTATCATTTAATGCACATAGCGAATATACATATGTATGAGAGAGAAGTGAATCATCTGAAGGAAACCGTGAAACTATACCGTCTTTAATTTTAAAAGTACCTGCATAGTTGCTCACAAAAGTAGTACCATCGTTTAAATGAAGAAATTTATGTGAATTATAGTTTGTGAATGGATCAGCCTTATACAGAGTTTTCTGCATTAAAAGTCGTAGAATATACTTTTCCTAATTTCGTTAAATTTTGAGCATTTGCTAGCCAAAAATTACTTTGTTTGTCAACACTAAATGAATATTGGCCAACACCTTCTTGTTGATAAAGCAGTTTACGTAAAGTAGGTCCTTTACCTATTAAATATTCCCACCTTTCATAGGTATTAGAATTTCCTTTCACACCTCCTAATGGTGTTTTTATGGAAGTATCGTAGGATATTATTAATCGATCAGCTAATTGCAAGTTCTTTAATACATAAAACTGTGAAGTATTAGAATACGGAGTTACTCGAAAATAGACTACACAACCTGAGCTTTTGGGTCCGTTGGCTGCAGTTATCCGAACTCTATATAAGCCCATTGTATCGATTTCACTTTTAGGAGTGAAGGTAATACTTACAGATTTATAGGGTTGATTGACAGCTAGAGAAGGAGTTTTCAGCTTGGAGCACGAATTCTGACCATACGTATCGTTGCATGGCACCCAACCTTTACCGGCGGTGTAATACTCAAATAAATATGTCATATACAGCGATTCGGTAAAGGTCTGATCACGCCTGATAAAATTAATAGACACCGTTGTGTCTTTACCGTTTGAGGAGAGCTGAATAGTATCATTCGTCGCAGGTGCGAGGTCGAACCAATCACCGGCAACGGCATTGCAGGTAAGAAAAAGGAGAGCGCAGAAAACCAGGGAGAGATATTTCATAGAACCTCCATGAAAAATAGAAAAGAAAAATGGAATTGTTTGTGGTGCAAACTAAACAATAGTTAGCTGAAATGCAAAGAATAAATTCGTTAAACTATACTAAATGCAACTATTTGTAATATAGGAGGTTCGGATGAATTACAAACTACTATTTGCAGCGTGAACATAATCAAATATCAAAGACTGTAGGAGCAGAAAATTTCTGCCCCTACAGCGTGGCTGGAATATGGTTAAATCGGTAGATTGAACGAATGAAATGGATTTCGTAAACACTCCAAATTCACCGATCAAATTCATGGAGCATTTTTTCTTCTCTCTGTGCATCAAGTACTTCACGTTCAAGATGCTTAGGATACGTGAATACGCGAATTGAAGGGCGACTTTCTCTCGCTCGCACACTGATCCATTCACTCGAATTCCCTCGAATTCCCAAGATAACCGAATCAGGAATGGACGTTAAATATTCCTCCATTGCTTTATCTCCATAAGGAAACTGGTGCGGTTTGCGGTCGGTCATGAGCACCAACGTTGAATCTTTGGAAATGGGAATTGTCGTAAAATTGGTAAAAGTCCGTGGGATTACTGAAGATGTATCTGAACTAAAATCAATAAGTTGTGTGATTAAGAACATTGAAGTGCACGAAAGGACGAATCTAAAAATTGCTTGACGCCCGGACGAAGACATCATCACTCCAATAATTGCT
The DNA here is from genome assembly GCA_016720145.1 of Ignavibacteria bacterium. Taxonomy (GTDB): domain Bacteria; phylum Bacteroidota; class Ignavibacteria; order Kapaibacteriales; family UBA961; genus JADJXV01. Next base: position 197,684 of record JADJXV010000006.1, on the reverse strand, counting down.
GCCGACACACCAATCGATAAAATCATTGCAAGTTCGGGAGATTGAACCCAAGCCCACGGTAATTTACTGACCATTGATTAATGCTCTCTGAAGTACTAATACACCATGCAGTGGCAGCGCTATAGGTCGTTGCTATACCTACATTTACCGGTAATAGTAGTACACTTGCCATCCCAAAAATCATGGCTAAGCTCATCAGGGGAACGATCAATACATTCGTACAAGGAGAAACAACCGAGAAGGTTGAAAAATAATAAGCGACTAAGGGAGAGACGGTGACGGAGGCAGCGAAAGTAAGAGCCAGAGAAGAAGCAATAAATTCAGTAACTGATGATTTGTTAGTTAGATGCGATAGAAAAGTTGCATGGAATGGAGCGTAGAATATAGTAATACCAAATACCGAAGCTACCGACATTTGAAAACCCGATGAGTAGATAAGTATTGGCTGACATAGCAGTAAAATGACTATCGAAAGACATAAGATATTGAGCGCAAATACTCGGCGCTGAAGGGTAAAGCCAAGCATGGCGAGAATTGCCATCAGACCTGCACGCATTGCCGCGGGCTGCATTCCGCTCACAATGATAAAAGCAGAAATTGCGAGTGTAAAGATGAGAAATTTAAGCCATCTACTACGCACAAACCCTAAAAATACAAAGATGATAGCGGCGATTATTCCCACATGCGAACCGCTCACCGACAGTATGTGAGCGGTACCGGAGAGTGAATAAATCTTCCGTGTTTCCTTCGAAATCTTGGTTTGATTGCCAAGTAGCAACGCTGAAACAATTGCTCCCGATTCATTGGAATAAAGAATTTGAATACGTTGCTCAAGTGCAGCGACTATCTCTGCAACCAACGCCGGAAAGCCGCCGGCCTTTTCTACAATAGCCACATCCGACGCTTTCGCTTTCATCAAGAATTGCACATCCTGCGACTTGCAGTATTGGCGTTCGTCGAATTCCATAGGGAGTGTCGGTGTTTGAGGTGTTCGAAGAGTACCGGCAGCATAAATTATAGAACCTACCTTCAAAAAGTTTTCTCTATCAGAGAGCAAATTCACGGTCAAAATCACTCTACTCGAACTGATAACCGGCAACTGTTGTGCATCGACACTGCCATCAATAATACACCGGAAATTAAGCGAATCCTGACGCAGAACGGATGTAATTTTACCTGAAATTGTCGTCGGAATTTCACTGACAATTGATTGCGGTATCTGTACTTGCTGCGCTGAATTACCTACCCAAATACCGAGCGCAAAAGAAGCAACCCAAAAGCTGAGTACTAGTTTTTTTCGGTAATAAAAACCGGCCGAGAGCAAGGATAAACAGCTAAAAAGTATGATAAAGCCGGGGATATTCCAGGTAGCTGTACTATGAAATAGTATGCCGAGCGCCATTCCGCAAAGAAGCCGGAAAGCAGGATAGCGCGTGAAAATAATACGCGGTTGGTCGGTCATGGTGTGGTTGTTCGGTGATGGTGGAACAAGTATTATGAAAACTGAAAATGTATGTCATTCTGTTGGAGTCATCGACTGAAGAATCGAAACTTGCTGATGGGGTAATTACCTGACAATACATCTTGTTGTAAATTTATATCGACAGTGAAAGTGGCGATTCTTCACACGAAGACATGTTACCAATGATAGATTTTTAAACATCGATATTTTGAAGAATCTTCACTCTTCATTTCCCACAGGGTTCACAGTGTATTATCAGAGTTTCACAGAGGAATACTGCTTTGTGTGACTCTGTGTTTAAACTCTGTGAACCCTGTGGGAGGAAATATCATGGCTGATTCATATCGTAGTGTCATTGGTTGCTTTTTTTAAAACTTTTGATCCTGGCTTCAGAATGACATGATATTTAAGCGAATGTAATTATAATTTGCAAAATATTACAATTGCTCAATATCATTAATTCTATCCAAGTCAAGTATTGTACGCTGTTTGTCATCCGACGGGTGGAACATCGTCCTAAATCGTGCATTCCAAACTACTTCGTGCCATTTATATGACTGCCGAGCATGTACATTCTGTGCATACGTGTCGTCGTAACCGTTGATGAGGAGGAGTAGCTCGGCATCGGACTCTTCAAAATCCTGAGGTGTAAAGCTAAAGAGTGGACTATTCTCATCGATAGGGTGCACGACCGTCCAACTAAGTGTCAGGAAATTAATTCTATTACGTTCGAGCTTGAGTGCAAAAAAACGTCTGCTTGCAACGCCGTTGTCATCAGTAATGGTCATCGACATGATAGGTTCAATTTCGACATTGCTGAGTACATTATTCTTCGCATTGGCGATGCGGAACATCAGGGCAGTGATGTCTTTATATGGTGCAATAAGCATTGCATCACTATATAAAAATTTCTCCACCGGACGTGAAAATCTTCCGTAAAAGACGCCGGTAGCAAGCGCAAAATAAAGCAGTCCGGTGAGCGATTCGGCGGCAGAAATGAAATTACTCGCCATGCCGATAGGATTCACCCTCCCGTAACCAACGGTCGTAAATGTCTGTGTACTAAAGAAAAACGCTTCCCAGAATTCACCGATCGGGTTGTCGGTAGTCATACCGCTCAGATTCTCAAGTCCTGAAAGCATGTAGAGTCCGGCAAACATTAGATTGAGCAGAATATACGAACACAATACAAGTGCATAAAATTTCAACCACTTCATCGTAATTAACGAGTGAAAAAAACTAATTCTCTCCATCAGAGGCAGTCCGCGTTTTTCTATATTGAAAGATCCGTCTTTGTTCACATAGCGCCCCGCCTGACTTGACGCCTTATTGCTGAATCCGGTATCGTTATTTTCTACGAGTGTTTTGAAGCGTATTTTTTTCATAGTAGCAATATAGGGTACTCTTCTGCATTTTCCAAATCACAGCTTGCGGTCACAAGTTGCCTTCCACTCGATTTAAGAAATAGGTGTTCATTATACCCTTACCTTTAATATCCATTTCTCCACGTGCGGTGAATTGTATATCCGGATGTTTGGACAGGTTTCGCCCGGTCATTACAAAAGAGTTCGTGAATTCTTCCGACACATGAATTTTCCCCGATTCCCCATGCGATTCCATTCTACTGGCAGTATTGACAGCATCGCCCCATAGATCATACGCATATTTATTTTTACCTATGATTCCTGCCACTACACTTCCCGAATGAATACCAATTCTCATCGATATCGAAACATCCGCTACTAAAGCTGGAAATTCATCAATAGCTTTCTGCATATCTAGCGCCATAAATGCCAAGCGCTCGGCGTGATTTTCGCAACGTTCCGGCAAGCCCGCGACTACCATGTAACAATCTCCGATAGTCTTAATTTTTTCGCATCCGTGCTTTTCGGCAAGGATGTCGAATATATTAAAAATGCCGTCAAGACCTGCTACAAGTTGTTCGGGAGTAACGCGTTGCGAAAGTTTGGTGAAACCGACAATATCAGCAAAAAGCACCGACACACTCTCATAACTATCCACAATTTTTTGGTCACCACGGCGAATACGATGCGCTATTTCTTTTGGTAGGATATTGTGGAGAATGCGTTCGGTCACATCTTGCTCACGTTGCATCTCACCGATTTGACGTTCGTAGGCAGCACGTTGCGCTGTTTTCTTGGTTTCTTCAGATTGAACTTCTTTCTCAATGTCATGATAGAGCATGAAATGATAGAGTGCTTGCGCAGTGTCGCCGTCTTGTTGATAAAGTTTGGCGAGTGCGTGATGTCCTTCAAACAACTTCTGATTTGAGCCGAGCTCCTGATACATTGTCGTTGTTCGATGATAATATTCTTTTGCAATCGATGAATTGTATCCCTCGAATTTGTCATTTGCATACAGTGAACCTATATGTGTTAACGCGTGAGCTACACCTGATTTGTCGCCCAACGCTTCATGGGAAGCAAGTCCTTTTTTGTAAAATTCTAAAGCATTAGTGAAATCCAAACATTCCCCATAAATTATCCCCATATTACATAACACTGTCGCCTCTGCGGTTTTATTTCCCAGGTCTTGGTGTGCGGCAAGTGCGCGGCTCATATATTCCAATGAATCGGTATAATTATTCTGCAGTAAATGTACATTCCCAATGTTACCCATTACATTTGCAGCTTCTGCTTTGTTGCCGAATTCAATATGACCTGCAAGTGCGCGGTTCATATACTCCAACGCTCTCGGGTAGTCTGCAAGGGACATATACACTGAGCCGATATTACCCATCGAATTACAGGCACCTTGTTCGTTGCCAAGTTGTTGATATGCGTCCAATGTTTGGCTTAAATACTCCAACGCGCGCGGATAATCCCCTATAAAATAATATACAGAACCAATATTTCCCATAACTAACGTGGCATTACTTTTATCGCCAATTTCATTATGAGCAGCAAGTGCGCGATTCATATATTCTAATGCCTTCGGGTACTCACCTAGACTCAGGTATAAATTTCCAATATTTGAAATTACCGATAGTACTTTGTACTTTTCACCTATTTCATCATAGATAGCAATTGCTGTCGTATAGAATTCAAGCGCTCTTGGGTAATCCGAAATATAATAACAGACCACTCCAATATTGGCATTCGCTCGAGCTTCCGCTTCTCTGTTCTGCGATTCAAATGCTGTAGAAAGGGCTTCTTCGGCGTAGGGGAGAGCCTCTTTTGCCCTACCATTATTCCATAAAGATTGGGAAAGTAAGCGAAGTGCTTTGCTTCGCAGAATTAAATTGCTTTGAACTTCATGAGAATCGACCGGTTGCAAAGAAAGCGAAGAAAGAACTTCTTCGCTGATTTTCTTGGCATCGGCAAATTTACTACTTTTGATAGCGGCTTCTGCATTGTTGAGGAGTTCGTCGATTTCGTCTAATTTCATAGTATTTTATGAGTTATGTACTAAAAAATACGTTTTCATAATGCCTTTTCCCTTGATATCCATCTCACCGCGCTCGATAAATTGGAGGGTGGATAAGGAAGATAAGATCGGTAGGGACAGTGCGAGGATAAATTCCTCAGTGCAGTGAATTTTCCCGGGTTCGCCGTGCGACTCCATTCTGCTTGCTGTATTTACCGCATCTCCCCAGAGATCATACGCATATTTATTCTTCCCGATAATGCCTGCCACGACTCTTCCTGAATGAATACCAATTCTCATACGCAGGACAGTATTTTCAACCATTGGCGGGAATTCCTCGATCGCGCGGAGCATATCGAATGCAAGTGCAGCTATACGTTCTGCGTGATTGTCACATCGCTCGGGCATTCCGGCTACTACCATGTACGAGTCACCAATTGTCTTGATCTTCTCGCAACCGTGTTTGTCGGACAACAAGTCGAATGTATTGAAAATTCTGCTTAGTCCTGCTACAAGTGCTTCGGGTGTAATAAATTGCGAAAGCTTCGTAAAACCAACGATATCTGCAAAAAGCACCGACACGCTTTCATAGCTATCGACAATTGTCGTTTCACCCGCCACCATTCTCTCGGCAATTGGCGAGGGTAGAATATTATGAAGTATTTTTTCTTGTTCCTGAAAACGTGCAAGTTTGATCTGTCGGTTACGCTCGGCATCATCGATTTTACGGCGATGTTCGAGTTGCTCAGAACGCTGATGTGCTTCTTCGCTTGCTACTTCCTTTTCGAGTTTGTGGTACGCTTCAAAATGAATTGCAAAGTCTTTCCAGCGTTCTGATAGTCGGTATAAATCTGCCAAATTTTTATGTATCTCGAACAAAAAATGTCGTGCATTTATACTTTCTCCAAGTGCAATTGCTTTGAGTAAATATTCCTCAGCCATTGCAGGATTGTAGTCTTCGTAATCGGTTGTTGCATATATCTTTCCGAGCGAACCGAGATTAACAACCACGCCATCGATTTTACCGTTATTTTCTTCAATAGCCAGTGCTTTACGGTAATATTCAAATGCAGTTGTATATTCTCCTAGCCCTCGATAAGCCGAGCCAATATTTCCGAAAACAATTGCAATTCCATTCGTATCATTGAGTGATTCAAATAGTGAAAGTGCTTTTTGAAGATATTCGAGTGACAGGATAAAATCCGAAAGCTCAGAATAGACACTTCCAATGGAGGTTAAATTATTGGCAAGCCAGGAGGTATTACCAATTTCTTTCATTAATCGACAGTGCGCGTTTATAGTATTCGAGTGCGAGAGGCAGATCGGTGAGTTCTTGATTGACAAGTCCGATATTATGGAGATTCCCTGCCATACTGGACTTATTATTCAGTGATTCATTAAGTGATAATGCCCTCTGAAAATAGTCTAATGCAAGAGGATAATTCTGGAGGTCAAAATGAAGGGTTCCAATGCTTCCAAGCGTACCGGCTATATTGATTCTATCGCCGATATGTTCTTGAATTGAAAGTGCCTTATCCATACATTCCATCGCTTCAGAAAAGTTGGAAAGAGTGGCATGTACATTCCCAATACACCGTAAATTCACCGCCATATCATTCTGCGCGTCCAGTGTTTCATGTAATGCCAGCGATTGCTTGAAATAGTCGAGGGAAGTTTCAAAATTACCATACCCCCAGTGTATAAGTCCTATAGATGAAAGAATAGTAGCCATACAGGCACTATCTTGAACCTCCCTGCTTTCGAGATACGCACGTTCAAATAATTCTAAGGCGAGAGTAGTATCCCCACGACTCCGTGCAATTTTTCCGAGAATAAAAGTTGCTTTTGCTCCTATAACTTTATGCTGAATAAGCAGGTTGCTCTCGCTAAGCATCTTGAGGTCGTCAACAATAATTACCACAAGTCGCTGAGCTTCATCGAATAATCCGGTATCAATTGCTTCAATAGCGTTGCCGAGCTGGGTTAATAATTCATCATAAGTCATTGGATTCTATGTTATACTTTAAAAAATACGTTTTCAGCTTGCCCTTTCCCTTGATGTCTATCTCACCGCGAGAAATAATGGTTAATGGTAGATGATTAATGGTTAATGAGGAAAAATCGTCTGCTTTATACATTAACAATTCACCATTAACCATTAACAATTTCTTCAAAAATTCCTCTGACACATGAATTTTCCCGGGTTCGCCATGAGACTCCATGCGGCTTGCGGTATTAACGGTATCGCCATAAATATCATAGGCAAGCTTGCCTGTCCCTATGAGTCCGGCCGTAATTTCTCCGCTGTGCAAGCCAATGCGAAGGTGAAATACTGTTCCTTTAGGGAGATAATCTCGCACTTCTTGTGGCAGCGTGATATCCTCCATCATTGCAAGTGCCATGCTTGCAAGACGTTCTGCGTGATTGTCATACGGAACCGGTGCGCCGCAGATTGCCATGTAGCCGTCGCCGATTGTTTTTATACGCTCACACCCGTATTTTGCCGCAATAGTATCGAAATGTTCAAAAATAAAATTCATAAAATCGAGAACTGCTTTTGGGGGCATGGAAGCTGAAATTTTGGTGAATCCTACCACATCGGCAAAGAGAACCGACACGCTGTCAAAATGATCAGCGATGCGGGATTCACCACGAATCACGCGGTCTGCGATAGATTTCGGAAGTGTCTTATGGAGAAGAGCTTCGGTTGACTGAGCGAGAGCACGTTCGATGGCAAGGTTCTTTTCAAGTTCTGCAGATTTGCGCGAGTTTGCCAAGGTATTTGCCTGATTTTTCAATTCAATACTTTGCGCTTCTTTTTCAAGATGATAGCATTGTTTTAAATACACAAATGCTTCTTCCCACCGCTGTTGCTTTTGATAGATTTCGGTGAGGGCAAAGTGCTGACCGCTCGTAATTTTAATACCAAGCTTTTCTTTAATTGCAATAGATCGAAGTAGAAATTCTTCTGCTTTTTCCGGATTATAGTCCTCATATTCTTCTTTGGCGTATGTTTCACCAATGCCACCTAACACTGTTGCAATTCCATCATCAGCTCCTAGATCCTCATAGATGGAGAGTGCTTGTTTGAAATAGACCATTGCAAGTGTGTAATCGTGGATTCTAAAATTAATTGTACCGATATTCAACGTACAAATCGCCCGGAATTCCTTTTCACCGAGCTGATCGAGAATCGAAATTGCTCGTTGAATATACTCTAAAGCTTCGCTGTACTTGCCATTTATGAAATAAGAAGTTCCACAATTGGCAATGCTGCCTGCTACCATTCTGGCATTGCCAAGTTCTTCATAATAGCTGAGTGAGCGTAGATTGTATTCATGGGCTGTTTCGGCAGAACCTATTGCAATGTAAATTCTTGCAAGATCAGTGGTTAGATGTGCTAAAAGGTTTTTATCGTTAAATTCTTCAATCACCGGTAGTGCTTCGGTCATGCATTGTAAAGCAGCGGTATAGTCCCCAAGCGTGAAATGAAGTGCTCCCTGATAGTGGACCATTTTCGCAACTTCAAGTCTTTGCCCGAGCTCCTGATACAAATTCAATGCTTGGTCGTAGTAGGTAGGTGCAGTAGTATATTCTCGCAAATATTGGTACGAACCGGCAATAGCTGCAAGTGCATGGGCAATATCGATCGTACTATGTACTTCAAGCGCAAGTGCATGCGCCTCTTGGGCAGAAGCTAACGCCAGTTGAGCATCGCCGAGTCCGCGTCGCCGCTGTGTAAACGAGAGCTGGCACAATGCTCGTGAGAGATATACTTTCCGGAAATCATCGTTTCCGGAAGCGGCTGACCTGAAATGAGAAATCACCTCTTGGGCATGAACCTCAGCTTCGACATACTTTCCGCGGATATTATCGTTTTCTGCAGAATTTATCAGGTCTTGAGCCTGTTCATTGGTCATTATTTTTCTCCAAAAAATATGTATTCATCATGCCTTTGCCTTTGATATCCATTTCTCCGCGATGTTCAAATACCAGTCCATGCGACATCGTATTTGTACCTGCCAAACGATTCTGTAAATGATTATAAAAATCGTGCGACACATGGATTTTGTCCGGTTTACCGTGCGATTCCATCCGCGCGGCAGTATTCACACTGTCGGAATAGATATCATAAACAAATCGATCTTCGCCAATAACTCCGCCAACAACCGAACCCGAATGCAAGCCGATACGAATGCTAAATTCAGTTCCGGCTGCGATGTATTCTCTGAATTCTTCAGGCAATTCAATCACTTCGAGCATCTCCAGCGCGGCGGCTGCCATACGTTCGGCATGATCATCACAGGGGAGAGGTGCGCCGGCAACAGCCATGTATCCGTCGCCGATGGTCTTGATTTTTCGCAACCGTGTTTTTTCATAATCGACATCGAAGGTGCCGGTGATATAATTCAGGAATCGTATCACCTTCTGCGCCGGCATTTGGGAAGCAATAGGAGTGAAACCGACAATATCAGCAAAGAGAATCGTAACTAACGGAAAATAATCGGCAATGTCCGCCTCACCGGCAATCATGCGGGATGCGATACTTTCCGGTAACACTCTGTGAAGCAAGGTCGTTGTAGTCGAAAGAGTTACCGCTGCAGCTGCTTTCGCTAGCTCGATTTCTTTTTCCCGTTGGGCGATGAGCTTTTGCTGTTCTAAAAGTGCCGCTTTCTGCGTGGCTTCCTCACTGAGAATCTCTTTATCAAGCGTATGGTATTGTTCAAAATGTCGAAGCGCAGTCTCGAAATTTCCCATCATATTTTGTATCTTGTAGAGCTCATGATGAGCGCTGCACGTATGTAATTTCTCACCCAATTCCTCAGCGAGAGTTAGTCCTTGGTATAAATTCTCAAGAGCAGGTTCGAGGTAACCAAGGTCGGCTTGAAGGATACCGATGTCGATGAGTGTTTGGGGAACTCTCTGATTTACTGATAGTTCCTCGTGTCGTATTCCAAGTGCACGTTGAAAATACTCTCGTGCTTCTTCCTTTTCTTCCAGCGCGTGCAATGCCCGACCGATGGCAGTCCATGCAAAACCAAATTGCTTTTTGTCGCCAAGCTCCTCAGACAGTGCTATTGACCGTTTCAAATATTCAAGGGCTAGGGAATAATCCCCAAGCTCGTAGTATGTCTCACCGATATGTCCGAGTGTCATAGCCATGCGGGCACGTTCGTCAATTGCTTCAAACATCCCTAGTGCTTTTGAGAAATATTCGAGTGCTTTATCAAATGAATTCATACTGAGGTAGATTTCGGCGATATTGCTGTGAAGGTGGGCAAGATTAGAGGTATAGCCGATTTCTTCAGTGAGGACAAGTGAACGGGAGTAGAATTCGAGTGCTTTATCGAATGAACCGAGCCTGCGATACACTGAGCCGATATTCCCTAAAATGGACACGACACCGGGTCGGTCGTTAATATCTTCTAACTTCTCGAGAGACCGTGAAAAGTATTCTAATGTCTTCGCATAGTTTCCAAAATGATAATGGATATTTCCAAGAATATTCCAATTGAGTGTGAGCACTGATTCGAGTTTGAATTCCTCTGCAATTGCGAGCGCTTTCAGAGCATACTCAAGAGCTGTATCAAACATCAAGCGCTGCCCATACGATGTGGCAATCGTGAGCAATGCCCGTGCCTGAAATGTTTCACGGTCGGGGAGTTCGGTCGATGTCGATTTCAATGCCTGCTCAAGTACATACGCAGCATAGTGTTCCGCTTCCCGGTAGTCGCCTCGATCATTGCTTCTATACGCTTTAATGAGCGCCTGCTGTAGTTCATCCTCCGTCATTTATTCTCCATAAAATACGTGTTCATTATGCCTTTGCCTTTAATTTCGACAGTTCCCCGAGGAATGAATGTGATCGATGTATGTTGTCCGGCAGCAATCGTGTATGCCTTTCTAAATTCTTCAGTTACATGGATTTTCCCCGGTTCACCATGCGACTCCATCCTGCTTGCTGTATTGACAGCATCACCCCATAAATCATACGAATATTTATTCTCACCAATTATACCGGCGACGACGCTACCGGTATGCAATCCTATTCTGAAATTAATAGTATGATTTGGTGAATATACTCTCTCAACTGCATCATTATCAAGCATATCGAGTGCTGCACGCGCTACACGTTCGGCATGATTGTCATGCGCAAGCGGCGCTCCACATACTGCCATGTAAGCGTCCCCTATAGTCTTGATTTTCTCGAGTCCGTTTTTCTTACAAATAGTATCGAACCTCGTGAAAATGTCGTCGAGGAGGTCGATTAATTCAGATGCAGGTAATTTCTCAGATATTTTAGTAAAACCAACAATATCAACAAACAACACGCTTACTGTATCATGGGTGTCGGCGATTTTTTTCTCGCCTTTGATGAGGCGTTCGACAATTGTCGGAGGGAGGATATTGGCGAGGATTTCGTCCGTTGCCTGCGCGCGTGCACGTTCGATTGACCATTGTTTGTCGCGTTCGGCTTCGAGGCGTTCGTATTCGAGCTGATCGACCCGTTTTTTGACTTCCTCGCTTTTAATTGTTGATTCTAAACTATAGATTTTTTTGTTGAATTCATTGGCATCTTTCCAGCGTTCTAGGCGTTCGCTGAGCACAGCAAGTGACTTATAATAATCAAGATTACGGGCGAGCGTGCCTAATTCTTCATTCAAGCTCACAGCGCGGGTGAGATTTTCGATGCCTTTATCCGGATCATAACCTGAAAAACGTGGGTCGGCGTAGAGTTCGCCGAGACTACCCAATCCAATCGCCACACCACGTTTATCTCCAAGCGCTTCCGCTTGCGTAAGTGATTGCCGGTAATAGTCTTCTGCCAGAGAATATTCACCCAGGCATGCGTATGCGCCGCCGATATTGCCGAGTTGAATAGCAGCATTTCGTTTATCTCCGGCAGATATTTCGATCTGGTGTGCTCGAGTATATGCACCGAGAGCAAGTTCAAAATCTCCCTGGCGTTGGTAAATTGTTCCAAGATTGCCTATAATTGCGGAGGTGATATGCCTGAGTTCCAATTCTTCAGAAATACGCAGCGCTTCGGTAAGGTATTCAACAGCAAGGGGATAGTCAGAGAGCTTTTGATGCACCATCCCGATATTGGTTTTGCGGATGGCAATACCGCGTTTATTCTCCAATTCTTCATCGATTGCCAATGCACGGTGAAAGTACTCCAGAGCACGGGAGTAATCCGAAAGATTCTGATAAACAATACCAATATTGCCGCATCGCACTGAAATTCCACGCTTGTTACCAAGTTCGATTTCTATTCCTAATGCTTGATTCAAATATTCGAGCGCGCGTCCGAAATCCGATACCGTAGAATACACAACTCCAATATCACCAAGATCTTGTGCAATTCTATTTTTAAAGCCGAGTGAACTATCAATATGCAACGCCTCCATCAGATATTCGAGCGCATGGTCATAGTCGGCAGACGCGACATACATATTACCAAGCGTGCTTTTTGCCTGTGCAGTGAAGAGTCTATTGTCTAATTCTTGAGCAATAGCAAGGGCTTGCTTCGCCGGCGCAAAAGCTTCCGTTCGCTGCCCCAAATGCCAGGAAGCCGTTGCAGAAGCAAGTAATGCGCGGAAGTTGAGTTCGGGCGAATTCAGAATTTCAGGCGCAGCAAGTGCCGACTTGGCAGACATAAGTGCAGCTGCATAATCACGTCCCGTGGAGTTGTAACTATCGGCTTTATCAACGAGTTCGAGTAGTTCCAGTGAATTCATTGCGCATTGTAAGTAGGAATGCCTGTTGTATCGTAATGACAGATTCAAAAAGTAAATACAGATTACGTATTTTCAATTGTGAATCGACGAGGCATGAGGCACTGTAAAACCATTGTATATCCAGCAAAAATACAGAGTTCGGTGAGGAACAGCAAACAGGCGGGGAAATAATTGTAAAATAGGTGGGTAAGAGATTTGATAGCTCTCAACATCAAAATGAAACAGGGGCGGATACTATCCCAATGCAGCCAAGGTAAGTATTTGGCATGTATTTAATGCTTCGACAAGCTGCTAATAATACATTCTTAAAATAGGCGGACTGTTTACCGTATGTAGCCTCTTAACCCACCCCTAAATCCCCTCCCGAGAGGGGACTTTGTTTGGTAAGCACATGATATTCTTACTCTTCCCCTCTCTTGGGAGAGGGTAGGGTGTGGGTTAAGCGGCTGCAACGATTATACAATTTCTCAGCCATCACTTCCCAACCCGCACCACATCCCCCTGCGAATGACTCGAAAACTCCGGTGCATACATAGATTGAATCGTCGAAATGCCTGCGGAAAATACACCTTCATGCGTCACGCGAAGAGGATATTCAAGCACGTAGGTGCCTTTGGACATTGAGGATATGAAGAAATTCATCGAACCGTCCCGTGGGGATTGATAATAGCCGAGCCCGTCCTGATACTTATAACCCGACAGTTGTATCGTTGGCTCGAATCCTGCACCGCGCATGTCTTTGAGATGAATATATTCCATATCGCGATCGGTGCGCAATTCCAATTTAATCACAATCTCATCACCGACTTTCAGCGGAGAAGCAGGGCTGATTACCGCAAGCTCAACACCATTACTTGTCACCGTTTTACGATATATTTTACGGCTTAATGAAAGCGGGGAAGTATGCGGGGTTATGCGGTTAAGTTGTTCATAATATTGCCAATACAAACCTCCCCAGGCGGTTCCTTTATCCGTTTTAGTAAGCGTAATATCACCCATATTCGGCGAGATTTCTTTGCCGCTCCATGACGTTTTGAAGTATCCTGTGCCTGCTTCTATGCTTGAGCCATCGCTCTTGGGGTCGAGGGTTTTTCCGCCAATATTCACCTCCACAAGATTCGACGATTCGAGCCAGTCTGCGCCTCGGCGGAGAAGGGCATAACATGCCTCGGCTGTTGCTTTCGTGGTCGCCCAGTCCTGTACTTGTTTTTGTTTTAAAAGCCACACTTTCATGAGTTCAACTGCTTTCGAATTCCCGGTGACTTCGTCAAATGCTTCCATGAGAATGGCTTGCGTTTCGATGGGGGCTTCCTGCCAGAGCCAGCCGGATTTGTTTTCTTTCCAGTACATACCGAGTTCGTCTGAGGTGAGTGAACGTTCATTCAGCGAGGTGGTGATTTCTTCCGGCGTTCCTTTAATGTCAAATCGTTTGAGCGCGAGCGCGATCATTGCCTGTTCCATGAGGCCGCGTTTTTGCCAGTGTGCTTTGGCTTGTTCTTTCCAAAAGTCGAAGGCATCGATAGCGTGATCTTTAACTTTCTTCTTTGTAAAGTAACTTCGTGAATAGAGATACATGATTGCAGAACTGCTGAGATAATCATTGTCCTCAGAAAAATTCTTCATCTTTTGGAGGTGCTGATACTCTTCATTCGCAGCGCGGTCAGAGTAGAGAATTGCACTCGACGTGATATTCCTGATGATTGGATCATCTGTTTTGACGCCAAGGAGAGAAAGATGACCGAATCCGGCAAGAATGTAATGCGTGATAAATCTATTCTCACCTAATCCGCTGAACCAAGGAAATGCACCATTCCCGATCTGCATTTTGGAGAGTTTATTGAGCGCAATAGACTGTTCATTACTCATGCGGTTGAGGTCGAAGAAAAGGGCGACGCGCTTTTTCCGTTCGGTCTCGTTTTGTCCTTGAAGCACCCACGGTGTTTCTTCGAGGAGGAGTGACTTGAGTTCTTGGTTTTTTTCGAGATTCGAACTCAGCGCATCGGGCGATGATTTCCATGCATCAAAGACTTGTTTGATGCGTGGCTTCGAAGTAACTAATTGTCCTGCAAGAGCATTTGCATAAAATCTATTAAAGATTTGTTCAGCACATTCATGCGGAAAATCCATGAGCGATGGCAATGCCTGAATCGCATACCACGCAGGATTACTCGTCATTTCAAGCGTGAGTTTGTGGTGTTTGAGTGTTGGAGATGATGCGGATTGTTTCAATTTTTCCATCGTGAATTTCTTGGTGGAATTCCCACCACCGGCAACATTCGACACCCACATCGGGATAGATTCCGTGACGAGCATACGATTCGGCAGAATCGGGATCGGCGTTTCTTCGCCATCAGAAAAGTCACCCGATTTGGCGGCGATTCGATAGACAATTGCCTGATAATTCTCAGGAATAATCACGCGCCATTGAACAGTAGTGGCGTTCGATGCAGGAGCCGAAAAATCTAACCGTGCAGACGTGCCAAGCCCAAACTCCGCACTCACCGGTTTCATCGTAAAGGCATCCAACAGCGTGAGTTCGACAGCTCCCTTGAGTACGTTTTTCGTAAGATTCGTAATTTTCACCGGCAAGGTCATCGTATCACCAACTCTCATAAAACGTGGCATATTTGGTTCGAGCATGAGATCTTTTTGAGTCACCACCGTCCGTTCTATCGAACCTGTTTGTAAATCGGCGGTATGCGCAAAAGCGGTCATTTTCCAACGAGTCAGTGCTTCAGGAATCGTAAAATCGAGAATCACTGAGCCGCTTGAATCAGTCAATAACTGCGGATAGAAGAAGGCAGTTTCGTTGAAGTTGGTGCGGGTCTTGACGGTGGTGAGGTCTTCGGGTGGTTGTTTTTTCTTGAAACCACCCAAAAATTGATCCCCGACATCCAAACCATCGACGCGGATTTGTGATTCGCTTGCAAGGGCGCCTCGGACTTGATAACCACCATTAGTTGAAGAACGTACTGTAGAATTTACAACACCACCTAATGCGTTACCATATTCTGCTGTATATCCACTACTTATTGCCACCTCTGAAAGTTTATCATCGTCGTCGTCGTCGTCGTCATCTTCAACATAGCGACTTTTATCACGTTTTTTTCCGGGGTTAAGCGGATCAGCATCGGCTTCGACATCTCCATCATACGAGTGAACTACTGAGAGGAAAGTAATTCCAGAATTTTTCATACAATTGTGATTGAGCAACCCCACTCGTTGCTGACGTTACCTGCATCGTAGCATACATGTTCATCCACCCAAACTCTTCCCACCAATTTGGCTTATATGCATCAAGTGAAGCATCATAGAGCCGCGCTACCATTTCAGCTGTTGGCGCTTTACCATCTTTATTTTTAATCGTCAGGCGCCAGCTTTCCTTCGCGCCGGGCTGTACTTTGTCGCGGAAAGTCGCAGTTTCAATCGTCAGGTCTTTGTTGCTCCAAGGCACTGCGACGTGAACGGCGCGGGCGTACATCCGACCATCATGCACCATCGTGAGGTAAATAGTGAAGCCGCCGCGGTGTTTTTCTTCAATTGGAATCGAAAATTCACGCATTTCATTGGAGAATTCGATAAGCTTTTGATCGAGCATTTGATTACGATATTCAAACTGATAGCGAACAGTTGCAGACGGGTAACTCGTTCCGAATAAAAAGGTTGCCTTCTCGCCAGGTTCACAAATTACGTTTTGAGGTATCAGTGTTACGGGCATGCGAATCGCCGGCGTTTTCGCCGACGAATCATACACCACACAATGCCGAACGACCTCCAGTGCAGCTCCTGAAATATCCTTTGACTGGAGTGTGATACGATACATTCCCGGTGCAAGTAATCGGTCAATTCCCGTTATCAAAAGTCCGGTTGAGTCTGTTTGAATTTCTTTCGAATCAATCACTTGCGCTACAGTCCATTTTTCGGGAAGGTTGTCGTCCTGATAACTGTCATTTGGGAATGCTGCTATAAAATCATTCTTGGACATAGGGAATTGATCCGGCTGCGGCAGGAGGCGATCGCGGAGAATACCACTGCGTTTTGGTTGCTCCAGGAGTTCGGTTTTAAGCGTTCCTCGGGCTGGAAGGAGAGTTTGATTGATATTTTTTGACGTGATGCGGATATTTTGCTTGAAATTCCGAACAAACGGTTCATTTCCCGAACGGTTGCTAGGATTAGATTCATCATCGTACATCATGCTTTGGCCATCATCATTGCCAATGGCGAGCCCGAGTTCGAGGGAAATATAACCGGCCGATACAACAGTTTGCGAAGAATGCGTTTCGCCGTTAATATCTGTTACATCAGCACTTACAGTATAGGTAAATACGGGTTTGTTTTTCTTTGGGATTAACTTATCCGGACGAGCAGTAAATTCCACCATAAATTCTCCACTTGCATTGGTGGTGGTCGTACCCCGTGCGATTTCTTGTTGTTGACTAAATCGTTGAAGTTGTGAGTAACCGTAAGTCTGTATAGAGTAGTCCCATACACGATAGGGAAATCTCGCTGATCGTGTTATGCGGTAGCTGACCGATGCACCGCTGATAGTTGCGCCGGCAAAACTCAGCGCATTTCCTGTAGCCGTGACTTTCTTGCCAAGCACAATCTCACCTTTGGTAGGATTGAATTGTACTTCAAATTTGGGACGCTTGTATTCCTCAACACGGAGGTCGATCCTACCCGATTCGTTGCGGATGTTCATTGAGCCGGTGAGCCCGGTGTTTGGAGCGGTGAACGAACCGGAAAACGAACCGAATTCATTCGTCCGCAGCTCAAGTTTGGTGACTTCTTTATACGTTACGTCAAAAAAACGGACGATTGTTTTTTCGTTTTTCAGGACTTCATTGACCGCGTGCTGATTATTGTTTTTGTAGATAATTCCTTTAAAATAAATAGTTTGTCCCGGGCGGTAAATTTGTCGGTCTGTGAAAAACAGGGTGCGGTTATGGTCTTTCTCCGGTGATTGTTCGTACGCAGAGAAGGTATTTTCCGACAAAAAATAATCATCATTGCTAATAAGTTCGACGAGAAAACTCTTGCGGTTATTCTCCTTTGGAAGAATTATACATTCACCGTTTGAGGAGGTCTTTTTCGTGATGATAAGGTCGTCATACTTCCACAATGAACGATAGTTAGATTCTCCGGTATAACAGTTAACTGTGACATCAGGAAGAGGTTTTCCTGATTCAGCATCATGAACTGTCATGACCACCGCACCATTTTGAGGAAAAATTTGATGATGGAGAAATAGTCGGGTTACAAAAATCGGAGAAAATGCAATTGCATTACTGTCAAGTGAGAAATTCTCTTTGGGGCTAACCACAAGAAAATACTGTCCGAGTGAGAGTGCAGGTAGGCGTACATCGACAGAATGCGGAAGGAAGTCAGAGCTTTGTGGAAGTGTCATTTCCCACGAATGCATGGTGGAAAGATCCAGTATTTTATCGACCCTATCCTCGGTTGAATAGGAATAGTCGTTGTACCGTATCTTCTTGAAAATTTTAGAGTTGTAGTCAGTTTTAACAATTCTGAAATGTAATTTGGTGACATTTTTTGAAGTAATAGTGCATACTGATGGCACATTAGGCAGAGTTGTATTTTCAAGGGAAATAGAGAGCTCTTTTCGGTTGATTTGAGCTTTTAACGCATCACAATTTTGTGCTCCATTTGAATTCGGAAAGAGCTCTATTGCGCGTTCGCAGATGTGCATTGCATCGATGGGTTGGTTCTGTTTATTGAATTCTTGCGCAATAACGTAGGCAGCAAGTGTCATGCACGAATCAGATGAATACACATCCATAATTCTTTTTAAAGAATGGAGATAGAGTGAGTCAGCAGATTCAAGTGAGCTCACAGAACGTGCAAATTGAAGGCGTACAATATCTGATTCGATAAGCGAAGTTTTCACTGTATCTTGTCGGTGAAAGCCGAGAATTTTCTGGTACAATGATAGAATCAAGTAATGATGATTGCCCACTGCAAGAGCATGTTGAGATGCAACTGATGATGCGAGCGATGAAGTTGTGAGAAATATATCTAGAGGAGCAAGTGCATCTATTGTATTGACTTCCGGAGCGATATCATTCGACATCGGTTGACTTTGCTGTAAAAAAACTATCGTCTTATGGACAAGAAAATCGTAGAGAGTCATAGGGAATTGAAGGGTCACCGGAGAATATTCAGAGAAGGTCTGCACGTCTTGGATGCGAACATCTTTTAGCGCCTTTTCTTCAGTAAGTGCTTTTAAATAATAGCAGCGGGCGGTATCTCGAAACGTGGATGGATCCCAAGTTGTGATGTCGTGCGATTTTGTATCATGGGATAATGTTCGATTGTAGAATCTCCAACTATTGAACTGATAATATCTCCAGTAATATTCACCAAGGGAATGATACAGAACAGAACGAATCAACGGCGAGGAAGTGGCAGTAATGTCAGACATTATTTCCTGTGCAATTGGTGCATCGTTGTCAAAACCTCCATTTCTTTGAATGTAATGTTTGGCAAGGACTGCGTTTACTATTTCACGTTCGTTTTTCTCCTGAGTCGCCCGTGTTCTGATTTTTTGGAGTATCTCAACCGCAGATTTAGTGCGGTATTTTTTCACCAGTTCCCATACTTCATTCCAATCACGTTTATAATCATTGTCTGCTGCTTGGAGCTCAGGTGCTAGTAGAAAAAGAAAGAATGCGAACAAAAGGGTATATTGATTTCTCATACGAGTATCTCCTTGTAAAGTGTAGCAAGCGGAAATTGAATTGAGTAAACACGTGTAAGTATCTAGAGAGTGTTGATAGAGGTTTGGTTACAGGTAGTACTGTTTACTTTCTCTATCTGAAAGAATATAAATGTATTGCGAATACGGTTTCCGCGTCAAATTTTCCGAGGGAACTAATCCATTACTTTAACCCTAGAAGAGCGAAAGAGTTATAGAATGTACGGCTATAATTCACATAAGCTCCATCGAAGTGAAATAGTTGGTGGATTGGTCGTATGTATGTCGCACCTATGGAGCTTTGATTCAAAAAATCGTTCATTTCTATTACGATTCCGCTCCGATGGAGCTATCAGATATTTTGATGCGGAAAACCATCCCCGAAGGGGAGGGCTTGCTTAGTAATTCTTTGATTTTCTACTCTTACCCTCTCCTTAGGAGAGGGCAGGGTGAGGTTCTTCTGCCGCATGATCTTAAAGCAATGTCTTTACATAAGTTACATTCCGATAAAAGGTGAGTACGTGTTCTCTTTCTCTCACACAAAAAAAAGGGCGGATACCATCCGCCCCTACAAAAATCAACCTCTGTATCTCACTTCCCAACCCGCACCACATCCCCCTGCGAATGACTCGAAAACTCCGGCGCATACATCGACTGAATCGTCGAAATACCTGCGGAAAATACACCTTCATGCGTCACGCGAAGAGGGTATTCAAGCACGTATGTGCCTTTAGACATTGAGGATATAAAGAAATTCATCGAACCGTCCCGTGGGGATTGATAGTAACCAAGCCCGTCCTGATACTTATAACCCGACAGTTGTATCGTTGGCTCGAATCCTGCGCCGCGCATGTCTTTGAGATGGATGAATTCCATATCCCGGTCTGTGCGTAATTCCAATTTAATCACAATCTCATCACCGACTTTCAGCGGAGAAGAAGGACTAATTACCGCAAGCTCCACACCATTACTCGTCACCGTTTTACGATAAATTTTACGGCTTAAGGAAAGTGGTGAAGCGTGCGGTGATGCGGTTAAGTTGTTCGTAATACTGCCAGTAGAGTCCGCCCCAGGCGATTCCTTTATCCGTTTTAGTAAGTGTAATATCAGCCATCGTCGGTGTAATTTCCTTACCGCTCCATGACGTTTTGAAATATCCTGTTCCAGCTTCGATGCTTGCTCCATCGCTTTTTAGGTCAAGTGTTTTTCCGCCTACGGTAATACCCACAAGATTCGATGATTCGAGCCAGTCAGCGCCGCGGCGGAGGAGTGCATAACATGCCTCGGCTGTCGCTTTCGTGGTCGCCCAGTCCTGTACTTGTTTTTGTTTTAAAAGCCATACTTTCATGAGTTCAACTGCTTTTGAATTACCGGTGATTTCGTCAAATGCTTCCATGAGAATGGCTTGCGTTTCGATGGGAGCTTCCTGCCAGAGCCAACCCGCTTTGTTTTCTTTCCAGTACATACCGAGTTCGTCGGAGGTGAGTGAACGTTCATTCAATGAAGTAATGATGTCTTCCGGCGTTCCTTTGATGTCAAATCGTTTGAGCGCAAGGGCGATCATGGCTTGTTCCATGAGTCCGCGTTTTTGCCAGTGTGCTTTGGCTTGTTCTTTCCAAAAATCGAACGCTTCATCATACTGATTACTCATTTTTGTTCCGGTAAAATAGCTTCTAGCATAGAGATAGTGAATCTCTGAACTTCCCAGATAATCACCTTTTTCGAAAAAATCCTTCATCGCTTTGAGGCGAACGTAGTCATCCTTCATCGCTTTATCGGAGTAGAAGAGTGCCTGTGAAGTGATTTTTTTAACAGTAGGATTGTCTGTTTTCACACCCAACACATTGAGGTGACCAAACCCAGCAAGTATATAATTCGTAATAAAACTACTCTCGTTCATCCCGCTGAACCAAGCGAATGCACCGTTTCCAAGTTGCATTTTCGAGAGTTTATTGAGGGCAATTGACTGTTCATTGCTCATGCGGTTGAGATCGAAGAAAAGGGCTACGCGCTTTTTCCGTTCGGTCTCGTTTTGTCCTTGGAGCACCCATGGCGTTTCTTCGAGGAGGAGGGACTTGAGTTCTTGATTTTTTTCGAGGTTTGAACTCAGCGCATCGGGCGATGACTTCCATGAATCAAAGACTTGTTTAATCCGTGGCTTCGAAGTAACTAATTGTCCTGCAAGTGCATTCGCATAGAATCTATTAAAGATTTGTTCAGCACATTCATGCGGAAATTCCATGAGTGACGGCAATGCCTGTATCGCATACCACGCAGGATTACTCGTCATTTCAAGCGTGAGTTTGTGGTGTTTGAGTGTTGGTGATGAAGCGGATTGTTTCAATTTTTCCATCGTGAATTTCTTACTCGCGCTCGCACCACCTGCAACATTCGACACCCACATCGGGATCGATTCCGTGACAAGCATCCGATTCAGTAGAATCGGAATCGGAGCTTCTTCACCATCAGAAAAATCACCTGATTTGGCAGCGATGCGATAGACAATTGCCTGATAATTCTCGGGAATAATCACGCGCCAATGAACGGTAGTGGCGTTCGAAGCAGGAGCAGTAAAATCCAACCGAGCAGAGGCGCCAAGCCCAAACTCCGCACTCACCGGTTTCATCGTAAAGGCATCCAACAGCGTGAGTTCAACGGCTCCTTTGAGTGTATTTTTCGTGAGATTCGTAATTTTCACCGGCAAGGTCATCGTGTCGCCAACTCTCATAAAACGTGGCATATTGGGCTCAAGCATGAGGTCTTTTTGAGTCACCACGGTCCGCTCAATCGAACCTGTTTGTAAATCAGCAGTATGCGCAAAAGCGGTCATTTTCCACCGCGTCAGCGCTTCAGGAATCGTAAAATCGAGAATCACTGAGCCACTGGAATCAGTCAGCAACTGTGGATAGAAGAAGGCAGTTTCGTTGAAGTTGGTGCGGGCTTTGACGGTGGTGAGGTCTTCGGGGGATTGTGGTTTTGGATGTAGCAGCTGGTTTGTTGTAGCTGAGTCAAAAATTCTATTAGTTTTGACGGCACCCTCCGCGATTTGTGGATTGGGGTAATCAGTATTGATTGGATCAGCTAAAGTTATTCTTTCGAAATCAGCAGATGATCCACCCTCTGCAGATGCGCGCTCAATTCTATTATTCTTATTTTTGGCAGAACTAAAATGAAGCGGTTTGAAGGCACCTCTTACTTGTTTATTTGTTAAGGTAAATGGAAATATTTCATCGATACTTCCAATGTGATATAGATATGGATAAAAAACATCATTAAATGAAAGTTCTTTATTCCATCTCTCTTCAAAAATATTGGCATAGATGACATCAATTGAATTAGTCGTAGTCTGCACATTCGAATACATATTCATCCACCCAAATTCCTCCCACTTGCTTGGTGTAATTGCATCGAGCGACGCATCATACAGCCGCGCTACCATCTCCGCTGTTGGCGCTTCTTTACCATCTTTGTTTTTAATCGTCAGACGCCAGCGTTCCTTCGCGCCGGGTTGTAGTTTATCGCGGAAGGTCGCAGTTTCGATCGTCAGGTCTTTGTTGCTCCAGGGTACTGCGACGTGAACGGTGCGGGCGTACATTCGACCATCATGCACCATCGTGAGGTGAACAGTGAATCCGCCACGGTGTTTTTCTTCGATGGGAATTGAAAATTCACGCATTTCATTGGAGTATTCCAGAAGCTTTTGGTCGAGCAATTGATTGCGATATTCAACCTGATAACGAACCGTAGCAGACGGGTAACTCGTTCCGAATAAAAAGGTTGCTTTCTCGCCCGGTTCACATGTCACGTTTTGCGGTATCAATGTCACCGGAAGACGAAGTGCAGGTATTTTTGCCGCAGAATCATACACCACACAATGTCGAACAACTTCAATTGCCACACCCGAAATATCCTTTGATTGAAGAGTAATCCGATACATTCCCGGTGCAATTGTGCGGTCAATTCCCGTGATAATCAGTCCGATAGTGTCTGTCTGAATTTCCTTTGAATCAATCACTTGCGCTACACTCCATTTCTCAGGACGGTTATCGTCTTGATAGCTGTCATTCGGAAATGCTACTGTAAATTCATCCTTGGAGATGGAGAATTGATCCGGCTTTGGTAGGAGGCGTTCGCGGAGAATAGCGGTGCGTTTTGGTTGCTCAAGGAGTTCGATTTTGAGCGTTCCACGGGCGGGAAGAGGCGCCTGATTGATATTTTTGGAAGTAATACGAATATTTTGCTTGAGATTCCGCACAAATGTTTCATTTCCCGAACGGTTGCTTGGATTGGAGTCATCATCATACATCATGCTTTGTCCATCATCATTGCCAATGGAGAGCCCGAGTTCGAGAGAAATATAACCGGCCGATACCACCGTTTGCGTACTGTGCGTTTCGCCGTTTATATCTGTCACATCAGCACTTACGGTATAGGTAAACACAGGCTTGTCATTTTTGGGAATGCTTTTGTCGGGGAGCGCCGGAAATTCCACCGTAAATTCACCAAGCGCATTGGTGGTCGTCGTGCCATGCGCGATTTCTTTCTGCTGATTGTTGTGCCGTGGACGAAAATAATCCCACATCGGATACGGGAAGCGCGCTGAACGTGTCACGCGGTAGCTGACCGATGCGCCGCTGATATTTGCGCCTGCAAAACTTAGCGCGTTGCCGCTCGTCGTGACTTTCTCACCGAGTACAATCGCGCCTTTGGTAGGATTGAATTTCACTTCAAATTTTGGACGTTTATATTCCTCGACGCGCACGATAATATTACCGGTCTCGTTGCGGATGTTCATCATGCCGGTGAGTCCGGTGCTTGGGGCTGTGAACGAACCCGAAAACGAACCAAATTCATTCGTCCGCAGCTCAAGTTTGGTGACTTCTTTATACGTTGCATCGTGAAAACGCACCGTGGTCTTTTCGTTTTTCAGCACTTCATTGATCGCCTGTTCATTATTATTTTTAAAGATAATTCCTTTAAAATAAATCGTTTGTCCCGGACGGTAAATTTGTCGGTCCGTGAAGAATAGTGTGCGGTTATGGTCGAGTTCAGCCGCGCGCTCGTAGGTATAGAACGAATTCTCAGTCGCGAAATAATTCTCACCTTTCGTGAGTTCGACTCGGAAATTTTTACCATTATTTTCACTTGGCGCCACCGTAAATTCACCCTGCGCATTGGTCTGTTTGGTGGCAACGAGGGATTCAATTTGTCTGCGCGAATTATAGTCATAATCACTGATAAACACTTTAGCAGTAACGCCTTCGAGCGGCTTGCCGGTTTCGGCATCATTCACCATAAAGAGCATCGTACCATCATTTGGTTGGATTTGACTTTGCAGCGAAAGACGGGTAACGAGAAGCGGAGTATAGGCAACGGCATTGCTGTCGAGCGTGAATTTATCCTGAGGACTCACGAGTAGGAAGTATTGTCCAAGTGGGAGAGCAGGCGAGCGAACATCGAGTGTGTGCGAACGGAAGTCGGTGCTTTTTGGCAGGGTCATTTCCCATGATTGTACGGTTGTGAGAGCGAGTAATTTTTTGAGCTTGTCTTTGGGGAGTTCGCCATCGTCATACGAACGTATCTTTTTGAATAAATCAGACTTGTGGTCGGTCTTGACGATTTTGAAATAGAGCTTTAGGACATTTTTTGATGTAACAGTGCTCAAAAATGGAGCATTCGGAAGGAGCGTTTTTTCGACAGCGACGGAGAGTTCTTTTCGCAAGATTTGCGCTTTCAATGCCTCACAATTTTTTGCGCCACGTGAGTTCGGAAATTGCTTGATGGCTCGCTCACAATACTGCATCGCTTCTTCAGGTTTATCCTGATTGACGAGTTCTTGGGCGATGGCAAAGGCAATCAGTGTCATGCTCGAATCTGTTGAATGAACGTTCATTCTCGTAACAAGTGCATTCATAAAAAGCGAGTCTTTATCCTCATTCGCGCTAACAGTACGTGCAAATTGGAGGCGTAGAATATCGGCATCGATGAGCGCGGTTGGCTCTTTATCCTTATGATGAAAGGCGAGAATTTTCTGGTAGAGGGAGAGAATGAGATAATTATTATTCCCAACGGCGAGGGCATTTTTGGCTGACGTTGATGTGGTAAGTTTCGTAGCCGAAAGAAAGGATGGAAGAGGAGCAAGTGTTTCTTTATCATTAACTTCCGGTGCGGCTTCAGAGGTCATTGCCTGACTTTGCTGCAAAAATTCAATCGTTTTATGGGTGAGAATATCGTAGAATGTGGGGCGGTAATGGGCGGATTCTTTATTTGTTTCGAGCAAAAGATCATAGTTCGTGACATTGGCCGACTGAAGCGCCTTTTCCTCGGAGAGGGCAGCGAGATAATACGAACGCGCTGTGTCGCGGAGAGCTTTGGGGTCCCACGAACTAAAATCCTTCGATTTCGCATCTTTTGTCTGCGTACGCCTACTGAATTTCCACCTGTTTTGATTGTAATAACTCCAATACAACTCACCGAGAGCATACTGCAGCATCGAGCGAACAAGGGGAGTCGCGGCTGTAGGAATTTCCTTGGTAATTTCCTGGGAGAGATAGAGTTCGCTGTTTTCTACTCCATCTGCCTGCAGGCGTAGTTTGGTGAGCGTGGACTTGATAATCTGCTGTTCATTGCGTTCTTTCTTCGCTTGAGTATAGATTTTTTGCACAATTTCAAGCGCAGATTTCTGACGTTGTTTTTCGAGGTGTGCGTCCACTGCTTTCCATTGGGTGGCATAGTCATCGGCGGCGCTCAGGCGGGGAACTAGCAGAAGGGATATAATGAAGATTAGAAGTGCAGATTGAATTCTCATAGCAGTATCTCGTTAATAATGAAAGAGTTGTGATGGAGTTGATGTAGGATGCAGTTTTTTTAATTATATTCTTTGACAATTTTTGTGGAACGGAGTATTGAATGCCAAAAATCGTATGTTGCCAAGTCCCGTAGGGACGATATATTGGTAGATAACGAGATTTTGATAAGGCACGAAGTCCCGTAGGGACGACATATCAATTCTATAAGATTCCGTCCCTACGGGACTTGCTCGTGTATTCGTCCTCATTTTCTACCGATATGTCATCGCTAACGCGATTGAGGAGAACGATGAGCCGGTAGCAATTCAACCACAAAAATTGTCAGAACCGTAATTATGGAGAGAATGTTCGGTCGATATTGGTTACAATTATAAGTAAAGCTTGTGATTTTTTAACGCAAAGGCGCAAAGGTAATGTTGCCAACTTAAGAAGAAATAGGTATATAATTGAACACTTCGACAAGCTCAGTGTGACTGTAAGTCGTTCGTCATGCTGAGCTTGTCGAAGCATCAAGCAAATACCTATTACCCAATCAGCGCCCGATACAGCATCTCAAGAGCCGCCCCAACCGAACGTTCACGGTTCATCGTGCGGTCATTTCCAAAGTTGAAACGTTTGGTGATGACTCCGCCCGGATGTGCAAGTCCTATCCACACGGTACCAACGGGTTTTTCAGGGAGACCACCGCCCGGACCGGCGATACCGCTGATGGAAATACCGAAATCAGTGGAGAATTTTTGCCGCACATTTACAGCCATTTCTTCGACGGTTTCGCTGCTGACTGCGCCATAGATTGTGAGTGTTTCGTGTTTGACGCTGAGGATATGTTCTTTTGCTGCATAGCTATAGGTCTGCACGCCGCCTTCAAAATAAGCCGATGAGCCGGCGAGGTCTGTTAATGCCGCGCCGAGGAGTCCGCCGGTGCAGGATTCTGCGACTGAGACGGTGAGTTTTTTCTTCAGCAAGAGATTCGTCACGACGGTCGTAAGCGATTGATTATCCTCACCAAAGATGAATTTTGCGGCTTTGCTGCGGATATGGGTTTCAATTCTTTCAATATCAGCTTCGGCGGCAATTTTGGTAGCGCCGCTCACACCGATACGCAAGCGAACACCCTGATAGGATGGTAAAAACGCAAGTGAAGCACCATGAAGGAATTCGCTTGGTTCGCCAATTAGATCGGCGAGACTTGCTTCGGGGATTCCGGTCGTCATCAGCGTTTTGTAGAGGAGCACATCTCCGATTGCGGCGCGTTTTGCGAGCAGCGGCAGTACGTGGTCGGTCATGATTCCTTTCATTTCCATCGGCACTCCCGGGAGGGAGACAATCAATTTACCATGATAATCAAAGAGCATACCGGGCGCTGTACCGCGCGAGTTATGGAGCGGCTGAGTAAGAGATGGTAGAAGTGCTTGTGTAGCATTACGTTCGGTGAGTGTGCGATTGCGGCTGGTGTAGAAATCCTTGAGATAGGCAAGTGTCGGCTCGTGGAGAACGATGGTGTCGCCAAGAAATGCGCTGATAGCTTCTTTGGTAATATCATCATGTGTGGGTCCAAGTCCACCGGTGATGATGAGTGCGTCGCTGTGCGCGATGAGGCGTCCAATTTCGGAGACGATCACATCCATTTCGTCGCCGATGGAGGAATGAGCGAGTATTTTACAACTGATGCGGGTGCATTCGGCGGCTATCCAGGCGGCGTTGGTATTGATGATTTGACCGATACAAATTTCATCGCCGATGGTAAGAATGGAGAGATTGAGCATGAGGGAATATCGTAGATAAGTAGTTGGAAATACAAGGGCGAATTACACATATCCGGCAGCCTCTGCTCGGGTATATACAATTCGCCCTTTAATTATTCATTGACAACAATTACTGAGTCAGTCCCGGCAAGAGTTTATTGAGTATTGCAGGCACTGCATCGAGCGTTTTATCTTGCGTGCGGAAGAGATTTTTCGCCTGCGCAGTAGGATGAGGAATTTTCGTCTGAACGTCGTAATTATATGCATTAATAAGCATTTTACCGTATTGAATATTGAAATTGCCGGTAATTGCACGTTCGACATGGAGCATGGCAATTGCTTTCCAGAGATCAGATTCGTATTGAGGGTTCATCGGGTCGAGGTTGAGGGAAGCCAGGAGCTCAGCGACGGAGTCTTGAGGAACGACGATATAGAATTTATGTGTAGAATCTGCTTCTCGAAGTCCAGTTGCCACAGAATCAGAAAGCTTTACACACCATGGATTAAGCGCCATATTACCATCCATATTTCTAAAGGGTAATACGGCTATGCGTTTTTGAGCAGATACGAAGTGTGGACTAAAGAGGAGAATACAACCGAGAATTAAAAGGATTTTTTTCATAATTATCTTAATTATTACGGCGTTGAATAAAACTTGAAACACATCTTAGAAAACAACATTGTAGAGAAAGTATAGCCAATTACATCGTTTCGAGATATTTCTTGACCTCAAGAATTGCCGCTTGTATTTTTGTTCGAAGAGCCATTGCTTTATCCCATTGTTCAGCTTTGGCATACGTCATGAGTTCGATTCCTAGGAGGGAGACTTCGTCGAGTCCGAACTGAGCGCACGAACCCTTAATAGTGTGTCCCATTCGATATAAGTCTTGAGAATTTTTGGCTGCAACCAAGGCGGGAAAAAGAGTGGTAAGATCATCGAGCCATGTATCTATAAATTCCGGGAGCATTTCCAGAATAATCGGGTCATTGGGAAGCTTCATAGACAATACCTTTCGTAAATTGAATATAATCAGATGATTAGACAAGATTTGTTGATTTACTGTCAATAAATAATAAAGCGAAGAAAACTATAAGCCGGATTCTGTCTTTTTGATGAATCAAAGAGGCGGAAATTTATCTGTGAATTGCGTCACCGCAATCCTTATAGCGACTTACCCGAGCCAAGTGGCGATATTGCTATTGCCGAGATGGACGAACAGCCCATCAACACCGAAATGCTCTTGACTCTTATTTAGTCTTGCACCGCACGGGGTTTGCAATGCCGTCTCGGTCACCCGAGACGCGGTGAGCTCTTACCTCGCCATTTCACCCTTACCGTTTTGTATATCTATAGATTATATAGACATACAAATATTGGCGGTTTGTTTTCTGCTGCACTTTCCGTCAGCTTGTTTGAAGTATTCGTCCAAATATCACTGCCTTCGCGTTACGAAGCGTGCTGTTCTGTAGTGTCCGGACTTTCCTCATTATTTCTAATGCAACCGCCCGTTTTCCCCGCTTATTATTCAACAACTTAGATCTATTATACTGTGACTTTTTTAATATCCTCCGGAAAAAGGATTCTTCCGCAATGCTCACATAAAAACATCTTATTCATGTTGTTTCGGATTTCGACAATTTTTTGAGGTGGGACTGCGCTGAAGCAACCGGTGCAACTATTCTTACGAAGCGGGACTGCTGCTTCGGTGTGAAAGGTGCGGATACGTTCGTAGTCTGCAAGTGAATTAACATTGATTGAGTTAGCGAGGTCGATACGTTTTTGCATCAATGCCTTCAGCACATCATTGTGACCACTTGAAAGATCAGAAAGTTCTTTCTCTTTTTCATTCAACACTTCGACTGCATCGGCGAGGTCTAATTTTTGTTGTGCGAGAATTTGTGCGAGATTCTCTGCTTTGACGCCAGAAGTACGTTGCTCTTCGATAATTCTAGCACGTTCATCGCGTAAGTTTTCAATTTCTTTAGTAATTGCATCAAATTCACGATTATTTCTTACTTGAAACTGTTGCTCGGCATATTGTGCTTCTTTGTCTTTAATTTCTTGAAGCATAATTTGAGCATTCGACGTAAACGTATGAAGCTCATTCACCAGATTTTGCGTTTCGTCCACGAGAGCTGATCTCATTTTGACGGTTTTCTCATGGCTTTTTACCTCTTTGGGTAGGTCTCCGAGCTCTTCGTGGAGTTCGTCGAGTTCGTTGTCAATAGCCGCAAGATCCGCTAATTGGTTCATAAGTGATTGCATGAAATTCCCTGTAATTGATGATAGATAAGTAATTTATTTTATTTTTTAATTTTAACTAAAACAGTACTGCACAGGATTAGTTATCGTCGTGCTGACGGAAACAGAAATATCCTCTCCGAGTGGCAGTATCTGCTTGATAAGTGATGCAAGTCCTTGAGGAACATATCGTTCCATCTCATAATGTCCGGGGTCGATTAAAGCAATTTCACCCTTTGCTCGGTGAAAGGTGTGATATTTCACGTCTGCAGTAATAAATGCATCGGCGCCCGATTCAATTGCATCATCAATAAATGATGTTCCGCTCCCACCGACGATTGCAATTCTATTAATTTCCTTGTTGTTACCTGTAGTGTAGCGAACAGGTGAACCGCATTTTTCCCAAATTAACGTCACTAAACCTTGTAAACTAATCGGTAATATCGTACGGGCTACCACGCCAATACCACTACCATTGTAGGTTCGATCTGGAACGAGTACCCGCTCAATTATCAAGCCAAGATCTTCTGCTATTATTGCACTTGTACCGGTGGGAAATGCATCGAAATTTGTATGAACAGCAATGACGGCAATTTCATGTTTGATCAAACTAGTACACAAGCGACCGACTCTGTCATTTTCCTGTAATGAAATCAAAGGAGAAAAAATCAACGGGTGGAAAGTAACTATACAATCATTGCCCTTATGAAGTGCTTCGGTAATTACTTCTTCTGTTATTTCGAGTGTTACGAGAATTGATGAAATTTCCGTCCGTCCGCTTTGTACTTGTAGTCCCAACCTATCGCCTTTCATAGCTGTTTCAGGCGGTAAGGCAGTATGAATTAGTTGTACGAATTGGTGGATATTCATGATTAATTTGACGGAATGACTTGTACGAGTATGAGCAGTATTCGGCTTATGGGAATGTTATTCAATGCAAATTTATGAAAGTTCGTGTTCTTAGCCAAGTTGTACGGATAATTAGCTGTATTCTAATCTCTGAGACCATCAAAACTGGCGTTAATAATAATTCTATTTTGAAGAAAGCAGACTTTTCCTCATATTTGGGGAAAATTCCGGTAAACATCTGTTTGTAATCAATATATCGCTTCGATTTTGTTAATTTATTAACAAGTTACAGAGGAGTATCATCATGTATTCTATCATAATCAATCTTTACTTCTTGCGATTGGCACATTACAAAATCGCTCTGACTTTAACTATCCTATTTTTCGTACTTTTCACTTCCAAATCATCTTCTCAAATCACCGGCGCGCCGTTGCCGGGTGATAGTATTGATGATGATACGACGATTGTGTTTACGTCGCCACGACCGTTATTAGCCGAACAGCAAGCGTTGCATTCAGTAAAACATGGATGGGGATTAGATGTTATTTTTTCGAGTAATGGATTCCGG
This sequence comes from Ignavibacteria bacterium, assembly GCA_016720145.1. Lineage (GTDB taxonomy): Bacteria > Bacteroidota > Ignavibacteria > Kapaibacteriales > UBA961 > JADJXV01. The sequence continues at coordinate 166,165 of JADJXV010000006.1, read as the reverse complement.
AGCCGGTGTGTTTTATCAACGTATATTTTCAGATAAGATAAGTGGTTTCATTAATTTAGGTATTTCCGGCGCGCGGAATACTGATGAGATTGAGTATTATGATCCATACGATCAAAAAACATTTATTCCCGGTAAAGTCAATCGACTTTTTATGTTTCCGCTGACTCTTGGCGTACAGTACCGTATTTTTGCAGATAACATCGCCGAAACGCTGAGACCGTTTGTAAGTGCAGGAGTCGGAACTACTTTCGTCGTTGCCGCTCCGTATGAAGATGGTACCGGCAACCAATATGATATTTTTCAGTCATTTGGTTATGCAAACTCCTATTCACGTTTTGGAGGATTTATCGGTGTGGGGGCAAATTTCGGTAGCGTCTCCAAATCAGTCATGGGTGTCAATGCACGATATTATTTTATCCCCTTTGGAGGTAATGGGATAGAGAGTATTAAAGGTTCGCCGATTAATGATTTTGGAGGACTATTTCTTACCCTCAGCGTAAGTTTTCTCAATTAATTTTTCACCTTCCTCTAGCGTATGACCACCTACCAAAGAATTTTCGGTTGCTGTATTATATTGATTCTCCTCCTTCCTACTTTATTCTTCCCATTAGGTGCCGACCATTTTACTTTTCTCCGCGGAGGTGAATTAGTGGTGAATGGTGGGAGGATGTATGTGGATTATTATGATGTGAAGCCACCGCTTATCTTTTATATGTTTGGAATTGTTGGTAATATACTTGGATTTAATGAGTTAGCCCTGAGGAGCTTTGATTTGTTTTGGCAAGTATGTACTGCATTCTCATTGGTAATTGTCGTTTCTCGATTAGTACAAAATCAGATTCTCGGTTTTTGTTGTGGTGCAATGTATGCACTGTCCTATACTTCACTAAATTTCACGGAAACTCTTCAATGTGAAGGATTTGCAGGTATCGGAATAATTTGGCTTATTTACTTTCAAATTTCTTCTAAAAACACTCATTCAATCTCGAGATACATTGTTCAGGGTGTTGCACTTGGATGGATCACTGCTTTAAAATTCCCACTTGGAATTCTCTTCTTTGCGATTATAATCGAAGATTTACTATCGCGCCAATTAACCAAAAAAAAGCTTTTAACTAAATGGACCATCATCGTAATCGGAATGATATTTACGATGTCCGTTTTACTTGCTGCGTATTTTGATTCTGAAGTGTTATCCGGATATCGTCGTATATCTGTGTATTTGGCATTTTATGCATCTAATCCACCGGTGAATTTTGACTTCATTCGAACATCAATCAAATCAATTGCTGAATTTTTTGGTGATAATTACTCTTTAGCCCTGATGGCATGTATTGCCGGAACAATTTTCAGTATGTTTTCAGAAGAATTGCTACGGCGTTTTCATCAATTGCGTAGTAAAAAATTGATACTATTTTCCATTCTTGTCTCAGCATTGCTACTCTTGTCGGTAGTGATTGAACGAAAATTACTTCCCTATAGATTTTCAAGAATGTATATTCCATTATCAATTCTTTCGGGAATTGGCGTTGTGATATTGTATCAAGAGTGGTGGAAAAAGATACCGTCGAATGCAAAAAACCTCAAGCTTTTAGCGAGTATGATTGTGTTTTTTATCGTGATATTTAGCCCACTGCCGCGCTGGCTAAATGTGGCTAGGTTTGGATGTAACTCAATAATAGGGAACACATATACAAATTCGATTAGTGTTCAAAATTCAGACCCTGTTTCCTCTCCTCGGGTAGATGTTATGGAAGTAACACGCTATATCAAGTCACAACCTATTCAGGGGAAGACATTTGCTATTAGTACTGTGGCAAGTTTTGTGTATTATTTTTTAGATGAAAAGCCGATTTCAAAGTTTATCAGTCCAACGATGTACTATAGCATTATAGCTCCAAAAGGTATGAAGTCTGAAATGCAACAAGAAGTAAAGCAAGCTACGTGGCTAATTGTTCAAACGAATGACCGCCATCCGAGTATGTATGGTCATAGTAATTCAAGTAGCGAAATGTTGGCAAGCGATTCAATTGTTTCGGGTTATGTGCAGAAAAATTTTATTCATTGCTCGACAATTGGAGTCTTTAAGATTTACAAGAAAAATACTATTGCTGCCATCCACTAATCTATGATTTCACCTCAAATTCTCTCTACCCGGACAAAATTCTTATTATGGATGATTATCTTCATAATCATGCTCCCGGTGTTATTTTTTCCATTGGGAGTGGATCAGATATTTTTTCTTCAGGGAGGACAAGTTATAGCGCAAGGAGGGAACATATATGCAGATTATGTCGATACGAAATCACCACTTATCTATTATCTTTTTGCAGGAGTTTACTCAATAGTTGGTGAATCTGAGATTGGGGTTCGTGGATTTGAGCTACTCTGGCAGTTCATTACAATTGTGTTCCTACATGTATTTATTAGACGATATACTCAGAATGATATCCTTGCTTTCACAATAGTTATTTCCTATTGTTTGTTGTATTTTATCACTGGCTATACTCAGAGTTTAGAAGGTGAAACCATTGCTGCACCTTTTATACTTGTTGTATTATTCCAACATCTTAAACAAAAGAAGACTAGTTATGAGTATTTTCTACGAGGAATTTTAATTGCAGTAATTTTCGGTTGTAAATATACTCTTGGAGTACAAATACTAGCACTTATAGTCTTTGATATTTTTTCTAATAGATTACCACTGAAGTTACTTTTACGCAGTTATCTTATATCAATTATAGGATTCATTTTTGGTGTTTTGTTGTTATGTATCCCATTCTTACAATCAGAAATCTTTGAAGGGTATAAAGAAGTATGGAAATTTACTATGGCCTATGCTAATATACCACAATTTGGTATGGGACTGATACAGTATATACTGAAGCTAACTGCAACGTTTATAGCAGATAGAGTATCTTTCAGCATTCTAATTTTCTCGTTTATTGGTGTGTGGATTATTTTTAATACAAGCGGACAAATAGACGAAAATGAGACAAAAGTAAAAAGACTTATTGAACTATGCTGCATAGTTTTGATGTTTCTATTACTATCGGTCTTTTTAGAGAGAAAATGCATCTATTATCATTATTCAAGATTATTTATCCCTTTGAGTATTTTGTCCGGTGTCGGGCTTACCGTTTCTATTCAATGGATCAAGAAAAACTGGTGTATTTTAACTCTTAAAGGTAAGAGTTTATGTGTAAGTATGTTATTCATCTTATTACTATTTAGTCCTATATTGAGATGGGCTAAAATTGCTCCATTACCCTATTATTATTTTATAAATAATGATAAATACTTTGATTATGTTGAAGTAATTTCTGTTCAAGGGCATTCACTTCTTCAAAGTCAAAACATTAAAAATTATATTCAACGTACAGAATTGAAACTAAACAACGGAAAAAATGATTTTAATTTTTATAACCGTATATTTGTGATGGGGATACATGGCAATCGAATGTCAAAAATCCTTAATCAAACTCCGATACCTAAAGTAAACAGTTCAGCATGTTATTTTGGTGTCGGTAGCCCTATTGCATGGAAAGAAGCGATGTGGGATGAAGTGAAGAAAGCGGGATGGTTAGTAATTGAAAATAACGATAATGGTTATATTATTAATGGACATAACTTGACTACATGGGAATCAGTCAAGAATGATACTCTTCTTTATACTTATCTGCAATCTCATTTTGATTCTACAACATGTATAGGTGAATTTAATCTTTATCGTCGTAAATAATATCAGTCTTGAAGGTAGGAATGTTATAAATTTAATAAAATGAAGCTACTGTTCATCCTTCATAGAATTCGATATTTCTTCATCACTCTCACCCATCGCTTTTACCTCTGCGACACGTTTATCTCTTCGTTGCTTAGCGAGCGCTCGTAAATCCACAATTCTATCTGCTTCGTCCACTATTTCCACGCCAAGAATCGCTTCGACCATATCTTCCATCGTGATAAGTCCTTCAATTCCACCATATTCATCGACAGCCATCATGAGGTGTTGCTTGCGTTGTAGGAATTGCTCAAGCGCTTTACCAAGCTCTACATTCTCCGGTATAAAATACACTTCACGCATTATTTCTCGTAAAGTCCGTGATTTTTTCTCGTTCAGTGCTGCACGAAGTACATCTTTGGTCATCACATAGCCGACTACACCGTCGAGAGAATTACCCTCCCATACCGGAAATCGAGAATACATTTGGAGCTCCGGCATGACAACGACATCTCCAACCGTACTGAGTGCATTACAACTGAAAACAACCGTTCGGGGTGTCATCACGTCGGATACTTGTACCTCACTGAACCCCATGATATTCTTTAAGATACGGTATTCACCGTCATCGAGCGTACCTTCGTCGCGAGCTGTATCGACGAGCGCGTCAAACTCTTCGCGCGATTCTTCTTCCGAAGGGGGAGGTACAATGACACGAGTAATTGCACCAATGAGAATTGTCAACGGCTTGAGAAAAGTAGAGATTACTCCTATAACAAGTGCACTCTGAATAGCAACTCGCTCCGCATAACGTTCACCGGCTGCATGGGCGAATGTCTTAACCGGTAATAATGTTGCGAAAAGTAGCAATGCGCCTGCGACAGGAAATTCCCAGGACGGGAAAATTGTTTCACTCCATAATGCTGTCATCGTAGCGCAAAGCAAAAGGAAAGCAAAGTCGAGAATTTGCAAAGAAATAGACTCACCTGAACGTACGCTTTGTGCAGAAGTCAATATGCGGGTAAATTTTGGATGGATTTCTTTTAAGGTATCCAAAAAAACAGCAGAAAGTCCTGCTGCAGCACCAGTAAAAAAAGAACATGCAGCAGAGAGCAAGCCAAACAGAATACTGAAGAAAAGTTCCATGTGTATCTTAATTACTATACTGTTTGTCAACGATGGTAATTCTTCCGGGATAGGAGACCGGACCTAATACCGTGGACACTGTCGGCCGAGCATCGAGCTTGATATGTGAAGCACTGCCCTTCGCACCGCCAAGAGCAAGCGCAAGATTCACCAAACCATCATACCCCTTATTCCCGAAATATTCATACAAATCAAGTGAAACAGTAACAGGAATAATCGTGCTTTGACCTGTTCCCGGAATGTCGAGAGGCGAAGTGATATCACCTTTGATGGTCTGTACATCGTCTATCAACAGTCGGAAATCCAAGCTCGAAAGAGTAGCAGTACGAGATGGAGATCCTCCCTTACCGTCATTAGGATTGACAGCTGCCACATTGATCGTGAACTCGACAGGTAATTTTCCGGTAGCAACTGCCCGTGAAAGTGATAATCCATCGATAATTGAAAAGTCAGATAACGTAGATTTATTACTTGTAGAGATACCGGCTACTCTGAAATTCGCAACATTTTCGAGCTTGAATTGCAATCGTTGCACATTATTGAGTGCATTCATAATTGAAGAGCAGCCAAGTAGCGAAGCTGACAGCAACACACATAATAAGCCAAATCCAATTCGTTGTAGATATAAATTCATAGTAATTCTGATAGTTAGATGTGGGTAACAAAATAAAAAGCCGTAGTTATCATTCCGATAATTCGGTGAGGATAACTACGGCAAAAAATCAATAAAACCTATTCAATCCCTGATGCGGCAAGTGCTTCTGAGCAACCGTTTTGCTGTAATAATTCTTTTAAAGCTGTCACTTTCTTTCTTTCTAAATTGACCGTCGATAAGAGCTTTACTTTGGCAATTAACAATTTTTCTTCGATTGGCTTGCTCAAAAAATCATCGGCTCCGGCCTCAATTGCTTTTAGTTGATTAGACACATCATTGAGTGCGGTCACAATCACGACGGGAATTTTGTCAGTACCGGGCGATTCACGTAATTTTTTAACGGTTTCATACCCGTCCAAACGTGGCATCATCACATCGAGTACTATCGCATCAGGCATACGCTCTGCTACTTTTTCCAAACACTCAATACCATCATATGCTTCTGACGCTTCATATCCGTTGGCTTCTAAATACCTGCGAAGAAGCTTGGTGGTAATTCGATTGTCATCGACAACTAAAAGATAAGGTTTTGCCATTATGTAAACTCCATTAAAATAGTAAAAGTTAGATTTATTCTCGGTTGTGTTTATAATTTACAAAAATAATGCCTTTTCCTGACGTAACGGACTAAAAAAATGTGATGTTGGGTTTTCATTGGAAATTATCCGCATCGCTTCTGAAAAAGTATCAATCCCAAAACGCTCAGACCATACTATCGGGGATAAAACACGTTCCTGAAGTTTACCATCTGGGAAAAGTACAGCCATTGTCTCACGACTCTTTTCAAATAATGCCGCATGTCTTTTTTTCTGTGCTGATGCAATGCGTTTGTGGAGATCCTCGATGACTTTTTCCGTTTGTCGCTCACCGGCACCAACTGCACCACCTAGTGATGGGTCTATCGAAGTTGCATACATACTCATTGCGCTGAAGATATCTTTGATCTTAAGTGAAGACTTTGTAAATAGTGCTTCGCCTGTCGTATCTGCAGTCATTTCAACGAGATCATGCTCAATCATTCTCCATGGTCTCATAAAAAATTGAGCGTCGAAATTGTTCTTCTCGATAAATCTCAACACAGCAGGCGGGGCAAATGTAGCCGAATGGCGGGGGATTACAGCCGGAGCTTGCACTTTGAACATCTTGTAAACATTATGTAATTCAGATAAATATGCGATCTCGCCCGGACCTGCAACATACACAATAGTCGGGAGAATAGCATCCTGTATAACAGGTCGAAGTACAACATTCGGAGAGAATAATTCCGGAAAATCTTCTGCTTTTTTAAGCAATTCATCCGTTGAATATGGAGTATCGAAAGCCGTAAATTCAGAACCTGTCCACTTGATTTTACTGCGCTCACTACCCTCATGCAGGAAAAGATTAGGTTCTGAAGCGACTGCCTGTATATGAAAATTCTCCTCCGTTAATTTTTCTGACATCAATTCTACCGCAGCTTTAGTAGCAGTCGGTTGTGAAAGCTCTTGGAGGGTAATTTTTTTAAAAAGTCCTTGATTACGTGCGACATTGGCAGAAATAAAAAGCACCCCGTACTTTCCCAAGAACTTCTGCAAAAGCTGTGTGAAAGCCTGTGTCCAGCTAGCGCCTTCCTTGTAAATTTCCCGCAGAAAAGTCATGGTTTCAGCCGTAAATTCTGTCGGAGGAAGTGTGATCTCAAGTTGGTTCAATTTGTCGAGAATATCAGCAGTGAAAATTCGTTCGGCTACCGGTATTGACGTCGTAAATGTATCGGTACAAGCAAATTCGACCGGTTCATTCAATGAATTTAAGATGTAAGTTTTAGCAGCTTCGGCGCTGTCGGCATCATTATCCTCGATCCAAAAAACAGGTACCGTTGTGAGTCCGGCCTCCGTAAATTTCTCTGCAATGCGAATCGTAGAATGTGCTTTCAGTAGAGTATAAATCGCACCACCTAAGAATCCAACTTGCTGGCCGGTGACGGCCGCGAGCGTTGTATCTTGTTGTAATAATTGTAGATTACGAGATTGGAGTTCGGTCAGATGTACAGAACTCATCGTAGTGGTAATTGCTTCGTCAAGTCCTTCTCTTCCTTTGAAATTTTGAGCTCGCTCGAGCCAAAAGTCAAAGTTGGTTAATGTATCATTAGTCGGAAACACACTCTCAAAGAAAGGATTCGAAACAATAAATTCAGTGAATAACCGCGAAAAACCTAACGGAGAAAAGTCGAAAGATTGCATAGAATCTATGAGGAAATAATAGTAATTACCGAAGGGGGGAGTATCGACGGCTACAGTAACCGTACTCGAGAACTAATTATCAACCTTGAACTAACGTTTTATCAGATTGCTTTTTAGCGGCAATGCGTGCTAAACGTTTAGACTTAGTGCCTGCTTTCGGCATAATGATTGACAAAAATATGAACGGAAGATATATGCCCAAAAGCTTCGTTCGAGGAGTATCGGATCAATCAAATGTTCGATTTTTTTATGTTCTTCCGGCGTCAAACTCCAATGTATATTAGCTTTTTTGTGATGAATAGTATGATACCCGTTATTGAAAAGCATAACATTCAAAAATCCCGTAAAATTTCGTGAGTGGTCGTTGTCTGATTCTTCATCGGCATGGACATGCTGTACATAATTAAACACTAAGATTGAAAAGAGTGCAACTTGATGAGGAATAAAGAGATAGAGAAGTGTTTTTTGCCAGTCGATAATAACTCCTATCACATACACCGCGGCAAGTGCTACATACTGAAAAAAGGCAAGGTAAAACCCGTTGCGGTTGTTTTTATACAACATCTTCAAATAATCTCTAATTGGCTTTTGCTGGAAAAAACTGCTAATCGAAGGGTAGGAAACGAGTGTCAGGAAGTTGTTCTTTTCGCTAACACGGTAAGTAATAGTATAATCACCCTCTTTGTTATTTAAAAAATGATGATTACGATTGTGGGTAGGGATCCATCCAAAGGCGGGAAAACCATAAAAAATCGTCAGCCAATAGTCGGTCAGATTATTCATCGTTTTATTCTTCCACATCGGTACGTGATTGTGGTTATGCGCAATCACAGCCACAGTAATTGCCATAAAAAGGGAAAGGATAAACACGGGAATCATAAAGCCAAAATACCACTGGATGAAGAGAAGGGAAGTCGTAACTGTCATATAGGCAACAGTTTTGCGGTCGGCTTTGTAGCGTAATTCAGGAAACATAGTATTCAGATGTATATTGATAAACGACAGAATTGGTCAAATTTTATCTGCAATATACCACTATTCCAAAAAATGACTGGTGTGATAACGCCCTTTGATGTGAATTTTGTCTCCCTTCATCATCCTCCATACCTTCGCCTGCGGTCACCCTTGCCGTCCATACCAAGTGAAGAAATTTATGGCATTACTCGAAAAAAGAGTAAATGGAGCAAAAAGTATAAAAGCTAATTATCGAACGATGAGTGTTCTGACTTGGTTGTTGAGTTTGGTAATGTACATCCCGGTCTGTAGTTGAGCAAGACTGACGACAAATTCCCTTTGCGCGGCAGGAATATCAAATTCAGCTACTTTCTGACCAAGAAGGTTTAGAAATATGAGCGATGTTGGTTGCAGTTGTTCTTGATTGATACTTACTTTTAGGAGATTGTTGGTTGGATTTGGATAGAAATTGTACTCGCCGGACTTTGAAAAATCTTCTACGGATGAGCCACCGGAGATGTACCAAGTCTTGACGGTCTGATCATCACTCGCTGTAGCTACACGTGTGCCGTCATGGCTCCATTCGGTTGACAGTACATTTCCTGTATGACCTTTGAGCGAGTAAAGGAGAGCGCCGTCTTTCACGGACCAAATCATTGCAGAATTATCTTTGCTTGACGTGGCTATTTTGGTGCCGTCCGGACTCCATGATACAGCGCTAACAACGTCTGTATGTCCATTTAATACAAATAGTTTCGCACCATCTGGTACTGACCAGACATTCGAAATTTTATCATCGCTCGCCGTTGCTAATTTCGTCCCGTCCGGACTCCACGCCAAACTATTAACTTGTAATGCATGACCACGAAGTGTATGCAAAGCCATGCCTGTGGCAACAGACCAGATAATTGTTTTGGCATCTTTGCTGACGGTAGCGATTTTGGTGCCGTCACTACTCCAAGCTGCTTTGTTAACTAACTCGGTGTGACCATGCAAGTTGAAGGAAAGCTTACCCGTTGCTGTGGACCAAACGCTCGGGCTTGACTGTCCGTAGGTGAGAATGCTTGCACCATCCGGACTCCATGCAGCGCCCAATACCGGAAGATTGTGTTCGAGTTTGAAAAGCTGTTCACCGGTCAGCGTGGACCAAATTCTTGCTGTTTTGTCGGTGCTGGTGGACACAATTTTTGAACCGTCCGGACTCCATACAACGTCTTCAACAGCACCTAAATGACCCCTCAAGACAAATAATTTTTCGCCCTTATCTACTGACCAAAGTACAACCGTTGAGTCAAATCCACCCGTCGCGACTTTCGTGCCGTCCGGGCTCCAATTCACGGCATAGACTTGCCAGAAATGTCTATTCAAATTCATAAGTTTATGACCGGTTTTTGCAGACCAAATCACCGGTAGTTCATCATCACTGACGGCTATAATTTTTGCATCATCCGGACTCCATTTTACCGCATTCACCGGTCCTGATGCACCGCTCAAATTGAGTATCTCTTTTCCCTCGATTGCAGACCAGATTTGCGCTGTTTTGTTAGAATGTGCGGTTACAATTTTGGTTCCGTTCGGACTCCAATCTACTGAAGTAATATTTTGGAATCGACTTGGTAATTGTGTGATTTTATTGCCGGTGGCAGCTGCCCAAACAAAAGCTGTATTTTCATCACTTTTAGTGACGAGTGCCATACCGTCACTATTCCATTCTACATTCTGAATTTTTCCCTGGTGACCGCTAAGTGTAAATTGACGAGTGTAAGTGGTAGCAGACCAAAGGATTGCCGTATGATCTGCGCTTGCAGTGGCGATTGTCATTCCATCCGGACTCCATCGCGCCTTCGCCACTTCTCCAGTGTGCCCCTCTGAGTGAGGACAGCTTTTCACCGGTGAGAGTATTCCAAATAATTGCTGTCGAATCATCACTTGCAGTGACGATTTTCGTTCCGTTCGAATGCCATTCAGCATCGTTGACGGCTGCGGTGTGTCCTATTAAATTAATTATTTTTGAACCGGTAACGGCATCCCAGATTACTGATATCATGTCTTTCCCGGCCGTGATGACTTTTGTTCCGTCCGGACTCCATTTCACATCTGTCACAAGATCTGTATGTCCACGCAACGTAAAGAGACGTTCACCGGTAAAAGCAGACCAAAGAATGGCTGTCGAGTCATAGCTCGCAGTTAGTATTTTTGTTCCATCCGGACTCCATCTCGCTGCAAAGACTCCGCCATAAGTATGTCCATTCAAAGTAAAGAGTTTTTCGCCGGTGAGAGCAGACCAAAGGATGACGGTATTATCCAAACTCGCAGTGGCTATTTGAGTTCCGTCCGGACTCCAACTCACAGAATTAACATAGAAAGTATGTCCTTTGAGGGTGAGGAGTTTTGCGCCGTCAGACGCTGACCAGATAATCGCAAGTCCATCTTGACCGGATGTGGCAATCTTAGTACCATTCGGACTCCATACCGCCATCGTCACGGAAGCAGTATGACCACTGAGGTCAAATTGCAGAGTACCGGGTGTGCCGCTAATGCGTGCGTTTTCCTGCGAGGGATGTGGGGAGAAATGTTGTGCTTTAGCTGTAGATACAAGCGCAATTGAGAAGAGGATAATCACGGAGAAAAAACGATGCATAGAGACTCCTATAGTAGGAAAAAAGAGAAAAAAACCGCTATATCATATTGAATTACTTACAGTTAAATTATATCGCAAAAGACGCAAGCGATACAAGAATCACCATTTAATAATCGATTGAACACTTGAATTATACTTTACGATATACATTCCTGCGGGTAAACTCTCTGTGCGGATAATTTGTTCCGTACTTCCGGCAGGTAGTTCAATTTCGAGGACTGTTTGTCCAAGTATATTCATCAGTTGGAGAGTAGATGCAAAGGTTGTCGCTTGGTCGAAATATATGGTGAATTGATCAGTTGTAGGATTTGGGTAGATGGTGTATGTCTTTGTATTAGAAGAGGTTGTCTTGTCTTCTACAGATGTAATTCCGCCTGCATACCAGATTTTAACAGTACTTCTATCAGAGGTTGCAATTCTGGTACCGGTCGGGTTCCATTCTACATCGGTCACTCCATCATAATTATACAACGTGTATAATAGATTACCGCTTTTTGCTGTCCAAACCATGGAATTTGCAAATTCAGAGGAAGCAGCTATTGCAGTACCATCTTGATTCCAACTTGTCGAAGTAATATGACCGGTCAAGGATTCGAGAGAATGCAGTTTTTTTCCGGTACTTGCATCCCAAATCGCAAGACTATCGACTTCATTTGCAAATAAAGGAGGGACGTTTAGTGTGGCAAATTTTGACCCGTCCGGACTCCAAACAAAATCTTTAACTATTACTTCAGTATTTCCTTCGACATTAATTGGTGATGCGGTTGAAGACAAGTCCCAAATTGCAGCATGAAAATTATTACTGCCTGCCGCTAAACGTGTGCCGACCGGAGCTAACCGTAAAGGAGATGTAATTTCATCTCTCCCAAATGATTGTAGTACACCTGTGGAAATTTCAATGATTACAGCATCTGAATATGCAGGTCGTACTGTAAAAATACTATTTCCATCATTAGTCCAAAAAGCATGGAGAGTTTGTTCAGAAGTAGATGTGAATACTTCAAATGAGTTCAACAGCGAACCTGTAACAGCAGACCAAATTTTGATTTGTTTATTACTGCCGGATGTTGCGATTTTGGTGTGATCCGGATTCCATTCAACATACAAAGTTTCCTTTGGTAATGGTATTGTACGTATGGATTGCATCCCGGGTAAAGAAAAAATAACAACTGAATCTTTATACTGTAAGAGCAACCTAGAGTTGTCGCTACTCCATTGACATTGTAGGGCTTGCTCGAAGGTATAAAGGATAGAACCTTTTGTGGCTGACCATACAACAACAGAATTGGTACGATTTTCATTTGATGAATGTAGAGTGACTAACGTAGAGCCATCGGGACTCCACATCATCGATGCAACGAATGAATGTATCGTCGTGCCTAACGTAATCAATTTCATGCCAGTAATAGCAGACCAAACTGAAACAGTCCGTAAATCAACAGTTGTAATTATTTTTGTCCCGTCCGGACTCCATTCGGCAATTGTACGAGAGTTGCCATTAGTAAAAGAATACAAAACAGTTCCATGCTCGACAGACCAAATTATTCCACCGGTACTGTCACTGCATCCGGTTAAAATCTTCGTACCATCCGGACTCCATTCAGCAGATTCTATATGCTCTCCGTTCGTTGTCACTAATTTTGAAATGACTTTTCCTGAGTTTGCATCCCAAATTAACGCGGAAGAATCACTATTGCATGTGGTTACTAATGTAGTACCGTCACTATTCCAATCCACGGAGCGTAGTTTAGATTTATGTTCTATAAAAGTAAGGAGCTTTGATCCATCACTCATTGACCAAATGATAGTAGTAGAATCCAAGCTCGCCGTTGCGACTTTTGTACCATCATTATTCCACCCAATATCTGTTATCTCGCCTCTATGACTACGGAGAGTAAATAATTTTTGTCCATCCTTGGATGACCAAACTATTGCTGTTTTGTCCCAGCTTCCCGTTAGAATTTTTTTGCCGTCCGGACTCCATTGAGCAGCAATAATATTTAATGTATGTTCACGTAATACATGTACCTTATCGCCAGTTGACGAATTCCAAACTACTGCATCTCCATTCGTACATCCGGTGAGAATATTGATGCCGTCCGGACTCCAATCGATGGTCAACTGAGCACTCAAATATCGTAATGTAGTACTAATGCCACCGGTAGATGCAGTCCAAAGAATCGAAGTAGAATCGAGTGATGAGGTTGCAATTGTCGATCCGTCCGGACTCCATTTCACATCAGTGATTTCATCAGTATGGCTGCTCAACGTGCTTATTATTTGACCACTTGCTACAGACCAGACCACTCCATATCTGTCATCATCGACAGTTACAATCTTTGACCCATCCGGACTCCATTTCGCAAATTTGATAGTGATTCCTGAATGTCCGCCCAAAATTAAGTCCAGTGTACCGGGTGTACCTCGATCACCGCTAACCCTGCGTTGTGGAGTGTAGTTATTTGAATTATTCTGAGCTACGGCTGACAATGAAATTGAACAAATGCAAATGAAAATAATAGTAAAATTTTGAATCATAACTCAATCGATTGGTAAGAATAAATAGGTAACTTCTATTATTTATTGATGTTACACCGGTTGCAGCTTCGCATACTGCAGCATCAAATGCTTCTTACCCACGGTCGCAAAATAGACAAGAGCTTGCGCTTTGGCACCTTCGCCGGTCAGGGCTTGAATTGTCCCTACACCAAATTGTGCATGACGTACTTTGAGTCCGACACGGAGATTCGTCAATGGTTCAGGGGGAATTTGGGAATACGATTCTTCTTGAGGAATATCATCAAAGAATGGAGTCCGTGTCACTTTAACTTCTTGCTGTCTCACGACATGCTGTTTTACCGGCGTTGGCTTTTGATAGGGTGAATTCCCGGTCTTGTATTCTATGAGATGATCAGATATTTCACCAATAAATTTAGAAGGTTGCGCGTAGGTAAGTTCGCCAAATTTGAATCTGCGTTCTGCATGACTTAAGTAAAGCTTTGTCCGCGCGCGAGTTATCCCCACATAAAATAATCGGCGCTCTTCTTCATGTTCCTCCGGATTATTCTCCGCGCGTCCCATCGGGAAAAGCCCCTGTTCCATACCTGCTATAAAAACCACCGGAAATTCCAAACCCTTTGCTGCGTGCATCGTCATGAGCGCGATTTTATTCTGCGTCATATCGGTGTCATCCGTATCAGAAACAAGTGCAATTTGCTGGAGAAATGTTTCGAGGGTTGCATTTTCTTCACGGGTTTCCATTTCTACGATATTCGAAAGTAAACGCTGCACATTATTCCATCGGTCGAGGGATTCTTCGGTGTTTTCGTCTTTGAACATCTTGAGTAAACCAGTCGCCTCGACGAAGCGTACGGCGAGTTCGGCAGGTGGAAGAGAATCCTTGACTTCACGAAACCTCTTCACTAATTCAGTGAAATTCTCCGCCGCTTGTCCCGCTCGTTTTTGAATGGAACCAATCAACTGACCTTGTTCAAATGCTTCGAAAATCGTGATGTTACGTTCGTCTGCATACGTCTTGATATGTTGAATTGACGTCTGACCGAGTCCGCGGGGAGGTTCATTAACCACCCTGAGTACGCTCTCACTGTCACTTGGATTGACCAATAAGCGAAGATATGCGATGGTATCTTTTACTTCTTTGCGTTTGTAAAAGGACATTCCTCCAACGATGGTATAGGGGATATTCGCCCGACGAAGCGCATCTTCGAGCGCTTGCGATTGAGCATTCGTGCGGTAGAGTATCGCGAAATCCTTTGCTGTTAAGAAATTGTCATTCATTTCACTCCGAACAGAACTCAGAATCATATCCGCTTCTTCACGGTCGTCGCGTGCCGGTAGAATGGTGATTTTGGATCCTTCAGGATTATCAGTCCAGAGTTTTTTGGCTAATTGTTTGCGATTGTTGGAGATGACGCTATCTGCGGCTGAGAGAATCGTCTTCGTTGACCGATAGTTTTGTTCTAATCTCACAATCGAAGCATCCGCATAATCTTTTTGGAAATCGAGAATATTACGAATATCCGCGCCGCGCCATTTGTAAATACTTTGTGCATCATCGCCGACGACACAGAGATTATGATGACCACTCGCAAGTAGTTTCACTGCAACGTATTGCGCGCGGTTCGTGTCCTGATACTCATCAACGTGAATATAGACAAAACGCTCTTGATATTTTTTGAGAATATCCGGGAAATTATTGAGCAATACGATCATATTGAGTAATAGATCATCAAAGTCCATTGAATTATTCGTGCGGAGGCGTTTTTCGTATTCTTGATAAATTTGACCTGTTTGTTTTTCGAGGATATTGGCGGCTTCTGCCGCGTAGCGTTGCCAACCGATCATTTGGTTTTTTGCACCTGAGATCCGCGAACGAACTCCTTGTGGTGGAACCTGTTGCTGAGATATCCCGAGTGTATTCATCACAGACCGAATGACGCTGAGAGAGTCGTCTGAATCATAGATTGAAAATGAACTTGAGTACCCGAGATGTTCGGCTTCAGAGCGGAGAATGCGGGCAAAGATCGAGTGAAATGTTCCCGCCCATACTTTACCGGCAGTATTCCCACCGACCATAGCAGAGATACGTTCCTTCATTTCTTGAGCAGCTTTATTGGTAAACGTAAGCGCGAGAATGGTATAAGGAGCCACGCCTTTTTCAAGTAAGTATGCTATACGAAAAGTGACTACGCGTGTCTTACCGCTACCGGCACCGGCGATAATGAGCAAAGGTCCATCGGTAGTAGAGGCAGCTTTTCTTTGTTCGGGGTTTAAGTTTTGGAGAAAATCGGGGAGTTCGGCCGGCTGCTGCTTGACGAGTTGGTATTTCATAGATAGGATGGAGTAAGAAGTTAGGTTTTGTTCGAGTGTTTTTGATGTGCAATTTACCGAAATAACCTGAGAGTATCGCGTCCTCTCTTCCGAGAGTATCGCTTCCTTTCTTCCGAGAGTATCGCTTCTGAGCGATGTCCTCTGTTTTTGGGTAAGCTTGACGAAAATCGAACCCAAAAACCGAACCCAAAAACCGAACCCAAAACCGCCAAAACCGAGGGCATCGCCAGCTCCCGGCACCAAAACCAGGGCCGACTCCGGCTCTGCTTACCCAAAAACCAGGGGGCATCGCGGGACCGATACTCTCGAGACGAGCTCTCGGCTCGGCTTACCCAAAAACCGAGGGCATCGCGGGGACGCGATACTCTCGGAAGACGGAGCGATACTCTCGGCTCTGCTTACCCAAAAACCGAGGGCATCGCGGGGACGCGATACTCTCGGAAGAGCCTAAGCGATACTCTCGGAAGAAACACCTATTTTTGCAAAAACAGTAATTTATCCACGTTGCAATTGCCCATGAAACTTGTTCCTCAGTCACCTAAAATCGCGCTGAAAGCATTTATCAAACAAAAACCGCTGAGGAGTGAAATTGATGTTTTTAAGGCGAATCTTATTACCCTGTTGGACAAAATCAGCGTCATCGAACGCCGCCCCAAAGATGAAACGGAAGAACATCTCAAAAATGACCTCCGCGACTTCCTCCGCGATACGTATTATCGTGATAAAAACGCCATAAACACCAAAGATAAAAAGGACTTGGTTGTTCATTGCACTGAGAAGACGACGAGCGATGTTGCCGTCATTATCGAAGCGAAAAGACCGACGAATATCGGTGAAATGATTACTGCCGGTAATCCCAATAAAAAAGCGCTACATGAACTTATTCTTTATTATTTGGATGAACGGCACGCTCACAAAAACAACCAACTAAAACACCTCGTTATTACCAATATCCACCAGTGGTATATCATCGACGCTAATTACTTTGATAAACATATCGAACGTAATTCACAGATCAAAAAGCTCTACGAAACCAAAGTCAATGACAAAAAAGACAATCCATTTTTCTATGAAGAAATAGCCAAAATTTGTGACAAAATTGACCTCGAAATACCATGTGTGTATTTCGATATTCGCAGCTATGATACTATCTTGCGCAATAGCCAAAAAGACGATGACCGCGAACTCACCGCGCTTTATAAGATATTATCACCTCAGCACTTACTCAAAATTGCTACCCCTAATGACAGCAATTCACTCAATGAAAAATTCTACAAAGAATTACTCCATATTATCGGACTCGAAGAAGCCAAAGAATCCGGTAAAAATATCATCCGCCGCAAACTTGACAAACGCAATCATGCCTCACTCATCGAAGCAACTATCGAGGCAATCCACACCGAAGATGTCCTCCATCGCATTCCCGATATCAGCATCTACGGCGATTCAAAAGATGAACGCATCTTCGCCATCGCCCTCGAACTCACCATCACCTGGATTAATCGTTGCCTCTTCCTTAAGCTGTTAGAAGGACAATTAGTTGCCTATCACAAACTTTCTCCTCACGAGAGAGAACGGAGTGTCGTAGAAGACTTCCACTTCCTCAACACATCCACTATCCACGACTTCGACGAACTCTTCAAACTCTTCCACAAAGTACTCGCCGTGCATTCGAGCGGAAGAAGTGCTGCGATTACCGCTAAGTACAGCAAAATTCCTTATTTGAACAGTTCGCTCTTTGAAATCAGCGAACTTGAAGACCACACTGTCAAGATCAATTCGCTCGATAATAGCGGGAAATTAGAACTGATGAAAGGGTCGATACTTACAAGTCCGGCAGCCAAGCCGCTCCACCTTGAGCGCGCGCAAAACGGTGAATCTGTCATGCCGCCACTCCAGTATCTCTTTGAATTCTTAGATTCGTATGACTTCGCCTCCGATGGTACGGACGATATCCAGGACGACAACAAAACCATCATCAATGCCTCCGTGCTCGGTAAAGTATTCGAGAAAATCAACGGTTACAAAGACGGCTCGATCTTTACACCGGGATTTATTACGATGTACATGTGCCGCAAGGCGATACGGCTCGCTGTTGTCCAAAAATTCAAAGACGCGTACGGTTGGAATATTGACACCTTTGACGATATCAAGAACTATCTCGTAGATAGGCGTTCGGCAAAAGACATCCTCGAATTCAACGCGGTCATCAACTCCCTCCGTCTGTGCGACCCCGCTGTCGGCAGCGGACATTACCTCGTATCCGCGCTCAATGAATTCATCGTGATCAAGTATGAGTTGGGAATTTTCGCAGATGAAAATGGCAATCGTATCCGCGACTACAGCATCGAAATCGTCAATGATGAGCTCCTCGTCACGGACTTCGACGGTAATATCTTTGAATATAAAATGCGTGATGGTAAGCCGCTGAATAACAAAATCCAACAGCTCCAAAAAACGCTCTTTCACGAAAAACAAACCATCATCGAGAATTGTCTTTTTGGTGTGGATATTAACCCTAACTCAGTGAAAATATGCAGGTTGCGGTTGTGGATAGAATTGCTGAAGAGTGCGTATTACGACGCGCCTAAGAACCCACCCCTGCCCCTCCCGAGAGGGGAATCAGAGTTAAGAGGGGAATATTATGAGCTTGAAACGCTGCCCAATATTGACATCAACATCAAGTGTGGCAATAGTTTACTGAGCCGGTTTGCGCTCGATGCTGACCTGAGCAAAGCGCTCAAGAGTATCAAGTATGATATCAAGGCGTATAGGGGTTTTGTGGATGAGTACAAGAACTGCAAAAGCCGTGAAGTGAAGCGCAGCTTGCAGCATATCTTGGATAGTATCAAGAATGATTTCCGGACGGAAATCAGCAAACACGACCCTAAAGTATTGCGGTATAATAAGCTTAGCGGAGAGCTATACACCCTCCTCAACCAAACGCGTCTCATCGAACTAACCGAGAAAGAAAAGAAAGCCGAGAAAGCCACCCAACTAAAATTAGAAGCAGAGATCACCAAACTGACCCATGAAATCGACGATATCAAATCGAATGCTATCTATAAAAACGCCTTCGAATGGAGATTCGAATTCCCGGAAGTGCTTAATAACAATGGAGATTTTGAAGGTTTTGATGTGGTGGTGGGGAATCCGCCGTACTTTTCATTATCGAAAATTAAGGAGCAAGGTAGCTATTTTGAAATTGCTTACGAAACGTATTCAAAAAGTGCAGATATTTATTGTCTGTTTTATGAAAAGGGTGTTTCCGTACTCAAGGCAAAGGGAATGCTTGCATTTATTACTTCAAATTCTTGGATGAGAACGCAATATGGGAAGCCGCTTCGTGAATTTTTTGTCAATAAATCTAATCCTCAAGTATTAATAAATATTGAAGATACTCAAATATGTAATGAAGCTACAGTAGAGTCAAACATATTAATAACCCAAAAATCTAATTGGTCACATTCTCTTACTGCAGTAAGCTTGGTTAATGATTACTCTAAGGAACAAATACTAGATGATTACATAAGGAGTAAATCTAATATAATTAAAGAGTTAAATCCTGATGGATGGATTATTGGGAATGATGCTGAAAGTGTTTTAAAACTTAAGATTGAGAATGAAGCTAAAATTTTAAGAGATTGGGATGTTACTATTTATAGAGGTGTCACGACAGGATTAAATGACGCATTCGTTATAAATGAAGAAACCAAAGATACATTATTAACTAACAATCCAAATTCTGCAAATATCATTAAACCAGTTTTACGTGGAAGGGATTTAACTAAATTTAGTTATTCATTTCAGAGATTATGGATAATCTGTACATTTCAAGCTTAAAAATTAATATAAGAAGAATATCCGGCCATTTTGAATCATTTTAGGAGTTATGATAGAAACAGACTCGAACAATCAGGTGAAAATGGTAGTAAAAAAAAAACAATAAATGGTTCGAAACCCAAGATGCTACAGCTTATTGGAAAGAATTTGAAAAGGAAAAAATTATTTGGGGTGAATTATCAGATACTCAAAAATTTGCATACGATAATCGAGGGACATTATTTAAATAATACGATTTTCTTTTTTAACTGGTAAGAATTTGAAATACATTCTTTCAATGTTAAATTGTCAGCTTTCAAAATGGTATTTCAATTTGATTTCAACCAGTTCAGGAATGGGAACGAATCGTTGGTTGAAATATAAAATCGAACAACTTCCAATTAAAGACATCCCCGAATCCGCCCAACAACCATTCATCACCCTTGTTGACCAAATCCTTGCAGCCAAGCAAGCGGGGGAGGATACCGGGGCACTCGAGCGCCGGATTGATGAGTTAGTGTATGAGTTGTATGGTCTTACGGAGGAGGAGATTGCGGTGGTGGAGGGGTAGGGGTGTATCTCCCGAGAGTATCGCTTCCCAGCGATGCCCTCGGTTTGTGGGTACTGCTATCTGGAAAAGCGATTCGTGGAAACCGAGGGCATCGCTGGGAAGCGATACTCTCGGAAGAAAAAAACATATTTATTTACAAAATATGATAGTTATATGGAATTAACGTTCTACAAATCATTGATAAGTGATATCAAAATTAGAATCAGACAGGGGCAGACGAAAGCTGCTTTTTCTGTCAATACTGAGCTAACGTTGATGTATTATGACATTGGAAATATCATTATTCAACGACAAAGGTTGGATGGCTGGGGTAAAGGAATCATTCCTAAAATAGCACTTGATTTGAAGAACGACTTATCTGAGATGAAAGGGTTTTCTGAACGGAATCTTGGCTATATGGTTCAGTTAGCTAGGGAATTTCCGGATGCTTCAATTTTGCAACAAGCTGTTGCAAAATTGCCATGGGGTCATACTATTGCTCTTATGCAACGAGTTAAGGATATGAATCAACGACTTTGGTATGCCGATCAGACATTACAAAATGGGTGGGGAAGAGATACATTACTCCATAAGATTAAAAGTAATACGTGGTTACGACATGGACAATCAGCAAATAATTTCCAAATTACATTGCCACAACCACATTCAGATTTAGTTCATGAAACTTTGAAAAATCCCTATGCATTTGATTTCTTGACTCTTACTGAACATTTCAATGAACGAGAGTTGGAAACTGAACTTGTAAGGCATATCGAGAAATTCTTACTTGAATTAGGCGCAGGATTTGCGTTTGTAGGAAGACAATATCAACTTACGGTGTCAGATAAAGATTTTTATCTTGACCTACTGTTCTATCATCTGAAACTTAGATGTTTCATTGTGATAGACCTAAAAAAGGGAGAGTTCAAGCCAGAATACGCTGGAAAAATGAATTTTTACTGTTCGGCAGTTGATGATTTGCTACGTTTCCCTACAGATAATCCAACCGTAGGACTCATACTTTGTCAATCAAAAGACAAAATTTTCGCCGAATATGCCTTAAAAGACATCAATAAACCTATCGGTATTTCAGAATATGAATTAACACGGATATTACCTCAAAACCTAGAACATAGCCTACCTTCAATTGAAGAAATTGAAAAAGAGTTAGAAACAAGGTAATAGGGTTAAGTCACTATTTCTTTTGTGGATTAATCAAATCTTCTTCACCTGACAACACCTCAAAAAAATATGCCACCTAAATTTCATATTGGGCATAATCTTATTTCATTGTGAAATCACTTATAGGTGCAATTATTTATTAACCTGTTGAATACAATGGGATTGCTTATTTCATTGGAAACTCACTATAGTAAATTAGTTTGCTTACTGTTCTATAAATGTCAAGTCTATTCATACAATGTATTTTAAAGTTCGTTAACTTCCCGAATTCCCATCCCAGACATCCCCGAATCCGCCCAGCAACCATTCATCACACTTGTTGACCAAATCCTTGCAGCCAAGCAAGCGGGGGAGGATACCGGGGCACTCGAGCGCCGGATTGATGAGTTAGTGTATGAGTTGTATAGTCTTACGGAGGAGGAGATTGCGGTGGTTTCTTCCGAGAGTATCGCTTCTTAGCGATGCCCTCGGTTTTTGGGTACTGCTATCTGGAAAAGCGATTCGTGGAAACCGAGGGCATCGCTGGGAAGCGATACTCTCGGAAGAGGGAGCGATACTCTCAGATCAAGCATAAAATGTAAATGCCCCGCTTTTTGGGCGGGGCATCGGTCTAAAGATGCTATCTTTAGAGCTGTTCGTGGCGCAAATATACAACTTATACCTAAATAATACAGTAGCAGGAGCTGCAAAAGGGTTCTTTAATTATTGGTCGTAAAAGACTAATTGATAGTCAATTTGATGCGGAGATTCAAAAAAAAGACGGATTCATTCTCCACAAACCTATTGAGTGGGATTAACTTTTCATATCTCCTGAGGGTATCACTTCTTAGTGATGCTCTCAGTGGTCTAGCACTGAGCAACTTTTTGCACGTTTTCGTACACTTTGCGCATAGAATTACAATTGTTGTACATTCACAGCTACTCACTTCATTCCTTAATCATTATGTTTACACTCAAAGAAAGTCTTGTGCAGCACATTCAGTCCATTATCTCTGATGCGAGGGATAATGCCATCCGCTCGGTGGATACTCATCGTGTGCTTAAAGTATTGGCAAATAGGTAAAGCTATTTTAGAAGAAGAGCAAGAAGGTAACGAGCGAGCCGAATACGGAAAGTTTATTATCAAATCTCTATCGGAGAAGTTTCAGCCAAAGCTTGGCTCCGGGTTTTCAATACGCCAATTGGAAATGAATAGACAGTTTTACCGGCTATTCCCAAATACGAACGCACTGCGTTCGCAATTCAGTTGGACCCATTACCGCACACTCATACGAATTGACAATCCGGATAAAAGAGAATTTTACATAGCAGAAGCCACTAAAAATAACTGGAACTCAAGGCAACTCGAACGCCAAGTGAACAGCCAACTTTTTGAACGACTATTATTGAGCAACGATGTGCAATCTGTGCTGGCTGTAGCGAGAGAAGATAAATTACCTGCCGATGCACGTGAGATTATAAAAGACCCTATGATGTTAGAATTTCTTGGGTTAAGAAGGGAATCTGCATACTATGAAAAGATTTGGAGAGTGCGATCATTACACACTTGCAAGATTTTATTATGGAGCTCGGCAATGGTTTTTCGTTTGTTGGCAGGCAAATACGTATTCATTTGGACGGCGATGAGTTTTTTGTAGATTTGGTATTTTACAACCGTTTACTGCAATGTTTTGTCATCATTGAAATTAAAACTACTAAGCTGACCCATCAAGACATTGGGCAGCTTCAGATGTATGTTAACTATTATGACCGTTATGAAAAGCAAGAATATGAAAATCCCACGATAGGTATTCTTCTTTGTACCGACAAAAACGATGCTATGGTAAAAATTACGTTACCCGATAACAACAATACGATTATAGCCAGTAAATACCACTTGTATTTACCGACAGAACAACAATTGATAGAAGAAGTGAAAAGGGAAATTGAAAAAATGGAGCAAAAGAGTTTAACTGAGGGTATCACTTCGGAGTGATGCTCTCAGTGGTCAAGCAGGTGGTCGAGCGGTTTAGTCAAGCGAGTTCACTGAGAGCATCACCAAGTCTGCCCGAGAGTATCGCTTCTTAGCGATGCCCTCGGTTTTTGGGTACTGCAGTCTGCCCGAGAGTATCGCTTCGGAGCGATGCCCTCGGTTTTTGGGTATTACAGTCTGCCCGAGAGTATCGCTTTTAGCGATGCCCTCGGTTTTTGGGTGAGCTTGACCAAATAACCGAACCCAAAAACCGAACCCAAAAACCTTACCCAAAAACCTTACCCAAAAACCGAGGGCATCGCGGGGACGCGATACTCTCGGAAGAAGGACGCGATACTCTCGGGCTTACCCAAAAACCGAGGGCATCGCGGGGACGCGATACTCTCGGAAGAGGGACGCGATACTCGCGGGGGTCTCGGAAGAAACACCTATCTTTGTACACCTTACTTTTCAATAGTATTTTTCACATATTTACCACACTTCTATGGAACTATACCCCAATAGATACTACCATATCTACAACCGTTCTAATAATAATGAGGTTGTGTTTAGGTCGGATGATAATTACTCCTATTTTTTACGGAAATATCATGCTGCTTTCCACGAATCCTTGGATACAATTGCGTATTGTTTGATGCCGACGCATTTTCATTTTTTGGTGCATGTGATATCGGATGATACGGAGAGAATTAAGCATTCATTGGGCAAACTTCAGTCTTCGTTTACACAATCAATCAATCGGCATTATAGGCGGCATGGAAATTTATTTCAACAGCATTCCAAGTCGAAACATATCGAAAATGAAGAGTATTTAAAAACTCTCTTGACCTATATTCATCAAAATCCCGTACGATCAAAATTAGTAAACAAGCCCGAAGAGTGGAAATATTCAAGTTACTGCGATTACATAGGTTACCGTGCATCAATCCTACCCAAGAAAGTTATAGGATTGAAGTATTTTTCAACCATTGAAGAATTCAGGAGTTATTCAGAACGTGGGATAGAAGAGATAGATGCGCGGTATTGGATTTGACTTTTCTTTCGAGAGTTTCGCTTCCGCTCTACCGAGAGTATCGCTCCATCTTCCGAGGGCATCGCTTCGGAGAGCGATACCCTCGATTTTTGGGTGAGCTTGACCGAGGGCATTACCCAAAAACCGAGGGCATCGCGGGGACGCGATACTCTCGGAAGATGGAGCGATACCCTCGATTTTTGGGTGAGCTTGACCGAGGGCATTACCTAAAAACCGAGGGCATCGCGGGGACGCGATACTCTCGGAAGATGGAGCGATACCCTCGGAAGATGGAGCGATGCCCTCAGAAGAAATTCACGCCACTTCCCGTAGAAATATTCTCCTACATGTAATCAGCATCGTCAGTATCGTCAACTGAAGCTGCACATTCCTCCGCACATGCGAAATCGCTTCTTCGACTGCTTGAATTGCAGCCGGATAATCTGCTCCTTCAAACGCTCCGCTAAATTTTCCGATTGTTTCCTGTTGATCAATATTAATAATCATCGAGTCAATACCGGTGAGCGAGTAGGTATAGCAATCTCGAAGCCAGAGCATGAGCAACATGAGCATCATTTCAACGCGAGTACGATCCTTTTCACCGGTGAGTTTATCGATTTTGGTGAGTAGTTCTGCGCGGTAGGCAGACCTTTTAAGAGCCGAACGAAGTATATCGACTACATCGAGGCGCATAGCACGCATGTCTTCGTCCATGAATTCGCATGCTTTTGCATAGCTCCCTTGTGCAAAAGAACTTATTAAACGTGCTTCACTTGGGTCAACATCCATTTTTGCCACTAAATTAGAAGTAATATCCTCGTCAGAAAGTGGCTCGCAGTATATCTGTTGACAACGGGAGAGAATCGTCTGTGGGAGTGTGTCGTGCCTTGCCGTGGTGAGAATGAGGGTCACTTGATCATGAGGTTCTTCGAGTGTTTTGAGGAATGCATTTGCCGCTTCGGTGGTCATTTCATCTGCATTGGAAATGATAACGACGCGGCGTCCGGCTTGGGAAGCCGACATTGTCACACTTTTCTTCACATCTCGAATGGACGAAATCCTTATTTGCGAAGCATTTGGAATAGTAATATCATGGTATGGATTTTCAGATTTGAGCTGCATTTGCTCTTGAATGAGCTTGATTTGGTCATCTGTAAGTCTGGAAACAGGGGAGTCATCACGGCTGTCGGTGGATTTGCCGGCAGGCAAAGAAAAGACAAGTTTGATATTGGGGTGTTCGAGTTTATTGGCTTGATGACAGCTTCGGCATGATTCACATGCCTCAATACTGTTATTGGTTACAAGAGGGTCAATGCAATTAACAACTTTTGCAAATTCTAATGCAAGTGCGTCTTTTCCAACGCCATTCATACCCCAAAAACAGTACCCGTGAGCAATTTTATTCTCAGTAATTGCATGCTGAAGTATATTCTTTACTCTATGTTGACCGATGATGGAATTCCACGACATGTGTTGTCTAGTTAATGAGAAGTTACTAAATTAAGCGTTACGAATTCATTCAAAATCTCTGTGAACTTGCGAAAATCTTCGCGTATTTTGCGGTTAAAAATCACCAGCCCAAAGCTTCACGTACCTTTGGCGCAACTTACCAAAACTTCTCCACACTGCCAATGACAGAATTATAGTGAACGCTTATTTTGTAATTTTGCGACCAAACTTTACTAGCACACAGTATCTACTCATTATTATGAACAAAGGATTATCATGACAATCAAAAATGTTGTTGTTATTGGCGCAGGGACGATGGGGAATGGCATCGCACATACGTTTGCTCAATTTGGCTATGATGTTACAATCGTTGATGTTAGCACAGAAGCAGTCCATCGCGGACTCACGGCAATTGAGCAAAATCTTAATCGACAGGTTAAAAAAGGAATTATAACCGAAGAATTGAAAATTGCTACTTTAGAGCGGATCGCGCCATCGACAAGTCTGACAGAAGCTGCCGTCAACGCAGATTTGATAATTGAAGCAGCAAGTGAAAATTTTGACATTAAAACGAGTCTCTTTAAGACAGCCGATGCAATTTGCCCACCGCACACCATTTTTGCAAGTAATACAAGTTCCATTTCAATTACTTCTATCGCTGCTGCTACATCGCGTGCCGATAAATTCATTGGTATGCACTTCTTTAATCCCGTTCCCTTGATGAAATTATGTGAAATTGTTCGTGGGTTTTCCACAAGCGACGAGACGTATTCTATTATCGAAGACCTAGCTACAAAGCTTGAAAAGACTCCCGTCAGTGTACAGGATTATGCAGGATTTATTTCGAATAGAATTCTGATGCCGATGATCAATGAAGCGGTCTTTTGTCTGATGGAAGGCGTTGCCAGCGCTCAGGATATCGATACCGTGATGAAGCTCGGCATGAATCACCCGATGGGACCGCTCACCCTAGCGGACTTTATCGGACTCGATGTATGTCTCTCAATCATGGAAGTGCTTCATTCTGGTCTCGGCGATGATAAATATCGCGCATGTCCATTACTGAGAAAAATGGTTGCTGCCGGTTGCCTTGGACGTAAGTCGGGGAAAGGATTTTTTAGTTATGCGTGATGAGTACGTGATTGAAGTCAGTTAAGGAAATAGTGATTCATTAAGAGAAATGATGCAAACACAAACCAATTCAGGAGCTATCCCAATTTGGGATAAGCTCCTAACCAAAGGTAAGGCGATTGCATTACAATTTTTCAGTTCGATGTTGAAAGATTCAGTGTCTAAGTCAAAGCTCAAACGCATATAGAGTTTTAAGCAAACCAGCAAAGAGGCTAAGGATAAGGATGACGGAGGAGATTTTTTGCTTTTAATTAACAAAACAAGGAACTTCTCCCAATTGGGATAGCTCCGAACTCTACTTTGCCATTTAAAATATTAGGAGTTACTTTACATTTGATTGTACGAAAACATTAATGCTGACCTAATCAATTAGACTGAAAGCTATTTTTAGAAAGGCTGATATAGTATTATTTTAGAATCAAACGATAAGTTTTCACAATTATTATCGGAAGTTTCTACTAAGGTTTATCATTTTCACCTATAAACTTAAAGCTAATCAGGAGCTTATCACAACTTTGCGTGGTGAGAAGGTATTGTTAGACTTAGATTTAGCGCTTTTGTATGATACGGAAACACGGATTCTTAAGCGAGCAGTTTGATAAATTTTCAAATATTCCGACGAAGTGATTTTATGTTTGAATTAACTCAACCAAACGGGAAGACTTATCCCATTGGGATAACCATTTGTGATACCTTCAGCAAAAATTTTGTGTGGTGCACTGCCTTTTGCTTTTACCGAACAAGGTGTAGCGATGCTGTCGTCGGTATTAAAAAGTGAAAAGGCGATTGAAGTGAATATTGCGATCATGCGTACGTTTGTGCAACTTAGAAAGCTGATGAATATGCACAAAGAGCTTGCCGACAAAGTTGATACATTAGAAGCAAAATATGACAAACAGATAAAGAGTATTTTTGATGTTATTCAGCGGTTAATTCGGCAAGAAGCAACGCCGAAACGCCCGATTGGATTTCTGACAAATACACAAGCCAAGTAAAAATATTGAATAAAATAACTATATAGTAACCAACCAATTATGTCAAAATCTCCTCTATCAATACTTTATCAGGACGACCATATAGTAGCGGTCAATAAACCCGCCGGACTGCTCACTCTGCCCGATCGATTCCGCCAGGATATTCCAAATCTGCGAGGACAATTAATGGATTTGTTTGGTGAAATATTCGTGGTTCATCGCCTTGACAAGGCGACGACCGGGGTGATTTTATTTGCGAAGACTACCGAAGCACATAAAGTGCTGAGTATTAATTTCCAAAATCGGGAAGTGGAGAAGTGTTATCACGCGATTGTCAGTGGTGTGGTGGAGAAAGACACGATGGATATAGATATTCCACTTTCAGAGGATACTAACCGCAAAGGACTCATGAAGCCATCGGCACGAGGTAAAGAGTCATTTACCAAAATCATTGTCAAAGAACGATTTAAGATAGCGACATTGCTTGAATGCCTGCCAGTCACAGGCCGTCAACATCAGATTCGTGTCCACCTTGCTGCAATTGGACATCCTCTTTTAGTCGATGCAGATTATGGGACGCTGACGGAGTTCAAGCTATCGACTATCAAGCGTAGGTTCAAAGTATCGAAGGACGAGGAAGAGCGTCCAATTCTCACGCGTACACCGCTTCATGCTTATTCACTCACTTTCAAGCATCCTATTACCGGAGAATCACTTACCGTCGAAGCTCCCTATCCAAAAGATTATCAGGCATTGCTGCAGGTTCTGCGGAAATATTCGAAGTATATTGTCTATGCACCGGATGAGTTTTATTATTAAAATTGTCAATTTTCAGCTGACGCTGCTGTTAACTGATTGACAATTCGATTTCCTTACATTGAAAGTCCTGTTATGAAAATTCTCCTGCGGTTTTCATCTGCTATCCTGTTCATGTCCATGTTGTGGAATTCTACGTTGCATGGACAAACAAATGAACCAACTACACTGGAAAGTATGTACCAACGGGGATATTTCACCTGGGGTGCCGATGCTGAGGGTGGAGCGCCGTATGTATTTGTCAATCCGGACAATCCAAACCAACTCATTGGATACGAAGTAGATATTGCGAATGAAATTGGCAAATATCTCGGTTTAAAGGCAGTAATGAAGCAAAATGCTTGGGACGCACTCGTGCCGGCGCTCAACCGAAAAGATTTCGATATAATTCTCAATGGACTAGAAATAACCGATGCTAGAATGGAAGTCATCAGTTTCACGAAGCCGTACTATGTCTATTCACAGCAAATAGTTGTTCGGTCTGAAGAGACTCGTATTGGCACGTTCCTCGATCTCCGCGAAAAAACGGTAGGCGCACTATCGGCATCGGTTGGCTTGAACATGCTCGAAGAGATTGGGAAGGTAGATGTTAAAATTTATCCCGGAGTCGTTGAACCCTATCGCGACTTGGCTGACATGCGCCTCGATGCCGTCGTTCTTGACCTGCCGATGGCAATTTATTATGCCCGGCCGAATCCTAAGTTGAAATTCGTCGGTGAGCCAAGCGGTGAAGGATTTTATGGAATCGGGGTTCGCAAAGAAGACACCGAACTCCGCGATAAGCTCAATGCAATCATAGAGATGATGGTAGCCAATGGAACAGCTGAGCGAATAGCTAAAAAATGGAATATTTATACACGTACTCAATCACGAATTTCAGAATACAGAGAAAACAGTGTGTTTGGTTCGAATAAGAAATCCACCTGGGAACAGCTTGGCAAGTATTTACCGGCACTCCTCGACGGCGCTTGGGTGACGGTAAAGTTATCCGTCGTCGCCATGATTTTGGCGGTAAGTTTGGGGCTTTTTATTGCGATACTTCGACTGTATTCACCTGCACCAATTAGGTTTTTGGCATGTTCGTACGTTGAGATTATTCGTGGTACACCTCTTCTCATTCAGCTCTACCTTATTTATTACGGACTCCCGAATATTGGAATAAAGCTTGATGCATTTACGGCGGCAGTCGCCGGGCTTGCGCTCAATTATTCAGCGTACGAGGCAGAAAATTATCGTGCGGGCATACAATCCATCCCGATTGGACAGATGGAAGCAGCGCTTGCACTAGGAATGACGAAAATTATGGCGCTCCGCAAAATCATACTTCCTCAAGCTATCAAAATAGTATTACCTCCTGTTAGTAATGACTTTATAGCACTTTTTAAAGATTCATCGCTTGTATCGGTGATTACGATGGTAGAGCTCACGAAAGTGTATGGTTATCTTGCTGCAAGTAGCTATGATTATATAGGATTGGGGCTATTGACAGCTACGATCTATTTTATGATGAGTTATCCTGCTTCACTTTTTGCACGCCATTTGGAGAAAAAAATGGTGTATGGTCAGTATAAATTTTGGACAAGTCCAAATTCTAAACCTTGCTGCGGTCTCCCTTTGCCGTCCAAACGTGAGAGAAGAAGTTCCTGAAACAGTAATTTCCACTTAATTTACTTTGATGAAGGAAAAAATTTTGTCAGGTACGCGGAAAGCCGTAATTTCGCGCTCTAAATTATTACTCTACCAGTAAATGTACAAGGTTGTTAATGGCACATCATAAGTCCGCAGAAAAGCGTAACCGTCAGTCAATTAAAAAAAATGCGTATAACCGCGCAAACAAAAAATTAGTAAAAGAAGCCGTAAAGGCTGTTCGTACTGCGACAAATGCAGTAGAAGCAGAAGCATTGCTCATCAAAGCAACGAGTATTTTGGATAAAGTGGCAGCGCGTGGTATCATGCCCAAAAACACTGCTTCTAACCGTAAATCTTCACTCGCGAGATCGGTCAACAGACTAAAAGCAGCGGCTGTAGCATAATTAAAACTATGCACCCGTAGCTCAACTGGATAGAGCATCTGACTACGAATCAGAAGGTTAGGAGTTCGACTCTCTTCGGGTGTATTTCTTAAGTGAAGCCCTCTAGGTTTAATACTTACAAAGGGCTTTTTATTTTTCTGATTGTGCAAGTTTGTTTATATTTTTGCATGTTATTTGCACACTTTTTGTACTTTTCGTATATCTACAGAGAATTTTCGAATCATTGTCATTAAATTCCTACATAATCCAACGATTGATTCTTTCAGCTTAATCAAATTTATAGGTTGTAGGAAAAGTAAATTTAATGACTTTAGTACTATACCCTGACATTCCTAATCGTTTTGCGCCCGGTTCTCAAAGTAATGAAGAGATTTATCTTTTAAACGTCCATTGTGCAGCAGGCTTTGAGATAAGCAACTCTTCTCCTGCGTATGAAGTATATGCCATCTGCCATCTGGCGCGATAAAATATGTATAACCTCCCGGATGATAAATTGAACGACTGGGATTATCTAGTGAGCAGAATATAATGCTATTTGTGGGGACATTAGGTCATACGAATCAATGGATACATCCGGTGTGTCACCAAATTTGAGAAACGCCTTTTTAAATGCTTCGGGTGTGAATTCGGGTATAGAATCGGCAACTGTACGTGCTTCTGATTTAATACCCTCAATACGTTCTCTTAATTCCTTCTCATCTTTCCGTGGCTTTGGAGAATATGCACGATCATACATCTCCTGAGTGGCTTCCATCATGACTGGAAAATACCATTTATTTTTTCCGCTGCTTATTCTAAGGCGGAGTGCATAAGCACCATTTTTTTTTAGAAATCGTTTATCAGGCACGACTTCAAAATGCAGTTGCTTTTTCATAGTTATTATGTGGATTTGTTGAAAAATTCGATACTCTGTTCGCTACTCTTTTACTGATTTGATACTCTATTTGATACTCTAATCTTCAAATCAGTATTTTGAAAGTAACTCCAAGAGCGGTCGTAACTATTATTTTTTCAAATACTTATCCAAATATAACAAAACACTGAATAATAAACAAATTGTGTAATATTGGTAACTACGAATCAGAAGGTTAGGGGTTCAAATCCCTTCGGGTGTACTCCCTGTAAGCCCTTTGTAAGTTTAATACTTACAAAGGGCTTTTTTATTTTTCTGATTGTGTAAGTTGTTTATATTTGCATGTTATTTGCACACTTTTTTGTACTTTTCTGTATATCTACAGAGAATTTTCGAATCATCATTGTCATTAAATTCTACATAATCCAACGATTGATCTTTCAGCTAATCAAATTTATAGGTTGTAGGAAAAGTAAATTTAATGACTTTAGTACTATACCCTGACATTCCTAATCGTTTTTGCGCCCGGTTCTCAAAGTAATGAAGAGATTTATCTTTAAACGTCCATTGTGCATATATTTTGAGATAAGCAACTTTTCCTGCGCGAAGTATATGCCATCTGCTATCTGGCGCGATAAAATATGAATAACCTCCCGGATGATAAATTGAACGACTGGGATTATCTAGTGGAGAATATACTATTTGTGGGGATATGGTAGGGTCATACGAATCAACGGATACATCCGGTGTGTCACCAAATACAGAGACTACTGATATCTGTTTGCCATATCCGGTAGGTAGTATTTTGCCTCGTGGATTTAATCTAATTATCGTATCATTGCTACCATCTTGTTGTTTAACTAGTTCATAATAATATCTGTTATCATCAGAAGTAGTATTAAAAAGTACTGTGTCAAGTTGTATCTCAAATTTAGGTGGATTTGCGAGAGCTACTGTGTTATAACCTTGATAGTCAAGTAGTTGCTTTGTACTAATCAAATTAGAATCAGGAAAAACTACATTAGGCACAACGAATGTTTGGTACCCGCTTTTACTGAATGAAACATCAAATTTACCGGAGGGATATTTATGAAAATAGAATGCGCCTGTAAGATCAGAAATTACTGAAACGGATGTGCCGACAATCGAAACCGTCGCCCCGCCATGATTACTGAGAGAATCGCCATTTTCATCAAAGAGTCGTATATAGCCAAAAGTCGATTTTTGGGTTACAGGTGATACCTCTTCCTGTTGTAAATATATTGTGCGGAGCTCTAACGTACCATTTCCTACAAACTGTACATTTTTCAATGAATATGAAACATAACCTGTTTTGGAATAGGTGACCGTGTAAATACCCTGCACAACCTTTTCAAACGCAAATTTGCCGGAATCAGCCGAGACAGCAGAATATGATGTGTTGCCCGTGAGAGTGACGGTGATAGATTGGTTCGACTCGTTTTGAGGAGGGATATCACTACCGAGATACACTCGACCTATAATGTTTCCTTGCTGTACAACATCTGTAGATGTCATGCATGAATTGAAGGCAAAAATTGCCAAGATTGGCAACATAAATGTGGAAAAAACCTCATAATTACTCCAGTGAAATTGATTGATAAATAGTATGTTTGATCTTTGGTTATTAGTAGTTACTTCTAATAAAATAAAATTGATACTTCTCTCTGCAAATCTACAGATTTTCTGTAGTTCTGAATTAAAAATAAATAAATTAAGATGTTTATAAAGTTTGATAATAGCGTGATGAGTTATTGAATCCTAAAAAACGTTAATTCCATATCTTTATCAAACTATCATTAGATAATTCAATGTAATTTTGAACCGTAGTTTTAAACATCTTTTATCCATTATTTAAATACTCCAATGGTAAACAGCTTACTCTCAATGCTCATGTCTTTTTTGATTGTTCCTTCACAGACTCCTGAATTTCGATATGACGTTCATGGTTCGTACGAGCGCTCAATTAATAAATTCACACTCATAGGGGCGAAATCCATATCTGATATTATTCCTAACTATCCTTCACAGTGGATTAAAGAATATGATTTTGTAGAAGTGAAAGTAACGAGCAAAGGTAATACACTAAAAGCTGCCGGTAAAAATCTAAATCTAAGTACTGAACAAAAAAATATTCTCCATACAGCAGATATAGGTGCAGATGTCGCTATAAGCATAGGATACATTGAGAAAAATGCAGTAACAGATACTATTCAAAACGCCACAATGCTCTTTCAAACGACCGTCATACCAGATAAAGAAGCTGAATATCATGGTGGATATCAACAACTTAAAGAGTATTTACAAGAAAATGGTATCAACAAACTTACAGACATAAATAGCAAAGATTTCAAACCTGTCGTTGTGAATTTTACGGTTAATGAGCAAGGTGGAATTTCAAATGCTCATATCTATAGATCATCTTTAAATCCCAAAATTGACAATACTCTCATCGAAGTAATTAACAAAATGCCGAAATGGAAGCCGGCTGAAACAACAAAAGGTGTAAAAGTCAAACAGAATTTCAAGTTCAGTGTTTTCGGTTCAGGGAACGGCGATGGTTGCTGAAGTACACTTCCAATTCAATTCAAATTGATGTTCGAAATTAAAAAAGCCCTTTGTAAATAATAATCTTACAAAGGGCTTGTTTTATTTTATTATAAAATAATATTGTTCTAATGAAGATAGATGTACCATCAGAAATTTATCGACTGATTGAACTACCATACGACAGATACTCCATAGACCACACTCGTCATCACGCCAGCTTTCCATTGTCCGTTTGTTTGATAGCCGAATATCGTACCATCAATTCCACCACTGAGGGTGACCCTTCGATCAGGAGTCCACTGTAAGCCGACTGTCGCTCTTCCTACCGGTAATCCCTTTGTCGTAGCACCTGCAAAGGATTGAATATATGGTGTAAATTCATCTATACTCATACTCGGCAAGGCGATACGATAAACGCTGCCAATGATAGTACTCGGCTCAGAAAATGCGATACGCTTGTCCACACCATCTATTCTGCGCTGTTCATAGCGAGTGAACCTGTCAGTACTCACCTCTACGCCTATTGCTTGTTCGTCATCGAGAGCGTATAATGCTGATAATGCTACTCCATTTGCACCTGCTATATCCTGCATGCCACGCACAGAGACAGTCATGGGGATATCCTGATGAATATCAATGAGTTGTGGAATTGAAAGCGATTGTGCGAAGTATGAATCTCGGTTACTTTGATTCAAGTGTTGAATGTCATCTGAGGAAGTAGTTACAGCAGATATAATTGGAGTAGTTATGTAGCTTTCAGATGATTGAATATAGTCCAATGGGTTCTTTACTATAATCGGTTGTAAAGCTGTGGTAGAATTCATAGAATTATAGTTATACTTTCTGGAATTATTTCCCACTGTTTGCGTATTATCCATATCATTGGTGAACATAGTAGCCGGTATTGCAG
Source organism: Ignavibacteria bacterium (assembly GCA_016720145.1). Classification (GTDB taxonomy): domain Bacteria; phylum Bacteroidota; class Ignavibacteria; order Kapaibacteriales; family UBA961; genus JADJXV01. The sequence continues at coordinate 130,706 of JADJXV010000006.1, read as the reverse complement.
ATGACATTATCTTTTCAGTATTTGAAGCGGTTACCGAGAGCTGAGAAGTGAAGCTATCATTAGCTTTTATACCGAACCACACCATTATTCCACCAAAAAGCATTGAAACAAGCGCTATGGAAGTGAACGTCAGCAGTTGAGGAGCGGCAGCGGCTGCAATAGTGGTAGCATCGGTCGTAAGTGGTATGTTAAGCGATGAGAAAACACCCGCTCGAACGTTGTCCGGGGCTAAAAGCGTGGTACTGTCTTTTGCTACAAGTTTCTGTACTTCCAATTCTAATCCAAAATCACGACGTAATTCTGGATTACGGGCGAGTTCGTCAAAGAGCAATCGCTCTGCAGCTTCAGGCAAATCACCATCTAAGTAACGGTGAATCATCTCACTATAGTCGTTCATCATAAGTTATTGATTTCATGAATAAAAGGAGCGAGGATTTCTTTGAGTCGTTCCTTCGCTCGCCATACCCTCGTTCGCATCACATTGATACTCTCACCACACACTTCCGCCATTTCTTTATAGTCGAGCCCACTCCAATACCGGAGTACAAATGCTTCTAGGCGGTCAAAATCGAGTAATGGAAGTGCTTTAGAAATCATAGCAAGTAAGTCACGTTGTTCGAAGGTAGAATGAAGAGATTCTTCAATAATGGTATGCTCAAAAAGTGGCTCATAGCTTGTACGGTCACGATTAAAATTCAAACATTTATTACGTGCGGTGATCAAGAGATAGGAAGATGGGTGGGTGATATGACGCTTGCGGGCTACGTGGTAGAATTTGATAAATGTATCCTGAGTAATGTCACCGGCGTCGTCTCTGCAACCTGTTACCCGTAAACAATATGCGTAAATTCTACGTTCGAATCTGCCATAAAGCTCAGCAAAGACATTCTTGGCAAATACTTCATCCTCTTCGAGAAGTAATGCCGTGAGTTCACTGTCAGAATAAGAATGTAAAAATTTCCGCATACGCTCTAAAAAAGAGAAAATTTGTGTTTGTAATATTCGAATGACACAAGAGATTCATTTCTATCACCGAAATTACAGAATTATTTTGCATTCAAATCAAAGGGAGAAAATATTTGGTGATGTAAGCTACTGCGTAGTGTTATTGTTGTACTATTTGCAAATTATCAATTCATCCAATCCACACATTTCGGAATTCTTATGAAGATATTTTTTACTATTTCACTGTTTTTTACTCTCCTCTCTCTTACCAACGCGCAGCATCCTGACGACTATCGCTGGGATGATAAATTCTCCGCTGTCGGAATTAGCAGTCCTGAAACCGGCAGTAATTGCCAGGTCAACGTCCTCGTATCCACACCCGATTATATCGTAGTCGGCGGGATATTTACTATCCCCGGCAATAATATTATTTTATGGAATAAGAAAACAAACAACTGGGAGAATGCCGGAAAGGGAGTATGGCAGCCATGGGAACGGAATATTTATCCATATATTCAATGCCTTTATGCTGAAGGAGATAGCGTGTTTGTAGGCGGGAAATTTACGATGATTGATGGTACTATTCCTTCATCATGTTTTGCTATTTTCAATACCCGCACAAAAGTATGGACAGCGAGCGACACGATGATACAAGGTAGTGTCAACAGTATCGTAAGGTATAATGGCGATATAATTATTGGAGGAAAATTTACTATCAAAGGCACATCAATTGCAAACTATGCAAAATGGAGCGGGGGCAAATGGAGCCAATTTGGCAATGAGAATTTTTCTGTTCCCGGTGGCTTGGCTGTTTTCAAAGATAGCTTGTATTGTTTTCAACTATCACCTCCTGCACCTGCCTTTTCTTCACTTGTGAAATGGAATGGTACGATATGGGAAAAAATTGAGTTTATGTTTTATAGTAAGAATAACACTCCCATTCGTGGTATCAAAGCAACTTCAGACTATCTCTATGTTTACGGCGCTTTAGACTCCATGATACTAGCCAATTGGTCCGGCACGGTGAAGGCAAATAATTTGATGCGGTATGATGGAACTTCCTGGAATACAATCCTTGACAATTCAAATAATAAATTACAAACCATTGGATTTGATGGAAATGATTTGATAATTGCCGGTGGATTTACTTCTGTCGATGGAATTAACGCTACAGGAATAGTCAAATGGAATCATCTGTCAAAACAGTGGTCGAGTTTGGGTAGTGGTATCCCGAGTGGAACGCTGAATGCGATTTTAGTCGATGGTAATCAAGTATTTACAGCGGGTCAATTCCAAACTGCCGGCAGCCAGTATGTTAATAATATCGCTCTCTACGACTATACGACATCTCGATGGTATTCTTTTGGCGATGGCAACACACAGGCGCCAATTGTGACTTATTTTGGTGGGAAATTATCGGTATTTGAAGATAAAGGTAAGCTCTTGGCAATCGGTGGATTTAATTATGCAGGGAATAAAATTCTTAATAATATAGGGTATTGGACAGGTACAGATTGGGAACCGCTCGGGACGGGAATTGTGGGAGGAGCCTATTTTCCAACGGCAATTCCATTAGCCCTGTTGGGACCGACAGGATTGACTCAATTTTCAAGAATGAATGACACAATGTACCTCGGTGGAAGTTTTGAACTTTTGGGATCAGAACCGTGTAGCAACATTACAACGTATAACGATGGAAGTACTCAATGTGTAGGTGGAGGTGTATCTGAAAGTCATAATCCAAGCAGCCCGGGTTTTACTATTCCTGCGCAAATAACTTCTATGGAATCTATTGGTAATGACTTATATGTAACCGGCGACTTTCAGAAAGCAGGAACTTTACGAATAGAAACAATTGCAAAATGGGATGGAAAGCAATGGTCAGCGTTAGGAGGCGGACTACAGCTATCGGGGAATAGTTACCCGAAACTAGTAGAAGACTCTTCACATAACTTAATGGTAGCAGGGAAGTTTTATAAGGCAGGAGGAATACCTTGCAATAGTCTTGCCGCATGGGATGGTCAAAAGTGGGAACCCCGCGGATATATCGTCGGTGATTCGGGCGCAGATATACAGTCGATATGCGTGGCACCAAACGGAGATGTCCTTGTTGCCGGTTTTTTGTCGAAATTGGGCAATCAAGGAGCTGGAACGCTCGCTCGATTGAAAGGGAATTCATTCGAAACAATTGCCAATGTAGCAAACGGAAAAAACGGTGGTTTTATTACGGCTATGGCTTGTAAAGGAGATCTTCTCTATGTGGCAGGTCATTTTGACTATGTTGGTGATATTGCTGCAAATAAAGTGGCGATGTATAATGTAAAAACCGGTAAATGGTCGCCTTTGGGAAGTGGATTTTCCAAAAAGGATATCTTTGATTCACTCATACCTGTTTCGGGTACTGTCTCTACTATCGCATTCGTCGGTGATACGGTGTATTTCGGTGGTGAATTTTCGTACGTCGGAGGTAAGTCATCCATTTGTATAGCTGCATGGCTTCCGGCTAAGCCGAATAGTGTCGAACAAATTAGTACATCAACTACTACTCCAACTCTTAGCATCCAACCCAATCCTGCGTTCTCAACTGCGACACTTACCTTTTCCATTCCTCAATCTCAACATGTAACAATTACCCTCCGAGACGCGCTCGGGAAAGAAGTGCAGCGAATATCTGAAGGTGAATTACAGGCAGGTGAGTATCAGTCACGCATTGATTGCACCGCGCTATCGAGCGGTGTGTATTATTGTGTGGTAGCCGGGATTCATTCTATTCAAACACAAAAGTTGATAATTTCTCGGTAAATAATTTATAATTATAAAGTTATACGCAAAATGAAAATTATAATCCTTCTATTATTAGTAATTACCACTACTTACGCCCAGCATCCTGATGACTACCGGTGGGATGACAGGTTTTCCAAGCCGGGAATTAGTCATCCTGAATTCAATGGCGCACCGATCAGAGGTGCACTTGCATTGGCAGCGAATGCTGATTATGTCATTGTGGGAGGTAGATTTACTGTTCCGGGGAATAATATCGCTTTATGGAACAAAAAAACAAATTCTTGGGAAAAAGCAGGCTCCGGAGTGTGGAAAAATCCATCTCAAAATGATTATCCTGAAGTGACCAAGGTATTTGCCGACGGAGATAATGTATTTGTCAGTGGTAATTTTACGACAGCCGGAGATATTCCTGCCGCAGGATATGCTCTTTTTAACACTCGAACAAAACAATGGACATCTGATTCACTATTTTCAGGTGATATCAGTGGAGTAACACGATTCGGAAATGACCTGATAATACATGGATCATTTTCAATTCAAGGTACGCCAATTAGAAATATTGCTTACTGGAATAATGGAAAGTGGAGCTTATTCAACAAAGATACAAACACGAGTGCTCGTGGAATAGTGGCTCTCAAAGGATCGCTCTATAGTAATGTATTATTTAAAGACACGTATAGTTTCCCGGCATATTATCAAGCTTTATCTCGTTGGGACGGAACTACTTGGATACCAATCGTCGATACGATGTACCCGACATCATTATTTTTAAACCTGCCGATACAACGTATCCAGGGAAACAAAGACTATCTTTATCTATTCGGTTGGATTGATTCAATGAAACTCGCCTCCGGAAGTACCATCAAAGGTGGGGGAATGCTTCGATATGACGGAGCGACGTGGACTACGGTAATAGACAGCAGTCTGAATAATTCCGGTAGTATGATAGTCGATGGAGAGGATGTCTATTGTATCGGATATTTTTCATCGATACAAGGATATGTTGCCAATAAAGTTGCAAAATGGGATCATACGACCGGCCGATGGAATGGCTTGGGAAGTGGTATCAATGATGATGATAACTCTACGAAACTCTATGCACATCTCGTAACGGATAATCAAATGTTTGTGGCAGGATTATTTGCTACAGCCGGAAGTCAAAATGTGAATAATATAGCACGGTATGATCAATCGACATTCACCTGGTATCCGCTCGGAGATGCAAAAACACAAGCACCGATTTGTAAATGGTCAGATTATACAAATGTATTTAATGATAACAACAAGCTCTTGGTAATCGGCGATTTTGAATATGCAGGCGATAAACGATTGAATAGTATAGGGTACTGGACAGGTAAAGCGTGGGAAAATGTGGGAACGGGAATATTAGGTGGAGCAGGGTATGGACCATATACCGGAATAACGAGAGTATTCACAACTACTCCAGGACTCTCGCAATTTGCACGAATAGATACTACTTTGTATCTCGGTGGTACGTTTGAACTGTTAGGCACAAACCGATGTGATAATATTACGTCCTATAAAGATGGAATCACTGAATGTGTTGGAGGCGGTATCACGCAGAGCCATCAAGGAACGAGCGGCTCGTATTATTATCCGGCTACAATCGATGCAATGATAGCAATTGGTAATTCTTTATATGTTGGTGGAAATTTTACAAAAGCAGGTAGTGTGCAGTGCGGAATCGATTGCAAGATGGAATGGTACTCAATGGTCTGATGTCGGAGGAGGTATTTTAGGTGGAGGATATGGTGGATTCATCTTTGCAGAAGATTCGTCTCATTCACTAATCGTAGCAGGAAGTTTTTATCAGGCAGGTTCTGTTGCATGTAATGGACTTGCATCATGGGATGGACAGCACTGGAAAGCGCTCGGATATAAAGCTCAAGATTCGAATGCAGTTGTCAGAGCTAGTTGTGTAACCCCAAGCGGAGATATTCTCGTTGCGGGCATTTTTACTAATGCAGGATATAAAGGATCGAGCTCATTAATGAGAGTAAATGGTGACTCATTCGAACAAATTGCCGAGATATTTATCAAAGGAAAAAATAATGGTGAAATCTATGTAATGGCTTGTAAAGGTAACATACTCTACGTGACAGGATATTTTGACCATATTGGAGATATTGCAGCAGAGAATGTGGCAATGTATAATCTGAGTACAAAGAAATGGTCACCACTTGGTACTGGATTTGTGAAATCTATGACACGCGATACAATCACCATTAGCCGAGTGACTGTTCAATCCATTGCATTCATTGGAGATACTGTATATTTCGGTGGAGAATTTAACTATGCAGGTGGTAAGCCGTCCTTCAATATAGCAGCATGGCTTCCGGCAAAGCCGAATAGTGTGGAATTCATCGGAGACGCTCAAGAAACAAACCGGAAGCTAAGTTCTACTCCGAATCCTGCCTCATCAACATTGAATTTTCAATTCCAACATGCAAAAAGTGGTCGAGTAAATCTATCTATTTCAGATGTTCTTGGACGCAAAATACATTCCGTAATAGATGATTATCTTCTAACCGGTGAATATTCAATTAATTATGATTGTAGTGTTTTGTCTAATGGAGTATATTTTGTTCGAATGGAGTCAAACGGTGAAGTGGTTACAACTGTCGTTCACATTATTCATTAAGATAGTACCAAAAATTGCATGAAAACTTGTTTTTACTTCCTGATTTCTTTGATGGTACTCTATACTTCACCGGCGCAAACACTCTCCGTTTTTGGCGCTAAAGTTACGAATTTCCCCAAAGTCACCGCTGCATTTTATGCACGAGATGCTCAAGGTAAGAGGTTGAATTCTCTGTCAAATACGGATTTTTCAGTTATTGAAAACTCTGCACAACGCAACGTTTTGAGCGTGACATGCCCTCCCGATAGCCCACCGGTAATGATTTCTTCAGTCCTTGTCGTCGATGTATCGGGGTCAATGGGTGGACAAAATATTGTCATCGGCAGAGCTGCCGCCCATTCGTGGATCAACAATCTACCCGCCGATGGATCTGAGTGCGCCGTGACAAGTTTTGATGGATTTAGTTATATTAATCAAGACTTTACGACCAACAAGAAATTTCTCTCTTCTGCAGTCGATGCCCTCAAACCCAGTGGCGGTACAAATTATAATGCAGGGTTTATTACAGGGCAAGGTTCGGCTTTTGAAGTAATCCAACGGGCAAAATTTAAACGTATCGTTGTGTTTCTGACCGATGGTATGGGTTCGATTACCGAACAGGATGTATTAGACAAAGCCAAAGCAGTCAATGCAGTAGTCTATTGTGTGGGTGTGAATCTAAAGCTTCCCGATGCGCTCAAAATATTGCCGAACAAACAGGTGGTACATGGTTTGAAAACGTTACATCGACTTCAAGTATAGAAGAAATTTACACTCAAATTCTGGACTTGGCTGTGTCGGGACCACCGTGTGAGGTAGTATGGGAAACAAATCTAGATTGTACGGCACAGCGGACGGCGACCATCAAATGTCAACAGCCTGAATTGCAAACAAACGTAGATTATACAATTCAATCTATTAATCTCCCAAAAATTATTTTTTCAACACATTCAGCACGATTCCCTAATGTACCACCCGGTAATACTGACTTTCAAGATGTAACAGTAACTGCTATAACTGATAGTATCACCATCAGTTCCGTTACTTTGTCCAATGCTGACTTTACCATTGAAAATGCTCCACCGCCTGATTGGAAAATGAATAAGGGAGAGACCAAAACCTTCCGTATTCGATTCACACCCACAGACTCATCACTTACTTTCGCTGAAATAAATGTAGTCGGAAATTTATGTTTTACTTCCTCGATGTATGCTATCGGAGGATATTCCGGTTTCAGAAAACCATCAGCCCAGCTTCGTGTGCTGGCGCCGAATGGTGGTGAGCGATTCTCGGTAGGCGATACTACTACACTTCGATGGACAGGTATTTTACCAATGGATACAGTGCGCTTGGATTATACAATTGATGGTGGTGTAACGTGGATGCCAATTACTAATTATGCTACAGGGTTAGAATATTTATGGACCGTACCGAACACTCCCGGAAATCGATGCTTGTTACGTGCTTCGCAATATCAGAGCCGTGGTTCGGACACTGTATATGTACTTTCAAAACAATCAAGTGCGGTCTATGGAGTGTGCTTTAATCCTGACGGAGCACGCGTGGCAACTATTAGTTCAAATGGTACGCTTCAGCTCTGGAATGCTTCAAACGGTACTCAACTTGTTCCACCGATTGCAACAAAAATTCCCTACGGATCCTGTATTGATTGGAGTCCTGACGGACAGCGTATCGCTATCGGAAACAACGGAGTTGAATTTTATGACGGCAGTTCATTTTCATTTGTACAGCGAATTGATTCCGGTGCGATTACTTCCTGTGCATTTAGCAAAGATGGAATGTATTTCATTACTAATAATGGTTCACGCAATAAAATTGGTCTGTGGAGCATGCAAACGCAAAATTTTACTCAACTTTCCTCCGGACATACCGGTGGAGTAAATCACCTGTCAATAGTCAATAATAAACAAATGGAATTTGCTGTACTTTCGGCAAGTAGTGACCGTACTGCCCGACGATCGCAAATTCAAATCTTAAAAGATGACCTAACGAATGGACTATTATTAAACTATTATTCCGGATTGGACTTTTCATCATCAGATGTCGGGATTGCCTATCTTTCAAATCCAACGGATACAGGAAGCGCTTGCGCTGCTTTTAAAAATGGAGATTTGCTGTTTTATCCAACAAATTCTATCATCCGTCCTTTTGGAGGTGATGGAGTCAACAAAGCAGACTGGTCTCCGGATGGCAAGTCGATTGCCTTTGCGATGAACTCTGGAGTACTCGCCATTATGGATGTCGCAAGTAAGAAAATTACTCGAACTTTAGATACTATCCATAAATCCGCACTTTCCATCCGATGGGATGCTACAAGTACAAAAATTGTCGCAGGTTATATTAATCAAGTTGCTGTGATATGGCAGGTAGCCGATCAAATTGACCAACAAGACACATCTGACAAGAGGTGGGAAATCACCACTCCCACCTTATTGGCATTAAAAAATGTCGATTTGGGTTCGGTGACGGTGAATTCTACCTACGATTCACTCGTTCAATCTATACTTTGCATCACACAGAATCCACTTTCATCCTCTCGCCTCGACACTGCTTTTATAGTAAATGATCCGGATAGAGCATTCCGAATTGTTGCCGGTGTTCCAGCCAAATTCCCATCCGGCTTACCGGCCTGTATCGCCATCGAAGTAGGGTTTTCACCTCAAAAAATTGGTCAGTCCACCGCTACTCTCCGCATGTTTTCCAATGGACAATCCTTTGATGTACTATTGAGTGGAATTGGAATTGATCTCGAACTCACCTATCCAAAACTCACCATAGATTTCGGAAAAGTGCCGGTTGGGATTAGTAAAGATTCTTTGATAAACCCTTCGACAACAAATACAGGAATTCTTCCAATTACGATTTCAAAAACATCAATTGCAGGACCCGACATAAAACAATTTTTCGTAATCGGAGGCGATACGACGATTCAGTTAACCACTTTACAATCTTCACAATTACTCATTACATTTGCTCCACGATCAATTGGTCGCACCAGTTCACTCGTGAGAATTGATTTTACCCGCGACGGAGTAGCACCCGCACCCGGTTCGCCGATTTACCTTCAGCTCCATGGTGAAGGTGTGTGTGGAATTGACAGCACTAGAATTTTTAATGTTTGCTTGGGTAAAGAAATTCCTGCGGTCGTCGGTGCAATTGTACAGATACCTATTGTAATGAAACTTCAACCCGGACAATCACAAGACGTTATATCTTCTAAAGTTACGTGTAAGCTCTCCTTTGATGCTACAATGCTTTTACCGCTCGAACCGATGCCGGTGGGATCCCTTGACAGCTCCAGACGAACAGTAACCTACGTAGCAGATAGAATTCTCAACAGCGATACTCTGCTACTGCTTCCAATGCTGACTATGCTTGGAATGGACAGTATGGTCACGGTGCGCATCGACTCCATATATTTTGATGATGGTGGCTGTCCATTGAAAATTCAGGCAGATTCGGTGACTATTAAATTGATAGACTTATGTACGGAAGGTGGCTCTACTCGTTTATTAGTAGGTTCACCAATTACCCAAATAAGTCTTTTGCCGAATCCGGCTAATGATAATCCAAATATAGTGCTTGTACTCGCCGAGGATACTCCCGTAACCATTTCACTTATCAATACACTAGGTCAGGAAGTGATGGTCATGCGCGATGAATTACCAAGAGGAAGCCATCGAATGACGATGGACGCCACTGATATTCCGGTAGGGATGTATTCACTCCGTATGACAACGAGAAGTGAAGTGAAAGTCATGCAATTTGTAAAATGGTGATAGAACGTTGTAATTTGTAGGAGAGAATTATTGAAGAATTGGTATTCCGCGTATGGATAATTTACTGTTTACTTTTGAATATACCCTATGAAACATTTCATACTCATTTTCGCTATCCTCCTGAATATACAAGAGATGTATTCACAATCATTAAGCTTGTTCGGTATTGATGTGTCGAATTTCCCGACTATCAAAGGTAAATTTTATTCCTTTTATGCTGATGTAAAGCAGCAGCGTCCGAGTAGTGGTGAGCTTAGCATCCGTGAGAATGGTGTAGCTCGCACGCTCACGAATGTTCGCTGTCCTCCTTTTCAGCCACCGAAAGCTATTTCGTCGGTGCTCGTGGTGGATGTACGCGGTTCGATGAAAATGTCCAATGGTAACGAGAGTAATATGGAGTTAGCTAAGTCAGCCGCACGAACATGGGTCAATGAATTACCGCTTGGGAAAAGTGAATGCGCGATTACGTTTTGATAATTTGAATTACTTGAATCAAGATTTTACAACCGACCGTGCATTACTTTTGAATGCAATTACACCTCTAACTCCTCAGAGCGGAACAGATTACGATGCTGCTTTTCTTCATTCTATGGCAGGAGGACTGCTTGTTACTAAAAAAGCAAAACATTCAAAATTCATCGTATTTTTAACAGACGGTCAAGGTAGTGGTACAGAAAGTACAATTATTGCAGAAGCGCTCAAACAGAATTGTACAATTTACTGTGTAGCAATTGGCATGGCTGCACCGCCAATCTTAAAAAATATATCTTCAACGACAGGTGGCACATATTATGAAAATATTACTTCAAAACAAGATATAGAAACGGTATATCGCACAATTCTTCATTTAGCGCAAAGTAGTAATCCGTGTGAAGTTACGTGGATGAGCAGCCCAAGCTGTTCGCCGGGCAATCGAACTATAGAATTACAATGGAATACTGCAATCACCAAGTCAGAGTACCTCATTCCAAATAATGCACTTGCTTCGCTTACTACCTCTCCATCTCTCGCTACTTTTACTAATCGGATACCACTGACGACCTCGGATACGGTCATTACAATTTCAGCAAAAGATTATGATTTTACCGTCACCGATATACAGCTGAAATATGGCTCACCAAGCTTCTCGATTGTCAATACGTCATTCCCTATGCTGATCCCTAGAAATACCAGTAAATCATGTACGGTTAGGTTCACACCGGTTGACTCATCGATCCAGTATGCAACTTTTGAAATTATTACGAATATATGTTCGGGGTATATCAGCGTGAGCGGTGGATTCCCAACACAAAAAATGGCAAATCCGACCATCAAGATCACCCATCCAAATGGTGGTGAAGTGTTTGGTGTAGGAGGAGATACGGTAATTACATGGGATGGCATCTCGCCCACCGATACCGTTCGTTTAGAATACAGCACCGACAGCGGCAAAGTCTGGACCGTATTGACTGACAAAGCAAGCGGGCTGAAATATCCCTGGCATTCTATCCCCAAGCCGGCGAGTGATAAGTGTAAAATTAAAGTAAAACTCAATCAAACTTCGAGTGACTCGCAAACAGCTACTGCTGAGATGCTCCATACATTACGCGGTCATTTATCCGAAGTCAATTCAGTAGAATGGAGTCCTGACGGCTCAAGAGTGGTCACCACCGGAGATGATAATACTGCGATCGTTTGGTCTGCATATACAGGTGCAAAAATTGTAACGTTTTCCGACCATACTTCGAGAGTCAGGAAAGCTGTGTGGAATATTGACGGAACAAAAATTGCAACAGTAAGCGATGATAGAACGGCAATACTATGGTCAGCAAGTAGTGGCGCGGCGATTATTACTCTTACCGGACATACTTCGAGAGTCATCGATATTGCATGGAGTCCGGACGGAACGAAAATCGCTACAGCCGGCGATGATCAACGAGTTATGATTTGGTCTGCTACAGATGGTACAAGGCTCTTTTCAAATTATTCGTTTGGGGGGAAGTATAGAAGCTTGAAGTGGAGTCCGGACGGAACAAGAATTGCCGCAGCGTCCGACTATGATGCAATTATCTGGAATTCGCTAACCGGAGCAAAACTATTTACTTATCAAGGCCATACAAATACAGTCTATAGTGTGAATTGGAGCCCTGATGGTTCGCAGATAGTAACTGCCGGCTACGACAAAATTGCAATTGTTTGGTCAGCCCTTGACGGAAAAAAAGTGTTTGATCTGATTGGACATAAGTCATTGGTACTCGCTGCTAAATGGAGCCCCGACGGTTCGAGAATTGTCACCGGTTGTATGGATAGTACTATGATGTTATGGTCAAGTGCAGATGGAACCAACCTTCAAACATTAAAAGAACATACAAGTTATATTTATAGCGTGGAATGGAGTAAAGACGGCAGCAAGCTCCTCACGGCGAGTTTTGACAGTACTGCAATCGTTTGGTCAGCGTACAGTGGTGAAGTATTATGCAGGTTACGAGCTCATACCTCTGTCCTCACGAATGCATTTTGGAGTCCGGACGACAGCCATATCGCTACTCTTAGCAATGATAGTTCAGTTAAAATATGGAGTTTTAAAGAAGGAATATTTCAGGTGGATGAGTCGGACAGCGTATTCAGGGTAATTATGCCGCTATCTGCCTCGCGAAACATCGACTTACTTCAGTGTTTGGTTGGCAGTGCAAAAGACTCAGTTATCGATCGTATCATCGAAAATACCGGCACACTACCGATAAGAGTTGATTCAATCTTAATCATTGGTGCGGATGCATCACTTTTTTCAATCGTCTCCGGTATGCCTCCTTATATCATTCAGCCCGGCAGTGCTGAGTCTGTGGAATATCGATTCAGTCCGAAGGTGGAAGGAGTCAAAACTGCTCAACTTCAAATTCATACACAGGCAGATACACTCTTTCAAACTATTCGCGGAGAAGGAGTTCTACCTTCAGTAGAAATACTTGAAAATTATATCGACTTCGGCAGAGTACCTGAAAATTCAATTAAAGATACTTTGCAAGCTGTTACCATTAGAAATACTCGTGCAATACCTCTCATCATTACCAATACTTACCACTCAGGTCCTAATGATATAGAATTTACAACACTCTCCGGTGGTGGGCTAATCAATCTTCCACCCGGTGATACTGCTCGCTTAAATCTTCGCTTTGCACCCAAAAGCAGTGGTCGAACGAGTGGTCGTTTGATGTTTGAGTATGATGGTATAGGTAGTCCGGCGACGGTGCAATTATTTGGTGAGGGAGTTTGCGGTGTAAATTCACGACAGGATTATAGTGTTAGCTTGGGTGCTGATATTCCTGCAGTCACCGGAGCGGTAGTCAATGTACCAATAGTCGTACAACTTCAAGCAGGACAAACACTTGACGTACTCTCAAAACGTGTCTATTGCGTTATGTCATTTGATGCGAGTATGCTTTTACCGCTTGAGCCATTACCAATAGGTCAGATTATCGGGAATTGGAGAGTAGTGAAAATTGAAGCTGAACGTATAGCTAATAGTGATACATTACTAATAGTTCCATTTCTTACGATGCTGGGTTCGGACAGCATGGTCATCTTACGCATAGACTCACTCTATTTTGATGATGGCGTGTGTCAGGTAAATATTCAGGCCGATTCCGTCCAAATTACCTTGATTGATGTGTGCGTTGCCGGTAATTCACCTCGACTACTTGCCGGAGCGCCAATCACCAGAATTACTCTCATGCCGAATCCGGTACAAGATAATCCAATAATTTTACTGTCACTTACAGAAGATACACCTGTGACATTGTCGATTTTTAATTCGCTCGGACAAGTAGTAAAGTCCATGGAGGATAATTTTACACGTGGAAACCATCAATTGACGATTGATGCTGTGGATGTTCCGGCAGGAATGTATTCATTGCGTCTGACGACGAGAAGTGAAGTGAAGGTCGTGCAATTTATAAAACGATAATCTACAAGGAATTAACCAATGTCAAGCACATTCCGTACTTTAGTCATCGCAGTGATTACGATATTACTATCTTTGGGCACGCTTTGCGCGCAGACCTTACCGTCGACCGAACGCTACGGCATCTTCGGTGGTTACAATATCAATTTTCACTCAGCAGACTTCCGAGCATTACCCGGTGTACCTAATTGCTGCCCGAAATTTGAGAGCGGAAGTGGTGGTGGTATTGCATTCGGGGCTCTCTACGAAACAGCGCTCACGCGTAAATTCTGGCTTACCTTTCAAGCAGGATTTGCCACGCTTGATGCAGCGCTCAATCGCAAGGAATATGTTCCGGCACTTCGAGTTGCCGACGATTATTATTTCCCTGAAGCCGAAATTAATCATCGAATTGTGACTCAGGTTTCCACTATGGGTCTCGCTCCTATGATAACAGCCAATCCTGTAGGCGGCTTACGCTTTCATGCAGGTATGGAGATTGCTTTTCTTGGTGGAATACGGTATGATCAAGTCGAGGAAATGATGGTCGAAGGACTCGTTTTCAAAGAAAATCTCAAACGAACGAGGAATGAATATTCAGGTGAACTCGGAAATGTAAGCTCAGTGCAGGCATCGATGGTACTCGGAACGAGTCTTGAATTTCCTCTCAATCGCTCACGATCAATGTTCATCGCACCTCAGGCGATGTTCCGAATTGGACTCACCAATCTCGTAGAATCCTTATCCTGGAAATCAAACTCGTTTGAATTTGGAATTGCCATCAAATTTGCGCCACAAGCGACTCCACCTACTACAATTGAACGTCCATCATCACCGCAAGTGATTATCCCACCGCCGGTTGCAGATGTGCCGTCAAAAGAAACAGTCAAGATACCAACGACTCCTATGTTCGACTATCAAACCTACGGAGTGTCCGAAAAGGGTGAACAGTTCACTCTCAACGAAATACGTGTAGAAGAGTTTATTTCCACACAGTTAAAGCCATTATTACCTTATGTATTCTTTGATGAAGGATCTTCTGAAATTCCGGAACGTTATGTACAAATTACCCCGCAATCGAAGGCAGATTTTATGCGTTCAAGCATGATTAATCTATCGACTCTCAACGTATATTATCAAAGCTTGAATATCATCAGTAAACGCATGACAGAGAATCCAAACTCAATTCTCAAAATAACCGGTTGTAATGCCGGTGCAGCTGATGAAAATTCATCGAAATCAATCTCCTCAAATCGTACTGATGCTGTTAGGAAATATCTGGTAACTGTATGGAATATAGCAACTAACAGAATCAAAACCGAAAGTAGGGGATTACCTGCTAATGCATCTCGTTCGGTAGAGGCAGACGCTACTGCATCGGATGCCGAAAATAGAAGAGTCGAGTTTACAAGTGATACTCCTGCTATTCTTGCTCCGGTCGTTTCAAGAGACACACTCAGGAATGCCTTTCCACGCACTCTTCGATTTGCATCAGCATCTGATAAACAATGGACAGCTACTTTCTCATCACAAGGGAATGTGATCGCTTCCCTTACATCCAAAGGAAAAACAGTTGAATGGCATCCGGGCGATTATGCTGCTTCACTCGGTGAGTCAGTGGAAGTGTCAGGAAATGCAGAAGGTTGGGTGCCGGCTCAGTCAACTATCCCGGTCGAACTCCTCACGCTCCGCCGGAAACGCGAAGAACAAATGGCTGACAAAACGATTGATAAATATTCCCTCATCGTGTTTGACTTTGACCGTTCGGATTTGTCACCGCAAAATAAATCTATTGCATCAATTATAAAGAACGCCCTCACACCGCAGTCAAAGGTTTCAATAGCCGGCACGACCGATCAGCTCGGTGACGCTACCTACAACCGCAAGCTATCGCTCGATCGCGCCCGCGCCACTGCAAACGCACTCAATTTACAAAATGCCGAACTCACCGGCGATGGCGAAAGTGATATATTCCCTAATACCTTACCGGAGGGTAGATTTTATAATCGAACGGTGGTAGTTACAGTCGAGACACCGAAGTGATGGGCGAGTATATTACCAGAACAAAAAAAAAAGAGTCCGTTGAAATTTCAATGGACTCTTTTTATTTTGAATATAGATTTACGACCAGAAGTGTAGATATATCGAATTTGATTAAATCAAAATACCATAGTTGAAATTTGTATCTTACAATATTATAAAATAGTTATATCAATTACTTGACGACACTAAAAGGAACATCCACCGTTCTTCCTGCTACATTAATTCTACACACATACACCCCATTCGAAAGCGATACTTCCGGTAAGCGAATCGAATGAGCGCCGCTGCTGAATGCTGCTTCTGCGTTTGAAGCGACCATTCTGCCACGCATATCAAGCAATTCAATGCGTACTTTTGCATCGGTAAAGAGTGTAAAATTGAGCTGTGGAACGATACCGTCATGAAGTGGCTGCGGAACAATTCCCTGCACGTTAATCACACTTGGTTCGCTGAAGGTGGGTTCATCTGCAACGCTTGTCGTTGTTTCCTGCGAGATATTTTCATCGCCTGTTTCATACGGCATTGAGAAGATATAGCAGAGATACATTTCTTCGGTTGTGTTAAATCCCCAATTGATAGTTTGGGGCGGTGTATTGGGATTGTAGGGATTGCTTGAGGTATTGTCGTACGTGGCTTCGTAATACACTTTCGAACCCTTCGGCACGCGCTGTAAGTTCTTGTACGAATACGTACCTTGCCAGTTGAAGTCCCACTTGGGAATGTTGATTAATTTAATCGTATCCTTGGCGGGAGTCACTGCATACAATTTGGCATCGGCACCAAGCAAGTGCATGTGCGGAAACACCCCGGCAATCGATTTGTCTTCGTTCAGAGTAATACTTCCTTTAAACGTTTTTTTCTGATTGGCGGGAATCGTAAATCCATTATAACCATTTGGAAATACATCAGGTAAGAGCGCATATTCGGTAATTTCGCGGACATCAGATTCTTTCTTGAAAAAGATATTAATCGACGTTTGGTCTTCTTCATCGGTTGGAGACGGCGCATAGTGAATCTGCACGATGAGGTCACTATTTTTGTACATTTTCATACCGATACCTTCCGGGAAATTACGGGGAAGTGAGCCCGGTGCCCAGCCTTGATAGGTGGCAGCCACATTATTAAATCCTACTCCGCCAAAGTCTTCGTAGCCTGGAGTAATATCTTTTGCATCGAGGGCCCGGCCTTGTCCACTGATATCATTCCACAAGAGTACGTGATGTACTATTTTTTTATTACCTGGACGTACTTCGATAGCAGCGATATTTTTATCTTCAAGGAGTCCGGTCGGTATCACAAAATTACGATACACATCTTTTAAATCACCGGTAACTTGCCATTTAACTGGTACTTGTAATACGTGGTCTGGCGTACCGAGTTGTGAGCCGGTGGGGAATTTCGGAGGTTCGGCATTTTGGATTTGTCACCTTCAGGCGCGCCGGCATCGATCCAATTCAGGATCGTTTGTTTTTCAATTGGTGTCAGACGTCGCTCACCAACGAAATTTCCGTATCCGCTTGCCGGCTTCCACGGTGGCATAATATCACTATCAACAGCATAGCGAATCGTCTGAAGTTTTGCTTTTGTTTCATCGTAATTTGTGAGGGAGAAAGGACCAACTTCACCCTGGCGATGGCAGGAGACACAGTGTGAAAATAATTGGTGCGACGTGTTCGCTGTAGGTAGGAGTCTGAGCAGAAAGCCCCGTAAGTGAACTAAGGAAAGGGCAAAAGCGAAGAGAATATGTTTGAGCATAGAAGTTCCAACGAATAGAATGAATAAAATGTAAATTAACGGCAAGAATCAAAGAAAATCACCGACAAATTTACTATTTATTTTGAAATTGAAAGCTCTTAAAATTTAATCAATGACAAACTATCCTATCATACTGATTCATCAATAGTTGCATCTATCAGACTTGACTATTCTTTTGCGATGGAATGGTATTTTTAAAAAGCTTGAGCGTCCAATACATCATCACAAGTAGCAACCCCATTAGAACGGTAAATCCCCATGTCCGTGAATGAGCAAGAGGATTGAGGAATCGATCGCTGATGTCGGTGAAGAGTCCGATTGGTGATTGAATGATATCCCAGCTATTCCACCGCTGATACCGTCCGAGATAGACCCCAAAGCTGGCAAGAAAGATCATCGTGCTCACGACTAGATGCACGACTCTCGGCTTGAGAGTGGAGGCAAGTATTTTTTCAATTTCGAATAAGCTGATGAAACCGAAGAGAAGTCCTGTCCAGGCAAAGGAGAGAATCATAATCAAATCGAACCACATCGGACTCTTCCCGCGATCGAGCAGGTGGAATAAATCGGTAAGGATGTAGGGAGAATTCGGGAAGAACAGCAGCCACAAACCGAGGAGTATGCCAAGGGTAAGGGTCTTAGTTTTATGACTGTAAAGCGTGATGTAGGTCGTTGCTACCCAAGGAAGAAAGGCGAGGAAGAGGTTCCAATTTAAGAATAGAAAGCCCCGTGTAGAGGTTGCGTAGGAGTGAACGATAGAGAGCCCGAAGCTGAAAAGAGAGAAGACTACCAAAAGAATCGTGAGAGTAAGTTTACCCGATTCATGAAGACGTTGAATCATACAAAGCACCTATAAATGTTGAACAAAACAATGAGAAAGAAGTGTGAGCGGGCAGGTAACGTTCGGGCAGGTGATTTCGTAGCAGGTCACGTGAGAATTAACAGTTTTTAGGAAAATTGCCGGTTGAATTGTAATCAAACGTAGCTCAGCAATTACCGATTCAATAAAAACTCCTTAAACGCTGCTATCTCACGACGTTCCACTTCGCAATATTTGTCGAAAATGATTGCTCCAACTTGTGTTCGGAGTGCAGACATGCCAACATCTATAAGTCGTAACCCATTGTCAGTTAAGAGAATGTTGTCGAAGGTCAATCCGCCTATACCCGAGGGACGTTGCAAATCCCGATGTACAAATCCTGCCTGATGCAGCTGCTGTATCTCATCTTCAAAAACATCCATCCAGAGTTCGCGGATTTCGACTTCATACCCTCTGAAATCAATCGGTCGAATACGCTCCATGACGAGCATTTCGGCCTGATACTCTTCGCTATAGGACAAGCGAATGAACCGTGCTACGAGAGTATTAATAGTGTTTGCAAATTTCATTTTTTCGGCTTCTGAGCCAATATCTGACCGTGTATCGCCCGTAAAAAGCTTGGCAACTTCTGTGTCCGAAAGTACGATGACCGTATTATTTGCACCCGAGGAAAGAGTACGTGGATATTTCATTATCGTGCTTATAAGTAGAGAGTTGTAAGAATGTAATTCGTAGTATAATAGTAGTGTACGGTCATGATTTTTTCTGCAAAAATACCTATTCTTTGCTATTATTGCCTTGGAATTTCCAGTCCTTGCAGTTGCTACAACTGCCAGTCAACATGTACCGAAGAAACGTACTGCGCGTATGTGTTTCGAATTCCCCTGTCCGGTTGTTACAACCGGACGTAAACACTTGCCGCTGAAACGTTCTGCATAATCTTACATGCCGTAGCTTAACACTGCGATACTCTCACATACAACAGAGATGATGGGCGTGTAACTTATATAAAAATTAAACCCTTATACGAAGAACGGATAAGCAGTAGCTTTCATCGGAATGCGTTAACGGTCAGTTCGAAGAACTGACCGGACTGGGAATGTGCTTCGTTTATTCTATTGTGGAATTACATGTCTTGTAGAAGCATATAGTATCAATTGTCAATCACCAAGTAGTTTAGTCTCTACTTTCGTTCTCAAATCCATCACATAAACTGCGCTCTTTTTTTCTCTCTCTGCGGCATAGGTACTATATTTCCCATCAGGAGAAATACTAACACTATAAATAATACCCGATAATGTAAACATTAATGTAGGTTTGACTTCACTCATACTCATAGTATAGAGTGCCTGCAAGGTATCTTGTTTGGTAACAAAATAAATTGATTTTCCTTCATGTGACCAGTAGGGAGCAATTTCTCCTTCAAGGTTCGTAACAAGATTTCGGATGTCTGAACCATCCATATTCATAGTCATTATTTCAGATGATTTTTTCTTTTGTACCATTTCCGCCTTCGTTATTTCTTTCCATGGTTTTCGAATTGCAATGGAACGGTTGAATAGAATTTTTTTACCGTCAGGAGACCATTGAGGAGCTGAGCAGTCATACTTCTCATCTGTTGTAATCTTTTCAAACCCTGTTCCGTCAGCATTCATTATAGCTATATCGTTTGGTGTTTGTCCGATTGCCCTTGCGTCAAAAGCAATTTTATTTTGTACAGACCATACCGGTTGATATGCATCATAACCCGGTGTGGGTAATTGCTTCTGCTCACCGCCTTGCCACGGATGGTAAAAGTTGCATCGGGCGTTTGCTTCCATAATATACAAGATGTTTTCCATCGGGAGACCATGCCGGCTGCCCGTAATCAAATATAGTATCGGTAATTTTCTTAATGTTAGTTCCATCAGGCGCCACCGTATAGATGGAAGATTTGCCGTCTATTGTTGATTCAAAAACAATGGAAGAACCATCGGGAGAAAACTGTGGATTAAAATAATAAATCCGCTTACTTGTACTCTGACATAAAACTGGATGAGTATAAATAACGCAGAAGAAAATTAACAGAGCTGCTTTTAGTGTTTTCATTGTTACTGTTTTAAAGTTATTTTGTTCATTAATGATAAATTTATTGTGTTGGGGTTAAGGTGTTGATTTCGAAGCATTTCACCTTCAACTAACAATATACTTGAATTGAAGTACAAATCACCAAGTTTGCACTTCAGCCCGACTGACAAAACCGTATTAGGCGGTCGTACTTTTCACTCGTTCCAGAAATTCTGTCGTATTATGTGTGGTTGGTTCTTCGTACGTGATATAACCGATTGAACTCTCACAAAAACTCGTTAAGTCGGCGTACACGTTGTCTTCAATGCTCGTGTCTGGATACATAGTGTCGCAATAGAGACCGAGTATTACCTGTCCATCATTAGTGAAAAAACACATTGCCCCTTTAATATCTCCTTTGTCGTTGTTTGCCCAATAAACGGTATGAACTTCGTTCTTATTTATAGACAAATAATCCATTAGTTCAACCGCTGACCTAAATAGTACCGTCGGTTCGTCCGAGTACTGCGGAATTTCATACTCGTCAGCACTTTCGTGACGATTGGGAACAAATTTGTCAAGGAAAGTTTGAATGAATACACTTGTTCTCTTTTCACTGAGAACATAGCAGTCAGCATAATATCCTTTTTTCTCTGTCATAAATTTTCGGTTATTAGTGGGATGCCTATCGGTTTCGAACGTTGCATTGGTGGGCTTTTGAAACCATACATAGTCTGCCAGCACCAAATTTGATTAATTGCTAAAATATATCTAGTCGAACTGTCCGCCCACTAACGCAAAACCTGTGTCAGTAGCCGTAATCCTCTCAGTCGTCATAGTTTCGTTGCTTTTTTAGGGACATTACCGGCCCAAAATTCCTCCCGTTGTTTTTGATCGCCCAAGTCCATTGTAAAGTTTGTCCAGTTACCAAAGAAGTTCTTAACTGCCATATTCCAATCTCCTGTCGCATCATCTGAAAATTGCCAAAGTATGTGATACCCATCCTCATTCGAAAATCCTTCATTGTCGGCTTGCAGTATTCCGCCAACTTTATTCCAAATAGTTGATTGAATAGAACTAACAATTCGAAAATTATCATCTTCCATGGAAGCATCGAGTAGTTGAAATGCATAAATAACGTTTACCGTATCAAAATACTTATCAAGCCACTTAACTGCTGAATTGGGTTTATACCCTTTAATGTCATCTTTAAATTCTTCTATTTCATCTTTGCCAAGTTCTCCTTCAACAACCGGATTACGTTCAATTTGCATTAGGTCGTCACCATTTGAATTTGAAACGCCAATCATAGTCCAATCACTTTCACTTTCATTGTGGTCAATGTCGAAAATAGCAGTTAAGCCTTCACGGGTCAGCCCGCTGATAAGTTCTTCAATATGAATGTTTGGGTCTGATGTCCCCAAAACTCGAATGTAGTATCCCATTTTTTTCAATTTCCTTTCGTGTATATTCTGTATCGTTTTCTTTGTCAAAGAGTTGTCACTAATGGATTGTTTAAACAAGAAGTTGGCGATTTCGAAAAAGAAAACTTTCAGCCAGCGCGGAACTTGACACAAGTCTTCATTTAAACACTAAACCACCATTTCTTGAAGTGCTATTATCTAAAGTCTCTTACTCATCTTTAAATGCGGTATCCCATCTTCATCAAAATAGTCTCCGATTCCTTCATAACCATTTTTGATATAGAAGTTTACGGCTGAGTCGCGAGCGTGACAATAGAGCAGTTTAGATTTCCGGTCAACGGCAAATTTTTCGCAGATTACCATCATTTCTGAGCCAATATTCTTTCCTCTGAGATCTTTCGCTACTACCACTCGTTGCATTTTCATTGCATCGCCTTCAGGTACGAGAACGGCGGTGGCGATAATGGTATCGCCAATAAAACCTGCTATTTGAACATGATATTTCTCTTCTTCTAACTCTTCGGCAGTAAAGATACTTCCGAGTGGTTCTCTGAGAATTTTTTCTCGAAGCTTCACCGCTGTTGTCCATTCAGGACTGTTATAAGCAATCTCTTTAAATGTTGGTTTCATAGCATTTAGTTTGTCCAGGGTTCTTTGTCTTTAGCGTTCATAAAATTGTTTCCATCAAAAATACATAGTCCTTGCCAGGTGCCAAACCATAGCTGACCTTTGTGATCCTCAAATATACTTTGAACCACGTTAGAAGTTAATCCGTTTTTAGTTGTGAATTGGGTGAAATTTGTTCCATCGTAACGATATACTCCATGGCCTTCAGCTGAAAACCAAATATTCCCATGTCTGTCTTCACAAAAATTATAGGTTTCTATACCATCAATAATTCCATCCTTAGTGAAGTTAGTGTATGTTTTTCCATCAAATTTACTGACACCACCATAAAAAGTACCAATCCAAATATTTCCATGCTTGTCTTCTAAAATATCTGCAGTATTATTATCAGTAAGTCCATTTTTGGAAGTTACATGAATGAATTCGCCATTTTTGTATTTGAAAATTCCATTCCCATCGGTTACCAGCCACATCGTTCCATTTTTGTCTTCTAAAAATTGAAAAACCAATTTATCAGAAAGCATAGATTTTGGATTTTCGACTTTTGTATCAGGTACTATAAACGGAGTAAATTTTTTGCCATCAAAATGACTGACGCCTTGACCAGTACTTACCCAAATCAAACCTTTTCTATCAATACAAATACTCCAGATTTCCTCGTTTTGCAAGCCCACTTCTGTCGAGTATGTTGCAAATTTCTCACCATCAAATTTTACTAGACCGGTAGAAGTTGCAAACCAAATATTGCCAGCTTTGTCTTCAACAATTTCTCTTACCGAAACACCTTTTTGGGTCGTTTGAATTGAAATTTTATCAAGTGATTTACCATCATACCGAATAATTCCATTTGCATTAGTTCCAAACCAATAGTTTCCTTTTTTGTCTTGATACATAGCCCTAACAAACTGAGTGACCATTCCATTTAAATTGGTGTGAATTTGCGGGAATGTTGTCGTTTGTTTTGAATTGTTTGGTTGATTGGTTCTTCCTTTTTCTGTAGTATCCTTACCAGGTTTTTCTTTCACTTGTCCTGTGCTAGACGAGATTTGAAAAGTCAGAAGTATCAAAATTAAATTTCTTGCTATGGATATTTTTTTACTTGCAATGTTTGTCATAGTGTTGGATTTATAATTGTTGCTAAAGTTTGGCGTGTATGTGCGGTGTCATAGGTCAGTATTAAGGTCCAATTGTAACAACTTGTCGGAAGGGAAATGTCTCAAAGAAGTACTTCTGCCGCCATTTTGCCTAGCCAATAGCAGCGGCAGTTACTTATTGTTCGATTGATTGAGATTTCTTCTTAAAAGTCAGATAAAGAGATACTATAAATACCAATAAGTAAAGAATCCCCAATGCTGTTTTTCGAAAGGTAAACGTTTGGAAGTCAAATTCACTTAGTAATGCTAATCCTACTATAAAAGCAATGATTGCAAATAAGAAGTTGAAGCCAATTTTATTTTTCATATCCAATTATTGTTTGTTTATAAAATCGATTATTGTTCCAATAAGTACCGGAAATATCCAGAAAGTAATCATTCCTAACAAGTATGCTACTATTGCTTTACTGTAATTAACTATTTTTTTCTTGTCATAAAATTGTCCGATCGCCCACACACAATATGCTACTCCGATGATACCGGCGACGGTCATTACGTTAACGTGTGTCAAGCCCTGAATAATGACAAAAACTGAGAAAATCAACATTCCCATTCCCGTCACAAAACAAAGCATGATCAGAATTTCAAAAAAATTGAAGTCAGACTTTCTAAAAAACAATTTCAGCCATAAAGCGATGAAAATTCCCATCATAATGTTCGCATAGCCATAATGCTCCTGCACCCATAGTACCATGGTACTAATAGCACTTGCGTGTTCGCCTGAAGTTTCCTTATAGCTGACATAGCCGTCTTGAATATGAAAAAAGTGGTCTAAAAATGTATAAAGTACTGAAGTTATGATGATGAATAGGAGAGGTTTTACGAGCCGGCTTCTGTTTTCAGAAAGGTAGGTACGTATCGTTAGTCCAGGATGTGTGGTGAGTGCACGAATAGTAAATAATATTCCACGTTCAAACTCCAAAACGTGTTCAATTTCGTGAAGAATGTATTTTCCGTCAATTCTTTGAAGACTGGCAGGATGTCCACAGTCGGGACAAAATTTTGAATGTATTTCTTTATTACAGTGCTTACAGTCCATTGAAGTACTCAACTATATATATTCTAAATGTTTGTGTATGGTAGCTTCGTCAACATTGCTGCTACATTTGAATAGACGACACTCTTGAATCTAATCTCCGCGGTGTGTCGCTATTCCCGTGGAATCTATATGTTATGCTTTCTTACCGAAGTCTGCCCATGGATATACTGGATGTTTTCGGACTATGCATCCGAGCGGGTTACAGAGCACTAAACTTTCTTCTATTACTGAACCTAACAAGAAGCACAAAGCTTAAATTTACTTGTCATTACTCCTGATGCACCACCGATATTGTCGATAGTGTTCGTTTCAAAATTCTGACAGTACATAATTTGTACTTCGACCTCCTTGTTGCTCCTGATGTATAATTCCCTTATCAATTAAATCCTTTATGTCTCTTAGTGCTGTGTCGGGTGAACACTTAGCAATTTTTGCCCATTTTGATGATTTCAATTTACCCTCAAATCCATCAAAAAGTTTGTTCAACACCAATCGTTGTCTTGCATTCAATTCTGTATTCTCGTGAATCTTCCAAAACTCAGATTTACGTAAAATTTTCTGTAAGGTCGTTTGTGTTGTTAGCAGTGAATTTTTAAGGCATTGTAAAAACCAATGCAACCAGTCTGTAATGTCTCCATCGCTATGCTGAACCTTTTGTACTATCTCGTAATATTGTTTTCTTTCTACTAAAATTTGACTCGACATACTATAATAACGTTCAGTCGTTTGGTCTGCCCGGGCAAGCATTAAATCTGAAATAGCTCTTGCAATTCTTCCGTTTCCATCGTCAAACGGGTGTATGATGACAAACCAAAAGTGAGCTATTGCTGTTTTTAGGATAGGGTCTATAGGGGAGTTGTCATTGAACCATTTGAGAAAATTGTCCATTTCTTCTTTCACCCTATTTGCAGGAACAGCTTCAAAATGAACTTTTTCTTTGCCCATCGCACCTGAAACTATTTGCATCTCACCACTCCGATACCGTCCTATTTCAATTTTGTGCATTCCGCTGTATCCGGTAGGGAACAGTGCCGAATGCCAGCCGAAAAGCCGTTTATTTGTCAATGGGTTCTGATAGTTTTGAGTGGCATCGAGCATCATTTCTACAACGCCTTCCACGTTCCGGTTAGCAGGAACAACTCCGGCAATAGGAATTCCAAGGCGCCTGGCGATGGATGATCGCACTTGGTCATAGTCGAGTTTTTCTCCTTCTATTTCGGATGATGTAATTACGTCGTGAGTGAGTGTTGTAAGAGATGCTTCGGTTTTAGTAGCAAAACCAAGTGTGTTCATCTGTCCGATAATCCTACCCTGCAGATGACGAACTTCGCCGAATAGGACGTGGACATCTGTTTCGCGCCACGTAAAATTAGTCCAGTTTCTGTTTTCGTAGATATATTTTGCCATAGTTTGCTCGGTGTTTTTGCGGCAAATATAAATATTATTCTCCGCAAAAATGCGGAGAATGCAAAAGCTAATCTCCGCAATGTAAATCTGTAGTTAGTCAGGTTGTGGTACTGCCGGTCGGATACGAGTGATGAAACAACATCGGTGCTAACGGTTTCGGGTTTGCGTTCGGGTGGGTTTCAGAACACTAAACTATCTGCCACCACTGAACTTGATACGAAGCACGATGCTGCATTTAACCACTGAACCCTCAATATTGCCAAACTGTTGTTGGCTGTGGTGGTTCTATTTCTCGTCCGTTTGATTATCAAATAGTTCGTGTAGTTTTTGTTGTAAAAGTTTCTTGTCTGGCAGTTGTGTTGTATATTCTGAAACCATAGTTGGAGAGAGACTGCGACTTAAAGCATATTCTACGACTTCACTGTCTTTATCCTTGCAGAGTAAAACTCCAAGACTCGGATTTTCATTCGTTTTTTTAACGTCTCTGTCTAATGCTTCTAAGTAAAAATTCAATTGTCCTAAATGCTCGGGTTTGAATTTGTCGGCTTTAAGTTCAAAAGCCACTAAGCATTGAAGTCCACGGTGGTAGAAAAGCAAGTCAATGTAAAAGTCGCTGTTACCAACCTGTAACTTATATTCTTCTCCTATGAACAAAAAGTCTTTCCCAAGTTCGAGTATGAAATTTTTCATTTGCCGTACAAGTCCACGTTGTAATTCACTCTCGTTGTGCAGATCAGGTAAGTTCAAAAACTCAAATATATACCTGTCTTTAAATGTGTTTGTCACATCTTGATTACTTTCTCTCAACACTGTCGAGAGTTTTGAGTTCCCAATCATTGTTCGCTCAAAAAGGGCGGTTGAAATTTGTCTTTCGAGTTCTCTGAAACTGTAACTTTCTTGTTTAGATTGCTTTACATAAAACTCTCTTTCTTCAGCTGTCTTGCATCTTGAAAATATTGCCAAATTATGTGACCAACTAATTTCTCTCAACAGTGTTGAGAGTTTTGGAAAGTCTTTGTAAGTCTCGTAAAACTGTTTCATTCTCCATATATTCTTGTCGGAGAAGCCTTTTATCTCGGGTTCATGTTTTTGTATAAAATTGGCTAATTCTACCACAACAGAATCGCCCCACTCAGATAGTTCAATTTTCTTGCTGATATATTCTCCGATATTCCAATAGAGGTTTATTAGTTCAGCGTTTACGGCTTTTATGGCATTAGTCCGCGATTGTTTGATTAGCTGAAGTATGTCCGTAAAACGAGTATCCATTTTGTATTTCTCTATGCTGCAAATTTATGTTATATCAGTCGTGTTTCTGTTTTTCAGTCCGGGGAGTTGCTACAACTACCCGTTAACACCTACCGATGAAACGTACTGCACACCCGTACTTCAGATAAGTGATTAATTCCTATACCAACTACAAATTACACAAGTTCTACTACTTATAAAAGCGTTACGAATTCATCGGTGGTTTTTGCAGATAGGTGGAGGATTAAAAAGTGATGTTTATTATAGATTTTCTATCCTGCAGATGTTTCTTCGGTCAGTATTTACAACTAATTGTAGCATCTTGTCGGACGGGAAATTAGTTCGCTTTCAACTTTGGTCTAAATAGGTGATGTCCTATAGGTATTAATGAAGCAAGAATAATAACAGCCGACATATAACCTAAATATTCTTTTCTATAATCTTCGAAGATTAAATTCATATCTAGGTTGAAACCTGAGGTGATAACAAATTCAAGTATTGCCCATACAAATAGTCCAATAAAAGAAACGAAAATTAAGGTAAGACTTTTTGACATATAGGTCAACCACAGATTGGGAAAATTAAACCGCTTGCTAAATAGAAAATGATAAATAGCCACAAAAGTTAATGTCGGTAAGAAGAATGAGCCAAAACCAAGTATGGCATAATACAGCCCGATTACAACTCCGTCTTCAACAATCACAGAAAAAAATGGAATAAGACATAACAATAAAGTTAGAGCTAATGATAGTTTTAATATTTGTTCCATGAGTTAACTTGGGTTGGTTGACATCAACGGTTGACGCGATGGCAAATACTTATTAAAATGTTGATCAAATGTCTGCTAGCACAAAGGTAAAAAAAGAATTCAAATGTTTCAACGAATACGCAACCTCTCATTTTCTATGGAAGTTATTAACGGTCGGTTTTCTCTTGTCTGTCATTTATTTTCGGTAAATCGTAGTCAAATCCTACCATTGTTTCTGCTAAAAGTCTCGGTGTCATTCCGTGATTGTTCACGCTGTCAAGATTTGCACCGGATTCAATGAATAGATGGACAATGTCGTAGTTACTCTTTGAATTAAAAATAGCGTTCATTAACGGTGTATTTCCATAACTGTCTTTTAATTCAAGGTTTGCATTTTGCTTTATTACTATTTCCGCAGATTCAAAATGCTGTTCTTGACCTATAAAATGTAAAGCCGAAAACCCATTTCTGTCTTGATGATTTATATTGGCACCACTGTCAATCAGCCAATGGAGAAGGTCTATATTGTTGAAGAACGCAGCCCAGATGAATGATGTCCGTTGATAGCTGTCTAATGCGTCAATGCCCACTTCTGATAATAGTTTCTTAACCTTTTCATTCGTACCGTCTCTGATGTCATACGAAAGATTGTCAACGCGTGGATCTGATTTATGTGGTCTGCCTGATCTTGCCATTATAATGCCTGTTTGTTAGTTTATGTGTCGTCCGCCTGCTATCTCTCATCCACGTTCTTCGGTAGCATTTTCAACTCGTCTTTTATGGTGTCGTAGAGTTCGTTTTCCCAATCGATACTTTCAATTTTTGGATAGCTCGGATGTATCCTGAAATCTCTTGGGCTTATGATAACTTTAACATTGTTATTCATTGCCTTATGTACTAATACAAATACTTCTTCAATTGCATGGTCACCGATCGGAATACAGCCGATTGTTACTGCTTTCCCGTGTATAAAAATATCTCCACCCAAATCGGATGTTGTTTTTGTCAACGTAGTTTTTAATTTATCAAACTCATTAGGATAGCTTACCTTTATTGACAAGTAATAGGAACTATTAGAATTTAAATATTCAACGCTGTAAACGCCTTCCGGTATTTGTCGATCTCCTTCAAGTAATTTAGGTCCTAGTTTACCGCTATATGCTGTAAATGGATATTGCGTAATCAATGTAACCCCATTATTATCTTTTGCATAAACTTGAAGAATCTGTTCCTCTTTAAAAGCAGCAAGAATTATTTCTTTGGGATAATCCTTTGCATATCCTGCCTTGCTCAATTTAACTGCAAGTCGATTCCGCACCTCTTCTTGTATTAGTTCTATTCTTGAATCAACAGTTTCTTTGCCTTTGATCGTATAGAACAAAGGCATATAAATTGACCTTCCGTAGAGTAGGAAGACAATTATAAGTACTATAATTCCTGATAGTATAACTATTTTTTTTGTCATGGAATTTTTAGGAAAGGTAACATTTTACTACAACAAGAAGTTGGCGCATTGGAGACGAAAACTGTCTGCCGGTACTGAAATTGATACGATGCACAAAGTTACGTTTAAGCACTGAACCCCCTTTTTTGCCAAATGCCTATTAGTGGCATTTTCGACCTCATCTTTTTGCTAAACAAGTTTTAAGATAATCCCTACCCTCTATACTCATCAAGTCCAAAAACTGTGTTGTCTCTTTATTCAATATTCTGATTATGTTGTCTGTCTGGTAAACTCTGAAATAACAAACAAGTTCATCTGGATACATAAAAGAGTCGATTACCTTATTAAATTTTTTTCTAAATAACTCAATGTGATAAAATGTCTCGTTGTTGCTTACGACTTTTCTTTTTTCAAAATACTAATAACCAATTCTCCCATATGTATCTCTGTGCCTATTGTTGTATTCCCAACTCTCAAATTCTGGTAATTGCATTATGGCTTGATTATACTTGATTGTCGCCGTGTCTCTGGGGTCAACATATATAAATACATTTGTTTGTTGCTGCTTTTCAACCTGTTCGCAAGAAGTAAACAGGAGAAAAAGTCCGAGAATAAGAATTGTTAAAGGTCTCATTTATGTTCTTGAAATTGCCACTAGCATTCAAAAAAACGACACTCATGAAAGAAATCCCCACGGTGTGTCGTATATCCCGTGGAATCTGTACTTAGAATTTTCTCACCAAAGTCCGCCGACATATGCGATTTCTTCATCGATTCGAACTTCCCACCTCAAAATACACCAATATTCAAAGATGACCAAACGTAAGTTCAACATTTCTCTACGTCAAATCTATAGTATTGCTGGTAGATAACCGAACATAAAAAAAGTCTTCTGTCCGAAAGAACAGAAGACTTTACTATTACTTTTCGATAGATTTGGATTTATTTTCCTTTGCTACCAAGCGGCGAAGGAAGAAGGGGTGGCTTGGCTTGCGATTTCTGCTTTTTCTGAACTTCGATGGTCGAGACAAACAAGCTTGGCGAACTAGCCGATACCGGAACTCCACCCGACTCTGCACCACAAACACCATTGAAAATACCAAGATCATTGGCGGCTACGACGATGTTGTTGAACGTTGTGAGCGGTGTGCCAATCAGATCGACGCCGCGGACAAGCTCATCTTCACGGCCGTCTGCGTAAATTTTATAGACGACAAGCGGTTGCACATTGAAAGCATTCGGAATTGTACGATTGGTGAATGTAAATCCACCCGAAATTTCCACAAAATATAGTCCGTATTCTTTGTTCTGCTTCTTGCATTCTTCGCGGAGAAGCGTTTTCAGTGAGTCAAACGGTACTTGTTTTTTTGCTTGAACTAATAGATTCGACTGACGTGAAACCGACTTGTAGCCGGCTTGCTTGCGACCATGACCATTGGAGGTAATAAAATTCTCAATCGGTGAACGTGACATGAGGAAATTTTGGAAAATCCCGTCTTTCACGGCGACGACTTTTTGTCCCAACACACCTTCATCATCATATTTAAAAAAGCCGACGATGTCGCGTCCGGCGAGGGTTTTGATCGTTGGGTCAAAGACCACGTCGATAAAATCAGGAAGTATTTTCTTACCTACAAATGACTTAAATGTTTGGCTGGAATTCGGGTCTTTCTGACGATGACCCTCAACTCTATGCCCGAAAATTTCATGGAAAAACACACCCGATGCTTCACCAGACAAAATCGCCGGACACGATACCGTTTCTGTCAGCGGCGCCGATCTGAGTTTCGTTTCAAGTGCAATCATCTGCCGAATATCGTTTGCCATTTCGGTTTCGGGCGGTAATCGATCGGGCGTAAAGGCAAAATAACTTCGATAAAGGGGCAGTGACATGCCATCATCTGCCTTGGTGATCGCCTGCGCAAAGACCCGCACATTAGGTTCGCTTGTTTGTAATTCCGTACCTTCACTGCTAATAAAATACTTCGTCAGGATATCTGCCTGAAAATACACTTTCCCCTGATAAATCTCCGGCTCTACCGAAAACATCTCTGAAAGGCGTTTGAGACGTTCGCGCCATGCGGCGGTATCGATCACAAACGTCGCGCCCTGCTCGGAGTACTGATTCGGACGTTCGAACGAAAAATCAGCCGAGGAGTCTTCTTCTTTTACTTTAACTGCTTTATTCGTTAGTACTTTGCCGTAGCGTTCGACGGCTTTTTTGAATTGACGGTCGGTATTCGCCCAGATGACCGAACGAAGGGTTTGTTCATCGTCGGAGAAGGGGAGTTCGACGCCACGTCCGCTGCCACCGAATTCGAATCTGCTACCACGGATAGTGTGGGTATTGTCGGTCTTGTAATCTCCAACTCTGAGATCGATATCGAGGATACGAACTTTTGGTGCTTCATCAAGTTCGATTTTCCCGAATGATGCTGAAATGCGTACCGTCTGCGTTTCGGTCACGCTGTAGGAGAGAAAGTAAGGAGGATTTTTCTGTGATTGGAGGTCAGTCATTGTACGTTGGAGTTCGGCTTTAAGAGCTTTCATCACCGGTGATTGCTGAGCCGAGAGCTGAAGTGAGGCGACAAAGAGCGAGAGAAGGATAAGCGTTGATTTCATAAATAATGGATTGTGATGGAATTCAAATGAATACAAGAATGGAGAGTTTGCCTGATTTGGAGTTCAAAAATACGGAGAATCGCTGAATGAGGCAAAGATGAGGATGGGAATTAACGGGCTTTGTTCTGCTTATTCCATCGTAGGGGCGAATTGCATTCGCCCGACCCTTGCAAGACCTGGGCGAATGCGATTCGGCCCAACGCTCTAATTATTTGTTCCACAAAAATTGTAGGAGATTTATTTTCGTAAAGCAAAAAAGGTACTTTTAGAAGTTGATACTTGGAATCTATGTAAAACAATCTTAGTTTCGCACCATCTAAGCGTTTCGGACGTTTCGAGTAGGAAAGCTTCGCGCTTCATAACTCATAGGTGTTTTTAAAGCCATCAAGAGATCTTGGTGGCTTTTATTGTTTATACCTCAGCACGTTTGCTTCGACTCAGACCCTAATTTTATCACCACCACCGTGCGGTCATCGTGTTGTTCGAGCGCGCCTTGAAATTGAATAATCGCACCGGAAATAGCAGCTTCAATTCCCGACGAACTTCTTTCAGACAAAGAATTTACGAGTTGGTGGAGATTGTCTTCCCCAAACTGTTCGTGATCGATATCTTCTGCCTCGGTTACTCCATCGGTATAAAAAATAAATGCACTTGATGGCGTTAGAGGCAGAGTAATTTCCTCTAATTTATCAGCAAACATATTCCCTTTGACGAGTCCGAGAGCGAGTCCGGTGGAGTTATAATATTCAAAAGTATCTGATTGGCGAATGAGTGGAAGAGTGTGTCCGGCTCGACAAAAGGTAACAGAATTTGTCTCGGGATTGAAAACAGCAAGTATCAAGGATATAAAATATTTACGATCAATAGTGGCATAAAGATGTCGGTTAACATGCGTCAGAATTTCCTTGGGCGAGTCATACAAATGCGCCGCTAAGTGCATCATTCCCTGAATCTTGGACATGTACAACGCTGCCGACATTCCCTTACCGGAGACATCGGCGACGAACACCAAAAGCTTCGTAGGCGAGATGGAAATATAGTCGTAACACTCCCCACCGACGCCGAGAGCGGGTTCGTTGGAGGCACAAATATCGAGTCCGGCGATATCGGGATTGCATTTCGGGAGGAGTTGCTTTTGAATCGAACGTGCAAGTGCGAGTTCTTCGGCGATCTTTATTTTCTCGAGTTCGCCCTGATGAAGTCGTGCATTTTCAATAGCAATTGCAGCTTGAGATGCTACTGTCGAAAGCAGGTCGATATCTTCCTGAGAAAAGGGCTTGCCATTGAGTTTTTGTCCGACATTGATGCTGCCGATGAGCTTGTCTTTGAGAAGCATTGGAACGGTAAGGGCGATACCAAATTGAGTGATACGTTCATACTCACTTGCATTTAATTGTGTCTGAAGATCAGAGTCTGAGTCTGCAAAATAGAGAGGAGCTTTTCGTTCTAGCATGAGGTTGTACAGACTGCCGGGTTCGTTATCAGGCGTATAATAATCAGGTGGAATCTGCTTTTCCATTCCAAAATTATCAAACATCGTTGCGACGACATTTTCGACATGCATTGTGCTTGTAATTCGCTGCATGGTGGTCTGCAAGATTTCACGGATATTAATTTTACTTGGTAACTCACGGCTGAAATCAAGTAAGACTTTTTGATAATTGAGACGTTCTTGATAAAATAAACGGTCAATCGCCTCCTGCGCTCGGCGTTTCATCGGGTCGAGAGCAAAGGCAATGGCAATTAACGTCATAATATTCAATATTTTACTGTCACTCGTACCGAACGTACCCTCAAGAAAACTACCAAATCCCACGACGAGCAACAGATAAATTCCCGCCATTGCAGCCGTGAGTCCGGCATAGACCAAGCTTCGCCTGACAACAGCATCGATATCCATGAGCCCATAACGGAAAATACTTACACCGAATGCAAGCGGTAATCCAATACAAAGTAAGGTTGGAGTCAAGAGAATAGGGTTAGTGAAGATTGCATCCGAACGAAAAAGATTAATAAGTATTAAGTATGTAAATGTAGCAAGTACAACACAAATACTTACAATTATTGGTCTTAGACGTTCGCGATGCGGTAGTTGCGGGTATTTTAAATACACATACACAAACATACTCAAGCCTAAGGTGTAATAGGTGTTAGGTCCAAAAATAATGTAAAATACATTGACCCAAATATCCGGCTTGATAAATTTATATCCGCTCAGAAGATACAAGATGGTAATAAGGAGGTTAAATCCAAAAAGTAGGAATGTCAATAATGTTCGACTCTTTGGAGCAAGATCCACCGGAAACCGTGTGAAGAATAAAACAAACATCGGTGGAGCAAAAATGCGTGCGATATCAAATGCGAGAGCGCATAAAAACCCAATAAATCCTTTAGGTGTCAGGAGTATATTCCATGCTTCAGGATTGTCTTTTAAGATTAGATTAATCGGATCAACCGTGTTGAAAAAAGGAGGGTTAGGAACAGAAAAGAAAAGCAACGAAAGCAAACCATACAGCCAAAATCTGCGTTGAAGTACTCCTACCGGCTTTGTCATAGCGACAGTATAGCCGACAATCAAAAATCCAAAACCGAGTAAAAAAACCGAGAAATAAGAATAGTCAAATACTTTGACGATGCGGATTTTGGTGTCGAATTGCTGATTGTTCCGTTGGATCGTATACGTTGCGTAGCTGTTGAGCGGAACATCATTAAGCATTCTCACGGCATCCTCAGCATTGGCAAATGGTTTACCATTAAATCGAACGAGATAATCGCCATTTTTGATTCCTGCTTGGTCTGCTACGCCGCCTTGCACGACACGACTTATGAGGTACATTTTCTGTGATTGCTGGTATTGCCACAGACATTCGTCATTGCCCGGTACGTGCAACACCATGATATACATAAACATATACAAACATGGTATCAATGCAATCGTCGTCACTGCCGTAACGAAAATCCGAATAAATCGTGCTGAAAAATTAGTAAGGAGTGGCTTCATTCTGAGATAAAGTCCGCATCTCGTGCGGTAGTTTCTTTTGAGATTCTTGGAATTGTCGTAAATTTACGAAGTATTGAGAGAATTTCTTAAAATGAGCTATAAAATTAACCTTAATTATCTTCAAGCAACCATGAAAATTACTACCTTCAATTCGATTTCTCCTCTGAGAATGACCTGTTTTTTGCTCATAAGCGCCTTCCTGATACAATGTTCGAGCATTACAGGACTACTTTTCCCTGTTAAAAATGACGTCGGACTCGGGGCTCAAATGGACGCACAAATCCGTGCAAATCCAAAAGAATACCCAATTCTCAATGATGTCAAAGCCAAGCAATACGTCCAAAGTATGGTCAATCAACTTCTGCAATCACCGGCAGTGAAATACCGTGGCACCTTCCCCTATACGGTTGAAATTATTAAAGATGACAAGACGATCAATGCATTTTGTACACCGGGTGGATATATATATGTCTATACCGGTCTCATCAAAATGCTCGAAAATGATGCAAGCTTGGCAGGAGTATTAGGACATGAGATTGCTCATGCGGAGCTACGACATAGTGCAAATCGTATGGTAAAAGCGTATGGAGCGCAAATGGCACTCGAAATTGCCCTCGGACAAAATTCAAGCAAGACGGTCGAAGTCGCTGCTAACATGTTCACAGGTCTTGCCTTACTCAAAAATAGCCGTGACGATGAGAGTTCCGCCGACGAGTATTCCTTCAAATACATGCAATCGACTTCATGGTATCCCGGTGCCATTTCGTATTTCTTTGAAAAAGTAAAAGGGAACGGCGGCAATGCGATTGAAGGATTACTTTCATCTCACCCACTTCCGCAAGATCGCCTTGATGACATGAATAAGAGAATTAAAGATGCAAAGCTCGCACCACCAACCGAACAAAATCTTTCATCACGAAGTTATGCTGATTTTAAACGTCGCCTTCCATAAGTAGTTAATAATTAATTAGTTGTATATTTTCAAATATCTACGTACTACTATGAGCATTTTAGATAAACTAACCGCAATACAGCATCACCATCAATCTCGCTTGTGTGTAGGATTAGACACCGATATCACTAAAATTCCGAATCATTTACGTGATTCTGATAAAGGACTTTTGAAGTTTAATCTTGGGATAATCGAGGCAACGGCTGCTCATGCTTCTGCCTATAAGTTCAATTTTGCATTTTATGAACAGTACGGCAAGCGAGGCATGAAAGTGCTTCGTAAATCACTTGAAGCCGTACCCAAAGGTATAATTACAATTGCCGATGCGAAGCGTGGTGATATCGGAAATACTTCCACGGCTTATGCCAAGGCAGTCTTTGAGGATATGAATTTTGATGCAATAACGGTAAGCCCTTATATGGGAAGAGATTCTGTAGAACCTTTCCTTCAGTATGAAGACAAGCTAGTCTTTGTTCTCGCGCTTACGTCCAATCCCGGATCCACCGATTTTCAGCATATAATTTCAGATAAAAAGCCACTCTACAGGCATGTCATAGAGAAAAGTATGACATGGGAAGGCAAGTCTGCGCTCGGATTCGTCGTCGGTGCTACGCATCCAAAAGAACTAGGTGAGATTCGTGAATATGCGCCGACCAATGTCTTCCTCATCCCGGGAATTGGTTCGCAAGGCGGCGATATTGCAGCTACTATGCAAGCAAATGGTAGCGGACCTGCTATAGTCAATGTGTCGAGAGGAATCATTTATGCCTCCACCGGGCATGATTTTCAAGAGAAAGCACAACAGTTAACTATTTATTTTCAAAAGGAGATAGGAATGTGAGCCACCACTCAAATACTTTCACTGAAATTGTACTTCAACGCGGGGTACATGCTCTTCTTTCCGAGCCGTCACGCGTATGGACTACCGAAAGCGGAAAACGCCTTCAAACACTATCACCAGGTCGCTTGAATGTCCATGAAGGACCCGATTATTTAGATATAGCAATATTACTTGACGGTGAAGTAATGATAGGAAATGCAGAATTTCACCGGCACGCTTCAGACTGGATACTGCACCGACATTCAGAAAACAGAGTGTTTGATAACTTACTGTTACATTTGGTACTTGTGCAAGATGTAGAAGGAAGTTTCGCTCGAGAAACTCTCGTGTTGTCAGCAGAAGAAGTCACCGGAATTGCTCGATCAGTACGGCAAGGTACCGATGCTCATCGAGATCGTGAAGTATTAGAAGATTTGCAGGATTATGCTTTGCTTCGTTTGCTGAGAAAGTCATCTGATATGCAAGCTGATATCGGTAAACTCGGACTGCGATGCGCTTTTTTTGCCAGCGTCCGACAATTCATCATTAATTTTCAAAAAAAACGCCGAAGACCCGCATATTCTGATACCAGTTTGAATTATTTTTATGAGAATTGTGAATCTTCTTCACTGTACTCATTGATTGAAAATGCACTGAGCAGGACAGAATCATTTGCGACTGTCATGAAAACACTTATCACCACAAAATTACTCAACGAAGGCGCTGCCATGCGTCGTGAATTAGCGATCAATTGTGTGCTGCCTGCGATTATTTCTTCAGCTGAATCAGCACTTCGGATTGATGTATTTGCTTGGTATTGGTCCGTGCAATCTCTAGGAAGATATGGTGTGTTGGCGCGTAAGTTTCCGACAATTCCGCAAGAATATTTGTGGCAACAGCAAGGACTTTTGGAATTTATCCGCACACGAGGACACAAAGGGATGATATGTTCGGAAGCGATTAAAGGATATGGATTTGCCGACACACTCAATTTCTACCGTTCAGCAAGCCAGCCGCTGAGCCGTGAAGTGAGTTTGATTATAGAGCAATCAAAGACGGAAAGTGGAGGATCGGATGAAATGGATTGAAAACGCCTTCCGCAATTTTATTTATTTCCTCTTTCGTATCTTTCTGAGAAATAAGCAAGTTTCTTTACCGCTCGATGGGTCTAAAATTAAGAAAATTCTCATTCTTCGCTATGATGTGTTGGGTGATATGATTGTGACGACACCTGTTTTTCACCTACTTCAAGAAAAATTACCTCACGCGGAAATACATGTTGTCGGTACGAAACGTAATGTTGTATTACTCAAGCATGATGAGAGAATCAGCAAGATTTTGTGTTATGACGAAACTTTTCGGTCACTCCTTGAGTTACGTCGCCTGGCTCGCCGTGAGAATTATGATTGCATCGTTGGATTGGTATTTTACAAGGCGACAAAAGCGGGTGCTTGGGCTAATGGCTTGGTGGCAGGAAGGCTGTAAAAATTACTTGGGCGAATCCCAAGCGTGCTCACCTTTATTCAGCTTTATTCAACGCACAGCTACCGGCGGCTCCGAATGACAGGACGATGGGTGAAATACATGTGAAGATTTTGTGTGATAGTTTTGGATGGGAATACTCTGATGAATTAGTACACATGTCCATTGCTTTATCTCCTGAAAATGAACAATATGCAGATGGGTATTTTAGGCAATTTAATGATGCAAAAACAGTACTTATCAATACGACAGCAGGTAATGACAAGCGTGAAATGACGCAAGAAACCGTCGAGGAATTAATTGAACTTCTTCTTAAATTCTACCCAAATATGCATATTCTCCTCAATGTAGCACCGGCAGAAACTCATAAATTTTCTGCACTATGCGAGCTATTCCCTGAGAATGTTCATATACTTCCGTACTCCTCTGATGTCCTTAATTTCTGCGCTCTTGTAAAGAAATGTTCAACAGTGATTTCACCTGATACAGCAGTGGTACACATTGCCTCTGCATTTGAAATTCCAATCGTCGGAATCTTTAATAATTCAGTGCGTCATGCAAAGCAGTGGGGACCCCAACACCGCAAATCAGTCGTCGTAATGTCAACGCATCAGGATGATCTCCGCATAGTGACCAGCGAGCAAATATTCCGTGGCTTTCAACAATTAAACAACAACTATCAAATTGTATGAAAACTACACTATGATCAGACCTTCTTACGAACCTCGCGTATTAGTCCTCGGCGGAAACTCAACAAAGTGGTCGGCGCGGGATATGCCACACATGAAAAACACAATGAATGGGATTGAAGCATGGGCATTTACCTTCTGGGGTGATTATTGCGGTTACAAAAATGCAAAAGATACGGATATCGCTAACTATGATATAATTATTGCAAATA
This sequence comes from Ignavibacteria bacterium, assembly GCA_016720145.1. Classification (GTDB taxonomy): domain Bacteria; phylum Bacteroidota; class Ignavibacteria; order Kapaibacteriales; family UBA961; genus JADJXV01. The sequence goes on along the minus strand of JADJXV010000006.1, from coordinate 91,084 downwards.
CAAATTTCGATAGATTCCCGGAGTATCTCCGGCTACGTGATAAAGTATCTCATAATGCACTGTGGATTGCACTCATCGAGGGGTCGGGAAGTGATTACATCCGACCTAATCCCACGTTAAAAAAAGTGCTTGATGCAGCTGATATCATTAATTGTATCAACAAATATACTCTCTCTCTCCTACGGTCAATTACAACGACACGAGTCGAGTATCTGGGAATACCGTATCCCGCTGAAACAATACGAGAGCTGTCGGTACCTATTCATGAACGTCGAAGGGAAGTCCTTCTTTGCCAACCTCTTACCTCGCGATGGAATGATTATTATGTTGCGCGTGCACTCGGGATTGAATACTATGGTTTCGAACACCTCCTCTCACGCAAACTCAAGCTCCTCTGGCATAATTTTAAAAAATATCGAAGTTTTGTGAATAAAAATGCAGGTTTTGATAAAGTCCGTCGGTTGTACAACGATCCAACTATTCGTATCGAACCTGTTACTAATCTCAGTCGAGTATTTGACATTACAAGTAAGTCTCTCATTTGGTTAAATTTAGATGACCGTTATACCTGGGGACGAAATGTACTCGATGCTGCAGCATTGCAAATACCTATAATTTCGACTCGTTCTACCGGTCATGCGGAAGACTTCTTTCCGGCGACAATGGTTGTCGATGAATTCGATATCGATGGTGCAATTTCACTTGGTAAGCGACTACTTTCGGATGAGGAATTTTATCGATCGGTAGTCGATATTCCACTTGAAAAGTTTGACCATTTGAGTCATGAAACTATGAAAAAAACACTTTTAAGTTGGCTATGAGCCCAGAAAAACGACCTCATTATCTCATAATCTTCCGAACCTGCGATGTAGTCCATTCGTTGCATAATGCACCACGACCGTTTGGGCTGGACAAGAGGACAATCATAAAACTCTGTTTCTTGAGTGTGTACGAAGCTGTTCAGGGTTATGACTATACAATTCACATACTTGCCGATAAAATATCCGACGATTTGTCAGCTTTTTTCGCTCGATATCCCGTACAAATCACCCATGGATCTTGGGGAAATGATGATTCTATTCGAGAAAGTTTTAGGGTAGCTGATACTGCACAACCGGACGATTGGGTGTATTTTTGTGAAGATGATTATCTGCATACGCCTGATTCATTTCGAGTATTGACTGATGTGATTGTCAATCGTAACGAAGTATTTGGTTTCAAGCCAAGGAGACTTTCGTTAGAAATACTTATCAATACTTCCAAGAAATCTTTGATAATCCATCCACCTGACTATCCAGACAGATACAAGCCGCGGTTTCGTCGATTTTCAATGTTATTTGTGTCGAATTATTGCCATTGGCGGCAAGTAACGAATACTACTTTCACGTTTTTAGCGGAAGGAAAAACGATTCAGAAATATCGTCGTATTTTAGAAAAATCTGCTAAAAATGCAAATGATGCGTACCTCAGCAGGCGCATGTTTGGCGGCTTGCTATTTTTAGGAAAAGCTCTCTGCATTTCACCGATTACGGGACTTTCCACCCACATGCACGACAATGTGATGACACCACTTGTAGATTGGGAATCTCTTCACCGGGAATTGCTGGCAAAGCTACGACTGTTCGAACAACCAATTGAAAATAATGATAATTAAACAAATGGACTGTACTTGTACAGATTCATTTATTCTCGGCATTTATAGGATCGACGGTATTTAAAAGAATCTTTTTATGTGAATATTATTCTAACAATTCAAAATAATTATGAAGAAAAAAACAATATTAATTACGGGCGCTAATGGTGAAATTGGCCACACTCTGCTTGAAGTATTATCCTCACAAGGTCATTCCGTTGTTGCGATCGATCTCAATCCAATGTCAGATGTCCATGAAGCTTTATGCGAAGAAGTAATCCTCGGCAATATTTTAGATGAAGATGTAATTCGCAGTGCAGAGAAGTATGATGTTGATGAAATATATCATCTTGCGGCGTTGCTTTCGACGAGTGCGGAGCGTAATCCGGAACAGGGGCATAGAGTGAATGTTGAGGGAACGTTGAATTTCTTACAACTGGCCTACCGCATGGGCAAGCGAACAAAAAATTCGGTCAAATTTTTATTCCCAAGTACTATAGCTGTCTATGGGATACCTTCACTTGCCGACAAACTCGACATCGGTAAAGTCAGCGAAGATGATTGTTTGATGCCGATGACTATGTATGGTGTAAACAAGCTCTACAACGAACATTTAGGCAGGTATTATTCTGAATTGTATAAGCGTTTATCTCCGGAACTCGAAACAGGTTTTATTGATTTTCGAGGTGTACGATTTCCAGGGTTAATTTCAGCGTTTACTGTTCCTACCGGAGGTACGAGCGATTTCGCACCTGAAATGATCCACAAAGCAGCGCAACACCAACCGTATAACTGTTTTGTACGAGCTGATTCACAGATTCCTTTCATGGCGATGCCGGATGGTGTACGCGCTTTGATGGAGCTCGCAGCTGCACCATCGGATAGTTTGACACGAAGAATTTACAACATCGGTGCTTTCGCACCAACAGCTTTAGAATTTTCACATTTAGTACAAGCTGCATTCCCAAATGCAGTAATAAATTTCGTTCCGGATGAAAAAAGACAGGGCATCATCGATTCCTGGCCATCAGATGTTGATGATTCGGCAGCAAGACAAGACTGGGGTTGGTTCCCTGAATATGATTTGAAACGTACATTTGACGAATACTTACTACCAAACATCACTAACAGATATGCCTGAGGTACTTCATAGATTTACGAATGAGCTCGCGAATGAAAAATCGCCGTATCTACTTCAACATGCACATAATCCTGTTCAATGGAAAGCGTGGAACGAAGTAGCTTTTGAGACCGCTCGAAGGGAAGATAAGCCAGTGTTTTTATCGATTGGCTACTCGACTTGTCATTGGTGTCACGTGATGGAGAATGAGTCATTCGAAGATTTGGGCGTGGCGCATATCCTCAACGAACATTATATTTCCATCAAGCTCGATCGGGAAGAACGACCGGACATAGATGCCGTCTATATGGAGGTATGCCAGGCGATGACAGGGCATGGCGGCTGGCCGCTTACGATAATCATGATGCCGGATAAGAAGCCATTTTTTTCGGGAACATATTTTCCCAAAAACAGCACACACGGCAGAGCTGGACTCGTTGATATTTTGGAGAAAATCGCAGGATTATGGAATACTGACCGTAGAAAATTAATTGAGTCAAGTGAATATGTTTATAGTACATTACAGCAGAATACTCATCATGATATGTTTGCAGAATTCTCTCCCGAAATCCTAAATGATACGGTTGAAAAATTCCGTCAAATTTATGATACAACCTATGGTGGTTTCCGTCAAAGCCCCAAATTCCCAAGTCCACATCAGTTGTGTTTTTTGCTGAGAATGTATCATTCTACTCGTGACGAAAGCGTCCTTGAAATGGTCACGACGACGCTCACCAAAATGCGGATGGGCGGAATATTCGATCATATTGGATTAGGATTTCATCGATATAGCACGGATGAAAGGTGGTTTTTACCACATTTTGAGAAAATGCTGTACGATCAGGCATGGCTTGCAATTGCTTATACAGAAGCATATCAAGTCACACAATCGCCACTCTTCAAGCAGACGGCAGAAGACATTTTGACTTACGTCGAAGAGTCTCTCACTAGCCCCGAAGGAGCATTCTATTCAGCAGAAGATGCTGATAGTGAAGGAGTTGAGGGTAAATATTATGTGTGGAAGTATGATGAACTGATTGCGATTTTAGGAGAAGAAGATGGTTTGATTTTTACAGAAGTTTACGGAATCGAAAAAGCCGGCAATTTCCGAGATGAAGCTACCGGTACTCTGTCAAGTGAGAATATTCCGTACTTGAAAATTCCACTTCAAGAATATGCGTTGAACCATTCTATGGAAATAGAATATCTCGAAAGCAAGCTAAAGTCAATACGATCAACACTTTCAAAAGAACGAACGAAACGAATCCATCCAATTGTAGATGATAAAATTCTCACCGATTGGAATGGAATGATGATCGCGGCATTAGCGAAAGCAGCATGTGCATTTCAAGAACCAAAATATTTGTTGCGAGCAGAGAAAGCATGGAACTTTCTCTCTTCAAAAATGCTTACTTCTGATGGTGAATTACTTCATCGATATAGAGATAACGATGCCTCGATTACAGGATTCTTAGATGATTATGCTGCAATTGCGTTTGGACTGTTTGAAATGTATCAAGCGGGAGGTAAGAGGGAATATTTAGACATATCAACAAAGCTATCAGAACGACTACTTGCAAAATTTGAAGATGAAAAGGGTGGCTTTCATCAGGTGGAAAAGCATAGTGAAGATACTCCGTTTACCGGGCAAAAAATCATCTATGATGGGGCGTATCCTTCCGGTAATTCTATGGCAATACTCACATTACTGAAGCTCGGCACTCTTCTGCAAAGAAAAGATTTTACTGAATCAGCTATTCGTGCTATATATTCTTCAGGTACTATACTTACAAAATATTCTACCGGACTTACTTGGCTTTTATCTTCGGTACACTATGTACAAAGCAAGCGTTCTGAACTGATCCTTTGTGGTGATTCTTCTACATCATTATGGGAAGAATTCACTTCGATGATTCAAACAGCATTCTTACCATCGTTAGTGCGATTGTATCAAGAGGATGCTCAAGAACTGATACAACTCACTCGTCCAACCTCGTCAATCGTAATGATTTGTGAAGATTATAGCTGTAAGCTTCCGATCACTTCCTCCGGTGAATTAACTTCTTATTTGCAAATGAAATAGTTCACCGAAAGTAAACACATGAAAATCGCACTCTTTCTACTTTTTACTTCGCAATTCTTTAGTATTTTTCAGATGTTTGCTTTGGGTACGTACCCGGTAACTATGTTTGATGTAGGTGTGATAGCGTTCATGGGAGTTGCGATTAAACGGCTACTATGGGATGGAGAAATCCTCGAATTTCCACGTACTTTGGCTACATTGTGTTTGTTTGGAATTGTAATCACGTCGCTCATATCAGCAATAAATCCAATTCTTGAAGGGAATTCAGTCAAACAAATACAGATAATGAAAACGGGATCTCATTTCTTGTATTTAGTACTTCTCACGATATTGTGTTCCGGTCTGAAAATTAAAATTACTGATTGGAAATTCTCTATTCAGGCAGTATTGATATTTGCAATCGGTGTCCATCTATTTGGTATATATCAGCTTATTGCAAGAGCTTTAGATTTGCCGCTTGCATGGATTAGTTTGAATAGTGTGTCGTTTGCCGCTCGTGGTGGATATGATCTATCATCTATTAATCAAGGTGATGTACGGCAACTGAGTTTGAATTATGGTAGTTTTTATAGGGCGACATCGATTTTTAGTGAACCTTCTACCTTGGCGTCTTTTTGTATGTTTATTCTCACTGCTTTGCTTGTTCCATTCCTCAGAAATACCCGAAATTTCATTCCGTCTAAAAAATTTAATATTATTCTGGCTGTGTTAACAATTATATCTTTATTTCTTACCTTTTCTCTCACAGCTTTGTCTTTATTCGTAGGACTTCTCATTTTTGCCTTTGCAACTGAACGTTCCAAAAAAAGTATTAAACTGTTGAAAATGGTTGCTGTGACTGCACTTATAATTATATCAACCAATGTCATAGTTGAATATGCAACTGACATAAGCGTATCGGGATTGTTTACCCAAAGAGTGAGCGGTATAGTCAGTAAATACACCGGTGGAAGAGCCGAAACTACCGAAGGCGAATCGTTTTTTGGTCGCTTAAGCACTATTAAATATGCATTGGAAGTATGGTATTGTTATCCGATTACAGGAATTGGGATTGGGTGTTATTATTATTTTAATATAAATGAAGCGCATGGCTTTTCAGATTCCGGTTTGTTTGCTTGTCTGGCAGAAACAGGGATTTTGGGTTTTGTCATGTATATAGGTATCCTATCCGGACTTTTCATTCAATTCAAAAGATTTGTATTTTCACCTTACTATCTTAACTTATCAGAAGATAGTAAAATGTTATCCCATTTTTCATTTTATAATATATTGTTGGTGATGATCGCTTCTTTTACATCAAATACTTTCGTAGCGTCGTATTTTTGGTTCGAAGTAGGAATGTTTTACTCAATACAATCGATAGTTTTCCGAGAAATGGGGAATTCAGTTATGCGAATTCAGATAATGAAAGTACCACTCAAAGTACTATTTGCTCATTCACAACCTATTCAAAAATAATCATTTACAAATTAATTACTTATGGCTGTACTAATCGATGGTAAATCAATTGCTCAATCCTTACGTGATGAGATAAAGCGAAAAACTGAACTCGTACTTTCTCAAAAAGGAATTACTCCCGGGCTCGCCGTACTCCTCGTCGGTGATAATCCCGCATCTCAAGTGTATGTTCGCTCTAAAGAATTAGCATGTCTCGAAGCAGGATTTCATTCGGTTGTTCTACGTTTGCCGAGTAGTACTCCAGAAGTCGAGATTCTTGAAGTAATTAAACGATGGAATCTGGATACTGCGATACATGGAATTCTCGTCCAGCTACCAATGCCAAAACATATTAACGAACAAAAAGTACTCTTCTCCATCTCACCAACCAAAGATGTCGATGGACTCCATCCGGAAAATGTAGGCAGATTGTGCCTCGGTCTGCCAGGCTTCGTACCATGCACGCCGGCGGGAATTATGGAATTATTCAAAATATCCAATATTTCACTCACCGGAAAACATGTCGTGGTCGTCGGTCGTAGTAACCTTGTCGGTAAGCCAATTACAAATCTTTTATATCAAAAAACTCCCAATGCGAATGCCATCGTAACGATATGCCACACAGGCGCAAACGATATCCGCAAATACACGACCCAAGCAGATGTATTGATTGCTGCTATCGGCGTTCCGAACCGCATAACAGCTGATGATGTGAAGGATGGCGTGATTATCATCGATGTCGGTATAAATAAAATCAGTGACCCCACCACCAAATCAGGTTCGCGTCTTGTCGGTGACGTTGATTTTAACTCCGTACTTCCTAAAGCATTAGCAATTACTCCGGTTCCTAAAGGAGTCGGACCTATGACAATCGCAATGCTATTGGATAATACGTACAGGTCGGCTACCGGAGATGTGTTTATTTAAGTAATGTCTTGTTTTATATAATTGTTAACTTACTGAGCACACATTATGGAACATAACAAATACACAACCGAGCAGATGGAGCAAATCCTCAAAAATGCCATCAAAAAGCAAGGAACAAAGGGGAATATCTCTCATGATGATTTACTGGCGACCGCCAAAGAATTAGGTATCGATGAGCTAGATTTGCAAAGTGCTATCGAAGATTATTTAGAAGGAATTTCTCCTCTAGAAGAGGCGAAGCTTGAGTGGCGGAAACAGAAAAAACGAAAATTCTACGAACACCTGCGCACGTATCTTATTATGAATGCAATGTTTACAGGAATATGTTACTACTCGGGAGATGATTGGTTTATTTGGCCACTTATGGGCTGGGGAGTGGGATTAGCCTTTGATGCATTTAGTTCGTTGATGCCGAATGATACTGATGTCGAACGTGGAGCCAAAAAAATCCTCAAACGTCGTAACCTCACGTCAGCATTCGATACCATTAAATCTGTTGGAAATGTCAAAGGAAAAGCAGGAGGCAAAGATTTCAAAATTGATATTACGACCGGTAAAATTATCATCGAACATGGTGATAAACGCATCGAATTCGGAGGGAAGTAATTAACTTTTGGACTCATAACTATTACGTTAATAATCCACCTCAAGCTCCTTTTGCGTTAAAATTCCACCTTGGAAGTTCTATACTCCCATAGCGCAGCGCAAATCACTCCGATCCACACAACATTTTCTACTATAAAGAGTTCGGACGCCGGCACTACTGCATACATAGCGTACGAAAGCATCATCGCCTGTGCGCCATACGCCAGCCAACGCCATCCTACCATGCTATTTAAAAACAACAACGGCACGAAATACCACGGATGCACTTTGGGCGAAATTAGCGTTGCAGCAGTTACAATTCCCAACAATTGAGCGCTGAATCCACGGTAGGACTGCGGCTTCAGTACAAGTCCGATCATCAAAATTACTGACAAGCGAAAGACCGAAATCACCGTCGGTGCGACAAGCCACCAATTCGGCACATGTACTGCTTCAAGTATGCTGCGGATAAGTTGAAGTAGCGGACTGTTGAATTGAGTATGATTGTAAAATTGAAGAATTTCTATAAAATTACTAATGGCTCGAGAATCATAGAAAAATATCAATGACACCGTAAGTGATGTAATACCAAGAGATATAAAAAGAATTGCTTTCTGACGCAACGATGTCTTCAGTCGCACAAACGGCAGAATCATCACCACCGGAATGAGCTTGATAAGCGCCATTGCGCCTATCAATGCTCCGGTAATCCATTCCCATTTCACCGTGCGATTATTCCAAAAACGTGAAAGTATATACATCATTCCACCTAAGGGTGCAATGAGGAGTCCGTCATTGTGCGCCTGTCCCATAATTTCTACAACCGGAAGCGGGAGAAGAAGATAGAGTGACGGAGAGAAAAATTTGACATGTTTCTGCGTTTTGAGCAGCAACCAAAAACCCACCGATTCAGCCAAAAAAAGCACAAATTTCCACCCAAAAAGCGCGCTTTGCCACGTATCCGAAAACAAACTTCCTATCCACGAACCAAGAGCAATACATATTTCTGCAACCGGCGGATAAATTGCTGGATGTGTTTTGTAGGCGAGTAAATCATAGAGTGGATTCCTGAGAAAAGCTACTTCAGGAGCATTTGCGGGATATACATAGCAGTTCCAGCCATTAATCGTAAGTGTGCCATGCCACAGATATCCATAGACATCATCTGAAAGCCACGGTAGCATCGGGAAAATGAAGAATCGTGAGGCGAGAAATACTGTCCAGAGAAGAAGTGGTCGAGTGTTAAGAGCGTTACCCGCATATCGAATAGCAAGAAAACCAATAGCAGTATGGAGTGAAAAAAGCGCGAGAAAGTATTGTGTATTGTCGGCATTGCGGACGGGAGGTATGACCACATACCCCACAAATATCAGGCAATACAAAACAAGCAGAAAGAAATGAGAGGTTTTGAATTGAGGCTGGTTCTGTATCAATGAATTATAGGCAACTGATTAATTTAAAATTACGTACTTACGCGTCCTCGAACAGGTCCATTCTCTAAATTGAGTACTCCACGTGGGCAAACCGACGAACAAACCCCGCATCCGACACATGAAGCGCGAACGATATTTTCACCACGCTGTGCATAGGCACGAACGTCGATTCCCATCTCACAATAGGTCGAACAATTACCGCAGGAAATGCACTGACTGCCATTGGTCGTTATCCGAAATCGTGAGAAATACTTTTGAAAAATTCCCAATATTGCCGCTTGTGGGCAGCCGAATCTACACCAAACTCTCGCTCCCATAATCGGGTAAAAACCCACACCGATGACACCCGAGAAAGCTGCACCGATTAAGAAACCATACCATCGTGAGAAATACATCGATGCACTCCCGAGGAGCTCTCCGCCATAGATGGAGTTAGCCCATAAAAGACCGGTGGTGACCGTAATAAATACAAGAACAGAATGCACCATCCAACGTTCTACTTTCCATGATTTAAGAGATTTATCTGAATTCTGGCGATACGGGTCGCCAAGTGTTTCGGCGAGTCCACCGCAACCGCAAACATAAGAACAGTACCAGCGTTTTCCAAAAAAATAGGTGAGTATCGGAACGCCAATTATCGACATGATAACTCCCCAGAAAACCATAAACTGGGGCAGTGCGCCGGGTTGAGATTTTAACCACTGCAAGTCATTAGGGAATAACACGCTTGTCTTTAACGGCCAGAAATAGGTGAAATAATATTCCGGCTGTTGAAATGCTTCTAAAATATGCGGAATCAGATATGCAAACACCAATTGAAAAAACATCACAGAAATCGTACGTACTATTTGATATCTACTGTGGCGATATTTAATTATCATCTTCATGCCCATGACAAGGATCGCAAGCGTATAAATCGTGCCATACAAGAACCATTGAGTGGCAGCTTTGCCGGTCATACCAAAGCTTATTACATCCGTAGAAGTTATAAGCCCTTTGAGATATTCTGGATACCAATAAAGCAGGATGTAGAATCCCGTAAGAAATACTGATGTCATCCAAGCGAGAGCGCCTCGATTAGATATTGCACGAAACATCACACCATTATTTTTGATCCCCGGAAGACCGTCATTACGACTCGGCAAAATAAAGAGGACGCCACCAAGCGCTGCAAGTCCTAAGCTGCCAAGGCAATAGAACAGTTTGATATTTTCAAACGCACCAGTAGCACCTGATAGAAATACTAGCATACCAAGCGCAAACATGGCAAGCCCGATTTTTTTCATAATCGACTCTTTAGGATGTGTAGGCTGTGGTATTTCTATTTGTATCAAATTCATACGGATATTTTAAATCGAATATTCGAATTTTTACTTTTTTAATATGTTCTGTCCAGACTCGAATCAGATAAATACATTAGTAGCATGCAGTTCCAACTTGAATGATAACCCTGTTTTGGTAAAGAATGTAAAAACTACCGTAAAGAGTATTTCATAATAAGGTAATAAGGTTATAACTTTACTGAAATTCTTTCTACTAAGGTTTACTATGCGGTTAACGATACTAAACAGATGCCCGCACATTCCCCAAGAATTTCTTAAATCCAAAAAATGATCGTTGCTTGCGCAAATGAATCTTCTTTCCGGTTTGCTTTTCAAATAAAACAATCATTTCCTGCTCGAATCTCTCGAAAAATTCGGGGTCAAAATTTGCTTGGTCAAGATGCTCAAGGACATATTCAATTGAACGATGTTCTGCTATCCATTGCTTACATATTTCATGGCGATATCGGATGCCAAGTAGATTAAAACCAATGACTTGTTCGGAAGTATAGACAATTCGAATAGATCGCCGGCGATCGGGGTGTTCCCAATACAATGACTTTTCGTCTGCATGTCTCGCAGGTACAGACCCATACGTCTGATATTCGATATCAAAGAATTTTGCTGAGTTAAAGAGAATTCCTCGTTCATATTTTGTGCGTTCACCACAAATGCTGCGTGCTACTGTTTCGCCTTGCATTTCTCCTGTGTACCAGAGCTGTTCGACTCGACTTTTGGGTGTACTATCTTCCGATACAATTTCTGCGCAGTCTCCGATTGCATAGACATTTGGAGTAGATGTTTCAAGATATTCATTGACGAGAATTCCACGTTCAGTCGCTATGCCAGACTTATGTGTAATCTCGATATTGGGGTGTACTCCTGCAGTAAGGGAGACGAATTCGCAAGTGAATTCATCACCTTTATTTGTACGCACGGCGCGGACTCTATTATGAACGTCTGGGAGGATTTCGGTGAGCTCTGTCTCAAGATGTAAGTCTATACCCTGATGCCGGATATGTCTGTTGATCAGTAGTGATTCTTCGAGAGGAAGGACTGAATTCCAATAGCTTGTTTCCCGGACAAGCATCGTCACAGGTATTTTACGCGAATGAAGCATCTCGGCGACTTCTATCCCAATTAAGCCACCACCGACAACTACTCCACGCGAAATATCCCGCGTATTAACTGTCATCAAATCAAGGTCTTGCTTCGAGTACAATCCTTGAACTCCACCTAAGTCTTGACCAATCCAACCAAGCTTATTAGGGAGCGAACCAGTAGCGAGGATGAGAATATCATACTGAACGACATTACCGGATTGCAAATACACGTGCTTGAGAACAGTATCAATGGTGAGCGCATAATCTTGCACGAGTTCAATACGATTTTTCGCCCAAAACCAGTCCTCATACGGCTTGGTGTGTTCGAATTTCAAATGACCCATAAAAGCGTACATCAGTGCCGGTCTGGAAAAGAAATACGGAGTCTCTCCCGAGATAACGGTGATACGGTGATTGCTTAGTTTTCGGATGTGACGAGCGGCAGTAATTCCGGCGATACCATTTCCAATAATCACTATATGATTCATGAGCTTACAGAGAATTAGAAATGGAGAAGAAATGTCATTTTGGATTGAGAAGTACTAGCGGGTTAACAGATTATACAAATTTGAATCATGATATAGTATTTTTCTGTACAATAGTAATAACCATCCAATACATCATTTATTTACAGTATGGCTTTACTACCACGGGAGCAGGCAATGTATTGAGTGCATTGACTTTCCAATCATACTCTAAAAATTCAATTGTGATATCAGCTTTATTCGCTTTTATAAATTCCGCATCTTCGGGTTTGGAATATTTTGCGATGATATCGATCAATTTTTTCCCACCCATTTCAAAATCACGTTTGTACCAATTGAAAATCTGTGAGAGGCGAAGAGTTTTGGTGGCGCGGTCAAGCCGAGCTCCATTAGCTGAACGTATAAAATCACGTCCATTTTGTTCTAATTGCTCCCTCACCGTTGCTCCACAATATGCTTTACTCATGAGTTTAGGACAGTCATTGGCTGCACAGACGAGTCCGAAATGTACTAAGTACGTGTTGAATAAAGGGATTATCATGTCTTTTTCAATTTTATTGAGCGTGAGAGTCATACCGGCTACTTCAAATTTGTCAAAGTCAAAAAAGCCGACTTTTTGTTTAGGTGACTTTAACTCACCATAATTCTTCACGCTGTGAATGACAAAAGCATTATATGCATTGAGCCAAAAAGCGAGCTGATCGTTCTTTGACATTTCATCCGGATGAATCGAATATAAATTAAAGATAAATTCTTCAAACATCATATTTCGGAATCCATTATAATATACTTTCCCATCTACTACATTTTTCTGAAGGAGTGAATCATACGCCACATAGTTGATAATCTGAGCGCTTAGAGAAGTAGAAGTAGCAATAATTACAGTAAGTAATGTAAGTATCGTGGTAATAATTCGAGTATTCATTTTAGACAACTCTTTCTAAATATTGGTAATTAAAAATGGTATAATCCGCAAAATGTACGATAATAATAAGTCAATTTCTCTAGTACTTGTGATGCAAAGCAGTAAGCATCTCAATACCTAAGGAATATCTTGAAATAAATAAAGCTGAAGCTCTTTGTAATGACTTTGCAATGTATTAAATAGTTCCTTTTACCTGAAATACAATACAGCTATTCCGTAGTAATAGTATTGATAATCAACACATTACTCCCTCAATTTTGCTCCGGTAGCATTTTCAACCGCATCAATAATTCCTGACATTGCTTGTTGAATTTCTTGCTCTACCAACGTACGCTCAGGTGATTGGAATGTTAGCGAAAATGCGAGTGATTTCTTGCCATCACCGAGTGACTTGCCTTCAAACACATCAAACACAGATGAATTTTTCAGTAAATCGCCACCGGATTGAGAGATGACTTTAGCGATTGCCTCTGAAGTCACACCTGTTTCAGTCACAAAAGCCACATCACGCTTTACTGCCGGGAAGTGTGCGACCGGCAGATAAGAACTCGCGGAAGGCTTCAGTGCGTAAAAAGCAGTAAGATTAATTTCTGCAGCATACACTTGATTATCCAGACCGAAAGATGACAGATATTGCGGAGTGACTTCGCCAAATACGCCAAGGAGAATTCCATTTTTGGCGATGATTTCGAGTGAATTGGCGGTAAAGACGGCACTGTCCGACTTTGGTGAGCGGAACTTTACGGCAGAAAGCTGTAATTCACTACATAATTCCTCGATAATTCCTTTGATATCATAGAAATCGACCTGTTGACTCTTCATACTCCATTGTTCGGTCGTCGCATTGCCGGAAAGCGCTACGCAGAGATGCTCGCGTTCTTCGATTCCGGAAATAAACGTTTTGTTGGAAGAAGTACGATGAAATGTCTTCCCGATATCAAACATTTTCATCATCGTCTGTCCGTTGCGCATATTGCGTTCGAGAGTTTTCATCATCGCAGGCAGCATACTCGGACGAAGCACCGAAAATTCTTCACCGAGTGGATTGGCTAGCTCAATTGGATTCTCTGAAAACACACCGGCACTCGATTTATCCAAGAAAGAATACGTCAGTATCTCGTTAAAACCATGCTGTGTAAAGAAATTGCGGATAGTATCACGAGCTCTTGGCTTTAAAAATTCCTGAGCAATAGCAACGCCTGACGGGAACTTCGAAGATAAATCGGGGGTGATATTATCATAATTGATCATGCGGGCAACTTCTTCGATGAGGTCAATTTCTTCAGAAATATCGACACGATAGCTCGGTGCGATCACCGATACAGCATACTCTGTGGAATCTGTTATAGTACATCCGACTCGCTCCAGTAGGGAAGTCATCGTGCTATTTGAAATGTCGATGCCGATAATTGAGCGTGCACGTTCAAAACGCATCACACATGAATTGCGAGGTTGAGGATGTGGATAGATATCCGTCAATCCTTCTTCTATTGTTCCTCCGGTCAGCTCGGCTATCAGCATCGCCGCTCGGTCGAGCGCGTACAGCAGATTATCAATATCGACGCCACGTTCGAATCGATACGAAGCATCGCTCGATATTCCGAGCTTCTTGCCTGTACGGCGGATAGACGAAGGATTGAAATACGCTGATTCAATTAAGACAGTGGTAGTTTGATTGGTTATCTCACTGTTTTCGCCACCCATCACACCGCCAATCGCTAACGGTCGTACTGCATCGCATATCATGAGCATTTCTGAATCGAGTGTACGTACTTTGCTGTCGAGAGTAGTAAATTTTTCTCCATCATTGGCTGTTTTGACGATGATATGTCCGTTGGTAATTGTATCACAATCAAAGGCATGGAGCGGTTGACCGCATTCCATAAGGACGAGATTGGTCACATCGACGACTGCATTACGTGGGCGCAGACCGAGTGCGGTGAGACGATTCTTGAGCCAGATCGGAGATTCCTTCACTTGTACATTGCGAACAATACGTGCAGCATATCGTGGACATTTTTCCGGATCTTCTATGGAAATTATAATTGATGTAAGCGGTTTATTACGATTTAGTTGCGTTTGTGGAATTTGTATTGTGGTACCATCAAGTGCTGCTATTTCGCGCACGATGCCGAGATGGGAGAGGCAGTCTGCACGATTAGGAGTAATGCCGATTTCATAGATAACATCATTGACGCCGAGAAAATCTGAGAAGGGAATTCCGATTGGTGTATCTTCTGGCAGAACCCAAATTCCGCCGTCATCTTCGCCCACACCGAGTTCGGCGCGGCTGCAGATCATGCCATTCGACTCGACACCACGAATTTTACGAAGTGCAATTTCAAATCCTGCCGAAGGGACTACAGCGCCTTGAGTAGCAACGACGACCATTTGTCCGACTGCTACATTTGGAGCGCCGCAAACGATGGTTTGTTCGCCTTCTCCAAGCGTGACCGTGCAGACGGAGAGTTTATCGGCATTGGGGTGTTTTTCGCGGGTAAGTACTTTACCGGTATAAAAACCACGAAATTTCTTGCCTTCGTCATGAATAGATTCTACTTCGATACCAAGCATAGTGAGTGCATCGGCGAGTTCTTCTGGTGTAAGTGTGAAATTCACAAATTCTTTGAGCCAATTATTCGAAATTTTCATAGTCAAATTACTCGATGATATTGAATAGGAAGTAGATAGATTCTTTTGATAGACAGATTTGCACAAAAATACCAATTCCTTGAGGAACAAAAAAGTTGGAGGGAAGATTCATCGACGCTTGAGACATCCAAGGTACGTATGGGAACGGCTGAATGAATGCTCAGGGAATTTTGTTGATACTCGGTCTTTTGATCCGAACGATAAATCGTTCATGTTCTTGTTCATTTACAAATTCAATATCCGGATATTCGAGTAATGAACGGAGGATACCACTGCCTGCGCCACGATATTCCAGGACATCAGGAGCAATAGAAGCAAGAATGCTGTTCCGTGTTCTCCGAATTCCTTTTTTAATTTGTTCTTCCGTTAAGCTGTTCGGCAGCTTCCCGGGACTGATAATTTCAACACGATTTTCAAAGACAAAAATCTTAATCGAATCATTGATAAAATAGTCTCGATGGAGAAGGGCATTGACGAGAAGTTCGGTGATGACATTCGTGGGAATCTCCGGTATCCCTAAGCTGTTAAACGATTGTCCTGATTGGAGCTTGTGAAGCTTAGAAAGTATGAAATCATATCCTTTCCGATATTGCTGATCAAGCGTGCCTATGATGTTTTCACTACTGCGGTAATCGGTATCAGTGATATCATTTCCCCAAAGCCAGATAGCAGTAATAAAGAACTCAGGAGTTAGCTTTTGGGTGTTTTTACCGAAGAGAAGAGCGCCTGCCACATTGAGTTTGTCATTCTCGGCTAAGCGTAGATTTTTGAGATAGTTCGGAAGGAGTTCTTTGTAACACTCTTCTTTATATTTTTTCTCATAGAACTCTTTGAATTTATCCAATTGGAAATCCCCGTCATTTATTGAACTGTGCTGCAGAACACGTTCTTCGGCATAAAGATTACCACTACTTTGTAGAAGTCTGGAGAGCTCTTCTTTGCTGATAACTTTCCGTTTATCTGATCCATTTTTTAACCATACAACACCATCTTTATCTGTATGTGGCTTATCTGTACCTTCGGGAATTGACACAACAATAATGCGCTCATCTCCAATGCGAACAGTATCTGTGCTAATGAAAATTGGTGATTTTACATGATCGTGCGCAGCAGTAGAAAGCAGATTATTAATTCTCTGAATATCGTGATACGTAAGACCTATGATTTTTCCGGTTGAATCATCTATTCCTATGAGAATCAAGCCACCTTTGGTATTCGAAAATGCCACCATTTCTTGCGCAATGTTTGTGATATTGTGCACATTCTCTTTGAATTGGACTTTGGTTGTTTCACCATTGGCTATGAGTTCAAGTATTTCATCTGCATTCATCGGAATTCAACTGATAATATGAGTAAACCGGAAATTCTCCCTTCAAAAATACACAAGTTTCCCCAAGCAAAAATACAAAGGGCTTTCTTCAAATAGAAGAAAGCCCTTTGAAGGAAATCTACACTAGAATCTTACCGAACAACAGTAATTTTCTGTGTTGAGATTTTGCTGCCGCCATTGGTGATAACTTGTAAGAAATACACACCATTTGGCAGATTGGAAGTGTTAATGCCGAATTGATACACACCATTAGTTTGGAATTCACCGGACACAAAGTTCTCAGCAACTGTGCCGATAGCATTGGAAAGGCGAATTGTAACTGTGCCGGATGTTGAAAGTGCATAACGTACTGTAGCATAGTCGTTTGCAGGATTAGGAACCACTTCAAGGGCTACTCCATAAACTTGAGCATCTTCTTCGACTCCGACTGCTTTATAGTCAGCATTATTAGGATCATAATTTGCCCACGGTAAGTCCCAACGTTGTAAACCGAAAGCACCACGATAATCTACTTTTTCGAAGTATGCATCTTCAATTCCTACAACGGTACCTACTTTGGTAAATGCCGCACCTGTTAGTACCGGTGAACCGGTCTTAGGAAGTGGATTGAAGGTTGTTTCTACGAATGGATTTTCGAGTTGTGCATTATTTGGAGTGGATTTGTCAATCACATTTCCGTATTCTGATTTCGTGACCCAATTTACATCAAATCCAGCCGGGGGAGTACCACCGGCAAGATTGACGGCTGTTGACTTCACACCATACCACGCACAATTTTTAACGATTAAGGAGTCAGCTTTCATAGCAGACATCGTACCCACCGAAGAGATTTCAAGTCCGCGTCCCCATCCGAGGAAAATTGAATTTACAATGCTTTGACGTGAGTTTCTGCGGATTTGGGCTGCTGCACCAAAACGTGAGTTTGGAACTGCTGAAGTGTCGGCGAGTGGACCAACGGACGTAATATTCGAGAATATTGCAGATGTAAACGGTTGATTTGATGAACCGCTTGCGTCGTTGTCTGATTCGAATGTTTCACTTGTTGATTGATCTGCACGATTTTTATACCGTTGGCTGATACCAAATTGTACTTTACCGCTGAAGCCATTATCTGTATCAAAATCATCATCAAGCGCGCCATTGACGATTAAGTGCTTTGCATTCACTGAGCCGCCGAACCATTCAATACCATCGTCATTGGAGTAGCTTGCTTGGACATAATCAATAGAAGTTCCACGACCTACACCACCCATTGTGATACCATTGAGCTCTTGGTTAGGTTGGAGGGCAATTCCACCAAATTCTACACGTACATACTTGATTGTGCCGGAGTTATCATCGTCATCCGTACCACCGTAGAACCAGCGTGTTTTGTCATTTGCGTCGAATCCACCTTCCATAATTGCTTCGCCGCCGGGATTGTTGATCTTTGCTTTACCTAGAATAATGAGTCCGCCCCAATCACCTGCACCGCGTTGACCCGGAGGTGCACTGCTTGTGAAGATAATCGGAAGGGTAGGAGTACCGATCGCGTTGATTTTAGCGCCGCGATTAACGATAAGAGCTGAATTCACGCCGACTTCATCACCGAGTACTATCGTGCCCGGTTGGATATTTAATACGCCACCTGACATCACATGGACATAACCTTTGAGTCCGTAAATCTTTGTATTTGAAAGCGTAACAGTAGCGGTAATAGCATCTTTAAGTACAGAATCTACTTTTGAAGCTGTTGGCTTCACGATTTCAAAAGGATTCGTCGATACGCTCTGCTGAGTTGTATCACTATTTTGAACCATGCGGATATAGCCGGTAGTAGTTGCAAGTGATGGTACTCTAAAGCCACCGATGAATAATCCACGTCTCACAGTTCCGCTTGCATTGCTGTCGATGATATTGCTTGCACCGGGAAGGACAGTCCAAGGACCTGTAGGTGAAGTACCGAATTCAAAGCGGAAACGTTGGCGGAAATTACCGGTGGTATCATACGAGATGTCATACGAATTTCCTGCACGATATTTTTCACCTGCTGCTTTGCCCGGGGAGAGGAGTTTTACAATTCTCGATACACCGGCTGTGATGGTGAATGGTGCATCGCTGACATCGGCGACATTTTCATTGACCGTTCCGTCAGGATTGAGCAATACGATGCGAATGTATCCGGTGGTTGTTGGTGAATTTGGTACGTTGAATCCACCCTTTACTATTCCGCGAGCAGTAGCATCTGAGACATTACTCATTTGATCAGCCCACGGTCCGCTTGGTGAATTACCGAATTGGAATTTAAATTTTAGTCCGAATGTACTGCTGGTATCGTATTTGATATCTTGGATTGAATTTCCTGTAAACGACTCACCACCATTAGGATAGGTGATTTTGATGTTACCGTTCATCGATGTTGGTCCACCTGCAACATACACTGTATTAATAGGGTCATAATTTGCCCACGGTATGTCCCATCGTTTGGCACCGAATGCACCTCGATATGTTACTTTTTCAAAATAAGAATCATCGATATTGACTGCTTCGTTATTTTTTATGAACCCGGCTCCAGTTAGTACGGGTGATCCTGTCTTTGGAAGTGGATTGAATAATGTTTCATGGAATGGATTCTCAAGCATAGCAGCATCAGGTGAAGTAGCATCGATTGTATTTTCTAACGAACCTCCTTTGATCCAATCAACGGTCATTGCGCCTGGTGGTGTCCCACCGGCGAAATTTAGAAATGTTGATTTGATACCAAACCAACCGGAATTTCTAACTTGAAGTGAGTCGTTGAAAGCTGCATCCATTGTCGCTCGTTGCGCGATTTCAAGTCCACGTGGCCATCCGAGAAAGATGGAATTGAAAATAGATAATCGGGAATTTCTACGAATCTGCGCTGCTGCGCCAAATCGTGAATTTGGAGTGTTTGCGACATTCGAAAGGGGACCAATAGATGTCACATTGGAGAAAATAGCCCGGGTGTAGGGTTGATTGAAGGTAGCTGTTGCATCGTTATCAGTCTCAAAACACTGACTTGTGGATTGATCGGCACGATTAGCATATCGTTGTGAGACAGCAAATTGAACACGACCGCTAAATCCATTATCGGCATCGAAGTCATCATCGAGAGCTCCGTTTGAAATTAGATATCTACCATCAAGTGTACCACCGAACCATTCAAAAGCGTCGTCATTTGCATAGCTGCTTTGTACATGTTCAAAGGTAGTCCCACGACCGACACCACCAAGAGTTATACCATTTAATTCTTGATTTGGCTGAAGAGCGATACCTCCAAATTCTACACGTACATATCGGAGAATACCCGAATTGTCGTTAGCATTATTTCCGCCATAAAACCAACGGGTTTTATCATTTGCATCAAAACCACCTTCTAAAATTGCCTCACCACCGGGATTATTAATCGGCGCACGACCGCAAATTATAAGTCCACCCCAATCTCCTGCAGCTCGTTGTCCGGCTGGAGCGATACTTGTAAATACTATTGGTGCATCGGCTCTGCCGTTTGCAATAATTTGAGCGCCACGATTGATAATTAATGCTGAATTCACACCAACAGAATCACCAAAGATGATTGTACCTGGTTCGATAGTAATACTACCACCAGACATTACGTGTACATAACCGGATAACCCATATATTTTGTACCTAGATAACGTGATATTACCTGTAATTGACCCCTTAAGTACGGAGTCGATTTTAGATGCAGGTGGGCGTACAACAGTAAATGGAAAATCATTGACATCTGTGACTGCTTCATTGAGAGTACCGTCAGAATTCAAGAGTACCATCCGGATATAGCCTGTAGTAGTCGGAACAGATGGTGCGCGGAAACCACCAAGAAATTGTCCTCTTCGGATGGAGCTACTTGCATTACTGTCAATAACATTCGTTGCACCGACGAGGTCTGTCCATGGACCGGTACTAGATGTTCCAAATTGAAATCGGAATCGTGAACGGAATGTACCTACCGTATCATAGAGAATATCATAAGAGTTGCCTGCTCGATACTGACCACCGGCAACATTACCGGGAGATATAATTCGAATATTTGTGGGAGCAGCAGTAGCGCTGACACCGGCAAATAGTATAGCCGCAAGAATAAGAATCGCTTTTCTCATAAAGAAAACCTTTAAATAATTAAAAAATAATAGCCGTAATGAAGATAAGTACTGTAGATGATTACTTGAATCTAAAGCTGATGCCGAGATTGTAACTCGCCCCTTTGATGGCAGTGCTGCTGGTGACTCCGTCGGTAGTTCGTGTGTAATTTTCGTTGAGGATATCGCGTGCTGCAAATTTGACTTCAAATGCATCGGCGATGGGTTGAATAATAGAAAAATCGATGACGTTTCGAGGTTCTTCATAGACATGTGGATCTTTCAAAAATCCAACAGCGCCTACTTGAACTATTCTGCGACCAAAGCGATTAAAAGCTACATTGATAGCTGTCTTATACTCGGGTTCGACAAAGAAGAGTCCAAAATTGAGCGTATATGGCGACTGTCCCCACATCGAACGGGTGTCTTGTAATTTGCCGTACATTACGGTGATTTCCGAACGGATAATAGCGTAGTTGAAGCTCAGTAGAATATTTGAGAAATACCCACCAAGAAAACTCAGACTTTTCCTTGCTTCGAGTTCTACCCCGAAATTATGTGCTAGTCCATCGCTGATTACTTTGCCGGTAGAGTCTCGGCTTTCGCCATTAGAGAAAGATTTTACCCATTCACTTGCTGTGGGCTGAATTGACTCTTCGATTGGATTTTTAAACGACTTATAGAATGCACCAATCGAAAGTACTTCGCTTGGATTGGGGAATGTCTCAAGGCGGATATCGTAGTTTTGAATCAACGTTCGCTTGAGCTGAGGATTACCGGTCACGGTAAACAAACTGCGGAAATCATAAAACGCAAACGGAGCGATTTCACGGAAAGTAGGGCGTGTGAGAGTCTGGCTTGCTGACAATCTAATATTGGTCGAAGCAGTCGCTTTGTACAGAAAATTAATCGATGGAAGTATATCAAATGTACCGTACTTTACATTGATCGTATCGCCGGCGAGACCAAAGCTATTGAGATTAATGACATTGTCTTCGCCTCGTACGCCGCCAATAAATCGGAAATTCTCACTACCGATTTCAAAAGGCATATCAATCATCGCATAACCGGCGACTAGAGATTCGGTGCCGTCATACGAGTCACTTTTTTTTGAATCTTCGGAAATACCAAGCTGACCAACACGGAAATTATCATCAATTAGTAGTTTGTCGGGAGCGAGTGTAAAATCAATACTATCGGCAAATCCATTTTGTTGATTTATCGTAAAAGATCGAGCCGAGAATGTCCGCGTACGGTAGTCGCTCGACCCGCCGACCTTTAGCTTCATTTCATTACCGAGTGGAATCATCACATTACCGGCACCATTGACAATTTTATCGTGGAGATTTGAGAAAAACCGACCTGCAAGCGTGCCATCACCCTGTGGTGTCTGAGAAATATCAGCCATGAATGGTAATGATGTATCCGTACTTTGACGTGAGTAGCGCAAGCGACGAAAGTCCGGCTCGTCACGTTCAGACGTAGAAAGACCCATTCTCCAATCGAAGAGCATGTTTTCCCATGGGAGAGTATGTTCACCGCTGATTGATCCTGAATAAAGCGATTTTTGTACATACTGATAGGTATAAAATTTTGTATCAATTCCCTGTGGAATGTCTTTGCCGGATGATAGAACGCTCTCATCATCGCTTGATCGATTATAGAGATTTTTGATGCTGATGGAGGTAGTTGTACCGATTTTATAGGCGAGATTCACGAGTCCACCTACATTGACAGCACGAGTTGACGTTTGTGGTGCTTGTACTTGTCGATAGCGGTCTTCGTTTGTCGTGCCTGCTTGTACGGGAGATTCTGTCCCGACGGTGATTGCATAACTATTGCTATAGGTAAGTGAGCCTATCACGCCAAGGTCATTATCGGCTACATTAAAAATATTGCTGTATGAGAGACCGAAACCTGTATTTGGCATTGCGGAAATCGATTCATTTTTCCAGTTACTGCTCTTTAAGCTGCGGGCGAAATCTTGGAGTTTCATTTGCGCAGAAGTCTGTGTTTCCGGATCGTTGAAATTTTTTGCATCACGGAGTAACTGATTAACTTCTTCTCTACTTGCCGGTGCATTTGATGGGAGAGCACGTGTGCCATCGTCAGTAGCGAGCCAGTCGGAGGAGCCATTGGGTGAGGATTGGAAAGCTTGGTCTTTGAAGGTAACATTTGAATTTATCGTTGTGGAAGTACTTGCTTTAAGTGAGAAGCCACTCGGGAAGTCAACAGTGGTTAACTGAACAAGCCCACCTGCAAAATTCCCGGGTAAATCAGGTGTAAACGACTTCGTAACATTAGCACTTTGAAGGAATTCCGACGGGAACATATCAAAGGCAAATGATTTTTTGTCCGGTTCGGTCGTGGCGAGTGATGCGCCATTAAGTACAGTATAATTATATCTATCGCTTACCCCACGCACATACACAAATTTATCCCCAACAAGTGTAATTCCTGATACACGCTTAAGTGCTTGACCTGCATCAGCATCCGGGAGCTTGGCGATTTCCTCTTCACTCACACCGTCACTTACTTGAGCTGCATTTTTACGTTGATTCAGTACTGCTGCCTGATTATCGTTCAGCCGGCGGGTTTCGATGACTACTACTTGGGTTTTCTTAGTATCTGCCATTAGCACGATATTCGAGGTCACTGTTTCGCCGCTTGTAACGATGATATTATCGACCGTTTTCATCTTCATGCCGACGTAACTTATGCGTAGTGAGTATGTTCCGACGGGAACACCTTTGATGGTGAATTTACCCTTGACATCAGAATACGCCCCTTTTTTCGTGCCCACGACGAGCACCGATGCTCCACGAAGAGCTTCATTTGCTTCTCCGTCGGTGACTTTTCCTGTAATAATACCGGTGGGAGTTTGTGCTACAATTGAGGTCGATGATATGATTAAGAAAGCGAGAAAGAAAAGGGGAGCAGTCGCAAATCGTTTCATAGAGTATTTCATGAGATTGGACAAATTGTATGTCCAAAATTACCGTGGCAACGTTACGTAAATGTTACGCTCGCATTACCAATTCGAAACATGAATTCCAATCATGAAGCACACCCTCATGGTTATTACTTTATCAGTGAGTAGATAATCCAAAATTATTATGAAGCAGATTTGGAAGCTGAGTGGTAAATTGCAGTTTATGGGGTTTGATACGTGAAGTGAATGTGATGTCAAGACAATATTTATGGTTGAAAATTAATATAACCTTGATATTTTCAATAGTGATAGCTACAAATGAATATACTACTATTCGTACTACATATAATGAAATAGAATAATAATGAATGATTTAGAACGATATTTTCGACAGAATGATAAGCGGCTTATTGATAAGTGGGTACATTATTTTGATATTTACGAACGCCATTTTTCGCGTTTCAGACATCGGGAAATTGTGATACTCGAGATTGGAGTGTATCAGGGTGGGAGCTTGCAAATGTGGAAAGATTACTTCGGTCCACAAGCTAAAATTTACGGAATTGATAATAACCCACAGTGTAAGCAATTGGAAGAAGAGAATATTACGATTTTTACCGGTTCACAGTCGGATCGAAAATTCCTCAAATCAATCAAGGCATCAATACCCAAAATTGATATTCTAATTGACGATGGCGGTCATACGATGCAACAGCAAATAGTGAGTTTTGAAGAATTGTTTGACCATGTATCCGATGACGGAG
Organism: Ignavibacteria bacterium; assembly: GCA_016720145.1. Taxonomy (GTDB): domain Bacteria; phylum Bacteroidota; class Ignavibacteria; order Kapaibacteriales; family UBA961; genus JADJXV01. The sequence goes on along the minus strand of JADJXV010000006.1, from coordinate 66,250 downwards.
TGTATCTCTGTGAAGATTTACATACTTCCTATTGGCTCAAAGATGGCGGTGGGCACAAGCGCACAGGTACTTTTATTGAATACAGTAAAAATTTTATCGATGCTCTCAATGCTCATCACTCTGAGCAAAAGCGTTTGACAGTTACTGACTTTACAAATCAAGTTAATTCAATTCATTATTACGACAGCATGCTTGTAATTGAAAAAAAATCGAGAACTAAGCCCTATACAGAAAAGACAGGTACACCAAGTGTTCAGGATATGCAATCCCCTCAAACTACTTTCCAACGAGCTACCTACAAGCTTTCAAGAAATTTCATTAAAATTATCAATAAAGTACTTCGATTCTTCCGTATTCGAAGCTTTATTTGGAAGTAGTTTTTACATATCCGACCCGCATATATGAAAAGCATATCGGTAGTCATACCTAATTACAATGGAAGAGAATTACTGGAGCGGAACTTACCGTTTGTCTATCTCGCGCTCTCCACATCAGGTGTCACGGATTATGAAATAATCATTCCGGATGATGTTTCAACGGATACTTCAATAGAATTTTTACAAACGCAGTATCCTCAAATACTGGTAATTCCACATTTGGTCAATTCCGGGTTCGGCGGGAACAGCAATAGCGGTATCTTCGCAAGTAGTAAAGAGTTGGTTCTATTACTCAACACTGATGTAGAGCTCACCGACGGATATTTTATCCCACTTATGCAATATTTTGATAATCCTGATACTTTCGGTGTGATGAGTCGGATTATCGGACTCAATTCTGATGAAGTACAAGATGGTGCTAAGTACCCGGATTATACTTTTGGACATATCGGTGCAACACTTAATTACCGAAGTAAAACACAATCAACACTTTACACTTTGTTTTTAAGTGGAGCAAACGCACTATTCGACAGAAAAAAACTACTCGAACTCGGCGGTTTTGATGAATTATACAATCCCTATTATGCAGAGGATGTCGATCTTAGTCTTCGAGCATGGAAAATTGGCTATAAATGCTACTACGACGACACGGCGGTATGCAGGCATCCGGTGTCGGCTACAATAAAAAGAGAAAAGCCAAGAAAAGTCAAGATTATCACCAAACGGAATAAAATGTACATACATTATATACATTTAGAAATGCTCGAACGAGTTGTTTTTCTGCTGGTGATGTCTCTCAAGACAATGCTTCGAGCCTTGATGTTTCATAGTGTATATGTTTTGGCATATTTTGCATTTATCAAAACAATTTCTCAATGTAACAAGTCAAGAAAAAGAATTCAGGAATTACAGCAAATACATCAAAGTACGATGACTTTGAAAGATATTCGTACTTTGATCCAACAATCAATTAAAAAGTCACCAATTACTAAATTTTAAACGAATTACACAACAATTCACAATGAAATATTCACTATGAAATCAAGAAGCAATTATGTATGCCAATCCTGTGGCGCAGTCTCCTCCGGCTGGGCTGGTCGATGCCATGTATGCGGGACGTGGGAAAGTATCGTTGAAGAAGTATCCGAACGTGGAACTACTAAAAAATCGAGTGCTAAAGCAGCCGCAGGTATTATTACTCTCGGTGAAGTAGATACACAATCTACTCAACGAATTCAGACAGGAATCAATGAACTCGACCGAGTGCTTGGAGGTGGAATTACACCTGGTTCGCTTATCTTGGTAGGTGGTGATCCCGGTATCGGAAAGTCAACTCTCATGCTCCAAATGTGTGCATATTTAGAATCTTCACAGCCGCTTTACATCACCGGTGAAGAGTCGTTGCATCAGATAAAGCAACGGGCTGGACGATTACTCGGAATACCGGACTCTCTTCGACTAATGGCTGAGACGGGAATTGATACCATACTTTCTGCGATTACAACAAGTCGGGCAAAAGTTGTAATTGTCGATTCTATCCAAACTGTTCATTCTGATTTGATCGAATCGACCGCCGGCAGCGTATCACAAGTGCGCGAATGTGCTGCCATGCTGATGAAAGCTGCCAAGAAATCCGGTACGGCAATATTTGTTGTAGGTCATGTGACCAAAGAAGGTATGATTGCCGGACCTAAAGTACTCGAACACATGGTAGATACTGTGTTGCAATTTGAAGGAGAAAAGACGTATTCCTATAGAATTCTGCGGGCTATTAAAAATCGATATGGTTCTACTAATGAAATTGGAATCTTCGAAATGGCCGAAGAAGGGCTCCGCGAAGTACCCAATCCGTCGGAGATATTTCTGGCTGAACGGAATCAGCAGGACTCGGGAACAGCAATTATTTCGACGATAGAGGGAACAAGACCGCTACTACTCGAAGTCCAAGCATTAGTAACTCCGACAAATTATAATGTTCCCCAACGAACACCGACTGGATTCGACCTCAGAAGACTACAAATGATACTTGCGGTCTTAGAAAAAAGATTGGGATTGAAGTTTGGAGAGTATGATGTGTTTGTAAATGTAGCCGGCGGCGTATCACTCGACGACCCGGGTGTGGATTTAGGAGTAGCAGCAGCATTAGTGAGTTCGCTTCGTGACAATCCACTCGACTCAAGCATGGTAATTATCGGAGAAGTCGGTCTCACCGGAGAAGTAAGACCCGTGTCAGCAATAGAGCAACGAGTAGCGGAGATTCAAAAGTTAGGATTTGCAAGTGTAATGCTACCCAAGTCGAATGCATTGAAGTTACCAAAAGGATTTGAAGTGAAACTAGTGCCGGTTGAAAGGATTTCTTTAGCACTTGCACAACTTATTGCATAAATTAAAGTTATGAATTTATTGAGTGAATAACCGGAAATTATTTTCTCACATAGTGGAACAAAATACCATGAGCCAAAGTCAAACGAATAGTAAAGCAGAACAAAAACGATTAAACGTAATGTCGGATGAAGCATTAATGCTCGAATTTCAGAACGGTTCAGATGTCGCTTTTACATTGTTGATGCGGAGATACAAGGATCAAGTCGTCAATTATGCGTATCGATACTTAGGAAATTACGACGATGCGGTGGATGTAGGTCAGGAAGTATTTGTGAGAGTGTATAAATACAAGAATAATTTTGGACATACGATAAAATTTACTACTTGGCTTTATACGATTACTGCAAATTTATCAAAAACAGAGCTTAAGCGATATTGGCGTAGAAATTCAGTATCAATCGAACGTAGTGGCAATAATGAAAATGAAGATCATGCATGGGATATTCCCGATATAGATTATCTGCCCGACGAAAAAGCCGACCAATCTGAGATTGCAAAACGAGTGCAGATTGCATTAATGAAAGTATCACCGACAAATAGAGAATTGATTGTGCTTCGAGATTTACAAGATTGCAGTTATGAGCAAATCGCAGAAATTACATCACTTGAGCTGGGTACGGTGAAGTCAAGAATAAACAGAGGTCGGAAGCAATTACAAGAGCATTTACGGGATATTTACAACGATTATTTCCAGATATTTACAAAGCAGGATGATGGTAATTAATTAATTTTAGTAGTTAACACAATCATTACAATATGACCATAGATTTTACTTTTTAATTAGAAAAATGAAAACACCTTTAGATAACGAAGAACAGATGCCAACGGAAGAATGGGCAAAACTCAGGCAATATGTCACATCCCCAAAAGGGTCAGGAGACATGACTGATAGTTTTGAACAGAATGTGGTGACAAAAATTCTCCTCACATCTTCTACCGTCACTGCGCCCGATAATTTTGAAGATGAAGTTATGCGCAGAATTTCAGCCGAATCCAATCCTCTTCCACCACAAAGTTTGGAAAAAATTGTGTCCGCACTCAAAACAAGGACTGCAGCAGTCATTGGTGTAGTAGCACTTGTAACTCTAAGTTCAATAAGTATTTATACAGTCAGCCATCAATTGGGCGAAACGTACAAAGCTCCTTTGTTACAGAATAACAATGCTGAAGAAATGGATCTTTCACCGGTTAGAGTAGAGCTTGATACTCGATATGATTCATTCAAAAAAACGGGCAAATCCAAAGGAAATTCTATCAATCAAGACAGCAGCAAGCTACCAATTCCTGGTAATCCTACTCAAAAGTCACACGATACAGAACCAGATTTCTAACCAACTCACCTTTCTCCGCCAAAAACCCTGAATGAGCAATCGTTTAGGGTTTTTTTTTTGATATTATTAAAACCCTGAAACGATAGAATTCAAAATTCGAAGGAATCGATTAATTGAACTCTATATAAAACGCTATAATCAATAGAAATTTTTAATCTTATTAAGTCATTAATAATGATTTATAAAAATTATTGGATATAGTTTGAATAATTTGCGTAGTTTTGAAAACTTAAAAAACGATATTAGTTTCCAATAATCAAATGAAGGAGAATTTGATGGTAAATACAGAAGAGCACATCAAAGAAATTCAAGTACGTAATCGCATTATTGAAGGTGCGCGTGAAGCATTTTTCGAATATGGATTCAGCAGGGTGACGATGGATGAAATTGCCGAAAAGCTTGGTATGAGCAAAAAAACACTATACAAGCATTTCTCAAGTAAGGATGTGTTATTAAAAGAAGTAATGACAAGTCAATGCTATGGGATGGAATGTAAAATGAAACCCATTCTCGAAAATATGGAGACAGATTTTATAGAAAAGATGATGACGATGGGTCCGATCGTTGCAGAGAATATTGCTATGATTCCATTTTTATTTTTGAAAGATTTAGAACGGAATGCTCCGGAAATCTGGAAAGAATATTTAGAATGGAGAAGAGAACACATCACTCTCAATTTTGGGAAATTTCTGAATGAAGGAATTAAGAAGCATGTGTTCAGAGATGATCTCAATATTGATGCACTTGTTACGATGTATTTGACTCTCATAGAAGGCATGTTCCGCACAGAAGTGCTTAGTAAGCTTCCACTTACACCCGGTCAGGTATATGTCATGATCGCTCGTACGCTCACTGAAGGTATCATTGCAGACGAAGCGAGAAACGGCTATGTACTACGAACAAGAACGACTCAGACAAAAGATTTTTTTCTGAATATTTAAAAAAAATGAAACTTAGAAACTGAAAATACGTTTCGGGTTTCCAAAGTGATAATTATACATTCATTGTCAATAATCAATTAACAACTTACAGTCATTTTAATCGAAAGAGTTTATCATGAAGTTATCTATTTATAAATTTCTACTTCTAGTACCTTTCTTTGTTGCTACTACGACAGTGCAATCTCAGTCTCAGCAAAAAATGTCATTATCTCTCGAAAAAGCGGTGGAAATGGGCATCAAATCCAGCAAAATATTACACAGTTCTAAAGCTAAAATTGATGTTGCAGAAGCTAAAACCCGTGAAACAGACGCCAATAATCTACCATCTCTTACTTTTCAGGGTGGTTATACTCGCCTTTCAGCCGTTGAGCCGTTCACCTTCACCCCTCCCGGTACTACTACAAAGCTTGTCCTTTCAGAACCTGTCCTTGATAACTTCGTGCTACAGCTATCGTTACAGCAACCTGTATTTACAGGGTTCCGTCTCTCAAGTGCTTCGCAAATGGCTGAATACAATGCTCAGGCAACCAAAGTAGAATCCCTCAAAGACAAGTACGAAGTAGCACTTGCCGTAAAAAATGCCTATTGGAATCTCTACAAAGCGAGTGAATTACGAAAGGTAAATAACGAAAATGTAGCACAGATTAAAGCGCACCTGAAAGACATACAATCCCTTCAGCAGGGTGGACTTGCTACGTATAATGATGTACTCAAGGTACAAGTGCAATTATCTGATGCTCAATATCGCCAGATCGATGCGACCAACATGGTGCAGCCTCGCGCAAGTGAGCTTGAATAACTATCTTGGACAGCCACTGACTACTGAATTAGAACTAACCACGATTGCACAATCGAGCGCAACAGACGCTCGATCATGGGAGAATTCCATTGAAACAGCCCGCACACAACGTCCGGAAGTACGAGCTGCAGAGCTACGCATGAAAGCCGGTGAAGAAGGCGTAACGATGGCTAAATCTGCGTGGTATCCACAAGTATCAATAGGCGCACATTATAATTTCAATAATCCAAACCAACGGATTCAACCGCCACGGACGCAATTCGACGGTACATGGGATGTGGGGGTCAATGTATCGATGAATTTGTGGAATTGGGGAATTACCTCCGAACAAACCTCACAGGCAGAACTGCAAGTAATCCAAGCGCAGGATGCAATCGGACAGATCAAAGATGGTATCAATGTCGAAGTGACTCAAAGCTATCTCTCACTCGCCCAAGCAAAAGAAAAGCTCAAAGTAGCACAAGAGGGAATTAAGCAAGCTGATGAAAATTTAAGACTTACCAATGAACGGCTCAAAAATGGAGTGGCGCTCAGTACTGATGTCATCGATGCAGATTATGCTTTATTACTTACCAAGACCAATCTAACCAATGCTATCGTTGATGTAGAATTAGCAGTGGCAAGACTTCAAAAAGCACTTGGCGAAGAGTAAATTTTCTAAAATTAATATTCATAAAATAGAGGAAGTGTATGAAAAAAGCTATTATTATCGTGATTTTGTTATTGACAATAGTTGCAATAGGGTTTACCCTTGAGAATAACAAAGCAAAAAGTGAAGCTAAAACCAACGAAGTGTCAACGCAAATGTCAATGGAGATTCCGGTGACCGTCGGTACAGTTATTTAGCAGTCACTTAGCGATAACTTGTCGATGGTCGGTACAATTCAGCCCAATAATGATGTCAATGTACTCAGCGAAACCCAAGGTCGCGTCGTCCAAATGTTTGCCAAAGTCGGTGATTTCAAATCTGCCGGTTCTGTCATCGCGACCGTAGATGATGAGCTCCGTCAAGCTGCTCTCATCGGCGCGCAGGCAAATTATGATAAAGCTGTCAGTGATTGGAATCGCTACGAACCACTCCATAAAGAAAAAGCAATGACGTCGCTTCAGCTTGATGGCGCTCGTCTTGCAGTCAAAATGGCGGAATCTCAATTAATTATCGCCAAACGCCAACTGAAAGATACGAAAATCACTACTCCGGTTTCTGGTATTGTAGCAACACGTTTTATCGATGCAGGCGCAACGGTTGACAACAAATCTCCAATTGTCAATATCGTTGATATTTCAACACTTAAAGTGAGAATGAATGTTGCCGAAAAAGATGCTTTTTCCCTCAAGGCCGGCGACAAAGTCACTATTACATCAGAAGTCTATCCGGGTGTGAATTTCGTAGGAAATGTGATGAGCATCGGCGCAAAAGGAGATGAAGCACATACCTATCCTGTAGAAATATCCCTCAATAACAGCAAAGAAAAGCCACTCAAAGCAGGAATGTTTGCACGCGTAAATTTTACAACAATCGCCCGTGCTAACTCTCTCGTAATTCCTCGATCAGCTCTCGTGGGTAGTGTAAAAGATGCACATGTATTTGTGGTAGATGGTAATAAGAAAGCACATCTTAAGAAAGTGCTGATTGGTTCGGAAGCTGAGTCTAATCTTGAAGTTCTGCAGGGGCTTACCGCCGGTGAAACAATCGTCGTCAACGGTCAGAACAATCTAAAAGACGGCACAGAAGTGAAAGTAATTAAATAAAATATTCCACACCAATCAACCTAAATCAATCCATTTATTGGAGATACAATATGACAATTACCGAACTTGCCATCAAACGTCCAACGCTTGTCGTCGTACTTTTCGCAATTCTGGGAGTACTCGGGATCTTTGGATATTCACAGCTTAAATATGAGCTTCTCCCTAAAATTAGTCCACCGATTATAAATATATCGACAGTTTACCCGGGCGCGTCGCCTAATGAAGTAGAGACTGCAGTTACCAAGCCGATCGAAGATGCGATCGCAGGAATTGATAAAGTATCTGCCGTCCGTGCTACTTCCGCTGAGGGAAGATCGATCGTAACGGTCGAATTGAAACAAGGTGCAAATATTGATCTTGCTTTGCAAGACGCCCAGCGTCGTGTGAATGGGGCACAAATGCTCCTACCGAAAGATGCCCGCACACCAATTATCTCAAAATTTGCTCTCGATGAAATACCTGTCGTTCGAATGGGCGCTACGAGCAATATGCCTGCCCGTGAATTTTATCAATTTGTCAAAGACCACTTACAGCCCGAACTCGCCAAATTAGAAGGCGTTGGGTTAATTACAGTCGTGGGCGGCGAAGAGCGCGAAGTAAAAGTCAACCTCGATGCGCAGAAATTACGTGCCTATAGTATTGCTATTAATCAAGTTGCGCAGATTATCAAAGCATCGAATGTAGATTTCCCAACCGGTAATATGAAAGAACCTGACGGACAATATGTAGTGCGAGTCGCTGGGAAGTTTAATTCAATTGACGAACTCCAAAATCTCGTCATCGGACGTTCGAAGCAAGGTGGCGATATTCGCCTCCAAGATGTAGCAGAAATTGAAGACGGTCACAAAGATTATTCAAACATAAACCGTTTAGATGGAAATACTTCCATAGGTATTTTAGTGTCGAAGCAATCTGATGCGAACTCTGTCGATGTGAGTAAACATGTCCGCACGCAAATCGCTTCAATGGAAAAAACGTATTCGAAGAAAAATCTAAAATTCACCATCGCGCAAGATGGATCACTCTTTACGATCGAAGCTGCAAATGCTGTCCAATTTGACTTATTTATAGCGATTCTCCTCGTGGCTTTTGTGATGATGCTCTTCTTGCATAGCTTCCGCAACTCCATTATTGTGATGGTGTCTATACCGATTTCGCTCGTTTCGACACTATTCTTTATGTATATGTTCGGGATGACGCTCAACCTCATGACACTCCTCGGGATGTCACTGGTCATCGGAATATTAGTCGATGACTCTATCGTGGTACTTGAGAATATTTATCGCCACCTCGAAAAAGGGGAGAATAAACGAAAAGCTGCCCTCGAGGGTAGAAATGAAATTGGGTTCGCAGCCCTTTCAATAACGCTTGTCGATGTCGTTGTATTCGTGCCACTGTCTCTCGTATCAGGTTTGGTTGGTAATATTTTACGCGAATTCGCGCTCGTAGTGGTTGTTTCTACTTTATTCAGCTTACTTGTGTCATTTACGGTCATACCGGTACTGGCGTCGCGTTTTGCAAAAGTCGAACACCTCACCAAAAATACTTTGATGGGACGTTTCGGGCTGTGGTTCGAAGGAATTTTCAGTTCGATATCTCGGAGCTATCACGGAATATTAGCTTGGTGCTTGAGGAACTGGTGGACACGACTTTCGGTCGTAGGAATTTCCTTAGCTCTTTTGATAGGATCGTTTTGGTTGGTTGGCGCGGGCTATATCGGATTTGAATTTATCGCACAATCAGATAGAGGTGAATTTGCTGTTACTATTGAATTACCTCCCGGAGCGACGATTGAGAATACAAATTTTGCGACGCTACAAGTCGAACAAATCCTTCGTGAAATTCCGGAAGTTGACCGTACGTTCGTGACAGTCGGTGCATCAAACGAAGGTTTACTCGGTCAGTCATCGAATAATTCTGCGGAAATCAATGTCGCGCTCATACCGATGAAAAGCAGAACAAAGTCAACTGATGATATAGGACAGATAATTAAATCGAAAGTGCAGAATTTACCCGGTCTAAAAGTTAGAGTCAATCCGATTGGTATCTTTGGAACCGCTAATCAAACGCCTATACAGATTGTCATCAGCGGAACGAATTTCAAAGATGTTATGAAAGGCGCAAATATTATTGCAGACTCTCTCAAATCCATAAAAGGTACAGCCGACGTACGGCTTTCGGCTGAAGACGGTAAGCCCGAAACACGCGTCGATATCGACCGTCAAAAACTCGCAGCACTCGGACTGACAATTGCCGAAGTGGGGTCTTCATTGAAAGTAGCCCTCAGCGGTGATGATGATGCAAAATATCGTGATGGCAATGAAGAATATTCGATGCGTATAATTCTCGACCAACAAGACAGATCTAAAACCGAGAATCTTAAATCTCTCACCTTTGTCAATAATCGTGGTCAGCAGGTGGAATTACAACAATTTGCCGATATATATACAGCGACAGGACCGACAAAACTCCAACGTGAAAATAGAAATACAGCTATTACAGTGTTCTCGCAAGCACTTGGTAAACCAAGCGGTACCATTATTCAGGAGTTTGAGAAGAAATATCAAAGTTTATTAGAAAAAGAACGAAAATCTAATATACCTGTACTCCTCAACCTTGACGTGACATACCTCGGTGATACAAAAAATCAACAAGAGTCGTTTGTCAGTTTGTTGATTGCCTTCGGAGCTGCAATTTTGTTTGTGTATCTTATCATGGTCGCACTCTATGACTCATATATTTATCCGTTCGTCGTACTCTTTTCCATCCCCGTAGCCCTTATCGGCGCGCTGCTTGCGATGGCATTGAACATGAAAGCGCTCGGTATTTTCCCGATTCTCGGAATTATCATGCTCATTGGTCTTGTAGCCAAGAATGCAATTCTCCTCGTGGATCGTACCAACCAAATGCGCGGTGAAGGTATGGGAGTAATCCCGGCTTTACTCGAATCAGGCGAAACTCGGCTGCGTCCCATCGTCATGACCACACTTTCAATGGTCATTGGTATGCTCCCGATTGCATTATCCTCAAGCTCCGGCGCAGAATGGAAAACAGGACTTGCTTGGGCACTTATTGGAGGACTGACAAGTTCGTTGCTACTGACACTTGTACTTGTGCCGGTGATTTACATCTTTATGGAGTCGATTACGGATTCAGTAAAACGAGTTTTTCGAAAGATTATACCAAAAGATGTTGATGATTACTGATCTTCAGTTCCAGCCGATTCTGTAGTGGTTCATTCAAGTGAACCTCAGTCGTAACTTATACGATTGAAATAAATACAAAAAGCCGAAGGATGAATAATCCTTCGGCTTTTGTATGTCTATAATAGTCAATTACTTCGCTTTAATTATCCAGTTGACCGTTGTATTCTTGGGACGTGTCTCGACCGTTGTATTTGCGTTGTCCGTCGTGGTAGTTCCCATCGGTAGCCCAGTCGGTCCTGTATTCGGCTCAAGGGGTACACGATTCCCATCTTTTGTGAGCAAAATATAGCTGTTATCAGTTAATTGTGTGGTGAATTGATCGCCACGCGCACTCACAAATTTTGATAAGTTACCTTGAATACTCTGAGTTATAATCTCATTGTCTGTTCCGGCGCCTGCTGCGACTGCTTCAAATACAAAATGCCGGTGCAATTCGAGCGCGTCTGACTGCACACTCCCGACTCTGTTGCGTTCACTGAGTCCTGTTGCATATTTTGTTCGTGTCCATCTGTCCGGGTCACGGGTAGTAGTCGTGTGTGTATTGTAGCTTGAGTCGAGTCCGCGAAGGAAAGTGCCACGGTAGTCGGGGAGGGAGAAAAAGGCAGCGCCGAGTGAACCGTACATTTTGCCAATTACTTTATATAATTGAGGGAAAGAATCGATATTCATCGACAGACCATCACAAAATAGCCAACCTGATGGCAACGTATTTTCACCGGCATACGCCATTACCGAACCGACGGGGACGTCACTTGAAGGTGACCATGAATTACCATTCCACTTCAATACTTGTCCAGTATCCGCGCCACTTCTTTCGAGTGATTTTAAAGGAATTGTCCCAAGATTAATCGTTAATTTTCCGCTACTGCTTGTAAGCACCAGTCCGCCATCGGTGTTTCGTATGTTTCCACCGGTAATTTTGATTGCATTATTGTTGAGTTGGTCGATTGTGATTACTATTCCGGTGTCTCCGGATACTGCCGGAAGTGTAGCAGTTCCTGTTGTATTATCAGTGCCGGCTACCCAATTTGTACCATCGTATTTGAGTACATCTCCAATTTTCGGTATAGCTCGCACTCCAACACCATTGATTCGTGATGAATTAAACGACGAACCTGTAGAGGAAAAGGGAATTTTGTCGTTAAGGGAAAGATTGACCATGTAATTCCGTAACGACATCGTGATAAAGTACGGTTCGTTAAACGTCAACTCACTGAGATTGACAAAGTTACTTGCACTGTTTGCTTTGTTGTTCTTCTTGCCGAGATACACGTTAAATAGTCCGCCCGTCACGCTAATACTGTCTTTGTCGAGCTCACCATACGACTCAGACCACAGCAGAGTTCCTCCGGAATTGCGGATTTCAAAAGTCATGCTATACTTACCGTCGGGCGACACCGGCTTGCCGGTAGCATCGGACAGCACTCCTTGGTAACTGATTGTACCGGGAATTTGAGCAATACTTTCACGATGATTGCTAACCAAAATTGCTGCAACAATCGCTGCACATGCGAAAAATTTATTCATGGATGTACTCCAAAAGTGTGAATGGATTGGGAGAATGTTAAATATATGATTTGTAAATGTTTATGTTAAATGGGTATAAATTGCTTTAAATATATTTTACCGCTTACGATTCAGCTCGGCGCGGACAAACGCAACTGCTACACGGAGTTCGGGGAAATCATACTTACTCCCGATATCTGCTCGGACTTCTCGAAGGACTGCTCGTGGATTGGAATGCAAAGATTTACGCGTTAACTCGTATAACTCATCAGAAATGAGCGCACTTCGATTGAACATCACGCCATTTTCGAGTGCTTGTTGAATATGCTGTGCTATTGTGGCTGGTGTCATATCACGTTCAGTTGCTATAATAGATAATGACTTACCTGTTTTTGCAAGGCGAATCGTATTCATCACGGTAGGTGGAAGAGCTGATTCAATTTCCAACGGTATTTTTTCATCTTTTGCTACATGCATTCTGATGAGATGTAAAAACTGCCCCGAATATCGAGCAATGAAATTCTCACCAATTCCTTGAATACGTCTCATTTCAATTTGATTCGTTGGATGATGTTCGGCAATTGACAGAAGAGATGTAGTATCGACAACCGCAGATGGCAGCACTCCTTCTCTCTGTGCTATGTCTTTTCTCAGAACAGTCAATGCCTCGATAAGGAGATGATCGGTTGCAATTTTTTCGGGTTTAGGTAGTTCAAAAGGAACAATAATCTTTCCCGATAATTCAGCCAATCCTTTATCTGTCAATGAAATAGTCGGATGAATGTCAGCACTGAGACGTAGAATGTTTTCAGAGACAAGAGTATCAATTTCACTCAGAATTTCAGATTTAGTGAATTCAGTGGCATCTCCAAAACTCTCAAGTTTGGATAATTTATACTGTTTTATCTTCGTTGACATCACACCGAGCGCGACATCAACTAGGACCAAACGTCCAAAGCGACCATGTAATTCTGCTGCCATTGTAAGCAAAGATTTCTTTAGATATTCTTGACGTTCACTTCGCTTGAATACCGTACGATCCGGTTCTAAACACGCCGAACATCGCCCGCACGACTCACTTGTCTCTTCCTGAAAATACTGTAAAATGAAGTTTCTTTTACAGTCCGGAGTCTCAGCATACCGTTGAACTATATCAAGCTTAGCGTAGCCACGTTCTCGTCGACGCTCAAAGTCGGGGAAATCAATCGGCAACCGATCAAACGGCATACGCTCTAGATTGAGAGATATTCCACCTGTACTACCGGGCGGCTCATATTTAATCAAACGAGCATATTCAAGTGCCCGAATTGCTGCGGTGAACTGTTCATGCGAGAGCTCGTGTTTGTACATCATATCCGATACATCAATCTGCGTCGGTTCGGATAGCGCGCCGGCTCCCACGCTTCGAAGTAAAGCAGAGAGTACACGTTGACGATCCGGAGTTGTCGTGCGGAAATACTCTTTGACACGTTCCTGACTGGTTGTAAAAAGAAGCGTTGCGAGCCCGACATTACTCCCAATTGATACTATTCCATGTCGTTGAAATACATTAAGAATAGAGCTCACAGAAGCTCCATGAATTTTTGATCTATTCGCAAGGGCAGCATCATCGAGGTGAATAGGAGAAGACGGCTTCATTCCGAGAGGAGTCTGATGCAAATCATAGAGAGTATTGTAGAGAATTTTAAACGTCTCCAACGACGGATATGTATGATTTAAAAAGAATTCCATCAGACGGCGATCAGTAGGCAGATAGAGCATCGTACAGGTACTCGGCTTTCCATCCCGACCTGCGCGACCTGCCTCTTGATAATAGGCCTCAAGCGTGAGGGTTAAGTCGCAATGTATTACATTTCTCACATCAGATTTGTCTATTCCCATACCAAAAGCACTGGTAGCAATGAGGATTTTACATTCACCGCTTATGAATTGTTCTTGTGCATATTTTCGGTGAATATCGAGCAAACCTGCATGATACGCAAGAGGATAAAGCTTGTAGCGGCGGAGGACTTCCGTAAATTCCTCGACTCGTTTGCGAGTACCACAATAGATAATTGTACATCCATCCTGAGTTTCTTTACAAATATCTGTGATACGTTCAGCTTTTTGCTTGGTATGTTCGATGGCGTAGGTGAGATTTGGCCTATCGAAACCTTTGATAATTCTCAGTGGAGTTTTCATCTCCAAATGTCGCACGATATCGTCTTGGACTTCGGGTGTAGCTGTAGCTGTAAGAGCAATAATCGGAACACGTTGGAGCGTTTCAAGTGCTTTGGGAATTTCTAAATACGCCGGGCGGAAATCGTGTCCCCATTCAGAAATGCAGTGCGCCTCATCGATAGCGAGAAAGGAGATATTAATCTGTTTTAAAGTTTTTAAAAAAGCTTTACTACTGAGATGTTTGGGAGCGATATAGATGAGCTTGTATTCTCCGCGTTTAACAGCAGCAAGACGAATAACTATATCATCAATGCATAAAATAGAATTAATAAATGTTGCAGGTATTTTAGCGCGAGAAAGTATGTCAGTCTGGTCTTTCATAAGCGCTATCAGAGGGGAGACAACGAGAGTAGTGCCATCACACATCATGGCAGGTATCTGATAACAAAGAGACTTACCACCGCCTGTAGGCATAATGGCGAGACTGTCTCGCTTGTGCATGACAGCAGAGATGATTTCCTCCTGTCCCTCACGGAAAGATGAATATCCAAAATAGCGGTGAAGAATTGCGTGGGCAGATTCGGAGGAATAGGGCATGAATTGTAGAAGAATTCGAGAAGAAAATTTATTTCAATTTACAAAAATTCCTCTAACAATTTCGCTAATTATCTCTTCTTTTTAAAGATGAATTTAGAAATTAGTAGTGTAAATATTATCAATCCACCACACCAACCCAGGCGCCATAGCCACGTAAAAAGAAAATTTTGGGATGAATGTTGGTGGACAATTCCACTGTTACTCACGCGAAAGATCGGATTAAGCCACATGGTATGTTCACGGGTATAGACTTTTGCTCGAATGTATGTATCATGTTCGCTAAAGGTATAGACGGCTTTATTGCTTCCAAATAACCGCTGAAGTAGTTTTCCATGTTGACCAATAATATGAATCGAATCGGCAGGCATTTCAAAGGTAAAATAACATGAAAGTCCTTGAGTTTTAACATGGTTCAATAAATTCAAATTCTTGCCTCGTATGCCTGATACTCCGTACATCCTACCTGCTTTTATTGAGCTAATAATCGAATCGTGATCCGGTGACGCGGATGCAATCATCGTCCAGCAAACGCCGGTTTCGCCGTCAGATTTAGAATTATGAGAATCATCATCGGCGAGAATCCAGGCTGCTCTGCCGGCAGAAAGCGCCGAGTCCCACGCCTCATCGGATGTACGGTAATGATTCAAAACTTCGATGCAAGTGTAGTCGGTGAGTTGTGTGAAATCATCAGGATCAAAACTATCACGGAATTTGGGATGTGCGATTGCAAGTGCATCAGTTGTAGGAAGTAAGCGATGTAGAATGTCTTGCTTTTGATGAATAGACTGAAAGAGAATATAATCCCACCATGATATTTCATTCGCTCCGAGAGCAATATGATGACGTTTCCAGAGATTATAGCCATGTTCGTAAAGGGGAATGTAGCCGGAATCCGCCTTGAATGTAGAATCTATGGTCTGATAATTCGATATCCCAACTACATCGTAATTCATTGATTTATAAACATCATACATTTCACTTTCCGTCGTATGTCCGTCCGTTACTCCTTTATAGGCAGTCGCATGAGCGTGGAAATTTGCTTTAATCAATCGAGGAATGGAATTATATGGGTTATACAGATATTCACCTGAAAAGGGCTGTGGAGGAGGGAAGTCGTACATACCGGAAAAGCAGTATGGAATGAGTGCGACGAGGAGAGCGATACTGAGAATACTGACGATTACTTTCAGGATCAAACGAATAATTTTCATAGTCAATTATAAAGTTTGAATTCTCGCCAGTAGTTCTTCCGTTTTCCGCCGAGCTACTTCGACGACGGTCTTGTCGCTCATCACGACATAACTTTTTTGGATGAATTTTTCGACATGCGCGAGGTTCACCAAGTGCGAACGGTGCACACGGACAAAGCCCGAACCTTCCAGCATTTCCTCGTAGTCTTTGATAGGTTTTGAGACCAACACTTGTTTCCCATTATTGAGAAAAAAAGTCGTGTAATTATTATCTGATTCACATCTGATAATATCGGCAACTGTGAGCATTTGATAGCCGTTACTCAATGGTACGGAGATTTTGGTGAGTTTGGTGGGAATTGTGTGGAGATTGTCGAGAACAGATTGTATTTGACGCGCATATTGGGTAAAATCATCCTGATGATTCGATTCCATTCGCACGCGGAGACGCTCAACTGCTGAACGTAAGTCGTCAATATCGAGTGGCTTAAGCAGATAATCAATCGCACCTGCCTTGATGGCGCTGATAGCATGCTGGTCATACGCCGTCACAAATACAACCGAAAAGTCTCTGTCCGGAAGTGAACGTAGGAGAGCGAATCCATCTTCATTCGGCATTTGGATATCGAGGAAAATTGCGTCAGGTTTGGTAGCGGCAATCACAGTGCGGGCTTCGTCCGCCGAACTCGCCGTGCCGACAATAGCCACATTATCGCAGTATTTTTTGAGGAATATCTGAATGGTGGCGTTGCTATGTTCTTCGTCATCTATAGTCACCACGCGGAGCAGTGGAGTAGCATTTGTCATGTAAAGTCCTTGTATTGTATTCTCAGCAAAACATACCTTGAAGTATCGGCTGAGAGTGATGCAAATTTACAGAAGGTTTTGGACTTTGAAAGATAATTTTAAAACCTCTTTTTCCATTGGATCGTATCGATTATGTACAACTACAGCATACTCCATTTTAACACAAAGTACACTAAGGATATCACAAAGTGCACTACAAATACAAGCATTTATAGTGTTCTTTGTGGAACCTTAGTGTACTTTGTGTTATAAAAAGAGTAGCGAGAAGTGTGGTACTGCATTAACTATTATCCACGATATAACACCTAATGAATCGATGTTCGCTTTCACCCAACAATTTCTTCGACCGGCGGTGAAGTCGGTATATGATGCCCACGATTCTCAAGGATAAAATAAAACCCACCGACGAGAGAAGTCACGATGTATCCAACTCCATGGGTAAGTGTGGCATACGCAAGCGCATCCTCCGGACTGATTCTGTACAGTGTGACCATCGCTCCTGATACAAGAGTATGAAAGAGTCCTAATCCGCCCGGCGCAGGAAGAATGAAAGCAATAGTGCCTATAATAAATAAAAACGTGGCATCACCAAAGTCTAAATGATAGGTAGTATGAAAATTAAAAGCAAAAAATGTAAGCCACATTGGTATGATATACACGAACCAAATTGCAAGTGATTCTAAGGACAATCGCCAGTATTGGGAAGGTGTTTTGACAATTGCAAACCCTAGTCTGAACGATTCTACAAGCTTGTGGAATCGCAAGTACATTTTCTCGGAAAACCTTCTAATCGTCACTTGAAGCATCCATTCCGTAAGTCTAGGATATAATACTAATGTCAGGATCACAGCAGATGCAGCAGCTACCATCACACCGATACCTGTTAACTGCGACAATGTAAATTGGGAAATGCTACTGCAATTTCTTGCCTCATAAATAAAACACACCACCTGCCATCATGAGAGTCACCGGCATGTCAAAGATAAATCGCTCTAAAATTATCGTAGCCATCACGGTCGAAAATGACACTTTTTCCCGTCTGCTGAAAATTAGAGGTCGAAGGAATTCACCTCCCTTTGGTAATACATTATTCACCGCATAACCGACCATGACTGCTGAGAATAAATTATGGAGAGAGTGTTTTTTGAGAACCGGCTCGAGCATCGTACGCCAGCGAAAAGCACGTAACCAATGCGAGAAAAGAACAACAGGAATAGTTGCTATAATCCACCAGTAGTTCACCACCTTCAGCGACTCCATGAGCTTCGAAAAGTTAACGCCGTTTTGAGCATAATACAACGAACCCACTACAAGAGCTATACTGAGTATGATTTTAATGGTAGATTTTTGTTTTGAGGTCATGGAGAAAGTAATAAGTGTTTAAGTCGTAAGTAGTAAGTCAATGTGCTGATTGTGCGTCCTTGTTTTTTTTTGGATAAATAACTGCTGATTTGCGTTAACTCAAAATCATCTTCAATCATAAACAATCAGTTCCATCAGCGTGCCATTAATCGCTGTACTTTGATAAATCATCTTCGATCATAAACAATAAGCGGTATCTGCGAGCAATTAAACATCGCGTACTAAATTATCGTTTTATAAATAGTCGTGAATATGATACACCATTATCAAGTCGAACATTTAGAATATAAGTGCCGACGGAAATTTCATCAAGAGGTACGGAAAGTTCGAGAGTTTGTGGTGGTAGTGTAACTGTTAGTACTTCACCTCCAAGCACAGTGGTAATTTGTACTTTTCCTCCGGAATGCTGAATCGTAGGAAGAGTAAACCTCACCAATGATTGAGCAGGATTAGGATAAATGGATAATCCTGACACAAAGGAAGGTTTTTCTTCTTCAGCACTTACTGCAAAAGATCCTGATAATCCATTCTCTCCAAGGACTAAAAAGCGATTAATTGGTGGATTGGTAATAGTAGTTGTTGGCAATGTCTTATGTGGCCATCGAATGACAATAGAATCAATTTTGGTTGCTTTACCGAGACCAAAGACTTTCTCGAGTGGCTGCTGCGCGCCGAAATGCCCCTGACCGCAAAGCACGTCTCGGATTTGAACCATACTATCTGTATAGACTTGGATGCGTGCTCCGATGGCATTGCGATTCACACCGGCGGGAGCTTCAAGTTTAATTTCAACAAAATTATTGGTTTTACCTTTGTCATTTTGAATCATCGAGAGTCCATTCTTCCAACCGACAAGAATATCCTCATCTCCGTCTAAGTCATAATCACACGGACGAGTTACGTGACAAGTCTTGTACGGGAGCATTCCAAGAGATTCGGTCATATCATCAAAGTCATGTTTCGTAGGATTCTGCCTAAACATAAACACTCTATCCGTAGCCGGTAAATATACATTCTCACCATACGCACAATCTTGCCATCCGTCATTGTCAAAGTCGAACCAAGCGGCATCCATATCTCCTAAATGAAAGGATTGAGGGTCTTTACGTTTTAGTAAGCCCATTTCCCACTTGTACTTATATCCTTTTGCAGCTCCTTGGTTTACTGATATTGTCGAACGTCCTCGCCAAAATCCAACCCTCCGTGTACGAATGCTTGAAGTATATCAATATCTCCATCATTATCAAAGTCAGCGGGAACGACAGCCCATTGACACAGTGCGCGCGCTCCCAATCCATCTACGTCGCCGTTGACAAGTTGTGAAGTATATCCAACTGTTTTAGCGACATCGGTAAATGTTCCGTTTTTGTTATTCTGCCACAAGCTTCCACCGCTTCTGCAGTACGCCGATGTAAGCACATCCGGCCAACCGTCATTATTCCAATCCATCGCAGTTGCACCATACATTGGGAATTCTACAGTTGAAATTCCCGATTTCTTCGACATATCAGTGAACGTGCCATCTCCATTACCATGAAGCAGATAATCGGGCATGAATCCATTTATGTTTTTATCCTTGAACCATGTAGCAATATATAAGTCAAGCACTCCATCGAGATCATAATCTAAAAAGGTCATTCCTGCGCAATTCAAAAGTCCGAGTTCGTGTAGTCCATTATCCGGTACAAGATCAAAATGCCCTTTGCCATCTCCAAGCAGTACTTCACATCTGTCCTCGGGAAATTTAAAATTTTCCAATCTGTCGTAATATGGTCCGGTGACAAGATCAATATTCCCGTCGTTATTGAGGTCTGCCATGAGTGCTATGTCAATCACACGGCTACTGTCAGGAATTTCAGGATGTACCCAAACGCCTGATTTATCAGTCACATCCACAAATACACGTTTGCCGGGATTAGTACTGGATGGGTCTTGCTGATTCATGTAAATCTTCATATTCCGTGCACGGGTCGAAAGCTTTGCACCTAATTCAACTTGCACAAACAAGTCAGGATAATTATCATTATTCATATCCACCATATTGACTCGCGCACCTTTTACACCATTGAGACCAATTTGATTGGTCACATCTGCCATCCATGATTTATCCTGACTCATGAGAATACAAGGACTTGCAAATAGTATTATGCAACCGATAATTGCTCGAAATGTAGAAACAATTTTCATAAAATCTCCGCAAATAAATAGGGAAAGAAATCAAACATTTTTTTCTTTTATTCTAAAAAACACTACCGCACCAAGCGTAAGTATCAAGCTTGACAATGAGATCCATGCACCTGTATGGAACGCATCCGAATCGTATTTCATGACGATGGTATGTTCGCCTGCAGGCACTTCTACCCCGCGTAAACTATAGTTAATTCTCAGCACTTCCGCCGGCTGACCGTCAATCGTTGCCTTCCATGCCGGATACCAGATCTCACTCATGCAGAGAATTCCTGCCTTGTCGGACTTAACTGAATAGGAAAATTGATTGTTAGTATATTCAGTGCAATTGACTGAATGAGAAATAGAGTCGGAAGGAAGATTACCGAGAGAATTTGCAGGAGATTTCTCTAAAACTACTTGATTGCGATAGTTAATTCCGCCGGCTTTCATTGTTTTGACCACATTGTCTGTCTCTGTCACAATCGGTTGATATGCCATCCATGCTCTCTTGAACGCCGTGGGACGTTCGATAATTCCAAGCTGTTGCGTGGCTTCATCCACGTCAATTTTATAGCGAATTCCCAGCAAATCTTCGACCGTATTTGGGTCTGCCGCCATGGGTGAACGCCTCTCGAGGAGAATAGGATTATATCCTTCGAAAAGCATGATATTATCAAGTGGACCCTGATTGCGTTTCATCGCGTAGCTTCCGCGCTTGCTCCACATTTCCACACGGAAGATATTATTAGGTGGTGTAATAGCGAATTGTTGCTTGAGTTCGGGTGAGATTTTGAACTTTTCAGCAGGATTTTCCTTACTTCCAACGAATTGCGAATAGGCAAGATTGAGATCTATAAACGCGATGAATACAAGTATCCATCCTGCTCCTGACACCGGAAGTACTTTTCGATATAATAAAAAACCTACCGCAACTACACCAAGGCACAGAAAGAATGCAGTAAGTCCTTCTTTTTGAATAGCTGAAGTAGCAGATTCAGGCGTGTCGATAAACGTTTGGAGGATACCGGTAGCGGCAAAAAGGGTGATTAGCAGGGGAATCGCACTTGCGATGAGAAAGCAAGTTTGAAGTTTGGAATTTTTAGCAGATTGCCATAGCGCATCAAAACCAATTCCTGCGAATAAACACAATCCAAAACTCATATAAAACATTATCCTACCGGGATTTCTGAACGAACCGAACACAGGAATTCCAAAAAGCATACGATGGAGAAAACCATTGGCACCTAAGCCGTAGAGAATTGCAAAAATTATCATGGCAAGCATGAATCCGCCAAATCGAGATCGCCATTGTGTGCTTAGACCGAAGAGTCCGAGGCAGAGGGCGGCAAGTCCGAAATAAAAAGCCGTATCCCAATAGTAATGCTGGTCAGTACCAGTATCACTCACATTCGGCAGGTAGAAATTGTTTTGTTTTTGGTCTGTCTGCGATACTTTCCCGTAAAGATTAGCAACCGCTGCTGAGTAGATTTGTCCGAGTCGCATCGAACCGTCGGAGGCGTACAATTTGGGGTTTTCGGGTGTTTTATCGTACGTAATTTTTGTTCTTTCAGAGAGTCCTGCCAGCTCTTGCGCGGGTATAAATTGCACAGCCGTCAGCGCAAAAGCCATAATCACCGGCAGGAGAGCCCGAAGTGTAAATCTACTGATTGCACCACCATTGAGTTCTTTATTTTTAATTGCTCCAAAGCCCATCCATACCGTATAACCTGCTAAAAATAAAAGAAGATATGCTGATGTCTGGGGGTGACCCGATATGAGAGCAAGTGCGAGAAGAAGTCCGGCATAGAGAGTGTTTTTAATTTTCCCTTCGAATATTCCTCGATGAAAATGCAACAGTATGAGCGGGAATAATGCTAAATGATAGACGACCATCGGGTGGATGACACGTACAGCGAGTGAACCGCAAAAAGCGTAGGAGACGGCGGCGATGATTGCTCCATAACTCGATACATTTTTGAACCTTGCAAACGAATACATCGCGTATTGGGCAAGGAAAAAATGGAGGATAATGACGATTTCGATAATTTTGGTTGGCAACATTCCATCTTTTTTGAGGAAGAGTGCCATCATTGTGTGTGGTGGGTAGAGTGTTTGGGTCTGAAAGTCGGCTAAGAATGGCATGCCGGAGAAGGTATAAGGATTCCAAAAAGGGAGCTGAAACTGCGCCAATTGCCGCGCTGCAAAGGTAGTAAACGGGTAAATATATTCAGCTACGTCATCCCAAAAGAATTTATTGCCAAAGAGAATATCTCTGAAAAATATCATCGTTGTGGCTGCAAAAAGGAGCAAGACAATCGGGAGAGTTAGTTCTTTAACTTTGATTGAAATAGGAGAGTTAGAAGTGTTTTGTTTTGAAGTTTTTAGCGGAGCAGCCATCGTATTTTCGCCTTGGAGTATGAAAAACAACAATTTTGACTGCAATTTACCACCAAGGCACTCGATTTTCAAACGGAATAATTTATCGTGTGGCGGTGGGAGGGGAATAATTAAACTTTTTCATCGATTTCACGCAAAGCCATTTCGGTCACTTTAGTAATTTCTTTCATTTATCGAATGGATAAGTAATTTGAAGAATAGACATTTGTTATTCGATTAGTAAAGATTGGCTTCCTGTTTTGAGACATGTCATACTTATTATCAATCACCACATAATCGTAGCTGTTCATTGAGTCTGAACTCATCTTCACCGGTGGAAACACAACCTTCGGTACGATAGTCTTATAACCGGAGGTCTGTAATTCAAATCGAAAAAATATATCAAATTGTTCTGAATTAATGAAAAAGCTCTTATCACCAATGATTTGAGAGCTGATCTGGTGTGATGAGATGCTGTAATTTTCATATTCTTTGATTTCATTTGTAAAGTTTACCAATAGGAGAACCTGTAGAACGAGTACACAAGACAATATTGTCCAATTCGAGAATCGATTAACGAACTCTTTAGCCGGATATAAACAGAGGAATACTATTATGATACTATAGTAGTAAAATGTTCTTGGAAAAGGAATCACTGAATGTACTATTAAAAGCAAAAAAGGTGTTGCAATAAAAATGGATATGGTTTTTATGTGAAAACTATCTTTTTTGTAAACAGCATAAAGTAATGAGATTGCGAGCAGAGGAGCAATAAACCACCAATGTATGCCGAAAATAGTCTGCAATGTTTCTGAGAAAAAAGATGGCAGCTTTTCTATCAAAACCAATCGAGGTATTGGTTGCACATACACATTTCCAACAATTGCTTTCAATCCGTTAACAAGAATGATTGGGGTATAAATTACTGCAACAATGGCAATTGTGCTGAAAAACGATGACTTCTGACTTCTGACTTCTGACTTCTGACTTCTGACTTCTGACTTCTGACTTCTGACTTCTGACTTCTGACTTCTGACTAATGGTGATCTACCAACAAGCAGACATGCATGTAATGTAAGAAAGGCGTACAGGTAAGAAGGCATGGTATAAAAACCAAGTACACTGCTAATTGATAAAATTATCCAGTATCGTTTTTCGGAGGTATTTTGTAGTAATTGATAGGTACAGTAAAGAGATACAACAAAAAATAAACCTACAAGTTCGTACCCTCTTGACATGTAACTGTAATACACAGACATAAACAGCATTGAAGAGATGCCTGTCAGGATAAGTGAAAATTTCTCGGAGTAAAATTTCTTCCAGAAAGAAAAACAAATCATCCACATGAGGAACGTGATGAAAATATTAGAGATTCTTAAGCATACCAAATCAGAAAGAAACGGAATATAATGCGTGAAATTTGTGATGATGGAATGCAAAACATGGTTGTTTGGTAATGGATAATATAATGCAGACGTCAGAGGGGTTTTTGTTGTAAAGGAAAGATACGTATATGCTTCGTCGTATGAGACCGGTATCACGAAAGCACAGTATATGCAGGTCGCCAAGGGTATGAAAACAACGATAGGACCTAAGGAGTGAAAAAAGTCAGAGAGGAGTCGTCTGAGTGTATCATTTATGTATTTGAATACAGTGATACTTATAGTGTAACAAGTATCTCGTTTTATGAAAAGAAGTGTCAACGCAAGAATAAGGAATAATGCTACAGTTTGCGCTCCGTAAAATTTACTCAGCGTCATCAAAGCGAATACTTTATCGTGATTGCTTTGTTGGTTTGATATCTTTAGTAAAAAATCTATGGTAGTAGTATATCCAACAATTAACGTCCAAGCCAAGGAGCAAGAAACAATTGCAATACTTAGAATCAATAAATAGTAATAAATTTTTTTCATGAAAATTGTGGTTGTATTTGAGCTAACATTTATTCAGTACTTAAGCGTTGAAAGACCGGTTAGTTCTCTACTCGACAACCGACCGGTCGGAAACACCATTATGAACTTGTTAAAAAATAAATGATAAACTCACCGCACCACCACAAACGGCACATTCTTCACCACCGAACCCACCGTCATTACCGCCGAATAGGCGCCTGTTGGAATTAAATTTCCGTCGGTATTACTATCCCAAACATAAGTAAATGTTCCATCTGCACTTGCTGTTATATTCTCTTGATGAAGTATTTTCCCAAGCGCGTTGATTATTCGTACATTCACGGGGCTAATGGGCGAAGCCGTCGTGCCTTTGATACTGATGTTGCCGGTTGTGGGATTGGGGGAGAGGGTGAAGGTGGAATTTATATCCTTATCTTGAACTTCTAACGTTCCGCCAGAACCTTTTAAAATACCAGTTTCTGCGAAATAAATAATCCATAGTGTACCGTAAGTATCTACCAAGCCGTTAGATTCATAATGTATATAACCAACACACTTTTCCCAAATAAAAGTTGAATCAACTCTTCGTAAATTCGAAACTGATGTCAAGGAATAATAGATTTCTGAATGTCTGATATTTGGCTGCTCTATGTCTGAGAGGAAATCACTATCAACTAATCCAGTTGGCATATCGATAAAGTTATCTAAGGTATAACTGAAATCTTCATAGAGGGTATCGTAATCTATTGTCGCAATATCATATCGCTCACCGATTGAAAAATTACCATTTGGCTTTGATAGTGATATGAGTTTGAGTCGGCTATCTGTATTATAGGAAAAGAGATAGTTCCAGTTGAGCGCATGTCCTGTACTGTCGAGTTTGTTTTTTATACCTTGGAAATTAATGATGTCATCATCAATATGACTATTGATGGCAATGAGCTTTGCATCTGCAATGCCAAGTGAAGTAATCATTGCGCGGGCAGTGCTTATACCTTTGAGTGCTGTGAAATATTCTAGATTCTGTGCGGAAGCAGCAGAGGCGATGAGAAGGCAGGCAAGTACAAGAGTAAATAAGTGTTTCATAACTTTCCTTACTGTGAATATAGGTACATAAATAAATTGAAATTTGACGTTGTTGTCTTTATTGTTAATCCTCACCGCACCACCACAAACGGCACACTCTTCACCAGCGAACCCACCGACATCACCGCCGAATAAGCGCCTGATGGAATTATATTTCCTTCGGTATTACTATCCCAAACGTAAGTAAATGTTCCATCTGCACTTGCTGTTAAATTCTCTTGATGAACTATTCTCCCGAGAGCGTCTATTATTTTTACATTCACGGGGCTAATGGGCGAAGCCGTCGTGCCTATGATGCTGATGTTGCCGGTTGTGGGATTGGGGGAGAGGTTGATAGTGGTTGAATTGGAAGATTCTTCGACATTGGTAGTTTGAAAATGATAAAAGTAATCTCCATTTATAGCTGAAAATGCTAATATGGAGGCAGCACTGCCACCTCCCCAATTGCCGTCTATACCAATACTTTCACCATGATTTGAGTATTCCCAAATAAATGGAAAGAGAGAGTCTAATACTTTGTTATCAAAATTATATATGCCAGATCCTCTTTGTGAATTTTGTCTGGAAGTTAACAAAAGAGATGTATAACTATGTTCATTGTCAATGACATGTATACCAATTTCCAGCTGTTTGAAAATAAATGAAAAGTCGCTATCTACTAATGAATAGGGTAACTCAGTGTAGTTATCAATCCGCTGATACTCTACATGATTATCCAGCGCATTAAATTCAAGTAACGATAGATCATCTTTGACAACCGGAACGAATTTTCCTTCTTCGTTAGTGACAGAAATGACAAGTACTTTACTATCTTGGGTATATGAAAAGATATAAATCCAATGAAGTGCTTTCCCATTATAACATGCATTATACTTATCGCTATAATTGAAAATAGGTTGATGATGATTGTTGTAGGTGTTGATTTGTAAGAGCTTAGCATCAATATAGCCCAGCTGTGCGACCTTTTCTCGAGCTACTTTAGCGCCGGTGAGTGCCGTAAAAGATTCCAAATTTTGTGCTGAAGCAGTACTTACAAAGAACAGGCAAGTGAGTACGAGAAGTAACGAATGTTTCATAAAAGATTTCTACTGTGATTGAGGATAAAATAGAGATATAAATACAAGTGAAGATTTATTGTGCAACATAGTATAATTATGTACATTTACCAAATATTTGCAAGTTAAAGATGTTGAACAAAATATCCTGTGGGAGAAGCGCAAAGATCTTAACATATCGTAACCAAATATACGTTGAGTGAGTCTGTAAATTTTCAGAATCATATTGTAATTCTCTTATGAGAAATTTGGGATGTAACCCATTTGTAAATATTAGTTTACAGTTAGTTATTCATACCGATCTGAAGTAAAAATGTTTTATAATCTACTAATATTTTACATCAAAATTATAATTGATTTATGAATGCTTTTTGTATAAAATTAGACTTCGAATTATTCCCTAAAAAAACTCCATTGTGAGTCGTGTCAATGTGCTTAATTTGCAAGTAATAAATTGATTTCCACATCTACAACCCAACGAAAGAAGCATGTATGAACCGTTTACTACTCTCTCTACTTACTATTATCCTATCGCTCAATTTACCCTCCAAATCTCAGGAAAGCTGGGCTTGGCAAAATCCACTCCCTCAGGGTAATGCACTCTATTGTATTGCTTACCAAGGTAATTCTCCATCAAATCTCTTTGCTTTCGGCAATGCTGGTACTATCATAAGTACAATTGACGGGGGTGGATCGTGGATTTCTATCGACAGCATTCCCGCTCAACCTCTTTATTCTGTTCAGTTTATGACTGAGACAGTCGGTTGTGCCGTTGGCTTTGGTGGCGTCATCCTCCGCACGTCAGACGGTGGTAAACATTGGACATCCATTCTCTCTAATACCACTAATGCCATCAAGTCTGTTCATTTTCCGACATCGACAGTAGGCTTTTGCGTAGGCACCAAATCTACTCTTCTTAAAACCACTGATGGCGGATTGTCCTGGGGAGCGCTTGTCAGTGGTGTATCTGCACAGTTCAGCGCTGTCCATTTCGCGGATTCACTCCATGGTTGGGTGGCAGGTAATAGCGGACTCATTATGGCAACACAAAATGGAGGTAATAATTGGTTTGCTCAGTTCACCGGAGCCGACGACGCGCTTAATGCACTAAGATTTATCACACCCAAAATCGGAGTCGCAGTCGGGGACAAAGGTGTCATCCTCAAAACCATCGACGGAGGTGATAGTTGGAAAGTAAAGCCGTCGGGAACTGTTTCCAACCTACTTTCTGTGACATTTATAAACAGCACAGTCGGCTGGGCATGCGGCACCAATGGTACAATTCTCAGCACGATCGATGGCGGAGACACATGGAAGGCGCAAACATCTGAAACAACGGTAACTCTCACTTCAGTAGTTTTTTACGATGCGTCAATAGGACTAGTAGTAGGCGCTGGCGGTACTCTCCTCAAGACTTTAAACGGTGGAACAAGTTGGAAAGTATTATCATCTGGTTACGCACAAAATCTACGGAGCGTGTCTTTCAATTCGCTCAATTCGGGAATGGCAGTCGGAGACAGTGGGATTGTGCTATCGACAGTAAATTCAGGAAAGAAATGGGATAAAATTGAAAATCTATTCCCTGAAAATTTACGGGATGTGCATGTGATTTCCACCACAAAAGCATGGATGTGCGGTGACAATGGTCGTATTATGGAATGTTCACTCGCAGGCACGCCGTCGGTGACAGCACAGACGACGCCGACATCTTCGACATTACATTCGATCCGAATGGTCAATGATGATTTTGGGTATGCCGTTGGAAATGAAGGAATTATATTGCAGACGGTGAATAAAGGGGTTACGTGGAATTTACTTTCGAGTCCAAGTCAGTCAAATTTAAGCGCCGTGTCTGCGCTTAATGCTCAGATGGCGTATGCTGTAGGTAGTGGAGGTACAATCCTCAAAACAAACAATGGAGGGAAAGACTGGATGCAGCAGATGAGCGGAACATCCTCACAACTTGAAGCAGTATATTTCACGAACGATACTACCGGTTGGGCAGTGGGTGATGTTGGCGTGATTCGACACACAACTGATGGTGGCGAGACGTGGACTGCACAGTTGTCCGGTACAGCAGTGCCACTTTCATCGGTTGTTTTTGTGAATTCCAAACGTGGCTGGGCAGTAGGCGAGGAAGGGGGTAATCGTGAGCACTGCAGACGGCGGAATTACCTGGAAACCGCAAGCAAGTGGCACAGCGAATCAATTAAGCGGAGTATCGGCAATCAATGATTCAACGGCGTGGATTATAGGCAATGGCGGGACAATCCTCAAAGTCACCGGCAAACGTGAAGCGATTGTCATTTCGGTGAATGAGACCGAATTCGGGAATAATGATTTCGAGAATTACCCTAATCCTGCTACTACTTCCTCCAAGATCAAATTCACCATAGACGAATCGAGCATAGTATCGCTCGATCTCTTCACGATGACCGGATATAAAGCGCAGTCATTAATCGATCAGACGAGATTCAATGCAGGCACGTATTCTATGATTATTGATGTCGATGCGCTGCCAAGCGGAGTGTATTATTATGTACTTACATCGGGCAGCAGGGTAATGACTGATAAGATTGTCATCACCCGGTAATGAATCTGAAGGGAATGCAATGAGGGTCATGCCTGTGTAGAGACGTTGCATGCAACGTCTCTACGTTTGGATGGAAAAAATCCGGTACGTTGTGTTACCATCGTTCATTGCGCTGTAGAGACGTTGCATGCAACGTCTCTACGTTAGGCTGAAACAACCGTCCGTATTAAAAATAGTACATACATATAGATACGTTGCATGCAACGTATCGACGTTTCTTGTTCTCTTCATTTTCCAAAGGGTCAGCCATGATACATTCTACGATTGTTCGCGCAGTGAAGCATACTCTGGTGATGAGTATGCTTTTGTTGTTTGGAGTGCCAGATGTGCATTCACAATGGGTGCAGGCAAAAGGGGCGCAAGGCGGTAGTTTTGCTCCGTTTGCGATTAATGATTCTATCGTCCTAGCCGGTTCATTCTCAAGTGGTCTTTATCGTAGCATAGATCGTGGGGAGAATTGGACGCCTACGGGTCTAAATATGAATGCTGTAGGACCTTTTGTCGTAAAGGATTCGACAGTCTATGCTGCTGCTTACTATAATGGAGTCCTCCGAAGTACAGATTACGGCTTGAGTTGGACGACTCTTGACAGAGGATTAACAAATAAAAGAATTAACGCACTTACCTTTGTCGGGGCGACCATGCTCGCCGGAACAGATTACGGTCCGGTCTTTCGAAGTATGGATAACGGCGAGAGTTGGACCGAATCGAATGAAGGATTGCAGAATCGCCATGTCACTACATTTGCCGTTCTTGGCGCGACGATATTTGCAGGAATGAAAGACTACGGCGTGTATAAAAGTACTGATAATGGTGCTACTTGGCAGGATGCAGGTGTTGGATTACCACCAAGGCGCACGGTGATATCATTTGCCGTGAGTGGCACGACTGTCTTCCTCACATTGAATGGTGCGGGCGTATATCGGAGTTCAGATAATGGCGCAACCTGGCAGCAAGACAATGCCGGAATGGATGGTTCTTCCGTTTCAACGATTATAATCCATGATACATCTCTCTTTGTCAGTGCACGCTATGGTGGTGTCTTTCGCAGATCGGTCAATGGAGGTCAATGGATGTCTGCAAACCTTGGCTTGCCCGTGCAAGATGTGGGTAATCTTTCGTTTTGCGGAGAGAATCTCTTTGTTGGTGTGAGAGGGGGAGGAATCTTTCGCAGCACCAATCAGGGCGAAAGCTGGACCGATGTCAATACTGGGCTGAATTGTCAGACGGTATTTTCATTTCTCACCGGTAGTTCAACAATTTTTGCAGGTACGTATTCCGGTGGAGTATTTCGGAGTGAGGATAATGGATCGCAGTGGACAACAAGTAATGCAGGACTGACCAATTTTTACGTAAATGCTCTTGCTCGGAGTGGTACGACGATATTTGCCGGTACAAATGCCGGGATGTTTCGCAGTACCGATAATGGTAATCATTGGGTAGCATGCAATACAGGCCTGACAAGTCTCTTGATTGCCCGGGTAGCAGTTCTTGATTCGGTCATTTTTGTCGGTACGCGCAATGATGGTGTTTTTCGAAGTACTGATAGTGGTGAGAGTTGGATGGCAATTGATGGTAGCTATATGCATTCAGCTACATTTGGTGATCTCATTGTCGATGGCACTACTGTCTATGGAACAGCGTGGGGAACAGGGATATTCCGCTCGACCGACCGTGGATTCTCGTGGGAGCTTTTGGGATTGGAGTATATGAATGTTCATGCTCTTCGAATAGTCGATAATACGATTATCGCCGGTACGGTGCAGGGTATCTATCGCAGTTCGAATAATGGGGCAAGCTGGGAGAAGTCCGGCTTGGAGGAAAGTGGTATTTATACACTGGCAGAGTATGGTTCGCTGCTTTTCGCCGGCTCGTATGGCAAAGGTGTATTTGTGAGCAAGGACAATGGCAATAATTGGACGGCATTGAACACAGGTTTACCGAATATGTATGTGCAGTCTTTGGAAGTTCATGGTACGACTCTCTTTGCCGGAATAAATAACTCCAGTATCTGGAAACTCGACCTAACGACAATAGGCGTAGATGAAGAAGTCAATCCATCATCTACCAAAGTGCTAACCGTGGAAGCTTTTCCAATTCCAAGCTCTTCGAATGTGACCATCACTTTTCCAATAAATACAACTCTTTCTGCTCTTCAATTGTTCAATATCTATGGAGAGAAAATGTTTGAGTCATCAGAGTTAAATTCAGGGGAATTTACCATTGATGTCTCAGGATTTCCGAGCGGGATGTATTCGGTGGTCGTAATGACAGCCGATGGTAGAATTGCCCGAACTAAGGTAGTGGTAGGGCGGTGATGATTATCCTTTTTGGGACTGGACTGAAGTCCAGCCCTACAATTTGGGTCGAGCCGATGGCTCTCTTTTTGGGGTGTCAACGGGTGACCGAAGAGGGTGATTGACCCTACAATTTGGGTCGAGCCGATGGCTCTCTTTTTGTGGTGTCAAAGGGTGACCGAAGGGTGTGATTGACCCTACATTTTGGGTCGAGCCGATGGCTCTCTTTTTGGGGTGTCAAAGGGTGACCGAAGGGTGTGATTGAACCTACAATTTGGGTCGAGCCGATGGCTCTCTTTTTGGGGTGTCAACGGGTGACCGAAGGGGTTGATTGACCCTACAATTTGGGTCGAGCTGATGGCTCTCTTTTTGGGGTGTCAACGGGTGACCGAAGGGGGCGATTGACCCTACAATTTGGGTCGAGCCGATTGCTCTCTTTTTGGGGTGTCAACGGGTGACCGAAGGGGTTGATTGACTCTACAATTTGGGTCGAGCCGATGGCTCTCTTTTTGGGGTGTCAACGGGTGACCGAAGGGGTTGATTGACCCTACAATTTGGGTCGAGCCGATGGCTCTCTTTTTGGGGTGACAACGGGTGACCGAAGGGGGTGATTGAACCTACAATTTGGGTCGAGCCGATGGCTATCTTTTTGGGGTGTCAACGGGTGACCGAAGGGGGTGATTGACCCTACAATTTGGGTCGAGCCGATGGCTCTCTTTTTGGGGTGTCAACGGGTGACCGAAGGGGTTGATTGACCCTACAATTTGGGTCGAGCCGATGGCTCTCTTTTTGGGGTGTCAACGGGTGACCGAAGGGGTTGATTGACCCTACAATTTGGGTCGAGCCGATGGCTCTCTTTTTGGGGTGTCAACGGGTGACCGAAGTGGGTGATTGACCCTTCAATTTCGGTCGAGCCGATGGCTCTCTTTTTGGGGTGTCAACGGGTGACCGAAGGGGGTGATTGACCCTACAATTTGGGTCGAGCCGATGGCTCTCTTTTTGGGGTGTAAACGGGTGACAGAAGGGGGTGATTGACCCTACAATTTGGGTCGAGCCGATTGCTCTCTTTTTGGGGTGTCAACGGGTGACCGAAGGGGGTGATTGAAAGATGCATCGAACTCAATATGAATTGATCTAATTTTATTATTTATAGAATAGTTGCATCTATACTTTGCTGTGGGAAGTTCATACAATATTTATCTTTAATGATTGAATTCGTACAATTATTCATTTTCAATTAGAAATTCATAATTTTACTATCAATATTACCAAGAAGTTAGCTATATTTGCCGAGTGCTGTAGTGCTTTTATTCAACGAGCGTCGATTATGCAGTCGATTACTCCATCAAAATGAAATAATTAATAATCTATTTCTGTTTTATACCCTTATTTCTCATACTTTTATAACCTTTTCTAGGATTTTATGAAAAATCACGTTCTATTCCTTGCTGCCCTGTGCTTGCTGTCTATTGGATGCTCAAACACGCAGACACGCACCTACACTCGTTGGACACCGGTTTATATTCCCATGGATGACTTTCGTGCAATGGTGAAAAGTGATTCACCGCGACAGCTCAGCAATCCGGGAAAAATATATGTCAAAGGCAACTATCTCTTTATCAATGAAAAGGAAAAAGGGATACATATCATTGATAATTCCAACCCTAGCGCACCGAAAAATCTGGCTTTTATCACTATTCCCGGCAATGGTGACCTGGCGGTCAAGGATAATATTCTCTATGCCGACAGCTATATTGATTTTGTAGCGCTCGATATTACTGATGTTGCGAATATAAAAGTAATGAAACGTATAAATGCAATATTCCCCAATAACTTAGTGCAGCATGGCGTGAAGATGGATACAACCAAAGGTATGGCGATTGATTGGAAAGAAGAGACAGTAACTGAGGAATATGATGAATCGAATCCTGTTATTTTCAATGAATGGGGAGGTGGACGAGGAGGCTTTTTCCCAACATCAGCAGATGCATCAAGTGGTGGAAATACTTCCAGCAATGGACGTGGCGGCTCTATGGCACGATTTACTATTTATGACAAAACTCTTTACGCAGTCAGCACTTCGGACATGCAAATATTTGCGATTGACAATCCATCGAACCCATTGGTATGGGCTAAGTTAAATATGGGTTGGGATATAGAGACAATTTTCCCTTATCAGGATAAGTTGTTTATAGGTTCACAGTCGGGGATGTTTATTTACGACAATAAAAATCAACGTAATCCTGTGCAATTGTCAAGGTTTAATCATGCACGGAGTTGCGACCCTGTTGTCGTGCAGGGCGATTATGCCTACGTCACGCTTCGTGCAGGTTCGCGCTGCGGCGGCGGGCAGAATCAATTAGACATTTTGGATATTAAAGACGTGACGAAGCCCGTGCTGCTCAAGTCGTATGCGATGCAGGAGCCGTACGGATTGGGAATTGACGGTCCGACGCTCTTTATCTGTGATGGAATAGCAGGTCTAAAGGTATTTAACGCAACGGATTACAAAGATTTGAAAGTGACATCGTTCTTGAGTACTTTCCGTACGTATGATATCATTCCCTTAGGCAAGAATGCAATCATCGTCGGTCCGGACGGACTCTATCAATATGATTATTCCAATCCTTCGGATATGAAATTAGTGAGCACGATACCGATAGTGAAATAATTCAATGGTTTGCAAATGGAGCTGATATAGAATCAGCTCCATTTTTTTTGATATGGTGAATGGAGATTATAATTGCAGCCCGGGCGAAAAAAATATCCAAAAATCGGTAGGGGCAATCCCTTGCGGTTGCCCCGGTTATGCACGATATCACTAAACATTAAAGGATCGATTGCCATGATTAAATTACTAGTTGCTTGTCTATTGTGCGGTGTGTTCGCCTTTCACTCTTCTTGTATCTGCCAGTCAATATCTTTCGATAGTCTGAAACAGGAACGCTATAAACTCTTAAAATCGGAATCGTTTTCGTTGGACGAGTTTACAAGTAACCCACCTTTTACCCTTGAAGAAGCACTTTCAGATTGGAGGCTTGATAGTCTGACTTGTTTTGGACTTCGCAATTCTATCGTATTCGAAATTATAAAGAAAAAAATTCAATTCGAAGGACAATCGCTCGCGTTTCTTGTCGAGAAATTAGGCAAGCCGAATGAGGTAAGCAACACAATGTATGTGTATAGCGAGAAGCATGGTGATATCATCAGCAGAATCGACAGTGATATGATAGACAAGCCATTACGCAACGTATGTTATATTGTAGTCTATTACCACGGAAGAAATTGCAGTGAGGAATTTCCGAACCCAAAACGTTTTGACCAATCTTTATCGATTGAATTTATAATTGATGCTACTACGTCTCGGATCTTGAAAGTAAAGGGTTAGTATCTTTAATTCCACTATCCTAGATGTCTTATCAAGAATTTCCCGTCCGTCCAGTTATTTTAACTGGACGTAAACACGTGCCGATGAAACGTACTGCACGATAGTTCAACCATTAAAAAAAATATACGACTTCCAGTCCCAGCCCGAATCCAGAAAAGTTGCCGTAATTTGCGGTGAAGCTATAGCATTATAGCGAGTTTTTTGTAATTTAAACGTGGTAAAGGTAGTATTTTTTTCAGCATAACTAATGAGCAATATGTTTCTTTGGTACGTGTTAGCGGCAGTTGGTAACGACTGCCGGATGGGGAAATAAAGTACGTAGTATCAACTCAAAAAAAGTATATGAATAATTATAATAATGACTCATCGCCGTAAACATATAAATACCATATTCTATGGAGATTAAGTTTGTCGGTTATAGCAATTGGCTTTATAAGTTTTGGCGTAATTAGTCTTTATGATACTATTATACTAGGATCGACAACATCGCTGTATTATGCTATTATTCCAGTTTTAGTGGGCTTAGTGTTGTTGATTTCTTGCAATTACTTTCGATTAGTCTTGACAGAGACATCGTTGCGACAGGTAGGACTGCTTTGGAGACGTGAGGTGATGTTTAATAACACCTTGAAAATCATAGAGTATGGTGATGGATGGTTTGGATTGTACAATGATAATAAAAAAATTGAAATTCCAAGAAAGATAGAAAATAGGTTGATATTGGTTAAAAAATTAGAAGCAAAGGTCAAACAGATGCAGGATGACATATCGTAGTATAGCTAACTGCTAAATCACTTCCATTTCCCGTTAGGGAGGTTGTTTCAACCGCCCGGCAATACTTACTGCTGAAACGTACTGCACGATAAATTCACAGATAAACAATTTCCGTCTGGGCAGTTATCTCAACCGCCCGACAACACATGCCGTTCAAACGTCTGCATGATAAGTTTAGTGACCATTTCCCGTCCGTCTAGTTATTTTAACTAGACATAAACACTTGCCGCTGATACGTACCGCACGATAGCCCGCCAAGTATTTCCATGCCCGTTCTTTATAAAAAAAGCCTCCGTTTTAACCCAGATTACGCATTAGAATTTTCGAACGGGAAATTAAACGATTCAGATGTGTTCCATAAACCTCTGTACCATGCCCTCCGATTTTTGTTTAGGGCAATTTTCAATACGAGTTTTCCATTGTTTTTTTCAAAATAAGCACCAATTGCAAATGTTTTGAATCTCAATGTTGATAATGTCTTTTGTGTTTTTTCTTGAATAACAAACGTCCTAAAAAGTGACATTAAATTGTATGCAATCATAGCAAACATCAATGATGCTTCCGTAGCATAAAAGCTTTTGAGATTAAAACTATCGAATCCAAAATCATATTTTAGTTCTTTGATTCTGTTTTCTGCATCACCTCTACCCCTATAGAGTCTCCAGATTTCTGAAGGAGATAGTTTCATATTTGTTACATAGGCTGAATAGCGGTAGCTCTTATAAATCTCTTCTTCGGCAAATAGTTTTAATTGCTTTCCTGGAGCCTTAGGTCTATCTTTTAACCGCTGTCTAACTATCACTATTCTGCGTGCGTTACTCCATGATTCACTTTGATACATACGCTCACAAATTTCGATACCTGTGTCCAAAACAATCCAATTTATACTATCATGAATCATGCGTTGAATTGGTTGTGTGAATTTTACAGCTACTATATAATCCATTACTTTACTTTCTAAATAGTCCAATATATTGGACTGATAAAAGCCACTGTCTAAGCGTATCAAACTTATTGTTTTATTCTTGAGTTTAGATAAAGTATCTTCCAAAAAAGAAAGGAAATTATTGGCTGATGAAGTGTCCCCACTTCGTAACCACATGTTAGCAACTAATTTAACATCGGCTATAAATGCAATGAGTGGATGGTGGCTGGATCTACCTTTTTTTGTTGGATTGTACCCTTTTTTGGCTCCTTCTTGGTCTCCATATCGGGTCATTACCGATGAGTCAATATCCAACGTAAAGTTATCTAATTTAAGATTTTCAAAAAACCATGAGAAAAAATAACCACCGACATTTAGATTGGTAGTTTGTGTGAATTTTGAAAAATAACGCTTGTATGTATCTTGACCCGGAGTTCTTTTCCAGTCAAATATCTTTCCTAATGTTGCATCATGACGCGTAACTTCGGTATGTAAAAACCGATTGGCTCCACACCAAATACTAGTAATAAAACTTTCTAAAATTGTAGAGGTTTTATATCCTCTGTTAGATCCTGAAACAGGTAATGCAGAACAGTTGTCAATCAACTCTCTGAAGCCAATTTTATTCAACATTTGCTTAAGAAATGCCATTCCACCCCACGGTGTAATCTCTTTACTTGTAAAGGAGATATCAAAATTCATAATTTATTTCCCTCTAATGCTAAGCGTTAGAAATTAGTTGAATGCAAAATTAAGATTTTTTCCTATTGCGTAATCTGGGTTTAAACTATAGCAATTCTATGCAAATACTATAGTTATGACAGAAATGGCGTTTTTGCAATGTCGTTTTTATGGCAAGTAATAGAGGTCAACCGCAAGGGATTGCCCCTACGAATTGGATTACTATGATTTATTTGGCGAATTCTAGTACCTTCAAATAATTAGATTGATTAGAATATTAGATTAATTAGAAAAGTAATCATCTCAAAATTCTCTGACAAGTGGTTATGGTATATTGAAAAACTTATACGTCAAAAAAAAGTCCCGTTTATCGGGACTATAAATTTACTGGTAATGTCCAAAGAGTGAATGCACAACAATTTGGGTGTCTTCAACTTTGTACACTAAACGATGTTCGAGGTTAATCCTCCGTGACCAATACCCTGAGTAATTGGCTTTAAGAGGTTCGGGCTGACCTAGTCCGTCAAAGGGAGTTTTGCAGGTATTTTCTAAAAGGAGGTAGATTTTCTTAACGTTTTTAATATCGTTCTTCATCCACCAGCCCAAGTCTTGCCAAGCTTTTGGCATAAAATGAAGCTCACGCATTAATCATTGCTTTAAGTTCTTCTAAATTAAGCGGTGTGGGCTTCACTTTGCCGTTCTCATACTCCTCTATGCTTTGCAAAATAGCTGGGTTAGTAATCTCATTGCTTGGAATCACCCTTACCTTTTTCACAAAAGAAATCGCTTTGAAAAACTCTTCCGCAAACGCCATTTTGCTATCGGCAATATCTATATCTAGTATATATCTCATATTCGGTTGTAATGTAGTTATTGAATTCTATGTCAGAACTTCCACAAATTTATCTAAAAAAGATGGTTTTCTGAAAATATTATGGTTTGGTGTTTCTACAAAGCAGTTGAATTTCTACCTTGGTAGTTGAATTACCAACCCGGGTCGCTAAAATACAGTGATGAGCAGGAGAGGAATTTTCTAGCTTTACCTCCAGGTCGGAAATTCATTACGAAATCGGGAGGAGCAACTCCTTGCGGTTGCCTCGGTTATGCATGTAATCACTACCATTTCCCGTCCGTCCAGTTATTATAACTGGACGTACCCATTTGCCGATGAAACGTACTGCACGATAACCCGCCAAGTATTTCCATGCCCGTTCTTTATAAAAAGTCGTCGTATTTAACAGCAGCAATCCTATGTAGATACTATGGTTATGCGCGAAAGTGCGTTATTTGCTATGTCTATTTATGGCAAGTGTTGTGGGCAACCGCAAGGGATTGCCCCTACGGTTTGGAATGTTGGTTAACACACTATGGACTGGAATGAATTCCAGCCCTACAATTTGGATCGAGCCTATGGCTCTTTTTTTTTGTTTGGACGGCCATGGGTGACCGCAGGCGGCGGTAGGAGTTCGCACAACCGAACCCAATTACTTCTTCCGCAGAGCGAGTGCGATGATTGCTGCATTGGTCGGATTGATGAATTGGGGGGTGTAATTGCCGGGCGAGTGCAGCGTGCCGCCGATGAATTCTATATCCACCACGTCGAATAAATCCTGAGGCGCAAGACGCGTAAGTGCTGAATTCATAGAGTAATAGCGTTGGAGGTACTTGTGCGGACGAATGCCCGTGTCCTCATGCGCCCACTGATGGTCGTACGGCGTAGTGAGGGCGACAATCCCACCTTTTTTGAGCAGGCGATGAATCTCGCGCATCGCGCGGCAGTCACCATCGCCGGGGATATGCTTGACGGTCGAAATCATCAGGGCTTGGTCGAAGGACTCACTTGCGTAGGTAGTGCGCGTAATATCCTGCAATTCCACACGGAATGGCTTGGGGAGCTTTTCGGCTATTTTTTTCTGGAATTCTACACCGACAGGGTCGATATCAATCGACGTCACATCGAGGTCACGTTCGGCAAGGTATTGGGGGATAAAGGTTTCGAGCGAACCTATATCAATAATCGTCGAACCCGGCGCGTAGTTCACCTGCGCAAGTGACCAGGAATATTCCAATCTTCGAAGCCAGCCAAAGGGACCAAACCGATCACAATCGGCGTTTTCACTTGGGGCAAGGAGCGTGCGTTCGTGGAATAATTCCTCCCAACCGCTTGGGAACATGAGGGGATAGAATTTTTGCGAGGGAGCAATGAGACGTTGAAAAGCGGAGAGAACAGTCGCGAGGCTTTGGGTAATTGTAAGCTGCAATTGTCCAATTGCTTGTGTTGAGGAATGCACAGTTAGCACTTGTAAATCTTTATTCTGAAATAAATTAGCGCGTTCATGTGTGGTGATAATCGTGCCGGAAGTCGGCAATTCATTCGTCAATTCTAGTTCGGGATAGGGCACAGGACTAGGCACCATCGGATGCCATGCCATAAGACCGAAGTGTCCATCATGCCACATGCTCCATTTGCATTCATAGTGGAAACTTACGTAATGGATAAGCTGCGCAAGTGCTTGGCGCATTTCATCGGAATTAGTTTCAAGAAAGGCAGAGTCGAGAGTAAGAAGATAGGGCATAGGGTTTCCGGATAATTTTTAGGATTCGTTAGATATTCTTCAGTGCATTGTTGAGCGAAGCGCAGATATATTCCACTTGTTCACGCGTTAAGTCCGGATAACTCGGCAGGTTAATTCCTCGCCAAGCGATGTCTTCGGCAATCGGGTAGCGTTCATATTTCCCTGAATACATCGGCATTGTATGCACCGGATAAAATGTTGGACGGGTCTCAATTCCAGCTTTTTGCAGATGCGCTCGGATATCATCACGTTGCCGTACATGCGGTGCGAGCACCGAATACATCCAATACGAGTGTTGGACATCGCCGATTGGTAAATGAGTCACATACGGCGAATTAATTAGATATGAATCATACCATTGTGCGATTTGAATTTTCTTAGTGATAAGTTCATCGGCACGTTCGAGTTGCGCTAGTCCGATTGCTGCGCAGATATTGGTCATACGATAATTATACCCGATCACATCATGCCAATACTCACGATATTTGGCGAGTCCCTGACCTTTGAAATGAAGAGTGCGTGAGTAGAGCGTTTCGTCGTTTGTCACCACCATTCCGCCTTCGCCGGTGGTAATTGTTTTATTCCCGTAAAAACTAAAAGTCGATATATCGCCAAATGTACCGACATGTCGATTTTTGTACAATGTGCCGAAGCCCTCAGCACAGTCTTCGATGAGGAAGATGCGGTGTTCTTTGGCTATTGCTGAGAGCGTATCCATATCAGCGGGATGCCCATAAAGATGCACTGCAATTATCGCTTTGGTACGTGGTGTGATTTTCCTGCGAACTTCTTCGGGGTCAATCTGCCATGTATTGCGTGCAGAGTCTGCAAATACAGGTGTAGCACCTGCATAGACAATTGCATTGACAGGTGCGATGTAGGTAAAGGTGGGGACAATTACTTCATCACCGGGACCGATTCCAAGAGCCACGAGCGCAAGATGCAGGGCGACGGTGCCATTACACACGGTGGAGGCATTGCGGATACCGATATAGTCGGCGAATTGACGTTCGAACTCACTGACAAATCGACCTTTACCGGAGATCCATGCCGTGTCGAGGCATTCGTTGACATACAGCTTTTCGTTACCGGCAAGCGATGGCTGATAAACAGGAATTGAGTACAT
Organism: Ignavibacteria bacterium; assembly: GCA_016720145.1. Taxonomy (GTDB): domain Bacteria; phylum Bacteroidota; class Ignavibacteria; order Kapaibacteriales; family UBA961; genus JADJXV01. Next base: position 24,899 of record JADJXV010000006.1, on the reverse strand, counting down.
AATTGATAGTATTGAAGGTACGGAACATGTATAGATTTTGCGATTTTCTATACATGTCGCGTGGGATATGTATAGATTTTGCGATTTTCTATACATATCGCGGAGGATGTGTATAGATTTTGCGTTTTTTTATTACCTGAGACTTCGTACATTACTGCAATCACGCCTGTTCCCAAAGCGGAAGCTGTCCTGCCATCGGAAGTGGTGCATCGCGGCGCTCGATATCCGGTTTGCTTTTGAGAATTTCGGCGGTGAGAGAAGCGTCGAGCCCGTCCATCGCGCGGTTGCGAAGAAGATTCAGCCACGTCGCTTGCTTGAGGAAATCGAACATTTCCTCGCGGCTCATCGCGTTCAACGTCTCGGTCTCATAGACTACTTCCTGCGCGTGCCACATGCGCATATTGGCGATTATAAGCGCATCGATGAATTCGCCGAACGTCTTGGGTTGTAAGTCGGTTGTAAGAATATTCATGTATTATTCCTTGCGGTATTGACCATAGATTTTATTCTGTGGATTCGTGAGAATTACACTTTCGGGATCAGTGACCGCTGCATAGAACCACGTATCTATTTCACGTATGAGTCGTTCGCGCTGTCCGAGAAGGGATTCGTTTTTTTGAATAATCGGTGGTTGCGGTTCTTCGTGCGGCTTGAATAACTGTTCTTGACAATGCCACAGTTTCAAATCTACGATTGCAAGCTTATCGACAAGTGACCCTAATGTTTCTGCCATAATCACATCAAAAAAATTATAAAAAATCGAACTAAATTTCCATATTCATTACCATGCCTCAACTACTATACCAATTCAAAATTTTGATACTTTTATCTAACCTGATCAAGATTCCAATTACCAGTTTTCAATTTGGATTCAATTATAACCACTCCATATTTGTAGTAATTATATGTTTATTTTAGAAAAATCCTGATAAATATTTTTTCATCGTAAAGTAAAATTTGGCGAGAAAGATAAAATGTGTTATATTCGCAGTGTTGCTATCCTTCTGATAGGTAGGTGCAATGAAAAGGGGAGAAAATTAGCCCAACTGCGTGGTAACAGTTGGGCTTTTTTATTGAGCTTTATGAATCTATTATTCTCAAGATGGTATTGAAAGATTGCCGGTAAGTATTAGCATGACAATTCACTTCTAAGTGGAGTAAATAATTGTATTTTTGCATACAACTTACCGTTATTTCTACTTTGAATTATTATACAATTCCCAGATGATTCTCAATCCTAATCGTGTCATAGTCGGTATGTCGGGCGGAGTCGATTCGTCTGTGGCTGCTGCTTTGCTGGTCGAGCAAGGATATGATGTCATTGGTATTACTATTAAAACATATAAATATGAGGATGTGGGTGGTAATGTTGGTAATGACTCTACTTGCTGTTCACTCGATGGAATTAATGATGCCAGGCGAGTCTGCATGAAGCTTGGCATTCCTCATTATGTTGTTGATTTTACTGAACGTTTCAAACGTGAAGTGATTGATTATTTCATAGATGATTATTTATCAGGCAATACTCCGAATCCATGTGTCGCCTGTAATCGTTCCATAAAATGGGATGAGATGATCAAGAAAGCCAATGCATTAGGGGCAAAGTGGATTGCAACCGGACACTACGCCGGTATTCGCCATGAAAATGACCGTTATATTCTATCCCGCGACACGGACAATCGCAAAGACCAATCGTATGCTTTATGGGGATTGACACAAGAATCCCTTTCACGGACAATGTTCCCACTCACCGGATTTACCAAAGAGCGCAGCCGCTCAGAAGTCGAGCGCTTCGGTCTCGGTCTTGGCTCCAAGCCGGAGTCATATGAAATATGTTTTATTCCAGATAATGACTATCGACGCTTTTTACGTGATAATGTGCCTGATATGGCGGAGCGAGCACCAAAAGGAAATGTGATGCTGAATGGCAACAAGATAGCCGAGCATGACGGCTTTCCGTTTTATACCATCGGTCAACGCAAAGGTCTCGGCATTTCGCATCCGGAGCCGCTGTATGTGCTGAATGTGCTTGCGGATACGAATACCATTGAAGTTGGAGTGGACAACCAACTAAGTCATTATGGGCTGGTAGCGCATTCTGTGAATCTCATCAAGTATCCTGAGTTGAAAGATCCAATGAAACTTACAACAAAAATTCGCTATAAGGATGATGGCGAAGAGGGAGAGTGTTCGATAGACAACAACGGATTATTGCACATTCGGTTCACTAACCCGAGACGAGCAATTACTCCGGGTCAATCTGTAGTGTTATATGAAGGAAATGATGTAGTTGGTGGTGGTATCATCAAATCTTGGAATGATTATTAATCAATGCGAATGATTGTTGAAATTTGTTCAACTTGTAACTGTAATAGATATGTGCATGCCTCAGATTAAGTTAATATTTCCCATACTTCTTTTTGTATGCAGTCAAATCTTGATTAACAGTCCGATTGTGATGACTGCTCAGGAGTTATCCGCAAGTAGCGGTACAGGTGGAAATTCGACTATATACATGGATGCTATTTGTTTTAGAGGAAATACTGATACTGCTGCTCGGGTCGATGTCTATGTGTTAGTACCATACGCTTCTCTTCAGTTCATGCGTCACGGATCGGTCTATAAAGCTGATTATCAAGCTGTTATTACTGTGAGAGATTCATCCGGCAAGGAAATTCAACAAAAAGATTGACCGTAACGTTACTGAAAAATCTTATGAAAATTCTCGTGGAGCATCGTCCGGGGTGGATATTTCACAGTCGATTTTATCTCTTCCTCCATCTAAATATACGATCGAGACAGTAGTATTGGATGGTAATGGCGCAAAACACGTTTACCGCAAAACCAGAAAATTATCTGTTCTCGATTTTCCAAATTTTACTTTTACAATGAGTGGTATTCTCCTCGTGAATTCACTAGAGGAAATCGGTGGTAAGATTACGATTACTCCACACTTATCAGATAATATTGCGAAATTGACCGATGGATTTTTTATGTTTTTTGAATCATATAGTCAGCTTGGAGTGGACTCTGCAGACTTTGTATATCAAATACTTGACAAACAGAATACTCCGATACTGCGAGGACCGAGAATTAGAAAATCAATTCGTCATTTGACCGAACAACATTTCCTCAAAATACCTGCTCAGAATAATCTTGCCACTGGTGATTATATACTCAAATTAGTTGCTTTGAAGACCACAGCTCCAGAAAAATACACTCCAATCGACTACATAGCAGCAGCAGATCGTTCGATCACTGTAGAACGCACACTATCCGGTGTAGTACTTAAGGATATTGAAAAATCAATTAGACAGTTACGTCATGTGGCTACACAATCGGATATTGATAATATTCGGGAGGCTGCCACACCGGAAGAAAAACGGCTGCGATTTGAAGAATTTTGGAAAAAACTAGATCCTAGTCCTAGTACAGAACGCAACGAAGCGTTTGAAGAATATTATGGAAGAATTGACTTTGCCAATAAAAATTATCGAAGCTATACGGAAGGATGGCAGACAGATATGGGTATGGTTTTTGTAGTATTCGGTACTCCGACATCCGTCGAAAGACAACCACGTGGAGTAGATGGAAGAGCATATTCACGATGGACTTATGGTAATAATCGTCAATTCACATTTGTTGACAATTCCGGATTTGATGATTTTCGATTAACCTCTCCTTTCCCTTCAGGGGAGAAATATCGTTATTCAGGGTATTAATTTCTAGTGGAAAAGTACACTTCATACTTATGTGAAAATAAAATGTCAACCCAAAAATTTACTTCATCGAATCAATCTCCCTCCCCACATATACTTGTGATGAAATCAGAGCGTAAAAGTATTTCAATGGTAGAGCCCTTTTTGAATACGTTACTTGAATTCCAATCTCTCGAAGAAACACGTTGGTTTAATATTTTGATAGCCGTGACAGAAGCTGTCAATAATGCAATTATTCATGGTAATCAATCTAATCCTGCCAAGCAAGTAACTCTCAGTGTGGCTCAAGATGGAAATGATATCGTCATCTCTGTCCAAGATGAAGGGCTTGGATTCAACCCGGCAGCAATTCGCGACCCGCGCGAACCGGATAATCTCCTCCGAGAAGGAGGACGTGGAGTGTTTTTGATACAAGCACTTGCAAAATCAGTCGAATATCCGAAAACGCAAATCGGATCGTTGGTTGTTATGAGATTTTGAAAGACATCTTTGGCAATGTGCTTTTTAAGTTATCAAATATATCAAATGAGCTTTACGATGGGATAACGTATTCCAAAAAAACACTTGCGTTCAGCATTCAAAACGTGAGTTGATATAATAAACTCGCTTGAAATTCTCTAAATGAAGCATTCCCCGCTGCCGCTTGAGCATAATCATAATTATTTGAATTCACGGTAAGTACGAGCGTACCCTTACTCATAATCTGATAAGAAGCAGTAATTCGACCAATGAATTGATTGTCCTGCCCAAAAGTTTGTACAAAACTATACCCGCCTGTCAGCGCCACAGAGAGTTTTCCGTCATAATAAATATCAGATAATGTTTCACTTACATTCATGACTTTGGTTGTCAGAGCCGGAGTGACGATGCTTGTATAGAATGCGCTAGTCGAGAAATTCAAGGTTGATTCTATTGTAAGAGTATGTATAATCGAGCCAAGATGTGTGGTACTGAGTGTAGAAACAGAAGTAAAAAGATTCTTATCATCGACATCTTGAAAAGAATAGGAAAGACCTACTGATTGATTCGCACCGAAGGCAGAAAATGTCCACCGTGGAGAGAGAGAAATCATCTGAAATATGTTTTGCTGTCGGAGAGTATCATTGATATGCGACGATCGTATGCCATAATTGGAATATTGAGCATCGACGCTTAGTGCGGGTGAAATTTGGGCAGATGCCAAGAAAGAACCCACCATTCTTCTCGTAACTGCAAGTCTATTATTTCGAAGATTGTTATAACGCATACCGAATGAAGAACGGAGTAGTAATTTGTTGTCGTACAATCGTACTGATGGCGCAATAACCGTCTCAAAAATATCATTTTGAAGCTGAACATACCCTTGTGAAATATAGCCGGGACCAATCCACTGAGCATCGAGCTTGACTGCCCAGTTTTTAGAAGGGAATATAATAAACGAGAGCTTACCTCCGCCGTCAATTTGCGTTGAATATCGTGGTGTAAAAAGAAAGGTGGGAAATTTGAAAGTAGTATCCGAAATCTCCGGTGCAGTTGTATTGTTTGAAAATACAGAAGCACCAATTTCTCCGCGAACATGGAGAAAATCTGAGAATGGAAGCCCGAAACTAATCGGAGTGGCAAGATTTTCGGTTGGGAATGGAGTCAGAGTCTTCGGGAGGGTATTCTGATTATCCAAAGCTTGTACTACATTCACATGTACATTCCAGTCATTTTCATCACCATAGCCAATTCGTAGTGCCGACATCGTTCGCTTGTATTCACCAGCAAATTGAGAAGCAAAATCAGGCAACCTCGCCTGACGACCAATTCCATATAAAGCAGATAAATGGAAATCAGCGGAATTGATTTCAATCCCTCCACCTAAAATTCGCACATCTCCAAACGTTAAATCAGAATTTTTCGTAGAAAAGTAACCTGCATGCACGGTAAGCCAATCATATCGAGGGCTGATTCCAAATTGATTGAAAGGTTGTTGGAATCCACTGCCGGCAGTGGATACATAGAGCTCAAAAGGTGCTTCAATTACATTATAAAGAGATAAGTTAGCACGAAGTATTCCGCGTCCTGATAGTGCCGGAAGTCTCGGCTTCCACAAAGTATCTTCACTTGAAGAGGAATAAGCATCAACAGACAAAAAAGCAGCTCCATGTAAGGTAATGTCATTATACTCCTGTGCCGCACATAGTCGGGCAATAAAAAATATCAGAAGAAAACAAGTTGAGCGCATACTTTTATTCTATTATCGAAGAATTATGAAAGCAAAATCTAAACTCAACAAATGAACGTTTTGTTCCATACTACTTTACTATAGTTGTTATATGAAATCAGACTATGGATCCAATTTCACGAATTCTATACTATAGACAGAAAATGTATAAAAAAAGGCAAGCCGTTTTTGAAACAACTTGCCTTGCAATTTTCTGACGATGATTGGTTAATACTTATGGAAGGTTGCTGTGTTGATTATGCCATAAATATCTCGTGCTTTAACGAAATACACGCCGACCGGTAGTGAATGTACATCCAACGAAATTTCAGTGGAATTGTTGTTTACTTCCATTACTTTCACTCCTACAGACGAAAATACTTCGACTGTTTTCAGGGAATTAATAGCAGAGAGGTGGACGAAGTCGCTTGAAGGACTGGGATGGATGCCGGCAAAAGGATTACTTGTTTCAATAACTCCATTAATTTTTAGTACCAAATTGAAAGTTACTGTATCAACTCCATCATCCATTTTACCCGTTTCCCACACTGCAAGCCTTATTGTTGTCGTGCTTCTAATCGTTGCGCCGCTTGTCTTAAACTCAAGCTTGAACCATGCAGATTCACCTTTTTGGAGGAAATAAAACTGGTTCTCACCCATGGGTAGGCCACCATTTGCGGGATCAAAACAGAACAAATTGTCACAGATATTATATTCCCACGACATTGGTATCGTATTTTCAAGAATCGCCCATGAGAGTTGCAACGTATCCTGTGTGTTATTTTTTATAATCACTTCAGGATGGATTGTATCCTTGCCATTCCATTTTTCGTTAATTGTATTTGATGGTTCAAACGTGTACTTTTTTTGTGCTGCTGCAGACATAGTCAAACCGATAGAAACAACAGATATTAAAGCAAGTACAGCTAGAAAGCGATATGTAAAAAAATGTTTCATAGTAAAACTTCTTAATTAATTGTATAAAATATTGTTATATCATTTTTATTTAGCAAAAATACGCACACCTTGTTTACTCAGCCAAATATTATTTTATTCGGCTGAATTCCGTCCATGACATTGTTTGTATTTTTTACCACTACCGCAATGACACAAGTCGTTTCGACCTATTTTCGGCAAGTCACGATGAAAGGTAACTGATGGCTTGTCATCTATTTGAGGCTGATCGCCGGTCAAATATGCAGGAGTAGAAGTAGGATGAGAGAACCTAAGCGATGGGGAATTAGTAACAGTCACATTCGAGAGACTTGGTAATCCGCCATTGACACTTGGCGTTCGACGCGGTATTGGCTTACGTTGATGTTCACCACTTTCTGATTGAGTATGTACTTGCGGGAAAAACTTAAATGCAAAATTAACCGCTTCTTTTTGGATATCATGGACAAGTTGTTGGAATACTCTTACAGCTTCGCCTTTGTATTCTAAAAGAGGATCCTTTTGACCATAGGCACGCAAATGAATACCTTCTTTGAGCTCATCCATGACTACCAAATGTTCGCGCCATTTTTCATCAATTGTTTGAAGTAATGCCACACGCTCAAGATGAGTTGTAAATTCGACACCAAGCTTTTCTTCTTTTCTATCATAAAATTCACGAGCTGCATCGACAATTTTCTCCACACATTCATCGGCTTTGATATCGCGGAATTCAATCTGAGTGAGCTCTACTTCACAGAGAAGGGAAGTGCGGGCAGCGTCTTTGAGTCCTTCTAAGTTACCTTCATCATGGAAGTTATCATACCATTCATAAGCGAGATTCTCAACATAATTAAATAATTCACCTTTCATTCGCTCACCTTTGAGGACCTGACGTCGTATATCATATATTGCCTCACGCTGCTGATTCATTACGTTGTCATATTCAAGTAATCGTTTACGAATTCCAAAGTTATTTTCTTCAACTTTCTTCTGTGCATTTTCAACTGACTTTGTTACCATTCCCGCTTGAATTGGCTCGCCATCGGGTACTTTGAGCTTCTCCATCACCGTCGCAATGCGGGCACCGCCGAATAATCTCATCAGATCATCTTCTAACGATATAAAAAACTGAGACGAACCGGGGTCACCCTGACGTCCTGCACGACCACGCAGTTGACGGTCAATTCGACGTGCTTCATGGCGTTCAGTACCAACGATTGCAAGTCCTCCTGCTTTACGAACATCAGCGTCAAGCTTGATATCGGTACCGCGACCTGCCATATTAGTAGCAATCGTAACCTGCCCACGTTTACCGGCGAGCGATACAATTTCTGCTTCACGTTGATGTTGCTTGGCATTTAGTACATTATGAGCGATATTCGCTCGACGGAGCATCTTGCTCAAGATTTCCGGATACTTCGACATTGGTTGTACCGACAAGTACCGAACGTCCTTCAGTAACGAGCCGCTGAACTTCGACAGTGACCGCGTTGTATTTTTCACGTTTTGTACGATAGATAAAATCATCTAAATCTTTACGTACTGCTTGTCTATTAGTTGGTATAACGACTACATCTAGATTATAAATTTTCTCGAATTCAGCCGCTTCAGTCTCTGCAGTACCGGTCATTCCGGCTAATTTCTTATAGAGGCGAAAGTAGTTCTGGAGAGTGACTGTTGCCAAAGTTTGCGTGTCACGCTCAACAGCCACACCTTCTTTAGTTTCAATAGCTTGGTGTAATCCATCGGAGTAGCGACGTCCCTCTAAAATACGACCGGTGAATTCATCGACAATCTTGATCTTACCATCGTCAACTACATATTCTACATCTCGCTCATAGAGTGAATAGGCACGTAGAATTTGCGATACCGTATGAATAATATCGCTTCTTTCTGAATAGAGGCGCATATACTCGTCTTTACTATTCTGCTTATCTTCAATGCTTAGCTCACGATTACCTTCAAGTGCGCTTAGCTCAGCAGCTATATCGGGTATCACAAACATTTCAACATCTTCACCGGCACCGGTAAGCATTTCGCGTCCTTTTTCGGTGATATCGATTTGGTGATTACGTTCATCAATTGTGTAGTATAATTCTTCATCAATTTCTGACATACGAGTACCTTGATCACGGAGGTAATCAAGCTCGGTTTCACGCATAAGCTTTTGATATTCAGGTTCTTGGAGAATTTTGGCGAGTCGTTTGTTCTTCGGTGTGCCTCGGTGGGTACGGAGAATAGCAACACCGGCAGCTGCACGGTCTTCTTTTTTATCGGATTTAATCAAACGTTCTGCGTCGGAAATAATACCGTTGGTGTGCTTCGACTGAGCCTCGACGAGTCGTTTGACTCTCGGATTCATTTGGTCGAAGCGTTGATCGGCGGCATGACCGACTGCGCCTGAAATTATCAATGGTGTACGAGCTTCATCGATAAGTACAGAGTCCACCTCATCAACGATAGCGAAGAAATGTGGACGTTGTACCATTTCTTCGACATCGGTGACCATATTGTCTCGCAGGTAGTCAAAGCCGAATTCGTTATTCGTACCATACGTAATGTCACAATTATAAAGATACTTGCGTTCTTCAGGAGTTTGTTGGGATTGAATGGCACCGACAACAATTCCAAGAAAATCAAAGACAGGTTTCATCCATTCGCAATCTCGACGGGCAAGATAATCATTCACCGTCACAAGATGAACGCCTCGACCGGCGAGGGCATTGAGATACATAGGAGCGACAGCTACGAGAGTCTTGCCTTCACCGGTAGCCATTTCTGAGATTTTTCCTTGATGAATGACGATTCCACCGATGAGCTGCACATCATAAGGAATCATTTCCCATGTTTGTTCGGTTTCGACGATTTCGTATTTGTGTTTACGTTCGGTCAGGCGTCGGCAGACTTCTTTTACAACGGCAAAAGCTTGCGGCAATATTTCATTAAGCGCATCAGTAATGGCTGAGTGCTCTTCTTTGGCGATTTGGGCGAGGCGATTGTGGATTTCTTCGTGTTCTTCATGGGTGAGCTCTTTGGTGGTTAGCTTTTCTCGGAGGGTAGCGGTTTCTTCGGTGAGAGGAGCAATTTGCTGTTGATAAAAGCTTTAAATTCATCTGTTTTACGCGGAGCTCGCTATCGGAGAGACCGGAGAGCTTGGCGAATTCCAGATTTATTTCATCGACGATTGGTCGGAGAAGTTTAACATCTTTATCGTGTTTTGTGCCGAAAAGTTTTTTGAGAATTTCTATCATATTTCTATCTGATATATAAATGATTATGTGTGAAAAATTGGCTCTGCAATTGCAAAAAAAGTCCCATTTTAACGACTTCACACTTTTGAATTCGCGAGTGCGACGTTCAAAATGAGTTTGTATTTCCTTTTGCAAAATTACCCTAATTTACTGACTGAAAAAAACTCAAGGTATAATTGAGAATTCAATTTTTGTATTGTAGAAAGATTTGATGAAGATTGATCTTGTTCTAACTCCAATGAATTAAAGAAAGAATACAATCTCTCATGTTATCCCACCATGAACAATTTCCTTTGGAATAAGAATACAATCAATTTTAAATATATAATCATACCGTTCAAAATTTAATTTCAAATACCATTAAAATTCCAAGTATTAAATCAAGTCTAACTAGTAAATATATCAAGTACTTTGTGTTCTTGGTTTTCCCAGCAATAGTTGCGAGCCGCAGTTGTCTGAATTTCGTGGAATTTCAGCTGAAATTGTTCGTCAAAGAGCTCTCGAATCGATTTGGCAATCAGTATTGATGTGGCCTTCGGATCGACAAGTATTCCGATGGGGAATTCCTCCAGAACACGTCTCATTGCCGGTAAATCGCTGACGAGCGTTGGAATTCCGGCCATGCAATACTCAAACAACTTATTCGGTAAAGCAAATGAATAGCTCAGCGAAATTGGCTCAATAAAGCAGATCCCGGCATCTGCGGATGCGGTTAAAAGAGGTAAATGGTCGTAAGGAACTTTACCACAGAAGATTACGCGGTTTTCTACATGTTCTTGTCGAGCTCTCTCCAAGACTACAGTCTGAAATTCTCCATCACCCACCAAACAGAGCACCATCTCTGGTAAATGCTGTAATGCCTTCACAACTTCAATAATTCCACGTCCCTCAGCTATCCACCCTTGATAAATCAAGATTCTGGAATTCTTCGGAATTGAGTATTTATCACGTAACAGATTAGAATGATTAGGAGTTGAAAATGGTGGTACATTCATTATTACTACAGGAGTGGGAATCGATAAATAGGTTGAAAGATACTCAGAGTCGAGTTCCCCGGATGTAAACATCCTCGTAACATTCTTAACATACTTTTTTTCAATAAGCGTAATGATTTTTTGCCTAAGTGGGCGGGAATGATTCGATGCCAACGCAGAAAAAATCTCTCGTGAATCATAAATTACTTTTGAATTGAATTTTGAGGCAAGCATTACTGCCATTGGCAAGGTAAATACATCTTCTGCGCAATAAATTCGAGAGCAGAATTCATTCCTTTTAAAGAAAAGAAATACATAAAATTTCATCCAACGGAGGAATAGTTTTGAGAGAGGTGTTGGTGGTAATATTGGAATGAAAATCAAACCTTCAAGCGCTAAATGAGCGCAGTCATCTGCTGTACCTATACCTAAAAGTAGAACAGATTTCCCGTTCTTTACGAGAGTACGAGCAAGATTAAGTGTACGTGCATCATGTGCGATACTTTGAAGCAAGAGAAAACAAACATCATACACCATAACTAATAAATAATGACTGACATGAGATTGATTGCAGGCTGGATAAATTTATAGTATTTGTTAGAAGTATTGACTAACATTTTAAATAAAACCATGAAATCCGAAGGTGCTTGTCCAAAGCATTCTACGTCGAATTTATCTTGGATATCTTAAAATTCCCATTTAATTACAAATCTAAGAGAAAAATCTTGGCTGTTGTCTAAAAATTCCGTACATAGTGGAATAATTCAGGCTAGTGAGTCCATTTGTACCTGCTACGATGACAATTTCTATCTATTGTTTTCATTATTATCTGCTTTTCATATCCCTCATTTTGACAGGGATAGTACCCTGTACCGTACTTGCTCAAAAAGAAAAAATTATACCGCGTTCACAAAACTCTTCCATGGAAGGTCGTCACTTCTATGTAGGATTCATGCGTAATGAAATTGACGAAAATCGCAATATCGATAAAAATGGCAACGATGGCTTTATGTATTTGATGGTATATGTAGGAGCTACGGAGCCAACAAACGTGACCTTTAGATATCCATGGGAACAAGTCGGTACTACTTATGCAATTGGAGGAGATTCTATACTGACAATTGATATACCACCTCAGTATTTTACAACACTTGAAGTGAGATATTCCGAAATACCTTTGTATGGAATTATTGAAATCACCACGGACAAAAAAACTATAGTCTATGCAATGAATACAAGTCGTCTTTCTTCAGATGCTTACTCGGCTTTGCCGGTCGCAAATTGGGGTAAAGAGTATGTAGTCGTGAGTGTACCTAATGATTCGTATTTACCGGTAGGAATACCTGCTGACTCTATTCCGAGATCATGTGAATTTATGATCATGGCATCGGAAGATTCAACGTTAGTTCAATTTTCGCCTAAGTCAGAAACTGCCAAGGGCAAGCCGGCTAATCAGTTAGTGTCTATCTATCTCATGAAAGGACAATGCTATGTAGTGATGTCTTCTCAAAAGTTAGAACGTGGACTTGGAGACCAAACCGGTACTATAATTAAAAGTGACAAGCCGATTGGAGTCCTGGCTGGACATGTACGGACTGCTATCCCGGTATATTACGGAGAGCCACTCAGCTATTTCAAGCGTGACTCAAAGGATCATATAGTTGATATGCTTTTTCCTACTAAAATTTGGGGTACATATTATATATCAACACCTTTTAACTGCCTTAACAGCCCTGGTGATTTAATTCGAGTAGTCTCGATACAACCTGATACAAAGGTAACTGCTTATGGAAACAATATCTTTCGTGATTTTGTACTTACTAACCCGGGGATGTTGAAGATTTTTTTCCTGTCGGAGTACCCGTGGTATGGATTGCAGATAAACCGATTCAAATTGCTCAGTTTATGCCGACGAGTTTACATGATGACGGCCAGGAATTTGACCCAAGTATGGTGATTATACCACCAACTGAACAGTTCGTCTCGAAGATATTATTCGAGATCCCAACCTTAGCTTTTAATTTAAACCAAGAGTATTTCAAGAATTATGTCAATATATTGTGTGAACGTAGTGCTGTAAATTCACTTCGACTCGATGGTACCTCACTCTTGAGTACCTATCCTATCCTCAATGATCAGCAAATTCCTGGGACACAGTATAATTGGCTTGTTGTTCCTATCAAGCCGGGGCTGCATACTTTTACTTGTGATACCGGTAGATTTTCAGGAATTATCTATGGTACAACACGAGAAGATTCATATGCGTTGTCACTGGGTATATCTCTTTACAAAACATCCTTTATTGACACCACTCCTCCGATTTTTTCTCATCAAATAAATTGTGATAAGATTAGAATTACAGCAAGTGAAATTGCAGGCTCTAATTCAATTGGGTTAGAAGAAATTAAAGTACTTATGGATAGTACTTTTAATTATACATGGAAAATTGATTCATTGCCAATTGATACATCCACACTTAGCATCTATGCTGAACCGATTGACATTACCAAAAACGGTCAAATAATTGTAGAAACACGAGATAAGCTAGGATACGGTAGGCAAGTGAAATTCATCTTTAATGCTTTGTCTTTAGAAATGAGGAATGATATTGTATTTAAAGCTGTGAATTGGAAAGATTCTACTTGCGAAAAAGTAATCATTAAAAATAATGGTGTCGATACGATTACATTTTTATCGAGTGCAATCTTAGGTGATGCACGAGTGAACTTCGATGGTATTATTCCTCTTATTAATCAACGCATTGCACCAAATGATTCTGTATTTTTCAATGTGTGTTTCAAGCCTAAAAATGACTCTACTCCACTCACTGCTTCGTTACTACTTTCCTTACCTTGTTCTAGACAAATTTCAATCCCAATATCAGGTCATGTAGCTGCCCCTTCGTTGATGGTTACAAATTGGGACTTTGGCAAAGTACTTCTAGGAGATACAGCATGTGCTACTGTCTATATTGTCAACAACGGCAATATTCCTATCAGCTTACAAAAATTAGACCTTAGTCCGTTAGAACCAACCTTTGATTTTGATACTGTTGGTCTTTTTCCTCTATCACTTCCAGCCGGTGATTCAATATCCATTAGAGTTTGTTACACTCCGAATGTTAGACGTATATCTACAGTCAATGCTTCGGTTTTGAATTCTTTCAACCTGCCAAATAATTCACAAATCGTCACTGGTGAAGGAGTCGCCCCATTGGTAGAGGACGTCCGCATCGATTGGGGCAAAAAACGTCAAGGCACCATCAATGACTCTCTTGTAATTCTTGTGAATAAAGGTAATTACAATGCAGACCTAAAGTATATTACTGCCATTGGTGATGCTCTTTCCTTCAGTTCACTCATCCAGCTTCAATTACCAACATCTCTGCTTCCAAATGATACTATAAGCATTCCTGCAAGGTTTATTCCGTATCAAGTCGGAGTATCTCAGTCTGAGATTAGCATTTCTGTCTCCAATTGGAAGCTTCATACTCCCGTCAAAATCACATTGGAAGGTGAAGGAATTTTGCCCGAAGTATCAACTGTAAATGTAGATTTTGATACAATTGCATTGAGAAGTGTAAAGGATTCGACAGCTGTTGTACTTTTTACCGGTGGTAATGATTTTCTGACAATAGACAAAATGATGTGGTTTAGTGGTGACAGCAGTTCTTTTGTCATTGATCCACAGTATTTTACTGCTCGAAAACTTCCGGCCGGAGTAAACTTTTCGTTGCCAATTCGATTTTTGGGGGATTCACTCGGTGATCATGCAGCTACAATTGCCGTCATACATGATGCATTGCCTGCATACCGACGAGACACATCATTTATTGAGTTACGTGGTGTCGTAAAGAACAATGATACGTCACAATTTTCATTAGATATTCTAGCTCCGAAAGAAATAGTAGCCTGTACACCTGAGAATATAATCATAACTATAAAAAAATACCGGAAACCGACCACTACAGTTTCAGAAAATTACAAGCAGTGCTACGAATAGCTCGATAATACCTCTAACTGTAATTCCTCCTCAAGTAATACAACCGGATTCTTCTATTCAAGCTGTATATAGTATAGAGATGTCACTTGTGAATCAAAGTATAGTTTCGTTTACCGTTCAATGTAATGATTCTATACTACACTCGATTGAGGTCACCATTAGCTCTAAACCTAATATCATAACATTCAATCAATTACAAGATACATCCCAATCTCCGGGGCAAGTACTTGATTTACCTTTTTCTGGTACAATATCTACCGGAACATCCATGCCTTTCCAATTTAGGATGTCTCTATCTCTTAATTTTCAAATATTGGATTTAATAAATAATAAAGATACTCTAGAATTATCAGATTCAATTCATACTTATAGAATTCCTGTGAGCATTATTCAAGAGCGGACACGAGTAATTGTCAGTTCTGACAGTATCTTCATGCTCAATGAAGGCATCACCTCTTGGAAGGTAAAAGTACCTTTCAATGTCATGCTCTCTCAATTTGATGTGTGTGAGATTCAAGCCGAGCTTTCGGATACCATGCATTCATGCTATTCACAGGCAAAAGGAAATAGAATAGTTCACATAAACGAAGTATGCGCCAATGAATTCAGTAAAGTAGCAGAGGCAGGTGTACAGTTTAATTTAATTCGTATTTCACCTAATCCTGTCGGTGAGTCAGGTACTGCAGAATTTACGTTGCAAGGAGATGGTATCGTTACGTTAGATGCAGTCAATCCTCTCGGTGAACGAATAAAAATTGCTGAGGAATATCTAACGAGTGGTCATTATGAATTACAATTCAGTACAAAAAATTTCGCGAATGGTGTCTATGGAATTATCGTGAGAGCGGCTGACGGACGCGAGCGCCGAGCGATGTTTGTCATTGAACGCTGATGTTCAAAGAAAAAAGTGTGGTGTTTTGGAATAGTCTGTCAGGTTTTCTACACTCATTTGTCAATTTGTTACAAAAAAGCGGTAGTTGTAAAATTGAGATATTTGAACAAAATAAGTCCCGAATTGACACTTTTAAGGGCAAAAACACTACTTTTTTCAGTTTTTTTTCCAAAATAAAATTTTATTCTTGTCAAAAGGTAATCATTCTGTTAAATTTGAATGTGGTTAATGAAAAACCGTCAGGTGGACACTCCTTCACGGCTTCCGTAGCCGATTAATTGAACAATTTTTCTTTATTCTTCCTTCACAAATGAAAGGATTTACAATGCGTATTCGTACGTTTTTTCTTGCCCTCTTGGGTGCTTGTATGGTATTCAATTACAACGTAAAGCAGATGATGAGATAGATGCTGATGCGGATCCGCTGAACCCTGGTAAAAAAGTACCACGCATCTATGTTGGTCCAGTTGCCGGATACAATCGCTCATTACACACCGGAGGATTTGCTTCTATTGCTAAAGGAACGGCAAGTTGTCCGACATTCGAATCCGGAACCGAGAATGGCTTCTATTTTGACTGACAGCCGAATATCTCTTAGGTGATGTGAAAAATTCTCGGTCATCGATTATTGCCAGAGTACTTTATGATTATCAGCCTGCCTACTTTACCATTCCCGTGACAAATACCCCTCTAAATTACAAGACGGAACCGAAATTATTACTGAAATTGAACACACAACTCGTGTAAAATACACACTTCTTAATATAGAAGTGATGTATAAATTCAATATTCCTGGTACTTTATTGGGTATTACAGCCGGACCTCAATTTGGATTCCCAATCGGTGGTAATCAAGAGCAACGCTATCAACTTGTGTTTGACCCCCTAAAACCGGTTCAATTTCCAATATCTATTGATTCATTGGAAAAATTACCTGCTGTCGGTGATTACAAACCTCACTTTTTGGATGAAACAAGAACTTCGATCGTGCTCTATGAAGGTAACATCATCGATCAATCAAGCTTTCGTGCAGGACTGAAACTCGGTCTTCAATACGAAATACTTTGTCGTATGGTGTTAGTTCCTTCTGCTTATTATAACATGGGTCTAACGAAAATTAATACTAAAGACAACTGGCGTGTGAACGCTCTTCAATTTGGTGCTGATTTACGATTCGCTCTCTAACGATTCCAACGTACATGTTTAGGCGTTCGCTTTTCAACTTTGCAAAAGCGAACGCTTTTTTATTTGATGGAGATGATTATGGATAATTTATGGTCACCATGGCGTTCACAATACATAAATTCATTCGGAGATTCTGAACCGGAGGGATGCTTTCTTTGCGCCGGAGCACTACATACCCATGAAGACACTGAACGCCTCATAGTAGCACGATTGAAAACATGCTATGTAGTGATGAATCGCTACCCATATAACAGTGGTCACTTGTTAGTAGCTCCGTATCGCCATATCGGAGAATTACCAATGTTAACTGTCGATGAACGGAATGATCTCATGGATACCATAAACATAGCAAGCGAAGTGCTCACTCTTGTCTATAAGCCACATGGAATAAACATCGGTGCAAATATTGGCAGAGCAGCCGGTGCCGGAGTACCGGGACATATCCATTTTCATCTTGTACCACGATGGAATGGCGACACGAATTTCATGCCCCTCTTTGCTGAAGTAAAAGTAATCTCTGAATCTATGGAAGAAGCGTATCGTCAATTACAACAAGCATTTAAGAAATATTAATCATGCGACACGTTCCTGCCAAACACGCCATCAAACCTGTTAAATCCCTAGGACAAAACTTCCTCACAGACGGGACTATCGCACGAAAAATAGTCGAACTACTTGAAATTGAAGAGCTTGATACAATAGTGGAGATCGGTCCCGGAGAAGGTGCGCTCACGAAACTATTACTTGAATATCCGGCAGAAATTCAGGCAATTGAATTTGATAGACGTGCCGTTGAATTTCTGAATTCTACTTATCCTAAAGTACAGTATCCGAAATTCTCTCTCTTCAGCGGCGATGTTCGCAAATTTCCACTTCTAGAATTCTCACAAGAAGTGATTGATAGAACCAAGCATAGGCCCAAAGTAATCGGTAATATACCCTATAATATTACGAGTGATATTCTCTTCCAACTCTTCGAATGTGCCGAAAAGCTCAACCGCGCTGTAATTACGATGCAACGAGAAGTGGCAGAGAGAATTGTCGCAAAGCCGCGCACGAAAGACTATGGAATATTGACACTTGCGTCATTATTTGCAAGTAAGCCTAAGATAGCATTATTAATTCCACCGGAGAGCTTTTATCCAAAACCTAAAGTCGATTCGGCGGCGGTGGTTTTTGATTTTACCGAACCCATGATCTCAACGGAACAATTCTATAAAGTAATGCCTCTCGTTCGCTCCGGATTCGGTCAACGCCGCAAAATGCTCTCTAATTCGATTAAGTCGATGATTTCACAGAAAAATGATATTCAGCAAGATATTATTGACGGGTATTTCAGTAAGCGTGCCGAAGAGCTAACACCTAATGATTTCTTAAAGTTAAATTCAGCTCTCGGCAGATAGAAATTAACTATAATTTGTATGCTGGAAGTACGTCAACCGACGCACTTAAAAAAGTATAACATCAATATCACGACTATTTACGACTCTATACCCCCTCTACTACATGGATGCAATTGAACTTTGGACTGTCAGTTCCTCGAATGGGATAAATTTTGAACTTCCTCAGATACGTCAATTTGAGCGTTATCGTAAAGAGCTACTCTATTGGAATGATAAGGTCAATCTCATCTCCCGCACCGACACACCAAATATTTTCGAACGTCATTTTCTTCACTCGCTTACTCCTTTAAAATACACAGACTTTCCGCAAAAAGCTCGGGTGCTGGATATTGGCACTGGCGGTGGATTCCCGGGTCTTCCCCTCGCAATTGTTCGTCCTGATTTGCATGTCCTCCTCACCGATTCGATTCATAAAAAACTCAAAATTACGGAGATGTTTGCTCAGCATACCGGACTGCGTCACGTAAAGGCACGTACTATTCGCGTTGAAGATCTGGCACAAGAGAAGTCTTATATCGGTTCGTTTGATATTATAACTGCTCGCGCCGTAGCCTCTATGGGAACGCTTATTGAATGGACACATAAGCTCCTGAAGCCGAACGGGAAATATGTTTTTCTCAAAGGCGGAGACTTGACGAAAGAAATTGAAGATGCAAAAGAAGCATTCCCGACATTGACCGTAGAGGAAATTCCAATTATTATGCTCGGTGCTGATTGGTTCGAACAAGAAAAGAAAAAAATATTTATTTGTCGATTGTAAGTCATTCATAATGAAAAAGATATTACTAATTCTAATTATATTTACCAGTGTATTTTCAATGCACTCACAACAGCCCAAATCGGCTGTCAAGCTCGCCCGTGTGAAATATTCCGGAGGAGGTGACTGGTATAATGACCCGTCAGGCGAAGTAAACCTGTTGAAATATATCCGACAGAATACGAATATTCATGTCGATCCTGCCTATGAATTCGTTGATTTATCATCGGATAATATCTTTCTTTATCCACTCTTATTCCTTACAGGACATGGCAATGTAAATTTTACCGATGCTGAAGTGAGGCGCTTGAGAGCATACCTGCAAAATGGGGGATTCCTTTATATTGATGATGATTACGGACTTGACGGCGCGATACGGCGTGAGATGAAGAAGGTCTTTCCCGAACAGAATTTCGTTGAAATTCCATTCTCGCATGGCATCTATTCCGCGCATTTTAAATTCCCGAACGGACTCCCGAAAGTACATGAACATGACCTGAAATTGCCGCAAGGATTCGGACTCTTTCATGATGGCAGAATGTGCGTCTTCTATACCTACGAAACCAATCCAAGTGACGGCTGGGCAGATCCTGATGCCCACAGCGACCCGCCTGAAAAGCGCGAACTCTCTTTCAAAATCGGAACCAATATTCTCGTCTGGGCTCTAACGCATTAATGGTGAACTACTTCCACCAATGAGGATGAAACTATGAATACATACCAACAACTCCACTCAGAACTCATCAACAAGCTCGCCGCGACGCGTCGAAAAGAACTCCTGCAGAATCTCCTCGTCGGCGTGATGAATACCGCTTCAACATCATTACTAACGATGCTTCTTCTCGCAGGAATCGAGTCGATGGCGTATGGCGATACGACTTTTCGTACAATTCTCGCTTGTGTCTGGCTGGCAATTACCACCGGATCTTTCATTTTCTTTTCGGGAGAATCGTTAGCACAAGTTGTTTCATTGAAACAAGTTCCGTCGATTGATGCCATGGCCTTGCGCGTGGGCAACGTCTATGTCGACTTACGTGATACACTTTGTAATGCCTTGCAGTTGGCACCCTTGGCAGATGCAAACCCACGTATGGTGTATCAGCGTCACTTGCTCTCGCTACGTTCGAAAATGTTGCTTCACGCGCCAGAACGAAGGATTTCGATGTCGTTATCAGCCGGAAAGAACTCAAGCGGTCGATGGTGTTTTTTCTTAGTTCGTTAGCTATTACAGCAGGAATTCTTGGTTTTGTAACTCCTGTTAATTCAGCGCTTAATCGTATTGTTCATTACAACGAATCCTTCCTTCCGCCGGCTCCTTTTACCCTTTCCATTGAACCCAAAACATCAGCCAAATTGCGTGGCGAAAAAGTACGGATCAGCGTTCGTGCTACCGGCGTTGCCCCTGAAACGGTGACCCTATTTGTGAAGGAAGAACAGCAAGAAAATTATGATTCATACACGCTCAGACAGGATACGACCGGAGCGTATGTATATGATATTCCTACTATTAAACTTTCGATTGAGTATTATGCAGAGTCTCCGTGGGTGGGTGGCGCAGTCACTACCGAACACGGCACGGTGACCGTGACCGATAGACCAATTATACGTTCACTCTCCGGTCGTGTGACCTCGCCGGCATATTCGCGGCTTGCGGCTCGTGAGATTAATGAACAGTCGGCTGATGTGACGGCATTGAGAGGTTCGCAAGTAGAACTCCAAGTTCTTGCCAATAAAGATATTACCTCAGCAGAAATATACTTCGTTCAGCAGAAAAATTCCTTTGCATCCGCAAACGACACGACAGTTAAACAGGACAAACAATCCGCCGATACAATAAAAATTACCCTCAAAACCGAAGGACGGAAAGCAGCCGGAAGCTTTAGAGTGGGAGCAAGTGGTGAGTACTTTATAGTGATGCAGGATCAGAACAAACAGCAGAATGCAGAGCCGATTCATTATAAAATAGTAGCGCTGACTGATGGTGCGCCGACGATTTCTCTTCTGGAGCCGACGTCGGATGTTCAGGTGTCTGAGCAAGCGCAACTTCCTATGACCATTGCCATTACCGATGATTACGGTTTTTTTTTTTTTTGTTTTGCTCATCTTAAAATATGGTACAAGCTCTCCGAGTCGCGCTATGCGGCTCCGTCGAAGAATTTTTCGGCTATCAATATTCCGATTTCTCAAAGTGAAATTGCGCAGGAAATTCCGTACTTGTGGAATTTGAATGCGATTAATATCTCACCCGGCGACCGCTACGAATTCTACTGTGAAATTACTGATAATGATCAGATTACGGGTCCGAAGTCCGCAAAAACGTCCATTCTCACCGTTCGTCTGCCGTCTCTCGACGAAGTGCTCACACAAGCCGATGAAATGCAGGAAAATATCGCCAAAGATTTAGAGAAAATTGCCAAGCAGGCAGAAGAAGTGCGGAAAGATGCGGAAGAAGTGAACCGCGAACTCCGTAAAAACCAAGAAAAACCAATGGATTGGGAGAATAAGAAGAAGATTGAAGATTTGCTCAAAAAGCAAGCTGAAACACAGAAAAAGCTCGATCAGGTGCAGCAGAATCTTGAGAAAGTAGCGGATAATTTGAAGGAAAATAATGCAATTTCGCCGGAAACACTGCAGAAGTATCAGGAATTGCAGAAGCTGATGAAGGAAGTCAATTCGCCTGAAATGCGCAAGCAGATGGAGCAAATGCAGAAGATGATGCAGCAGATGAATCAAGAGCAGCTTCAGCAGGCGATGAAGAATTTTCAGTTTAATGAAGAGCAATTCAAGAAGTCTATTGAGCGTACGATGAATCTGCTCAAACGCATGAAAGCAGAGCAGATGACCGACGCGCTCACCAAACGTGCCGAAGAGCTTGCAAAAAAACAAGATGAGATTAAAAAGCAGTCGGAGAATACCAATCCGAATGACAAACAAAAGCGCAATGAGCTTGCCGAACAGCAAAAGAATGCGAAAGAAGACATGAAGAAGCTCGCCGACGAACTCAAAGACCTCGAAAAATTAATGAAAGACATTGGTAAAGATATGCCAATGAACGAGATGGACAAAGCCAAAGACGAGCTCAGCGAGAAGGAAACGTCCGACGAAATGCAGGAAGCACAGGAGCAAATGGAAAAAGGCGAGATGAGCAAGGCGCAGGACAAACAGAAAAAAGCGTCCGACAAGCTCAAGAAATTCGCGCAGCAAATGAAGAAAATGAAGCAGGAAATGAAGAAAAATCTTGCGAAAGAGACCGTGAAACAAATGCAAAAAGCGGTGTCCGACATGCTTGACCTCTCGCAAAAACAGGAAAAGCAACGTCAGAAATCACAGTCGATGGATGCTAATTCAACGCAATTCCCGCAGAATGCGCAGGAACAGGAAAAAATGGAAGAGCAGCTCGCAAGTATCGCTAATCGGATGATGCAGTTATCGCAAAAAACGACGCAAGTGACACCCGAAATGGCCAAAAATATGGGCGATGCAATGAAAAACATGGAAATGGCGACCAAGCAACTTTCGGACAGAAATCCACAGCAAGCGGGCATAATGCAGGGACAGGCGATGTCTTCGATGAATAAAGCAGCCATGCAAATGCAGGACGCGCTCAATAAAATGCAAGGCGAAGGAGACGGTTCGTGCGAGAATCCGGGCGGCAAAGGCGAAGGAGGCGACGGCGACGCTAAAGGGTCGATGATGCAGAAGTTACAAGAAATGGCCGGCAAACAGCAGGGAATTAACCAAGGTACGCAACAGCTCGGAACAGGACAGCAGTTATCCCCCGAAAAGCAAGCCGAAATGGGACGTCTCGCGTCCGAACAAGGCAAAGCTCAGCGTGCAATGGAAGAGCTCGCTAAGAAAAATCAAGGCCGCGACGGTAAGAAAAATGCTCTCGGGAATTTAGATAAAATAGCGCAGGAAATGAAGGAAATTGTTGCCGATATGAATAGTGGTATGATTACTCCCGAGACACTCAAACGTCAGGAACGTATCCTCTCTCGTCTGCTCGACGCCACACGTTCGATGAATGAACGTGACTATGAAACGAAGCGGGAATCCCGCACAGGACAAGATGTAACGCGCAATAGTCCCAATGCATTAGATTACTCAACCCAAGAAGGCAAGACCCGCGCACTCCAAGACTTACTACGTTCGATACAGCAGGGTTATACTAAAGACTACGAGGCCCTCATCCGTAAGTATTTTGAAACGGTACAAAAAGCGAATTAATAAAAATCCCCTTTGAAATTTGGTTCAAAGGGGATTTTTTTTTGTATTGGCACTGATTATTCCCATCCATCGGATTACAAACTGTCGCTACAATTTCCGGTTCAATTGATTCTTTTCTTTTTAGTTCTAAACTTTACAATTGTAGTTTCTATTTGATATAGAAGATAATGCGTAATTGATATAGAGAAAGCTAAAAATATGGTTGGCCTTATAAATCGTGATTTAGTATGAAAAACAGTCATATCTAATCTAGTAAATTGGTCATCTGAAAAATATATTCGCGATAAAGAATCTAAACAAACGCAAATAAACACTGCAACAATATAGGCAAAAAAAGATAATGGAAGCGCGATTAAAACATTTCTCTTCTCAATTACACTGTGAACAATCAACAAAATAACAAAAGGAGCCAATGCCCTAATCGTAATAAATTCAACATTATAACCTCTATAACCTTCAGTATAATGATGTATCAAAAAACAATCTGTCAAAATCAATAAAACCCAAATTGTGATATTGACCCATAAGAAATCTTTTTTGGTTAACGTAGGTGTAATAATCATTTTTTTACCTATATTTTTATAGAATTTAAGTAATCAATCAACCCTCTTCCAGCATTTTCTATGGAAGAGGATGAGGTTGGGTTAACTGATGAGATTGGGTTAACTGATTTCAGTCCGAACGGTTGATTCAACCAGTCGTCTACACTTGCAGTTGAGAATATCCCGCGAAATTGGACTGTGTATAAGTGCATAGTACCCATACCACCTACAATTTACAAAAAATCTGCTCCATGCGAATATTTACCAGTCTGAAAGTGATGCCACAGTTTCACTGTGATGGCGTTATATTGGCAAAAGTTTTGGTCGGATGGTGACTGCCGAGCAGATGGGAAATCCGTTGCTACAATTCCGGCACATATCCAACGGATTAAAATCCGTTGCTACAATTTCTACCGTTCCTAGCGGAACTTTTTGGTATTTCTTTATTTATCAGCATGTTATTTTGATGTAAACATTTACGACGATCCGACCAAAATCACTAAATATCAATAAAATACCAAAAAGAGCCGGCGGCTCGACCCAAATTGTAGGGCTGGAATTTATTCCAGACCTATGATCCAAATTGTAGGGCTGGAATTTATTTCAGACCTTGGGTTACAATTCCTGCTGCTCCTATCCAACGGATTAAAATCCGTTGCTACAATTTCTACCGTTCCTAGCGGAACTTTTTGGTATTTATTTATTTTTCAGCATGTTAGTTTAATATCAATAATTACGACGATCCGACCCAACATCACCAACCATCAATAAAATACCAAAAAGAGCCGGCGGCTCGACCAAAATTGTAGGGCTGGAATTTATTCC
>JADJXV010000005.1 GCA_016720145.1 Ignavibacteria bacterium | reverse complement strand
CAGTCCTGCGTGTAAAACTATTCTCGGACCTAAAGAATGTCCCCAAACTGAAGATGCATTTGCTAATATTTATCCCCGATGATGGAGCTCACGCAAAACGAATTTTTTCAAAAGATTGCAAGCTCAGGTGAGAATCAACAAATTAAGTTCCGTTTGTTGAAATGGGATGGTTCTATTCGCTTATGTCGAATCATCGGGTAGTGCCATCAAAGATGCTGCCGGAAATATTCCCATCAAATCATTGTGGTGACATTGAGATGTGACAGAAAAACAGATAGGACACTCAACTTTTGCGTTCACAACGAATGGAAAGCACGCACTCTCGCTAGTTGAATTGCCCATGATTTGGAATAATACACTCACTCCATTCCTCCTCTCGATTGATCTCCTTCG
This sequence comes from Ignavibacteria bacterium, assembly GCA_016720145.1. Classification (GTDB taxonomy): domain Bacteria; phylum Bacteroidota; class Ignavibacteria; order Kapaibacteriales; family UBA961; genus JADJXV01. Next base: position 21,361 of record JADJXV010000005.1, on the reverse strand, counting down.
CCGGACCAAGTACGGACGAACGCAGTAAACGTATGCTCGAGATGCTCGATGGTTCTGCTAAGCGTGGAGCGTCTATTGTCAAGCAGTATTGACATTTGCGCGTGAGCAGATGGTGTGCTCACGACGATTCATGTTGAGCATATCCTCAGTGAAATTCAAAAAATCATCCACGAGACATTCTTAAAATCAATGAAATTCGCATTACGTTGGAGAAAGATTTGCCGACAGTATCAGCCGATCGTCACAATTCTACCAAGTATTGCTCAATCTCTGTCAATGCTCGTGATGCTATGCCAAGTGGAGGTTTGATTGAAATTACCGCAGAGGCTCTCCCTCCTTGACGAAGAATTTGCACGCAAGCATCTCCATGCTAAAGCAGGCAATTGTGTGGTAATTCGTGTACAAGACGAAGGTGTAGGAATAGCGCCTGAAGTACTTGACAGGATATTCGAACCTTTTTCACAACCAAAGAAGTAGGAAAAGGTACCGGTCTCGGACTATCGACTGTGTTTGCAATTATCAAAAATCATAACGGGTTTATCACGGTCGAGCGAACTCGTGGGACAAGATTTAGTATTTATCTGCCGGCAAATGTAATTGAAGACCAGATTGAATATGGGGAATATCATGGCTCGAAATGAATAAAGGTCAGCTAATCCCTTTGTAGTTGAAGATGAATCTGCAATCCTTGATATCACGGTGAGTTCACCTAAGAACATGGATTTACCGTACTTTCTGCCGGTAATGGACACGAAGCTCTCGCAGTATTTATGAAACATCAGGAAGAAATTTCGCTAGTCATTACCGATATGTCGATGCCCATTATGAATGGGCAAATTCTCAGTAAAATTACAAACGATAAAGCCAAGTATCTATGATAATAAGTGTCATGGGCTAAACGGCATGGAGATGTTGGCGCAAAATGAAAACGTATCTTTTTGCAAAAGCCAGCGTACTTGATAAACTCTTAGGGACAATTGCGACTGCTTTGAATAGTTAATCATCTATAACATCAAGTATTTTTATGATTATTACAGCGCTAATTCTTATGGTTACCGGGATAGTTTTCATCCTCCGATCGAGCGCTATATCAGGCAGAGTCCTCACTGCCGACGATGTACTACGAGATGGAGGATTTATGCGATTGGTACGGCATGTCTTTAGAGCTAGACCATTTGCCGGGTTCCAAAACGACAGACGTATCTTGTATTTTGGGCTGTCGGGTTTACTCATACTTGGCTGTGGTGCAGTCCTTTTCGTCTATTCATTTATGTGGATTTACAACGATGCCGGCTCGAGATGAATCAAGAGGTACTTGCATTGTTTTTTTAGTATATCTCATAAAATTTCTTTGAAGTTAACTATCAATATTTACTATAATTAATCAATTTCTACACTTTCTAAATTATTCTATGAAAATTCAAAACGCACAGAGTCATGCCCGGTTCGTACTCTTTTCACTTTGGTTTGTTTGCGATATGCGTCACTACATTCATCATGTCAGTCATCAACCTTTTCGATGGCATCACTTCCCTCTCTATCCTCTTGTTTTTAATAGCAACTGCCCTAAATTTCGGTTTTGTGTTTATGCGCATGTTCCCCCTCTCAGTACAAGATCGCCTGATACGTTCCGAAGAAAACTTTCGCATGTATTTACTCACAGGAAAGCTCCTGACCCAAACATCACCATACCCCAGATCATCGCGCTGCGTTTTGCAAGTGATGAAGAATTCGTTGCCTTAGCCGAGCGAGCACTCGAGGAAAACATGAGTAGCAAGCAAATTAAGCAGGCGATAAAACAATGGAGAGCTGATTATGCGAGAGCTTGAGGAAACGACGCAATCTTCTCCAATACATACAATTACCACGTTCCATATCTAAAAATCCCAGAGGGATTCAACGTTTGTAGAATTGTGATTCCCTCATGAACATACGACCCATCTGGGGCCGAAGATGTGCTGGATTGGCGGCGGCGTGCTATAAATGTTCAATCACTCTGCATTGGGGGATGAAATCGTATGTTCAAGATAGATTGGATATCTGATGCCAAAAGAAAGAAGTGATACAAAAGACCTGCTTAGCATTATATTGTTTTATTTTTAAGGCAATTATACTATTTCACTTACCAATATACTCACAATGAAGTACCACCTTATATAGACGAAAGTGGCGACCACGGCTTGACAACTCCCAACCCTGACTTCCCTGTATTTTTACTTTGTGGCGTATTGATTGTTTCAGACGAATACGAAAAGCTAAGAGCATCATTTAATCAAATCAAGCATGCTCTTTGGAACAATAGGGATGTCATCTTTCACAGTCGGGATATAGAAAATGTGAAAAGAATTTGTTGTCCTATTTGATATGGACAGAAAAAATGGTTTATGACAACATAAACAAAGCTGTGCTACATCATAATTATACTGTGATTGCTTCAGCGATTCGTAAGGATGAATTCATCAAAAATTTGGGCGATTATCAAACGATGTGTATGAACTGGCATTATCATTTTATTATAGAACAGTCAATTTTCTGTTTGGATGAAATCCAACACAATACCATTTAACTTGAAATTATCATTGAAAAAAGAGGAAAAAAAGAAGACAAACAACTTGAAGAACATTTTCAACGAATACATTCCCGTGGTACTGGGTATGTAGAACCGGAAAGACTTAAAAATTACAAGGTATCGATTTCATTTAGAGGTAAACATGAGAATATAAATGGCTTGCAACCTAGCAGATTTAATTGCATATCCCACAGCGAGGTATGTGATTGATCCACTTAGGGCGAATCCTGCATTTGATTTATTCAGAGAAAAATATTCTCTAAGAATGGCAAGCGATACGGGCTAAAAATCTTCCCATAAAGCAAAAAGCCCAACGTATGTTGAGCTTTGTACCGATCGGGGACACCCCGGTCCTATTTTTTGTCATTCGTTGCGGTTGACAGGCAAAAATACGAATTTATCGTGAAGTACAGTTGTTTTAATCCTATTTTATTCAGTGTTCTTGAAATCAATATTATTGGCAATATGTCAGGCAAAGTCATACTTGACGACTTCCTAACTACTTCCTACCTCACTACTTCATACTATGAATTTTCACACTTTAATTCTTAGAGTTGTTTCTTGCAGCTTGCTCCAGACGTTCAATCACGCTGTGATTGGGTGATGAAGCTATCGTTTCAAGTCTATACATCCCAGAGGGATGTAATGTTTGTAGAATTGTGCGCCATTGAGAACATACGACCCCGATTGGGGTCGAGGATGGGTTTGGTTGCTTGCGAATGGTGCTATAAACGTTCAATCACTCTGTGATTGGGGAAGAAGTAAAATTAGTTCCATGTCTATACATCCCAGAGGGATGCAAAGTTTGTAGAATTGTGTATCTCCCTTGAATGTACGACCCCGATAGGGGTCGAAGATGAATTGCTGGCTTGTGTACGTTGTGCTATTAACGTTCAATCACGCTGTGATTGTGGGGGAGAAGTAATATTTTCAAGTCTATGCATCTCAGTGGGATGCAATGTTTGTAGAATTGTGATTCTCCTTTGAATGTACGACCCCGATAGGGGTCGAAGAGGGGGTTGGGTGGCTCTTGCGCTTTGCTATAAACATTCAATCACTCTGTGATTGGATGAAGAAGTATTTTTTGGTTCAATTGGATAGAACAACCATTCTAATGAAATTTGAAAATAGTTTTCTCGTTGTACTTTCTTTTCAATAAATTTGCAGTGAATCAGCCGCAAATATAATCTGTGGCAGTACTTTATGTTCTAATAATTATTATATGATATGGAAGTTAGTACACTCATCTCTGAAATACAGCATTTACCTCTTACCGAGCGTTTCTTTGTGGTGGAAGAGACCATCAAGTCCATTAAAAAGAAGAACTCCACCGCCACATGGATGCAGCCGCTCATCAACTCCGCGATGAGTATCTCAATAACGATGAATTAGTCGCATTCACTTCATTGGATCTTGAGCAATTTTATGAAGCAAAGTGAAATTTGGTTAATTGACCTCAACCCAACTAAAGGGGCGGAAATTCGGAAAATCAGACCTGCTCTGATTGTGAATGATGATAGTTTGGGCAGGCTACCACTAAGAATAATTGTACCGCTCACCGACTGGAAAGACACCTACCTTATAGCCCCTTGGATGGTAAAGATTACACCCGATTCTACAAACGGACTTTCTAAAACTTCGGCTGCCGATTGTTTTCAAATCCGTTCTCTCCTGAATTACGCATCATCAAAAAACTCGGCACCATAGATAGCGCTACGTTCAACGAGATAAAAGAAGCGCTACGAATCGTTCTTGATTTGTAGCTTTGCTACAGACGTTCAATCACGCTGTGATTGGGGGGAGAAGTACTGTTTCCAAGTCTATGCATCCCAGAGGGATGCAACGTTTGTAGAATTATGCGCCATTGAGAACATACGACCCCGATTGGGGTCGAGGATGGGTTTTTGGGTTTGCATCGTGCGCTTTGCTATAAATATTCAATCACGCAGTGATTGTGGGGAGGTAACTAGCTTTTATTTCAATGAGTATTATATGCCCCAAGGAAGATATCACGTGGTTTTTTATAGAATACTAATCAATTATCATGTACTTGATAAACTGGTTATTGTAATCAAATATTTTAATCTTGATATTGTTAAATCGGATAACATTATCCGCTATATCTGAAAGCTTGTACTGCAATATCGCCGAAGAATCACTACTTGCCTTATCTTTGGCAAGCTCTTTATAAGTAATAGAGATACTATTATCTTGAATGCCCGAATAAAGCAATTCATACCGTAAAATATCCTTGCCCTTGATTGTATCAATCGTTGAACTGACAGGAATATGAGGGGTAAAATCATATTCTGCGGATCCGGCTCCCACGAAATTATAACTAATTCGCACTAGTTCACTATTCTTAACTACAAAATAGCAAGCAGGTTGAACTTGTGTGTTAGGAAAATCCATTAACGTTCTATAATATATCCACGTTTCATCTTTGTCTTTTTCTGATATAGAAAGTCGTCTGAACGTTCTCATGGAATCAATTGCAATACTCGTAATTGTATCTTTGTCAAAACTGAATCCTAACCAAGTATTTTCATAAGGAGTTGGAAATAGTATAGGTTGGGAATTATTATAAGAAGAAATGATTTTAGTTTGGGTTTTATTGTACTTATAAATTACTTCATCCAAGTTTGCGGTTCGCTCAACATATTTATCTGTACTACTTTCTATGACACTTTTAATAGATGGAATGGGAGTGAGTTTTACCAAAAATGCACATCCTGACATGAAAAGCACTGAATATAAAAATAGAAAGATCTTCATGTTGATTCTAAGTTTATAATAAATACACTCCAATAATTTTATATGTTAAATTAATGCAACCATCTTATCGAAATAGCCGTTGGGAATTCAGTGCTTTTGGATTAATAGTATAGTAAGTCCAAGCAATTATTACTTTTGTCCAAAAGAGCTACGGAGTATTTGGCATTGGCTTGATGCTTCGACAAGCTGTTAATGACACATTTGGATCTAACAACATAATTAGTATATACATCATATTGTTATTTCATTGCTGTTAATCCCCTTCGTTCGCTTCGCAAACATTTTCCCCTTTATCAAGGGGACGTTCCGAGTCTTTGACCCCTTGATAAAGGGGTCGACTTCTTAGGCGGGGGATTTCTTTAGGTCTGACTTGTGTCATTGCATACTGTTAATGACACATTTGGATCTAACAACATAATTAGTATATAAATCATATTGTTATTCCATAGCCTTAAATCCCCTTCGTTTGCTTCGCAAACATTTTCCCCTTTATCAAGGGGACGTTCCGAGTCTTTGACCCCTTGATAAAGGGGTCGACTTCTTAGGCGGGGGATTTCTTTAGGTCTGACTTGTGTCATTGCATACTGTTACGGGCGTTCGTACGGCCGTTGGGAACTCAGCATGACGAAGGGGTTACGTTGTTATACCCGTTATATATCCACCGCCCGGACGGCCATGGGTGACCGCAGGCGACGCCTGGAATAGAGCCAACCGAACCCAAAATTTAGAGTGCTCCTATTGCTTCGGTGAGCTTTTCGATGGATTTTTTGGCATCGCCGAAGAGCATGTAATTGTTGGGGTAGAAGAAGAGTTCGTTTTCGATACCTGCGTAGCCGGGGTTCATGCCGCGCTTCATGACGATCACCGTCTTTGCCTTGTCGGCGTCGAGGATCGGCATACCGTAAATCGGGCTGGATTGGTCGTGGCGGGCGGCGGGATTGACGACGTCATTGGCGCCGACGACGAGGACCACATCGGTGGAGGGGAAATCTGGGTTAATTTCTTCCATGTCTTTGAGTTGCTCGTAGGGTACATTCGCCTCAGCGAGCAGCACATTCATGTGACCGGGCATACGACCTGCCACCGGATGCACGGCATAGGTCACTTTCACGCCTTTTTCCTCGAGCATGCTTGCCATTTTGTGGATGGCGTGTTGCGCTTGGGCGACGGCGAGACCATAGCCGGGTACAATAACGAGAGAATTGGAATAGCTCATGAGAACTGCAGCGTCCTGAACGCTCATTTCCTTCACCGAACCTGTTACACCGGCGCTACTTCCGCCGCCTCCGGTGACGGTGAACGCGCTGAAGAGTACGCTTGTCAGTGAGCGATTCATCGAGCGGCACATCATGATTGTGAGTAATGTTCCCGCCGCGCCGACCAAGATACCGCCCGTCAACATGGCTTGATTATTATACAAGAATCCACCAAACGCTGCGGCCATACCGGTAAAGGAGTTGAGGAGGGAAATCACGACCGGCATGTCGGCGCCGCCGATGGGCACGACGAACATAATTCCATACAAAAGCGACACACCAAAAAGACCATACAGCATCCATGCAGGAGCTGTGTCGGGCGAAAGTGTGAGATACACGCCGCCCGCGAGCGTCGCGATAATTACTAATAGATTCAAGATATTACCCATAGGAAGGCGTGGTGATTTTTCCATAATGCCTTGCAGCTTTGCGAAGGCGATCATACTGCCGGAGAAGGAAACGCTGCCGATGATGAGTCCTGCCATGATGCTGAGTCCGGTGCCGATGGAATGTTCAGGCGAAGCGGCGAAATGGCTGAATTCTTCGAGCGAAATCAGTGCCGCACAAGCGCCGCCCATTCCATTAAAAAGCGATACCATTTGGGGCATCGCTGTCATTTTTACTTTTTTTGCCGAGAGTGTTCCGATGACGGCGCCGATGATAATTGCGCCTATAATCCAGCCAAGATTTCCGATCGGCTCGCCGGCGTCATTTTTGTGAAAAAAGATCGTAGCAAGTATCCCCGCGGCCATCCCAAAACCCGCTAATAGATTACCTTTTCGGGCAGAATCGGGGTGACTCAGCATTTTCAAACCGATAACAAAAAGAACCGATGCGATGAGATAACATATATCGAGTATAAAATGTTCCATGAAGTATTGAAGGGATATTGGAGAAATCAAAACAACTCTTTAACGCAAAATAGTATTGTTTCCCTTTCCGCCAACTTTTTCTTCGCTTGTGCAAAAGTTTTTCATAATTTGCCGAACGTTGTTGTATTTCTTCCATTATCTCCTAAAAATATGAAGCTTGGAATTCTCTGTGAAACCGCTGAAAACGAGCCCCGCGTTGCGCTCGTACCTGATGTAATCAAACAAATTTGCGCGCTTGGAATTGACTGTATCGTCGAATCAAATGCCGGTAATCGAGCAGGATGTTCTGACCAATCCTACATCGACGCAGGCGCAACCATCTCCCCAACTGTACTCGACGAAGCCGATATAATCGTGAAAGTGAATTGTCCGGACGAACAGCAGATTGCTGCGATGAAGTCGGGCGCAATCTTGATCGCTCCCATCAATGGTTGGAAAAATGCCAAAGAAGTGGAACTCCTTAATTCCAGAGGAATTAAAACCTTTGCTCTTGAGCTGATCCCACGTATTTCCCGCGCGCAGAACATGGATATTCTCTCTTCGATGGCGTGTGTAGCCGGTTACAAAGCAGTGCTGATTGCGGCGAATACTTCAGCGAAATTCTTCCCGATGATGATGACAGCGGCCGGTACGGTTGCGCCCTCGAAAGTGCTCGTGATTGGTGCAGGTGTCGCCGGTCTTCAGGCGATTGCGACCGCGCGGCGTTTGGGGGCAATTGTCGAGGCATTCGACGTGCGTCCGGCGGTGAAGGAAGAGGTGCAAAGTTTGGGTGCGAAGTTTATTGATATCGACCTCGGCGAGACCGACACGCAGACTGCGGGCGGGTATGCAAAAGAACTCTCAGCAGACGCGCGGCAGCGTCAGCAAAACGCGCTTGCCAAGCATATTGCGATGGCGGATGCGGTGATTTCGACGGCAGCTATTCCGGGCAAAGCGGCACCACGGATTATCACTCCTGCGATGGTCGAGTCGATGAAAAGCGGTTCGGCTATCGTCGATCTAGCAGCCGAAACCGGCGGCAACTGCGAGCTCACACGAGCCGGCGAAGTGCAGAATATCAATGGTGTTACGATCATCGGTCCGATCAATCTCGCGGCACAGCTACCGGTACACGCAAGTGCGATGTTTTCGAAGAATGTGCTGAATGTCTTGAAATTATTTGTGAAGAAAGAGGGTTTTGTGCTGCACTTTGATGATGAGATTTTGGTGGCTACGTGTGTGGCTGGGCGTGGGTGATGAAACGTGCTCCCTATTCTAGCATCGCACTCTTGCTGAGTGTGCTATGTATAATATCCATTATTCAAATTAATTATGATATGGCTTGGTGCTACCAGACGACCGATGGTAAAGGTAGAGCTTTGTATGAATTAATTTTTCTCCCATTTATGTATAAATACTACTACTTGCTACTGAGTATAGCAGCCGGAATTTTCGCGGCTATTGAAATGAGGAAAAAAGAAAGCAAGATGTTGGTTGTAGCGGCTTTTGTGGGAAGTGTGATGTCGGCTTGGGTGAATTTTATAGATATTTGGAGATGGTTTATTGATAACTCCAAATAATTTTTTTGTAGTCGGTTATAATAACCACTAGAACTGGAATTATCTTTTACCTTATGATAGTATATTTAGATACATGTTGTTGGAATCGACTATTTGACCGTCCTCAAATTGGTAGAGTTAAATTGGAAACTGACGCTGTTTTAGAATTACTTGCTTTAGCAGAACAAGGAAATATCAAGTTGATATGGAGTAGTGTGTTAGAGTATGAAATAGCGAATAACCCTAATAATGAAATTGCTGATGCTATTAAAAATGTGGCAAAAATATGCGAAACAACTATAACCTTAACCGAGGATATTGTTCATCGTGCCAGTATAATTTCAAGCTATGGTATAGATTATTTTGACGCATTACATTTTGCTTGTTCGGAAAAATCAAATGCAGATATATTTGCAACTGTGGATGATAAACTACTTAAACGAATTTCTAAGATTACAACGCACGTACATTGCGTTAACCCATTAACATATATTATTCAAGGAATATAAAAATGGAAAAACATTAACTATGCCGGAACTCCGGCATAAAGGCCTGGAAGTATTACATCGAGAACTTGGTGCGGTCGGTTTTGTTGAATTTTTACGCGATATGGGACTTGTTCAAGATCATTTTACAGAGTGGAGAAGCAAACAACCGAAGCCAGCTACAATGGAAGAAGCTATTCGGCGAATTGAAGGACGGTGAGAATTCCCCGTTCGGTCAGTTCTTTGAACTGACCGGCAATACGTATCTTTAAACGCCCTGTTTATACTCCAGACAAGAGATTCATATTGCTTCTTTTTACCGGCAAAATATCTTGCAACCATTTCAGCAGCAAGTAGTTACGACCAGCTCAAAGAACCAGCTGAACAAAAAACAATCACTGCCGGATGCTCTACTCAAAACTAAAAAAGACAATGAATGAATCTCAAAAATACAATCGAACTCTCCATGCTCAAATAAGCTTGGGTACCACTTCCGACGATAGAAAAATGCCCGATGGATATGTACGGACATTTGCTGATATGGACGACCTTGTGATGACAGAAAAACTCGATGGTCAAAATAATTGTTTTAATCGATTCGGCGTTTTTGCCCGGTCACATGCAGTTCAGAGTCAATTACCTTGGGATAAACCCCTAATTAATCGTTGGAACCTCATTAAAAATGATTTAGATGAGTTAGAAATTTTTGGTGAAAATCTTTACGGCGAGCATTCAATCGGCTACAAGAAATTAGAATCCTTTTTTTATGTATTTGCTATACGAAGCGGTGACCAATGGCTGTCGTGGGAAGAAGTTAAATTTTATGCTGCATTATTGGATTTTCCAACAGTTCCGGAAATCCCTATTAGCGTGAAGCTTAAAGATTTTTACCGCCCTACCGTTAACGAAAATAAACTATTGGACGATTGGTTCGTTGAAAATTTGGGAATGTCTTGGCAACTAAGTACATATACTTCCGGACTGTTAGGAGGTTATGATGTTGATACCGGACAAGACGCGTCCGAAGGGTTTGTTATCAGAAACTCAGGTGGTTTTAGATCCAATGACGGCGTAATTCCTGTGGCAGAGAATGAGTTCAACAACCTTTTTAAGGTTGTAAGGGCGTCACATGTGAAGACCGATATCCATTGGACCAAAAACTGGCGCCCGGCTTCGCTGATAGACTATGAAAAATACAAGTGGTATAATTATAACTTTACAAAGAAAAACTGATGTGGAAATTTCCGTATTACGGGATTCATCAAGAGGTTAATTGGGATGTACTTGAACGCAAGTTGCCCTGGTTAAATGAGTTAAAAGATGTGCCGCAGGAACCTGAATGGCATCAGGAAGGCAATGTTTTTATTCATACACAGATGGTGATTTCTGCTCTTCTTGAATTGCCGGAATTTGTCCAATTATCGGAGCAAGAAAAACATATCGTATTTACCTGCTCTTTTCATGATATTGAAAAAAAGGTCAACAACTATTCTCCACGTTGACAATGGCGTTGAGCGAATATCTTCACCCGGTCATTCAAAAAAGGTGAATTTACGGCTAGAAAAATATTATACACTGAAATTCCGACACCATTTACAATTCCGGAAGAAATAGCGAAGTTAGTTAGATATCATGGATTACCACTTTGGTCAATAGAAAAGGAAGACCTACGAAAAATGTCATTGAAGTTAGCTTACACCTCAATACTGCCTTACTCTATATCGTAGCAAAAGCCGATGCCTTAGGTAGAATTTGCAAGGATAAAGATGCATTATTACTGAATCTTGAACTTTTCAGGGAATTATGCATAGAGAATGACTGTTTCGGCAAACGACGAGAATTCCCTTCTAAGTATAGTCGTTATTTATATTTAAATAAATCCGATGTATCGCCTGATTATCTACCATTTGAGGAAGTAACGTTTGATGTGTATATGATCGCAGGATTACCGGGCACAGGAAAAGACACCTATATTCACAACAACTTACCGTTACCTGTTTTATCACTTGATGATATTCGCAGAGAACATAAAATTTCACCAACCGATAAAAAAGGCAATGGACAGGTTATTCAACTTGCGAAAGAGAAAGCCAAAGAATTTATGCGCGTAAAAAAATCATTTGTCTTCAATGGTACAAATATTACGAGCGATATGCGCGGCAAATGGATTGCTTTATTTACTGACTATGGCGCACGGGTACGGATCGTTTATTTGGAAGTACCCTATACAACCATGTTATCTCAGAACGCTCAAAGAGAACATAAAGTGCCGGAACTTGTCATCGATCGCCTCATAGACAAGCTGGAAATCCCCTCTTACAAGGAAGCGTATGATATAGAGTATGTTATTAGTAGTGAATAATTTAGATCAATGCAACGATAGTAACGCCTGCACATAATCAGTGTACAGTCGGTGGTTATTTCAATTGTCAACACACATACCGCTGCAACGCCTGCTAGGAGAGTATTTAGGCGAGATGAGGTATATCGAAAACCATGACAAGCAAAAGTAAAACCCAGCAAGTACTTATTTGACTACTAATTGACATCATGTGTAGCATCTGACGAAATCGTAATACATCAACCAAATTGCAGCAGATGTTTCGGAGAATGGATTTTGTAGATACCATCAACATAGAGGCAGAAGATGAATAAGAAAATTAATGATAGTGAAAACATCAATCCTTTATCCACTAAGGTTTCTGCGCTTATTCGTTCGGCACAGGGCTTTGTAACCCAAACCATTAATAAGGGTATGGTAATGCTGTACTGGCAAATTGGCAAAACCATACAAGAAGAAGTTATCAAAAATGATAGGGCAGAATATGGTAAGCGAATTGTGCAGACACTGTCTGCACAATTGATAAATGCTTTTGGAAGGGGGTATAGTGTAAGAAATCTGTGGCAAATGATAGGATTCTACAATGCGTTTCCTGACGTTGAAATTAGTGCGACACTGTCGCACCAATTATCGTGGAGCCACATTGTAGAAATTCTAAAACTAAAAGACAATGTAAAAAGAGACTTTTAAATAACGCTTTGCATCAACGAAGGTTGGAGTGTACGAGAACTCAGTGGGCGCATAGACAGTATGCTTTTTGAGCGAACGGCTATCAGCCAAAAAGGGGAAGAAACTATTTACAATGACCTCAAAAAACTACGGGACGACAAAGAAATGAGCGTAGAACTGTTTTTGAAAGACCCGTACATGCTTGACTTTTTGGGTCTGAACCAAGTCTATAATGAGCAGGAGTTGGAAAGCGCTATTTTGGTAGAGTTACAGCAGTTTATTTTAGAATTTGGAAATGATTTTGCTTTTATGGCTCGCCAAAAACGAATCACCATTGACCAAGAAGATTATTACATTGATTTGCTGTTTTATCACCGAAAACTAAAAAGGTTAGTTGCCATAGAATTAAAATTAGGGAAATTTAAAGCTGAATACAAAGGACAATTAGAGTTGTATTTGCGATGGTTAGACAAATTCGAACGGCAAGAAGGCGAAAACCAACCAATTGGTTTGTTGGTTTGTTCTGAAAAAGTGATAGAATGATAGAACTACTCGAATTGGATAAATCGGGTATTCATGTAGCAACGTACCTACAGAAATGCTTCCCATAGAACAATTTAAGCAAAAATTGGAACAGTCTATAACCGAGGCACAAAAACAATTACATGCAAAAAGCTATGGCAAAGAAAACTAACGAGCCCCCCTGACCGAAGTACAGAATGTTCAATTCCCTGTCCAGTCGGTTGCCAACACCTGCCGTCAACACTTTCGACTGAAGCGTCTGCACGACACGCACATCAACGATGGATGATGATATATATATTATATTGAGAACAATGAGAAGTACAAGAATCCTCCGCAAGTATATATTCAGCAAGTAATTGACATCAGGATCAGCACCTGACATTCCAATATCAATTCCCCAAAAACCATCCATGCGCATAGCAGCCGCCCAAACAAAACCCATCCCCAATGACACGCAAGCAAATATCCTGCGCCACGTGCAATATATCGACCGTGCGGCCGAACATGGCGTTCGCCTCCTCACATTTCCTGAAATGTCCCTTACCGGATATGAACTTGAGCGCGCAGCCGAACTCTCGTTCACAATGGATGACCCTCGGCTTCACGTCTTGTGCGAGCGTGCCGCGCAGCATGATATGATTATTATTGCCGGAGCGCCTGTTCGGCTGGAGTCCGCGCTACACATCAGTTCGTTTATCTTTTTACCGGATAAGCAGATAGCGCTCTACACCAAACAATTCCTCCATTCCGGTGAGGAAGTATTTTTCTCGGCGAATCATAACCATAATCCACACATTATTCTCGAAAACGAACGCATCGCCTGCGCAATTTGCGCCGATATCACCAATCCTCTTCATCCGGCGAATGCATGTTCTTCCGGCGCTACGCTGTACGTCCCAAGTATATTTTACACTCCCGGCGGAATAGCCGAAGCGTACGAGCAGCTCGGTGAATATTCGCAGCGCCATGCAATGAATATTCTCATGGCAAATTTTACGGGTGAATCCTACCGATATCCTGCAGCAGGACGTAGTGCATTCTGGGATGCAAGCGGACGTCTCGTTGGGCAGCTTGGAGTGGGTACTGAAGGTCTTCTTCTTGCTGAGAAGGTGGGTGACAATTGGAAGTCGTCGGTGATTATTTGGGTGTAATAGACTATTTTTTCATTAATTTCACGTCATGTCAGTGGTTACAAACAACCATAACATATACCGATGAAACTACTGAACAGTGCATTTTCCCGTCCTATAGGTTACTTCAACCGACTGTCAACACATACCTCTGAACGTATGCTCAGATCGTTCATCGGTGATGATATATTGAAAATAATGATAGCTAAAAAAAGCAAAAGCAACACTCAGCAAGTGGTTATTTGACAAGTAATTGACGTAACGTGTAAAGCCTAACCGGACGGAAATAATTCAACCAAATAGTAGCAGATTTTTCATGAAATGGATTTTGTATAACCTATAAAAATGGATGGTGCAGATGAGCAAGAATACCATAGAAAGTACTGGTTTGTTTTCAGCAATTAGGCATTTAATAGAGACCAGCAAACACAATGTAGCTGTTTCGGTTAATGCTGAGATGACACTGTTATATTGGAACATAGGCAAGAGGATAAATGATGAAATAGGTGAACAAAGCAGGGCAGAAAGCTATGGAAAACAGATTGTCGCTACACTGTGGCGACAATTAACAAATGAATACGGTGCATCATTTTCAGAGAAAAATTTACGAAGAATGATGCAGTTTGCCGAAGTTTTTCAAGATGAAAAGATTGTCGTATCACTGATACGACAATTAAGCTGGACACACATTATTGCTTTAATTCCCATTGAAAATCCATTGAAAAGAGATTTTTACATAGAAATGTGTAAAATGGATAAATGGAGCGTAAGAACTTTAAGAGGAAGGTTAGATTCACTTATGTTTGAACGCACTGCTATTAGTAAAAAACCTGAAGAAACCATTATCAACGAAATTGAAGCACTCAGAAACGAAGAAAAATTAAGTCCGGATTTGGTTTTTAAAGATCCCTACTTTTTAGATTTTCTGGGCTTAAAAAACAACTATTCCGAGAAAGATATAGAGGGAGCAATTTTAGCGGAACTGCAAGAATTTATAATAGAGCTGGGAGGCGATTTTGCTTTTATGGCAAGGCAAAAACGCATTACTATCGATAACGATGATTACTATATAGATTTGCTTTTTTATCATCGCAGGTTAAAATGCCTTGTGGTAATTGAGTTAAAGATTGGTAAGTTTACAGCAGCAGACAAAGGGCAAGTAGAGTTGTATTTGCGTTGGTTAGAAAAATACGAAAAAGTAGAAGGCGAAAATCCACCTATTGGCTTGATACTTTGCACACATAAAAACGAAGAACATGTAGAGCTGATGCAATTAGATAAAAGTAATATCCGGGTAGCAGATTATTTAACAGCATTACCTGATAAAAAATTGTTAGAAGATAAATTACATCAGTCTATCGAAAAGGCTAAAAACAGGTTGTCGCAAAACGCTTCCTACAATAAGGAACAAGAAAATTAGCTACTACTTAGAGGGAAGTACTGATTGTTCAATTCCCCATCCGGTTGGTTGCTACAATCGACCGAAACACATACAACTGAAGCGCCCGCAAGGTGAAACAGTTGAAGTAGTTGCATTGAATGTGTCATCTGCATTGGCGATTAGGTATTTAAAGTTTTGACAAACAGGACATTTCATAGGTAAGTGTTGACGGGCGAATGCAATTCGCCCCTACCGACACAAACATAATTGTACAACTATCGCACGCATTCCATTCACACTCCCCCATATTTTTCATGAGAATACTTCATACCTCCGACTGGCATCTAGGGCAACGCTTCTGCGAAAGAGATCGGGATGACGAGCACCGCGCTTTCCTCACATGGCTGCTTGAGATTCTGCAGGATCGCAAGATCGACGCCCTCATCCATTCCGGTGATGTGTTCGATATGGGAAATCCTCCGAGTTACGCGTTGGAGCTGTATTATACCTTCCTCCGCAGCGCCTCGCTTGTCTGCCCGAATATCATTATCACCGGTGGAAATCATGACTCCCCCGCCACACTCAACGCACCAAAAGAACTCCTTAAAGCTTTGAATATTCATGTAGTTGGCGCGACGGGTAATACACATGAAGATGGAATATTTACCCTTTATTCCCATACTCGTGATGAGATCGGCGTTGTCTGTGCAGTGCCCTTTCTTCGTGATAAAGACCTGCGGTTTTCTGTGGCTGGTGAGCTTGCTGAGGAACGTGAACTGCGAATCCGTGAGGGAATTCGCGCGCACTATCGGGATATCGCGGCGCTTGCCGAACCCTACAAACAGCGCGGCCTGCCGGTGATTGCGACCGGACATTTATTTGCAGCCGGTAGCGAAATCTCTGATAGTGAACATTCGGTAATGGGGAATCTTGGTCAAGTGACTTCAGAGACTTTTTCCGAACTCTTTGATTACATTGCACTTGGACATATTCACCGTCCGCAGCGTATTGGTGGGCGAGACCATATCCGCTATTGCGGTTCGCCGATACCGCTGAGTTTTAGCGAAATTTCTCATCCGCACACGGTAATTATTGCTGAATTTTCGAATGGAACTGTAACGACGGAAAGCATTGAAATTCCTCAGTCACGACGACTTTTACGTATGACAGGAACCCCGCAGGAAATTATTGAGACTATTCAGAACTTTGAATCAGTCCACCACTTACCGGCATGGGTCGAGGCAATTGCGACGCTTGATGCGCCGAATCCGAGCTGGACGGCCGAACTCCGAAAAGCCGCCGCCGGAAAACATCTCGAATTGATCCGCTTTTCGGTGGAGAAGTCGGCAGTGAAATCACTCTCCGAAATGACCGATGAACATGACCTTCAATTACTCAGCGAAGTCGAAGTATTTGAGTTGCTATGCGAGGCAAAAGGTATGTCGGAGGAGGCAACGAAAGACATCACCGCCACCTATCACGAACTCCTCACCATCATGAGGGAAATGCCATGAAAATTTGTTCTGTCTCCTTCCTGAATATCAATTCCCTTCAGCGCACGCATTCGATTGATTTTGAAGCATTTCCGTTGTCGGAGTCGGGGCTTTTCCTGCTGTCGGGTCCGACCGGCGCGGGTAAGACCTCGATTCTTGATGCCATCACAGTCGCATTGTACGATGATATTCCCCGCTACCGCACGAATGATATCCGTGAAATTATGTCCCGCGGCACGTATGAATGTTGGGCGGAAGTGGAATTCGAATCCAACGGCAAACGCTACCGTTCCAAATGGTCGGCCCACCGCGCCCGCAAAAAAGCGACCGGGGAATTTCAGCCAAAAAAAATGGAGCTTACCGAACTCCCCGCCGGCACGATTATCGAGTCCTACTTGAGCAAAGTTCCCGCCGAAGTCGAACGTATCACCGGACTTTCCTGCGATCAATTCCTACGTTCGATGATGCTCGCGCAGGGCGATTTTTCAGCATTTCTCAAAGCTAAGGAAAATGAACGCGCCGATTTATTAGACAAAATGGTCGGCACGAGTCAGTATTCCGCTATCTCGATGGAGGCATTCAAAAAAGCAAGTGATGAAAAGCAAAAACTAGCCGAATTATCAGCGAAAATTGACGAAAGTCGCCTCATCAGCGATGAAGAAAAACGCTCATTCTCGCAGAGCAGGATGAACGTACTATATTAATTAAAAACATACATACCGAACTCGACCTTCTCCGCGCAGCCAAGCTTTGGCGGGAGAATTGCACGCGCTTTACCCTCGACGTCGAAGCAGCGCGAGTAGCCGCTGAGAACGTGCATGCGCAACAATCAGCCGCCGCCGAAGACTTCGCCCGACTTGCCACACACCGCCGCGCGCTCCCTGCCATGAGCGCCCTCTCTGCCTGTGAATCACTCGAAGCGCGGGCGAACGATATGGAGAAGGAAATTGAACGATTATTGGTTGAATTGCCTGCTGTTACGGAAGAAGTGCAGCGGCGAAATTCGGATATTCTCACCGCAAAAAATGCACTTGCCGCTGCGCAAGGAACGCTGGATAGTATTACGCCGAGCATCGATGCTACAATTGAATTCGATAAGCTTATCTCGCATCTTTTGGCGAAATTACCCACGCTTGAGAAAGAAAAAATTGCCGCTGAGAGCAATCTCAAAAACAGTCAGGAAGTGCAACGTAAAACCTCGCAAGAGCTTGAAAAAATTAAGCATACATCTCACGAACTGCATCAATGGCTCCAATCGCATGAACGTGATGCCGAGCTTGAAGGCGCGATCGGCGTTCTTACCGGCGCTTTGCAGGAGTTCGATGACGCCGTCAAACACGAAGCGCTCAAAAAATTAGACGTTGAGAAGAATACCCTTCACCTCGCCGAGATGCAGGCGTCGCTGACCGCCGCGCGCACGCTTGCGCAGGAAAAACAGAATCTTGCCATACAATTGCACGAGCAGATGACAGCAAAAGACCGCGAACTCACTGCAATTCTAACTACTTCCACTCTTGAATCGCTCGCTGAATCGCTCGCACTCTACCATGAACGCCATGCGCATCACGGACGTTTGCTCGACCTTGCGACGCAATTTCAGGCGAAAACCGAACGCCGCGCCGTGCTCAGAGAGGAATTCAGAATTGGGCAGGAACGCCGCATAATTCTCACGCAGGAAATCGCCGATCACACGGCAAAAATTGAAGCAGGCACCACACATTTGGATGCCTTACGGATGATTCTCGACCTCCAAAAACGGATTCAAAATTACGAACAGGCGCGCGGTGAATTGGTGTCCGGTGAGGCGTGTCCGCTGTGCGGCGCGACGCATCATCCGTTTGTAGATCATTATGAATCAAAGACTTCCACAGCCGAACAAGATGTAAAAGCGCAGGAAACGCTGCTGAAAAATTTGGACCTGAAACGAAGGGAATTCGAAAGTGAATCTGCCTCACTCAACGCAGCGCAACTCGCTCGTGAGGACGAAGGCAAGCGCATCAGCGCGGATGTGCAATCACTGGAGAATAGTTTTGCTGCAACTGCCAAACTTGCCGAAGTGACGCTGACAATTGATGCCATTGATGCGCTCCGTGAATTGATGCAAGCGTATGAGAATAATGGAAAAGCACTCGCCGAACAGAAAACAAAAGCCGACGCGCTCAAAAAGCAGTGGGAGCTTCTCCGCGAATCACATCAACAGGCAGAAAAAGCGTTTGAAATGTCGCAGAATGACGCTGAAAAACTCGCCCTCAAAACAGCCGATCTCGCATCCAATGCAGAACGTTTAGCTACAGAATACACTGCAGCTCTGACCGAACGTGAGCGTCGTAAGGCGTTGCTTGACAGTATGATAGAACAATTCTCCATTGCAAATCAAGCCAATCCCTAGCCGAGCTCACCGGAACGCGCTGCCGAATGGAAAAAACGTTCAACCGCTTTGCGGGAAAGTAATACGCAGATCGCGACCTTGACGGAAAAATCGAATGCGCTCACGGCGCAGCTTGCCGATCGAAGTCATGCGCTCGAAGAAATTCGCCTGAAAATTGCGCAGGAAAACCGTGAAATTGAACGCGTCAAGCACGAGCGCACCGAACTTTTCGGCGAGAAAAACCCACTCGATGAGCGAAAACTATTAACCGAAAATATCCGCAAAGCCGGCGAGCAAGCCGAAAAAGCAGAAGCCGCGTACCGTATTGCAGGTGAACGTCTTGCAGCGATACAAAGCACGCTTTCCACCCGCGAATCGGACATCAAAAAAATTCGCAGCGATGAAAAAGTTGCGGCTGCCGACCTTCTGCAATCCCTCCAAACTGCAGGATTTGCAACAGCCGATGAATTGCGGAAGGCGCTTCTTACAAGCGAAGAATTCGCCACACTCGAAGAACGTGAAAAAACGCTCCTCGATGCAGTACGCGATGCCGAACGTCAATTAATTGAAAAGCAGCAACAGCTTACACAAGAACAAGATAAAGCCCTGACCGAGCAATCCATTGAGGAAATTACCGAAGAAATTCGCCTTCGTGAGGTGCGTACTTCTGACGTCCTTCAGGAAACAGGAAAATTTGATGAGATTCTGCGCAAGGATAAAGAACTCCGCACGGAATTCGCTGATATCACGAAAGCGATTGAGGTGCAGAAGCAGGAGTATATGCGGTGGGAGAAGTTGAATGAACTGATAGGTTCGGCCAAGGGCGATAAATTCCAACGTTTTGCGCAGGGTCTCACCCTCGTTCGGCTTGTGCGCCTTGCCAATATTCATCTGCGCCAATTAAACGACCGGTACATTCTCGAGAAAATTCAATCGGAGAATCTCGCTTTGCAGATTATCGACACCTATCAGGCCGACGAGCGCCGTGCGGTGGAGTCACTTTCGGGCGGAGAGACCTTCCTTATTTCGCTCGCACTTGCGCTTGGTCTCTCGGACTTAGCGAGCAATCGCACGCAAATCGACTCACTCTTCATCGACGAGGGTTTCGGCACCTTGGACAACGAAACGCTCGACACGGTAATGTCAGCCCTCGAAAACCTCCAAGCGACCGGCAAAAGCGTGGGCGTAATCTCCCACGTAGAAATGATGAAAGAGCGCATCGCGACGCAGATACAGGTGATTAAAAAGGGTGAAGGGATGAGTTCGATTTGTATTGTTCCGGGGGTGCGTAATTAATTGGTTTTGTTGAGGTTGGTGGTTGGTTGGTTATACCGATTACTCGTGATTTGACGGCAAGAAAATTATAATTTGCTGAGATTATTACTAAGTGTATTATTTTGCACGATAAAGCTACCACTACGGTAGATATAAACGACAGTTTTTGAGGAATAAACTACACTTTTGAGGTAAATATACACAGTAGTGTCGTTTATTCGAATGTTATAGCCAGTGGTAGGCGAACACTACTTAAAACAAAATGACCGACCATTTAAAAGGGAAGTAATCCGAAAATTCAGAAGAGTAGGAAATTAAGTACATTTATAAAAAATAATTATGACAATCAGACAAAAATTAGAAGTATTAGCAACAGAAAAAAACACCCCTTGTGTTACTATTTCGCTAAACACTCACAGAACACATCCTGACAATAAACAAGATGATATTTTGTTAAAGAACCTTTTAAATGAAGCAAAAGAAAGGGTAGTTAATGAATATGGTAAAAGACCTGTTGCTTCTTTGTTAGAAAAACTATCAACAATTGAAGTTGACGTAAATTACAATTTAGATAGTTTACACATTTTTCTTTCTAACAATACCAAAGAAGTAATAAAATCACCTTGGACTGAAGAACACATTAAAGTTCATATTTCAGAAACATTTACCGTTCGTCCATTAATA
>JADJXV010000004.1 GCA_016720145.1 Ignavibacteria bacterium | reverse complement strand
GCTTGCATAAATTCCTCTGTACAATGGATTTTCCCCGGCTCGCCGTGGCTCTCCATCCTACTTGCTGTGTTCACCGCATCTGAATACACATCCCATACAAACCGTTCTCGGCCAATCACACCGCATACCGCCGCGCCGGAGTGAATTCCAACACGAATATTGAAAATTGTTCCGGCAGGTAAATACTTTCGAATTTCATCCGGCAGGTGTATGTCTTGTTGCATCTCTATTGCGGCTCTGGCAATGCGTTCGGCATGGTCGGTGCATTCAATCGGAGCGCCTGCTACTGCCATGTAGCCGTCGCCAATGGTCTTGATTTTCTCGCAACCGTTGCGCTTGATAATTTCATCAAATGTATCAAAAACATAATTGAGTAAATCGACGACCACGTCCGGCGGTACTTCTGTAGCAAGCGCAGTAAAGCCAACAATATCAGCAAATAAGATAGATATATTTTGGTAATAATCAGCGATTCGTTTTTCACCGGCAATCATTCTTGTGGCAATAGATTCCGGTAAAATCAGGTTGAGAACATTGCGCGTGGCGGTGGCTTCTGCTCGCTCGATAGCGAGAGTTTTTTCACGCTCGGCGGCTTGCTTGGCGCTGCTCCATGAGGTTGGCACTTTCCTTGGCTTCCTCGCTTTGGACTTCTTTTTCTACGTCGGTATTTTTCGAAATGTATCTGGCAATCCTCCCAACGCTTCTCCAATTTGTATAAATCCGCAAGGTTTTTATGGAACTCGTACAAGCTCTGTTTCATGCCTATATCCTCAGCAATTGCAATTGCTTTCAGCAAAAACTCTTCTGCCTTGGCAGGGTCGTATCCGTCGAAATCCGGCTTTGCGTAGGTAGAGCCGATATTGTCAAGATTTCTTGCAATGCCGGATTTACTGCCTAATTCTTCATAGAGTGCAAGTGCTTTCTGCATATACTCCAGAGCTTTGGCATATTCGGAAAGATATTGGTATAGCAACCCGATATTGCCGAGACTGTTTGCAATGCCGTCTTTTTTTTCGAGTTCTTCAAAGATTGCCAGCGCTTTCTGCATATACTCCAATGCATTGGCGGAGTCCGAAAGCCTCTGATATACAATCCCAATATTGCCGAGATTGACTGCAATGCCCGATCTACTGCCTATTTCTTCATAAATAGCCAATGCCTTCTGCATATACTCCAATGAGTTGGGATAGTCCGAAAGTTCCGCATATACCCCACCGATACTGCCGAGATTGTTTGCAATGCCGTCTTTGTTTCCGAGTTCTTCATAAATAGCCAGCGCATTCTGCATATACTCCAATGCTTTGGCGTAGTCTGAAAGATTCGAATACACCTGCCCGATCTTGCCGAGATTGTTTGCAATGCCAGATTTACTGCTTATTTCTTCATTGATTGACAATGACAACTGAAAATACTCCAATGCCTTGGCGTAGTCCGAAAGATTCCGATACATATTCCCGATATTGCTAAGCAAGTCAGCTTTTCGTCTCAGGTTTCCAATCCGCTCGCAGTACTTTAGGGCTGTATCGGCATGTTTCAGCTCAAGAACATAATCTAACCGTGCTGATGAAATAGTTTGGAGCCGGTTGTAGGCATGAGCAAGCAGCTCAATTATCATATATATCTGGGAAGTTTTATCGAGTTCTTCTCCCAAATCATCACGCTCGGCGAAGGGTTCGATTAGTGCCAATACCTCACTAGCGCACCGTTCCGATTCGTCGTAATTCGATGCTTCAAAGAAGGTTCGCGCTTCGTCAAGAAGTTCGGTTGATTTATCAATTTTAGTTTGAATGTCTAGGTTAATCATGATTTTGCCTCTAAAAAATACGTTTTCATCTTCCCCTTACCCTTAATTTCAATCTCGTCCCGCTCCTCAAACACAATCCCGCCCAAATCATCTCCCGTCATATCCATCCTATTCTGCAGATGAAACGCGAAGTCTTCGCTCACGTGGATTCGTCCTGGCTCGCCATGCGATTCCATGCGCGCAGCCGTATTCACCGCATCACTGTAAATATCATACACAAAACGCTTATCGCCGACAATTCCACCGAAGGCCGGACCAATATTTATTCCAATTCTGATGTTGAAAATTGCGCCTTTAGGAAGGAAGTGCCGATGTCCTCGGGCAATTGAATATCGCCCATCATTTCCATCGCAGCGCGAGCTATACGCTCTGCATGGTCAGGGCATTCAATCGGCGCGCCGGCTACCGCCATATAGCCGTCGCCGATGGTTTTGATTTTTTCGCAACCGTGAGATTCACAAATTCTATCAAATTCACCGAACACATAATTGAGGAAAGCGAGTACTTTACGGGCAGGCATTTTGGACGCAATAGGAGTGAAACCGACGATGTCGGCAAAGAGGATGGAGACAGACGTGAAGTAATCAGCGATTTTCTCGCCTTTGATTAGGCGGTCGGCGATACTTGGTGGCAATACTTTATGGAGAATACTGGTCGTTGCCTTGGATATTTCACGTTCGATTGTTAGTGCTTTTTCGCGTTCGGCGGCCTGCTTTTGCTGTTCCATGAGGACAGCCTGCTTCTTGGCTTCCTCGCTATGTACTTCTTCTTTGATGTTGTAATATTTTTCAAAATGGATGGCAAAATCCTTCCATCGTTCCTCATTTTTATACAAATCAGCAAGGTTATTATGTATCTGATATAATAGCTCTTTACTGCTTATTTCCTCACCAATTTCAATAGCTTTCAGCAAAAACTCTTCGGCTTTGGCAGCGTCGAACCCGTCGAAATCCGGCTTAGCGTAGGTAGAGCCAATTGTGTCGAGATTGGCTGCAATGGGGTATTTACGTCCAGTTTCTTCATTGATAGCCAATGCCTTCCAAGAATACTCTAATGCATTGGCGTAGTCCGAAAGATTTTGATACGCTTGTCCGATATTGCCAAGAATTCTAACAATACCCTCTTTATTGCCGTGTTCTTCATAGATTGCCAGCGACTTATGAAAATACGTGAGCGCTTTGGTGTTGTCCGAAATATTAGCATATATAAGCCCTATATTGCCGAGATTGATTGCAATGTCGATTTTACTGCCGATTTCTTCATTGATAGCGAGCGCCTTTTGGTAATACGTGAGCGCATTGGCGTAGTCCGATAGATGAGCATACACAGACCCTATAACGTCTAAATTTCTTGCATTGCCGATTTTACTACCGATTTCTTCATTGATAGCGAGCGCCTTTTGGTAATACGTGAGCGCATTGGCGTAGTCCGAAAGTTGAGAATACGCATTTTTTATATTTCTGAGATTGTTTGCAATGCCGTTTTTACTGTCGATTTCTTCAAAGATAGCGAGCGCCTTTTGGAAATACATGAGCGCATTTGCGTAGTCCGAAAGATTAAAACACACAATTCCTATATTTCCGAGGCTGTTTGCAATGCCGACCTTGCTGTCGATTTCTTCACTGGTAGCGAGAGCTTTTTGAAAATACGTGAGCGCATTGGTGTAGTCCGCAAGATCCATATACACACTCCCTATAGTGTTGAGACCGGCTGCAATTCCTTTTTTACTACCGATTTCTTTAAAGATAGCGAGCGCCTTTTCGAGATACATGAGTGCATTGGTGTAGTCCGAAAGTTCCTTATAAACACTCCCGCAATTTCCGAGTCCTCTGGCTTTGAGTACAGGGATATTGATTTCTTCCGCGATGTCGATTGAGGCATGAGCGAGGGAGAGCGCCGTATGAAAATCACCACACAGCATTTTGGAGGTAGAGAGAGTGATGAGCGCAGAGCAGTGGAGCTCTTCCTCAGTTTCACAGAGCCGCTCGCGAAGAAGCGAGGGGCTCGAGGGGATGTTCATCTCTGCAAGCACTTTATTGGCAAGCTTTCCTGCTTCTTCGTACTTACCGGTGTTGTTGAGTTCATCTGCTTGTGTTAGTTGGGCGTTGAGGGATTCGTATGTCATGGGGTTGCTTTCTTGTTTTTGGGTTGGTACTTCACTCCCTTCAATTTTTCAAAATCAACATCCTGCGTCCAGAGTGTTGCATTGTACTTTAGGGCTGTGGCGTAGATAATACTATCTGCCAACGGTAGGGAATGCTCCCATCCAAGTTTGGCGGCAGCAAGTGCGAGAGGTGCATCGAGTTCGGCAACCGTCCCTTGGTGCAGATTGGCTACGAGCCGGATCGCATCTTTCTCACCAACGGTGATTAATAGTTTTTTAAAGACTTCGTAAATAGAAATGGCGGGTACAATCAGGGTGTCGGGGTTTTCAAGTGCAGGTGCAAAGAAGTCAGCGTTCGAACCGTTAGCGAAGTATTCAATCCACCCACTCGAATCTACAACATTCAGCTTTTTCATAGGCGGTCTTCCTCTCGTTCAATAGTTGTATCATCAATCTTTAAAGTACCTCTGAGCGATTGCATTGAAAGCAAAGGAATGAGCTCGACTCTTCCGTCAAATTCAATTACTTGTACTTTTTGACCCGATTGGAGGTTAAGAGATTCTCTAATCTGGCGTGGAATGACCACCTGATATTTCGGAGAAATGGTAACGGTATTCATATCGATAATGGAATGTGTAACAAAATTATATCCACCGTAAAAATAAGTATAATTATTACATTTTCGGCTTCATTCTCTAAATAATTCGTACATCCAAAAATTCTTTAAACATTCTTCTCCAGAAAATACGTTTTCATCATCCCCTTACCCTTTATCTCCATCTCCCCACGCTCTTCAAAAGTAATCCCACCCAAATCATCACCCACCATATCCATCCGATTCTGCAAGTGAAAAGCGAACTCCTCGCTCACGTGGATTTTTCCGGCTTCGCCATGCGATTCCATACGCGCTGCTGTATTGACCGCATCACTATAAATATCATACACAAAACGCTTTTCGCCGACAATTCCACCAAAAGCCGGACCACTGTTTATTCCAATTCTAATATTGAAAATTGCGCCTTTCGGTAGGTAAGAGCGGATGTCTTCGGGTAATTGAATATCGCCCATCATGTCGATTGCGGCTCGAGTGATACGCTCGGCGTGGTCACTGCATTCGATAGGCGCGCCGGCTACCGCCATATAGCCGTCGCCGATGGTTTTAATTTTCTCACAGCCGTGATGTTCTATTATTCTATCAAATTCTCCGAACACATAATTGAGAAAAGCGAGTACTTTACGGGCAGGCATTTTGGATGCGATAAAAGTGAAGCCGACGATATCGGCGAAGAGGATGGAGATCTGGGCGAAATAATCGGCGATTTTCTCGCCTTTGATGAGTCGAGAAGCAATACTTGGTGGTAAGACCTTATGGAGCAGTGAAATAGTGGCGTTCATCTCGGCATCGGCGACCGCTTTGGCGATGGCAATTTCTTTTTCACGCTCGGCGGCTTGACGTTCAAAACTAAATTTATGGACTGCTTTTTTTGCCTCTTCACTTTGAACTTCGCAATACAATTGATGATACTTCTGAAAATAGTTGTCTGCTTCTTCCCAGCGCTTTTCATCTCGGTACAGCTCGGCAAGAGCACGATAGAACTCCGGTAATTGCTGTTTCCCACCAAGCTCAGCATAGGATGCAATTGATTTCAGTAAATACTCTTCGGCTTTTTTGGGGTTGTACCCATCGAATTTCTTTAGAGCATACAACGTTCCGATGTTGCCATAATTGCTCGCAACCAATTCCTTTAGTCCAACTTCTTCGTTAATTGCCAGAGATTTATAGGAGTACTCCAAAGCAAGGGAATAGTCGCCAATGGATATATACAATTCGCCTATATTTTGAAGATTAAGTGCCACTGAACTTTTAACCCCAAGTTCTTCGAAAATTGCCAGTGCCCTCTGCATATACTCAAGCGCGAGTGAATAATCCCCCATTGATGCATAGATAAACCCTATATTTCCAAGCGCAGATGTAGCTGCGTCTTTCCCCTGATATTGTTCTCTGATTGCGAGAGATTTTTGGGAGTATTCCAATGCAAGCGGATAGTCCGACATCTGCCAATAGATTTGACTGATATGGGTGAAATTATTAGCCATCCATACGTTATTGCCATTTTTTTCATTCATGGCAAGTGCCTTCCCGAAATATTCCAAAGCACGGGAATAATCCCCAAGATGACTATAGACCGTCCCGATATTATGAAGTGAAGCCGCTATGTTGTTCTCATTACCAAGCTCTTCCTCAATAGCTATACTTTTTTGCATGTATTCTAGAGCACGAGGATAGTCCGAAAGGTGACTATATATCATCCCGATGTAGCCAAGATTGCTTGTAATTCCATTGTTATTACCTCGTTTTTCTTCGAGAGCTAATGCTTTTTCATAATACTCGAGAGCGTGTTCATAATCCGAAAGATGGTCGTAAATAATTCCTACATTCGTAAGCGATTCTGCTTGCTGGGGTTCGTGCTCCAGTTCAATGGCAATGCTCAGTCCTGCTAACGCAAAAGGTAACCCTTTTAATGCCATCTCTCTACGCCATAAGGATTCAGAAAGTACCCGCAGAGCTACTGCATTTTGCAGACTTGCCGGTAATGACATAATTCCCGAGAGCATTTCCTCGTCCGAACGTGCTTGCAGAGTTTCCGACTCTTCCAATACACGCCGACAGAGTAATTCTGCTTCTGCAAAATTTTCGTAACGATTCGCATTTTCCGCCTGTTGTAATAGTTCTCTTATTTCTGATTTCATAATGGAGCTCATGTTTTTGAGATAATTATACTTCTTCATTCACGGCAATTTCACCGTAGTGATCCTATATCCATACCAATGTTAAAAAAATTAGAATCATGATAATCCTGCAATCCTTTCATCCTATGAATCCTAATTCAGATATTCTTTTCTAAAAAATACGTCTTCATCATGCCTTTGCCTTTGATGTTGATTTCGCCGCGCCGGATAAATTGTAGAGACGTTGCATGGAACGTCTCTACGGCGTGTTTGAATTCCTCGCTCACATGTATCTTCCCCGGCTCTCCGTGACTCTCCATCCTACTTGCGGTATTCACCGCATCGCCCCACATATCATAGGCGAATTTATTCTCACCGATAATTCCCGCGACGACACTACCTGAGTGTAAACCAATACGAATCGATACCTTATCGCTGGTGACAGTGGAATAATTATTCATCATATCTGCTACTTCGAGCGCAAATAATGCCGTGCGTTCTGCATGATTATCTATGTGAATCGGTGCGCCGCAGACTGCCATATAGGCGTCGCCAATTGTTTTGATTTTTTCGAGTCCATGCTTGCGGGCGAGTTGGTCGAATTGACTGAATATACCATTCAACATTCCTACTAAATCTTGGGCGTTTACTTGTTGGGAAAGCTTGGTAAAGCCAACGATATCCGAGAAAAATACCGATACATTTTCATGGCTATCGGCAATTGTTTTCTCGCCGTCGAGCATGCGATCGGCGATGTTAGCAGGAAGAATATTATGGAGAATTTTCTCTTGCTCTTGAAATCTGGCAAGTTTCACTTGGCGGTCACGTTCTGATTCTTCTATCTTACGCTGATACTCTAATTGTTCTGTTTTCCTCTGCGCTTCTTCACTTCTGACTGCTTTCTCAATATCATGGTATCTCTCAAAATGGAATGCAAAATCCTTCCATCGTCCATTTTGTTTGTAGTGGTTAGCTAAGTATAGATGATTCTCGTACAAATTATGTTTTGCTCCTATTTCTTCATTTAGTGCTATTGCTTTCAGCAAATACTCTTCTGATTTGTATGAATCGTACCCCTCAAATTTCTGATTAGCATACAACAGCCCAATACAACCCATAACTAAGGCAGATGGTGCTTTTGCTCCGAGTGCTTCATGGACGGATAATGCTTGGAACATGTATTCCAAAGATTTGTCATATAAACCAACAATTTGATATAAATTTCCAATGTTTCCCATTTCACGTGCTACTGATGATTTTTCCCCGAGTTCTTCGTGGATAGATAATGATTTGGAATAGAATTCCAAAGACTTGTCATAACTCTTAAGATTGAGATACACTGCTCCAATACTTCCCATACTGACTGCTACCGCAGTTTTTTCTCCAAGTTCTTCGATGATTGATAATGATTTGGAAAAGTACTCTAATGCCATGTCGTTGTCACCAAGATGGATATACACTAGTCCGATACTCCTCAGAGTATTTGCTATCCCTTTTTTTGAACCGAGTTCTTCGAAAGTGGCTAATGCTTTGGTGTTGCATTCCATTGATTTATCATAAATTCCTAGGGAATAATACACAAGTCCGATATTCCCCATAATAGTTGCTACATTCGGTTTTAATCCGAGTTCTTCAAATACAGCTAATGCTTTGGTGTAATTTTCTAAAGACTTGTCGTAAGTACCAAGATAAAGATAAATATTTCCCAAAGCATTCCAAGCTTTTGGGAGTATTTGATTCAGTGAATACTGCTCTGCAAGAGCAAGTATTCGCTCAGCGTGTTCGAGTGCGGCATTAAACATTCCTCGACGATGGGCAGCGTAGACGAGTACAAAAAGAGCATCGGTGCGTAAAAGAATCGGATCCGTATCTCCTACTAACAAAGGTTCTGATGATCCATCTATATTTTTGAGGATTTGGGCTGTGAAACTATCGAGTTCTTCAAGCACCTCGAAGGCGATGTGTTCTGCTTCGTCATAGTTGCCATCATTGTTTGCGGCGTTTGCAGCATCTATCCGGGTTTGTATTTCTATGTAATTCATGATATGTTTTTGAATTGGATTAGTTTGTTTGAATATTTTACTTTTCAGATCTTCTCTAAAAAATATGTTTTCATCATTCCTTTCCCTTTTATATCTATCTCACCTCGAGGGATAATGGTTAATGGTAATTCGTTAATGGTTAATGGTAAATTGTTAATGGTTAATGAGGGAAAATCCTCTGCATCATCGATTAACCATTCACCATTAACCATTAATAATTTTTTCAAAAATTCCTCGGATACATGAATCTTACCCGCTTCGCCCTGACTTTCCATCCTACTAGCCGTGTTGACAGCATCACCCCACAAGTCATACGCAAATTTATTCTCACCGATGACACCAGCCACTATGCTGCCTGAATGTACACCAAAACGCATCTCCATTCTTTCTCCCGATGCAGTACGGTAATTTTTCATGAGTTCCGCCACATCAAGAGCGAAAAAAGCTGCACGTTCAGCATGATTTTCATACCATGTAGGAGCGCCGGCTACCGCCATATAAGAATCGCCGATAGTTTTAATTTTTTCGAGTCCGTGTTTGCGGGCGAGCATGTCAAATTGTGAAAAAATTCCATTGAGCATCACAACCAATTCTTCGGCGGATACTTGTTGGGCAAGCTCTGTAAAGCCAACAATATCAGAGAAAAACACCGATACATTCTCATAAGAATCGGCAATTGTTTTCTCACCCTGTACCATACGTTCGGCAATCTGTGCCGGCAGAATATTATGCAATATTTTTTCTTGTTCCTGAAACCTGGCCAGCTTTATCTGCCTGTCACGTTCTGCTTCCTCAGCTTTACGCCTGATGTCCATTGCCTGCGCACTTTTGAGAGATTCTTCACTCTGTACTTCGCGCTCGATATCATGATATTTTTTGTAATAGTCGAGCGCTACCCCGAGGCGGCGTTCTTGTTCGTAAAGCATTGATAAAATTTTGTAATTATCATAAAGCATTTTCTTTATTCCAAGCTCAATATAAAGGTCAATCGCTGTAAGCAAATATTGTTCAGCTTTTATAGCATCATATTCAATAAAAGTTTTGGTGGCATAGACCGAACCTATATGTCCGGTGAGTTCGGCAACTTGAGATTTACTCCCGGCGTGTTCTAATTCTTCCAATGCTTCACTCATAGCAATTAATGCACGAGGATAATCTCCTTGTAAATGATAAACAGCCCCTATATTCCCCAGAACGCGGGCAGCTCCAACTTTATCATCGATTTCTTTGCGGAGTGTGTGCGCTTTCGTCAAATATTCGAGGGAATGTTCATAGTCGGCTTGCTTCATGTAAATGAGCCCAATATTTCCAATCATTCTTGCAGAACTTTCTTTCTCCCCAAATTTTTCATGATGCTCAAGTGCTTTTAAATTATACTCCAAAGCGCGGGG
Source organism: Ignavibacteria bacterium (assembly GCA_016720145.1). Classification (GTDB taxonomy): domain Bacteria; phylum Bacteroidota; class Ignavibacteria; order Kapaibacteriales; family UBA961; genus JADJXV01. The sequence continues at coordinate 382,710 of JADJXV010000004.1, read as the reverse complement.
ATAATCGGCAAGATCATAATAGACTAGCGCCATATCTCCTATGATGAGTGCAATACCAGAATGATCACCAATTTCCTCATAAATTGCAAGTACTTTTGAATAATATTCCAAAGCTCGCTCATAATCGGATAGTTGGCTATAGACATTCGCTGTATTTACGGTAAAAATACCTACACCATGCTTTATGTCTAATTCCTCGAAAAGGGCTATTGATTTACCATAGAATTCCAATGCACGTGCGTAGTCACCGAGCTTCCGATTTACATTCCCAATATTACCAAGTACTACTGCAATACTTGACTTATTTCCTTCCTCCTGATAGACAGCAAGTACTTTGTTAAAACACTCCAAAGCATTTGGATAATCAGAAAGATAGGAATATGTTGTTCCAATATTTGTGGTCATATTGGTCATACCAAGGGTATCACCATTTTCTTCGAATAGTGCATACGCACGACGATAATATTCCAATGCGCGATGATACTCACTCAAATCTTTATATACTACAGCGATATTCCCATAAGTACGCGCGATATTCAGTGCATCGCCAATCTCTTCAAAATGTGAGAGTGCTTTTTGAAAATACTCCAAGGCAAGCGGATAATTGGAAATTCGAGTTTGGACAATTCCCATATTGGCAATAACTAATGCCTGTTCTTGCTTGTTGTCGGTTAAACTCGCACAAGCAAGAGCTTCTGTCGCGCTCGGAAGTGCGTCCATCGCCCTACCTCTCTGCCACAAGGATTGAGATACCAAACATAATGCACGCACACGCACGAGAGGGTCATTCTCATCTGTAATCAAATCAACTACTTGGCGCGCAATACTTTCAGTATCAGCGAATTTCCCCTTTTTTTTTGTCGAATTTGCCTGCGAGAGGAGTTCTTGTAGTTCTTCATTTGTCATAGTGTAGAACCTTATTGTTAGAATTCCAAATATTTACTTACTCACTTGTGATGCTTTTCAGCGCAAAAATACATGATTCCTTTGGCAATAATATGCCCGGATTATACATAATTATTGACAGGTTATTTTTCTTTTTGGAAACCCGACAAGATTAGTCGTATTTTTGCCGTCCGAAATCCGACTAATTAAGTCTTGTTTAAGAATTTTCTATTCTTCCTATGCTCAGATTGTCCAAACGCGTCGAATACGGCCTCATCGCCATGCAGCATATCGCAGGACGCAGTGGCGCAGTCGTCCCGGCAAAGGAAATTTCCGAACAGTACAACATCTCCCATGAATTACTCTCAAAAGTACTCAATTTACTTTCTAAGTCCGGATATTTAATCTCCTTACAAGGTGTGCAAGGCGGATATATATTAGCACAAACTGCCTCAAGAATCAGCGTCGCCAATATTATCAATGCCGTCGAAGGCCGCCAAAATATCGTCGAATGCACGGTCGCCGATGATGGATGCTCCTGCAAAACACAATGCACAATCAAAAATCCAATGGAAAAATTACAAGCAAAAATCGACGATGTCTTTCAGTCCATGACCATCGCAGAAATGATTCAGCCAACAATTCTAGCGTAAAATCTCTGCGCCCTCTGCGCCTTTGCGTTAAAAAAATTGGCAAGTATTTGAATACTTCGACAAGCTCAGCATGACAGAAGAATATATACAATTCAACGACTTACGACTTACGACTTACGACTTACAACTTATTACTTTAAACTTACAACTACTATCAACAGAACAACATGGAAACAGGAATGGCAATCCTCGATGAAGTCGTCAGCCGTGACTACCAATACGGTTTTGTGAGCGACATCGAACAGGAAATCGCACCCAAAGGTCTCAGCGAAGACGTCGTGCGCATGATCTCCGCCAAGAAAAACGAACCCGAATGGATGCTCGAATGGCGCCTGAAAGCGTTTCGACTTTGGCTGACCATGCGCGAACCCAAATGGCCAAATGTGCATTATCCTGAAATTGATTTTAAAAATATGAGCTATTACGCCGCACCGAAAGTCAATACCGATGCGCCGTTATCGCTCGATGATATCGATCCTGAAATTCGTAAAACCTTTGATAAACTTGGCATTTCCCTCATCGAACAGCAGCGCCTCTCCGGTATCGCCGTCGATGCAGTGTTCGATAGCGTGTCCGTCGCCACCACCTTCAAAGCCAAGCTCGCCGAAAAAGGAATTATCTTCTGTTCGATGAGCGAAGCGATCAAAGAACACCCCGAATTAATCCAAAAATATATCGGTTCGGTCGTGCCCGTGAGCGACAACTTCTACTCCGCGCTGAACTCCGCCGTGTTCAGCGACGGCTCCTTCTGCTTCATCCCCAAAGGCGTGCGCTGTCCGATGGAATTATCAACGTATTTCCGGATTAATGCCAAAGATACCGGACAATTCGAACGCACGTTAATTGTTGCCGAAGAAGGAAGTTATGTGAGTTATCTGGAGGGCTGCACGGCTCCTATGCGCGACGAACATCAGCTCCACGCAGCAGTAGTCGAGATCGTAGCACACGCAAACGCTGAAGTGAAATATTCGACGGTCCAAAACTGGTATCCGGGTGATAAAGATGGCAAAGGTGGGATTTATAATTTCGTGACCAAGCGCGGTATTTGCCTTGGGAATAATTCAAAAATATCTTGGACGCAAGTCGAGACAGGTTCGGCAATTACATGGAAATATCCGTCGGTAATTCTCAAAGGTGACAATTCCATCGGTGAATTCTACTCCGTCGCCGTGACGAATAATTATCAGCAGGCAGACACCGGCACCAAGATGATGCACATAGGCAAAAACACCAAAAGCCGGATTGTATCGAAGGGAATCTCCGCCGGCAAGTCGCACAACAGTTACCGCGGACTCGTGAAAATCAACAAAACAGCAAGCAATGCACGGAATTTCTCGCAATGCGACTCGCTGCTGATAGGCGACCGCTGCGGGGCGCATACATTCCCGTATCTCGAAGTAAGTAATAGCAGTTCCATGGTCGAGCACGAAGCCACGACCTCCAAAATCGGTGAAGATATTTTGTTCTATTGCAACCAACGCGGCATCCCCACCGAGGAGGCAATCGCGCTCATCGTCAACGGGTATTGCAAGGAAGTGATGAATCAATTACCGATGGAATTCGCGGTGGAAGCGCAGCGGCTGCTTGCTGTCTCGCTTGAGGGTAGTGTCGGGTAGTACATTTTTTAACGCAAAGGCGCAAAGATCAGGTTGTAATTCCTTCGTGTATGTTGTGTTTAAAATTTCAGTAGCAGGACAGATTTTAACACAAAGGCACAAAGTGGCCACAAAGGACACTACCGGATTCGGATGGTGAACTTTGTGAAACCTTCGTGTACTTTGTGTTGAAAAATTTCAATAGCAGGACAGATTTTAACACAAAGACACAAAGTGGCCACAAAGGACACTACCGGATTCGGATGGTGAACTTTGTGAAACCTTCGTGTACTTTGTGTTTAAAAATTTCAGTAGAAGGACAGATTTTAACACAAAGGCACAAAGTGGCCACAAAGGACACTACCGGATTCTGATAGTGAACTTTGTGAAACCTTCGTGTACTTTGTGTTTAAAAATAAATAGCAGGACAGATTTTAACACAAAGGCACAAAGTGGCACAAAGGACACTACCGGATTCGGATAGTGAACTTTGTGAAACCTCGTGTACTTGTGTTTAAAAATTTCAATAGCAGGACAGATTTTAACACAAAGACACAAAGTGGCCACAAAGGACACTACCGGATTCTGATAGTGAACTTTGTGAAACCTTCGTGTACTTTGTGTTGAAAAGTATATAAAAAATACTCGCACAGCATGGTACCAACCTGGTAATTTTGATAATATAAAGCTCGTTATTTGAACAACTATGAATTTGGGATTTCAAAACATAAAGGACAAAGACAGACTGTTTTGGGAATGGTTTGTGGAAAATCAAATCGACTATTACAAAGATGGTGTCGATGAATTTTTATTCGACAGATTAGGTTATCAACTAAATGAGATCGATCCTAACCTGACATTTGAGTTTAGTCCAATTCACGACAATGGAATTAAAGAGTTTGTAATTTCTGCTGGTGGATTAAAAGTGTCATTTCCTTCCGTGAAAAGGTTGGTTGAAAAGGCGCCTAAAATTACAAACTGGGAAATAATTGCTTTTCGACAAAGATTACCATTAGAATATGATTCAGTAAAATATGGTGATCTTGATTTATCTTACGATGACATATATTTTAGATATTCTAACGAATCCGATAAAATTGGAGTTGAGCTGAACATAATGAACTATTCAGATGTAACAGAATTTAACCAAGCAATTTATCTTTTATTGGACGGACTATTAGGTGAATATGATGTTGAAACTAAGCTTAGTTGGATCCAGAGAAAAGTACTGGATGAAACACAGATTGAGAACTTATTTCGATTTGTCGAATTGCGCGATTTAGTTGATGCAACTAAATAAAATAAAAGATATTTATACAAAACACCCCAAAAAGGGTTCCAGTGAATTCAACATTCTGTTCTAAACAAATTTCGGTGTAGCTTGACAGCAACGAAGCTCACAATCTCTTGTAGCAACTTCACTCAAGCATTAAAAATCAACAACGGACAGATTCAACACAAAGATCATTCTTACATCATACAAAATCAGCGCCATCAGCGTGCCATTAAACTTATAATACATAAAAACTTAGCAGGAACATCATGCTTATCATTAATAATCTACACGCATCGGTCGAAGGAAAAGAAATTTTAAAAGGAATTAATCTCACGGTGAATGCCGGTGAGGTGCATGCAATCATGGGACCCAACGGTTCGGGGAAATCGACGCTCGCCTCCGTCCTCGCAGGACGCGCCGACTATGAAATCACCGGCGGCGAAGTGCTTTTTGACGGCAAGGATTTACTCGACATGTCGCCCGAAGAACGTTCACACGAAGGTGTGTTTTTGGCGTTCCAATATCCGGTTGAAATCCCGGGTGTTTCCACAGCGAATTTCCTCAAAACTGCGCTCAATGAAGTGCGTAAGCATCGTGGTGAGGAACAGTTAGACGCGATGGACTTCCTGAAATTAATGAAAGAAAAAGCAAAGCTCATGGAAATTGACATGACGTTTTTGCAACGTTCACTCAACGAAGGTTTCTCCGGTGGCGAGAAAAAACGCAATGAAATTTTCCAAATGGCAATGCTCGATCCCAAGCTCTCGATCCTCGATGAGACCGACAGCGGACTCGACATCGACGCACTCAAAATCGTTTCCAATGGCGTCAACACACTTCGCTCTAAGGACAACGCATCGATTGTCATCACTCACTACCAACGTCTGCTCGATTATATTATTCCCGACTTCGTACATGTGCTGTATAATGGTAGAATTGTGAAGTCCGGCGGCAAAGAACTCGCGCTCGAGCTCGAGGCGAGAGGGTATGATTGGGTGAAGGAAGAGGCGAACGGGTAATAAGAACCGGATATTCTCTATCTAACAAAATACACCAATGATGCGATATATTATTCCAATTTTGTTTCTATTTGCGGCTGCTGCTACAACGCTCGCCCAAGTAGTATATGAGCCGCAAATACTAATATTGGCGCCGAATAAGATTAAGTATGATAAGGTGTTTACTAAGGAAATTCAAGCAAAGAAAAATGACTTAAAGCAATACTCGAATGAGAAACTTGCACGCGCGGGTGAATCTCAGAACTTAAAGAATATAGATACGAATATTCGAATAACAACTCAAAGTGAATACAAGTTTTATTCCTCATTGGACTACTTTAAATTTACAAGTGTGATTGCCCATGAATATCTCATGTATCGCTTTTACGAACGATTCCCGAATTTACTCATACGACTTAAGGATGCTAAAAGTAGCGGAACAATACGTGAATTGCGGAAGCAATCGACTCTTGAGCATCTACAATACGTTGTGAATATTCCTTCGATAGAATTGTATAAATCTAACACTATCAGCTATGCCAAAATTACCGTTCAATTATATGATAATGCTACAGATAGCATACTAATTGACAAAAAATACATTGGAGATTGGAGTAACCCAGGTTTTGAATTTGCCTGCCCGGACAGTTCGGTTGACTGCGCCCTAAATAATGCAATGTTACAAGCATTATCTGAAATAGTATATACAATCGGGCTGCACAGCCCAACATTAAAAAGACAAAGACAATTGGCTCAGGAACGTTTCGACAAATTAGTCTATACTTATCTACCGCAACCATTCGACACACTAGCGCTTAGCCGCATCATCTCACCGTTGGATACTACTATCAACTTGACTCATGTATTTCAGTCATTCTTTAGTCCAGATAGCGGTAAATTTGTATCGTTTTTTTTACTGAATACTGCATCCCAAGATATAAAGCTCTTGCAAAACAACTTGCAAGATAAAAGCGTAAATTTTATTACCAGCAAAAAGATTGGCGATGAAGGATATTTTGAAGATATTCCCCAAAGGTATGCCTATATAGTCAAAGGTGTAAAGTATAATGGAAAGTGGTATTACAAAAAAGCGTATGCAACCTATTTTGCAGCGGCAAATGAAGAAGAAGGAAAACAAAAATTCTTTAGCAATATTCTAAGTTTTGATTTTTTCAAAGAGAACACCGCAGAATACTCCACTGATTTTTGGGAAGAAAGATTTTTTAAGAAAATAGTTGACCTTCGTAAAGATCCGGATTGGGATAAATATGGACAATCTATGTGGAAATCTCGAGAAAGAGAGAACAGACCTTATATAGGAATGTATGACGTAGTTGTTTCTGAGCAGAGAAAAGAGCTAGAAGAGCAACTTGATGCACGTGAACACGATTTTTACAACAGATATCTTAAACCACTCGTACTCTCAGCAAATGCTCAAGATACTTTTAAATTCGAACCATTAACAAAATCTCCCAATGATTTTCTACTTATTCACCCAGCTAATTTTAGTACAGTTTTAAGCCCAGTAAATGTACACCAAAATGGTAATAGTATATACATACGTTATTTTGTTTTTATACAGCAATCAGATAGCACGTATTTGCGATACGAATGGAAATATTTAAAACCAACAGATTTTAAAATTACAGAATTTGGACTTAATTTCACGGAGCAAATTAATAGCTTGACCGAGTGGGATTATTCCTACGATTACGTAGAAGATGAAAAATTTTGGAACGATTATGTCCTTGCCAAATCCGGTGATTCGTATTTATATTTGACGGAAATTAAATAATTTTCTTCAACAAATCTATTTGGATTCACAAAGCAAAGATCTCAATTCGAAACAAAGAATTCAAATCCAAAAGCAAGAAATAATGAACATATTTTCTACAATTTCAATCCTCTTTCTTGTAGTATCCCTTGGCTTGCAAGCTCAAACCAACCAAGACTATACCGTACAAGCACATGCGGTTGTGACGACGACTCCTCCCTCAATTTCTATCCGATGGCCTAAAATTTCTACCGGCGTTACGTCCTATAGTATTTATCGAAAAGCAAAAAATGACCAAAGTTGGGGAGCAATCAAGGGAACAGCTTCCGGGACTGATACGATGTGGACGGACACCGATGTCACCACCGGCAAACTCTATGAATACAATATTCAGAAAAGGAACGGCAGTACATTACTTGGTATCACCTATCTTTTGAGTGGGATGGAAATTCCGGCAGTTCAACAGCGTGGAGCTGCGTTAGTGGTTGTAGAAAAAACACTTGCTGCTTCAATTCCCAAAGAATTGAATGCGTATTTGCTCGATATTGCCTCCGATGGATGGAATGTATTCACGACTCAGGTTGCAAAAACCGATGCAGTACAGTTTGTGAAAAGTGAGATTCAACGTTTTGATTCCATTGCCGGTGGATTGACGTCGGTGATTCTTCTCGGGCATGTACCCGTGCCCTACTCCGGTAATTTTGGCAAGGATACAAATTTTAAAATCGGCGCGCCCGATGGTCACATTGAGCATAGTGGATGCTGGCCTGCTGATGTGTATTATGCGATTGATTACGACCAATGGACCGATACTGCTACCAATACAAATGGAGTGAGAAGTGAGAACAAAAACCTGCCCGGCGATGGCAAATTCGACAACACTTCCCTGCCCGCACCTGTGAAGTATCATCTTGGTAGAATTGACCTTTCGAATATGCCGCTCTTCCCGCTCTCCGAAGCTGAATTAACCAAACAGTACTTCAAAAAAGCGCATGACTTTCGGCATAAAATCACCCAAACCGCCGCAAAAGGTGTCATCAATGACCAATTCGGCGCAAGCAATGGCGCTAATGGAAGTCAGGCATGGAGGGATTTTTCGGTGATGTTTGGAACGAAAAATATCATCGAATATGATTACCTTACCAGTTGCGCAAATGAAAACATACTATTTTAACATGCTTTTTGGGAGTAATTTTGGCGATTGGGATAATGTGAATAATCTCCTGCGAGCGCCTCTCGCTGCTGCGCAAAATGGCTTAACCAACGCCTGGAGTAGTCGTCCGCATTGGCAACACCACGCGATGGCGATGGGTTTTACCATCGGTGATTGCGCTAGGACTACTCAGAATAATATCAATACCTATGCCTATAATTATGCTGCAAATGCCGTACATGTGGCCTTGATGGGCGATCCTACCTTACGCCTGCATATCATCGCGCCACCGACAAATGTACTTGCAACGGCTACCAATTCCTCGACGGTGGACATCCATTGGAATGCGAGTATTGAACCCAGTGTCCTCGGCTATTATTTGTATCGTTCGGATACTCCACTCGGACACTTTACACTATTGAATTCTACTCCGCAAAACCAACTCACCTATACTGACAATTCACCATTGCCCGGCACAAACTATTATCAAATCAAAGCAGTTGCGCTCACAACTTCTCCGAGTGGAAGTTATTATAACACAAGTATAGGTGCCACGGCATCTGCTTCCGGAAGTACAAGTGTTGAGGCTGAAAATAATAGTGATAATCCCGAACTCTTACACGTCTCTCCGATTCCGTCACACGATTATCTTCGCCTGCAATTCCCGCGTACAGCTATCGGGAAAGATATTGAATTACTGTCAATGGAGGGGAAAATTGTGAGCACAATTCGTAGGACTTCAAATGCCTCTGATACTACCGAAGTGATCGATATACGGAGCTTATCAAGTGGTATGTATATCGTGAGAATTGGGAATCTATCGTATAGGTTTATGAAAGAGTAGCAGTACAAGTTATAGAAACATAGTATATTTACATCCAATTAGTAAATAATTTTAGAATTAATTATCCAGAAAGCACAACATGTTCGAACCCCAAAAATCCCGTGTCAATGACCTTCGCTTACGTACTGAACAACTGCGGAGGTTCCTTTGACCTCGATACTAAACTAGACGAAATCGCAGAACGTGAGCAGCAGTCCGAAGCACCCAATTTTTGGGATGATAACACCGCCGCTCAGAAAATTATGCAGGAAATTTCCGAACGGAAAGAATGGGTCTCTCTCTGGCAATCGAGCGTCGCAATCGTCGAAGATGCCGGCGCTATGATCGAACTCGCCGATGAAATGAATGACGAATCCCTCGAAACTGATATTAATGTTGAAATCGCGAAAGCGCAGGCCTCCGTTGACGAACTCGAACTCCGCAAAATCCTTTCCAGTAAAGATGATAGCCGCAATGCGCTCCTCACCATTCACGCCGGAGCCGGTGGCACAGAAGCCCAGGATTGGTCCGAAATGCTGCTCCGCATGTACACGCGGTGGTGCGAGCGTCATGGCTATACCGTGTATTTAGCCGACGAACAAGAAGGCGATGCCGCCGGTATTAAATCCGCCACCCTCGAAGTGGTCGGCAAAGATGCCTACGGCTATTTGAAAGCAGAAAATGGCGTGCACCGTTTGGTGAGAATTTCACCGTTTAATTCTCAAGGCAAACGCATGACATCGTTTGCATCGGTCTATGTCTATCCTGAAGTCGAAGATGATGTGGAAATTGTCGTCAATCCCGCCGATGTGGAAATGGATACCTTCCGTTCAGGTGGAAAAGGTGGACAGAATGTGAACAAAGTAGAAACCGCCGTGCGTTTGCGCCATATTCCATCGGGAATTGTCGTTGCCTGCCAACAAGAACGTTCGCAACTCCTGAATCGGGAACGTGCTATGAAGATGCTCAAGTCGCAATTATACAAAAAACGCCTTGAAGAAGAGGAAGCTGCAAAAGCAATTATCGAGGGCACGAAGAAGAAAATCGAATGGGGCAGTCAGATCAGATCGTATGTGTTTCAGCCCTATACGATGGTCAATGACCATCGCACTGAACTCAAAGAAACGGATATTCACTCGGTGATGGATGGAGAGCTCGACGGCTTTATCCGCGCGTATTTGCTCATGGATACTGATGAATAATAGCATGCAAAAGCCAAATTTTTAATGAACATTCTCTCGAATTACCGGTAAGCCCGCGTATGTTCGTTCAATTCTGTATTTTTGCCGAATCTAATAACAAAAACAATTATTTACTTCTAATTCTGGAGAACATAGTATGAGATTTGCTTCTATTCCAACTCGCTTTCTTTTCATTCTAATTTTTGGTATTCTTTTGGTCTCCCCGGTAATTGCTCAGACAAGTTATTGGGAAAAATTAGCAGGATTCCCAAGTGCTCACACCGGCGATCCGTTGTCTGTTACTTCTATATTAGTTACGAGTAAAAGTACGTATATCGTATGCACCAACACCGGCTCCGGTGTTTACCGATCAGATACGCGTGGAGCTGCTTGGAAAACTGCCTCACCCTTTGCGAATTATGATCATGGGTATGCGGTCTGTGTCAACCCGTCCGGTGATTTATTTGTCGCTACTAACAACACAACCGGCGGGAAAGACAGGACATCTTTCAGTCGTTCAACAGATGATGGAATTACCTATACCAAATCAAAATTTTACCCTGATAGTATTTTCATCTCGTCACTTGCGTGCTCTCCTTCCGGCACTATTTTTATCGGAACGACAAAACATGGCATTTATCGGATGGATAATGATTCTACTTTCGTGCCTACCACTTTCGCTGCCAAGAACAACGTAGTCTCCTCATTGATGATAACCAAGTCAGGGACAATTATAGCCGGAACTACAGAAAACGGTATTTTTCAATCGACGGACAATGGCGAAACCTGGACTCTATTAACAGATGAAATTACTATTCGCAATATCGCATGTCTCTATCAAGATCAAGCCGGAACTATTTATACAGGAACGAATTACGGAGCGTATCGCAGCAAAGACGAGGGTAAAACTTGGGAAGAAATTCTCAATACCGGATTCGGAAGTTCGACTGTTACATCCTTCGTCGCCTCACCAAATGGTAAGCTATATGCAGGTGTAAAAGGTGAAGGTGTCTATTATTCACCTGATAATGGAATTTCATGGACTCAAATTACATCCGGTCTAGCTAGTACATCCGTCACTGCAATTGGTATCGATTCATTAAGTAATTTTTTAGTAGGGACGTCAGAAGATATGTACCGGAATACGCTTGCACCTGTGTTAAGTGTTAGAAATTTAGAACTCGACTTTGGGACAATTAAAACATCTAGCACAAAAGACTCAACTGTTGTCATCACAAATATCGGTGGTAGTCCCCTCGGAATTGCTTCCATGAAAATTAGTGGTGCAGATGCATCATCCTTCAAAGTGGTTATGACTGATTCTGTTACGATCGAACCAAACACCTCAAAACCCTTCACGGTGAGCTGTTCATCATCAACAAATGGTGAAAAAGAAGCAACCCTTGAATTTACAAGTAATACAACCGGTCGGACGACCGAGATCACATTACGAGCAATTGTCAGCGGTTCGATTTCAGTGGAAGAATCAACGAATTCACTCTTCTCAGCAGAAATTTTTCCTAATCCAATTCGCACAACAGCGAGTGTAACTATAAATTCTACAGTTACTTCCATTGGTGAGATTCGACTTGTATCTCTACTCGGCACTCCAGTCACGACGTCAGAATTCTCTATAGTCTCAGGTACTCCCCTCAATCTGAATATTTCTCTACCTGATCACGTAGCAAGTGGTATGTATTCTGCCGTTATCACAATTGGTGGTAATATTCTATCAGTACCGCTGTCGGTCATTCGCTAAGTCAATGAAAGCAGGTGATATACCTAAGCGAATCGGAATTTTTGGCGGCAGCTTCAATCCCGTTCACAGAGCGCATTGTCGAATTGCTGAGGAATTCATCGACCAGGCAAAATGTGACATCTGCTATTTTATTCCAACGGCTGTTTCTCCGTTCAAAGAGGAACAGCCGTTGTATGTAAATGACATGCATCGACTTACAATGCTACGACTTGCCACAGAATATCATCCCAAATTCCTCGTGTCGGACATCGAAATCCTTCGAGGTGGCGTGTCTTATACAATTGATACCATTAACGCATTGAGAGAATTACATCCTCACTCACAACTATTCCTCCTCATCGGTCAAGACCAAGCAGGAGAATTTCACCGTTGGAAAGATTGGAAATTGATTGTGGATTACGTGCAATTGTGCATCGTTCGACGTCCTGATACTATCGCGCAACAGAAGGAAATTACCAAGCAACTTACGCACGCCAATAAAGTACCTCAATGGATACAATGCCTTGAAATGAACATTTCTTCAACTGAAATTCGAGAGAATATTCGACAAGGAATTGAAATAGATGAAATGGTATCGCCTCAGGTGATGGAATATATACAAGTGAATCATTTGTATGGATATAAGGATGGTTAATTTTCATAATAATGCTGCTTGCAGTGTGATTTTGTCGAAGATTAAATGAGTTTTATCCGAGTGAATTGCATCCCCCAGACTCATGCATGGACTGCGAATGTGATTCCTTTCAATGAATTAACTACCGAAGATTTCCCATGAAATCTTTTATAATTACTTCTTATTTATCAATTATTTACAAGGAATATTTATGTTTACTCTGTCCCTCTGTCTTTTCCTCTGTTTAGGTTTTGTAGCCACAGCCGGTGACACGAAATCGTGTTGTTCTGCAACCAAAGCATCAGCAACGTCAAAATTTGCATCTCTCACCTCAGAAAAATCATTCCGCAATGCTCATCTTGAGCCCGTTCCTCTTGCCTTTGAAGCTGAAAAAGGTACGTGGAAATCTCTCAAAACTTCTGACGGTACAGACACGAAGATTTTCGAAGTCAAATCTGATAAACCAACGAGCAAATTCGTGTTTATGATTCATGAATGGTGGGGCTTGAACGAGTACATTCAGCGGGGAGCCGAACGTCTGCAGAAGGAATTACCGGATGTCACGGTCATCGCTCTTGACCTCTATGACGGAAATATCGCCACCGACCGCGAAAATGCTGCCAAATTCATGGGTTCTGTCAAACAAGAACGCGCGCAAGTAATTATCAAATCAGCAATTGAGTATTGCGGACCAAAAGCGATGATCTCGACCATCGGATGGTGTTTTGGTGGCGGATGGTCACTCCAAACCACTCTCCTCGCCGGCAAACAAGCCGCAGGATGTGTGATGTATTATGGCATGCCGGAGACAGACATCGCCAAACTCAAAACACTTACTGCTGATGTACTTGGTATCTTTGCCAAACAAGATCAATGGATCAATCCGGGAGTAGTCAGTACATTCGAAAAAAACATGAAAGCAGCAGGCAAAAAGCTCACCGTCAAAATGTACGACGCCGACCACGCATTTGCCAATCCGAGCAATCCGAAATTCGATAAAGTCGCAACCGAAGATGCGCATATAAATGCAGTGGAATTCTTGAAGAGTCATTTGAAGTGATTAGTCGTAAGTCGGGTAGTCGATTAGTCGTAAGTCGTAAGTCGTAAGTCGGGAAGACGTAAGTCGATTAGCCGTAAGTCGGTAAGTCAATTAGTCGTAAGCGGTAAGTCGTAAGTCAATTAGTTACTAGTTTGTTATACAGTAGTTGTACTTTTTTGTCCTTAGCGTCCTTAGCGTCCTTTAAGTCCCTTACACTCATAGCGATCATAAAAAAGCGATACGTGGTATTACCTTGTATCGCTTTCTTTTATTATCCGACCGTCACTTACTTCACAAATTCCATTGTTTTTTGTGTTGAGCCTTCGCTTGTTTCGAGGCGATAGAAATACGTACCACTGGGAGTGTTTGGTGAAAAATTATAGCTATGCTCACCGGCTGAGAGCTCACTACCATCGGCGAGTGTTTCGATGATATTTCCGTTTAGGTCATAGACTTTGAGCGATACTTTGTCATTTTTCGGTAACGAGAAATTTATAGAAGTATTTGTACCAAATGGATTTGGGTAATTGGTCGGCTCGAGTGAACCTTCATTTTCATTCTGCGGTGGCGTTGGCTTGAATTGTTCTTGATCCATTTCATCGATGATATTTTCATCGCCATTCCAAAGCATGAAGCGTGCTACTGCTACTTTTTTGTCACCACCACCGAGGTGTGAAAGGAAGCCACCTTTGAACCCTCTTGCTTTCCCGGCCATTTCGGGATGCGATTCCGCCCATGATTTCACAATTTCTCGTCCTTTTTCTTTCCATTCTGCTACTTTCGGCTTCGCAGTCTCGCCGATGGTTTTGAGGGTTTCTTTGTATTTTATCGCTATTGGTTTGAGTTCCGCAAAGAGATTATCACGGTCTTGCTTGATAGTTTTGAGACTTTCACGGCTCGACTTGAGCATTGCGTAGTCTTCGTTTTTCCAGGATTCATGCATTGATTTCATGGCAGTCTTGGCTTGCTTGCGAAGGTCAGAGGCGCGCTGACGTAGAGTATTGAGTGCTATGAGATCCTCTGGTTGCATTGCTCGGTCGAGCTGAGATTTCCATTGATGGAGCGAAGGAAAAACGGAATTTTTTGCAAATTGAGAGAGTTGTGTGCGGAGTTCGTGGCGGGCTGTTTTTTGTTCGTCAGTGCGAGCTGAGAGCACCGAATTGCTGAGGATAATTGCTGCAATAGTAAGCAACAATTGTTTTGAGAATTCTTTCATAGTTTACTCCAATAAATAATAGTTAGGAAGATTGGTTTTGAGATGCGCGGTCATAGAGCAATGAGGTAACATGTGGGTTTAACCATTTCGAAAATAAAAACCATTTACTCCAATATTACGCGAATTTTACGCCACCACGAGAATATTAAACTGTAATTTTGCAGTAAACTTGTTGAAAACATTATCAATTATGGCAAATAACTCACTATGACACAAAAGAAAATCTTAGTTGTTGATGACGAACAGGACATTGTAGATTTAATCTCCTACAATCTCAAAAAAGAGGGCTACACCGTATTGACAGCCACCAGTGGTACAGCCGCTCTAGAAGTCGCCCGCCTCGAAGTTCCCGATCTCGTCGTTCTCGATATCATGATGCCCGGCCTCGACGGCTTCGAAGTATGCAGAATGCTCCGTCAATATCCACAAACCAGTGCAGTATCCATCGTATTCTTGACCGCAAAAACCGGTGAAATTGACCAAATCATAGGACTCGAACTCGGCGCTGATGACTATATTCAAAAGCCGGTGAGCCCACGAGTATTAGTCGCACGTGTCAAATCCATCCTCCGCCGCACAGCAGAACGCGTTCGCACCGAAATGATCGTCGCACCCGAAATGCTCTGCATCGACACTCTCGAAATCAACCGTCAGAATTACACCGTCCGCATTGATGAACGTGAAAGCTTTTTCCCAAAAAAAGAATTCGAATTACTCGCTTTTCTCGCCTCCAACCGTGGCAAAGTATTCTCCCGTGACTCGCTTTTGCGTCGCATTTGGGGTGAGAGCGTCTATGTCGTCGATCGCACGGTCGATGTCCACGTCTCCAAAGTACGTGAAAAATTAGGACGTTATGCACCATTTCTTGAGACAGTCAAAGGCGTAGGGTATAGGTTTAAAGAGTGATGTTGTAATTAGATCGCCTTGCCCCCTTAGTAAATTTGCTGCCCCCTAGACTTGCTTTCCATTATCAAAATAGAAGTGTTATTGTACACTTACAGTAAACAAATGGGTTCATGAAAATGAACCCATTTGTATTTTAATTCTCATTCAGAATTAGTTTCATATTCCTACCAAAATTGAAATGCTTTTTCATTCAAATCTTAGAAAAGCCTATTTGTCATTCGTTTTCGAGATTTGTCAATCTACCTGAAAAGGAGTAGTCATTAGCACTTTCACGAGAAACAATTTGTATTTATTGGAACAAATTTCGTTCAAGTAAGGTTAGATGTTATATTGCTGTTAAATTCATGAACAAAATATTATTTTCTTACATCGGAGCTTGTCCGAGTACATTACAATCCCTTACTAAATATGATTCCATTACGAGCATTTATCGCAATGATTTTGTTCTTCTGTGTTTCACAGAATGCATCAGTTGCACAAAACATAATAATATCAGAAATTCTCGCCTCAAATGCTAGTAAAGGAATGGACGACCGCAGTAAAACTGCCGATTGGATAGAGCTCACCAATACAACAGATACACTTCTATCACTCAAAAATTGGCGTATTTCCGACAAATCAAATTATTCTAAAGCTTTTGTAATACCTGATACTACACTTGCTCCGGGTCAATGCCTGGTAGTATGGGCTACCAACTATATTGACACCGTACCACAGCCAACTATCCTCACCGGAGCAGCCGGGGGAATTGGACGCAGCAGGTATAATGATGCATTTCATTTTTTGCATCTTCCTGTCAAAGGCGATTTTGTGGCTGACGTTCGCATTCATTCGATTCAAGGCGATGTTTTTCCTGAAGCAGGACTTATTATTCGTGAGAAAAACGAGATACTTTCGAGATATGCAGGAATATTTGCACAATCTGACGGTAGAGCTACTCTTCATCTCAAGCCAAGTACTAATCCGGATGTCGATCGGCAATGGTTTTTTGTGGGTGATCTCTTAAGTTATACCAAATTTCCATACGCTTGGCTCCGTTTACAACGGATAGGAGATACAATTGTAGTCCATAATTCTCTTGATAGTTTTTATTGGTTCGAGAGTCCTCATTATTACTTTCCATTCAAGAACGACTCAGCATTCGTCGGTCTAGCGTTCGTATCGGGTAGCGACTCTGTCAGTGTTCGAGCGGGCTTTTCGTCATTTCGTATCAATGGTCGTATGTATTCAACCGGTGAATTACGCTATAGTTCGCATGACTGTAGGCAGGCAGCAAAGATTTACCCTTCTCATGAAATCCACGCTCCTTTTGGACTGAGCCGATCAGGTGAGACTGTGTATTTGTGGGATGAAAGTGGAGTACTCCATGACTCGTTGCATTTTGGCAAACAGCGCAGAAATATTTCTTATGGAGTAGATGGACTCGGTCGCCACGGGTGGTTCGCCGAGCCGACTCCCGGACACAAAAATCCACTTCATGCAGCCACCGGCGTAGTGGCTGCGCCTGTACCGGTGATGAATTCAGGATATGTGACCAAGCCGATTGTTATACGACTCGCAGGCATCGCCGACTCTACTGTGCAAATACACTACACGACTGATTTTTCAATTCCTACTGAATTGTCACCGCTCTTCGGGGATTCCCTCCGTATCTCAAAAAATACTACTATTCGTTTGCGCGGATTTTCTCCGGACAGAATCCCAAGTACCGTCATGAATCGTACTTTTATATTTGATGCCTCACCTTCCAAAGGAATCGCGACGATTTTTCTCACAGCAGAGCATGATGAATTATGGAGTGCATCCAAGGGTATATGGTCGTTGGGTTTGTCGGCGGATACCGTCCCTCCTTATTGGGGAGCGAATTTCTGGGGGAATCGTGAAGCACCGGTGCATGTCGAATTAAATGATGGCATTACATCTATTTTTTCAGCTGATATGGGTGCAAAAAATCATGGATATGGAGGTCGATTTAATGATCAAAAGCCGCTCGATATTCAGACTTCATCGCCTTACGGAGATGGTGATATTTCGGGCGTACTCTTTCCTGAGAAGCCGGCGCGCGACTTTGAAAAACTATTGCTCCGTAACGGTAGCCAAGATTGGAAGAATACACTATTGCGTGATCCAATTGGTTCGCTGCTTGCATTGCGATCAGGAATTGATGCTCAGGGTTACCGACCTGTAAGAGTATATGTAAATAGTTCATATTGGGGTATTTACCAATTACGTGAAAAATCAGAAGAATCGTTCATTGCATCTAATTATTCTGTTAACGAAGATGCAGTGGAAATGATAGGCGTTCTCGGACGCCCCCTGCAAGGGAGTTCGGCAGAGTGGAATGCATCGGTCGCACGATCGCTCGACAGCACTATGTCTGACGATTCTGTCTTTGCTGCGGTCATGTCACCTTTCGATATGCATAATCTCATTACATACTGGGCATTCGAGATTTTTGCTTTGAATATAGATTGGCCGGGGAATAATCTGAAAGTATGGCGGGCGGGTGCCGCACATCCAAAATGGCGTTATATTACCATAGACAATGACTTAAGCTTTGAGAATTCTTTAGAATCGTATGTCAATATGTTTGATTATGTTATGAGTCCCACCGCTACAAGCTGGGCGAATCCGCCGGAAGCAACGGCAATTTTCAGGGGATGTATGCAGAATACGGGGTTCAAACATCGCTTCCTCTCCACGACAGCCGACTATCTCAATACCGTCTGGTCAGCACCTCAAACGACCACATTACTCGACTCTTTAGCTGCACAGATTGCACCGGAAATTCCACTCCACCAAGCCAAATGGCCTAGCTCTGCGCTTCAATGGGACTTGGAAGTGCTCCGTCTCCGGAAATTTTTCGAAGCTCGACCCAATATTCTTCGGCAGCAAGCACTTACCAGCTTCGGCCTCAGAGGTCTCACCTCTCTTTCCCTGAAAAGCAATCTTGCCAATGCCGGCGGTCTGACCATCAATTCGCTCTCAGCTCCATCGGGTGAATTTAGTGGTATCTATTTCCGCGATATACCCGTGGAAATCACAGCTAACCCAAATTCAGGGTATGAATTTATCGGTTGGATTAATTCTCAAAACGGCACTGTTTTCTCGACTTCACGGACATTGTCACTCCTCTCAGACCAAGAGACTGTGGCGCTGACGGCTGTCTATCACCCCTCGACCGGAGATTCATTGCCAAATACCGCTATCGTAATCAATGAGTTTATGTACAAAGCTCCCGACAGTAACGACACCAAAGATTGGATCGAAATCTATAACCACAGCGATGAGTTAATCTCATTATCAGGTTGGATGCTTAAAGATGATGATGATTCCCATATATTTACCATGCCTGCGGGGACAATCATCGCTCCTCGTGGATATATAGTGGTTGCCGAAGATACTACTATCATGCGTAAACAGTATCTCTATGATTACACACTCCTTGGAGAGCTTGACTTCGGCTACGGACGTGGCGATATGGTGCGCCTCTATAATGCACAAGGAATACTTGCCGATAGTGTGCGGTATGAACGTTTCGCGCCATGGCCGATTGAGGCAGACGGAGCAGGGAGTTCGCTCGAACTCCTTTCACCTGAATTAGATAACACCTTACCACAAAACTGGAGGGCATCACTAATCAAATATGGCACCCCCGGAAAACGCAATAGTGTTACCGTGCCAAGTAGCGAGCAAGAAGCAATAGAAATTGCATCGTTTACCGAGATTATGCCCAATCCCTCGTCCGGTTATGTCGTGCTCAAGACAAAAGTACCGTCACCCGGTGAAATGCAAATAGAGATTATTGACTGTTTTGGAAGTACTGTGTGGAGAAGTAAATATTACGTCGATAGCCAGGAGCTGACATTGACTCTACCCACACACTCGTTTACTTCCGGATTGTATCGGTGCGTTATTTCATCTCCTACTTTACATCAAATACAAACAACACCATTTGTCATGATTAAATGATAAAGCATATCTTCTTTGATTGATTTTCTGTGGGGTAACGGAGTATGAAAGTACTTACATAACACAAGAGGACGAATCTCACGATTCGTCCTCTTGTGTTATGTGTCAATTATTTCAATACGATATATTCATGTATCCAATCATTCTCTGATTGTCAGATCCACGAGCACATCATTTTCAAACCGTAAGAATTGGGCGATTCTACATATCACTTTATCGGTTGTAATTGATAAAATATCCGCTACATCGGCTAAGAATTTCGCTTCTTTGTCGGTCATGATACCGTCGGCGAGAACGATGTGGAGGGTAGCTTCGAAGAGGAGCATAGCGTTTTTGGTGTTTTTTCCGAACTCCGAATACCGAAGATACTCATACACATCTTTATACTTAGAGTTTTGTACCAGATCTAACGCTTTCGTAAGAATAGCATTAAATTCATCCCAATCAATATTCAATTCTTTACAAATTTCTTTCGCAACGATAGTCTCTTCCTCCTGATGAGAGCCGTCCGAGAGGATCGAAGCACAGCATATTTTCGCTAAGTCATAGATAAATTCTGTGGATAATGCAGTCGGCGACATAAAATGAACGATTTTCGTATCGCTGCTCCATCTGCTTTCGAGCCGCTCTTTAGTAGCTTCGTAGCCGGGTGAATGGATGAACATTTTACCGTTTTCGCTGAGCAGTTTTTTAGTATTCTGATGCATCAAATAGCTCCTCAATCTAATAATATAATACTTAATAAATTTAATTAATTTGTCAATCATGGCAAAACCAGTGATTTGAACGAACTAATTGCGAAAATAATGATTTTAGTTTGATTATAACACAAATCATGGTAATGTATAATGAGCGATTGATTTATGATAACATAGTGGCTGTTGTTGCAGTGGGTGTATGGAATGGTGCTTTTGATGTTTATGAACTGATTGTTACGTCATTTCTTTCGAGCCCCTCGCTTCTACGCGAGCGGCCCTAGGTTCAGAATTAATACGTGTTTCTCAAATCAAACAGGAAGAAAATTAACAAACAATGTTTAGTTATGTACAATTTTGCAGTGGCATTGCAAATTTTACACAAATTGGTCTATCTATGTTTATTCAAAGGTGGTTTGCGATGTGAAGATTGACTCATTTTCCTCTTAGAAAAGCATTTTGTTCTTGGCAGGTGGCTTGGCAAGTGCTATTCAGCAGCATACTTTTGAAGATACATTTCTTTGTTCTCTGGTATAGTTTTTCATGTCCCATCAAGCTACAATTGTTGGGAATTTCCTACTCAATAAATACTTGTGGAGGGAATACTAAGTAGATTTCTCACTGGTGAGGGGTATGTCAAATTGAACAAACCTGGCAGACTTGAAAGAAAAGTTTCATTCTTTAAAATATGACCTCCCAAACTGTTGAAATATACCAACAGGATAATTAGTATTCTCACTCAGCACTTCTACCTCGTCTATTTCTATGAGTTCAAAAGATTCTACTGTTGATTGTTCGAAGAGTATCGGTACTATTTCTTCTTCGTTTTGGGCAGATACATGATACACTGCATAGAAGCTTCCGAGCCTATCTTGGCAAAGGACTAGAACATTATATGCCTTCATATTTTCTCCAAGTATTAGTGTTCTTTTCATTTGGTAATTAATCGTTGTTCCCTCTCCCCTACTCCACCGCCCTCTCCACAAACCTCATCTCAGCGCCCTCCTCCGGTATCTCCGCCAGAATCCCATACGGCAACGTCAGCTTCTCGGGCTGATGACCGTAGAGGATATTGCTTACGACCGGCAAGTGCGATCTCTCCGCATAGTCGGCAAGTACCTCGCTGACAGGACGCTGCGGCACCGAGGCAGGTCTCATCGCAGACTCCGTAAACTGACCAAAAGCAAGTGCCTGCGCTCCTGTAAATGCGTCTGCATTCTCGAGATGCGAGAGCATACGATCAACTCTGTACGGCTCCTCGCCGATATCCTCAAGCAGCAGAATATTTCCCGTAAAATCCGGACAATACGGCGTGCCAAGCAAGGTCGTCATCACCGATAAATTCCCACATATCAGCGTTCCCTTCGCGCCTCCCGGCGCTAAACGCTCCGCCGACACCGTATGCGTGAGCGCGAAGTCAGGTTCGGTGAGCATACCCCAGAACCATTCCTCCGACACCGTCCGAAAGTCGTCCGCCATATCCACCGACGGCATCGCGCCGGAGAAGGTGACGAGCCCGGTTTTGACGAAAATAGCAGCTTGCAGCGCTGTCGTATCCGAGAAGCCAACGAATATCTTCGGATTATTTCGGATAAGTTCGTAGTCTAATGTATTTAAAAATCGGGATGTTCCGTAGCCGCCGCGCGCGCTGAAGATGGCATCAATTCCGGGATTCAAAAACATCGCCTCGATATCTTCGCGGCGTTCATCATCCGTTCCGGCGAGATAGCCGCCGTAGGATTGAAGCGCGTTTTTGCCGAGTTCGACGCGGTAGCCGAGTCCTTCGAGGTAGGCAATTCCACGGTCAAGTCGCGTAGGGTCACGTTGCGGTGATGAGGGTGAGATGATACCGATGACGGCGTTTTTGGGGAGACACTTGGGTTTGATCTTTTGCATAATGTTGGGAAATAAAAAAGGGGCGAACATTACGAGCTCGCCCCTTGGATTACATACAGATTATTAAGCAATTATTGGAATTTAAACGATGCCACGCTCTTTTCAAATACAGGTAAGTATAGGGATTCTGATGGCTTGTACCAGTTGAGTGTGATGCGGAACATCTTATCCCCTTTAATAGTGAAATACACACGACTGCTCACATCTTTGACAAATGAGTAATTAATCGAGAATGCTTTTGCACCGCCAATGGTTGTTGCATTCGCGTTGGATGCTTTGTATCGAGCTTTGTTGTCTGCTACAATTTTGTCCAGATTTTGCTGTTTTGATGCGTCAAACACATCAACTTGGATCGTACAATCGAGGCGATCACCAATGTAGCTTGCACTCGCAAGCGTACCTTTGACGGTAGTGCGGGCACCGGCGAAGTTATCGGGAACACTAATCGCGAATCCGTTACCCGTTATAGAGCGCATCGTTTCTGAAGGTGGAGCGGGCTCAGATTTAGCAATGATTGTATCTTGTTTTACTTCTTTCGGTGCAGGTGCAACGGCGAGCTCAACTGAAGCAAGTACTTCGTCAAATGTCTTACGATATGTATCAAACGTACCACCGAAAGCTCCGAATTCTACGACCGTTACATACATGCTGTCCTTCATTGCGAAGTGTTTTTCACCCTGATATCGGCCGTCGGCCAGGTCAAATCCATAAGAAAGTTTGGTGCCGGCAGTACCGCCAAGGGTGATTTTTTCGGGGGCAGAGTAGGATTCTGCGGTGAATTCTTTACTGTCTGCTACAATTTGTTCGAGTGATTTGCCATCGGATTTCATTGCAGAAATTGCAATCTTTGCTCCTGCTATACCTTCAGCATCGTATTTATTAAATCTATCGCCTGCGTTATCTGACGAGAATACAACGGCTTGCGTTCCTGCTTGCTTGCGGAGTGACCAGTTAGAAGGATATTTCAAACCAAATGAAAGAGATTCATCTTTGTAATTTTCTAAGCCCGACACCACGACTGGTTCAGCTTTTTTTTCACTGCACCCGATTATTACCGCCGAAAACACGACTGCCGCTATCACATTGTTGCGCCACGATTTCATATCAATTTCCTCTGAAAGTAAATAAAAAATAAAGGGTAATCTCATTTGTAATTGTAAGTCCTTGTTCGCAAAAATAACGCCTTTGCAGGAAAAACATCATGTTTTTTTTGAGCTTTAATGATATGTTTTTTTGAGCTGGTAATTACCAATTTTTACCAGTAGTTTGTTCCATTAATTACTACAATTTTGTGTACCCTTCTGCATATTCCCATCGGCAGCCTGCGGTCACCCTTGCCGTCCACACCATCGAAGAAATTCAACGGTCGAGCACCATCGTCACCGGTCCGTCATTGACTAAGCTCACGTTCATCATAGCGCCGAATATCCCTGTTTCAACCCTCACCAATGAATGGAGGCGAATATATTCAACGAAGTAATTATATAATTTTTCAGCAAGTTCGGGTTTGGCTGCATCTAAAAAATTCGGACGAAAACCTTTATTCATATCAGCATAAAGCGTAAAATTCGACACAACAAGAAGCGCGCCTTTTGTGTCCTGCACAGAGAAATTCATTTTGCCGTCCGAATCGCTGAATATGCGTAGTCCAATTAATTTATCGGCTAATTGACGGGCATTCGACTCCGTGTCGATATGTGTGACGCCCAATAAGACCAACAGCCCTGTTCCGATTTGTCCGACTATTTCACCCGCGACCTCTACCGATGCACTACTCACCCGCTGAAGAATTGCCCGCATAATCTTAACTCCACAATTACTTTGATTTCTGTACTGTCAATGGCACGCTGATGCCGCTGATTTTTTATGATGTTCGCTGATTTTTTAACGTGAGTTCGGGACAACTTTCCGGCATACCACTAAAGAAAATAAGCACGTTAAGAGTGCATACGTTTTCCATCCCTGAATGAGATGAACATCAATAGCCACCGATGAAATCGGTGGAGAAATGCAGCGTTCCCAAACAAACCCCAACGGGGTTTAATGACGGCATGGACGTGATTAAACCCCTTTGGGGTTTTGGGATTACGTGTCTATGTTCCCCGCATTTCATGCGGGGCTATTGTAATTGAAGCCCGTTAGGCTTCTCGAAAGTAGGCACTGTTGTTATCCCGAACTCACGTTATTTATATGTTCCAAGATTCGAGTCAGCGCTCTGTAAGTACATACTACACCGTTAAGCGATCCAATGCTTCCTGATATTTTGCTTTTACTTTCATCACAATATCATCAGGGAGTGGTGGCGGTGGCGGCTGTTTATTCCAAGTGAGCGTCTCGAGATAATCACGGAGGACTTGTTTGTCGAAGTTGATTTGTGCTTGCCCGGGTTGGTAGTGTTCGGCCAGCCAGTAGCGGGACGAGTCCGGCGTAAGTGCTTCGTCTATGAGGATTAATTCGCCATTCGGCAGTGTTCCGAATTCAAATTTTGTGTCAGCGAGGATGATATTCCGTTCAGCAGCATACTTTGCAGCAAAGTTATAAAGTGCTATCGATAAATCGCGCGCTTTGGCTGCGAGTCCCGGCGCGCATACTTTCTCGGCTTCTGCGAAGGAGATATTCTCGTCATGACCTGTTTCGGCTTTGGTTGCGGGCGTAAAGATTGGTGCCGGCAGCTTTGAGGATTCTACTAATCCATCCGGTAATTTGATACCGCAGACTGTCCGACTCGCTTGATATTCCTTCCAACCCGAACCCGCAAGATACCCACGCACTACGCATTCAATGGGAAGTGGTGTAGTCTTGCTTACGTACATCGAACGTCCGCGAAGTTGCGAGGTATAAGGTGCACATTCAGTAGGATATTCAGAAACATCGGCGGAAATAATGTGATTGGCTACGATATGCTTTGTGCAATTAAACCAAAACATGGAGAGTTTGGTGAGAATTTCACCTTTGCCAGCGATGGGTGTGTCCATTACTACATCAAAGGCGGAGATTCTATCGGAGGCCACCATGAGAAGTGCTGAACCGAGATCATAGACATCGCGAACTTTTCCACGGCGGAAGAGCGTTAGCGTCGGAAAATCAGACTGAAAGAGAGCAGAAGTATTCATAAAATAAGTTAAAATTGTCAAGAATGGAGCCGATTGAGTTGTAATTAGGATACGCGGAAAATTCTATTTTCATACGTCCGAGAAAACAGCTAAGTTTGCGGCACGAATTTTTAAAAAAATTAAGAAATTGTTCAATTTACCGACACAGAAACCATGGCAAAAACTCTTCAATCCAAGTCAAAAGCAGCAGCGAACAAGCCAGCAATGTGGCAATATCCTCTCACAAAGCGTAATTACCTCCTTTTCGCTGCTGGCTTAGGTGTCATTACGGTTGGCTTTCTCCTGATGGCTACTGCAATTACCGACGATCCAGTAAAATACCAAACAGCATGGAATAATACACTCGCTGTTTCTGTCGCTCCGATTGTTCTCGTCATCGGCTATTGCGTAATAATACCCGTAGCACTCATGATGCGTAAAAATGATCAGGACGAATCGACGAATTAATACCACGACTTCTACACTTATAAAAGGGCTGCTTTATGGAACACAGAAAACTGAATCCGAAAGCCGCCCATATTTTTGTCGAGCAAGAATCTGCCAACATTTCTCCCGATGATGAAGCCAAAATCTTAGAAGATATTCCTCACAAAACCCGCGCCTTGGCAGCAAAAGTAGCTACCGGTCACCTCTCTCTCCGCCGCCTCCTAAAGCAAATCAAGCTCCTGACCAACATGATCCGTGCGAATGATTTCTCTCTTGCCTGGAAGTCCAAAGCAATTGGTCTTGCAGGACTTGCATATTTTATTCTCCCAACGGATTTCGTTCCGGATTTTATCCCTTTTGTCGGCTATATCGATGATGGCGCTGTGATTGCTGCCGTGCTACGCACACTTGCTCACGAACTCGAGCGATATGCAGATTTTAAGAAAAAAGCTTAACATTTCAAACCCACATTACGCACATCAACCCACGGTTAAAACCGTAGGTTATGATTAATATCTTGGCGTTTGTTGGAGAAAATTCTAACTGCGACCACCACGACCGCCACCTCCGCTGCTCCTACCACCGCCACCACGACCTCCAAATTTACTGCCTCCGCCGCCGAATTTCTTGAATGGACGTTTGCCTTTGAAGCCGCCGCCGCCACCAAATCCGCCGCCGCCTTCGCTACGGAATTCTCCTCCTTCACGACGCTCATCACCTCCACCGGAAGCACGATCATCGAATTTACGGAATGGTCTGTCCCCACTCGGCTTACGATCATCGAATTTTCTAAATGGAGGACGATCACCACTCGGCTTACGGTCATCGAATTTTCTAAATGGCGGACGATCACCACTCGGCTTACGGTCATCGAATTTTCTAAATGGAGGTCTGTCGCCACCACCTGAATTGCGATCATCAAATTTTCTAAACGGAGGTCTGTCGCCACCACCTGAATTTCTATCGTCAAATTTTCTGAATGGTCGATCTCCACCGCCCGAATTACGGTCGTCGAATCTTCTGGCCGGACGCTCATCGCCACCACCGGAATTGCGATCGTCGAATTTACGGAATGGTCTGTCACCGCTTGGCTTACGATCGTCAAATTTTCTAAATGGAGGTCGGTCGCCACTCGGCTTGCGATCATCGAATTTTCTAAATGGAGGTCGGTCACCACTTGGCTTGCGATCGTCAAATTTTCTAAATGGAGGTCGGTCACCACTTGGCTTGCGATCATCAAATCGACGAGCAGGGCGTTCATCACCACCGGAATTTCTATCATCATACCCACGGGAAGGACGCTCTTCGTCGTTGCTTTCAACACCGTCATTGTCACTTGGCGCTGAACGTGGCTTTTGATAGTCTTTTTTCGTGCGGTCAAATTTTGGTTTGCGATCGGAATCGTCGGCGGATTTGAACCCACGCGGACGCTCATTACCCTCAAAAAATTCTTTTGCCAAGTTTTCTACAGGCGCTGCAGCTGCTTGAATAGCATTAGGGTTACCCGCAAAACATACCACAAATTCACCCTTAAATTTCTCTTCCGAGAATTTGGTAAATAACTCAGCAAATGTGCCGTAATGATGCGTTTCAAACGGCAGAGTCAGATTGCATCCAAGATACGCTGCTCGCTTCGGCATTACTTGCGCGGCTGCTTCCAATAGGGGGAGAAGTCTGTACGGAGTTTCGAGTAAAATTATAGTTCGGCGTTCTTGCGAGAGTGAAGTAAGTTCCGTCACGCGCTCATCGGGCTTACGGCTTACAAATCCTGCAAACACGAACTGATTCGTCGGCATTCCGCTACGGACAAGCGCAGTAAGAATACTTGAGGCACCTGGCACGACATCGACCGGAATTTCATGTTTTATCGCAAGTTTGACGAGTGCGAGTCCCGGATCGGCGAGTAATGGTGTGCCTGCATCTGATATTAAGGCAAGATTCTTACCGGCACGAAGCTGTTCTAATAGGACAGAAGCTGTGGCGTCTTCATTATGCTCGTTGAGCTCTTCAATCGGTTGTGAAATTTTGTGCTGTCTGAGAAGTTTTGCTCCTACTTTTCCCTCTTCACACACGACGATATCGCATGTTTTCAGCACTTTAAGTGCGCGTAGTGAAATATCGTCGTCATTCCCAATTGGAGTAGAGACCACGAATAGTGTTCCCGATGTATTCATTCTGTCTTTCAATATAATAGTACAATTGAGCTCATGCTCATTCAATTTTCAATTTTTTTGCGCTGTAATGACACTCTGATGTCTTTGATTTTTTATGATTTACGCTGGTTTGTCAGGTTTGTGATTTTTCTTGGGATGATTTGCACTCGCCCTACCTGCATGACTGGGGCGAATGCAATTCGCCCCTACATTCTTTCCTTTTGCTTTTTCCTCTATCATCACCGTACAATCATTACTTTCGCCATAGAATGTCCAGGTGCTGTGAGACGATACATTGCAAATTGTCCACATTGGAAGAGTTCCTTCTCGCCAAGCTGTACGACACCTTTGCCTCCCGATGACCACTCAATCAAACCTGTTGCATCGAATACTTCACGTCCGTCTAACTGATAGAATTTCAAACTTGTTGCATTCACCGTTTGAGGCGGTACGTGTAGCGTGATTTGTGTCATGGTATTAGAGGTAGGGTTCGGAACGTTTTGCTCGACTGCGAATATCGGTGCATCGCCTTCAAGAGAAGCAATCGAGGATGTACCTAATGTACTTATGAACACATTAACAGCAGGAACTCCCGCAGCGAAGCGTACACGGGCAGTAGCAGAACCGTTGATTTTATTAGAATTTATCACCACACGAGCTCGTCCACCGGGAGCAATTGTCGTATCAAATTGCGCTAGCGTAAAGATATCACCTGATGCATTCCGAAAGTCCACCGTTTGAATTACTGCTGCATCATTGCCGGTATTATGTACATACAATGCAAGCTGACCTACGTTGCCGAATGTGAGAAACGTATCACTGGCAACAGGTTGCGGATATTTCGGGTACCCCGGTTGATTACCAATATTATAGATTCGATCGATCAATTCCGGATGATCGATATACGGATTACGCCGCTGCTGAATCTTCGCAATTCCTTCATTACGTTGCATTTCGAGCGCATCGACCGTATCGAGTACACACCACTGACGGAGTGTGGACTCCATCGACGTCAGGAATCCCTGGGTGTCATTGGTGCCCTTGCGATTGCCGTAACGAGTAGCAAAATAGAACAAACTCCGAGCGACATTTCCTTTGTGTTTGTCACGGGGCTCAAAGACAATTTCATTGCTTCCGGTAGCCTGGCCAAGTTTTGAACCACCATCCTGCCAGCTGATATTCTGCGTTACATTGCCAAAAGGGAAATTGGAACGTTTAGTATTCGCCGTTTCCCAAGAAGGATACAAATGGTAAATATCGGATTCGGGAGGTGGCACATCCGACCCTTTACTCTGCGGCCAGGTGTGTTCACAATTAAATTGATTCGGGTCAGGAATGGTCGTCGTCTTGATGGTGCGTCCGGTATAGACACATTCCACTTCCCCGTTTCGATTATCTAATTGACTAAAAAATGCCGTTCGTGCTTGCTTATAATCGAGGACAACTTGATTCTGCAGGTATGCACTTAACGACTGAAAAAGCTGTGCACCGACAAGATTTTGAGTAAAATTATAGACCGTATCAGGATAATTACACGAAGCGCGAAGGGATATGGGGAGAGAGTAGGTGGCACCGGAGGCAGTACATTGTACTTGTAAAAAAGCAGATGCAGAGAAATTAATATTTTGATTACTCTTGAAATCAACTTCTATCTCAGTGCTGTCATTTGGGTTAATAAGTATTTGGCTTGGCAATTTTACCTTGAAAACATTCTCTCCCGAAACTACCGACGCAGATCGAATCACGATAGGATTAGCTGTCGGAGACGTCTTGAGCCATAGCTTTTTAATGGTGGTTGTACGCGTTTGTACGGATCCAAAATCGAGGATATTGTCACCGAATTGGGTGGGACATTCCTGGGCGAAGGACGGTAGATACATTGATAAAAAATACACAATAACTATCCCGTAGCGAAATGGCATAGTTGTTCTCCTGAAAGATAGACGGGGATTTAATTATGCAAAAATACGGAACAATTACCGAGTGGAACGTGATAGAATGAAAATAGGAGGACTTACAGAAGATTGAATTTTCAGAATAAAAGAGATAGATGACACTATTATACTTCAATTTTTCGACAATTATACAATGTGTATTCGGTTGAATTGAACAAGCAAATAGAGTTCACCGTCAGTTTCAATATGAGTGATATTTACCCAATATTCAAGCTATTTATATTTTAAAGTAAATTTATCTTTATATTTACCAAAATGTTAGTGAATAATCAACGGTGATTCTCAAATATCAACTCATTCAATAGAAACATATCTTACTATTTTTTAGATGACAAGCGAACAAAATCTCCGGCGCAATATTCCTCTCCTCTATGCAATTCAGGCACTGCGGTATTTCATGGTGGCTCTGCCGACTCTTGTTCTGTTCTATCGTAGTGTCGGACTCTCAATGCAGGATATAATGGTCCTGCAAGCGAGTTTTTCAGTAGCAATGCTAGCACTTGAAATACCGTCGGGGTATTTTTCAGACCGTCTTGGTCGCCGCCGAACAATTATAATCGGTGTCATTGGAGGGTCACTAGGATTTGGTATATACTGTTTTGCAAGCGGCTTCTGGATGATTTTTGCCGCTGAAATTGTCCTCGGTTTTGGCGCGAGCTTCATCTCCGGCACAGACTCAGCAATGACATTTGACACTCTTGCCGCACTTGGTGAAACGAAACGTTCAATTCATGCAGAGGGCAGACAGATTTCCTTCGGGAATTTCTCGGAGGCAATCGCCGGAGTCTTGGGTGGTTTGTTGGCTGGTATCAGCTTGATGTTCCAGATATATGTACAATTCGCAGTGATTTCATTAGCTATACCATTAGCATTCCTCCTCACCGAACCTCCAAGACGAGCACTCGTCAAGGGACATACCTCTTTCCACGATATCCTCATGATTACCCGTTTTGCGCTCATTGTAAATGTTCGTTTGCGCTCGCTGATTGTCTTCTCAGGCATAGTCGGCGCATCAACCCTGACGATGGTCTGGTTTATTCAGCCTTATATGCTCGCTGTCGGTGTGCCGATTGCCGTATTTGGTGCAGCATGGACCACGCTGAACTTTACGGTCGGCTGGTTTTCGATGAACGCCCATCGCTTCGAGACGGCTCTTGGTGCGCGAAACATGATTATAATATTAGCGGTTACATCGATGGTTGGTTATTTGATTTTGGGTATCGGCATGACGATTTGGTTCATACCTGCGCTCTTGATCTTCTACTTCGTGCGTGGTATCAACAATCCAATTTTCAACACCTACATCAATCGAGAAGTACCCGATGACCGCCGCGCGACGGTGCTTTCGGTGCGTCAAATGATTGTAAGAATTATATTTAGCATTGTCGGTCCGCTTGTCGGCTGGGTGAGTGACAGTTTTTCGCTTGGCACTGCATTACTCATTTCCGGCGGAATATTCGGCGTGCTGGGTGTGTCGGCGGCTGTGCCGCTTTTGTGGGGGCGTGGAGTGGTGGATGTGCGGGAAATTCAACAATAGAATTGTTCAGCTATTATCGCTCATTCCTAATTCTACTTTGGCACTTTACGTTTATAGGTGAATGTGATAAACCTTAGTAGAACTATGTCAGTTAAAGATATAACCTTATTACCTTATTGTATAGTTTTTACCTTGCGATGGGTACACGGCTATACTAAAAATAAGGTTGTTATTCAGGTTGGTACTGCGCGTTACTAAGGTTTTTCATGCTCATTCGTATGGGCAGCACATTTCAAAAAGTAAAGTACCAAAGTAGAACTAACCCTACCAGAAATTCACACTCATCAATCGAAATCCCACATACACCACCTGCGACGCATGCGGAGTCGGCGAGGACAAATCATCATACATATATTCCCGTGCGATAAAAATTGTCGCAGCATTGCTTTTTCCGTGGAGAGTACCGGCTGCCTCTACTCGGTAATTCGATCGAGCTCCTATTGAACGTAAAAAGGAAGTATTCAGCCATAGCTTGGCTTGAAGATCAATAGTACTGTTAATTTTATATTTATAACGAGTTGCGAGTGACAGTTCTGCATCTATATCATTCCAACTCAGGTCATTGGTCGTGAGAGGATAGCGATAATCAATATTAATCGGCGTGTAGTCGAAGCGGGCGAGTACATTAAGTTCACTTTCTGACGTAACCTGCATGACATTTTGAAATTCAAAATACGGTCCAGAGAGAATGACCACCCGTTTGGTCAATTGCGAAACATCTATATTCTGCACGCTGTCAGCCGGGTCAAAATTATCGATTTCATGTTTGCAGCGATGTGCATAACCTATTGTATATTGAGCGTTGAGAACGATATGAATAATTGAGCGACTCTTCCCATCGTGCACCTGCGGGGTCAAACGTGATGTCATTATACGGCGTGGCATTGAGTTCGTGGAGTGACAGGAAATTTATCGAGGAATTCTCAAACCTATAGAATTGAAACAGCCCGCCGAGTTTGATATTCCAGAACATTTCATTATTATACGAACCTATCCCCCGTTGTAACTGTCCGTAAAATTTGGTCATTGGAAAGAGTACATCGGTTGAATCGTATGTGTCACAGCGTGGGTGCGCGAGCGTTATATGCAACGTAAAGCTGAGGATGAGAATTGCTGTGTTTTGGAATAGTTGTTTCATGGATTTGATGTTGTATGTTTCAGATAACTACTCAATATACGAATTGGTTATTATAATTTAGATAATTGAGGAAGATTGTACTGAATGAGGGTTACCAAACGAGGTCTGGGAATTCCACATCATTTGTTAGATTAAACCCCGGCATATTCCCACATCCCCGCCGCGCCTTCACCGCTCCAAATTCCAAACCAAATTTTGCCAAATATTTCCGCAATCGGTCGGTGTCGTTGGCGTGATTTTTCCTTTCGCGGGAGGCATGAAAGAGCGTGCGTCCTGCTCCGGCGAGCGAGTCGCTGCTTGCAATGACCGACACCACATCTTCGAGCTGAACCCGTTCGAATCTATCGAGTTGGTCGAGTTCATCGCTTGGGAGGATTTTCCGAAGCAGACGTTCTGCACGTTCATTCTGCGGAGTAATCCCTCCCAATGTTGCTGCAGGCGGAGGATTTCCTCGTCCACATCCGGCATCGTAATTCTCCCGCCCACAGCAAGCGTCGCCATACGCGTAATCGCCGCATTGAGATCACGGAAATTCGCATTCCAAATCGCTTCTTTCGTGTGGGAGAATTTGAGGAATTGTTCGCGCGCGTCACTCGTAAACGTCACGAGCGAGTTATTTAGCCGCGCAAATCGCTCTAATTCATACTCAATATTCGGTTCGATATCCTCACGCCGTTCGGCGAGTCCGGGCATCTGAAATGTCCATAAATTAATCCTTGCCAGTAAGTCTTCACGGAATTTTCCTTCGCGGGAGAGCACGCCTAACTCCTTATTTGTTCCGCCGATAAGCTGAAAATCACTTTCTGTTTCCGCGTCTGCGCCGAGCGGAAAGAACACCTTATCCTCCAGCGCGCGCAGGAGCATAGCCTGTTCGTCGGTGCCGAGTTCGCCGATTTCATCCAAAAACAAAATCCCCTTATCCGCCTTTTTCAAATACCCATCGCGCCCCGTCGCAGCGCCGGTAAACGCACCTTTGATGTGACCAAAAAGGGCGGACATCGAAGAATCACCGCGAAGTGTAGCGCAATTAACCTCAACAAAATTCCCCGACACCTGAAAACAGTCTTTTTTGAGTTCGTAAATCCTCCGCGCAAGCTGCGACTTGCCGGCGCCTGTCGGACCCATGATGAGTATCGGCGCTTTCGAACCGACTGCTACACGCTCGATACGCTCTATCATACTGTTAAACCTGGCGTTACGCGTGTTGATGCCGGACTTCAGTGCCGCATACCTATCGCGGCGTTCCTCGGCAAAACGCTGCGCGATGGAGTTGTATTTGGATAAATCCAGATCGACAATCTGCAGCGAACCTTTCGCAAGAGGCGGCTCTTGTCCGGGTGAACTCTGCACAAATTTCGCCGGAAAATACCGCGCTTCGGTGAGGAGAAAGAGGCAAATCTGCGCAACGTGCGTACCGGTCGTGAGGTGAACGTAGTATTCCTCATCATCAGGGTCAAACGGAAAACTCCGAGTAAAATCAAGGAGATTCGAGAATACTTCTTCGAAATCCCAGGCGTTCGTAAATTCCATTTGACGGAATTCCACTTCCGTATCCGGCGACACTTCCCCGATATCAGACTTGATCTGCCGGGCAAGCCCCGTCGCAGACTGACCGTGAATCAGAATAAACCTATCGACCGGCAATTCCTCCGCATGCATCGTCACCGATACACTCGGACGCCACCCGTCAAAACGATTCGCACGACGCGCCCGGTCGAGCGTGGTGCCTAAAAATCCTAGAACGACATTTTTTTTACGCATTTTTTTTCTTTTGGCGTTTGTTGCACATCAATTATATCAAAATTGCACCCTTCAATTCTCAAAAATAGATAATTTTCTAAATACCGCGATATATTTCTATAATGAACGACCATTCACTTCTAAAAATTGTCAGATTTCTTACACACTTTATGCTTGTAACTGTATAATTAACAGATAATTGACCCATAAACACACTTTGGCACGGGTGTTGTAAATAAGATGGCAATTACAACTTATTTTAGG
Source organism: Ignavibacteria bacterium (assembly GCA_016720145.1). Lineage (GTDB taxonomy): Bacteria > Bacteroidota > Ignavibacteria > Kapaibacteriales > UBA961 > JADJXV01. Next base: position 347,950 of record JADJXV010000004.1, on the reverse strand, counting down.
AGAATAAAAATGGCAAACAAACAATTATTCAAAACCTTCATTGGGAAATTTATCCGCCAGGCGGACACGGTGAATTCTGAAAAAGCGCCGGCATATAAGTTCTCGGATCGTCAGGCACTCGCACAATATGCTGCGACCGGATGCTTGAATGCGACCTTTTACGCCAATGCCGAAATGCAGCTCGCTACCGTACTTGAGCTCTGCAATGCCGTCGAACCGGAGTTCATCGCCAAGACTGCCCTCTATGCACGTGAACAAAGCATGATGAAAGACATGCCTGCCTTGCTTGCGGCGGTGCTCTCGACGCGTGATACCGAGATTCTTGAGCGGATATTCCCACGGGTAATTTCGAATGGAAAAATGCTGCGCAATTATGTGCAAATGGTTCGCTCAGGTCAGGTTGGCCGTAAGTCGTTCGGTTCGGCGCCACGGCGTATGATCCGCACATGGCTTGCAAGCCGCACTGCCGAACAGCTTGTGTCGGCATCGGTTGGGGCGTCGCCTTCGCTTGGTGATATTATCAAGATGGCGCGTCCGAAGCCCGAGAGCCCCGAGCGGGAAGCATTATATGGATGGTTAATTGGAAGAAAGAAAGAGTTTGCCACATTGCCGAAGATTGTCTGCGACGTAGAGACGTTCCGCAAGGGCGAGAGTGAAGAGATCCCGGATTTACCGTTCCAATTGCTTACTTCCCAAACGCTTACCGAACAGCAGTGGAGAGAAATTGCCCGCAATGCGCCGTGGCAGACGCTGCGGATGAACCTCAATACCTTCGCCCGTCATGGAGTATTTCAGGACGCGGAAATGGTGGAATACATCGCCGGAAAGCTACGCAATCGCGATGCAATACGCCGCGCCAAAGTGCTCCCATATCAACTGATGACAGCGTTTTATTATGCCGACAAATCAATCTTACCGGCGCAAATTTGTGATGCATTACAGGATGCAATGGAAATTGCAACCGAAAATGTGCCCGCTTTTGAGGGCAAATCCATCGTGATTTGTACCGATGTGTCGGGTTCGATGCAGAGCCCTGTGACCGGCTATCGCAAAGGCGCGACCTCGGTCGTTCGCTGTATAGATGTAGCGGCGCTTATCACGGCCGCGCTCTTGAGAGTCAATCGCACTGCACGTGTATTACCCTTTGAAAATCATGTTGTTAGAATAGATATCAACCCGCGCGACACGGTGATGACCAACGCTAAAAAGCTTGCAGACATCGGTGGCGGAGGAACAAACTGTTCAGCACCGATACAACTCTTGAACCGGCATAACGAATCAGTCGATATTGTGATTATGGTCTCAGATAACGAATCCTGGGTGGACGCACGAAGCAGCGGTGCATCAGCGCTCATGCAGGAATGGGAAACGCTCAAAAGCCGTAATCCTGGTGCAAAATTAGTGTGTATCGACTTGCAACCGAATCGCACAACGCAGGCATACAGCCGTGAGGATATTCTCAATATCGGAGGATTTTCCGACACCGTCTTTACGACAATTGAACAATTTATTACAACAGGAAACAGCCCCGAATTCTGGGTGGATGAAATCGAAGCAGTAGAATTGTAATTTATTTATTAATCAAATACTTGGCACCACGAATGCCGATGGAACTACATACACAACATGATCTTATGTTGCCGGTTCGAGCCCGGCCGTTGAAAAACGTAGCTCAAATGGTAGAGCAAAGAATTGTTTCATCTCTTTTGTCGTGGTCGCCGGTAATTATACACCGCCACTATCGCTGGTTTTTATGATCAAGCCATCAGCGGCAATCATAAAAAATCAGCGGCATCAGCGTGCCATTGAAAACAACAAACAATCAACCATGAATGCCAATGGAATTACATGTGTATCTTGGGTTACCGGTTCGAGTCCGGTCGTGCCTCCTCCGTTCAACTCACGAGGCACGTAGCGTAAATGGTTAGCGCAAAGAGTATTTCATTACCTTTTTGTCGTGGTTGATAGTTTTAAAATAAATCAGCGAAAATCATAAAAATCAGCGGCATCAGCGTGCCATTGAAAATAGAAAAAAATCTGCGGAAATCATAAAAAATCAGCGGCATCAGCGTGCCATCAATTAAGCAATCAACCACGAATGCCAATGGAACTACATAGGGCTCTTAGGTAATCGGTTCGACTCCGGTCGTGTAACAACACGTAGCTCATCGGCAGAGCAAAGAACTGTTTCATCCCCCTTGTCGTGGTTACTTTATAAATCAAACAGATAATGCTGATGAGCATGATAAAAAATCAGCAAAAATCATAACAATCAGCGGCATCAGCGTGCCATCAAAAAACACAAACTAACAGCCGAATGCTATTGGGATTACATACACTTAGAACGTACCGGTATCTCAACAATCTTTGTCGGCTTTTTATAGACCTACCGCGAATGCATGCGGGACTACAACCGGTTACAATCTATGGATTCAGCAGGTTCGAATCCTGCCGCTGCGCTTGCACAAGCACAGTGATACGTCTCGCAAATCTTTGTCGCGGTAGTGATTTTATTCTACACCCATGAACATACAATTTGGCTTTAACAATCAATACGACGGACACGAAGGTGAGCTCATCCGGATGGCTATTTCGGAACCGATTCTTCGTTCTATTCGTAAGAAAAACTATCCGTTTTTCCTGACTTTTAATCGCATCGTAGCCGCTGATTTTGATGCAAATTTCGTACGTGAACAATTGCAAAAACTCGGTCAGGTATTCACGCTCAGTGGTAGATGGAATATTGTGCTTGGTGCAGACTTTTTTGCCATTCTTTCCTTCGACCTCATGAATGATGCACGTCATCTGAGCAAGGTAACGGTCGAGGTTTATAGCACAACAAATGCAAAGGTCAAGGATACAACAGCAGCGCTGCAATCGATTCTCGCAGGCATGACAGGCGGGGTCGTCTGTGAGGTGGTGTGGTACTACGACAGCGGCTCGTATGACTACGACAGCATCTACGAACTCCTTGCCGATAAGATTGTTACCGAAGCATATCCGTTTATTCCCCGCCTCCAGGATGTGGCAAAGGAATATGCGGAAAGCAATGAATCGGTGCTCGTTCTGCTCGGCGAGCCGGGCACGGGAAAGTCGCGGTTAATTCGCTATTTAATCCGAAAAATGGCCGAGCAGCGGCAAACGAATCACGCGAAAGTCTTCTACACCTCACAGCAAAAAGTGCTTGATGGTGAAGGGATGTTCACCGAGTTCCGCACGAGCGACGCAATGGCGCTCATCCTCGAAGACGCCGACTATCATCTTGGTAAACGTTCCGACGGTAACGACGTGATGACACGGCTCCTTGCAGCCTCCGATAGCTTTATCTCTGACGGCAGAAAAAAGATAATTCTCAGCACGAATCTTGCTAGCTTGCATCACATCGACGCCGCGCTTCTGCGTCCCGGCAGATGCTTCGGCATCGTCGAAACGCGGAAAATGAACCGCGCAGAGGCGCAAGACTTCTTCAAAGTCGTAGCACAGGAGAAGAAAATCATGCTCGAAAAAGAACTCTACACCCTCGCCGAACTCTACCGCCTCCTCAATCCGGGGAACGCGTTTGTACGGCAATTAAGCGACACCATTCGCTACATGCCGGCCGAAAAAAGAGGGTTTGGTTTTGCGGTGGAATGATGTGAATGAACGTTCAGTCACGTCAAACAACGACGGTACCCCAATGCTTTCAACGGCCCCCCCCCCCCCGCCCCCCCCCGGGTTCCCCCCCCCCCCCCCCCCCGCCCCCCCCCCCCCCCCCCCCCCCCCCCCCCCCCCCCCCCCCCCCCCGGGCCCCCCCCCCCCCCCCCCGGCGTGAACAAACTCAATAACAATACAACAATGATTACTCCTCAATTACTCGACACAATAGAACAGCACTATGGTGTAACGATTCTCTACTGTTGTGAATCCGGCAGCCGCGCCTGGGGCTTCCCCTCGCAGGACAGTGACTACGATGCGCGATTTGTGTATATCGGCGACGCAAGCCGGTATGTATCAATACGTGAATTCAAGGATGTAATCGAATATTCCAATGATGGTATTCTCGATGTTAACGGCTGGGATATTAGGAAGGCACTGCGATTATTCTATCATTCTAACTCAACTCTCTACGAATGGTTACAATCGCCGATTGTCTATAGAGAGCATGTTGAATTTACCGAACCAATCCGGCGATTGATACCCGAATATTTCGCCCCACGTGCCGGAATATTCCACTATCTCGGACTGTCGAAAGGAATTTATCCACAGGATATTGAGAAGGATGATGTTCGGCTTAAGAAGTATTTCTATGTTCTGCGAACGCTCCTTGCCGCCAAGTGGATTGTGGAATACCGCGTTTGCCCGCCGATGCAATTCTCGACACTGCTCACACTCGTCACGGATGAAGAAATAGTATCGATTATCGGAGAGTTATTGGTGTTGAAATCAAATGGCACAGAATCGACAACCGTTCCGGCAATTCCCATACTAAACACATTCATAAGTAATTTATATAACGAATGTTACGAAGCTGTTCAACACATTCCGAAGCTCGCAAATGACGATGTAGAGCCGCTTGATGAACTCTTTCGTACGATGCTTGAGCGCAATGGAGGATTATAACTATGCATACGAATATGACCATTTTGCTCAAAGTAATTTCCGGGAGCCGCGCCTACGGACTCGCAACGGCTACGTCCGATACGGATCTCAAGGGCGTATTTGCAGCATCGAGAAATGGAATATTTGGACTCTCGTATCCTCAGCAAATTAATGAAGATAACAACAATAGTGTGATGTATGAAATCGGAAGATTTACGGAATTATGTCTCAAAAACAATCCGACCGCGCTTGAGCTTCTCGCCACGCCGTCGGATTGTATTCTTGAAAAGCATCCGCTCTTTACATCATTAACGCCGGAGATATTTCTATCCAAGCGCTGTGAGGATACATTTGCCGGATATGCAGCATCACAGATCAAAAAAGCGCGCGGACTCAATAAAAAAATCGTCAATCCCATGAGCGGGGAACGGAAATCACTCCTCGATTTCTGCTATATCCTGAGCGCTCATCACTCGGTACGATTAGTGGACTTTCTGGCGCAGAATCAATGGAAACAGGAAGAATGCGGACTGGTAAGCATTGATCATTGCAGTAATTTATATGCGCTGTACCATTCGCCTGATGCTCTGTTTTCGGGGATACTTCGTGGTGATGATTCGAATGATGTAGCGCTGAGTTCGGTGCCGAAAGACTGCCCTATCGTCGCTTATCTCAGCTTTAACAAAGATGGCTATTCGCGGTACTGTAAAGACTGGAAAGAGTATCAGCAATGGCTGTCCCTGCGGAACGAAGAACGGTATCATTCGACCATTGAACATGGCAAAAATTACGACGCCAAAAACATGATGCATGTCTTTCGATTACTCGAAATGGCGTATGAAATTGCGACGGAAGGGACAATCAATGTTCGGCGGAATAATCGTGAAGAATTACTCGCAATACGTTCCGGCAAATACACCTACGAAGATTTACTTTCCATGGCGGATGAAAAAATCATATCGATTCATGATGCCTTTCAACGTTCAGATTTACCGGACGAACCGAATGCAGGCGAAGTCGAACAACTGCTCATTGATTTACGAGTGAACGTCTATTCATTGTGATACAAGAAAACTGACAATTCGTGACGTTTGGGCATCGCATTCAATTCAACAAGATGAATTCATCACCAAAGCCCAGTATAGACTTGGGCGTATGCAATCTTCGCCCTCAGCGGACGAAATTAACTATATTCCACTAGCCCCGTCGAATGTCAACCACAAAACAACCATTCAATAAAAACAAATGAACACACAATTCAAAATACAATCAGACGCAATAGCGCATCTTCCGATTGAAGGACTCTCGCCGATTACGGTGATTGGAACCGAAAAAATTCGGGATGGATTTGATGCGACCTGTCTTGAACAAGCGATGAATTCCCGCCGCGCTCCCGGCGTGTCGGCACTCGTGCTTAATCCTGACGCTCACGGTGGTTACGGTGCTCCCGTCGGGTGCGTGATGGCATCGTCGACGCATATATATCCGGGTCCGGTGGGCGTGGATATTAAATGCTCGATGAGCTTATTGCAACTCAATATTCCCGAAGAAGAACTCCGCTCGAAGGACACGCGACGGGCATTAATCAACGCGATATGTGAGCGCACACCGACGGGTGCGGGCAAGGGTCAGCGTTCGGTGCGGAAGTCACGCCGGGTGAATGAATCAACCGGTTTTGCGGTTGCGACACAAGGCGCATCGGCAGAAGTTTTGGAACAAATCGGTATTCCCGCCTCGTGGGCAGAGTACTGCGAGGATGCCTTCCATCTCGGGCATGACGGCAAGCGTTCGACCCTTGAAGCGCGGCTCGATACGCTTCGTGGCGAGGGATTATTCCCGAAATTCAAGGAAAAGATGGAACAGCTTGGTTCGTACGGTGGTGGCAATCACTTCGGTGAATGCGAGATAGTCGATATCGTCGAAGGCATGGAGTCCACTGCCAAAACATTCGGCTTGAAAAATGGTCATGCTGCCTTTTTATCGCACTGCGGTTCGCGGGGATTCGGGTATCAATTAGCGCATAATCAATTCAGCACCTTGCAAAAAAATTTCACGGCGACGGGCACTGCTTTCCCGGGCGATGACAAGGAGTTAGTCTATGCCGAACTCGGTTCCGTTGAAGCCAATAATTACCTCGACGACATGGCTCTCGGAGCGAATTTTGCGACCGTGAATCACCTACTTATTAATGCGTTGGTACTCGATGCATTTCGCGAAGTATTTCCGGGTGCGGATGGGAATTTGGTGTATTTTATCAGTCATAATATCGCGCGGTTGGAGGATATTAATGGCACTCCGACGTGGGTGCATCGCAAGGGTGCGACGCGGGCGGTACCGGCGGGACACCAAAGTCTCAGCGGCACACCGTTCAGCGCGACGGGACACCCGATTTTATTGCCCGGCAATCCGCAGGACGGTTCGGCCGTGATGGTTGCGAGCGCGGGGCGAAAGAGTCGCTTTACAGCGTTAATCACGGTGCGGGACGTGCATTGGGTCGTCGTGCAGCGATGCGCACGCTCAGTCAAAAGGATGTCGATATTTCCTTTGGCAAAAAGGATATTCTCACCAATTGCCGGGAGTATCCGCTTGATGAGGCGCCGGCTGCATATAAGGATTTTAATGAAGTCTTGCGTTCGGTTGAGTCGGCGGATCTTGCGCGTCAGGTAGCGCGTCTTCGTGCGAGATTTGTGATTAAGGATTCGGATAAATCGCTTGGCGGTGCGGCGTGAAAAAGTTGGCGATGATTATAACTGATTGGAACTAATATCCATTGAGCAGACCATTTAATGAATATATGTAGCAATGATGATGAAAATTGTATAATATATAAACTCATCAATCCATAGAATCGATATGGTTACGACTCGCAACATGTTTTCGTCAATATGTTAATCTATCAGTTAGGTCGATTTGCCGTAACCACGCTTGTTATTATTAATTTAACTTAAGTGAACAGCCCGAGATGGTTATCACGGGCTGTTCTTTTTAATTATAACGCAAAAGGTGCCAGAAGTGCAAGAGTACACAAATTGTTTTTATTAAATGAGAATTATAATCGGAGATAAAAATTAAACATGTAACTGAATCCTTCGACAGCTGTAATCGAACGCATACATCCAACTCACCATAGCTAACACAATGATAATGTTGAGTTATGTTTTCTGCATGACGTATTTTAAGGTTGAAACCGTTGGATTGATTGCATCTGCTTTTGGGAAATAGTTAAAACCATTCTCAGCTTTCAATACCGTTAAAACGGTTTACGAATTTTTGTCGCGACTTTTAACCCATGATTAAAATCATGGGCTATGTTTGCTTTGGATTATATTGATAGGGGCGGCTTCCGCCAATTAGGACTAAAGGTGACGAACCAGCAATCTTGCTAATACTTACGACTAGGACTCCCTAGACTTAGGACTATCTTCGGACTTACGGGACTTAAGGACTAAAGACTTACAGACTTAAAGGACTTAAAGACTTAAGACTTAAGGCTTCGACTTACAGACTTACAGACTTACAGGACTTAGGGACTTAAGGACTTCCAGACCCTCAAGACTTACAGACTTACAGACTTACAGACTTACAGACTTACAGACTTACAGACTTACAGACTTACAGACTTACAGACTTACAGACTTACAGACTTACAGACTTACAGACTTACAGACTTACAGACTTACAGACTTACAGACTTACGACTTACGACTTACAGACTTACGACTCTCTTCCGCCTCACCTCGGTACTTCAATCTTCTCGATAATCTGACGTACGATATCGGCTGTCGTCACGCCTTCCATTTCTTTTTCGGGGGTGAGTAATATTCTATGTCGTAGGATATGTGGAGCGACGTCTTTGATATCCTCCGGAGTCACGAAATCACGTCCGTTCATGGCGGCGAATGCCTTGGCTGCTGTCATGATACCAATCGATGCACGAGGCGATGCACCGAGAAATAATCCTTTATGACTGCGGGTGTTACCGACGATTTGCGCGATGTAATTCAAGAGATTTTCGTCGATGTGCAAGCTGCGGACTGCAGCTTGGAACTCTGCAATATCCGCTCCTGAAATCATCGGTTGAATAGCGGATAAGTCATTGAAATTTTTCCGTGCGTGGAACTCCATAAGTATTTGCGATTCCTCTTCAAGAGTCGGATATTCCACTTCAATTTTGAATAAAAACCGGTCAAGTTGTGCCTCTGGTAATCGGTACGTACCCTCTTGGTCGATAGGGTTCTGCGTGGCGACGACGAGAAATGGTCTGTCCATCGGATAGGTCGTGCCGTCGATCGTGACCTGGCGTTCTTCCATTACTTCGAATAAAGCTGCTTGTGTTTTGGCAGGTGCTCGGTTGATTTCATCAATGAGAATTAAATGCGAGAAAATGGGTCCTTGGCGAAATTCAAATTCAACAGATTTTGGGTTAAAGACAGAAGTACCAAGCACATCCGACGGCATGAGGTCGGGGGTGAATTGAATTCGCTGGAACCCTACATCGAGCGTGCGGGCGAGTAATTTTGCCGTGAGTGTTTTGGCAATCCCCGGTACACCTTCGATGAGAACATGCCCGTCGGCGAGGACGGCGGCTATAAGCAAGTCCACCATCGATTTTTGCCCCACGACGATTTTACGGATTTCTGTGCGGATACTTTCGGCGGCATTTTGGAGGCGGGTGACATCTGTTCGGTTGTGAAAAGGCGCGTCTGCTTGGGTTGATTCTACCTGCTGTGATTCTTCGTTTTGTAATTCCATGATTTTTTCTAATGTTGATAGCACGCTGATGGCGCTGATTGTTTATGATTGAAGAAGATTTTTATTTTCGCATAAGTGCGATGAAATACGGATACAACGTCGCATTCATCACACCTGACTGCACTGCAGGATCATTATCCATAATTATACTGGCTGCTGCCTCATCCGGCGCTTCAAAGATCGCGATGCCGAGGGTATGCTCATCATTATTTTGTGTGCGTCCGACGAGTATCATGATTCCCTTTTCGGTTAAGTCCTGAAGATAGGCAAAGTGCCGAGTGACGGCGCTGATTTCGTCCTCCGTTGCCTGCCCGGTGACCATTTCAAGTCGAGCGGGAGTAAGGAGATATATCCATTGTTTCATGAAGATTTACAATTTCAGCAAAAATTAAAAATAATCACCCGGTATAACGACACAAAACTCTGCGAACTTTGCGTAACCTCTGCGTACTTTGCGGTAAACTAGCGCATTATAGAAGACCCATTCACACAAAGTCATTCCCACAACTGATAAAACCCGCGATGTGCCGTGTGGTCATTGAGCTGATGCCCATCAGGATTCACAAACACATATTCCTTGCTGTAACCGCTTGCAATACGCTCGATATGTACAGTATTTTCAAGAATTTGAAAGTGAATCCGCCAGGACTTGACCGCCATGCAAAACCCCGCATCCGTCGCCACAATCCGCCGTGAAGAATACGGAAACGGATCACGCCTCAGCACCGGAAATGCCACCGAACGGAGATTGAGTTCGGAATGTGACTCCAGCCAGTCAAGCTGCGCGCTTGCTACATCCGAAAGGGTAATTTCAAACACCTGCGCGTTTGCTTCTGCCTCGGCAAGCCAACCAATGCGCGAGTCCGGGAAGCTATCAGCATACGGAATATAGGGTTTAATATCGAGAATCGGCGTTTCATCGAGCAGGTCCACATCGCGGACATACACGCGAAGTCCTTTTATTTTCACGAGTTCGCACACTGAGAGTCCGATAGGATTCGGTCGGTGCGGCGAGCGCGTAGCAAACACCCCACGCTTCGTGCGTCCGCTTCTCGGAGGCAGTACTTTCGGTTTCCACTGCGCGTTCCGATGGAACCACGACACAATCCACACCCGTTCAAACCCCGCCAAGTCTTCGAGTGCCTGCTCATAATTTCTATGAGGATAGAGCGTAATCACACTTTCATTCCGTTTCCCATCGACAGCCGGCTGACGCGGGGCATCATACTTGTCGGTATAGGGCGACCGCAGGATTCCGATTGGCTCAATCGTCAGATGTTCGGGCATAGATTTTTAATTTTTGGGTCAGGTTGTGCATATTCCAATCCTCGTTTGCGGGCACCCGTTGCCGTCCAGGCGTTTTGAAGAATTTAACGCAAAAGGCGCTATAGGCGCTAAAGAACGCAACCGTGCTTACGGCTTACTACTTACTGATTTACGACTTACTGACTTACTGACTTACTGACTTACCACTTACCACTTACCACTTACCACTAACTCACGGCTTATACACAATAAAGCTAAATCCATTTTGAATTGCTGTCGAAGCCATATTAAAAATTCTCACACCGAGGAATGCGTTCGATATGGCGTACGTTGTTCCGATGAGCGGCACGGTGCTGATAGGCGTCACGACTGTCGTGTAGCTTGTACCGTTATAATTTTCACCTTCGATTTGGATCACATAATCCCCGCCTGCTGTCCATGCTGCCGAGAAATTCGGTGTGCCGGAAGCTATTGTTCCATTTGCGTTGACTGTTCCGTAGCAGATGGGCACCGCGCGGCGTTCTGCTGTTGGCGAAGTGGCTGAGTATGTTTTTGTAATATCACCACTTACATTTACTTTTCCTTTGAAATTACCGGCATACGCTGTCGCTGATGTATTGGAATTCACGCCATAGACAGCGCTTGAAGAGTCACTTGTAGCTTGACCATACACACCGTAATTTTTACCGGTGGTCGATGTCGCCGCACCATAAACACCGGTACCGGTCGAACTTGCTGATTGACCGGATACGCCGTAACTCGTGGCGGGGGTAGAAGTAGCTGATCCCATCACACCCGTACCGCCGACGGTTGAACCGTTCACGCCTACACCGTTACCTGCATGTGAACCCCATACACCATAACCATTTGCGGCAGTGTTATTATTCGCTCCGCGCACGCCTGCTGATGTAGCGCCTGCATTCGTCGCGCTCATCACACCGTGAATTGCACTTGCACCGGCTGCTGTCGATCTCGACTCACCACGAACGCCGGCGGTCGTGCCGGTGGTAGCTGTGTGAATACCGACAACTCCATTGCTATCGGCACTTGCGCCGAGCACGCCGACTCCTTTATTTGTGCTGCCATAGACTCCGCGTCCACGTCCGCCATGCCAACCCCATACACCATTACCTGTAGTATTTGTATCAGCAATTGCACCATAAATACCCGAAGAATTTACGCCAACGGTAGGTGAAGCAATGCGACCGATGATTGCGGCGCTTGAGTCTGTAGTTGAATTTGTTTCTCCGACGATGGCGGGATTGGTACCGGTTGCTGCGCTGTGGAGCGCGTAAATTGCTACACTGTCACGGCTTACACCGCGTACACCTACGCCGAGGGTAGAATTACCATACACGCCTGAGCCCCTACCTGAATGCGTACCCCATACACCGTAACCGGTAGCGGTGGTATTAGCGCTGAGTCCGCGCACGCCGCTTGCGTAAATGCCGGGAGCAGCATTGACGACTTGACCAAATACACCTCGAGCGCTGTCGGCATTCGAAAGAGAGCGTCCGATGACACCTGTTGTGCGGCCGGTCGCGTGGGTGGCTATACCTTCGAATCCGATGCCAAAGATGCTGTTATTTTCAGCCCTAAGAGCCGGCACTGCACCGACGGGATTATTCACTTGAAAGAGTCCTGCATGAGATATTCCGGTTGTCAAAGCTGAGAATGCACTTCCTGCGCCGACGGTCTCGACTTGGAGGGCAGGAGTATTGCTTGGACCTGATTGCACAAAGCGTCCGGCTGCGCCATTACCGGTGTTGGTCACGTCAAAAGCCGGATTATTATGATCGACAGTGCCCGCAAATGGTAGGACAAATCCACCGGTCGGCGGAAATTTCCAGCGGATAGATCCTCCACCTTCGCTCGTAAATGTAAGGACTTGTCCATTGAGAGGAATTCCAATCGTAGCAAACTTCGCGGCGGTTACCGCGCCATCAGCGAGCATACCTTCCGTGATGCCGCCGAATGCTACTCCAATAGTTATATCTCCAGTATTTTGAGTCACATAGAGAGATGGGTGCGGATATAAATGCGTCACAACATCACCCCATTTTGCGCCTTTGTCGTTCGCAATGATTCCTTGTCCTGGTTTTGAACCGCTTTTGTTGATTTTGATTGTTGAAAGTGATGTGTCCGGTACGGTCAGCGCCATAAAAGCATAGCCGGTAGCTGTGAATGCCGTTCGTGGTGTCATATCCGCTGCACCATTTATTGAAATCCCCAGCCAATACTGTTTGTCAAATGGTAGATTTATTGGGAGTGATTCACCAATTTCACAACTAAATAAACCATTAGAGAATTTTACTTGCTGAGTTTCCTGTGAAAATCTTGTGCCACCCGTCGGTGCATCATATATCGAAAATGTTAAAGATAACATGCCGTTCAATGGTCCGGTCGGTGATTGTATCACGCCCTGATAATGGATTTTTTTGGGGAATTGTGCCTGCATCGTACCTGTGAGAACGAGCAATGCAATGAGTAAAGAATACAAGGATTTCATAGGCTTTCCTTTTTGAATTGTGTAATAATGTGTTCGTTATTTTTTTGTGTAGCGGATCAAATCCGTGATCGTTGTGCGTGTATCTTTTTTCGTACTTGGATAGGTATTTTCGACGATTTCTTCGCGGCGCGCAAGCAGCACTTCGGGTGCATAATAATAGGTGGTTTTTTCTGAATAGAGAACGGAATTGATCATCGCGCTCCCTTGTGTTAGGGTTCGGATACCGGTAAATTGTCCGAATGTTGTGGAAATTGTCTCTCCCACCGACTGTATGGTAAACTTCTTCATTGTGCCTGACTTCACGCTCGTATCAGTCCATTCGGCACCGGCATTGAGAGGATTCTTGAGGAGAGTGCGCGCATCATTATCGAGATAATTTTTGTAATATCTTATTTCATTAGAAGTACTTGAATAGAAGGACGTATCTCCACCGTATGGTGTCGATGCTCCCGCCCGCACAAATTTTTCCTGCACGACCACCGACAAGCCACCGACAGGATGGGCTGAGTCGCGCGCAACGATTGTCAAAAACATAGTATCGCTCGGAACGACGGTTTTGATACCATTCGTATCGACATCCGTTCGGCTAAGAAGAAAGACCAGTTCCGTGCCGACACCGCCGGCAAGCACATAATCACGTGCATCAGTCTTGACAGTAACGGTTGGCTCAGTCGTACTCTCACAAGCCGCCAGAAGCAGAAAAAGGAGTGCTGTAATTAAAGGAATATTTTTCATAATTATTCCAAGAAATCGAAGTACGAAGTGAACAGGAAAGTAGAGAATTGTATTTTGCACTAAGAGGATATGACCGGACATGTCAATTACCGTACCAGCATAATCATCAAGCGACTTACGCGGATACCGGCACCGCTTATCGGGCGGATAATCAGCCGTGACTGATAGGAGCCCGTGCTCGCCGGAGTGCCGCTGTCGGTCATGCCGTCCCACAGGAGCGCAAAGCTGCCGGCTGCGAAGCGGTCACCGCCAAGGGTGCGCACCGTCTGCCCGAGAGCGTCGGTAATTTCAATGGTAACAGTACTTTCGGAGGGAATTTCGAATGAAATAGTAGCGGAAGTGCGAAGTGGATTCGGAGTGACACTATAGTTGCTTTGTGCTGCCGGGATAAATTCTTCCTCTGCGGAATTTGGTAGGATAATCGATGTCCAAAACCCTTGGGAGGACGTGTAGTTGTCGAGGAATCCCGCTACCGGCTGACCAAGCGTGCCGGAAAGAGAATAGCCGCCACCGGTGGAGAGCAGGATGCCGCCGCCTTCGGATACATAGCGCAGAAGAGTCGGCTCTTGCGCGCGGAGGCTACTGCTGAGGGCAAGTATGCAGACCAACGCGATTAAAAGGGGTTGCAAACGTTTCATAGATTATTTTGAAAAAGAGATAAACCTTGGTAATACTGTATTTTGGTCGGCAATTTACGAAAACACGAGGAATTACCCGTGCAGTGCGAGGTAAATTTTTCGCTCTTTGGTAAATTTCAGCGCCGAGGCAGCACCATGAAACGTATTCATACGAAAAAAAAAACATCGGCAAGAGGTATCTCCTGCCGATGTAACGGATTGTTCGTTCAATAGAATACAGCTTGACTTCAGACCGGTCTGAAGAAATAGTGCTCGCCATTAGTATAGCTCGCCTCGGTCATGGACTGTGTCTGTGGGTCTAAGGTGATTTCACCGGTAATACCGAAGTCTTTCTTGTTGATAAGTATCGTGTTATCCCGCTTGGTGAATTCATATTCCATCGGGTAAAATATGCCTTTGCTCCAGTTCAGCGCGTGAACGGTGTGCGTACAGGTTTCCTGATTCTGAATTCCAATCAGAAGCATCGCATTGGCATAGTCAAACAGCGGGTTCGGTCCATCGACTAATACCATCCCTTCCTCAAATTCGACAGCAGTAGATACTCCATTGACCGTCATCGCAGTCCCATCGGCTGCATGATGCGTAAAATCTAACGCATGAGATGTCTGACCGTCTTTTGCCACACTGAGTGAAATAGCCGAAAACCCCGCGCGTGGTGTCACCGAAAACCGGCATTGAATGTCGATGCCTTTATTACTTTCAACCGTTGCCTGCTCTTGAATTGTCACACACTGTTTGCTGTGCTCGACGGTATAGACTTGCTGCTGACTGAGTTGACCGTCTCTCATCATGGTACAATGGACGCTCTGCTTCATAATGACCTCATTCGAAAAAGTAAAAAAAATGGATTGATTACATTGGATGTCGTTGGAGTTACGTGCCAGCTGTTGCATGCAAAACTCGCTAAAAATCATCGGATGAACAAGCTAATTCTCCTCTTTTTCTGTAATTTGCTTCATTCAATGTTTCTGATATCAAAATAGTAAAATTCCGCATCGAGAATTATGTACTTCTGAACGCTTGGACGGTAACGGGTGACCGCAGGCGAGGTGTGGAAGGTAAGGAAGCGAACCCAAAATCAGTTTTTAAGTGAAAAAATACAGGTATTTCACGATTTTTATAATTGCTCACGGATTGAACGGGAAAATCTAAGGGTAAAATCGTATTTTTGCGACCGTTGACTTTTGTACACAGAAATTAAATGACTTCATGGATATTTTGCATGTGGCGACGGAGGGTTCTATAGCCCGTATCACGCTGAACAGACCCGACAAACGCAATGCGCTCAATGCGGATTTATTACTCCGTTTGCGGGCTGAATTTCGAACTCTTTCGGCTGATGCGCGCGTCAAAGTCATTGTCCTTGCAGCCAATGGTAAGGCATTTTGCGCAGGTGCGGATTTGGAGTATTTGCAGAACGTATCCAAGTATTCGGCGATGGAAAATCTTGCCGACTCGCAGCTTTTGCAGGAGACATTTCATGAGATTTATTCCTGTTCCAAGCCCGTAATCGCCAGAGTCCATGGTGCGGCGATTGCCGGAGGGTGTGGGCTTGCGAGTGTGTGTGATTATGTTGTGGCATCTGAATCGGCGAAATTTGGCTATTCTGAAGTCAAAATTGGGTTTATTCCGGCGGTGGTGATGGTGTATTTGCTGCGGAAAATTGGCGATACACAAGCGCGGCGGCTGTTGCTTTCGGCTGAGACCATTTCGGCGCAGGAAGCATTTCGACTTGGACTTGCGACGTATTGTGTGCCGGATATAGACCTCGATGTATTTATCGATCGATTAGCTGAAACACTTTCCCAAAACAGTGCCACATCGATGGCTCTAACCAAGGAAATGCTCGTGAATTTACACGGCATGTCTCTCGAAGCAGGACTCCGCTATGCCGCTTCCATGAATGCATTTACGCGGATGACCGATGATTGCAAAGCAGGTATAGCAAAATTCTTGAGTGCATGACACGCAAGCTTTAACTCAATTTACAACAAGAATTTACATTTAATTGAACCAAATATTTCCTTCTCATATTTTTAGTAATTCTATGAAGATACAGTTTACAAAATTTGCTGCTCTTGTCTTGCTTCTCTCATCAATTTGCAGCTTTCATCTTTCTGCTCAGACCAAGGTAGTGACGCTCCTTCAAGGGACAATTACCGATGAAGCGACCGGCAAACCTGTAGGTTGTGATTTTGAAATTACGGACGCAGCCGGCGCGAAAACGCGTGGCAAATCTGCCACAAATAACGGTTCATATCAGGCAGTTCTCGAGCCCGGTGGTACTTACAGCATTATGCTGTATAGTTATGACATCCTCCGCAAAACAGAAACAGTGACCCTCCCATTAAGTAAAGCATACTCGGTAGCGGTGCGAGACTTTAAAGTGCAGAAACTGCGCTCAGGGATGGAACTACACGCTTTACATGCATTTAGCACAGGTCAGTCCACACTTTCGGCTGATGCGACCACTGCACTTACCGAACTCAAAGAAATGATGCGCCGGAATAGAACACTTACAATCATAGCTACAGTGTATGGCGATGCTGAATTAAAACCCCCACCACCTCCGGCTCCTATTGAGCCAATACCGGTAGTCAAGCCTAAAAAAGGTAAAACCCCAAAAGGGAAAAAAGTAGTTGAGCCACCACCTCCACCACCTCCTGCGCCAATCGACACTGTTCCTCCAAAGCCACTTATTGATGAGCTGGCTGTTGCCCGTGGTGTGGCATTGAAAGCTTTTTTGCAGGATGTTAAAAACGCTGATATTCGTATTAAAGTAATAACCGATGCTCCTTTCCCGCAAGGTGCCAATGGCGCTTCCCCGACATTCAAAAATGCAATTATTAATGTAGGTGAAGTGAAAAGTTTATTCGATTAACTTGTTTTAACTCAACATACTACACAAAGCACATTTACTTATACTTATTAAACTCATGAAGCTACGATTTTTTCTCGTCATTTTCCTTGCCTTAAGTTCGGCGAATGCTATTGCTCAGAACAGCAACGATAAAGTACGCACTCATTTTGGAATATATGGAGATCTAGGGCTGAACTCCCATTCGGCGAATTTTCAGAAACTTCCCGGAGTGCCGAGCTGCTGCCCTCGCTACGAAAGTGGAACCGGTACTGGTGTTTCACTTGGAGCATTAATGGAATTTCCTCTTGCCGACAATCTACTACTCTCTCTGCGAGCGGGTTATTCATCACTTAATGCCACACTATCGACTAGTGAACCTCTTCCGGTGATTATCAATGGTCAATTAACCACTATTTTTTCTGAACATACCGTAGCTGCATCATTGTCAAATGTAGGAATTGAGCCGTTGATCGGGTATCGGTTATTCGGGAACATGTATCTGCAACTTGGTGGAAGACTTGGCTTTACGATGCAAAAAACGTATGATCAGAAGGAACAAATCATGCCGGAATATCCGGGTACTTTTGGCGACGGCAGGAGGGTGAATAACGAGCTTTCCGGTGATATTCCGAACGCCTCCGGTATCGCTGCTTCACTCATGTTTGGCGGGAGCTATGACTTACCATTGAACAAAGACCGTACGTTTATTATTGCGCCTGAAGTATTCTACTCGCTTGGTCTTAATCAACTTGCGAGTGATTTGGATTGGAAAGCGAATACGATTCGATTCGGACTTGTCTTGAAATATTCACCGAAGCCGGCAGCTGCCACTCCGATTGAACCTGTTAAAGAAGTAATACCCGAACGTAAAGAAATCGTCGTTGACAAGGCTAAAACGTATGCATTATCGGCATCGGTGACTGCCGTGAGTGTGGACGAAGCTGGTGTAGAATCGACAGTAGCTACAAGATTCAGAATTGAAGAATTTGTATCATCACAGATGAGTCCACTCCTTAATTATATATTTTTTGATGAAAATTCCGCTGAGTTACCTGCACGATACACTCGTGTTTTGCCGAGTGAAACTAATAATTTTCAGGTTGAAAAGCTTCGTGATGCATCAACAATTGAAGTGTATTATCAGGTATTAAATGTCATTGGCAAGCGTATGACACAAGCGGCAGCTGCTACTATTACGCTTACAGGAAGCAATGCCGATATAGGTGCTGAAAAAGGTAATACAACTCTTTCGCGACAAAGAGCAGAATCTATTAAAAATTACTTGGTTTCGAATTGGAAAATTGATGAATCGAGAATAAAAATTGAAGCGCCTCGTAATTTGCCTGAGAAGCCATCGAATCCGGAAAAGCCGGAAGGTGCCGCTGAGAACAGACGCGTTGAAGTACGAGCATCAATTCCCGAACTCCTTGATCCTGTTATAATTAACGATACAATCGTTACTGCTACTCCGATGATACGATTCCGACCAAAAGCTATCGCAGAAGCTGGAATTTTTTCATGGAAATTGACTGCTTCTCAAAATGGAAAAACACTTAAAGAGTTTACGGGTCGATCAACTCTTGATGAAGTACTCGAATGGAAAAGCGATGATGACCGTAAGACAATTCCTCGTACTTCCGAACCAATTCGCTATGCCCTCGATGTGCGTGACGAGGCCGGACAAGCAACAGGCGCAATTGGTGAACTACCGGTCGAACTCATCTCAATCCAAAAGAAACGCAGTGAACAGCTTGACGACAAGCAAATCGACCGTTACAATCTCATTCTTTTTGAATTTGATAAAGCAGAATTGAGTAGCACAAATTCTAAACTCGTCGATTTTATCAAACGTAGAATATCACCCGAAGCTACTGTAAATATTACAGGTTATTCCGATGAAGTAGGTGATGATGATTACAACTTACGTCTGTCAGGTGAGCGCGCAAAGTCTGCAGCAAGAGCACTGAATTCCAAGAATCCAACTGTAAAAGGGGTCGGTGAAACTCAGCCTCTATTTACGAATGAATTACCCGAGGGACGGTTTTATAACCGTACTGTGGAAATCGTGGTGATTACGCCGGTGAAGAAGTAGAGTTAACTCACTATACACATTAAAGCGGGCTTTTGCAAATGAACGCAAAAGCCCGCTTTTTTAACTCATTAGGTTAAAGGCTATTCCACATTAACTACATTTAATTACTGACAATTGGAAGAGTTAAGATAAATCTACTACCTGTGCCTTTACCGGAGCTGTGCGCTTTAATCGTGCCGTTATAATGCTCGGCAAGCACCTTTGCAGTAGCTATACTCACCCCCGACCCGCGACCGTGTTGCTGAATATCAGCCACAAAAAATGGCTCAAATATTTGTTCGCAATATTCGGGATCAAACCCCTCTCCCTCATCCTCAATGATGCAGTGAATAAGTGTACCCTGCTCCTGCACCGAAATATAGATTCTACATCCGGCATTGCTAAATTTAACTGAATTATCGAGTAGTGGAGCGATGATTCTATCTATTATCTCATGAGGAACAGCGACATTTGCGGTGAAATTCGACTGATTGTACTCACAAGTAATTCCAACAGGTTCTGCTTTATAACGGCAATCCGAAACAACATACTCAAGAAGCTGATAAAAATTAACATCTTCAGCTACTTCAGGAGTATGATTCAACGCGTGAATATACTGCTCAGCGGCAAGTGCGAAGGTTTTCAAACGTTGGGCACTTTGAATCCCACCTTCTAAAATTTCTGCCGAATCCGGCTCAAGGACTTGTAATTTAGGAATAAAACTCAAGGAGTTGAGACCGTTGAGCGGGGTGCGGAGTTCGTGAGCTACAAACTTCAAGAACACCGATTTCGCAGCATCAAGACTAGATAGCCTCAAATTTGCCATTCGAAGGGCAGAAAGGGTTTCGCTTAATTTGGCAGACATCCGATTAAAATTCTCAATCAGTGTAGTAGTTTCATCAGGTAACCAATTTAAAATAAATGGTATTTGCACATCCCCTTGAAAATCATTGTCTGAAATAAAAGAGACCGCAGTACTTACAGCGCGAATTGGCTTTGCTATTAGGTAGCCGACGATGATTCCAAGTATTCCACTAAATAAGAGTCCGAAGATTCGCGCCAAATTAGCTTGGTCATGAAGAGCACTTTCCCTTTCTAGATAATCTTTATAAGTGAGGTCTATTTCAAGAGCAGCGATGGAAACACCATTCCCATCGACAATTGGAGCGAATGCAGATATCCATTTCCCATGGTCGTCGGAGTAAATTCCTGTTGCAACAGTCTTTTTTTCTTTGAGAGATGTTTCAAAAGCAGCACGAACGATAGTATCCTGAAAATATGTTTATCACCGGAAAAGATTCTGGGTGTGACATCACTCCGAACCAAGTAGTATCACCGTGATTCGGCATAAGTGTGTACCAATTTTCGACGAAACGTAGGCCCATCCGCATTTTATTCATAATCATGCGGATACGATCGAATGAAGCTTGCGTGGATGTATCAGGAGAGTTGCTCAGTGCGGCAACATGATCAGAGGCACTAATACATACCGATGCTTGGCTTGCGATATTGGATAGATTTTTCTGGACTTCAGCTCGTGTAAGATCGAGTGACTGATTGAGGAGAAAACGAACTACTATTTCGACGCATATAAAGGTCGTCATCGCTGTGGGGAGCGCTATTTTGAGCCATAATTTTCGGAGGAAGAACGGCATAATTACTTGAAAATATTGTTAGAGTCTGTGTGGAAAGTAATATGATATGTTGAATGTATTGACTCGTGTATGATTCTAATTCTAACGCTACATTCAAGGAATTATTCAATGACTGTTTGTTAGTTTCAAATACTATATAGTACAATTAATCTGAATCATTTACTATCAGTTCTATTAACAACACTTCTACGACAGCAGATCCAGCACCTGTATCAGCGTTTGGCGGAGGTCCTTCCGATGCACGATTAAATCTAAAAATCCATTTTTTCATGACGGACTCAGCTCTTTGGAATCCTTCGGGGAGTTTTTTACGGATGGTTTGTTCGACGACACGCGGACCTGCGAATGCAATTAATGCTTTCGGTTCGCCTATATTTATATCCCCAAGCATCGCAAATGACGCGCTCACGCCGCCGGTGGTTGGATCAGTAAGTATCGATATATAAGGTAATTTAGCTTCAGCTAATTCAGCTAGGACGGCGCTCGTTTTCGCCATTTGCATGAGCGAGAAAATTGCTTCCTGCATCCGAGCTCCGCCTGAAGCGGATATCATTATATAGGGTAACTTGTGTTTGATAGCATATTTGACGGCGCGGTAGAATTTCTCACCAACGACCGAACCCATACTTCCACCGACAAAATCGAAATTCATACAGCCGAAAGAGACGTCTCTTCCTCCAATTTGACCATAGCCGATACTGAGTGCGTCCGGTGAGTCTGAACGCTTGTAAGCATCTGCTAATCTATCAAGATAAGGCTTGGTATCGGTAAAATTCAGGATGTCGGTGGAGCGAATGTTGGTATCTGTTTCGGTGAATGAATTTTCGTCGAATAATATCGAAATGTATTCCTCGCTGCCAATACGGAAATGATGGTCACATTTTGCGCAGGTGAAGAGCTGTTCTTCAAACTGACGTTTATAAATCACCTCCGAACATGTCGGGCATTTCGTAAACAAGCCGTCCGGCATTTCTCGTTGTTGAGATTCTTCGATATTTTTTTTGGAGCGTAAAAACCAAGCCATAGTACACTTTCGTTGTCAACAAAATTTAATGTAATCCGATTCTATTCTGATGGTGCAAATATACAAACAATCAATAAAGCACGAACGAATCTTCACCAATTCAACGGATTTCGACTTCGACTGCATCTTCACCATAAATTCTTCTGAACCATGCATCATCTATTTCACTCGGCGGACCTTCAAAGACAATCTCACCCGATTTAAGTGCAATGACACGAGAAGCATATTGCCTAACCAAGCTTAGAAAATGCAGATTACAGATGACAGTTGTACCAAATTCTTTATTAATCCGCTCTAAATATTGCATCACAGAATGAGAAGTAGCAGGATCTAAACTCGCGACAGGTTCATCGGCTAGAAGAATTTCCGGCTCTTGCATCAGCGAACGAGCAATCGCCACTCGCTGCTGTTGTCCGCCACTAAGAGCATCTGCTCTAAAAGCTGCTTTTTCGGATATCCCCACAATCTCAAGACATTTAAGTGCTTGTGCGCGAATCTGTTCGGGAAACTTACCGAGAATAGACTTCCACACCGGCATCGACCCTAAATACCCCGCAAGGACATTATCGAGTACCGACCGTCGCTTTATGAGATTAAAATGCTGGAAAATCATACCTATACGCTTTCGATACGCACGTAGATCTTCATTTTTAATATGTGTTACATCGTTGCTTTTGTAGCGAATTCTTCCACTTGTCGGCTCGTGAAGGCGATTGATACAGCGCAAGAGGGTTGATTTACCCGAACCGCTAAGTCCAATAATCACAAGAAATTCACCTTTTTGCACTGAAAATGAAATTCCTTTGAGAGCATGTGTCCCATTAGGATAGATTTTTTGCAAATTCTCTATTTCGAGGATTGTTTCCATGTTAAGTGACGAGCAGTAATTAAACTACAATTCCCGTTGATGTCATTCTGAAGCTCGGATTAAACACTTAAAAAAAACAAGTAATGACACAGCAAGTACTTGCAAAGGATCCCGCATAGTAGCCGGATCCTCCCACAGGGTTACACAGAGGTGCACTGAGTCACACACAGCAGTATTCCGCTGTGAACTCTGTGAAAAACTCTGTGAAACTCTGTGGGAAACTCTTTCTCTTACGCGAATGCAAGTCATATAAAAAGAACAGGTTATAAAACGGTCATTGGTAGTGAATCTTCGAGGGAAGAATTGCCGCTTTATAATGCCCCTACATACGACGGATACACGTGTCGACTTTTTGCTTCGATCAGATTGACAGATGAATTAACTTGAATTAGAGGACATTATCTACGAATGGTAGAGCAGTGAAAGAGAACTCAATCCTCCATTATTTCTTTTTCTTTTTTTGCAAGAATCGTGTCGATGTCTTTAATAAATCTATCGGTTAGCTTTTGAATTTCATCTTCACCTCGTTTGGTCTCATCTTCTGAAAAGCTTTCTTTTTTCTCAGCTACTTTGAGTGATTCGATGTGATCGCGGCGTACACTTCGAACAGCGACTTTCCCTTCTTCAGCGAATTTTTTGCATAATTTGACGAATTCCTTACGACGCTCTTCGGTTAATGGTGGTATCGGCACTCGTATAACTGAGCCATCATTATTGGGATTCAGCCCCAAATCAGACGCTAAGATTGCTTTTTCGATCGCACCGAGCGTTGTTCTATCCCACGGCTGTATCAAAATCGTTCGCGCATCAGGTGTTGAAATACTGCCGACCTGACCAAGGGGCGTCGGCGAACCGTAATACTCGATTTTTAAATTTTCGACAAGACTTCCGGAAGCACGACCGGTACGTACTTTTAAGATTTGATGCTGTGCGTATTCAACAGCTTTTTGCATTTCCGAACGTGCGTTGTTGATAATATCTGGGACTGGCATAGGTTGTATAGTATAATGTGTTACAAAACAATAGAAGCAGAATGCTACATCAAGAAACAATCGTCGCAACCGACTGATTATTCATCAGTTTGCTCAGATTACCCTTTTCATTCATATTGAACACTAGAATCGGTAATTTATTATCATTGCACAGCGCGATTGCTGTGGCATCCATTACTTTGAGTTCTTTGGCGAGCACTTCTTGGTAGGTAATTTTATCGTATCTTTTGGCATTGGGATTTTTTTCGGGGTCGGAGTCATACACACCATCGACACGGGTACCTTTGATGACGACATCGGCTTCAATTTCAATTGCTCTCAATACAGCTGCAGTATCCGTCGTGAAATATGGATTCCCGGTTCCGGCACCGAAGAGAACAACTCGATTTTTTTCTAAATGTCGGATAGCACGCCTTCGAATATACGGCTCAGCAATTTGATGCATTTGAATTGCAGTTTGCAATCGGGTGGGTACTCCACGTTCTTCTAATGCATTTTGAAATGCTATAGAATTTATAACAGTTGCGAGCATTCCCATGTAATCACCCGATACTTTATCAATTCCTTGAGTAGCAGCTTGTGAACCTCGAAATATATTGCCTCCACCAAGTACCACTCCAATTTGAATACCGGTTTGATAAACCTCAGCCACTTCCTCTGCAAAAGATTTGAGAATTCGAGCATCTATCCCAAATTCTTGATCTCCCATGAGCGACTCACCACTTAATTTCAACAAAATCCTTTTGTACATAGGTCGCATAAAGCTCTCAAAGTAAGAAAGTTAAAGAAATTTTAGTCTTAAATGGCTCAATCAAGCCATAATTTATCTTCAGGCATTGCCGATTGCAGAATTAAAAACCCAGCATTCGAGTGAACTTCGTAAAAAGTAGTTAGCAAAAAGGGCAAAGTTTGCACCTCGCCCTTGTTGCGTACATAGATTTCGAAGAATTATTCTGCACCTAAGAAATAACGGTGGAAGCTAACAATCTTTATGTCACTTCCTACTTCAGCAGAAATTTCTTTCACTACATCATTGATAGTTTTTGAACTGTCTTTGACGAATGATTGTTCTACTAAGCACTGTTCTTGATAGAACTTCTCAAGACGTCCGACGGCGACACGTTCAGCAATTTCAGGTTTTTTTCCTTCGAGAATTGCTTGCTCGCGATAGATTTCGATTTCTTTATCAATTGCTTCGGTATTGACTGTTGAGCGGTCGATGAACATTGGGTTCATTGCTGCGACTTGCATTGCGATATCACGCATAAGTCCGGTAGCTTTTTCATTAGCAACGGCATTAATTTCGAGCAATACTGCGAGTTTGCTGCCTGCATGAATGTAGGCCGCAATTGTTCCACTACTTGTCTCCACACGCGTAAATCGCTTAATACCAATACGTTCACTAAATTTTGACAACATTTCATTATGCAAATCACCGAGTGTTTTACCACCGATATTCACTGCTAATATTTGATCAACAGATGAGAAGTTATTATTGAGGACTGCGT
Organism: Ignavibacteria bacterium; assembly: GCA_016720145.1. GTDB lineage: Bacteria > Bacteroidota > Ignavibacteria > Kapaibacteriales > UBA961 > JADJXV01. The sequence goes on along the minus strand of JADJXV010000004.1, from coordinate 322,494 downwards.
CACCAATTTGTGAAGTGAATTCCATAAATTCTTCATTGCGGGCGACGAAGTCTGTTTCGCAGTTAATTTCAACGATTGCGGCTGTTTTGCCATCAGCTGAAGTTTTTGCAACGATTAATCCTTCGTTTGTCGAGCGGTCTGCTCTTTTTGCAGCTGATGCTGCGCCACGCTTGCGCAATACATCGATTGCGTCATTCATATCACCATTTGCTTCGTCAAGGGCTTTTTTACAATCTGCCATTCCTGCGCCGGTTTTATCGCGCAGGTCTTTTACCATTTGTGCTGTTACCATAAAAATTCAAACTTTCACAATAATTTCAATATTATATACTTATAAATTATTCTGCTGCTGCTTCAGGTGCTACAGACGCTACTTCAACCGGTGCAGCAGGTGCTGCTGCTGGAGCTGCGACTGGTGCTGCGGCTGGTGCTGCGGCGACTGGTGCTGCTGCTACAGGAGCGGCGGCGCGAGGAGCATCGGTGCGTGGGCGACGATTACGATCATTGTTACCACCACGGTCACCACCACCTTGGCGATCTCCGCCTTCATTTGGATTTCTGCGACCGCGCATACGGCGTTGGTCTTTTCTGTCTGCTCCGTCTGTTTCTTCTTTTTCACTCAATTCACCGCTGAGTCCGGACTCTACTGCACGAATTTTAGCTACTTCGCGACCTTCGAGTACAGAAGCGGCGATAGCGCCTGCGATGAGCTCAATTGTTTTAATTGAATCGTCATTTGCAGGTATTGGATAATCGACTAAGTCGGGATCTGAGTTGGTATCAACGATACCGATGACAGGAATTCCAAGTGTTTTTGCTTCTTTAACGGCAAGATGTTCTTTTTTCACATCCACGACGAAAAGCATACCCGGAAGGCGTGTCATGTTTTCAATACCACCGAATACGCGGCGGAGCTTTTCACGCTCACGGTTACGCATAAGCCGTTCTTTTTTCGTGATTTTATCGAATGTACCATCGATTTCCATTTTATCAATTGCTGCAAGGCGTTTGATACTTTTGCGGATGGTTGTGAAATTGGTAAGCATACCGCCAAGCCAGCGGTCGGACACGTAGTTCGTACCGCAGAATGTAGCTTGCGTTGAGATTGGTTCTTTTGCTTGATTTTTTGTACCAACGAACAAAACGGTTTTGCCCATTGATGCGACTTCATTTGCCACATCTTGTGCTACTTCAAGGAGAAGCTGCGTTTTGCGAAGATCAATAATGTGTATTCCGTTGCGCTCGGTATAGATGAATTTGCGCATTTTCGGATTCCAACGGCGGGTAAGGTGACCAAAGTGTGCACCGGACTCTAAGAGGGCTTCAACTGTAACGTTAGCCATAAATACTATACTCCAAATATAATTGTGTTGTAAAACTACTGTTTCATTCATCTTGCCAATCTCTCAACACTTGATAATCAAGCGCCACACGAGGACAATCCTGAAACATGATTATTAATTATCTGATATTCTAAAGATTAGAATATCTTCCGACAGTCGATTAACGCTTCGAGAATTGGAAACGCTTACGAGCTTTTTTCTGTCCGTATTTTTTACGCTCGACCATACGAGGGTCACGAGTAAGCATGCCTGCTGTGTGGAGTGGTGGGCGAAGCTCGCCGTCGAACTCGACAAGTGAACGTGCGACACCGAGGCGTACTGCACCGGCTTGACCGCTTTTACCGCCACCGCATACTTTTATGATAAGATCAAATTTACCTTCCATTTGCGCTGTTTCGAGTGGGCGAAGTGCCTCTTGACGATAAGTAGCGAGTGGGAAATATGCTTCGATTGGTAAACTATTGACTATCACAACGCCTGTACCGGGAGTCATACGAACCTGTGCAATTGCGTTTTTACGTCGTCCTGTAGCTGCTATATATTTCATTAAAATTGCTCCAATATTAAATTGCTCTGATTTAGTTTGCTCTGTAAGGTAATTCAAAAGCTACCGGCATTTGTGCCGCGTGTGGATGATCGTTGCCGGCATATACTTTTAATTTCTTGCCGATTTGACGACCTAAGCTGTTTTTGGGCAACATACCTTTTACGGCTAGCTCAATCACTTCTTCGGGCTTAGACACGACAAGCTTTTTGAAAGTACGTGTACGACCACCGCCCGGATAGCCGGTATAGTGGAAATATTCTTTTTGCTCTGCTCGCTTGCCCGTAACTTTTACCTGACCGGCATTAATCACGACGACATAATCGCCGCAGTCAACGTGCGGAGTATAGAACGGTTTGTTTTTTCCGCGAAGAAGTGTCGCAATTTGGGTCGCTACTCGACCGAGCGTTTTGCCTGCTACATCAACGATTAACCAATTGCGATCTACATCTACTTCGCGAATCGATTTCGTAATTTTTGCTGAAGAATCCACGTATTATCTCCTGAATTTTAGGGGTTGTTTTTCAAAAAGAATGCAAAAATAAGAACTAACTCCGTTTTAGCCAAAGTAAATTTGAAAAACAGGTTAATTATAGAGTAAAATCATGATAATTTATGCCAAAAAGTGCAGTTTTAGTGGTTTAATACACCAAAAACACGAGGCGGGAATTTTAGAGAAAAAAAAAGGACTCGAAAAACAAAATTATTTGGCGAAAAGGGTAATTCAGTCGTATATTCGCAGTCCATAGTTACAACTATCTGTAATTAAGCACGCGGAGAGATGGCCGAGTGGCTTAAGGCAACGGTTTGCTAAACCGTCGTAGAGTTTTTGACTCTACCGAGGGTTCAAATCCCTCTCTCTCCTCCCAAAAAAGTCCCTGCATGATTGCAGGGACTTTTTTTATATTCAAATTGTTAAACTCTCGGTGGAAATGTAAATTCAATTACTTATTCCGTGTTCTAATTTTTCATACTTGTCGATTAAACTCACCTTATGACCTCATAAACTCCTCACTACAACTTTCTACTGCACTCCTCCCACAAATATTCCTTTACTCATTTCCTAAGATTGTGTATTTTGCGGTCGAGCAATTAACCGAAAGCATATTCCGTGATTATTACAGACTCTGCGATTATTCTGCACTCGCGTAAGTACAGTGAAACAAGCAAAATTCTGACCGTGTATTCGGCCGAACATGGCAAACTCTCGCTCCTCGCCAAAGGCGCACGAAGTCCGAAAAGTAAGTTCGGCGCCTCCCTCGAAGCACTCAGCCACAGCATGATTACTGTCTATAAAAAACCACAACGAGACCTGCATCTAATCACAAAAGCCGAAACGGCTACTCCACTTCGCCGGATCGCAGAAGATTATTCTCGGCTCACGATAGGGCTTGCAATTGCAGAGCTTACATCTGTCACACAAGAACCGGAAGAAGTAAATTCAGCTATTTTTGAATTATTATGTACTACACTAATATTATTAAACAAAACTCAAAACAACGAATATGCTCTTCTTGTCGCATTTCAGATAAGACTAGCTGATCTAATGGGTTTCGCTACAAATTTTACCGATTGCTATGTTACCGGTGTTTCTCTTATAAATTACAAAAATCAGGAATTTGTTTTTTCGATTTCAGACGGTGGTATCATGTCTCCGGAAGTGTCACAATACAGAGAAGGATTTGTATTTGAAACCAAAACACTCTCAATACTGCAACTAATTGCCGAGTGTGAGCTTTCTCAGGCGATAAACGTCGATATTCCCGAACTCCAAAAAGCGCAGATTCATGATTTCTTTGCTCAATATTATGGTTTTCATCTTGACAAGCGACTTCACTATCGCACTCATAAATTAATTTTACATACTGACTGATTATTGCATGATTTTAAATATTCTCTTTACCTTATTTCTTGTATTACTCAACGGATTTTTCGTCGCTGCGGAATTTGCTATCGTTAAAGTGCGGCTTTCGCAGATTGAAATGCTTGCACGTTCCGGTAACACGCTCGCAATCGCCGCCAAACATGTAATTGAACATTTAGATTCCTACCTCTCCGCTACACAACTTGGTATTACACTTGCAAGCTTGGGGCTTGGATGGGTGGGCGAACCTTTCATTGCTGACATGATTTCGTCAGGTTTTACCAATCTTGGTATCCATTTTTCAGAAACATTGACTCATCAGATTTCATTTGTCATTGCTTTTTTATTGATATCAACTTTCCATATCATTCTCGGCGAGCTCGCACCTAAATCAATCGCAATTCAATATTCAGAATCTGTTGCTTTGGCCGTGGCGTTGCCTCTACGCGCGTTTTATTTATTGTTTAAACCATTTATTTGGAGTTTGAATTCCATTGCTAACTACCTTTTAAAATTAGCAGGTTTGAAAATTGACCGTGAGGGCGAACTCCACAGCGCTGCGGAATTGCGCTATTTGTTGGAGGAAGGTTCGAAGACCGGTATCTTAGAAAGTGCCGAACATGAATTAATAGAAAATGTCTTTGAATTCCGTGAAACAACTGCCAATCAAATCATGGTACCGCGCCGTAAAATCATCGGACTTGAAATCTCTATGCGAGGTAATTCCATCATCGAAAAAGTAATGGAAGAGGGATACTCCCGCATGCCGGTCTATCGGCAAACGATTGACCATATCGTCGGTGTCGTCTATGCAAAAGATCTCTTAACGATGATGAATCATCCTGATTTAATCATTCTGCAAGATGTGCTTCGCCCTGCATTTTTTGTACAGGAAACAGAGAAAATCAGCAGCTTACTGCGCGAAATGCAAAAGCGACGCGCTCATCTCGCTGTGGCTCTCGATGAATTTGGCGGCACAGCAGGTATTGTGTCGCTCGAAGATATAATGGAAGAATTAGTCGGTGAGATCCAAGATGAATACGATGATGAAGTCTCGATTGTCGAAAAACGTGGTGAAGAATGGTTCGTGCGCGCCAGCGCTCCCATTGCAGATGTCAACGAACATCTTCCCCGTCCGCTCCCCGAAGCCGAAGAGTACGAGACAATTGGAGGTTGGATTAATCATACTGCCGGCAGAATCCCTGAACTCAACGAAGTCATCCGCGCAGATGGCTACGATTGTACAATCACCCAACGTTCCAAGCGCAGCGTCGAATCTGTCAAGCTCAAGCTTGCTGACGAAGACCTGGAAGAGGATGTAGAATAGATATACTGCAAAATAAGATAGACCTGACAGGTTGAAGAAAACCTGTCAGGTCTTTTTTTGTAGAATTGACTCTTAAATTCAGGCAACAATTCCTGTCAAATATCTATTTTCTTACCGACTTTAATATACCGATATGCCTTCCCAAATTCATTCTTGAATTGTTCGATTATTTCATCACTGCTGTCGTGTCCTCCGACACCAATTAATTGGATATTCAATGCTTTCAGCATTTTTATAGTGCTATCAACATCTTTCTGAGTCAGTGGGTCAAATGGTCCATTGCCTGATCCTAACCTCGGCGCATCGAGGAGACCACCAACTAGCTTCAACCTACCTTCCGGAATTGGAAAATGCAGGCCACCGATAATTCCATAAATTGGTTCTGAGAAAAGCTCTTGGGTTCGCTTGATAATCTTTGGGATTGTCTGATGACTACAGCCGACCACCAACAGCAACCCCTTGCCTTTTATGTTAATTGCCAGTGCCTGTTCGTCAATTTTACCGATGATGAGTTCAGCCGGTATCGTGCCAATTGTCGCTATTCCCGTGTCCAATATTTGTGGAATTTGTGTCGTAATCGGCTTTTGTCCCGGATAGGTCATATCTATAGGTGTATATATTTTTTTAAAACCTAAATCAGACTGAGTAACACCTATAGAAAATGTATTTGCATCCATCCATTTTTTGCCACCTACATGATCAAAGTGATTGTGGGATATGACTATCATATCTATATCTTTGATAGTTACACCGAGCTTGCTCATGTTGTGCTGCAATGGTGATGGATCTTGATTATCCGGGTTGTAGCCAAGATCAAAGAGGATTGTATGATTATCAGCTTTAATCAAATAGCTGACGCCGGCTTCGGTTTTGAAGTCCGACGATTCTGCATGCCAATCAATTAGTGGAGTAATTGATACATTATTGACAGATCCAAGGGTAGAAATCTTTGGAGGTGAATATTTTTCAAATTCAAAATTTGCTTTTGCAATTCCTTTTTGGAGTGTATAATTTTTCCAAAAAACAAAACATCCAAGAAGAAGTACAATGATAGCGATAATTAGTAATAGTTTTTTCATTCGAATAAGAAAGTATTATTGAAGGAATAATAAGTTAGCCTGCATTTTCCCCATCTGTAAACAAGACTTACAATGAGGATAATTTATGAAATCACAAAAGAGAAAATCGATAAAAAAAAATTGATCCCTATTGCAATCAATCCCATGATTGAAATCATGAGCTATATATTATTAATTTTATATGACCTTTGAGTAAAGGACTAAAAGGACTAAATGCACTAAATGGACTAAATGGACTAAATGGACTAAATGGACTAAATGGACTAAAAAACGCTTAAAAGGACTAAAATAAAAAGGACTAATGGGCTAAAGAAATTTTATCGTAAAGACTTACCAACTTACTACTTACCAACTTACTACTTACCAACTTACGACTTACGACTTACTGACTTACGACTTACTGACTTACGACTTACGACTTACTGACTTACAGACTTACCACTCCCCGACTCACGGATTCTTAATCCCGCTTACCTTGAATATCTTATAATTCTTCAAATATTGGTCAGATTCCATGCCGGTGCCGTCGATGACTTCACTTGGTGAGACAATGTGTACTTTTTCGGTGGTGGTGAGCTTTTGGGTTTGGTTGTTCCACATGAGGAGCGTGGTGGTCATGGTGGTGTGGGTGCTATCGGAGACGACTTTGACTTTGCCGTAGGCGAACATATTCCGCGTTTTGTCATCGACTTTCGCGCTGTCTGCGGTGAGGATTGCAACCCGTTTTGAATTTTCATTCATAAATTCGACGACGACGTTTGTGTCGAGGAGGGTTTCTTGGCGTTGCTCATAGACGCGGGCGAGCTTAGCTGAGAGCTTGGTCTTGGTACGAGAAGAATCCATGAATACCATCGAGAAATTCCAGCTTGTGTGGTTAGGCATTTGCTGCATATTTTCGAGGGCGAGCTTTTGTTGGGGAATATTACTTTCCTGTTGACATGCGGCGGTAATTACGCAGAAAATGAAAATGATTTTTTTCATAACCACTTGTGTTCTTTGTACCATTCGACAGTTTGGCGGATGCCGTCTTCGATGGAAATTTGATGTCGGTAGCCGAAGTCACGCTTGGCTTTTTCGGTCGAACATATCCAGTATCGCTGAGTGATATCACGTCCTTTTTCGAAATCCAACACCGGTGGATTTTTTGCAAATCGACCGAAGAATTCAGACATTCCTGCCACACCAAAAACGAGAAAATGTGGTAATCGTAGCGGAAACACGCGGCTTTTGCCAAATGCTGCGGCTGTGACTTTGCCGATTTGTTCCCACGTATAAAATTCATCACTCGATATAAAATACGTCTCGCCAATTGTATTTGAAGACTCGGCTGCTTCGATAATACCCCGCGAGAGGTCGAGACCATTGACCAGACTGACGTGTTTTTCATCGAACCCTATATGTGGCACGAATCCACTCTTCACCGTTTTGAAAAAATCGAGTATCGCCGACTCGCGCGGACCATAAACAGCCGGCGGGCGAACGATGGTAATCGGCAATTTCCCGGCAAAATTATTCACCTCATCTTCAGCCGCTTTCTTTGAAATGCCATAACTTGTAATCGGCGCAGATGGCGTCGTCTCATCGACCGGCGCATCGAGCGACGTGGCAGGTCGGACAGCAGCAAGTGAACTAACATGAAGAAAACGTTTGATATTAGGTGCATATTTATAAGCAGCTTCGAGCATATTTCGAGTGCCGTCGCGATTGCCGCGCATGAATTCTTCGGCATTGCGGGCAGCTGTGAGCCCTGCTACATGAAAGACAATTTCCACATCTTCCATTGCTTTTTGGAGTGAGGCGGGATTGCTGATACTACCGTCGATTATCTCGATATTCTTACCTGAGAGCCAGCGCAAGTTACTTGTTTTTCTAGCAATTGCGCGTACATCATAACCCCGATCAAGTAATAAATCTGCTACATGACTTCCGATAAAACCGGTTGCGCCGGTGATGAGAGCTTTCATTCATCGTCCTCTGGAATATAATCGATTCGTTTACCGTCCGCATCTATGATGGAATAATGCGGAGAAATGTCACCCCGCACAATACGCTTTAGTTTCTTATTGGAGAGTGTCCGCCGTAGCGAGGAGAGGCGCTCGAAGAAATAAATTCCATTTAAATGGTCAATTTCATGTTGGAGAACACGTGCAAAAATACCATCTGCCTCGATGGTATGCTCTTTCATATCTATATCAAAATACTTCACTTGCACTGCATCCGGACGCATGACTTTGTCCCTGAAATGAGGCAAGGAAAGACATCCCTCCTCAAAGTCAATTTCCTCATCAGAATAATACTGAATCACCGGATTAATGAGTGCAAGCGGCGCAGGCATGATGATATCATCCTCGTCTTCATCGCCCGCCTGCGAAACGTCAATGACAGTAAGTGAAATCGACGCACCGACCTGATTGGCGGCGAGTCCGATACCGTCTGCCTCATGCATCGTCTGAAACATACTATCGATGAACGTGCGGAGATCGCCAGTCATTTCACGAATGGGTTCGGTTTTCTTTTTTAATACAGGATGATTATATAAGTAGATAGGAAGAATAGACATATCGAATCACAGACGAATGAAAAATCAAGGGAATTATAAGAATTGCAGCGCGAAAATACGAAAATAATCGGGGTGTGCGGCGTTCGGGATTTTCCAATTAGGTTTCTGCATCAAAATGGCTGAACGAAGATTTCGTAGCTTTAGCCCTATAGGGGCGACCTGTATGTAGCGATTAGACCCAAAAGAACAATCGTAGCACCAGCGGTGCGACCTGTTTATTGCGCAAGCATGTCGAACCTACGGAGCTAATAACAAATTTTGAACCTCATTACCTACAAACAGGTCGCACCTACGGAGCTAATCAATCCTTTGATATTTTAATGCGGGAACTCTATACCTTCATCATACAACTCCGGAAATAAATAGAGTCTCATATCTGCAAATAGTCGTCTATTACGTTCGTATTGTTTTCACTGTCATTCGCTCGACGAGGCGGTGCCATGTCTTTTCAAACGGAAGTATTTCGTAATTCTCACAGATAGTGAAGTTTTGCATTTTAGCGAGGATGGGCTTGGCGAGGCGATTGGTGGTGGCTTGGTTATAATCGGCTCGAACCATTGCTCTGAGGAGTTCGATGAAGTACGCGCCGCGTTGTGATTGCTTATTTTTTAAATTTCGGAGGCGATACCGGTCGAGGAGGGCTATTTTATTCGAGAAGTCTGTTTTCGATTCTTCTGAAAGTGATATAAGGAGAATATGGCACAAAAGCATCGATAGATTAGCACCTTCTTTATCATCAAAGAATTCTAAAAATCCTCCGGCAAACACTCGAACCGGGTCAGGTAATGCCGTTATTTCGTCTTCACTTGGACGCAGTATCGTTGTCATTCGCGCGTAATAACAATATCCTTCAAGGATTTTCCATTCCTGACCATAGCGTACCATTCCACCCGAGGATTCCTTGAGAGTGCTTTTAACATGACGCACAATTTCCCATGCCTCACGTTCATGGTCGGTGTGTAGATTGAGCAGAGTTTCCGTCATTTTAAGGCTCAGCCATCTACTTGTATTTGGGGATGTTGCAAGCTTACACTCTTCAATGGCTACTCGCGCCTCTTCATACTTCCGGTGGGAGAAACAGATTAATACTTTTTCGGACAGATAGAGTCCGAGCATATTCTTGCTGACGAGGTGAGGATGCTCCTTAAGATAGGTAATAGCTTCGTCCGTTGCCTCCATAACCGTGTCGTAATTAAGGTCAATTTGCCCAATAAGCGAGGCGAGAGCCCAATAGCGATCTTTGATTTTGAAGCTGTCATATTGATCAAATAATATGCGAATGAGGCGTAATTTCTCACGAGCAAAGGGTAAATTTTCCGGACGTTCGGAATGTTTATTAGCGTAGAGGATGGCTACATCTTCGTAGTGACTGACAGCATCGATTTCTGCCTGACGCACCGCTAATGAGTGGCTCAGCAGTGCTTTGGTGTCGCGATATTTCTTTTTTTCGCCAGTGAGAGCAAAATGTGAACGCAGGTGGTCTAGGCTACGGATTTGTAAATCGGTGAGATGATAGTATGTGGCTTGTTTGTAAATTTCTTGAATGATTTCGATGCCGGCTGTTTGCTTGCCGAGCTTGGTAAGCACTTCGGCTACAATGAGTTCACGGCTATTCCCATACCATGCTTTGAAGGAATCGGAGAAGGTGTCGGTATTCACACTTAGATTCAGCACTGTCGCAGAGAGCTGTTTTTTGATTCGGTTTTTCAGTACTTTATAATGCGCATTACTATATTTATCGCCAAGGAGCAATTCAGCGAGCTCGCGTTCATCCTCGGGAGTCTCATCACTCAGCAGTAGGCGATAAAAACGCATAATGAGCGATTCTTTTTTGCCGGGAGGTACTGAAAAGTCCTCGAGGGTTTCAATCCCAATTTTCTGTACTATCAGTACGAGTGCTTTTAGCTGATCGATAAGCATAGATTCACCATATTCTCTCTACTTCCGCTCATGAATGCCGGAATAGCGGTAAAAAATATTTTCGACACCAATTTCCAAAATGTAACTCCAGACCCCTTTTTTGGCACTTTTCGTGAAATTTAAATTTCCCTCCAACACGCATCAAACCTACAAAGTCACTTTTTTTGACCCCAATTTTACCCCAAAAATAGGCAAAAAATCGATGTAACTAAACGACCCTACTTTGTCATGGTTTGGTTATCAGAGACCCATAAATTGCCTTATAATTTAAATTGGAGCATTTGTCACAGCTTCAAAAGATTGATACTATCACAATTTCCCATTTACTTCACTCTTTTATTTGATATTGATCAACAAATTCAACTCTATCAATATTCTAAACTTAATTAAATATCTCAATATATATTAGTAACTTTATTCATTTTCAAATGAGGCACTCTATCTACTCCAAAACAAAAAGCACTCCTGCTTGAACTTGCTATTTCTCTCATCATCAAGCAGAGAGTAACGATACACTTACGAGAGAAAAAAAAGAACCCCGCAGAACGCGAATTCTGCGAGGAACATTCGCCTGAGTAAGTACTAATTTAATGACTTGACTTACTCAAGCACTACAAAATTACCTTTTTAAGGATAATCATGGAACAATTTATGCGGGCTTCATTGCCCAACTTTTTAGCTATGCTGTGTATAGTCACTCTGATTATTGCAGCAGATGTGCAAAAAACATCAGCTCAAACTGTGCCTCCTTGCACTTTACCAAACTGCGTAGGTGAGCAATGGTCTGTAGCTACTGATCTCGTTATTCGACATGGAGATTGCTTATTCAAGATTAGATACTATCAGAAGAAATGCACTCAAAACGGTACTGATGTCTATTGCGATTATTATTTTGACAGAATCGAAGCAATACACACAGAATGTTGCTATTTTGTCACTTGGCCAACTCTTGCAGAACTAGTGCAAGGCATTGCTTTTTCATTTGTTAACTATGTTCCAAATCTTGGCTGTCCAGTCTCTCCAACAGGCGGTTACAATATTTGGTTCCCTTCTTGTTGGAAAATTGTAACACCCAATCAAGTTGCAGAAGCATGTTTTGTATTAAGCTGCTGCAGAGTATATCAGAGTGGTGTGCCCGGAAGTACTCCTGTTTTAATGCCACTCCCTACAACACCCGATTGTGTAAATGATCCAGGTGGAGAACCAACATGTGTCAACATTTGTCAATAAATAACCAAAGGAATAATACTATGAAAAATCTAATAATTATATTTGCTCTGTTCATGACGGCACTCAGTGCGTCAGCTCAGACAAAACAAGAAACCATTACTGTTCGGCAGGATAACAAACAACATCCACCGCACTTTTTCTTGGACAATGACGGTACGCTATCGATGAGCCAAGATGGTGGCTTTACATGGCAAAAAGTTGGTAAATCAATTCTGGAAGAAAAGGACATCACAACGCCTGCAACATTCATAACAATTACTCCCAGCCCGATTAAATCGGACGGTAAGATTACCCTAAAGCTTGAGGAAAAAGGTATAGTTGAAGTGGTAGTGATGAATATTGCCGGAAGTCGTTTGCAAACGGTAGCATCGGGTGTGTTCGATATGGGGCAGCACTCTTGGAATATCGAAACCGGGCTGCTTCCATCGGGTGTGTATATCTGCTCAGTCAGCATAGCAGGGAAAACCACCAGAACTCTTTTTACTTTACAGAAATAACTACCACTTTTTGAAAGATACCATCATGAAAAATAGCAAAATAATAGCACTTGCAATTGTACTTCTCTTGAGTATATGTTTGTCAAAATCAATAATGGCGCAGTGTGTACCTGATCCTGTGGTGTGCGATGGTTGTGCTTGCCAGATACAAGATCCTCTACCTGTGGGGTGTACGGAAACGAGTAGAACAATGCTTATATATACTACAAGCCCAAACTGTGTTGCGACTATTTATTATAGATTGAAAAAGTGTACAACTCCAGGATCATGCTTTGAAGGAATGTGCCAACTCATAATAGATAAGATAGTTGTTGATCCTTGGCAATCAAACTGTGTTGGGTGTGATATATTTAATGAGACAGATATGAAAGCATTTTTGGCTCAAATTGAGCGACAAATTCTAATGCACGGTGCCTACTATGGCGGATGCAATTATACTCCCCAAGTGACACCAATTCCAACGAACATTAATGCTTATAGGTTCGTAGTCGCAAAACCTGCCTGTTGGAAAAAGACAACGACCGGCGGAGGTGTTTCTGGTCCGGCAACCATCACGTTTGAGCCATGCGATAGAAATGTTTGTTGCATAAGTAATTATTGTATGACCGTTAATCAATACGGTACATTTACGATAGTAAAAGTTGGACCCGTTGCATGTCCAGCAAGTTACGATTGTACGATTATATCCGGCTGTAACCCTGCATTTGATGTTTGTAAACCTTAAGTGTCAAAGCAGATTCAAATTATCATCAGCGGGTTGACAAAACCCGCTGATGGCATTTTTTACAGAGTAATTATATTTGTTATGAAAAAACCCATACTACTTTTTTTAACAGTGCTGTTACTCAGTATTGCAGTTATTCCATCTCATGCCCAGCTCGAAGCCAACAATTGGTATTGGGGAGGTGGAAAAGGTGTGCAATTCTTACCAACACTCAAACAATTGGATAGTGTGTATGATAATGGCGAGGAGGCGATTGCCATTTCTGATAGACAATCAGGGAAACTACTTTTTACAAGTGCCTTTGATATTGCTAATCTTGGTGTTATTGGAGCTAAAATTACACATCATGTTGATTTGTTCGATGGAAGTAATGTAAAATTTACACCACTACCCTTGCGTGGAGATGTAAGTTGCTCCCAAGGATTGTTGGTAGTGCCGCACCCAAGCAACTGTTCTCAATACTATATATTATCTCTTGATTCACGTTTCGCATCGAATACATCACGAGATAATAAATATCAGACTCAATTATCGTATTCTTTGGTAGAGTATTCATTTGGGCTCTGGAAAGTTGTTGTAAAGGATGCACCTATTATTCAAGGTTACTTTACCGAAGGTATGACTGGAACAATCCACAGTAATGGTCATGATTTTTGGGTCGTTCTTTTTCGATATAATCCCTTGTCTTTTGTTTCAATACCAATAACTGAGGATGGTATTAATGCAGGAAATGCTGTTTTTTCATACCCAGACCAACTACCAGACAAAGGTGATGCTTATAATCATTTAAAGCTGTCACCTGACGGAAAGCACCTTCTCGATTTAGCATCATACAATCTGTGTCTGTCTGATTTTAATTCAACAACCGGCATAATTTCGAATCGAAAGGACTTAGGAATATATGGAATCCCGTTTACATTTTCACCTGATAATAGTAAGATTTATACCCTTATTGAACGTTTTGTACCTCCGAATGGAAGTTCTCCACGAGTTATTCAAATCGATATAACAGATTCAATATTAGTACCTTCTCCGATTGACACCGTACAAGAACCCTGGAACAGAGGTGCAGCTTCCATGCAAATTGCACCGGATGGAAAAATTTATTTTCAGACAGAGCCAAACTGGACGCAACTGAGCGGTCCGCCTAAAATCAGTTATCTGAGTTGTATTGAAGAGCCAAATAAGAAAGGTAATTCTTGCAAACTAAACATCAAGAAACTTGTGATGAGGCAAATTGACGGAGGGGCATTTGACCAATTCCCCAACTACATGGACTACATCTTCAACACCGACGGCGTCTTAGGCGCGGAGCAGTTGGCAGCACGATGTTCACCGCCACGAGCCCTTGTTCTGCCGGATAGTGGGTGTATTGGTAGCACGTTGGTTTTTACTGATATGAGCAAGTATGCCACTCGCCGCACATGGAAGTTTGAGAATGGTTCGCCGGGTTCGAGTACTGATAGTATCGTATCGGTAACCTATTCCAAAGCAGGGACATACAAAGTTATTCTTACGGTGGAGAATGATAATGGTACTGCGTCGGATACGACGTATGCCATCATCTATCCCAACCCCACAGCCAATGCCGGCTCCGACAAAACCATTTGTCCAAACTCTTCAGCACAGATTGGCGATAAGCCCGAAGCAGGCAATACATACACATGGTTACCCACTACCGACCTCGATGATCCAAACATCGCCAATCCAAATGCTTCACCCAAAACGACAACCCAATACATCCTCACCGTCACCAGTGAACATGGTTGTATTGCGTACGACACCGTTCTCGTCACAGTCGGCAATATTGTGGCGAAAGTATCAAACGACACCACTATTTGCTCAGGTTCAAGCGTACAGCTTCTCGCCAGCGGCGGCGCGAAATACACTTGGTCATCATCAATAGGACTAAGCGATTCAACTATAGAAAACCCAATAGCAAGTCCAAATAAAACAACCACCTACAAAATACTCGTCTCCAGCGGCACCTGCGAAGATTCCGCCTTCGTGACAATCACAGTGAATCCACAACCCACCGCCAACGCAGGACAAGACAAAACACTCTGCATCGGCGCAAGCACAGAAATTGGCGAAACAGCCCAAGCAGGATTTACGTACTCATGGCAACCGACGACGGGATTAGATGATGCAACCAAAGCAAATCCAACTGCATCACCTACAAGTTCAACGCAATACATCCTCAACGTTACAGGAAATGGTGGTTGTTCGGCAAGTGATACTGCTCTCGTGACTATTGGCACAATTAAAGCAATCGTGTCGAATGATACAAGCATCTGCGAAGGAGCAAGTGTGCAGCTAGTTGCAAGTGGAGGCACGAAATATGAGTGGTCGCCAAGCATAGGATTGGATAATCCATCGATTGCTAATCCCATAGCGAACCCAACTAATACAACGAAATACAAAGTACTAGTGTCAAGTGGTACATGTATCGACTCTGCTTATATAACTGTGACAATACTCCCACCACCAAACACCAACGCAGGCGAAGACAAATCAATCTGCAACGGGGAAAGCACCCAAATTGGTACACCTGCCGAAGCCGGAAACACGTATGCATGGAGTCCTTCTACAGGTCTTTTAAGTCCTTTTACAAGCCAGTCAAGTGCAAGTCCTACAACTACCACGACCTACAACTTAAAAGTTATCAACCCCGCAGGATGTGTAAAAAGCGATGAAGTCATCGTCATAGTGAATCCAAAGAATGAACGTTCATTCACCTTAAAACCCGATACAGTAAGTATCTTACCAGGAAAGCAATTCACGACATTTCTAAATATTCCAAATGGAGTCACAGATTGGAGTGTGAAATTGTTTTATGATCCATTACTCATAACATACAATTCCATCTCCGAAGGTCAAGCATTTCCTGAGGATCTCAAAGGAGAATTACTCGTCAGAGGCAATGGCGGAAGCCGTTCATTTTCCATAAACTTTGATGCATTCCTGCCGCATACATCGGATACGATTTATCCGGTTCGATTAACAGTTGATTCATCGAACGTTGCGACTTGTGAGACATGGAGTGCAGTCGGCAATATCCTCATGCTCGCAGATTATTGCGGGAAAAATATCCGAGTTGTAAGCAGTACGGGTAAGAAGTATTTCCTGACCGTGAAATACAAAAGCATTGACTTTGGTGTAGGACTCTCAGGCAATGTACACTTGGAAGTGTTTGATTATGTAGGTAATTCCGTTCTTGTTGTGTCGGATGGCGCACTTGAGGCAGGTGAGTACTCTGCTGCGCTAGACTTACCGGTGGGTGTGTATTATTGTCGTTTTCGTGCTGGGCTGTATGAGCAGGTGGGGAAAGTGCTAGTTCGATTTTAACGCAAAGTCGCAGAGGTGCAGAGATTTCTATGCGGGCTTTACGTTGAATGTTTTAAGAGCATGATAATACATGCAATCTTTTCATTGGCTAGTAATTACAGTCAGTTGTAACAACTGACTGGACGGTTGAAATTATAACAAATCATTGTAGAATTTGTGCATTTGCGTTGAATACTTAGAAGTCAGCACATAATTTATTCTCTTAAAACCCGACAATAAACAGTCGGTTTTTTTTATGTTCAGATAAATTCAAAATTATTTTTGCGAGCAATTTTTCCAAAATGTAACTCCAGACCCCTTTTTTGGCACTTTTCGTGAAATTTGAATTTCCCTCCAACACGCATCAAACCTACAAAGTCACTTTTTTTGACCCCAATTTTACCCCAAAAATAGGCAAAAAATCGATGTAACTAAACGACCCTACTTTGTCATGGTTTGGTTATCCAAGACCCATAAATTGCATTTGAAATTAACGCAGCGGTTTTGCTGCTCCTCATTTACAATTTATAAAGGGTATTATCATGAATTTCTTACTTTCCATCCTCCTCTATCTTGGTTCAATTTCGTCAGGTACTTCCTATGACATTTCTCAAATCAATGCTATGCTTGCCGAACAGCAGGGTGCTATTTCTGCCGTTCAGCAAAATCAATTACTTAATCAACAAGTACAAGCAGAATTCGGAGACGAAGCTCAGCTTATCGATATTAGAAACAGAGAGTTAGAGTGATATAACACTTTAAATTTTTACTAAATTAATTTTTCAATTTCTATTTTCTATTTGTTCAATTATCCTATAGGAGTATTTCTATGCAAACGACATTCAACATCCACACTATCAGCGGAAGAAATTTTAGAATCATCGCTGATGACGTCCAGCTCACAGAGCAAGCCAAGACAAAACGTATGATCTACGAGTTTACCGGTAAATCTCACAACACCAAACTTGTGGACTTTATTCTCGCCGATGAAGTAGCTGCTATTTTTTCGAATGAGCTCACGAACTAAATCATGTTCATCGAGCTTGCCATAGAATCATGCAGAAACAACGTAAAAAATTCCCCTTCCAAGGATGATGAAGCCGCGCGCTTACCATATTGTGTGCGGCTTCCGGTGGTGGGTACTATGTACATGCCCCGGATTAATAAAACACCCGTAATTGATACCGACAAACAAATGCAACTCTATCAAGATATTGCAGTTAATTCAATATGATTTTACAGATATACTACTATTCATTTTCCAAAGAGGCACACAATCCACTCCAAAACAAAACGCACTCCTGCCGGATTTTGCATTTTCTCTCACCATCCGGTAATGAGTAACTAAACACAAAAGAGAGAAAAAAGAACCCCGCAGAACTGACATTCTGCGAGGCACATGCGCTTGAACAAGCAATAATTAACTGTACGACTTGCTCAGGCACTACAAAGATAAAGGTTTACTTGTATTTTTTAGAATTTTTAATCGTGGAGATTATCATGAAGAATAGAGTTATTTTATTTGTTATTATGATGAGCGCATTGTTGCTTGGCTCAAACTTTACTACGAAGGGACAATGCCCGACAGGTTCTTCAGGTTGTCCTTGGGCTACTCCTTCGCCGGATGTACCAGTTACAGCGACTGTTTGGAATGCATCAGGTACAAAATCTTGTACAATGGAAATTTACTATTGTTATAGAATTTGCACTGGCTTTAAAGAAATGTATATACGTAAAGTCAATTTTCCTAATAAGGCATGCCTCGCTCAGATGGGATTAACCCTTTCGAGTGATGTATTTTTTGAACAAGTTCTTAAAGCTGTTATTATCGCAAATCCTTGGGGTACTTATTCTGGATGGATTCATCCTTGTTCAACAGGGCTAAGAACAGTTTATAATATTTATAAAGCTTCTTGTTATCAATTCATTCAATCTACATTTGCAGGTAGCTTTGAAGCGTGTAATGATGAATGGGCTTGTTGGACTGAATATATAGTATGTTGGGATTACGAAAAGATTCCTCTAGAATTAAACATTGTAAAGGGTTCGACACATACACAATATACTGAGCCATGCCCAAATACTTCAAATTGGATATTTGACACTAGTGATATACCTTGCTCGCCGATATGTAGTGACTAGTTTCTATTTCTCTTAAAAAGGAGTACTTTATTTTAAAAAGTACTCCTTCATTTTTCTACTTTAACAAGCGAACATCATGAAAATAGTTCTTCTCCTTTTTATCCTCTGCCTAAGTACAGCCACATCACAACAACCCGAATGGTACCGGCTCGATGCCGACCTCCTCCATTGCACTTTTGTCGGGAATACTTCCGCATATTCACTTGGTACAAATGGCTGCCTCTTACGGTCGGTTGATAAAGGTGCTTCGTGGCGGCAGATTCCAACAGGAGTTCAAACATCCCTACGTGGGATTGCCTTTGCTGACTCTCTCCACGGGACTGTTATCGGAGATCTCGGCACCATCCTCGTAACTACAGATGGTGGAATCTCTTGGAAAGTTCATTCATTTAATTCACCTTATAATCTTCGCGCTGTTTCTTTTAAAGGAAAGTACGGACTTATCGTCGGAGATAATGGGCAGATTATTCAATCGTATGATGGAGGGAAAACATGGCAAAATATAGCTACAAGTATAAAATCAAGTATTTTTTCGGTGGCTTTTCTATCTGAATCAACCGCTCTTATTGGTGATGATTTCAGCCGAGTCTATCAATCCCTTGACACAGGGAAAACATGGACAATCAATGATACATTAGGAAAATCTCTCGTAAATCAACCTATACTTGGTTTTTCTGTTTTTCAAGATAGAATCATTGCAGCTACCAGAAAGAATATTTTCACAGCAACCGCTCTAGGACAACCATGGAAAGCATCATATTTTCCAGATGGTATTGTAGGATTTGTATTCCCAAAACCTAAATCGGGATATGTTGTCAAAGAGTTCCATTCTCTTTATCAATCCACTGACAGCGGCACTACATTTATGCCATTTACAACCTACGACTCTACACTTTTAGCATGGGGAGCAAATTTTACGTCGGTTGCTTTTTCGGATGAAAATACCGGCATTATCGTTGGTTCGAGAAAAACTATCTACCGCACGACTGATGGTGGAAAGCATTGGACATTACTCTCGTATCTGTATCAGAGTGAAGCGGCTTATTCCACACAGTTTATTTCGGATGATATTGGTTTTTTCACAAGCTATGGCGGCAATGTTTATCGAACAAGAGATGGTGGGACCACATGGCTTCCACAACATCGAGACCCAGATGAGACTGCAAGAACTTATTCCGCAGTCCATTTTTTTGATGCTCAGAATGGCATGGTTGTTTTTCAAAATTCGAAGACAATTGATAGAACAACTGATGGGGGAGCTACCTATTCTATTAAAGATTCCACTAAAATCCGTATCAATTACCCGATTTGGGATTTTGCTTCTCCCACTGTTGTGAGTTTAAGAAGCGTAATTCATTATAATAATTATTCTGCTAGCTTATTTTACACTAGTTCAGATAGTGGTAAAACATGGAGAGAAAAAAGATTAGATAGTGTGGTATTGGGAATTGTATTCTGTTTTTCAAAGGATAGAACCTATTGTTCAGGTTATACTCAAAAAAACGGCATTAACATTCCAACCTTTTTTAGAATTATCAATGGTGGCGATAGTATTGAACGGATACCCCTACCATGGTTTGTTCAGTTTCCAGAATCCATTTTTTTCTTTGATGAAAACAAGGGATTTATTGGTGGTACTGATACCTCCAACCGACAATTTATCTTGCGAACAAGTAACGGAGGACGTACTTGGGAAGTAGCCGACACAACTGATTATGGTGAAATTACTAATATTAGTGCTCTATCTTTTGTTGACACCTTGCTGGGATACGCAGGTGGAATTTTTGATCTACTCATAAAAACTGATGATGGCGGTAAAACATGGAAACAATCACCTATCCCTAAAAATCCATACCCTATTGCTATTCATGATATCATACCTGTTAACAGTGATTGTATCTATGCCTTTGGTCAGCTTATGGAAGGTAAATATGATGGGATTATCCTCAAAAAGCTACCACCATCCTTTACATCCAGTGTTCAAGAATCTCAAATTGAGGTTGTAGAAAGGCCTTCTGCCGTCTGGCTTTACGCCCCACGCCCCGTTCCTACATCCGGCAAAATAAAGCTTGATGCCATCTGGCTGATGAATCTCGACGTTTTGACCATCCGAATAAAACTCTACGACATGCTCGGAATCGAGCTGCGGGACATCACTGATTCATTCCATTCAAACGCAGGCACCAATACCGGTATCGTCGATTTTGATGGAAGCAATCTTCCTACTGGCATATATTATATTGAGATTAATGGAGGCGGCTATCGCAAGGCAGTACCGGTGATTATTGCACGGTAGCAGGAGACCTTACTTTTACATAGCTCGTCCAAATATCTTGCTTGTGTATATAGATATTACGTCAATACGAAATCTGGTATCAGGATACTGAATATGAAAGTAAACGTTGATTCGAATTTTTGTCATGCAACTGTTTCTTAGACAAGAATTACAATCATTGGGAACAAATGACTGGACGAAATTTCAACTAGTTGGGATTACTCTACGACTCCAGCAACTTTAAGAGTTATACCTATATACACACCACCTCTAGCAGGAAGTACTCCAGCGTGCGGTTTTATAAACCCACCTGGAAGAATTGAAATTGTTCCTTGCGCTATTGTTTGTTGCTACCGTTTTAATCTACCACAGCACACATGTGCTGTGGCAATTTTTATATTATTTGGTTTAACTTTATGAAATCACTATACATACTCATCATTATTCTGATTGCTTCCATCCATTGTTCCGCTCAAACATGGCAACACCTCGATTCAGACCTATTTATCATCCGGTGGGTGGATACTACTACCGTTTTTGTTGGCGGTACCAATAGTTGTGTCATGCGCTCTACCGACAAAGGGGCAACGTGGAAGCAATTACTTGTTGTTGGCACTTCTGCTACTATTCAGGATCTTGCATTTAGTTCCTCAACATCTGGCTGTGCCGTCGGCGGCGGTAAGATTTTCCGTACTACTGATAGTGGCAATCATTGGCAGGAGATTGCTAATCCAAGTGGGAAATACATTACTTCTCTCGCATTTAATTCGTCCGGTACAGGGACTGCATTCGCTGTAGGGGGGACAATTCTCCATAGCGCTGACAATGGAGCATCATGGAGTATAGTTGGAAATTTGGGGGCGACAACCTATGCATATTCACGTCTTCATTACATTTCTAACAACATCGTTATCGCAATGAATAAAGACAGTATTATTCACAGTGCTAATAGTGGTGTATCCTTCAAAACTATTCGTACCGATTCAAGTTTCTTCTTCCAAGATATGTCGGTTTCTCCCACAGGCACTATTACTATACTTGGAAGGTCTAAAAAATCCGGCGAATCGGCAGTATTCATTTCCAGTGATACCGGTCAGACTTGGGAAACTACTCCCGCACCCGAATATGCTAATTGCATTGCTTTTCCCGAAGATTCTGCAGGATATATCAATAGTACCGTTAAGGGAATCCAATTTACCCACGACAGAGGAGTATCGTATAGCCAGCAACTTCCGCCGGAAACGAGGCAACTTGAATTCCTAAACTCACTTCGGTTTACAACTAAAAATATAGGTATTGCTGTCGGCTATAAAAAGAAAATATATCGAACCATCGACGGTGGGAAATCATGGATATGGGTTTCCTATTTGGGAACACAAGGAGATAATGCTTTCGGCTCAATTCATTTTATTTCTCCTGATACCGGCTTCGTTGGAGTATATCCTACAACAATTTTCCGTACGACGAATGGAGGTGCTACGTGGCTTCCCCAGAACACAATAACCTACGAACATAATGGTAGCAATCAAATTCCATCAGACCGTAGCTTTATGAATGCACTCTATTTTCACAATTCTCGCTCGGGCTGTGGCATTTCAGATGGCTATGACAACCAACTCTTCACCGAAGATGGTGGAACAACCTTTACTGCTCATCATGGAGTAGTAGGTGATCAACCCCAAATCTGTTTTCTTGATACGAATATTGGAGCCGTTTTTAGTGTTGACTCACGGATTATTAGTCAACAGCCGCTTGTTTTACTAACTCAGGGACTTATTGGTCTTACGAACGATGGAGGCAGAACTTGGAAATCATCGTATATAGATAGTATTGGTCTTGTTACCGGATTCTATCAGTCACCAACAATGTTGGTAGCTGCAGGTGGAATTTTAGATTCATTCAATGCCGCAGCAAATATTCGGTATAGCCGAGGAATAATTTTGCGTTCTTCAGATGGTGGCAAGCAATGGAGCAGGCAAACCTTGGACGATCTCTATTACATAAGCAAATTACTAAACCTAGATGATAATACGTATGTTTTATTAGGCAGTAAAAAAGAAGTAGATAGGATTATTTGCCCGATATACCGTAGTACAGATTCTGGAAAAACATGGACTTTGGTAGATTCCGGCAAACAAGGTGTTAGTGAATTTTCTCGTGATATGTCTTTTGCGGATAAGAAAGTCGGCTTTATTGTTGGTACACAGGGGAATTTTCTTTGGACAGCGGACGGCGGCATATCTTGGAAGCACGAGCAGCAAGATTCACTCGTACATTTTAGAAGTGTTTCGGCTGTAAGTACTATGGCGTATATTACTGACCAAAATGCTGATGGTGGAAGTTCAATTTGGAAAGTAACATTACCGGATTCAGTTACTAATTCTATTTCTGAGCCAAGTATTGAAGTTAATACAGCCCCATCTGTATGGCTTCGATATCCCCGTCCCATACCAACATCCGGCAAGATAAAACTCGATGCAATCTGGGTGATGAACCTTGACCCAACAACTATCACCATAAAGCTGTACAATATGCTCGGCATCGAGCTACGGGATATCACTGATTCATTCCATCCAAACGCAGGCACGAATACAGGAATCGTCGATTTTGATGGAAGCAATCTTCCTACTGGCATATATTATATTGAGATTAATGGAGGCGGCTATCGCAAGGCAGTACCGGTGATTATTGCACGGTAGCAGGAGACCTTACTTTTACATAGCTCGTCCAAATATCTTGCTTGTGTATATAGATATTACGTCAATACGAAATCTGGTATCAGGATACTGAATATGAAAGTAAACGTTGATTCGAATTTTTGTCATGCAACTGTTTCTTAGACAAGAATTACAATCATTGGGAACAAATGACTTGACGAAACTCCTACCGAAAGGTAGGACTTTTTGGTTTGTAGTTGATTTGTACGAAATTATACACGTAGTAATTGCTCTTTCTCTCGCACATGTTATAGAAAATCTGTTCACTCTGAAAGTCATCCTAATGCATTAAAAATACAATTGCTACATACTACCTATCTACAAGTAGGTTATTAACTTACTCATCAAATTCTCTATAAATATTTTGGATTTAATTTGTCAGATATACATACTGATTTGAGCTGAATAATTACACTGGTATTCATTAACTGTTGGGGTAAATATGAACCAATCTTTACGACCTAATCCTAATTTTATCTTTTTGATAATAGGATGTATTCTGTGTGGTTTTACATGGAATTTCTACCAAACACTCCTCCAGCAGGACTTTCATACACCTTTCACCTCCACACTATCCTTTGTGTGCGAGGTGCTGCTTTCAATTACCCTTCTGTGGTATGTATATAGAAACAGCCATTCTGATATACATGCCGGTGATCTCGGTACAATAAGCGACCACAATGAAAATCTGCGTACAGCTAATCATCAATTAATACAAGAAATTACGGATTTTAAAAAATTGTCGGACTCTATTCTGACGAGTGAAGCGAAATATCGCCACGCACTTGATGATATGATTGAGGGATGTCAGATTATTGGATTCGATTGGAAGTATCTCTATGTAAACAAGTCAGCTTCAATTCATGGCCAAAGAAAAGAAGAAGAATTAATCGGTCATACGATGATGGAAATGTATCCGGGCATTGAACTAACGGATATGTTTGAAAAGCTTACATGCTGTATGAATGAGCGAATTCCTCAATCAATGGAGAATCACTTTACTTTTCCTAATGGCACGGCTGGGTGTTTTGATCTCAAGATTCAGCCGGTGTCTGAGGGGATATTCATCCTGTCAGTCGATATATCTGCCCGTAAACAAATAGAGGAACAGCTTCGTAAAAGTGAGTCGATGTTGGTAGAAGTCGGGAAGTTAGCTACTATTGGCGGTTGGGAAATTGACCTGGTAACCATGGAAATGTTCTGGACACTCCAAACCTTCAAAATCTACGATATCGATCCTACACAAATGCCGAGTATTGAAGAAGCCATTAATTTTTATGCTGAAGAGGCACGTCCGCTCATTACAGAAGCAGTGAATTTGGGTATGAAAGACGGCACACCTTGGGATCTTGAAGTGCCGTTCATAACGGCGAAAGGTAAGCATATCTGGGTACGTTCATTAGGTAAAGGAGAATTTAAGGACGGAAAATGTGTTCGGCTTGTCGGCGCTTTTCAGGATATTACCTCACGCAAGACAGCAGAGGAAGAGATACGGGAAAGCCATGCACAATTTAGAATGATTTCTGAGAATATTGCCGATATGATCGCAGTTCTAGATGTAGATGGTAGAAGGATTTACAACAGTCCCTCCTATAAATCTCTCTTTGGTAATCCTGACGCGCTACTCTGCACGGATCCATTTGAAGAAATACATCATGAAGATCGTGAACATATACGCAAACTCTTTCAAGAAACGGCCAACACGGGAATTGGACATCGAGCTGATTATAGAATTGAACTCCATGATGGTACGATTCGATTCATCGAATCGCAAGGTAGTGTCATACGCGATGAAAGTGGGAAAATCATCCAAGTAATTGTAGTATCGAGAGATACCACAGAGAAAAAACTACTTGAAATGCAATTCCTACGCGCACAACGAATGGAAAGTATCGGTACACTCGCCAGTGGAATAGCGCATGATCTCAATAATGTCCTTGCTCCGATTTTACTTTCGGTGAATTTTTTGAGTACGAAGTTTGTCGATGAGCAAAGCAAGAAAATGCTTCACATGCTTGAAGCATCGACGAAGCGCGGTTCGGAACTTATCAAACAAGTTCTCTCTTTCGCCCGAGGCGTTGAAGGTGAATTTACCATCGTCCAAGTGCGCCATTTAATAGAAGAAATTGGAAAAATCATTACGCAAACCTTCCCAAAATCTATTTCATTTCACACGAAATTTACCACGAATTTACCGTCAATTTCGGCTGACTCTACACAGATTCACCAAGTACTGATGAATCTTTGTGTCAATGCGCGCGACGCTATGCCGAATGGAGGGAGGATAGATATCGAGGCAGATACGATTGAGCTCGACGAACAGTATGTACGCATGCACATTGAAGCAAAGATTGGTACTTACATTATGATAAAAGTCTCAGACCAAGGGATGGGAATCCCGCCGGTAGTGTTGGAACGGATTTTTGAACCTTTCTATACAACCAAAGAAATCAACAAAGGGACCGGTTTGGGGTTATCAACTGTGTTGACGATTATCAAAAGTCACAAAGGATTTATTAATGTGTATAGTGAAATTGGCAAGGGCACTACTTTTACAATTTATCTTCCTGTCCATGAAGGACATCAACCATTTCAGACCATGTCACACGAGAAAATTGCCGATAACAAAGGTGAATCTATATTGCTCGTAGAAGACGAAGAAAGCATACGTGAAATCACCAAACTCACGTTAGAGGCACGTGGCTATACAGTGCTCACAGCCATAGACGGCACCGAAGCACTTGCCACCTACGCGCAATTAGGAAGCAAGATTTCACTTGTTATCACCGATATGATGATGCCGTATATGGATGGTACAGCGACAATTAGAGCGATTCAAAAGATGAATCCCGATGTGAAGGTGATAGCAGTGAGTGGACTAAAACAAGACAGTGATCTCGTCAACCAAAAGTCAATCGTTTTTTTACTCAAACCCTATACATCCGAAAAGCTGCTGAGTATAATTAGTGAACTATTGTATCGGGAGTGACTTAACGTTAGATTGAATACTGAATATAGGTCAATTGTGCGTCATGAGAGAATCCAAAATTACTTCCAGCATGCGTTTCAATAGCAAGAGAGCAGTCAGTTGTAATTATTATTTTGCCTGTGAAGAATGAACGTTCATTCAAAATTTCATATCTGTCCATCCAGTTGCTACAAC
Source organism: Ignavibacteria bacterium (assembly GCA_016720145.1). Classification (GTDB taxonomy): domain Bacteria; phylum Bacteroidota; class Ignavibacteria; order Kapaibacteriales; family UBA961; genus JADJXV01. Next base: position 295,782 of record JADJXV010000004.1, on the reverse strand, counting down.
TGGATGTAAATACATACCTTAGAAACGTCTGCACACCACTTCGTTGATGAATGATTGTATGGTCTAATGGATTGAAGCAGGAGCTAAACTAAGAAGGATATATATTGTACGTTATTGATTTCGAGAGGAACACTTGATGTGGCGGGAATAATCGACATTTCAAAATGAAACTATACATGAAATCAGAATTACCTTCAAACTATCGTTTCATTGGCAAGTAATTACAGTCAGTTGTAGCAACTGACTGGACAATTACAAGCTTCACAATATCAACAAAATAGGTTGTAAAAATTTTCACAATTATATCAAAGCCGATGAATAAAATTATTCAACAAGAAGAATTCCATAAGGTTGGTAATTTCACTCAATCCTATGGTAATTCACATAATGAATCTGATATCTTGCACTGCAAATTAATTCAAATTCTATTTGAACAGTTTGAGAAGAGATTTCCTGATGCAAATACTGACATAAACTCAATTGCAGATACTATGAAGGTAAGTAGGCGTTGGCTTTACGAACAAACCTTGCGTCTGACCGGAAAAACGCCGAGCGAGTACCTCAAACACCTGCGAATGCACGCTGCCTGTCCGCTCCTTCAAAAAAGAAAATCATTAGTCGAAGTAAGTAAAGCAGTTGGCTACTCGCATACTAAAACATTCTCAGAAGCATTCAAAAAGCATTTTGGGATGCCACCGGGTATGTGGGCAAAGGAGAACTCACTCCCTACAACGATCGCGCCAACTTCTTCAGATAGCAGCTAGTTCCCAAAACGACTTCACCAAACGACTTCCCAAAACGACTTCACATATTGGGGGTTGTAATAGGGTTTTAATTATTGTAGTTTTGTGAGGAAATAATATTTCACTTATTTATTCATTTTCCAAACAGGTGTGCCTTCATCTACTCATACTTATTCCAATTCTCCGAGGAGTCACGGATATTTTCTCACTGTGCTTACATCCGAGTATAAACTTTGCCTACGAGAAAAAAAGAACCTCACAGAACGCGAATTCTGTGAGGTATGAGACGCCGCGAATAAGCACAATAATTAATACACGCTTGCTCAGGCCGTACAAAAATAGAGGTTTATTATTAAACAATTTATAACAGGACACAATAATGAAAACAATTAGAAATTTTGCTGTATTGATACTTTTAGCATTTATTAGTTTGACCGTAAATTCATTTGCACTTGCAGCAGATTTAACTTGGCTTGATAGTTTTGTTGGTGAAAAGATTGCAAAACCGGGACCTGCGTATTCTGGCTGCGATGTTACAAAACCATACTTCTGTATTAAAACAGGTAGAGCAAGAGTTTATGATCAATACAATAACGCAAATTATACTGATTATGATTTTGCATGGATCCCGAGTGATAATATTGTCTACGATAACATTACAGGTACTTCCGTTTACAATGTGGACCCTGTCAATAATACGTATGATGTTCAAATAAATACAACGGGTAATACTCTAACATTTAATGCATATTCTTTGCAAGATATTGTCGATTACTATAATAATAAATAGATGTTAAGTTCCAAGCCATGCTTTAACATATTTTGGAACATGGCTTGGTTTTTTATTTTTCACGGCACAATAACTACTAAATTCAACTATGAATATCATTACATCTATTCTTTATGCCTTGACTATATCTCTAACTCTCTTTTTTCTACAACCAAAACTTGTCGCAAAAAACAATGTTCCGCTGAATTCAACATATACAATCCTCTACTTTATCAATCTCGATAATTGTGTACGATGCGACCGTAACCGTATTGTTAGTCAATTACATACACTCGAAAAAATTCCTAATATTCGAGTAATTGCAGTAGTCCATTCTTTCCTGCAAGACGATGTGTTTCTTTATAAGAAGAGTCTTGGTATAGATTCTGTAATCTGGGACTCTGCTGAAATAGCACAAAAGCATGGAATTATAGAATACCCTGGCATTGTTGTACTCAATAAATTAAATGATATACTCTATAAGTTTGACGGTGTTAATAGTGTCGAGTCTGCTGTGGACAGACTTCCAAAATTACTTCAAGTCATCAATTATAACACTCTCTCCTCTGTTACACTTGATAAATCATTAACTGGTGTATTGGGTCAGGCCGAATCTCCCTATATCAATTTTAGAGATAGCACACTTTGGGCAGTTGATGGGTTACGTAATTCAGTGATGGTGTACTCGTTGCAGACTGGTAACTTACTTCGTTCTATAAGTCCGAGTGAGAAATTTAAGAGAATCTTTGCAGATTCTTTACCTACAGATTTCCTACGTGAACTTAATAAGCGTGGGACACCGCTTTCAACATTTGAATTTATTGCGCCTTTATATGAATCAAACGGTTTTGTAGCATTAACAACCCTTATAGAATCAGTAGTTCTAGATACTATCCTACAAGTTCATGGTCATGATACTACAAAGAGAATAAAAAGTAGTATATTCAGTAGAAGGGTAGCTGCTGTTCATAGAGGGAAGGATACCATTCCTGAAATATACTTTCCTATTAACAATGGATTCACCACTAATTTTGTGAAGCTTCGTGACTCTCTTTTTTACGTTAACACTTCGTCACGCGGTCAGTTCAACATGCTTCAGATGGCTTCGGACACATCGTTATTTTATCTTTCAGAGTCACCAACTTTAAAACAGGGTCGTTTTTTCCTATCGTTGAGTAATCTGAGAAAGTATTATTCTATCAAGAAGTTCACACCTTCTACAGGTATTCTCGAATATAATTCCAGTCCAAAAATGTTTGTCTTTGCAAACCCATGGAATAATCTATTTTGCTTATCTACTCCAAACGAAGACATAACTCCAATTTCACCAATTGGTGCATTCAGGCATACATTTGATAATTTCAAGCCCACGACTTATACATTTGGCAATACCACCACTGCCGAACAACTTGTTTGCTATATGAATGATATACTATCTAACAGCAAGGGTTTTTATATAGTAGTCCAAGCTAATAACAATCAAAGAGTTTCGGACTATTGCCTTATCCAACAGTATAACTGGCAAGGGAAATTCATTCGCGAAATACCAATTTTATTCGCTGATAACAAACTAAGTATAATAAATCTTATTGGCTGCACAGAACATCAGCTATACCTACTTGGAAAATCATCTAAATATGGCTGGGAAATAAAAACATTTGAACTGGATTAATATGCTAGATTAGTGAAAATACGACAGAATGAACGTTCATTCATTTCCTGTCCAACCAGTTGTTACAACTTGATGTAAACACTTACCACTGAAACGTCTGCTTGATTGTAGATACATTATAAATTCAAGTATTCATGCGCCAGTTTTTTGCAGAAAAGCCACCGCTTGGTACTGTGATACAATCGCATTTTGGAGGTTATTTACATTGAAGTTTTATAGTACATATCCACTTACACAAAGTATGGATGAGCTGGCGTTTCATAGGTAAGTAATGACGGGCAGTTGTAACAACTTCCCGGACGGAAATAGCTATACACAATCAACGCCTCCATGTCCAAATAACTCAACTTTACTCTATGTTGATGACGACATACGATGTTCGCCGATGTGTACTGAATAATCCAACTATCTATTAGTATTGGAGTACTTTTGCTTCAAAAGTACTCCAACTTTTTCTGCATTAACAAGTAACCGTCATGAAAATACTTCTCCTCCTTTTTATCTTCTCTTTAAGCATCGCCTCATCCCAACAACCCGAATGGTACCGGCTTGATGCCGACCTCCTCCATTGCACTTTTGTCGGGAATACTTCCGCATATTCACTTGGTACCAATGGCTGCCTTCTGCGTTCTGTGGATAAAGGTGCGTCGTGGCGGCAGATTCCGACCGGAGTGCAAACATCCCTACGAGGTATTGCCTTTGCTGACTCTCTCCACGGTACGGCAGTTGGAGATCTAGGCACTATCCTTGTAACTAATGATGGAGGAATCTCTTGGAAAGTTCACTCATTTACTACTCCCTACAACCTACATGCAGTTTCTTTTAAAGGGAAGTACGGTATTATCGTTGGAGATTATGGACATATTTTTCAATCGGATGATGGGGGAAATCATGGCAGAACATTGATGCAAGTATAAAGTCAAATTTATCATCAGTGGCTTTCCAATCTGAATCAACTGCTCTCATCGGTGATGAGTACAGCCGAGTCTATCAATCCCTTGACTCAGGGAAAACATGGACTATCAGTGATACCTTAGGAAAAACTCTTGTGAATCAACCTATACTTGGCTTTACTGTTTTTCAGGATGGAAGAATAAATGCGGCGACCAGAAAAAACATTTTCAGTACAATCGCTCTTGGGCAGCCGTGGAAAGTAACTATTTTTCCAAATGGCATTGTAGGATTTGCATTTCCGCGACCGAACATGGGATATGTCGTTAAAGAATTCCATTCTCTATATCAATCCAACGACAGCGGCGCTACATTTATGCCATTTACAACCTACGACTCTACGCTCTTAGCATGGGGTTCAAATTTTACGTCGGTTGCTTTTTCGGATGAAAATACCGGCATTATCGTTGGTTCTAGAAAAACCATCTACCGTACGACCGACGGTGGGAAGCATTGGAATTTACTTTCGTATTTGTATCAAAGTGAAGCGGCTTATTCTACCCAATTTATTTCAGAAGATATCGGTTTTTTCTCCAGCAATGGAGGCAATATTTACCGCACAAGAGATGGTGGGGCTACATGGTTGCCTCAGCATCGCAAGTTAGACGAATCAAATAAATTACGATCAGCAGTCCATTTTTTTGATGCTCAAAACGGTATGGTAATTTTTCAGGATTCGAAGACTATTGATAGAACAACTAATGGCGGCAATACTTATTTTGTTAAAGATTCACTACGTAATAAAACTAGCATACCACTTTGGGATTTTGCTTCACCCGCAGAAGCTGCCATGACTACTGAACGCTACTACGCTCAATATAAATTATCCATCAGCTATTTCTATTGTACCTCTGATAGTGGCAAGACTTGGAAAGAAAGTAGATTCGATACTACATTTTTGTATAAGCCAATTTGTATCTCAAATAAACTTTCTTATTGCATTGCTCGGCTACCTAAAGATAAAAATGACATTATCTATTCTATAGCAACCTTTTTTAGAATTCTCAATGGTGGCGACAGCATAGAACGGATACCCCTACCCTCGTTTGTATTGTTTCCACTTTCCATTTTTTTCTTTGATGAAAACAATGGTTATATTGGTGGCACTGATACAAACTATCAGAAATTTATCTTGCGAACTAGTGACGGCGGGCGTACGTGGAATATAGTCGACACTACCGATTTTGGCGAAAGTTCCTCCATTCGGGCAATATCTTTTATTGATACCATGCAAGGATATGCAGGTGGAATTTTTGATCTGCTTATAAAAACTGATGATGGCGGTAAAACTTGGAAACCATCTCCAACACCCAAAGATCCTTACCCTATTGCCATTCATGATATTATACCTGTTAATAGTGATTGTATCTATGCCTTTGGTCAGCTTATGGAAGGTAAGTATGATGGGATTATCCTCAAAAAGCTACCACCATCCTTTACATCCAGTGTTCAAGAATCTCAAATTGAGGTTGTAGAAAGGCCTTCTGCCGTTTGGCTTTACGCCCCGCGCCCCGTTCCTACTTCCGGCAAACTACAGCTCGATGCTATTTGGTTGAAGAACCTTAACGTTTCGACCATCCGAATAAAACTCTATGATATGCTTGGCATCGAGCTACGGGACATCACTGATTCTTTCCATCCAAACGCAGGCACGAATACAGGTATCGTCGATTTTGACGGAAGCAATCTTCCTACGGGGATTTATTATATTGAGATTAATGGGGGTGGCTATCGCAAGGCAGTACCGGTGATTATTGCACGGTAGGGGGAGTACAACTTTTGGATTTGCAAGCAGTTATCAAATCAATTAAAAAATATTTCACCACCACTGCAACCTTTTCCCCCGAATCAGACACTTTGCATACGTGAAGCATCATTTTCATCTTCACATTGCAGTAATCGGTTTTTATTTTCACCATTATTTCACCTTCACCACATCATTATAGGTTGTATCACATTTTCATAGGTGACGTCAAAAACTACTTTTTACACACTCTTGGCAGTCAGCGGTAATTTTCTCGCCGCTCATACTCAAATAGGAGAATAAACCACCACAGCATTTGAGAAAACACCATACGGAGATCGCCATTTCTCCGTGACATATACGCCCGAGGCAAGTAACACCAATTTTTCACTCTTGACCCGGCACAACCTTTAAATAATTTATTTTCAAGCACTTACTATTATAATTTTTCATGAGAACTTTCACACTCATCGCTGTGGCAATGCTCTTGTCACTCTCCTTTCTTCAGTCAACTAATGCACAATGTCCCACCCCTGCACCAAATGATTATCCGAATATTCCTTTTATAGGAACAAATACAACTACTCTAGAAACTCCTATGGGGAGTGGCTGCTTCATCACTTTTCAATGGTGCTGGAGAACGACCCCATTTAATGATGGTGAAGTCGAGATTTATATAGGTGCAATATCACGCAGCACAGGTTGTACGGGTCCCTTTAATATGAATGATTTGATCCGTATTGCAGCACGTTTCGTTATCGTAGATGAACATCCGTGGACTACAACCAATGGTGGTGCTGGAAAACCGGTAGATACGCCAATCCCCCCATGTCCTGCACTCAGCAAAACAATGTATCGCATCCTCCATGCGAGTTGCTATTCCGAAGAATTCTTTGATCCAACGACTGCAAATATAGTCCGTACTCCTTGTGGAAATGGGAATATTGGAAGATGTGAAGAAGTGTGGAGGGTATGCTTTGAATTTATCAATGGACTATGGCACTTGAACGAGAACTTGGTAAGTATTGTCAACAACGGTGCTACATGCCCCGCCACTACAAACAATGCTGCAGGCCGCCCTATTCGCTGCCAGCGTATTTGTCAATAAACAAACTGAAGTAATAATGCAGTTAATACAACAGCAACGTAAGCGGATAGAGAGATTCCGAATGAGTCGTTTACCACATCTGTCCGCTTATATTTTATCATCTTTATACTTACTATTATGAAATCTATTTTGATTCTTTTTCTTACACTTATTCTCTCAAACATCAGTTCTGCTCAATGGCTTCAGTATGATAAAACAGTTATCCCAAGTGATTCTTTAAAAACAATGCACAACGCAAAAGCCATAGTAACCCTTAGCAATGGCGACGTTATTTGTGGGTTTCAGCAAGGAATTTTTAATTACAGCAATGGCTTGTGGGATGCCTACCCTATCGAACCACAATATCCTCCGAGCTATGTTGGCTCTGTTGTTACGATGGTCAAAGATTCGTATGATAATTTATGGGTTGCCACTAGTTACGGACTCAAACATTACGATACAAAGCTTCGAAAAATGACTAACTATTATAATGGTAAGTCTTGGGCGTATGACTCTTCTACGTTTTCTGGTAACAACTATGAATACTACATGGTCAAAAGTATTGCCATGGACAGCAGCGGTGGTCTATGGCTAACAGGAATGTCGAATGCTACGGCCATTTCGAGATTATACGACGGGAAGTGGACATCCTATACTATCTTGAAGGATGCAAAGGAATTCTCTATCTATGCCCCTGCCGGAGAGGTAGGTTCTGCTTCGATGGAAATAGAAAAGAACGGTACGATTTGGTATGTGGCGTATGGTGGAATTGTTCGCTTCGACCCCAAAACCGGAAATCGCACATTATTCGATACACTCAGAATTGATAACAAAGTCATATCATTTCCCCGTGCCGGAAAAATTCATATCGCCCGTGATGGTAAAATATGGATGAATGCACAATTAGACTATATCCTGAATTTTGACCCGAAAGATTCTGTATGGACAGTACTTGACCGCAAAGAAATTCCAAGCATACGTCCGGATGATGCAGAGCGGAGTATCTTCGTCACGTCGGCTGCCGAAGATAATCAAGGTAATTTATGGGTAACGATGCATCCTGATTATTTAGCTAAGTATAATAAATCAACTAAGAAATGGCTAAAAGTACAGTTACCGCCCGGACGCTATGCCGATCAAGGTGTAGGTAATTTCCTCGAGTATGGACTAACGGTTGATAAGAAAGGACAAGTATGGGTGGGCACGCGAGGTGAAGGAGTGGTAGTCTATACAGGTGATGCGAGTAGTGTGGAAGAACCCAAACTTGACAACGCACTAGCGCATACATGGATATTTTCGGTGGTACCGAATCCTGTTTCGAAAAGTGCTAAAGTAGGAATTTTTGCCGATCCTCAGTTCCAGTCATCGTTTCATGTGGGTTTATATTCCATGCTCGGCACCGAAGTACTCGATGTGACAAAAGAAGCGCAAATTGACTGGGATACCGGGCGTGGCAATGTCGAATTTAATGTAGGTCACATAGCAGAAGGTATGTACTTGCTCCGTGTATCTAATGGCGGCGATAACTCTGTTTCTCTCCTAACAGTTGCGCGGTAATTGAGAATCACTATTGTGAACGCTGTGAAATGTAATTTATGAAACTATTTGGCAAAAGCCGTATGAAATTGCTGCAAATACTACGGCTACAGCAGAAGTCTAGTGAGCTCCCCCACTTATTAGACTTCTGCTCCAGCCAATTGAAGAAATGCTAAAAACATATACCTATCGCACCACCGACATCATCGCACCCGAACGCACCACACCCTGCCGAGCAACCACATAATACACACCGCTACCCAAAGCATCAGTCGGAATCGTTAAGCGTGATTCTATCTGCTCAAATTCCAAAAGCGCAGAACCGGTTAGTGATGTAATCGTATAATGGACAGAGATAGCAGGACTGAAAGCAAGCGACGAACAGTCGATTGTTACGGTAGAGGTGGATGGATTGGGGGAACAGGTGATATGGGGCGTGGGAGGGGGATTATTGCTTTCTTGATCTGTGCTCAACGTACTTATATCGTATTTCCAGATACCGGCACGATTCCACATTCCTGCAAAGAGTGTTGACCCGGATATTACAAGCGATTGCACTTTCTTATCTGATAATTCTGTTCCTAAACGAGTCCATGTTTCTCCATCATCAATACTATAACTTACTCCATTACCACCTTCAGCTGAGGCAAAAATAACATCTCCACTCACGACAATGGATGTAACACTATAGTTATTACTGGGATGTATATACTGCCAACTAACTCCATTGTCAGTACTACGATATGCGCCTCCAGTAGCGCCTGCTATAATAGTTGATCCTTTCAGTGCTATGGACCCAACGTAAGATGCTTTAGCACCTAATTTACTCCAACTAGTACCCATATCCAGGCTTTTATATAACCCAGATGAACGACCTGCGAATAAGGTCGTATCTCTTGAAGCTAAAGAATTAATGTATCCAGATAAATCTCCTGTTGTAGTTAGACGAGTCCACGTTTCGCCAAGATTTGTACTACGCAAGACACCTTCTGTTGTACCCATAAATAGTGATTCATTAATGTCTGTAAAAGAGCTAACAGACCTTGTATTACTAATAGGCAACCACTTTTCACCATTGTCTGTACTTCGATATGCTCCTTCACTTCCACCGGCAAACAGAGTTGTACCTTTTACTCCCAAAGAATATATACTTTTTTCCTCTAGTCCCTTATTTATAGGTAGCCAACTTTCTCCCATGTCATTACTTCGATAGACTCCCCCGTCGCCAACTGTAGCAACAAAGAGAGAATTACCCGACTTGGCAAGAGCATACGCTGATTGGATTTGCAATCCTGAATTGACTTCCACCCAATTCACACCGTTATCAGTGCTCCTATAGACTCCGTTACCGTTCGTTCCGGCAAAGAGCATCGAATTGCTAACTGTTAATGATCCAATATTTAGATTCGTCAATCCCGAATTCACACGTGTCCAGCTTTTACCGGAATCACTACTTCTGTACACCCCTGCACTATCCATCCCTACGAAAAGAAAAGAATCTTTCACTACTAATGTTCGGATTGGCTGCTTAGGTAATCCCTCATTTACTTGCACCCATGTCTCACCATTATCAGGTGTTTGGAATATACCACGTTGAGTTGTACCCGCGTATAATATCGTTCCAGTTGTTACAAAACACTGCACTGATTCATATTCCAAACTCGTTGTATTTACAGATTTCCAAGTTTCACCATTATCAATACTACGATATACTCCTCCTGACCATGTAAGTCCTGCAAATAACATTGAATCTTTAACTATGAGCGCTTTAGCATATCTGTCATACGGAAGAGTTTTCGATGTTGAATAAGTCCATTTTTTGCCTTTATCGGTACTTCGAAGTACACCTCCGTATTCTGTCCCGGCATAAAGAGTACCGTTGTTTTGTATGAGAGTACGTACTCCAAGTTCGCTCAACATTACCGATCCATTCAAGGTAGTTGTGTCTTTTACCCAAGTATCGCCATAATCAGTACTCCAGAAAACTCCACCAGTAAAGGTGGCAACGAAAATTACAGAATTATCAAGTACCTCGATAGCAATTACTGAAAGATTATTCAATCCATTATTTTTCTTTTCCAGCTACTACCATTGTCAGTACTTAGATAAACTCCACCGTCATATATTCCGGCAAACATTGCCGTTCCGTTAAGTGCAAAACAACTAACTTTCCCCCATACGGTCCCTTACACTGCTTCCACTGCCCATGCAGCGGAACGGCAAAAAGCCCGAAGAGACAGGCGAGGAATAGAAGAAGATTCTGTGTTTTCATGGGTAATTGTTAATGTTGCGATGTAGAGGTTCCGCATCAAATTCCTGAACGAACAGTGTAGCTTGCTTAGCCCTGTAAGGGCTACCTGTTTATAGCGATTGGCACCATAAGAATCACTGTAGCACCATCGGTGCAACCTGTTTATCGCGCAAACTGGTCGCACCTACGGAGCTAATAACAAATTTTTGTACCTCATTATCTACAAACAGGTCGCTCCTCTGGAGCTAATTAATCCGCTACTATTTTGATGCGGAAACACTACGATAGAATTAGGTAATACGGTTTTATCATTTTCAGGCAATATCCTGATCTACTAAGGTTTACCATTTACACCTGTATTCGTAAGGGTAATAGCCCCTGTTGTTAATTTAAGAATTTGGCATTTGCTTGATGCTTCGACAAGCTGTTAATGACACATTACTCCTGCACCCTTATAAGTTTGTATCCGAGTTTATCTGCTTTTTTCTCTAAATTTTTAAATCTCAACTTGTTATAACGGTCTTCATATTCTTGCGAACCAAACTCATGATATTCTTTTTGAACTTTAAGAGGTTGTAAATTAGAACCGCCAACTTCCTCGCCGTTGCAGTAATTGCTGTTGGTGCATCTTTGATAGTGCTGATTCTTCTGTAAAATGATCCTAAAGCCGTTTTACTTCTGCCTATGTTTCGAGCGGCTATTCGTAATATTGTTGAAGCATTTGTTCCTAAGCGTTTCGTACGGTTCTTACCCTTTTTCTTTCCACTACTATGTGAACCTGGGCTAAGACCTAACCAAGACGTAAAATGTTTCTCCGTCAGCCAACGGCTCATATCCGTGCCTATCTCAGCTAGTAACTGCAAACTATTGTAGGACGTCATCCCCGGTAAGACCGACAAGTTTACTCCGCCCGTCAGCTTCTCTAACTGCGCTTCCAGATTATAACCGGGATCTCGACGACGGATGCGCTTCAATGGACGTGATGAACTCAATGAACCAGATGAAGTTCCGCCGCTCGAATCTGGCGTTGGACTCTCGAGTTGGGAATTAAGCTCTTGAAGAAGCTTCTCTATCTCTATCACATTCTTCTACCTGTTGCATGTAAAATTCATAGCCGGCTATCGCTTGCTTTAACGCAAATATATGCTCCTGACGATAGTTCCCCTCTAATGACTGCAAGACCTCCGATTCCTTCTGATTCTTAATGCGGGTACTACACAACGATAATAACGCCGAAGCCGAACGCTCTCCTGCAACTATTGCCTTCATAACCTTCATACTACTGACACCTGCTGTCTCTGATAGTACCTGATGAAACTTAATGTTCATCTGATCAAACGCTTTGTGCATGTGCTGGATATGAGAGCTTGCACGTCGGATATGATCTTCTTTTAGTCGAGTATAAGAACGTAAACGACGTATCGATTCTGTCGGAATAAATGAATCTCGCAAAAGACCCACGCTGTATATTTTCTGCAACCATTGGCAATCCTGTACATCGCTCTTTCTGCCCGGAGCATTTTTCACATGAGAGGCATTGACAAGTGCCACGCGGAAGCCATGGCTCTCCAATATCTCATAGACAGGTATCCAATAACTACCCGTCGATTCCATCACAACACCAACAATTCCTTCACTCTTGAGCCATCTCGCCATATCGGTAATATCACGCGTAAAACATCCAAATGATCGAACATGATCTTTACCCTGACCGACTGCCACATAATGACGTTCTGAACCTATATCTATGCCAGCCGTATTGGGGTAGACAAGTTCAAGCTTTGCATTTGAGGGTTTCATGTATTCCTCCTAACTATATAATAAAATATATTGTTACATAGTTCTCAGGGGAAGCATTGTTATTCTACGATAGTCTGTTAAGCGGGTATTAATACACCAATTCTGCTATCTGAATGCTTCCTGCCCAAACTCAGCCACGGAATCAAAGTTACCAAGCATGTCTCGGGCTACACCTAAAAACTACAGCAAAATTATTGTATTTTTGTGTCATTACTTTTTGATAGGGGCGGGCGGCCGCCTCTTAGGAACTCAGCATGACGAACGACTTACAGTCACACTGAGCTCCGTCGAAGTGTTCAATTACTTGCCAATTTCTTCTTAAGTTGACAACATTGGGGTAATAGAATCCCTAATCCCCAAATGTAATCCCCAGATCCTTCGCTGTGAGGATAATATCCGAATTCGTCGGCACGCCGCGCATCTTGCCTGCTACCTCATTGAACGGCACACAATGTATCTGCGATGCTTCGAGGCCGACCATCACGCCGGACATTCCATCAGCAAGTGAACGTACCGCTGCAGCCCCAAATCTGAGCGAAAGCAACCGGTCAAAGGTAGTAGGAGCTCCGCCGCGCAATAAATGCCCGAGTACGACAAGCCGCGACTCTTTACCGGTGAGCGCTTCTATTTGATGTACGATACGTTCGCCGGCACCACCGAGGCGTTCGGCTTGACCAATCGATTTCCCGATAATCGACGTTTCGCCATCGACCGGTTTTGCGCCTTCAGCTACCACGATGATTGAGAAATGACGTCCACGTTCATCACGTTCGATTACTTTCGCAGCAATTTTATCAATAGAATACGGAATTTCGGGAATGAGAATCGCATCTGCTGTACCTGCTACTCCCGCATGAAGCGCTATCCACCCGGCGTAACGTCCCATTACTTCTACGACAATCACTCTATGATGCGATTCTGCGGTCGAATGTAAACGGTCGATACACTCAGTGGCAAAGCTGACAGCGCTGTCAAAACCGAACGTAACCTCCGTGCCGAAGATGTCATTGTCAATTGTTTTGGGCACACCGACCACCGGGAAACCCTTTTCCACAAAGGCATTAGCAATTTTTAAAGAACCGTCTCCTCCGATAGCGACGAGCGCATCAATTCCCTCGTCGTGGAATCTTGTGAGCAGTTCATCGACTCGGTTGATTTCAAGATACGTTCCGTCCGACTGTCGCACAGGAAAATTCAGCGGATTGCCACGATTTGTGGTACCAAGTATCGTCCCACCCAAATGCGTAATACCACGTACAGACTGATGCGTGAGCGGGATAATCCCATTGTGAGGATATTCATCCGGCTCTAAAATACCATTGTATCCATCGCGAATACCAACGCATTCCCACCCGCGATGGAGGGCGGAATGCACTGCCGAACGTATCACGGCGTTCAGCCCCGGAGCGTCACCGCCACCGGTATTCAAAGCTATTTTTCTAATTGCCATAGAGATTTTCCTGTAATAATAAAAGATAATAAGTTGTACTTGTATAGTTAATTTAGATGCAAAGGGTTACGAATGATTCCCTCTGCGCCCTTTGCGTTAATATTCTTTACCTCTCACTACTTGCCCAATGCACAGCAACCTCTGCATCTAATATTGCTGGTATGGAATTGGGGCTATTAGAAACCTTCCGCATTAAAAACCTACCGTATTTAAACTAAAAACCAGTTGGAGAGAAATTATATATACTTACAGTTATTGAAAGTCTTCAATAATGCTTAGTTTTTTATCCCCTGTAGATGTAGTCACAGGTTTTGTTTTTAATGTACAGGTATGGTTTTTATTAGTTACTGGAGAATAAAATGTTGCGCTATAATTCTGGATGTTGATTGAAATACTTTCGGGATCATAATTAAAGTATCGTATTTTAATAAATTGTTCAAAGGAAGTTTTATTAACATGACTTAGAGGATCGTCAGAAAATTCAGTAGTGATGTCAACATCAAAAAATTCATCAGCAATTTCATCAAGGAACATGTATCCGCTTATAAAAATGGGACCACTTAGGTCTAGTATAAGTCCCTTTTGCATAAGCCGTAAAATACTAGAATCAACTTCTCTAAAGTCATTGCTTAAAAAACCATCTATTCTACCTACAGATGAGATAGGCATATGATATTTCGTAACACATGTATCATTATCAAAATTTCTAAAGCATCCTATCTTCATATTAGGAATTGAATATTCTACGAGTTTATATCCACGAAAAGACAGTGAGGATTCTTTGAAATTGATTACAAAGTGTTCGCAGGGCGCTAAATTTAACAACATACCTTTTCTATGAACATGATTAAATTCATTATATCTTTGACTCGAAGATAAAAAGAACCGACTATTATTATAAGTCATTAAATTAGTCGTAATCAGCGTTGAGAGCACATATTCATCAATGCCTTTAATCGTGGTTGCGTTTGAATAAGGATATAATAAATCATTTACACTTACACAGTTAATTTGTATTTGTGCGGTAACCGGTACAATACAAGAGAATAACAATACGAAAAATATTGATTTCATAATTGAAGCTTCTACGTGATTAGAATTGGTTTGCATTGAATATAAAACTACATGTATTTTATGTTCGACGAGTTCTTACAACTGTATGTAAACAAGTATCTTTAAATCATCCCGCCACATTTCCACCGAGAATACAGCTTCCCACCCATCATTCATCCAATACATAACGACCTGTTTGTAGAATATCGATTCCCCACACCGAACCCATCGTAGCCGCAAAGGTGCGACCTGTTTATTGCGCTTAAAGAAACAAACAGGTCGCTCCGATGGAGCTAAAGCTATCTATTTATTAACCATCTATCCTACAAACAGGTCGCTCCGATGGAGCTAATCTGTATGCGTATAATTTGATTCAACATCACGCATTCCCTTTGCGACATTGCGTTAACAATCCACACGCATCACCGCCCCACCACCACCGGTATCATCTGCACATCCCCACGCGCGTGAATCCTCACGAAATACACACCTTCCGGAATTGCTTCGACTTGGATATGCGCGCTATTTGTAAAATGCTTCACCGAAAGCGGGAGCGCTCGTCCGAGAAGGTCGGTGATTTCTACCATGAACTCACCCGCGTGAGTGATTTCCAGCGCGTTTGTCGTCGGATTCGGGTGAATCGTGGTGAGCTCGCCTGCATGCACCTCTTCCTCAACGCCAACTTTATCAATGCCTTCGCCGAGGAGTGCGATTTTCGCGGGTGATCCTGCTCCATTGTACGAGCACACAAGCTGCGCGCTTGTCTTGCCAATCGAGGTCGGCGCGAATCTGAGGGTAATCTCGCGGGACTCACCCGGCGCGAGTGTCACAATACCGCCACCAGAGAGCACTTTAAATTGTAGTGTGTCGAGCGCCAGAGCGAAGCTTACCGTTAGTGGTAAAGTATTAGTATTTTTAATAATTGCATTCACTGTCGTATCTTTTACTGAACCAAGAACTACTTTGTGAAAGTCGATATCAGTCTCTTTTACTTCTGCCGTCAGAACCCCTTCGCCACTAAGCAATATTGGGAAAGCATATCCGCTGACATATACCTGCGCTACGGAGTTACGCTTGCCAACTTTTGTTGGCTTAAATTGCACTTCGACTGTACGACCTTCGCCCGGCTGCAGCATGAATCCCGAAAACCCATTCGTTGCCGAGAAGTCTTCCGGATTGCCGCCCTGAATGCGGATACTGTCGATGAGAACAGGACGGGTGCCGGTGTTTTTAACGAAGTTTTGGACGACCGAATCCTTCGCACTGCCGAACTGCACTTGCTGAAAGTCTATTTCATTCGTTTGAAGCTGTGGCTGCTCGATTTTCCAGACATTCTCAGAAATTACCTGTTGAATTTCCGTCGAATCAATATCCCAAATACGCACCGTGCTGTCGATGCTCGTGCTGATCAGACGCCGTCCTTCGGGACTAAACCCAAGAGTCAGCACGCTATTGGTATGACCAATCAATGTACGGAGCAATTTACCAGTTTCTACTTCCCAGATTTTGATACCATTATCCCTGCCACCTGTCGCGAGGAGCCGACCGTCGAGACTAAAGGCAACGGCATCGACGGCGCTTCCATGCTCATACGTTCGCTTGATCTCACCATTACCGGATTGCCATATTTTCGCAGAATAATCTTCACTTCCTGTGGCAACGTATCGGTCACCTGCGCTCCAGGCAAACGAACGTACCTCACCCGTATGCCCGACTAAGCGGATGGGAATATTGAGGATAAAGTTATAAATTACCCCAGTGGAATCACCGCCGATGGAAGCAATACGTTCTCCTGACGGACTCCATTCACAAGCGTAAATCTTCCCATTATGCGCTGCGACCGACTTGATGAGTTTAGCGGGTTGCGAATTTTCATTGGACACATCCCACATTCTGAGAGAGTCTCCGCCACCGGCTACTCCTTTTTGGAGAGCGATGATATTTGCTCGGATTGGACTCCATTTGTGCATCTTGAACACGCGGAATGAATCGGCTCCATAGTCTTCAAACGGGTCTTCGAGGCGGCGGATTAAGAAGGCATTATCATCTAAGATTCGTCCGTCGCGGGTGATGATTCTGTCGCCTGCCGGACTCCATGCCTCAAATAATCCGTAATTCGTAATCACTTTCTGACCGGTCGAGTCATTAAATATCGAAATTGAATTGCCATCATACTCCATGGCAATGAGACGTTTATTGAGATTCCACGAAATTCTTGTGAGCTTGCCGCCTGCTTTGTACGTGGTAATCGGCAGTCCTGACTCTGAGTACCAGACTTTGGCTGAATTGTCATTCGTGGCAAACGTCATGAGTTGATCTCCCTTTTTATTCCACTGAGGCATCAGACTTTTGGGGAAAACAACGGTCGATGTTGCAGAATTGGTCGGGCGGAGTTGTGTAATTCTCCCTCGGCAGCTATCGCTCACACTATAGGGCACTTGCCACGGATGCGAAAGTCCTGTAGCACGTTCAGCAAGAGTCACCCAACTGTCTCCATTATCAGTACTTATATCAATCCTCACTGTATCTTCTGGTAATACACCTGACCAGAGTACTGTTGGGCGTTCGCCGACGCCATAGTGTTCACCGCCATTGGGCGTGATGAGCTTTAGCGACGGTACACTCGCACGTTTATGCGGGAA
The DNA here is from genome assembly GCA_016720145.1 of Ignavibacteria bacterium. GTDB lineage: Bacteria > Bacteroidota > Ignavibacteria > Kapaibacteriales > UBA961 > JADJXV01. Next base: position 278,084 of record JADJXV010000004.1, on the reverse strand, counting down.
TCCTCCCGAGACTTGAATTGTCGAATTGGTACATCCATTATGCGCAATTAATATTTCAGAGAAGGAATAGCCGGAATCGATCGGTGCAAATTGAACGGTTAGCACACGTGTATTGCCCGGCTGCAGTACAAATGGAGGCACCGTGCCACCATAATTACTAACCGAGAATCGAAGATCAGATGACGTAATTTTCTTGATAGTTACGGGGTAATTGCGCGCAGTGATTGTCACGGTTTGTTGTGCAGTAGTATTGGGCGTATTTGCTCCGAAGGAAAGTGATATATCGCTAAGATTGAGATCAATGAATGAGTTATCGGGAGCTGTATAGAATGCATCGGCTTCCACAGGAACTGTCGGAATACTGACTCGCACTTGCCTATCTTGGGTACAGGAAGAGTCGGACTTCCAGGTAATTTCACAGGGCTGACCGCCTTGAATCTTTTGATGCAATTCGAGTGCATACTTTCTCGCCTCGGCGGAAGTACGAATGTTTGTCACTACTTCGCCGCCGGTCGCGGAAGCAATTCCTAATAGAGTCGTCATAATACCACGTTCATCGGCTTGATTACCACCTAAAAGCACGACATGGAATATGATATTGTCCGCTTTGCAGAGTTCTACACATCGCACCGAGTCCTCAGGAGTGAGACGTCCCCACTGTCCGTCAGTCACTACGAGGATATGACGTTTGAAGACGCCTGCTCTTGAAAGTACGAGCGCTCCTGTTTGAGGATTAAGTAATTGATCTTTATAATCATTACCTCCGGCTGCATTGAGAGTGGAAATTGATTGGAGAATTTTGTGCTTATCAGTCGAAAGGTCATGTAATACATAACTCTTTCGGTCAGCAATTTGAAGGGTAATTTGCGAAGGAGGAGAGGCGATTGCCCCGACAAGTGAACGCCCGTATTCTCTGGCAAGAAGCATGGGTTGTTCGGAGAGGAAGTCGGCGGTGGTTGCCATCGAACCCGACACATCGACACTGAGAGTGAGCGAGATTTGCTCGACTTTTGGCGAAGGACAGTTTATCGAAGTGACAGTACGCGGTATGCCATTTTCAAGCACGACAAGGTTAGCAGGTGTGAGATTTGGTATCGAGGTTCCATCTTGTTGGAACGCATAGATCTTCGCTTTCATGGTTGGGAATTGACTCTCATCTATATCAAAGACCGAGAGAGACTGCCCGGTGGCTCGCATGCAGAGAGTATAGAGTAAGAGAGTACAAAGAGTAGAAAATTTCATCGTGTACCTTTAATTAGTATGTTTTTAGAAAATCATTCATTACTTCAATGCAAAATAATGAAGTTCGGTGAGGTGGTAGGTAGAAAAAGTTATGAGGAGTAGGTAATAAGTATGTTCAGGAAAAGGTTGAACGTTTTCCAGTCCGTTCAGTTGTTTCCAACTGACCGTAATTACTTGCCTATGAGACGTCTGCAATGTGAATAAGCAACAGTATATATTAAAGTACGGTCAGGGTTGCAAATGTTGATGGTCTTTTGGCAATAACTGATTGGACAGAGATTGAATGAATTAATTAATTTACGTACATTTGCAGTCAATTGATACTCTTCTTGATTTGACACTGTATTTAAGTACCGTATGACACGCATAGCAACACTTTATTCAGAGATAACAGTACTTCCTGAGAGCTTACAGCAGGAAGTGTTGGACTACATTGGCTTTTTAAGTTCGAAGTATGTGACATCTGAGGAAAAAATCACCCCTCAGTTCGGTAGTTCGAAGGGGAAATATATTCTCCAGCCGGTTTTTGACGATCCTTTGGAAGATTTCAAGGAATACATGGAATGAAATTGCCAGTTCGGTAAGTTGTTTCCTACTCGCATCACATGTTGGTAGATGTTTAAACGTACTGTCAGATTTGCTTTCTACTCGAGCGAGAAAGATACACAGTTCGGTCGAATAGTACGTTTCATCAGCAAGGTTTATCATACTTACCTATCATCGTACAGTGCCAAAGTTTAACTATCCAACCTGATGAATTACTTCAAAACTCTGCCTTTTCTCCTTTGGATCTTCATTTTCTGCTTTGTGTTAGCTATTTCTGCCTTGAGTAGATATCTTAAATTGGAGTTTTTGGGTAGTCCCTATGAATCAGTGGTTTGGATCGGTGCTAATGGCTACCCACCTTCAACTGAATATCAGATATGGCGCTTACTTATTAATCCTGTTTTTATTGTCTTTTGTGCAAGTATTGCGTTTCTCACTACGCAGGTCATCACTAGTCTTTCACGGTTGTTTTTCAACAGTAGGTTTATCAATACTCTACTGCTGTCAATTCTTTGGTCAGTACTTCTTACCATTATATTTGAATTGCATCTCTACTGTGTGGATACTTTCCGGTTACAGACCTATGGTCTCCCTGACTCGAAAGATTTACCTAAGATTGATGTACTCGTTTCCATTCCCTTTTACTTGTGGCTGTGATTTTTATTAGTACGTTCTATGCAAAACTTCGGCAGCGGTTCAGCAAGACCTAAACGTAAGTATTTCCAGTCGGGTCAGTTATTTCCAACTGAACGTAACTACTTGAATAAGTGATGTCTGTACAGTGAAAAAGCAGTGGAATATGTATAAAGTACGGTCAGAGATGTAAATGTTGATGGTCAGTTGGATATAACTGACCGAACGGAGAATATTTGAGGACATTGTTAAAGGATTCGAGTTAACCAAGTAACTTTCTGACTTATTAATATTTACATATTTCAGTACATGCCACTCACTTCTTTATAACCACCTAAGCAACCTATCGAATTATGGCTACGTGTATAACTATCCTATTGGTACTTTTCTGCGGAATGTCTGCTTTCGGGCAAGATATGCGCGAAGTGGTTTCAAGTCAAGAACTAATCGATGTGATAAACTGGAAAATTTGGGATGATGATTTAGATGTGATCCTAGGAGACATCGAGAGAGTCAATCGAAATGTAGTACCATGGGTTGGGTATGACACAATGCTTCTTATTCCTGATACCACAAGCCACAGAACAAAGTTTCTGAGAAGAAAAGCGCTTGATAGCATATTTACTTCAGAAGACTTTGAGTATGTCAAGAAGCAACTACAATCTTACATTGGTCGAAAACATAAATGGACTAATGGCGACCTACTCGGGGTAAAAATAATCAATGTAAAACCATTAGACAAAATGAAGAGAGGGGATGACTACCATGAGTATTCTCTGCCGCTTTTTTCAAAAGACCATTCGTTGTGTATCTTCAAATTCAACTATGTTTGTGGTTTACTTTGCGAGAGCTGGAGAATGGCCTTATTTAAAAAAACGAAGGATGGATGGAAACAAGTAGTTATCTTATTTGGTATGGAATCTTGAACAAACAACCACTTCACTACCTGATAGGTATTCTTCCTCCTGTCTGGTCTTCCTCGCACAATAATTGTAAATATAAAGAGAGGGAGCTGATCGGGTAATTGCTCACATAATGATTGCTCGACGGCAGATTATTGATAAAAATAATAAACCCTACAGTTTGGTAACTGCAGGGCTTGGCAGTAATGAACGGCTATAAGGACTAAAGGGACTAAAGGGACTTGCTGATTAACGACTTACGACTTACTGACTTACCACTCCTAAGAATTACTTTCCACTCCGGTCAGTTTTTTCCAACTGAACGTAATTACTTGCCTAAGAGAATCTTCATGCTGATAAAGCAACAGAACATGTATAATGTATGATCAGATCTATAAATATTGACGGTCAGTTGTAAACAACCAACCGGACTGAATCCCACCTACCTTCATTCCATAGACGTTATTTCGGTCAAAATATCTCCAAGTTCATCGGCATACTCCCGCACTTCATCCGAAATCATCGGAATACCAGCAATCACCTCTCGAATACCTCGTACAATCTCTTCTTTTGTGATTTGAGCTATGAATGAACCGGTAAAACAGTCAAGAACTTCTTGCGGTAAATCATCATAACCCCTTCCGTAGTCTATGGTTAGATTATGAGATATGCAAGCAAGTTTCAGTGCATAATTTCGCGCCTCGGCTAACCAAAATTCCGCTTGCCAGAGACGGTCACGTTCAGCACAAAACTTCGCCCGAAGTAGGTGATGAATCATATAGCCGAAGAGTTCCCTGGTCTTCTGAGGCATTGGTTGGGGTTTTTCAAGGGAACTGCCATAGAGCAATGTAAAATGAGATCCCACAGCTCCAAAATGCGAAACAGATGAAAAGGATAAGTCAACTTGTAAACATCCGGGTAGGATAAACACCCGATACATGGTCGTTCCCCTCGATATATCAAATAAGACAACTGCTTGAAATTCTTGGATCATATACTCTGTCATTGAGTCCATGACAGTGTTTGTCGGCACAGTTTCATCTATCCCAAAGGTTAGGTCAATGTCAGACCATCGATCGACTTCACCACGTGAATATGATCCAATCACTGCCGCGGAAACAATTCGATTATCACTTTTCACATTGCTGATAATCGCATTGCGTATTTCTTCTCGTTTTTCGATTGTGAAGAGCATGGGGGTTAATTGTAAAGATTATTTGTTCTTCTTGAGATTTCCAGTTCGGACAGTTGTTCCCAACTGAACGTAATTACTTACCTATCAGACAGCTGTACGGTGAAAAAGAAGTGGAAGATGTATAAAGTAAGGTCAGAGTTGTAAATGTAGATGATCAGTTGGGAACAACTAACTGGATTGAGATATTCAAGTTCATAGAGCGGAGCAGAAATGCGCGATGACTCTCACCGATTCAATACAGTGCTGTTCGTTGGAAGCATCATCGTAACTAACATCTCACCCGATGAATCAATCATCAAAACCGACATTTTTGATTGCACTAAGTTCTTGCCTGATTTGCTTCTTTTCATCTGTCGAGTATTGCCAGAAAAAAAGATATACGTCCCTGAGTTTTGGTAGAGAATTTAAGATTCCGGCACCATGCCTGAGAGGAGACCCAATCAAATAGAATCTTTCAAGCGATGTATATTTCACTATCGACGATGGAATGATCTCGACACCACAATTAGAAAAATCTAAAGATTTCAATTGAGAAGCTATTGGTAGTAGCTCTCGTAGAGCGGCATCTGCATTCATAGTTGCTATACCCACAAATGCCACTTCTTGAAGATGCTTCATCTTGTCAAGTCCATGAGGAAATCCCTTGGCAGCATCATATCCTATAACGATATTCACTATTCCGGCTCTTCTACTGAATTCTTTTGAGAATTGTAGTCTCTGTGAAGTAAGAATGTATGCATGGGTTAGATTTTCGGGGAACTTCCATGTATTATTGAACAGCAAAGACTGTTCGGTTTCTATGGAAATTGTCCGGAGAGGGAGTGATGCAATCTGGGCAAGCTGCACATTCCCAAAAAACCTATCGCACACTTCGAAACGTTCGAGTGTCAGAAATCGGGCAAGTAATGAATATACTCGGCTATAGTCAGCATGCCTCCAATTACATACTCGAAATTGCTTCACCATCGTTGCTTTTTGTAAATAAGCATACACGTCTGAGGTGAGTGTATCATGGAGAGTAATTTGTCGAATAGTATCCATTTTCCCTTCCGTAAGAAATGGTGTATGGTGACCGTCCCGATAAAGGTAAAAGTTGGAAACTGTGTCACCTGCACCACCAAAGTACCCCTCTACGAAATAACAGTCGCAATCAGCTCCATAGACCTGCACTGTTTGTAACAAACAGAAAAGTATCACTACGAATAATGGTGTTTTCATGGTTTTTTTGATGATGACATACAATAGCAATTAGAACTCGAATGCGGCAAAAATACGGTATCTATCGCGAAATATATACTGTGGTATTTTTTGAAGTATCATAGAATTGCAATAGTCTCTACTTTACTATTAGACCAAGAAATTATCTCAAAAAAAATAGCCCACGATATTCATCATGGGCTATGTTTATTATTAATCTATCTCGCCTCTATACCTTCGCACTAAGCCACTTCCTCCGTGATAATTCTATAAATGCTATACCGGTAAATAAGATATACCCGCCGACCACACCGAACCATATACCCTGCGGACCTAAATCCGTGTACTGTGACAGCGAATATGCAAGCGGTACTTGCAGAAATATTAGCGACCCGCCGACGATAACCATACTGCGGAAAGATGCGCCGGCTCCGCTAATCACCCGCGTCGTCACAAGTCCCACACCAAAGAAAATATACCCAAAAACTGCAGTGTGTAAATAGCGCGTCGTTTCCCGGATGATTGCTGCATCATTCGTGAAGATTCCTGCAAAATGATCGCCGAAGAGAAAGACTGCAGTTGCAAGGAATGCAATTACAATCGATACTTGCTTCATTGCCGAACGGTGGAATAAAAACACGCGTTTGATGTTACCGGCACCTAAGTTCTGTCCTGTCGCTGTTTCCATGGCAATTCCAACGGCAAAGACTGTCATAAAGACAAATAAATCAACCTTTAAGCCAAGCGTATAAGCAGCGACGATACTCGTGCCGAAGCCACTGGCGAACTTAAAGAGCATAATCCGCGAGATACTCACCGAGAACATCTGAAGCGAAGCCGGTATTCCCTGCTTTGCAATTCTCCAAATGAGCGCAAAGTCAAGCGATAATTTGTCCATCATAAGACGAATTCCTGTTTTGCCGGTAATGAGCATACTCACAGAAATAATACCGCCAATCAATTGCGCACCGGCCGTTGCAAGTCCTGCTCCCGTCATGCCTAATGCTGGAATTGGTCCCACACCAAAGATGAGAATCGGAGCGAGCACTGCATTAATGACCGTAGTCATTAATAAAATCATCATTGGGAAGACAGAATTGCCGGTAGAACGTACGATGGAATTTATTTGAAAGGTGAGGAAATTCCCTGGAACGCCAAAGAGGAGTGCAGCCAAATACATCTTCGCTAATCTTGCTACTTCAGGTTCTAAATTCATGACATTGAGAATAAAATCAAGACCAAAATAAAGTCCAATTGCTAAAGATACTGAAAAGATAAGCATCGAAAGTACGGCTTGTGTGGCGGTGTAATTTGCACCTTTTCGGTCTCCCTCTCCCATACGCCGGGCTACGATGATACCTGTTCCGATTGCAAAGCCGCTGCCGAAGTTGAAGATGAAAAATCCGAGTTGCTCACTCACACCAATTGCAGCGATAGCTGAAGCACCTAACCGACTGACGAAATACGTATCGATCCACGAGTAGAGCATATTGACCAAGAAGCTGAAGGCGAGCGGAATGGCGAAGGTGCGCAGGGTGGAGTCGATCGGACCATTGAGGAGATCGACTTTTCCTCGTTTGAATTGTTTTGGGGCTGGAGTTTGTTCGGCAGGTGTGGACTCTTGCATAACGTCTTATAATATTTCGGCTTAAAAAATAAAAAAAACAACCTCACCGCAAAAAGTAAGGTTGTTTTCGGATACAATCGCGCGGCTATGACGCAGTTTGGGGTGAAATGTTGCTCTTACCTGAGAACTTTCTAGACCTTTATTTAAAATTTAGTGCAGTGAATTTCCGGCGCACTCTGTATTTTAGTTGTCAATTCTGAAATCTTTTTCTCGATCGCTCCGCATGATTCTCTTTTTATATACGCTTGCAGCCATCTTATACGGACTACGCATATTTACGTTTGTCTATGGCGCTGCGCGTGAACGTCGGAAATTTATTCCCCAATCAGCTGCTCCCCTTCCTTTTGTTTCTGTTATCGTACCGGCGAGAAATGAAGAATCCAACATCGAAACTTGTATTCAATCCATAGTATTAAGTAATTTCCCTCCCAACAACTTTGAAATCGTCGTCGTTGATGACCGCTCTACTGACGGCACAGCTGCAGTACTCCGCAAACTAACTCAAAAGCATCCACTCCTACGAGTAATTACCCTTGATGAAACTCGAACGACGAAGAACTTACGAGGCAAGCCCGGAGCATTACAAGCCGGAATTGAAAATTCGCGTGGAGACATTATCCTCATGACGGACGCTGATTGCACGGTAGTTCCCGATTGGATAGCGACAATGGCACGTCAATTTGACAATCCTCGTGTAGGACTTGTGCCGTCGTTTACGCTCATCAAAGCCAAGACTTTTTTCGAGCAAATGCAGGCAATTGAATGGATTATGAATCATACTATGGCAAGCGCAGGAGTAGGACTCAATCAACCGCTCGGATGTTTTGGTAATAATTTAGCTGTTCGGCGCACTGCTTATGAAAGTGTTGGAGGATATAAAAATATTCGATTTTCGGTTACCGAGGATTTAGCACTATTGCAGGCAATTTTTACTCACGGTTGGGAAGTAAGATATGTCTGTAGCAGTTCGGCAGTGGTCACTACTCTTCCCTGTCAGACACTTGGTGAGTATATCCGTCAGCATCATCGGTGGCTACGAGGTGGTGTCGATCTTGGTTGGCGAGCTGTAATCTTTGTTGCGTTTTCCGCATCGCTGTGGATTTGTATTCTTGCGGCATTTCTCGGTGGTGATTTTCTTTTGTTACCGCTTATTTTTGCAATTCGGGTAATTGGCGATTTTGCCGTCATTTCTCCTTCCATGGCAATTTTAAAAAGGAAACGTCAGCTCGGTTGGGGTTTTTCTGGCTGTAGGATTTATAATTCTCCTCGAACTCGTCATACCGCTGTCATTACTCAAAAAAGAAGTCGTGTGGAAGGGACAAGTCTTTCGGTAATATGTCCTCTTTGATTGGCTTGTATCATTTTACAAATAATAAACCATTTCGTGTTTCGTTGCATCCTTTCGCCTTCAGTGATGTAATAGCGAGGCGTTGTTTTAACTACCATTTCCACATAATATTATGAATAAATCATACATCCTCATTCTTTCCATATCCTTACTCATTACGAGTTCATCTATTCATGCCCAATCGTTCGGACTTTTCCTTGGGCTTTCTACACCAAGCGAACAAATCAATAATGTCTATAACAGTGATTTTCTCACCGCGCCTGACTTTATAGGTCGTTTAAAGCGGGATGCGGCTTCTGTTGGCTATCAGGGTGGTGCTAGAATTCGATTTGGTTTAAGTGATGATATTGTTTTTAGTGGCGGAGTTTCTATCACACGGTTTCCTGTGTCGAAGATTAGAGTTTCTGTTCCAAATTTGTCGCAACAGGATTCTTTAGTGGCAGAGCTCTCAACGGTACAAAATATTATCCCTATAGCAGCAGGACTTAATTACTATCTTCTCCGTAAAACAGTTAGCATATACGGTACAGGTGAGATTACCTACAATTATATTTCAAATACAATTGATGCAACTTTTAAAGGTACACCTTTTCCAATTGCTCAAAGCTCCATCTATAATCGTGTAGGTGTCGGGTTAGGTGTAGGAATTGACCTTAATCTAAAGCTTCTAACTCTTAATCTTGAATCAAAATACAATTTATTGAATTTTATCGGCAAAGAAAGTGGTAATGAGCCTACTAAATCTTTCATTTCCGTAAGCTTGGGAGTGTATTTAGGTGTTCTGTAGAGTTAAAGATTTTCAAGATTCGGGGTATAAACCAGCCCTAGTTTAAGGGCTATATTGAGGGTTTCAAACAAACCATTAATATTCGTAGATACTGAGCCGGCAATTCTTTTGTCAATTGGCATTACAACTCCCCATGTAATTGATGCAAATCTATCAGTAAAATAGCCTTGGGGCCTAATTTTCCCATAGATGTCACTTACTTCATCATCCCAGCGTTCACCAAAAGAATATCCTAAAGACCATATCATAAAGTAGTTCTGTACTTTATTTGACATCCCAACACCAATCCGATACTCATTAATATTAGAATTTACAATATAACTTTGATCTACTGATACTGATGCCATTCTACCCATGTCTCCTGAAACGGAGCCCCATACATAAGATTTTTCTCCAACCTTAAACCCGCATGATACACTACCTCCGAATCCATACATATACCCGCTGCCAAGATTCATATTACTATAATTTGAAAATGATAATGAAGTCGAGTACCCGGCATTAATATTCGGACCTATAGTAAACCATAACGGTTTCAAAGGTATAGCTTTATCAGCGTTCGGATAAATTGTAGATACTTGAGAAATCGTGGAAGGAGGAGTAGGGGTTGAGGTTTTTTCTTTTTGCTGCAATGGTGGTAATATAACTCTAGGCTGTCTTGATATAATTTCTACAAGGTAAGCTTCAAACTCTAATATGGTACCGTCATGAAGTCGTATTTTATAGATCTTATTTGGTACTTGTTCGAAAATAATACCACTAAAAGATACACCACTTTTGAGAACGATTATATCTTCATATTCTACCGGTGAAGTGTTAGTACCTTGTGCAAAAACACAGACAGTGCAAAAAATCAATACAATTGAAGCAAACGAAGATGTGATGAACATAAATTATTCTGATTGTGTAATAAAACAAAAAAGCCGTTGAACATTGAAGAGCAACGGCTTATAAAGGATTAACCGACTTAATGACTTTCAAAAGTTGCATTCATACCATTATAAATTGCAAAACGATTTTCTTGGTTCTTTGTAGAAACCAATTCACGTGAGCCATCAGCATTAACCGCTAAATTGTAAATTTCTATATTTGGATTATATAAATCACCGGTAGTTGCTTTTTTCCAAACATCAGCTTTTACTCCGTATCCTACTTTGCTGATAAGTATAAGAGGTAGTTGATGTTGCGTAAGTACGACATTTGTAGCAAATTCACCACCACCGGCTTCTAAGCATCGGTCAACAGCAGTTTTTAAATCAGGTATTCCACCGAGTGGAATGGCAGATAGAAGCAACCAAACTGAATGGTCACCTTCAAAAGAACCTGTTCTTACATATTTAGAACCTATATCAACATTTTTCGTTGAAATAGCAGTGAAGTCTCCGATACGAACACTACAGCTTTGAACCGTGAAACCGATTACTAAAGTAAGGCAAAGAAGTGAAACAATTCGTTTCATATACCGCTCCATGAAATATTATAAAAAAAAAGTGCTTTTCGCACTATTATTGGGGTACAATTTATGGAGTAGAATGTAAATAACCAAAGTTTTTTTCTTTTATTCTAAAATTAATTTCTTCTAAAATATTATGATTGTAGAATATATAATAATTGTAAAAATTACGAAACGTACAATCTCAATAAAGTCAACTTATTATCTAAATTGAGCTCTATTACCAGGAATAAATTTAAATATTCTATATCCACTATAAATACAAAACAGATGTATATGGTTCATCTAACTATACAAATGCTTGACGTATTGGACTCATACCATTTCTACTACTTAAAGTTTAAGCTTCCGCAATCACCGCCCTAAAATGCCCGATAAACTCATCGACATCGCTTGTGGTAATCGTCAGCGGCGGCAAGAGTCGCACGACATTGACGGATGTGGCATTAGCAATTACTTTTCGTGTAAGTAATGCATTCACAATTGGTTGTGACTCGCCTTTCAACACGACGCCTTGCATCATACCACAACCGCGGAGTTCGGTGATTTTCTCCGGAAATTCCTGTTGAATTTCCTGTAGTTTTTCGGTAAGATATGCGCCTACCTTCCATACATTCTCGGTAATTCCACGCTCAAGTTCTTCAAGAACGACGAGTCCTGCCACGCAGGCGAGCGCGTTGCCGCCATACGTCGTGCCGTGCATTCCGGGTTTCCACTCGTCTGCTACATGTTCACGCGCGAGTATCGCGCCCAGCGGCAATCCTCCGCCGATTGCCTTCGCCATTGTCACGATATCGGGCGTTGCATTCCGATGTTGATAACCGTAGAAATGTCCCGTGCGACCGCCGCCTGCCTGCACTTCATCGGCGATGAGGAGAAAGCCGTACTGCTGCCGCAATTCTTCAATGGTGTCAGCGAATTCCTGCGTAGCAAATGTCACGCCTCCCTCACCTTGCAGATATTCGAGAGCCACTGCGCAGGTTTGTTCGTTGATATTCGCCCGTAATTGCTCGCAATCATTAAAGGTGAGTACGCGGTTGTTTGGAAGGAATGGTTCCATCCCGTTTTTGTACAAGGGCTTATCCATGACGGAGAGTGGAGCGTAGGTGCGACCGTGGAAGCCGCCACTGAACCCTATAATCACTGTTTTTCCACGTGCATTGCCCCATTTACGGACGAGTTTTACGGCGCCTTCGAACGATTCCGAACCTGAATTACTGAAATATACTCGGTCAAATCCTGTCATTTCCTTGAGCTTTTCCGCGAGCTGAATTTGAGGCTCCTGATAGAAATAATTCGACACATGCATATACTTACGAAGCTGCTTTTCCACAGCTTCGATGATGCGTGGATGACTATGACCGAGCGCATTGACGGCAATTCCACCTAAAAAATCAAGATAGACATTGCCTTCTGTGTCAAAGATCCTGCATCCTGATGCATGGTCAATAGCGACCGGCAGCCGCTTGTAGGTTTGGAATAGTGCTTCGTGCTCGCGGGAGATAAGGGTAGAATTCATGTGTAGTTTTTTTGGGGTACATTGACGGAAGTTTACTATGGACATAGAGTTAACAGTATGTCATTCTGAAGGAGTCTTCGACTGAAGAATCGACACTTGCTGATGGCGTCACATCATGTGACATTGAAGCGCGTTTGGATACTTTCCGGGAAAATTATTTCAGGATGACTTGTTTATATCGTTTGTTCGTAATACCATTTAAATTCAAATCAGTATATGATACAACTGGTTATAAGCATATTTTTATTAACAACTTAGAATCGAGATAATCTGAAAATCGCCATCCACTTTCGGTAGCGCGCGTGTCGATTCTTCGCTCGAAGACTCACTCAGAATGACAGCCCTTTATACAACCGCAGAATATTCCTCAAGTCTTTGAAACCGTATCACTCTTCGTCTGCCGACGCATGCGTTTTGCACTTTTGATAATGATAAAGAGAAATATCGCGCATGCAATCCAAAACGGCCACACTGTGACGGCAAATACAATGAGCGAGAGCAATCCATGCCAACCATTAGAGAATCCCCGAGTGAGATTCTCGCCGAAGCTATCTTCGGACGCCGTCGTAGCTTGCGTGAGTCGCTCGTAATATTCAAGATTCACCGTGCTGAACGTCACCTGATCGCTTAGTAATTGTAATCTTCCCTCGGATGCGTCGATTTCTTCGCGGATTTCGTTGATTTTTTCCTGGACTTCGAGGATATCGGAAACGGTGCGGGCTTGCTTGAGAATTTCATAGAACCGACTCTCGGTTTCTTTTTTCACCTTCAATCGCGCCTGAATATCGACGAACTGACCGGTGACATCATCGACGGAAGTATTTTTAGAATCAACACGTTCGGCGATGCTCACGAGTTCTTTGACCAGTGCATCGAATTTTTCATTCCCCACGCGAATCACTGCATGATTCTCGCGAAAATCTACTGAATTGGACTCGGTCTGTGAACTGAAATAAGCACCATGTCGCTTGATTATCTCCTCAATCTGAGAGCCCGCCGTCTGAAAGTCCTTCACTCGAATGCGAATGGTCGCATTTTTGATGATTTTTGAGTTGCTGTTGCTTTTGGAAGGTGTAACATTGGAGTTCGAGCTGTTACCATTTGAAGAAGATGACTTAGTGAGGGCTTCATCATAGATACGATTGGTTGTGACTGCGCCTTGAGCGATTTGAGGATTTGGATAATCAGCTGTCAAATCATCGTTCTGCTGACCAGATGGAGATAGGTTTTCAAGCTTCATCATCGTCTGTGGTGAAGTTTCTGAATTCCCCTGTTTATTCCGACACCCTGAAAATACAACAACGACAAACACAAGCGCAGTCGCACGGAAAAGCTGTAAAAATTGCATAAGTAGTAGAAATAGTGTGAGAATACAGGAGCATTATTCAAGATCCGCGAGTTTCTTTTTCATTTTGACAGCAAGCACAATAACCCCGGCAAATGCGACGAACATTGCGACGGAGGCAACGAGGAAGAGCCATTCTTTAGACATAAAATAGCCAAAAAGAAATGCAAATCCTGCCAGTAAATTAGCGACACCGAGGATCATAGTTGCCTTTTGAACTTTAGCGGCAATAGGGTTTTTAGCCATGAGTTTTTCCTTGATAAATGAGTATAATGGGCTGCAAATTACGAAAAAAGCCGCTCTTTTGGGGCGAAAGCGACTTTTTGGGTGAGAGATATCAAACATACAAAGTCATTTCTCAATATTTACTGTATTTGTTTCAATATGTCAAGTATTATCTCTCTATAAAAAAAATAGCGGCATGCTATTTCAAGCACGCCGCTATTGGCACAAGGTATATTTATCTAAAAGACTTATTTCAATGTATGTGAATACTTTTCTAAGAAATCACGTTCAGCTTGGGTGAGCGATTCTGAACCCTGAGAAAAGATTTTATCGAGTAACTGATTGGCGTGTTCTTCGTCGCTAATTTCTGCTCTATGTGACTGATAATGCTGTGGAATAGAAGAAGCAGGGTAGCGCTTTTGGGGTAAATAATCGGCTTCTTCTACCGGTTCGAAAGGAGCATCCATTGGTATCATTGGGAACTCCAACTCTCTCGCCTTTCGCCTTCGGTTCGCCGCTGCCTGTAAATACATAAACACCGTGAGTAATCCACTAAAAATCCCAAGCCCGCTCTGAAGTACGATTCCAAAAAATGGTGCTTTATTCAGTACGACATCCACCACTGAAAACGTAAAAAAGCAAAATGATGAGACGAGGATAATGACATCTCCACGAATATGTAAACCGAATATCTCGACCGCACGGCGCGGGAATGACCATAAAAATAAGGTAAGGACAAAGAAAGAGAGATGTTCAGAACCTATCAAAGGAAGCGATGACTGCTGAAAAAGGAGAGTATAGCCGACACCAAGAAAGCTAGTAAGAGCAAGCATAAAGAGAGGCAATCTCTTACGATATATTTGCTCTAACTCTTCAGCGAATAAAAACATCGACATCGAAAGCAGTATCATCCCAAGAATGCTTGGAGATGCAAGTGGGAAGGTGATGAGCCGCCAGAGCTGGAATTCATGCAAGACAAGCTGTGGGTACAGCGCCAAATACGACCCCACCAGTCCATTGCTGGCAGAATTCAGCAAGAACGCCATTGCAGCGACAAGCAGAAAACGTTGGGAGAATGATCGGAAAGGACGCATGGTTTTGTAATGTATAAGTTAACTTCTTAATGCAACGCCGCAAGTAATGAATCGACATGCGATGCAGTTACATTTTCATGGAAAGTCTCGTTGATTGCAATCATCGGAGCACCGCCACACGCTCCCATACACTCTACTTCTTCGAGTGAAATTAATCCGTCTGAGGTTGTTTCATTATGCCTTATGCCGTACGTGCGCGACACATGATCATAAAGTGCTTCACCACCTCGTAACATACAGGAAACATTAGTACATACCTGCACGTGATATTTCCCCATCGGCTTTTTGAAATACATGGTGTAAAATGTAGCCACACCAAGCACATGTGAATGAGGAAGATTCATTACTTCACCGACGTATTTCATAACATCTTCGGAGAGCCATCCAAATTTCTTTTGCGCCATCCAGAGGACAGGCATTATTGCAGCTTTGGGTTCCGGATATTGGGCTTTCAGGCGGGCAACTTCGGTAAGTTCGTCAGAAGTAAAGATAATTTCCATAAAGTATTTGGATTTGAATTCGGGTTTTGAGTAATTGCGACGGCAAAAATACGAAAGAGCTTGGAAAAAGCAGTTATAATTCAGGAATAATGATGTTAATTTTATAAAAAAGGAGGTGGAGCGTTCACGAAAACATTAATTTTGCGGGAAATGATTGATTTCTTGATACATTAACAATTCCTACGGTCAAAAACATACACCAAATTATACAAGTAATTATCTTATTGAAATTTCGTATTTATTTTAAAGATTCTTACGCCTCATATTCTACATAACCATTCAAAATATATGAAGATACATGTCCTATTTGTTATTTATTTTTTTTCCGGCTTTCTATTCTCATCTGCTCAGGACAACGATTCCGGTCGGGTGTATGTGCTTTTCCCCCAAGAGGCGGTTCCATATTCATTTTCCGGGAGTATCGGCGCTACGACTACCTTTGTCCCCCGTCCAATTGCCGAAGAAGAAATCAGGCAAATACCCATTCTCGACGCAAATTTTAGGTATAATTTACCGGTAAATTTTGCCCTTACCGGTCGTCTCGGCAGTAATTACATCACGAATCTCGCTTCTATTGGAGCAATGTGGAGCATTAGTTACAGACGTTTCTCTCTCTCTTTCGGAGATTACAGCACACTCTGGTACGGCTTTGCCACTATGGAAAATAGTTTTGATGTATCTGCCATTGGCTGGCTCAATACTCCGCATGTCTCTTTTGGTATTGCCTTCGATGAAGTGCTTATTTCCGTTCGCGGTGAATTGCTGTACATCACTTCTCGCAGTACCCGTGTTGGTGATATTGAAATTGCGAGTGAAAAAAACGTGGTCGCAGGAGGTTCATTTGGCATCTATACCGAACAGCCTTTCTTCCGCAACACTCACCTCTTACTCGGCTTAAAAATCAACAACCTGAGCAATGCCTACCAGTCGTGGCTCGCATTTTCGACCTTCAACGATCGATTAACCTATCCTGAATTTATGATCGGAATACTATTATGACAATTAATCAACTGCGTTCATGTATTTTTATTCTTACTATATTGTTGATTTCTTGGCAGTTAGGAGCATGCAACAGTGAATTGAGAATTATCGTTCCTAATACTGAGATTGTCGCTCCCGCCCTCAAAGGCACAAGTGCTATTCCTAATATTTCTCGGAAGTTAATTGAAGGTGTCTATGCCGTTCAACAGGGAAAAGCTCGATTTGGTGACACGGTAATACTCAAGCATGACCGTGAGTCTTTGTCGATTTTTTGTCAGAAGAATTCAACCTACATGGTGCTCCGAAGTGGAATGAAAGATTCATCAATTCTCTACGCAGGGTACTGGCGAAATGCACAATCACCACAGACAGGATTGTGTACATTGGAAATTCGGAATAAAGATGGTGCAGGAGATATTCTACAGACGATTAGACCTCAAACGCTTACCATTCGCGGAGCTGTCGGTGGCAGCGAAGTGCAGCCAAATGAACCACTTATATTAGAGTATGTACGCCCTTTGTTTGAACGTAAGCGCGAACGAACGGACGGGAAATTTTGGATCATAGCGCATCGAGGCGGTGGACGCAATAGTGATCGATTACCGTTTTCAGAAAACTCTACCGAACTCATCAAATTCGCCGGAAAGCTCGGTGCTAACGGTGTCGAAATTGATATTCGATTAACAAAAGACGGCATCCCGGTCCTCTATCACGATGAAAATCTCAACTCACGTCTTGTCGATGGTGAATATATGGTGGGTGCGATTGGAAATTATACTTTTGCGCAACTGCAAGTTCTCTGTAGACTTAAGAACGGCGAACGAATCCCAACTCTCGACGATGCACTCCGAACGATTGTGGACTCGACAAATCTTACATCAGTATGGCTGGATATTAAAGAACCCGCCGCGATTGAGAAGATTATAGCCATGCAAAAGACATACATCGAACGCGCTCAACTTCTCCAAGCAGCCGGCAAACGCGATACATTAGAAATATTTTCAGGGCTTGCTACCGATGAAATTTATCAGGCATTTGTCGCTCATCCTGAACATTTACAAATACCTTCGATTTGTGAATTAAGTATTAGTCAGACACAAAAGGCGAATTCTAAAGTCTTCGCACCACGCTGGACACTTGGTTCATTACAAAACGAAGTCAATAGTCTTCATTCTGAAAATAGAAGGGCATTTGTCTGGACGCTCGATCAGCCGGAATTTATCGTACAATTTTTAAATGAAGGGAATTACGATGGAATCCTCACCAATTATCCTACTGTCGTTGCCTACAATTATTATATCCGCCGATGAAGCTACTTCTCCTCGTTATCTTGTTTTTAACTCCACAATTCCTTACCGCGCAGGACACACTCCGTGGCGATTATAGAGTAATTCTTCAGGCTAATCTCGGGCTTTCACAGTCTCATATCGTCCGAACCACCGAGGTTGACAAAGCTGAATATTCACCTTTAGGTTTCCTCCGTACTCTCCGCCTCATCTGGCGACCGGATCATCTGCTGGGCATGGGTGTCGAGACAGGAATCCTGCGGGTGTCTAATCTTATCGTAAAGCAAGACGCGTCACTTCCGACCGGCACAACGCTCGAACTCGATGCAATTCCTGCATTGCTTATATTCAGTATGGAGAAATATGGTATTGAGATCACTTCCGGTGTCGGTATGTACAACTATCGTGTAAATGCAGCGCTCAATGACAACGAAATCACCGCAAGTACCCAATGGGAAATAGGTTGGATGCTCGGCGTAGGATACGCTTATCCAATTTCGCGCTCCTTTAGTATCGGCGGTGACTTCCGCTACTATGCAATTCCCGAACGTCAGGTATCACTTACGTCGCTGAACGCTAAAGTGCAGTGGCAGTTGTGGTATTGAATAAATACTCATACTCTCTTTCACCTTGCTTGATGATCTCATTTTCCGACGATATCTCGGTTTACTAGGTTTCCAATTCACTTCTATAGCCTCGATTTCAACAAGACGGACTCAGAAATTCCAAGTAATTTTTCACCCGGAAATTCACCAAAATGATTAATTTGCTTGACAATATCAATTCCTTGTGAGATTTCCATGTTCGGTAGCTTGAAATTCCTTCATACTCGCGTCGCTCTTCTGCTACATACTGTTCTTGTAGTGTTGCTCAGTAGTTGCGCTCATGAGACGGTGACCGTCAGGCAAGCTCAAAGTACGGTATCGATTTTGGCTACGGCAGCAGCGCTCGAAGGAGTCCCGGGGCAACCGTATATATATTTAGCATTTACACTCAATCCTCCTTCCGAACCTCACTTTGAATGGCTTCTCGATGATTCGGTGATTGCGCCTCGGTCGCCAAGAAGTCAATTCAACATTACTTTTCCTGCTGACGGATGGTATTACCTGCGGGTGAATCTCTATGATGCAGAGTCCGGTCGGCTTGCAGCTACATCTATTATTCAAATCAATATTCGTAGCGCTTATCCTCTTATCGCTACCGCCGAAGTGCCTGGAGGGAAGTTTATGTTGGGTTCGGACAAAAACTTCTACGAACAGCCCGTGCATCAGATTACGATATCCAATCGACTTGCCATCGGCAAAATGGAAGTGTTGCAACATCAGTGGCGAATGCTTATGGGGTATAATCCGAGCTGGTTCAAGGGTGATTCTCTTCCGGTGGAGAGTATTTCGTGGAATGAAGCGGTTGACTTTTGCAATCGACTTTCGGTGAGGTCGGGGCTCGTGCCGTGCTACAGCTTTTATGATGATTCGGTGGTATGTGATTTCACAGCAAGCGGTTACCGTCTACCTACCGAAGCGGAGTGGGAATATTGCGCTCGCGGCGGCACTACTACTGACTGTTATGCCGGAGACTACTTACCGACAAATGACGGGTGTTCGCCTCCCGACCCGGCGCTAGGACCTATCGCATGGTATTGCGCCAATGCCGAACAAATAACGCATACAGCCGGAAGCAAACTCTCTAATTCTTATGGACTTTATGATATGATCGGGAATGTCAGTGAATGGTGCTGGGATTATTATCATGACAGCTATTACAGTACATCACCGGCAATAGACCCACGTGGTCCAAATTCTGGCGCAGAACGATTACTTCGCGGGGGTTCTTTTATTAACACTCTCTTTACTTTACGGGTATCTAACCGTGGCATTCAATATCCTTTACATCCCAGCTATACGACGGGTTTTCGAGTGGTACGCACTCTGCCGTAAGAGTTTATTGGTTATAGTAATTACTTTTACAGCAATAGGTTGCAGCGACACAATCGAGACAGTTACCCTTCCTCCCGGTTCCCGGAAAGATTCTGTCGAATTATTCCGGAAAGCATTCGCCTCCCCTGAAGAGTGCCGTTCCTGTCATCCGGATCATTTCCGTGAGTGGGAGCAATCGATGCATGCCTACGCGATGAAAGATCCAATTCTTTTTGCCCTCGATAGTGTAGGGCAAGTGCGTTCAGCCGGACGTCTCGGTCAATTCTGTGTCGAATGCCACTCTCCCACCGCAGTATCGATTGATAATATCGCACATTCCGGCGAGCGAACGAAGCTTTCAGGAATTTCTGCTCATGGAATTAGCTGTGATGTGTGCCATCGACTTGCACCAAATCAATCTACGACAAGTAATTCCCTGAAATTCATCCTCGACTCGACACGCCTCGGACCAATTAAAGATCCACTGCCCAATGCTTATCACCGTTCAGAATATGACAGCCGTTTTGAAGATAATTCCGAAATCTGCCGCCCCTGTCATGACTTCCGAACGCCGAATAATTTCCCGATCGAACGTACCTTTACGGAATGGAAAAATAGCACATTCCCGGGGCGCTTAATTTCATGTCAGACCTGTCACATGAAATTTTACACCGGAAAAGCCGCCACCAATGGTCCTGAACGCGAACGTGTTCATCACCACACAATGGTCGGTGTCGATGTACCATTAACGGAATTTCCGGGACGTGATGAAACGATCGCCGAAATAGCTGCAATGCTCACCTATTCGGTACAAATGGATGTGATTGCACCCAAAACAGTCCAATCGCAAGACAGCTCTATCTCTATGCAAGTCGTTATTCAGAATATTCTTACGGGGCACAACATTCCGTCAGGCGCGATATTTGAACGTCAGATGTGGCTCGAAATAATCGCGCAGGATGAGAAGGGTGATACGCTTTTTGCGTCGGGAATGCTCGATAAGAATGGAGATTTACTGGACTATCACAGCAATGAAGTGAGGAGTGGTCGAGTTGCTGAAGACAAGTCGCTCGCTTTGTATAATGGAAAGGCATATCGACATGGTGAAGAGACTTTGTTTTTTTGGGAAGCTGACTTTGTCGATAATCGTACTATCCCGCCGTTTGAATCACGAATGAATCGATTTCAAATTCCTGTGCCAAAGCGTGGAGGAGCCGAAGTAAATGTAAGTGTACGATTACTATTCCGCGCGCTGCCTCCGTATCTGCTTCGAATGCTTGGACATGCAACACTCGTTGAAAAGGTTCCCATATTTACTATGGAAACCCATCAACAAACAATCATAGTTCAGTAGTTTATATTGAATTTACTTCATGATAAGCCAAGAGCTATGCTCCACGTAATGAATCGACGATTTTCATTCTCGAAGCGCGCCATGATGGTAATACACCACCGACAAAACCCATTAGAATAGCAAACAGTAACGAAGTAATAATAATTGAAGGCGACATAGCGAACGAAAAAGCAAGCTCTGAGAACGAACTAAAATTCATCGTTGATATTGAAAAGAAGGTAAGCCCTGATGCGAGGATTAGGCCTGAAACACCACCAACTAGTGACAGCATCAGGGATTCAAATAGAAATGCAAATAGTACTGCTCCTCGCCTGAACCCAAGCGCTCGAAGAGTACCGATTTCTACAGTTCTATTGGCAACGGATGTGTACATAGTAATCATCGCACCAATCATTGCACCGACGCTAAAGATAATTGTCACTACTAACCCAAGTACTCGCAAGAACATAGCAAGAGCTTCCGATTGCTTTTCAAAAAAACTGCGTTCGATTTCTACTTCCATTTGATTAAGACGAGGATCGCCCGATATCTTACTTTTCATAGTTTCGAGATCATCTTTGCTCGTAAATTTAAATGTCATACTCGAATATGCATCTCTTTTGTAAGCGCCTCTCAATTGCTCGACATCTACCCACATTTCAGAGTCAAATGCACTGCCATTTGCATCCATTATTCCGACAATTGTCCAAAAATCTCCACCAAATTTGACTTTATCTCCGAGAGCTGCTCCTTGAAATCTGGCATTGGTTTGCTTACCGACGACAATTTCACGTGAACCGCTTCGGAACCAAGTGCCTTGAGCAAGCTTTACACCTGGGCGCAATACGAATACTTGTGGGCTTACTCCACGGACAGAAACGTTACTCATACCTCCGCTTTTTTTGTCTAAATTTATGACAGTCGCGACTTCATACGATACAACAACTTTCCCTTGTGCATCTTTCGCAATCCCTTTTAATGTAGAGAGTTCGTTCGCTGTTTGCAGGTCAATAATACTTGATATTTCATTATTCGATCCCTTACGTGTAATAATAGCATTCTCGTCGGAGCCCGTAGAGATGAGCGCTTTTTCAACGCCATACGCCATCATGAGAACGGCTGCAAAGACAAACACCACAAGGGCGACACCTACAATCGTAATTGATGCAGTTAATTTCCGTGCAAAAAAGTTTCTAAGTATATAATAGAATGGAATTTTCATAAAAATCTTTCGAATGTGTTGTATAATTACCCATTAAAACGCAAACCATCGACGATTTGAATTTTTGTATTATGCCATACCGGAAGGATTGAAGCAAGTCCACCAAGTAAGACTGCCGAAGAAAACGATATAATGTAAGTACTTGGAGCAATAAAAAATACGGGGAAAAATTGCTTTGGCACGACGGCGCCTACACCAAGCACCATAAGATACAGCATTCCGACACCAATAATAGCCCCTATAAATGCGATAATTATAGACTCACCGGCAATAAACGCTACCAAATGATTACCTCTGAAACCAAGTGCTTTAAGCATCGCATATTCTCTTGTTCGCTCACGCGTTGACATGATCATCGTATTACCTAACACCATGAGAATAATACCGATAATAAGAATTGACATAATGCGAATTGCGGTAAATATTGCGCTGTATGATTCAAAAAAACTTTGATTGAAAGCACGCTCTGTTTCGCTTTTGGTCTCAGCACTCGAATTTATAAATTGATTATCGATTGCCTTTGAAACTGCCGCCGAGTTAGTTCCAGGCTTTAGCTTCGTCACCACCCAGCCAATTTTATTCGCTCTCGAAGGGGCATCCTGGAGTAATCTTTCATTTAAATACACCCAACTAAAAAACATCTGCGTTCCATCGGTATTTTGGTCACGCCTTTTATAGATTCCACGCACGACAAAGTCCCATTTTCCCGGATAAATATCGCCTTCAACGGTCATAAGGTCACCGAGCTTTATATTGAACTGCTGTGCAATTGACTCTCCAACCACACAAGCATTTCTCTCATTGATGAATGCTTCACGTTCTTGAGTTGATACCACATACTCAGGATACACATCAAAAATTCTGTCCGGCTGACATGCCATACGCGGGAAGAAATTCTGCTTGTCTTTATAGACTCCGCCGAACCAATTCAAGTAGCAAAGTTTGTCGATACCTTCTGTCTTTTCGATTTTGTCGGCATACGCTAGAGGAAGAGGAAATATAAATGAAACTGCATCTCGGGTGACAAGTCGATCTACTGATCCCGCTTCAATACCTGCATCCCACGATGTGAGCACTGTCCGAAGCAGTCCGAATGCAGATACTGCTATCGCTATCCCGAGTATTGTCAGTATATTACGCAAGGGATGGCGGAGAGTGTTTTTCATAACCATACGTGTAGTATTCATGTGTTATGCTCCTTCCGGTAATAAATCACCTTTGTCCAAATGTCGGACAATGTGTGCATGTTCAGCCGCTGATGGGTCGTGGGTGACCATGATAATAGTCTTGCCGAATTCTTTGTTTAATCGTTCGAGGAGAGTCATGATTTCAAGGGCAGATTTTTTATCCAAATCACCTGTAGGTTCGTCGGCTACGATGATATTCGGGTCTGTTGCAATCGCACGTGCAATTGCTACACGCTGCTGCTGACCGCCGGATAGCTGATTGGGAGTGTGTTTCATTCGGTCGGCGAGCCCTACGATTGCGAGGGAAGTCTCGACTTGCTGCTTGCGCTGCGCTTTGGAGAGCGGGGTGAGCATGAGGGGTAATTCTACATTTTCATACGCAGTCAGCACCGGTATTAAATTATAGAATTGAAAAATAAAACCAATATTTCGTGAACGCCATTTGGCAAGTGAAGACTCGTTCATCGTGCCTATATCCTCACCTTGTACGCTGACTCGGCCACCTGTTGGTCGGTCGATGCCGGCTATGAGGTTGAGAAGGGTGGTTTTACCCGAACCCGACGGTCCCATCAGTGCTACAAATTCACCTTCAGGTATCTCGATCGATACATTATTGAGCACCGGTACGGACATTTTATCCCGAGTGTACGTTTTTGAAACGTTTTCGACTTTGATTGCTGTTGTCATATCTACCAACAATTAATAATGATTAAAAATGTACTATAATTTTCTTGAATAGAAGTTTGCAAAACTAAACCAACCAATTGACATCTGTGTGTCAGGAGAGAATATTATTTCTTTAATTTGACGGCAGTGCCTGTGCTCAGCTTCTCTGTTGGATTGAGAATAACTTTGTCGCCGGCAGTAAGGCCGCTGAGTACTTCAAGTGAACCGCCAATAGGATCACCGACTTGGATAGCGACTTCTGTAACTAAGTCATTTTTCATGACAAACACTACTTTCTTTCCATTTTTCGATAGTATGCTTGCCGCCGGTACCGTTAATTTGGATGGAGCCGATTCATTCTCTGTGCTCAAATTGTCTTTGAGAAACAGCACCTTAGCACTCATTTCAGGGAGGACGCGATCGTCACGTTCGGTGAATTTAATTTTCGTAAGGACGGTAGCTTTTGCGCGATCTGCGGTTGGAATTATCTTGCTGACCGACCCGCGATATCTTTTTTCAGGGAATGCATCGAGGGTAATTTCACATTGCATATCGGGCTTGATTCGTTCAATATTTGACTCAGATACATCGGCTTCGACTTCGAGTGAGGTCATATCGGCGATCGTCACTACCGCTCCACGAGAACCTACTGCGCCACCGAGTGCGGTGATGACTTCACCGACATTAGCATTTTTGTTGAGGACTGTTCCGTCGAAAGGAGCTCGTATAACTGTATTCTCCACTTGCACTTGCGCTGCCCGTATATTCGCATCCGACACTTTGATTCCTGCTTGAGCTGCAGCAACTGATGCCTCTGCTCGCTTTACTCTCGACTCTGAGGTCGTAAGATCGGCAGTAGTATTTGCGCCGCTTTGGCTGAGTTTACGTTGGCGATCGTAGCTAATTTTCGCATCTTCTAATTCCGCTGTAGCATTTTGCAGGTTAGCTTTTGAAACTTCGAGGGATGCATTTGCATTTTGAAGATTGGCGTTCACATCGTTGCTTTCAATTCGCCCGATAATGGAGCCGGCTTTCACTACATCTCCTTCGATGACATAGAGATTTTCCAATCGTCCTGTCGCTTTGGAGGATATCGATGCTTTTCTTTGAGCGACGACATATCCGCTTGAGGTGAGAATTGCATTTGCTTGGGAGGGTGAGGTCATGATGGCGGTGGCTACTTCTACTTCTTCAGCTTGGAAGGAGAAGCTTTGGTCTTTGAGGAAATAATAAGCAGCAAAGAGTGCGAGGATCAGAACGCCGAATACGATATATTTTGATTTCGAACCTTGAGGTTCACTCGGAATATCACGATTAATTTTGAGAGCCGATAAATCTACGTTTTTGTTATCAATTGCCATAAATCTTTTCCGTAACGATAGTAGTTAATTTTATGTATTTACTTATAATTATTGAGTTAATATAACTTATTTATGCTAATTATCCTTCGAAGCGTTCGATGCTTTTGATGCCTTTTATTTTTTTCAATTTATCAAAAATTCGGCTTAAATGTTCTGTATTTTTCACAAAAACCGTCACTATTCCTTCAAACACCGACTCCATTGCATGGATATTTACACTGCGAATGCTGGTGTTGTTATATGAAACAACGGCATTGGTAATTTCATTAAGCATACCTGATCTGTCATCTCCGGTGATACGAATTGCAGCTATAAAATCACCTTGCGACGAAGCCGACCATTCGAGTTCCATGAGGCGTGCATGGATCTTATTCTGTAATTCCTTTATATTCTTGCATGCTTTGCGATGGACTTTAATTCCGCTACCGGTCGTAACCACACCGACTATCTGATCTCCGGGAACAGGATTACAGCATTTAGCATAATTATAGAGCAAAGCTGCTGTATTTTGTGCATTTCCAATCACATACACACCAGTCGTATTCCCTCTCGATGTTGATAAAATCGATTCAAACGAAATTTCCGCGGTGGCGACTTCGTTAATTGGCGCTCCGGGTTTCATTTTTTCCCGAATTAAATCAAAAACACCTTCGATATTTGCTGTTCCGATGCCAAGAGCGTAGTAAAATTCTCCTTTGTTTTCAAATTTTAAAGATTGAAGCACTTTTTCGAGCCCGTCTTCATTGATGTGCAGGTCATTTTTCTTGACTTTTTTCTCCCAAATTTCCTTTCCCTCTTGCTGTCTTTTACGTTTCTCTTCGTTGAGGTATCTTCGGATATGCGCTTTTGCTTTATGCGTTATCACGAGGCGTTCCCAATCGCGATTTGGATTTTGATTTTTTGATGTCAATATCTCAACCGAGTCGCCATTTTCGAGCTTATAGTCAAGAGGTACAATTTTCCCGTTAACTTTAGCGCCTATACAATGATTCCCCACTTGCGAGTGAATGGCGAAAGCGAAGTCGAGCGGCATGGCACCGAGTGGAAGATTCCGCAATTCCCCTTTTGGTGTAAATATATGAATTTCATTCTGATACAAAGTAATCTTGAATGATTCGAGTAATTCCGGGATGGCTTCATGTCCGGAATTTTCGAGCACATCTCGCATATTATTCGCCCATTCCTCGAGGTCTTTATTCCCAAAAATTGCGCTTTCGTCATTGAGCGTTTCGGCTTTGTATTTAAAGTGCGCGGCCACGCCTTTTTCGGCGATTTCGTGCATGTTTTTGGTGCGGATCTGCACTTCGACGCGTTTTCCATCCTCACCGATTACGGTAGTGTGCAAACTCTGATACCCGTTCTTTTTCGGAATAGAAATGTAATCTTTGAAGCGTTCGGGAACGGGAGTATAAATTTCGGATACCAATCCATAGACGATAAAACAATCATTTTTATCCTCGGTATCAAGTATTATTCTGATAGCAAACAGGTCGTATATATCTTCGATTGTCTTCTCGCGGCTTATCATTTTATGGTAAATAGAATGAATATGCTTTGGGCGCCCGCTGATTTCTACTTTAAGCGAGTAGGATTGTAATTTCTGAAGGATTGGTGAAATGAATTTTTGAATATATAACTCTCGGTCTTTTCGGGAGGAATTGAGTTGTTTTTTGATTGAATCATATTGTTCACGATTCAAGAACTTAAACGCCAAATCTTCTAACTCCCACTTAATATTTCCGAGTCCAAAGCGGTGCGCAAACGGTGCAAATATATCGAGTGTTTCCCGGGCAATACGTGCCTGCTGATGTGGTAATAAATGATCGAGCGTCCGCATATTATGGAGTCGGTCGGCTACTTTCAACAGTATTACCCGCACATCTTTGACGAGTGATAGTACTAATTTTAAATAACTTTCTGCTTGTTTAATTTCTTTGCTTTTAGATATATCGGTGATTTTGGTAACGCCATCGACGATGGTTGCAATTGTCTGTCCGAATTCCGCACGAATGTCTTTAATGGAATAATTTGCATGATCTTCGACGATATCATGGAGCAATGCTGCTGCGACAGATACATCATCTAATGGGATTTCTCGCGCTACGATTCGCGCTACTTCCAAGAGGTGAACATAATACGGTTCGCCGGATGCACGGCGGTCTTTTTCATGCACTTTGACACAAAAATGAAACGCTTTGCTAATGAGATTTTCGTCAGGTTTCGGTAAGTTTGCACGGCAATCAGCGAGCAAGAGTGCGAGATCGGCCTCAGGATTTTCTCCGATACGATGATTGGAAACAGGTATGGTTTCTTTATATGCCATTGAAGAATTACTCGCAAATTTTATTCGATTTACAAAAGATTACTTGGCAGGATGACACGTTTTAAAATGAGAACCAAGCCGAATAATTCAAATATAGTATATCCGTATAGAAATAATCAAGTATTATTGCAAAAATCCGATACTGGCGTGGCTCTATCGAGTCTTGCTTTGTAATTTTACTCGTGTAATTGCTTTTATAAGTAACATCAATCGAAAAAGATGGAAACAGAATCTGAAGATATTCATGTAAATCACCGATCTTTTACAAAAGCAGCAATTCAAGGGTTAGCTCCACGAACGTTTTATCAAGAGCTGGCTCAGGAGAATTCATTATATGGATTTCTCCAAACATATTTAGCGCAGACATTCGAGAATGACGAGAAATTTAGAAACGAAATGATGAACGTGTTACTCGAACATTCACCGGGCGTCATTCCTGAATTTGAAACTGAGTTGTTACAAGATTTGTGTGAGAGTTTGAGTTATTTCTTAGAATATACGAAGCCATGGAAAACCCAAAATCAATAAGTCCTGAAATACTCGGATTATTCGGTACGATTCGTCAGCAAGCACATGAATACAATCGTGCTTTCGAACATTTCCAGAAAGAATCCTTAGAGTTTGCGCGGCAGAATTCACAACTGCAATCATTAGTTCGTGATAGTGAACGTCGAAGTGCAGATACCATTCTTCAGTTGAACTCAGCTGTCAGTACAGCCCTTCTTGAAATTCAACAAAAAGCCGAGTCAATCGAAGGACTTTATAACGAGTTGAATACCATTCACGAGCTCAAATCCTCCCTCGAGAAGCTCTATCTTTCATTCGAAGAGCGTAATGCAGAGCTTTCTTTCGTCATCGACAGCATCAAGTCATTAGTACAAAAGCAAGTCGATAAAGAATTCTCAAAATCCGAAAAACGAGTCGAAATAGCCATGAGCCAAATGTCTAATCAAATTGTGTCTCATGACCAGCGAATTTGGGGACTGCAGGACCAGCAGCGGCGTTCACACTCATTACTCAGTGATGAAATTGACAATTTTAAAAGTAAAGTGACCGAGACAAAATTCATCGTGGATGAGACGACACGCATCGTAGAAACGATGATAGACAAAGCTGAACGTGAAATGGACGATAAAATTCGAAAAGTAAAAACTGAGATCGAAAATCAAGCTACACAAGTCAAATTATCCATTGAAGCAAATAATCGGCCTGATACAGGAAGTGATAATTTTGAATCTCAAAAACAGCGACTTCTTGCTCTTAATAATCAAATCTCTACCCTCGAATCTAAATATTCAGCGCTACTTTGGAGTACATGTATTTTTGGGCTGATAATTCTTGGAATTTTAGCAGCAGTCGTTTTTAATGTTTTTTAATAAATTGGTCTTTCACAATAGATAAATTTCTTTGACAATTACTAATTTGTTTATACCGAAAAAAATACTAATTTCGCAGTACAATTACTGCTCATTTATTCTTAGATAGGATACACTATGAAATATTACCGACTCCTCTTCGCACTTATCTGTACAATCGCTTTTGGTTTATCAGCTTGCTCCCCTGTCGAACCCGAGCCAGAAGCGACACTTATGACAATATCCGACCTCAAAACTTCTGCCGGCTATGCTTGGTTCAAAGGCGAAGTCGAAACTTATACTCCATCCGCCACAAGAGTACAAGAAATTTCAGATGCTTTCAAAGCTAATCGTCAACAAGTCTATTTATTTGTCAATCCTTCCTGTGGCTGTAACGGTACAAAACAGACTTTCCCTCATGCGATTAAAGTGCTCCAGTCAGCAGGAGTTCCTGATTCAATGATTACCATCTACTCAATGCGTTCATCACAAGTTAAGCACCCGCTCATGACTCGCTTCTCCCTTCGTGGCCTGCCAAGTATCTTCGTCACAAAGAATGAATCGACTGTCTATGTGATGCAATCACTTAATGAAAAATTATACGGAAATCTGCCTACACAGCCGGATACCGAAGCAGGTAGCAGATTAGTTGAAGACATGCTCCAAGAAGGATTTACGAAATAATTGACTGTTAGATAACTGCATCTTCATCGTTTTTGAACGACCACCTCAAAAACGTACTTTGAAAACTAAAGGGTGAAATTTCTTTTGTGAGAAATTTCACCTTTTTCTTTGAATCACCTTTTCAGTCTATCACCTTTTCCATGATTCACTTTTTCAGTGTTTCACCTTTTCAGTGAATATTGTGTATTCACTTCCACCAATATTTTCATACACCAATGAAAACAATAATAGTTATACTCTTCTTGTCTGTCTCGACGATACTTGCTCAAGAAAAATCGACACCACTCGAACCCGCTCTCGAAGTAATTAGCAGAGATAGTGATGACGCTCCTCTTTTGAATACTATCGAGTACTATGCCGATCACCCAATTATCTTGAGATCTGCAAATCCTCGAACTCTCCTCTTCCTACCCGGAGTATCCCTTGCAAACGCCAAAAAAATAATACGACTTGCCAAGAATTACCCGCAATTATCCTTGACCGAAATAGCAGACTCTGTGCATCTTACAGAAGCACAATACGTTCTCCTCGAACGCTGCGTACTCCTTGAAAACCCAAAAGATACAAAGCCCGCGTGGCTCAGTTACCGCACACGGACTCAACATAGAGTTCAAGAAAATAAAGGTATCCTCGATAGCGCTTTTATTGGGTCATCACTCACACTCTATCAACGTATCACCGGTGGAGTCGGTAATTTCTCTGCAGGAGTCACCGCCTCCAAAGCTCCAGGTGAACGTACTATCAACGATTTTATGAGTGGCTTTGCTGAGTACAAGGACAATTCCTTCCGATTAGTTCTCGGCGACTTCACCGCTGAAAGTGGTCTTGGGAGCATCATTTGGCAGGGATTCGGCTCTAAAAAAGGTAGTGAGGTCATTTCGCCTGTGATCCAACAAGGCAGTGGAATTAGTCCGTATCGTTCGTCGATTGAATATCGATACTTTCGCGGTGCAGCTGTGGAAGCTACGATCCCTATTGCAGATAATTCTTCTTTAGAAATCATAGGGTTTTATTCATCTATTCGCCGGTCCGGTTCGATTGATTCTGCGCAAAATGTGGCAACATCTCTCGACATAAGTGGTTTATTCAGAACGTCTTCCGAGATTGCAAAGCGTAACGCACTTGGCGAGAAAACCATAGGATTAATTGCCGAATGGACAATTTCCCGCGCTTGGACGATCGGCGCATCTGCTCTTTCATTACGCTATGAAAAGCCGATTGTGAGTAGTTCTACTAGCGTTTTTTCCGGGCAGTCAGGTGTCTTAACATCACTTTATAGCGCTTATTCATCTGCAAATTCTCTCCTCCTTGGCGAATTCAGCCGTGATGCAGGTGGGAATAATGGGTTAAAATTCAGCATGGAATTCACCGGTAAAAATGTAAAATCAGCACTCGGTATACGCTACTTTTCCCCGGAATTCCGTTCACCTTTTGGGTATAATTTTGGTGAATTCCCCTCTCCAAGTAATGAAGCAGGAGTCTATACCGGACTCTTCTGGCGAGGAGCGCCAGGACTCGAACTTATGGCGTATGCTGATTTGTATCAATCAATTAGACCACGTTTTGGTATGTATTCACCCACCAGAGGAGCCGATATTTTAGCCGAATGCCGATGGAAAATCACCCGTCCTACGATGGCAGTATTTCGCTTCCATACTGAAAATAAGACAGACGGATTCACGAGTGAGGATGGATTACGTGGTGTCTATCAGCGAACTGTCACTTCTCTTCGGGCGGAAGTGCAGCATGAGGCGACGCCGGAAATCCGCACTCGATTCCGCATGGAAGCAGTGTATTGTGACTTTGAGAAAATGCAACCGCGTGAAGTTGGCGTGGTGGGTTTTGGTGAGATCTGGTGGCGGAGCGAACGTTGGAAAATCGGTGCGCGCATTGCATATTTTTCGACGGACAGCTATGCATCTGCGCGATGGACATTCGAACCATCCGTGCCCGGTGTACTTGGTAATCCGGCTCTCTACGGCAATGGCGCAAGGTCATTTATCCTCTTGAATTACAAGCCTATACCGCAGTTGTCCCTTGGAGCAAATTACACTGTCACTGCCAAAAACAGCGTGACGTCTCTCGGAAGTGGAACAAGCGAGATCGAAGGGAATGCCGAACAGAAGTTCATTTTCCAGATGGATGTATCGTTGTGAAGATTGAAATTTTGCGAGTGTTGGAACTTGCGGGAAATTATTCAGGTTCGTAAGATAGATGGTTAATTCGATAGAATTACATAACTCCTTGGATTCAATCCTGATGATTGTACTCTGCTGAAATTTATCGACCGAATGTTCTGCCTTTTCAATATTTTTGCTATGAATTTTAGCCACTTTTTATTCAATCGTATGACTACTCCTCTGAAACCCCAATTCATCAATGATGCAAAGGGCAAACGTTCATTCGTTATTCTGACGGCAAAAGAATTTGATGCAATTATTGAAGAACTCGAAGATGTAGAAGATGTGCGCCTGTATAATGAAGCAAAGAAAGATGATACGGGTGAACGTATTCCTCTAGAAGAAGCATTTAAGATGATTGAAAATAAACGAAACAAAAAAAAATGGCATATCACGTTAATTTCACCAAGACTGCATTTAAAGAGCTTGAGAAAATTCAGGAACCTTATTTCTCTGCTATTAAAAAAGCCGCATACAGTCTTGCCGAGACGCCTCGTCCGCATGGATGAAAAAGCTAAAAGGTAGTACAAGTTATAGAATACGGGTCGGCGACTACCGCATCATCTACGATATTTTCGATACTATACTTGTCATAGAAGTAATTACCCTCGGTCACCGCAAAGATATGTATCAGTAATAACCTTTGGTACTTCTCTTGATTTACAAGTCAATACCGCCGTTAACACATCCAACAATTCATACCATTACCCCCAGAAACAGCCTTGTGGATCTTCTTCAACCACTGTAAGGAAGTCCCGAATAGATTTTACCGCAGGCACAGGTTGGTAAGAATGCCATTTCAAATCTGCTCTCATCCAAAATATCTTCCACAAGTCCTTTGCTTTCACATACGTTGCTTTCGCAAATGGAGATTCATGTATTTCGGAAGGATTACTCCATTTCGGTCTAACTTCATAAATAACAATGCTTTGGTTGTCTATTCTATACCCAATGTCCACCTGATCTCTGATATGGACGGGTGGTCGTTTTCTCTCTAGAAAATTCTCTAAAGCTTCAATGACCATCAGAGTTTGTAGGGGATCGATCATATTTTTATTGGTATAATTCTTATAATTTTCACTTTGATTGTAAGCTGAATTCCACTCTCTGCTCTAGTTTTCTTAGAGAAAATTTTAACGCTAAGGAGGCGCAGAGGATATTCTCTGCGTACTTTGCGTAACCCTTTATTTTTAAGTGTTAAAAACACGCGGCACAGGATAGACCCATTACACCAATCTATGCCGGTACTTTTTGCCGCTTTTCTCTATTTTTCTCAGGCAAATCATCTGGTCTTGAGATTTCTAGTTTTCGTTGTTTAATAAAGTCGCTTATAGCTTGTTTTTCTATTGGAGTAAGAGGTTCTGACGGACCTATATCTTCGATATCCACATATTCTTTCTTATTTTTCATTTTCGTTTTTTTGTTAGATTCTCTACTTAACTCATCCTCTTATTACATATTTCAACGCAAAGGCGCAGAGGACGCAAAGGATATTCTCAGCACTCTTTGCGTAAACCTTTGCGTACTTTGCGGTTAAATCACCCCAATTCCGCAAAACCTACCTTCTTATACACTTTTCTCAGCGTGCGTCGTGCGCGGTTGCGTGCGGTCTCTGCTCCTTTGGCGAGCAGGGCGTTGAGCATCGTGGTATCGCTTCGGAGCTCGAGAAAACGTTCGCGCATCGGACGCATGAATCCTACCATCGCTTCTGCCGCTGCTTCTTTGAATTCTGCATAGCCGAGACCTTCGAATTCACGTTCAATTTCAGCATTCGACTTGCCGGTGGCGGTCGAATAAAGCGTCATCAGATTCGCCACACCAGGACGATTTTTCTCATCAAAGCGGATATCGGTGCCCGAGTCGGTGACGGCGCGTTTGATTTTCATGCGGATTGCATCATCTGTGTCGGAGATAAAGAGAGTCGCTTTCTCATTTTTATCGGACTTGGACATTTTCTTGGTTGGTTCCTGCAAGCTCATCACGCGCGCTCCTACCGGAGGGATGAAGGGTTCGGGCACGGTGAACGTCGGCGAATACCGGAAATTAAAGCGTTCAGCCAGATTCCGCGTGAGCTCAAGATGCTGCTTTTGGTCATCGCCAACGGGTACTAAATCTGCCTGATAAAGGAGGATATCGGCTGCCATAAGAACAGGATAGGTAAACAAACCAACATTATTATTCTCGGCATTTTCACCAGATTTATCTTTGAATTGTGTCATCCGGCTCGCCTCACCCATACTTGTCAGACAGTTCAGCACCCACGTAAGCTGTGTATGCTCAGGCACATGCGATTGCACGAAAAGAGTACACAAATCGGGGTCGATACCACAGGCAATATATCCTGCCGCAATATCGAGGGTACGCCGACGCAGGTCAGCGGGAGTCTGTCGAACGGTAATAGCATGTAAGTCTGCAACCATAAAGAAACATTCGTACTCGTGCTGCAACGCCACCCAATTACGAATAGCACCCATATAATGACCAATCATGAGCACACCGGAAGGCGTGATTCCACTTAAGATAACGGGTTTTTTCTGTTCTTCCATTGTTTATAAATTCGTAAAAATAACGCGTAAAACGATAGTATTTCGACCGCGAAAATACGTTTTTTGAGTGAATAGGCGGGTTAGGTGGAGAATTTTGCGGCTGAGAGGGCGATATCCTTCAAACGCATGTGACATAGTCATTGCTGAAAACTCTGACGCTAAGAATTGCTCCCTTTGCAGATCGACTGTAAAAATACGTATTGCTTCGGTTGCAATTTTTCGTAGTTTCGTTCTTTAAAAGGTAGTTTATCCTTTATTCGCATCTCTCTATACTTCACTTATTTTCATACTAATAGCTATATAGCCATGCCACAACAAACCAGTATCAAGCTCTTTGAGCAAAAGCAAGTACGCTCACTGTGGAGCGAACAAGAAGAAAAATGGTATTTTTCAATAGTCGATATCGTGGGAGTACTTTCGGAAAGTATTGACCCACAAGCATATTGGCGTAAATTAAAACAAAGACTCAAATTAGAAGGCAACCAAACCGTGACAAACTGTCACGGCTTGAAAATGGTAGCTGCAGACGGAAAAATGCGTCTGACAGATGTTGCCGATACCGAACAGCTTTTCAGGTTAATTCAATCGATTCCATCGCCCAATGCTGAACCGTTTAAAGTCTGGCTAGCCTCAATTGCGAGCGACAGAATTGATGAGATTGAAAATCCTGAAATCGGATTTGACCGTCTCATGGAAACATATCTTAAAAAAGGGTACAGCAAAGAATGGATAAACCAACGCCTCAAGAGTATCGAAGTTCGAAGAGAACTAACTGATGAATGGGAGCAACGAAGCGTCCAAAAAGGGCAGGAATATGCTCTACTTACCGACGAAATCACCAAAGCTTGGAGCGGATTTAATGTTCGGCAATACAAGCAGCATAAAAATCTCAAGCAAGAAAGTTTACGAGACAACATGACCAATCTTGAACTCGTACTTACTATGCTTGCAGAAGCGACAACGACAGAAATCAGCAAGGAGAAGAAACCTCAGACATTCAAAGAAAATACAATCATAGCCGACCAAGGTGGTACGATTGCAGGTAATACACGTAAAGCGATTGAAGCTAAAACAGGCAAAAAAGTAGTCAGTTCAATTTCAGCGCGTCAGCTTTTAGCTGATAAGAATAAAGGTAAAGATTCTGTTAAAAGTTCATAATGGTTGTTTGAATCGCTTATCACATTACCACAAGCTGACGCGTGAATATGGATTTCGAAGTACTAATTCTAAGAAAATACACACCTGAAGACACTGGCAAGTCATTGCTATCCTTACAGTTCCACTCGCAATTACTTATACCCTCACCAAGCAGCACAATCCGCTGACCAAATGCGGAATACACTTCAATTGTCGCGGGCATCGATACATGTATTTTCACTGTATTATCTGTAGGATTCGGTGAGAGTTCGATTGTTTCTTCTTGCTCATCCTGTAGATTCACACTCAGCGGATCTCTTGAAATTACTCCTTGACTAAAAGCAAAATAGGAGCCGCTCGGTGAGAGGATGAGAGCGCGAGCTCGTACCATATACTCAGCCCCAAAAGGCACAAGCGAATCTGTCCAATGTGTTAGTGGGGAATCGATTACCGCTATTCTTTCGAATCCTCCCAACGGTACTTTCCTGTATATATAATACTCTTGTACACTGTCTGTTGACTGCATCCAATCGAGCCTTGACTTGCTTCCATTGAACTGAGTCAGTTTGAGATTTTTAGGTGGTGCGATGATATTCATGGTAAGTGTCGGGTCACCGAGGAGTGCGATATGAGTACCGCGTGCGTAGGTATTTCCCGCATACACTAAGCCCTCATTATTTTGAGTGAGTTTCGTACATTCGCCGAGTGTAGCTCCCATACCGAGAGGATGCACCCGCCAGATTGGACGTCCGCTCCACATAGTTGCAAGAGCCGCCGGCTTGGAGGCAAGTGCTGCTCTGAGAACGTTATTCTGAGAGTCCCAGTCTCCTAAATAGCTACCAAATAGCATCATGAATACAGCTTGAACGGGAGTTTTGAGAAAGTCTTCCGAACTCCCTACTCCGCCTATACTTGTATAAACACCGGATCCACATCCATACGCCCATTGAATGGGTTTTGTACTGTTTATATTAAGTAATTTTCCATTAAACACATTGTCTTTCCCGACAAGTCCATCAAAATTACTCCACCCTGCTTGCGCAAATGCTTCACTTCCATACACCCCGAAGTTATCGTCAATGATCGCTTTCGACTCCGTTGCGAACTCTTTGGTACGATAGCGGATATTACGCTCAAGATAATTAGTAAGTAATTGCAGTTCTGAATCATTGGCGGCAGGCATATCATAAAAATCGACTCGACCTATCGCAAGATCAATATCGCTGATAATTGACGATTGGTCGAATTTTCCGTCGAGACGTTTATTCCAATTCTGCGAGCGCTCGCCCATTGTATCGACGACATACAAGTCAGACCACCGAGCATCGATAGAAGATGGAAATACATCACCATAATAACAATCCGCCGCCCACGCACCATGATGATTAGAATGATTGTCCGGCGCAAAATTACCGGAATACGGTACTGCTACGCGCCCAAATAAAAATACAGTCGAAAGTGACTTATCGGCATCGTATTCCTTTTGAATAATTGACTTTACTTGTCGTACTTTTTCTCGAGAGAATGTTTCGGCGCGGGGTACCACTTTGCGTATTACTGTCCAGCCATCGCCGGCAAGTGCTTGCTCGTAGCGTGCGAGCAATGATGGAAGTGATTGATTTGTCACAGAATCGATGATCAGTAGCATTTTACCGTGATAGTCAGACCTCTGTATGTTGATACCGGATGCTATATAACCATAGCCGGTAATATTTTTCCCGTTAATTATAGATTCTTTGGTGATTTGATACTCATATTCCACATCGGTTTGAATAGTAGAATCAGTATAGGAGGTCACAAGATTGGAGAGAGTTATTTGATCAATCCAATAGTTTTGAGTCGGTAATTTTCGGCTGATTGTGAATTGATACGCTGCTGTATCAGATAGCCATTGGAGCGTAATACGTGCGGATGAATTTTCAGATACTATAGCAGAAAGCGTTACGGAATAATTACTTACAGCTGGCACATCTTGCGCAGACGCTACAAATGCTCGCACGACAAACGTCAGAATGATTGCGCAGATGTAGTTCATTTTCTTCATTGTGAGTGATATAGAATAATTCGTCGTGGCTGCCATTAGACTTTAGCTATGATTAATTTGTTTCCTTTCAAATGAAAATATCTATTTTTGAGCCAAATTATTGGAAATGAAAAAGTAAGTGTCTGTAATGATGTAGAATTTTTAATTTCAATTCTGTATTGAGTGGAGATATCTTATCTATTTTTAAAAACAATTCAATATCTATCTCAATGAATTCTAAGCTCATTACAGTCGCATCTGTCAGTACGGTCTTTGAAGCGGATCTCCTCCGAGCTCGTCTTGAAGGAGAAGGAATCCGCGCCTTTATTGCCAATAAAAATCTCATCAGCATGAATTGGTTGTATTCAAATGCTTTAGGTGGAGTCAGAATTGATGTAGAATTGCATAATGAACATGCAGCAAGAGAAATCATCGCGCTCGTGAGAGCACAAGAATTCGAACTCGACCCAACGGGAGATGAGTGGGGATCGTGCCCTGAATGTGGAAGTAACCGCATAGAATTTATAGAAGATAAACGTTCTTCATTTTTATCTTGGCTTGTAGTTGGATTCCCTCTATTCTTTCCACAAGAGAAATACCATTGTCTTCAATGCTTCCATACGTGGAAGGAATGGAAAGAATAAAAATGTCACATAAATCAAAAAACATCATAAATACATAAAGTAACCCTATTGATTTGTTATTAGTTGGTATATAGGTAATGATCTTGGTAGCAGAAGCCTTGTCTTAGACAAAGATCAACAAATTCCAATCCTGACTTCCAAAAAGTACTTCGTTGATTTTGCTTGCGTTCCAAAAAAGCGCTCTCTATTATAGTGTTATTTAAGTATGTTTGTAATGAACCTTTATTGTAAATGAATGATACTGAAATTCGTATTACTTTCCGCTGCTTTAGTAGTCGTAGGTGCTGAATTTCTTTACTGTGTTTAGCTTTTTGATCTGAGAAATCTTTGAACATGAAAATCCATCTAACTCAAAAAAATAGTAGCTACTTACATTACTTATTCATTAGTAAAATTATTCACAAGTTTTCATTATTTCACCCTCTTTCATTTTTTCAGACTTTTCCATTACAAATTTTTCCGCTCTGCTTACACTTCCTTCTTTTATTAGTATTATCTCTGCTCATTCCAACCACTCTTCTTGCACAACGACAAGCATTTAATGAGAATTGGAGATGGAAACTCTTTACGACAGATGAAGGGCTACAGTCGCATCGAGTTTTTGA
This sequence comes from Ignavibacteria bacterium, assembly GCA_016720145.1. GTDB lineage: Bacteria > Bacteroidota > Ignavibacteria > Kapaibacteriales > UBA961 > JADJXV01. Next base: position 239,022 of record JADJXV010000004.1, on the reverse strand, counting down.
TGTTATAGAAACGAATAATGGAACAATTTGGGCATCTACTCAGCGCGGAATTGCTTGGTTCAACGGTTATTATTGGACACCAATTAAACAGCATCAAGGATTACCCGAAGCAAGGATAATCCAATTAACAAAAGCTAATCATAATAATATAGTTGTATTGATAGACAGCTCTCTTTATTTAGGTGATATTCTCCAATTTTCAAAGCTTCATCTTGTTTATAACGGACGACCTTTTTCTGCTCATGGGATCGCTGTATTACCGACGAAAAGCCAACACCTCATACTTTCACATTCCAAGCTGTTTTTATTAGAGGGCACTACAGTATCTCCCTATAAGATTCCGAAGAAGTATGCCCATTTAGACTTCAAACACATTCAACAAACTGATGATGGCATAATATGGCTCAATTCACATTATGGCTTATATCGCCTTGATAAACATGGCTTCACACTGGCATTATCCTCACCAAAGGCACCACTCAATATTGACTATATAGCAAGCAACGAGACCGGAGGATGGATTGTATCTGTTCTTATTCCCAATGAATTACGTGGAGTATGGGAATTCCGATCAAATCTTGCGCCTGTGTTTCATAATGAAAAGAATTGGAAATTTCCACAAAGTCTTTGTTCGGCTCCCAATGGCGATATGCTTGTCCTCAATGCAGCAGGAAGCATCTATTTACGGCGGACAGGCGTATGGGAAACTCAGGAAAATCCACCGAGACAAATGCAAGATTTGCTCTTCATGAGGTATCGAAAAAATGGAGATGTTTGGGTGGGTACAGAAAGTGGATTGTACTTATATCAGTCATCGTCCAACCGATGGGAATCTTGGTCAAACGGCAAAACTGATGACCGTAACTCTATTAATGAGATATTGTTGACGAAAGACAGTTCAATTTGGACAGCACGAGGACTTGGCGTGGAGATTCATAGAAAAAATGGGAGCATACAATCCATCGAACATGTTAACGGGACTACAATAGGAAGTGTCACGGCATTGGCCGAAGATAAAGCCGGGAATATTTGGATAGGCAGCGGCGTTGGAATGGATGGAGTATATCGATTTAACGGGACCCTTTGGGAACATTTCGGGAAAACTCAAGGATTGTATGCACGAACTATCCACAAAATAGTACCGGACCGCAAAGGTCGGCTCTGGTTTCTTGGTCTCGATGTCTATGACACTACCCAATATGACCCCGTGATTGGTCCAGGTGTATATACGTATGAAGATGGTACATTTAAGCGATGGGAGCACAGCGATGACCTGCAAAGTGGACGGGTCTATTCATTTGCCGAAAGTAAAGATAATGCATATTGGTTCGGCACATACTCAGGACTGAGCAGATGGAAAAATGGCACGTGGAAGCATTGGAATGTGTCGAATGGGCTACGGGTACCTCGGCTCTATACAATCGCAATAGACAGTCAGAATAGAGTATGGTTCAGCGACCAACTTAATGGTCTCGGTTATGTGAAAAATGATACAATTCATTACCTTACCACTGTGGACGGACTCGTCAGTGATGCTGTGCAAGACCTAGAAGTCGATTCACACAACAAACTATGGATATCATCCAACGGTGGACTAAGCAGCTATTATAACGGCTGGTGGGAAACGTTTGACGCTGCGACTGGATTAAGTAATTCGCGCTTGTGGCCGGTGACACCCACGAAAGACAAGATTTATATAGGTTCCTCGGGAGGAGGGCTGATAATTATTAATAAAGAAACAGGCAAAGTTCACCCGCCGATAGTCGTATTTGAGATACCGGCTGTAGAACAAAACTCAGCCGTACTGCATTGGAAACCATACAGTTACTTCGCTGCTGTCAATAGCAAGAACCTCGAAACCCGCTACAGAATTGACAATGGTAATTTTTCCGAATGGAGTACGAATCACCAATACATTGCCTCGAATCTATCATCGGGTACGCATACACTCCACGTACAAGTCAAAGAAATTCTTCGTCCGATGAATGAAACAGGCAATAGCATTTCATTTGAAATCCCCTATCCTCTCTATCGTAATCCTTATTTCTTTTTGCCCATAGGCATTCTCTTTGCCGGAATACTGACACTGATTGTAATTATAGGAAAGCGGAGACAGAATTATGTGGTCACACTGCAGGATAGCGAAGAAAAATTCCGTACCCTGATCCAGAGTATGAACGAAGGTGTGATGCATGTCAATAATGATGATGTGATACAATTTGTCAATCATCGATTGGCGGAAATGCTGGAATATGACTATGATGAATTAGTTGGGAAAATTGGCAAGGAACTATTCTTTAGTGATAAAGATCAGCAAATCATTGATGCTAAAAATAAACTCCGCCGGCATAATGTATCAGATAAGTATCAAATTCAAATCCGCAAAAAATCAGGAGAAATGCTGTGGGTTGAAATTAGCGGAGCACCACGACATGATCATAATGGTGTCATAATTGGATCGATTGGAATTATAACGGATATTACCGAACGTAAACACGCTGAAGAAAATCTTGCAAACATGCACGAACTTTTCAAAAAAACGTTCCACGCCAATCCAGAAGCATCGATCCTCACTAAGCTGCCGGAACGGAGAATTGTGGACATGAATTCTGCATTTGAAGATGTATTCGGATATAAGCGTGAAGATGTAATAGGTAAAATTATCAGTACGTTAGATCTTTGGGTGAACACTCAGGAACGCCAAATCGCGCTCAATACATTGATACAGAATGGCAAAGTACGAGATGTTGAATTTGAGTTCCGCACAGCGACAGGCAACACCGGATATGGTATATACTTCGCTGAAATCATCGAAATGCAGTCTGAACAGTACGTACTCAATAATGTCATTGATATCACGAAACGCAAGCAAGTGGAAAATGATCTGAAACGTTCGTACTCTCTTATCACAGCTACACTTGAGTCCACCGCTGATGGTATTTTGGTCGTAGGTCTCGACGGCAATGTAACGAGCTATAATTCTAAATTTCTCACATTGTGGAATATCCCGGAGAGCATAGCCAAGCATAGTGATGACCGAACGCTTTTGGACATTGCAACGAAGCAAATCAAAGATCCGGTGACTTTTATTGCTAAAGTAAATGATCTTTATCACTCTGAGGAAGCTACCTCTTATGATGAAATAGAATGTATTGATGGCCGCATATTTGAGAGATATTCAATTCCACAACGCTTGGGTGAGTTGGTAATTGGAAGAGTGTGGAGCTTTCGCGATGTTACCGAACGCAAACTTGCCGAGGAAGCTCTCAGAAGAAGTGAAGAGCATTTCAGATTAATAGCCGAAAACACACCAGATTTGATTACTATTCATGATACGACCGGATCACTTATCTATACCAGTCCTGCGTATAAAACTATTCTCGGACCTAAAGAATATCTTAAAACAGAAGATGCATTTGCTAATATTTATCCTGATGATAGAGCACACGCAAAACGAATTTTTCAAAAGATTGCAAGCTCCGGTGAGAATCAACAAATGGATTTCCGTTTGTTGAAATGGGATGGTTCTATTCGTTATGTCGAATCATCGGGTAGTGCTATCAAAGATGCTGCCGGAAATATTCATCAAATCATTGTGGTGACACGAGATGTGACGGAGAAAAAACAGATAGAACACCAACTTTTGCGTTCACAACGAATGGAAAGCATCGGCACTCTCGCCAGTGGAATTGCCCATGATTTGAATAATATACTCACTCCAATTCTCCTCTCGATTGATCTCCTTCGCCGGACAAGTACGGACGAACGCAGTAAACGTATGCTCGAGATGCTCGATGGTTCGGCTAAGCGTGGAGCGTCTATTGTCAAGCAAGTATTGACATTTGCGTGTGGAGCAGATGGAGTGCTCACGACGATTCATGTTGAGCATATCCTCAGTGAAATTCAAAAAATCATCCACGAGACATTCTTAAAATCAATTGAAATCCGCATTACCGTCGAAAAAGATTTGCCGACAGTATCAGCCGATCCGACACAATTCTACCAAGTATTGCTCAATCTCTGTGTCAATGCTCGTGATGCTATGCCAAGTGGAGGTTTGATTGAAATTACCGCAGAGGCTCTCCTCCTTGACGAAGAATTTGCACGCAAGCATCTCCATGCTAAAGCAGGCAATTATGTGGTAATTCATGTACAAGACGAAGGTGTCGGAATAGCGCCTGAAGTACTTGACAGGATATTCGAACCTTTTTTCACAACCAAAGAAGTAGGAAAAGGTACCGGTCTCGGACTATCGACTGTGTTTGCAATTATCAAAAATCATAACGGGTTTATCACGGTCAAGAGCGAACTCGGCGTAGGGACAAGATTTAGTATTTATCTGCCGGCAAATGTAATTGAAGACCAGATTGAATATGGGGAATATCATAGCTCCGAAATGAATAAAGGTCAGCTAATCCTTGTCGTTGAAGATGAATCTGCAATCCTTGATATCACGGTGAGTTCACTTATAGAACATGGATTTACCGTACTTTCAGCCGGTAATGGACACGAAGCTCTCGCAGTATTTATGAAACATCAGGAAGAAATTTCGCTAGTAATTACCGATATGTCGATGCCCATTATGAATGGGCAAATTCTCATTAAAAAATTACAAACGATAAAGCCAAGTATCATGATAATAAGTGTCAGTGGGCTAAAACAGCATGGAGATGTTGCGCAAAATGAAAACGTATCTTTTTTGCAAAAGCCATATACTCTTGATAAACTCTTAGGTACAATTGCGACTGCTTTGAATAGTTAATCATCTATAACATCAAGTATTTTTATGATTATTACAGCGCTAATTCTTATGGTTACCGGGATAGTTTTCATCCTCCGATCGAGCGCTATATCAGGCAGAGTCCTCACTGCCGACGATGTACTACGAGATGGAGGATTTATGCGATTGGTACGGCATGTCTTTAGAGCTAGACCATTTGCAGGGTTCCAAAACGACAAGCGCATCTTGTATTTTGGGCTTTCGGGCTTACTCATACTTGGCTGTGGTGCAGTCCTTTTCGTCTATTCATTTATGTGGATTTACAACGATGCCGGCTCGAGATGAATCAAGAGGTACTTGCATTGTTTTTTTAGTATATCTCATAAAATTTCTTTGAAGTTAACTATCAATATTTACTATAATTAATCAATTTCTACACTTTCTAAATTATTCTATGAAAATTCAAAACGCACAGAGTCATGCCCGGTTCGTACCACTTTTTCACTTTGGTTTGTTTGCGATATGCGTCACTACATTCATCATGTCAGTCATCAACCTTTTCGATGGCATCACTTCCCTCTCTATCCTTTTGTTTTTAATAGCAACTGCCCTAAATTTCAGTTTTGTGTTTATGCGCATGTTCCCCCTCTCAGTACAAGATCGCCTGATACGTTCCGAAGAAAACTTTCGCATGTATTTACTCACAGGAAAGCTCCTCGACCCAAACATCACCATACCCCAGATCATCGCGCTGCGTTTTGCAAGTGATGAAGAATTCGTTGCCTTAGCCGAGCGAGCACTCAAGGAAAACATGAGTAGCAAGCAAATTAAGCAGGCGATAAAGCAATGGAGAGCGGATTATGCGAGAAAGCTGATGAAACGACGTAACCATTTCAATACAGATAATTACCACGTTCCAAGTCTAAAATTCCCAGAGGGATTCAACGTTTGTAGAATTGTACACCATCATGAACATACGACCCCGCTGGGGTCGAAGATGTGCTGTGGGCTTGGCGGCGGCGTGCTATAAATGTTCAATCACTCTGTGATTGGGGGGATGAAATCGTATGTTCAAGATAGATTGGATATCTGATGCCAAAAGAAAGAAGTGATACAAAAAGACCTGCTTAGCATTATATTGTTTTATTTTTAAGGCAATTATACATATTTTCACTTACCAATATACTCACAATGAAGTACCACCTTTATATAGACGAAAGTGGCGACCACGGCTTGACAACTCCCAACCCTGACTTCCCTGTATTTTTACTTTGTGGCGTATTGATTGTTTCAGACGAATACGAAAAGCTAAGAGCATCATTTAATCAAATCAAGCATGCTCTTTGGAACAATAGGGATGTCATCTTTCACAGTCGGGATATAAGAAAATGTGAAAAAGAATTTGTTGTCCTATTTGATATGGACAAGAAAAAATGGTTTTATGACAACATAAACAAAGCTGTGCTACATCATAATTATACTGTGATTGCTTCAGCGATTCGTAAGGATGAATTCATCAAAAAATTTGGGCGATTATCAAACGATGTGTATGAACTGGCATTATCATTTATTATAGAACAGTCAATTTTCTGTTTGGATGAAATCCAACACAATACCATTTAACTTGAAATTATCATTGAAAAAAGAGGAAAAAAAGAAGACAAACAATTGGAAGAACATTTTCAACGAATACATTCCCGTGGTACTGGATATGTAGAACCGGAAAGACTTAAAAATTACAAGGTATCGATTTCATTTAGAGGTAAACATGAGAATATAAATGGCTTGCAACTAGCAGATTTAATTGCATATCCCACAGCGAGGTATGTGATTGATCCACTGAGGGCGAATCCTGCATTTGATTTATTCAGAGAAAAAATATTCTCTAAGAATGACAAGCGTTACGGACTGAAAATCTTTCCATAAAGCAAAAAGCCCAACGTATGTTGAGCTTTGTACCGATCGGGGACACCCCGGTCCTATTTTTTGTCATTCGTTGCGGTTGACAGGCAAAAATACGAATTTATCGTGAAGTACAGTTGTTTTAATCCTATTTTATTCAGTGTTCTTGAAATCAATATTATTGGCAATATGTCAAGCAAAGTCATACTTGACGACTTCCTAACTACTTCCTACCTCACTACTTCATACTATGAATTTCCACACTTTAATTCTTAGAGTTGTTTCTTGCAGCTTGCTCCAGACGTTCAATCACGCTGTGATTGGGTGATGAAGCTATCGTTTTCAAGTCTATACATCCCAGAGGGATGTAATGTTTGTAGAATTGTGCGCCATTGAGAACATACGACCCCGATTGGGGTCGAGGATGGGTTGGTGGCTTGCGAATGGTGCTATAAACGTTCAATCACTCTGTGATTGGGGAAGAAGTAAAATTAGTTCCATGTCTATACATCCCAGAGGGATGCAAAGTTTGTAGAATTGTGTATCTCCCTTGAATGTACGACCCCGATAGGGGTCGAAGAGGGTTGGTGGCTTGTGTACGTTGTGCTATTAACGTTCAATCACGCTGTGATTGTGGGGGAGAAGTAATATTTTCAAGTCTATGCATCTCAGTGGGATGCAATGTTTGTAGAATTGTGATTCTCCTTTGAATGTACGACCCCGATAGGGGTCGAAGAGGGTTGGTGGCTCTTGCGCTTTGCTATAAACATTCAATCACTCTGTGATTGGATGAAGAAGTAATTTTTGGTTCAATTGGATAGAACAACCATTCTAATGGAATTTGAAAATAGTTTACTCGTTGTACTTTCTTTTCAATAAATTTGCAGTGATTCAGCCGCAAATATGATCCGTGGCTGTACTTTATGTTCTAGTAATACTGCTCGCAATATGGAAGTCAGCACACTCATCTCTGAAATACAGCATTTACCTCTTACCGAGCGTTTCTTTGTGGTGGAAGAGACCATCAAGTCCATTAAAAAAGAAGAACTCCACCGCCACATGGATGCAGCCGCTCATCAACTCCGCGATGAGTATCTCAATAACGATGAATTAGTCGCATTCACTTCATTGGATCTTGAGCAATTTTATGAAGCAAAGTGAAATTTGGTTAATTGATCTCAACCCTACCAAAGGTGCTGAAATACATAAAATCAGACCTGCTCTGATTGTGAATGATGATAGTTTGGGTAGGCTACCACTAAGAATAATTGTACCGCTCACCGACTGGAAAGACACCTACCTATAGCCCCTTGGATGGTAAAGATTATACCCGATTCTACAAACGGACTTTCTAAAACTTCGGCTGCCGATTGTTTTCAAATCCGTTCTCTCTCCGAATTACGCATCATCAAAAAACTCGGCACCATAGATAGCGCTACGTTCAACGAGATAAAAGAAGCGCTACGAATCGTTCTTGATTTGTAGCTTTGCTACAGACGTTCAATCACGCTGTGATTGGGGGGAGAAGTACTGTTTCCAAGTCTATGCATCCCAGAGGGATGCAACGTTTGTAGAATTATGCGCCATTGAGAACATACGACCCCGATTGGGGTCGAGGATGGGTTTTTGGGTTTGCATCGTGCGCTTTGCTATAAATATTCAATAACGCTGTGATTGTGGGGAGGTAACTAGCTTTTATTTCAATGAGTATTATATGCCCCAAGGAAGATATCACGTGGTTTTTTATAGAATACTAATCAATTATCATACTTGATAAACTGGTTATTGTAATCAAATATTTTAATCTTGATATTGTTAAATCGGATAACATTATCCGCTATATCTGAAAGCTTGTACTGCAATATCGCCGAAGAATCACTACTTGCCTTATCTTTGGCAAGCTCTTTATAAGTAATAGAGATACTATTATCTTGAATGCCCGAATAAAGCAATTCATACCGTAAAATATCCTTGCCCTTGATTGTATCAATCGTTGAACTGACAGGAATATGAGGGGTAAAATCATATTCTGCGGATCCGGCTCCCACGAAATTATAGCTAATTCGCACTAGTTCACTATTCTTAACTACAAAATAGCAAGCAGGTTGAACTTGTGTGTTAGGAAAATCCATTAACGTTCTATAATATATCCACGTTTCATCTTTGTCTTTTTCTGATATAGAAAGTCGTCTGAACGTTCTCAGGAATCAATTGCAATACTCGTAATTGTATCTTTGTCAAAACTGAATCCTAACCAAGTATTTTCATAAGGAGTTGGGAATAGTATGGGTTGGGAATTATTATAAGAAGAAATGATTTTAGTTTGGGTTTTATTGTACTTATAAATTACTTCATCCAAGTTTGCGGTTAGCTCAACATATTTATCTGTACTACTTTCTATGACACTTTTAATAGATGGAATGGGAGTGAGTTTTACCAAAAATGCACATCCTGACATGAAAAGCACTGAATATAAAAATAGAAAGATCTTCATGTTGATTCTAAGTTTATAATAAATACACTCAATAATTTTATATGTTAAATTAATGCAACCATCTTATCGAAATAGCCGTTGGGAATTCAGTGCTTTTGGATTAATAGTATAGTAAGTCCAAGCAATTATTACTTTTGTCCAAAAGAGCTACGGAGCATTTGGCATTAGGCTTGATGCTTCGACAAGCTTAGCATGACGAAGGGGTTACGTTATTTTGTTTGCTTCACTAACATTTTCCCCCATATCGCCTGACGGCCATAGGGTGACCGCAGGCGACGTCTGAATAGAGCCAACGGGGCGTTGTTTCCGTTTTTCCCCGCGGGCAACCCAAAATTTAGAGTGGTCCTATTGCTTCGGTGAGCTTTTCGATGGATTTTTTGGCATGGCCGAAGAGCATGTAATTGTTTGGGTAGAAGAAGAGTTCGTTTTCGATGCCTGCGTAGCCGGGGTTCATACCGCGCTTCATGACGATTACCGTCTTTGCTTTGTCGGCGTCGAGGATCGGCATGCCGTAGATCGGGCTGGACTGGTCGTGGCGAGCGGCGGGATTGACAACATCATTAGCGCCGACGACGAGAACGACATCAGTGGAGGGAAAATCGGGGTTAATTTCTTCCATGTCTTTGAGTTGTTCGTATGGCACATTCGCCTCAGCGAGGAGCATTCATGTGACCGGGCATGCGACCTGCCACCGGATGCACGGCGTAGGTCACTTTCACGCCTTTTTCTTCGAGCATGCTTGCCATTTTGTGGATGGCGTGTTGCGCTTGGGCGACGGCGAGACCATAGCCTGGAACAATCACCAAACTTTGGGAATAACTCATGAGCACTGCCGCATCCTGTACACTCATTTCCTTAACAGAACCCGTTACATTTGATGTACTTCCACCACCTCCTGTGACGGTGAACGCGCTGAAAAGGACGCTTGTCAGTGAACGATTCATCGAACGGCACATCATTATCGTGAGCAGCGTTCCCGCCGCGCCGACCAAAATGCCACCCGTCAACATGGCTTGATTATGATACAGGAATCCACCGAAGGCTGCAGCCATACCGGTAAAGGAGTTGAGAAGTGAAATCACAACCGGCATGTCTGCGCCGCCGATGGGCACGACGAACATCACACCATATAAAAGCGACACAGCGAAGAGTCCGTAGAGCATCCATGAGGGAGCGAGTTCGGGCGAAAGTGTGAGATACACACCGCCCGCGAGAGTAGCAATAATTACTAGTAAATTCAAGATATTACCCATAGGAAGGCGTGGTGATTTTTCCATAATCCCTTGCAACTTTGCGAAGGCAATCATATTGCCGGAGAAGGATACGCTGCCGATAATCAGTCCCGCCATGATGCTGAGTCCTGTGCCGATGGGATGGTCAAGTGATGCGGAATAATCGCTGAATTCTTCAAGGGAAATAAGAGCTGCACACGCGCCTCCCATTCCATTAAAAAGCGATACCATTTGGGGCATCGCTGTCATTTTTACTTTTTTGGCTGAGAGTGTACCGATGACGGCACCGATGATAATTGCGCCAATAATCCACCCGAGATTTCCTATTGGTTCGCCGGCGTCATTTTTATGAAAAAGATCGTCGCAAGTATCCCAGCAGCCATTCCAAAACCAGCTAATAGATTACCTTTTCGGGCAGAATCAGGGTGACTGAGCATTTTCAGACCGATGACAAAAAGAACCGATGCGATGAGATAACATATATCGAGTATAAAATGTTCCATGAAGTATTGAAAGGAAATTGGAGAAATCAAAACAACTCTTTAACGCAAAATAGTATTGCTTTCCCTTTCCTCCAACTTTTTTCTTCGCTTGTGCAAAAGTTTTTCATAATTTGCCGCTCGCTATAGTATTTCTTCCATTATCTCCTAAAAATATGAAGCTTGGAATTCTCTGTGAAACCGCTGAAAACGAGCCCCGCGTTGCGCTCGTACCTGATGTAATCAAACAAATTTGCGCTCTTGGAATTGAATGTGTCGTCGAAACAAATGCCGGTAATCGAGCAGGATGTTCAGACCAATCCTACATCGACGCGGGCGCTACCATCTCCCCAAATGTACTCGCCGAAGCCGATATAATCGTGAAAGTGAATTGTCCTGACGAACAGCAGATTGCTGCGATGAAGTCGGGCGCGATTGTAATTGCACCTATCAATGGTTGGAAAAACACCAAAGAAGTGGAACTCCTTAATTCCAGAGGAATTAAAACCTTTGCTCTTGAGCTCATCCCACGCATTTCCCGCGCGCAGAACATGGATATTCTCTCGTCGATGGCATGTGTTGCCGGTTACAAAGCGGTGCTGATTGCGGCGAATACTTCAGCGAAATTCTTCCCGATGATGATGACGGCGGCCGGTACGGTTGCGCCCTCGAAAGTGTTGGTAATTGGCGCTGGTGTCGCCGGTCTTCAGGCGATTGCGACCGCGCGGCGTTTGGGTGCAATTGTCGAGGCATTCGATGTGCGTCCGGCGGTGAAGGAAGAGGTACAAAGTTTGGGTGCGAAGTTTATTGATATCGACCTCGGCGAGACCGACACGCAGACTGCGGGTGGGTACGCCAAAGAACTCTCAGCAGATGCGCGGCAGCGTCAGCAAAACGCCCTTGCCAAGCATATTGCGATGGCGGATGCGGTGATTTCGACGGCGGCGATTCCGGGCAAAGCAGCGCCACGGATTATCACACCTGCGATGGTCGAGTCGATGAAAAGCGGTTCGGTTATCGTCGATTTAGCCGCCGAAACCGGCGGCAACTGCGAGCTCACCCGAGCCGGCGAAGTGCAGAATATCAATGGCGTTACGATTATCGGTCCCATCAATCTCGCCGCACAACTACCGGTACACGCAAGCGCGATGTTTTCGAAGAACGTGCTCAATTTCTTGAAGTTGTTTGTGAAAAAAGAGGGTTTTGTGTTGCACTTTGATGATGAGATTTTGGTGGCGACTTGTGTGGCGGGGCGGTAGGTAAGAGTTGTGGGGTTGTTGAATTTGTAATGGTTATGTGTTGTCGTCCTGATATTTAGTGTAATGTTGGTTGTAATAATCACCCAATCTGAAATTATAATTACCTTATGAAAGTATATTTAGATACATGTTGTTGGAATCGACTATTTGACCGTCCTCAAATTGGTAGAGTTAAATTGGAAACTGACGCTGTTTTAGAATTACTTGCTTTAGCAGAACAAGGAAATATCAAGTTGATATGGAGTAGTGTGTTAGAGTATGAAATAGCGAATAACCCTAATAATGAAATTGCTGATGCTATTAAAAATGTGGCAAAAATATGCGAAACAACTATAACCTTAACCGAGGATATTGTTCATCGTGCCAGTATAATTTCAAGCTATGGTATAGATTATTTTGACGCATTACATTTTGCTTGTTCGGAAAAATCAAATGCAGATATATTTGCAACTGTGGATGATAAACTACTTAAACGAATTTCTAAGATTACAACGCACGTACATTGCGTTAACCCATTAACATATATTATTCAAGGAATATAAAAATGGAAAAACATTAACTATGCCGGAACTCCGGCATAAAGGCCTGGAAGTATTACATCGAGAACTTGGTGCGGTCTGGTTTTGTTGAATTTTTACGCGATATGGGACTTGTTCAAGATGATTTTACAGAGTGGAGAAGCAAAACAACCGAAGCCAGCTACAATGGAAGAAGCTATTCGGCGAATTGAAGGACGGTGAGAATTCCCGTTCGGTCAGTTCTTTGAACTGACCGGCAATACGTATCTTTTAAACGCCCTGTTTATACTCCAGACAAGAGATTCATATTGCTTCTTTTTACCGGCAAAATATCTTGCAACCATTTCAGCAGCAAGTAGTTACGACCAGCTCAAAGAACCAGCCGAACAAAAAACAATCACTGCCGGATGCTCCATTCAAAACTAAAAAAGATAATGAATGAATCTCAAAAATACAATCGAACTCTCCATGCTCAAATAAGCTTGGGCACCACTTCCGACGATAGAAAAATGCCCGATGGATATGTACGGACATTTGCTGATATGGACGACCTTGTGATGACAGAAAAACTCGATGGTCAAAATAATTGCTTTAATCGATTCGGCTTTTTTGCCCGGTCACATGCAGTTCAGAGTCAATTGCCTTGGGATAAACCCTTACTTCATCGCTGGAACCTCATTAAAAATGATTTAGGTGATTTAGAAATTTTTGGTGAAAATCTTTACGGCGAGCATTCAATCGGGTACAAGAAATTAGAATCCTTCTTTTATGTATTTGCTATACGAAGCGGTGACCAATGGCTGTCGTGGGAAGAAGTTAAATTTTATGCAGCATTATTGGATTTTCCAACAGTTCCGGAAATCCCTATTAGCGTGAAGCTTAAAGATTTTTATAGCCCTACCGTTAACGAAAACAAACTATTGGACGATTGGTTTGTTGAAAATTTGGGGATGACGTGGCAACTAAGTACGAATACTTCCGGACAGTTAGGAGGTTACGATGTTGATACCGGACAAGACGCATCTGAAGGGTTTGGATTAGAAATTCAGGTGGTTTTAGATCCAATGACGGCGTGATTCCGGTGGCAGAGAATGAATTCAACAACCTTTTTAAGGTTGTAAGGGAGTCACATGTGAAGACCGATATCCATTGGACCAAAAACTGGCGCCCGGCTTCGCTGATAGACTATGAAAAATACAAGTGGTATAATTTTAACTTTACAAAGAAAAACTGATGTGGAAATTTCCGTATTACGAGATTGACCAAGAGGTTGATTGGGATGTACTTGAACGTACTTTATCTTGGTTGTCTGAGTTAAAAAATGTGCCGCAGGAACCTGAATGGCATCAGGAAGGCAATGTTTTTATTCATACACAGATGGTGATTTCTGCTCTTCTTGAATTGCCGGAATTTATCCAATTATCGGAGCAAGAAAAACATATCGTATTTACCGCTGCTCTTTTTCATGATATTGAAAAAAGGTCAACAACTATTCTCCACGTTGACAATGGCGTTGAGCGAATATCTTCACCCGGTCATTCAAAAAAGGTGAATTTACGGCTAGAAAAATATTATACACTGAAATTCCGACACCATTTACAATTCGGGAAGAAATAGCGAAGTTAGTTAGATATCATGGATTACCACTTTGGTCAATAGAAAAGGAAGACCCACGAAAAAATGTCATTGAAGTTAGCTTACACCTCAATACTGCCTTACTCTATATCGTAGCACAAGCCGATGCCTTAGGTAGAATTTGCAAGGATAAAGATGCATTATTACTGAATCTTGAACTTTTCAGGGAATTATGCATAGAGAATGACTGTTTCGGCAAACGACGAGAATTCCCTTCTAAGTACAGTCGTTATTTATATTTAAATAAATCTGATGTGTCACCTGATTATCTACCGTTTGAGGAAGTAACGTTTGATGTGTATATGATCGCAGGATTACCGGGCACCGGAAAAGACACCTATATTCACAACTACTTACCGTTACCTGTTTTATCGCTTGATGATATTCGCAGAGAACATAAAATTTCACCAACCGATAAAAAAGGCAATGGACAGGTTATTCAACTTGCGAAAGAGAAAGCCAAAGAATTTATGCGCGTAAAAAATCATTTGTCTTCAATGGTACAAATATTACGAGCGATATGCGCGGCAAATGGATTGCTTTATTTACTGACTATGGCGCACGGGTACGGATCGTTTATTTGAAGTACCCTATACAACCATGTTATCTCAGAACGCTCAAAGAGAACATAAAGTGCCGGAACTTGTCATCGACCGCCTCAAGATAAACTGGAAATTCCTCTACAAGGAAGCCCATGATATAGAGTATGTTATTAGTAGTGAATAATTTAGATCAATGCAACGATAGTAACGCCTGCACATAATCAGTGTACAGTCGGTGGTTATTTCAATTGTCAACACACATACCGCTGCAACGCCTGCTAGGAGAGTATTTAGGCGAGATGAGGTATATCGAAAACCATGACAAGCAAAAGTAAAACCCAGCAAGTACTTATTTGACTACTAATTGACATCATGTGTAGCATCTAACGGAATCGTAATACATCAACCAAATTGCAGCAGATGTTTCGAGAATGGATTTTGTAGATACCATCAACATAGAGGCAGAAGATGAATAAGAAAATTAATGATAGTGAAAACATCAACCTTTATCCACTAAGGTTTCTGCGCTTATTCGTTCGGCACAGGGCTTTGTAACCCAAACCATTAATAAGGGTATGGTAATGCTGTACTGGCAAATTGGCAAAACCATACAAGAAGAAGTTATCAAAAATGATAGGGCAGAATATGGTAAGCGAATTGTGCAGACGCTGTCTGAAGAATTGGTTTTTAGCTATGGGAAGGGGTATAGCCGCTCAAATCTTACGAGAATGATGGAGTTTTACAAGTGTTTTCCTGACGTTGAAATTAGTGCGACACTGTCGCACCAATTCCCCGTCCGGTCAGTTCTTATTTGCTATACCTTTATGCCGAAAAAGTCTGTTATCCGATTTCAAAATTCTCTCAATGTAGATCAATTAGAGGCTGTTATACTATGAGTTCTTATCCCGAACTCACGCTATTTAGATGAAACAGGAGTAATTTTATGACAAACATACCGTGGCCGATTAGGTCAGATTTTGAAAACGAGCAAGAGTATATTGCAGCGATAGACAAATGGACAGAAGAGAATCATTCTGACAGACCTCGGCTCGAAGATTTTAAAACGTACGACGGATACAAGGCAACAGCGGCGGAGGAGGATAAAACTCACTCGGGCGAGATAAGTAGCGGCGATGAATAAGAGGGTATTTCTGTCCGGGCAGTTCAAAGAACTGACCGGACGAAAATCCAAAAAATTCAATTAACTTTCTCAAAAACAATACGTACCATGATTTACGGACACGTCAGCATAGACCCTGAATTATGAGTGAACTCCTGTTTTTGCAGGCACAAGAGTTCCTATTCAGAATTTGTTTGATTATATTGAGGGAGGTGATGATCTCCTTGAATTTTTAGATGACTTTCCATCGGTAACTCATGAAGCTGCAATAGCTGTACTCGAAATGGCGAAAAAATCAGTTGAACTCCGGCATAAAGGTTTGGAAGTATTACACCGAGAGCTTGGTTCTGTTGGTTTAGTCGAATTTCTCCGTGATATGGGACTCGTGCAAGATGATTATACCGAGTGGAGAAAGCACCAACCCCAGCCCGATACAATGGAAGAAACCGTTTGGCGAATTGAGGTGCGGTGAGATTGGAGTACAGGATTTCGCGTCAGGTCGGTTGCTACAACCGACCGTCAACACATACCGCTGAAACGAATGCACGGAAGCACCTCGGTAATGGATGATGGTATGATGATCGTGTGAGAAGTGGAAGCAATATTCTTCAAAAGACCAGTAATCGTCTGCGGACATTACTGCCGTCCAAGCGGAAATTCCAACCATTTATATTTATGTAATACTATGGAATATCAATATATTATACTACAGCTCGAGAAAAATCTGGCGGTCTTTGAAAGCCTTTTGAACGATAAAAACAATGAGGAATATTTATGGAAATCCACTCCTGAAAAATGGTGCTTGCTGGAAATAATTTGCCACTTATACGATGAAGAACGAGAAGATTTTCGGGCAAGATTAGCCCATGTACTCACGACACCTACCCAGCCACTTCCACCTATTGACCCCATGGGATGGGTAGAAAAAAGACAGTACATCCACGCAAACTATCACGATACACTGAACAATTTTTTACGTGAGCGCTATTATTCGGTACAGTGGCTGAAATCGATTGTAAATGCAAACTGGGAAAGTGCGTTCCAACACCCACAGTATGGTCCATTGACCGCTTCTATGTTTTTAACCAATTGGCTTGCCCACGATTACTTGCATGTCAGGCAAATCACTAAATTGAACTACGACTATTTGAAATATTATACTTCCGAAGACTTGCGCTACGCTGGTGATTGGTAGTGTCTTTAATGGAGAACTATCAATACTATACTACTATTCTATACTTTCTTTACTTAGAAGGCAAGGGTGCCGACAAACGAAGAGCGTAGTTTGAACCCAGATTGCACTATAGGAAATATTCTATATTTTGTGTTCAACTAATTTCTAACACTTAGCATTACGTCCGGTCGGTAGTTACAATTGACTGTAAACAAATACCCTTGAAGCATCTGCACGGAGTATAGGTAACGAACGATCGTATGATGTAATCGTGTGAGAATTGGCAGCAATACTCAGTAAGTATTTATTCGGCAAGCAATTGACGTCAGGTATAATTTCTGACCGGACGAAAATTCTAATAACCTTTATCTTCTATGCGCATAGCAGCTGCCCAAACAAAACCCATTTACCATGACACGCAAGCAAATATCCTGCGCCACGTGCAATATATCGACCGTGTGGCCGAACATGGCGTTCACCTCCTCACATTTCCTGAAATGTCCCTTACCGGATATGAACTTGAGCACGCAGCCGAACTCTCGTTCACAATGGATGACCCTCGGCTTCATGTGCTGAGCGAGCTTGCCGCGAAGCATGATATGATTATCATTGCCGGAGCTCCTGTTCGGCTGGAGACCGGACTCCACATCGGTTCGTTTATCTTCTTACCTAATAAGCCGATAGAGCTCTACACCAAACAGTTTCTGCATCAGGGTGAGGAAGTATTTTTCTCGCCGAATAGTGATTATAACCCGCAGATTATTCTCGAGAACGAACGCATTGCGCGCAATTTGCGCTGATATTACCAATCCTCTTCATCCGGCGAATGCTTGTTTTTCAGGCGCTACGCTTTACCTAGCAAGTATATTTTACACTCCGGGGAATAGCCGAGGCATATCAACAGCTAGGTGAATATTCGGAGCGACATACAATGAATATTCTCATGGCAAATTTTACGGGTGAATCTAACAAGTTACCGGCAGCAGGACGAAGTGCTTTTTGGGATAAAAGTGGTCGTCTCGTTGGGCAGCTTGGAGTGGGTACTGAAGGTCTTCTTCTTGCTGAGAAGGTGGGTGACAATTGGAAGTCGTCGGTGATTATTTGGGAGTAATAGACTATTTTTTCATTAATTTCCAGTCAGGTCAGTGGTACAATCAACTCTAAACATATACCGCCGAAACGTCTGCACAGAGCATTTTCCCATCCGGTCTGTTGTACAACCGACCGTCAACACATACCAATGAAAAGCTAGAACAGGGCATATAGGTGTGTAATGATGTGTTTAGATGACCAGCGGAAGCAATACTCAGCAAGTGTTTATTCAGCTAGTAATTGACGTCAGGCATAGCACCTTATGTGACGGGAGTAAATCAACCAAAAGTAGCAGATTTTTCATGAAATGGATTTTGTATAACCTATAAAAATGGATGGAACAAATGAGCAAGAATACCATAGAAAATACTGGTCTGTTTTCAGCAATCAGACACTTGATAGAAACCAGCAAACACAATGTAGCTGTTTCGGTCAATGCTGAAATGACACTGTTGTATTGGAACATAGGCAAGAGGATAAATGATGAAATATTACACAATAAAAGAGCAGATTATGGCAAAGAGATTGTCGTATCACTGACACGACAATTAAATGAAGAATTTGGAACCGGTTGGAGCGACAAACAATTAAGACATTGTCTCCGCTTTGCGGAGACTTTTAAAGACGAGGTGATTGTCTCCGCACTGCGGAGACAATTTCACGTCCGGTCGGTTGTTAAAACCGACCGTAAACAGATTCTGATAAAACGTCCGCATGTTGAAATAGTTGAAGTATTTGCATGGAATTTGTCATCTGCATTGGCAATTGGGATTAAAGTTTAGATTAGCAGGACGTTTCATAGGTAGTTGACGGGCAGTTGTAGCAACTGCCGGGACAGGAAATATCATTCAACCCTAAAATTATCTCCATAAATTCATTCATTCCACTCACACAACCTCCATATTTTTCATGAAAATACTCCATACATCCGACTGGCATCTCGGGCAACGCTTCTGCGAAAGAGATCGGGATGACGAGCACCGCGCTTTCCTCACATGGCTGCTTGAGGTTCTGCAGGATCGCAAGATCGACGCCCTCATCCATTCCGGTGATGTCTTTGATATGGGTAATCCACCAAGCTATGCGCTGGAGCTGTATTATACTTTCCTCCGCAGCGCTTCGCTTGTATGTCCGAATATCATTATCACCGGAGGCAATCATGACTCCCCTGCCACACTCAACGCGCCGAAAGAACTCCTCAAGGCATTGAATATTCATGTTATTGGAGCGACCGGCGCGTCACTTGATGATGAAATTAGTATGCTTCATTCTTCCGATGGTGAAGAAATTGGCGCCGTCTGCGCTGTGCCCTTTCTCCGCGATAAAGACCTGCGGTTTTCCGTGGCCGGTGAGCTTGCTGAGGAACGTGAACTGCGCATCCGTGAGGGAATTCGCGCGCATTACCGGGATATCGCGGCGCTTGCCGAACCGTACAAACAGCGCGGCCTGCCGGTGATTGCAACCGGACATTTATTCGCTGCCGGGACTGAGCTATCGGATAGTGAACATAGCGTGATGGGTAACCTTGGACAGGTCACCGCCGACACCTTCCCCGAACTCTTTGATTATGTAGCACTTGGACATATCCACCGTCCCCAGCGCATCGGTGGTCGCGATCATATACGCTATTGCGGTTCGCCGATACCGCTGAGTTTTAGCGAACTCTCCCACCCGCACACGGTAATTATTGCTGAATTTTTGAATGGAATCGTGACGACCGGAAAGTATTGAAATTCCACAATCACGGCGACTTCTGCGGATGTCCGGCACCCCGCAAGAAATTAACGAAATGATTCAGAACTTCGAATGATGACAAACATTTACCGGCATGGGTTGAGGCAATTGCGACGCTCGATGCGCCGAATCCGAGCTGGACGGCCGAACTCCGTAAAGCAGCCGCAGGAAAACCGCTCGAATTTATCCGCTTTTCGGTGAAGAAGTCGGCCGTTCGCTCACTTTCTGACATGACCGATGAACATGACCTACAGCAGCTCAGCGAAGTCGAAGTATTTCAATTACTTTGCGAGGCAAAAAGTATGTCACAAGAAGCAACGAGCGAGATCACCGCCACCTATCACGAACTCCTCACGATGATGAGGGAAATGCCATGAAAATTTGTTCTGTCTCCTTCCTGAATATCAATTCCCTCCAGGGCACGCATTCGATTGATTTTGAAGCATTTCCGTTGTCGGAGTCGGGGCTTTTCCTGCTGTCGGGTCCGACGGGCGCCGGCAAAACGTCGATTCTTGATGCAATTACGGTGGCATTGTACGGTACAATTCCTCGATATAGCTTAAATCGTAATAGCAATATCTGTGAAATAATGTCGAGAGGTACAGGTGAATGTTGGGCTTCCGTAGATTTTGAATCGAACGGCAAACGCTACCGATCCAAATGGTCAACATATCGTTCGAGAAAAAAACCAAATGGTGCATTTCAATCTAAAGAAATGGAATTGAGTGAACTTCCATCAGGAAAAATTATCGAGTCATACTTGAGCAAAGTGCCCGCCGAAGTCGAACGTATCACCGGACTTTCCTGCGATCAATTCCTACGTTCGATGATGCTCGCGCAGGGCGATTTTTCAGCCTTCCTCAAAGCCAAGGAAAATGAACGCGCCGATTTATTAGACAAAATGGTCGGCACGAGTCAGTATTCCGCTATCTCGATGGAGGCATTCAAAAAAGCAAGTGAAGAAAAGCAAAAACTCGCCGAATTATCAGCGAAAATTGACGAAAGTCGCCTCATCAGTGACGAAGAAAAAACGCTCATTCTCGCAGCGCAGGATGAACGTACTATACTAATTAAAAACATACATACCGAACTTGAAATTCTGCGCGCAGCCAAGCTCTGGAGAACGAATTGCGCGAATTTCACTCTCGACGTCGAAGCAGCGCGTATAGCCGCTGAGAACGTGCATTCTCAACAATCAGCCGCCGCCGAAGACTTCACTCGACTTGCCACGCATCGCCGCGCGCTCCCTGCGATGAATGCGCTCTCCGCCTGTGAATCGCTCGAAGCGCGGGCGAACGATATGGAGAAAGAAATCGAACGTTTATTGGTTGAATTGCCTGCTGTTACGGAAGAAGTGCAGCGGCGGAATTCGGATATTCTCACCGCCAAAAATGCGCTTGCCGCTGCGCAAGGAACGCTGGAAAGTATTACACCAAGCATCGATGCTACAATTGAATTCGATAACTTATCTCGCATCTTTTGGCGAAATTACCCACGCTTGAGAAAGAAAAAATTGCCGCTGAGAACAATCTCAAAAGCAGTCAGGAAGAGCTACAAAGAACCTCGCAAGAGCTTGAAAAAATTAAGCATACATCTCACGAACTGCATCAGTGGCTCCAATCGCATGAACGTGATGCCGAGCTTGAAGGCGCGATCGGCGTTCTTACCGGCGCTTTGCAGGAGTTCGATGCCGCCGTCAAACACGAAGCGCTCAAAATTAGACGTTGAGAAGAATACCCTTCACCTCGCCGAGATGCAGGCGTCGCTGACCGCCGCGCACACGCTAGCGCAGGAAAAACAGATTCTCGCTGGGAAATTAGGCGAGCAGATGACGGCAAAAGACCACGAACTCACTGCAATTCTAACTACTTCCACCCTTGAATCGCTCGCTGAATCGCTCGCACTCTATCATGAACGCCATGCGCATCACGGACGTTTACTCGACCTTGCGACGCAATTTCAGGCGAAAATCGAACGCCGCGCCGTGCTCAGGGAGGATTTCAGACTTGGGCAGGAACGCCGCATAATTCTCACGCAGGAAATCGCCGATCATACGGCAAAAATAGAAGCAGGCAGCACACATTTGGATGCCTTGCGAACGATTCTCGACCTCCAAAAACAGATTCAAACTTACGAACAGGCGCGTGGTGAATTAGTAGCCGGCGAGGCGTGTCCGCTGTGCGGTTCGACGCATCATCCGTTTGTAGATCATTATGAATCAAAGACTTCCTCAGCCGAACAAGATGTAAAAGCGCAGGAAACGCTGCTGAAAAATTTGGACCTGAAACGAAGGGAATTCGAAAGTGAATCTGCCTCACTCAACGCAGCGCAACTCGCTCGTGAGGACGAAGGCAAGCGCATCAGCGCGGATGTGCAATCACTGGAAAATAGTTTTGCTGCAACTGCCAAACTTGCCGAAGTGACGCTGACGATAGAAGCCATTGATGCGCTCCGTGAATTGATGCAAGCGTATGAGAATAATGGAAAAGCGCTAGCAGAACAGAAAACAAAAGCCGACGCGCTCAAAAAGCAGTGGGAGCTTCTACGCGAATCACATCAGCAGGCAGAAAAAGCGTTTGAAATGTCGCAGAATGACGCTGAAAAGCTCGCCCTCAAAACAGCCGATCTCGCGGCAAATGCTGAGCGTTTAGCCGCTGAATACACCGAAGCTACGACCAAGCGTGAGCGCCGTAAGGCGTTGGTTGACAGCATGGTAGAACAATTCTCCATTGCAAATCAAGCCAATCCCCTAGCCGAGCTCACCGAACGCGCTGCCGAATGGAAAAAACGTTCAACCGCTTTGCAGGAAAGTAATACGCAGATCGCGACCTTGACGGAAAAATCGAATGCGCTCACAGCGCAGCTTGCCGAACGAAGCCATGCGCTCGAAGAAATCCGCCTGAAAATCGCGCAGGAACACCGTGAAATTGAACGCGTCAAGCACGAGCGCACCGAACTTTTCGGTGAGAAAAATCCACTCGACGAGCGGAAACTATTAACCGAAAATATCCGCAAAGCCGGCGAGCAAACCGAAAAAGCAGAAGCCGCATATCGCAATGCCGGTGAACGTCTTGCAGAGGTTAGAAGCACACTTTCCACCCGTGATTCGGACATTAAAAAAATTCGTAGCGATGAGAAAGTTGCGACTGCCGACCTTCTGCAATCGCTTCAAACTGCAGGATTTGCAACGCCGGATGAATTGCGGAAAGCGCTCCTTTCAAGCGAAGAATTCACCACACTCGAAGAACGTGAAAAAATGCTCCTCGAAGCAGTGCGCGACGCCGAACGTCAATTATTTGATAAGCAACACCATCTTACTCAAGAACAAGATAAAGCCCTGACCGAGCAAACAATTGAGGAAATTACCGAAGAAATTCGCCTTCGTGAAGTGCGTACTTCCGACCTCCTTCAGGAAGTGGGAAAATTTGATGAGATTCTGCGCAAGGATAAAGAACTCCGCACGGAATTCGCTGATATCACGAAAGCGATTGAGGTGCAGAAGCAGGAGTATATGCGATGGGAGAAGTTGAATGACCTGATAGGTTCGGCTAAGGGCGATAAATTCCAACGTTTTGCGCAGGGTCTTACCCTCGTTAGGCTGGTGCGGCTTGCCAATATTCATCTGCGCCAATTGAACGACCGGTACATTCTCGAGAAAATTCAATCGGAGAATCTCGCTTTGCAGATTATCGACACCTATCAGGCCGACGAGCGTCGTGCGGTGGAGTCACTTTCGGGCGGCGAGACCTTCCTTATTTCGCTCGCACTTGCGCTTGGTCTCTCGGACTTAGCGAGCAATCGCACGCAAATTGACTCCTCTTCATCGACGAGGTTTCGGCACCTTGGACAACGAAACGCTCGACACGGTAATGTCAGCCCTCGAAAACCTCCAAGCGACCGGCAAAAGCGTAGGCGTAATATCGCACGTAGAAATGATGAAAGAGCGCATAGCGACGCAGATACAAGTGATTAAGAAGGGTGAAGGGATGAGTTCGATTTGTATTGTTCCGGGGTGAGGGGTGAGGGGTGATTGGTTTTGGTGGAGGTTGGTGGTTGGTTGGTTGTACCGAATACTCGTGATTTGACGGCAAGAAAATTATAATTTGCTGAGATTATTACAAGTGTATTATTTTGCACGATAAAGCTACCACTACGGTAGATATAAACGACAGTTTTTGAGGAATAAACGACACTTTTGAGGTAAATGTACACAGGAGTGTCGTTTATTTGAATGTTAGTGGCAATTATAACACCAATCGATTAAACAACTATGAGTAATATTTCAAGTTTCAGCTTAATAAATTCAAAAGTTCAGAAAATTAAAACCGAAGAAAATTTATCTTCTCCAGGATTTGCATTTATGAAATTTGCGTTAGCTACTATTTTAAAACTTAATGAGGAAGAAGTAGAAGACTCTTTAACAGACGGACCAGATGATGGTGAAATTGATGCTGTTTACATTGAAAACAACATAGTTCATATTTTTACATTTAAGTATACTGACCAATTTGAGCTATCAAAAAAAAATTATCCAGGAAGTGAACTTGAACAATTTGCTTTACATGTAGATTTATTCATTTCTGGAAATCTAACAAAGATAACAATTAACAATGCTGTTTGGGAAAAATATGAAGCAATAAAAAACTTGACTTCTAGAAAAATTGAATTTAAAATTTACGTCGTTTCTAATAAATTAGAACCGACAGGAAGTTCAAGCGCTAAGCTTGAAGATATTATTGCAAAGTTTAAAGGTGTTGAAAAACCAATTTACATTGATCAAGAAAAATTAGTTGAAATTGTATTA
Source organism: Ignavibacteria bacterium (assembly GCA_016720145.1). Taxonomy (GTDB): domain Bacteria; phylum Bacteroidota; class Ignavibacteria; order Kapaibacteriales; family UBA961; genus JADJXV01. Next base: position 214,317 of record JADJXV010000004.1, on the reverse strand, counting down.
GATGAGAAAGTAACTAAAATCAATGGAAGCTTTCATTTTATTGATAAAAAATATTTTGAAAAATCTGATGGTGGAATTAAAACCGTAATCGGTATAATTACGGCTATGGATTTAATTAAACTTATTAAATCAAATAACGACGAAACTCTTGTTAATGAAAGTATTTTTAATGAAAATGTGAGAGTTTATAAGCCAAATCATAGAATAAATAAAGAAATCATCGAAAGTGCAAAAAGTAATAGAAATTTTGAATTCTTTTATTTAAATAATGGTATTACTATTCTTTGTGAAGAAGTTGATTATCTCCCAAATACTAGAAATCCATTCGTAGAATTAACAAATCTACAAATCATAAATGGAGGTCAAACCTCGCATTCTTTATTTCAGGTTTTCAAAAGTGATCCTGAAAAATTAGAAGATATTGAGTTACTTGTGAGAATTTGTATTGCAAAAAGACAACCCAATTAGCGGGAAAATTAGTGAAACTACAAATAGTCAGATTCCTGTTGCAACCAGAGATCTTCGTTCCAATGATTATATTCAGAGAAAACTAAAAAGTGATTTCGAAACAATGGGCTATTTTTATGAAACAAACCAAATGAATATTTTGACAAACCTAAAAGTCAAGTTCTACATAATGAAGTTTTAGGACAGCTATATCTATCATGTAATCTCGAAATGCCATCAGAAGCAAAAACAAAAAGACAATAATTTTTGGAGAGAAATATGAAGACATTTTTGATGAAAACCGTATAACAGCATCAGAATTATTAAGACTTTACAATATCTATTTACCTGTGTTAAATAAGAAAAAAGAATTGCAAAGTATGAAACGTAGAAAAGTTCTTATTCCAGCAGAAAAAGAATTCATTTCTTGGGCAACTTTACATATTGTATTTGGAGTAAAACTATTATATGACATAGAAATAAAGAAGATTAATGATAGCGAAACAAAGTCAGTTAAGGATAAAAAAATTGAAATCGAAAAACTTTTAATGGCAGATCCAAATCCATATATTGAACACTCCATTCAAGAAATTACAAAGATTGTTGAAGAACAAAAAAAGAATTCAATCAACTTATTTTCCTATGATAAGTTTTTTAAGGAGAATTCAACAAATTTAATAATAAGGAACCATTTCGAAAATATAGAATAACTGCCACTAACAGACGTTTGGCAAAAAAGCGGATTCAGTGGTTAATTGAACATCCTACCTCGTATCAAATTTTGTGCGGGGTTGATAGTTTTCTGCTTCGAAATCCGCATCTTCGTAATGCCCCAAACCGTTATGCACCATTCTAAAACAACAGAAACTGGAAGAGTCACAATTAAATATACATTTGCAATTGACATTAAAAGTTGAATACTATGTTTAATACAATAGAAATAGACAGAAACAACCTGACCATTTCCCGTCCCGTCAGACACTGCACCTGACGTCAATTACTTACCAAATAAACACTTGCTGAGGAAGCGGCGGGCAGACGTTTCATTGGTATATGTTGACGGGCAGTTGTAGCAACTGCCCGAACTGTAAATAAAAAAAGTTGAGTAAAAAGACCTAGAAAAACAAAAGATTAGTTTAAAAAAAGAACTTGAAAATTAAATGGAAGAACTAGAAAAATATATAAAATTATGAATGCCATTGAATTTACATGCTGGGAGAAAGATGAGCTGATAGAAATACAGCTTGAACCAGAAGCTATTTGTTATACAGTTCATCCTAAAAATACGATAAAGTTTATTCCTAAAAACTCAACCGATAAATTTAGTTGGACATTGAGAATAGACCATGATAATAAAGGGATTCAATTAATTCCAGACCCGCCAAACTCTTATGACGAAATTGAAATTTATCTGAATAACGAGTTAATAGAGAATATTGCAAACTCTTGAATATTTAAACCTATTTAGTAACAACTGAGACAAAAAAATTGAAATAAGCACCAGCCGCTAACACATGGCAAGCGTAAAAAGCACATTTAGTTTCGTATAAAACATTTTAGGAGTTTTGAGCTTCATGGTTTCGTAGTACTTTTTAAGTTAAAATGCTTTCTACGCCTGCCATGGGAACGTTATGCACCATTCTAAAACGACAGAAACCGGAAGAGTCTCAATAAAATATACATTTGCAATTGACATTAAAAGTTGAATACTATGTTTAATACAATAGAAATAGACAGAAACAACCTGACCATTTCCCGTCCGCCAGTCACTACACCTGATGTCAATTACTTACAAATAACACTTGCTGAGGAAGTGGCGAAGCGATGGTTTATCGGTAGGTGGTGACGCTTGGTGGGAGCAATGATAACATTAGCAACAATTTTACCAAACACTTAATCAACGACCATTGAAAATACTTTGACAATATCTCTGTTACTGACTTGCGGACTTTGCTTCGGACAGGATAAGCCGAATATTAAAGTCTTTGAGATGGTTTGTGATTCGATTTACAAAGGCAAGGGCTATCGCATTATTCAGACGTATTTCCCGGACGGGATTGACACAAGCAGTGCGAATAATTCTGTGTTCCAGTTTATTCAGACTACCGGATCAACGCAACGCATTATTTTTCAGGATACAATTTATAGTAGCACCGGTAAGGTTGAGTTTCGGGACTTTACGAATGATGGCATACAAGATATTCTACTTCAAAATACTTCGGACGTAAAAAGCAATTGGACGTATTACTTGTATGTGGTTGACACTGTTGGTGATAGACTAACAAAGATAAAGGGTTTTGAAGAGATTAAAAACCCAAAGTATCTACCGAAGTATGACCTCATTGACAATTATGTAAATTCAGGTCTGGAATGGACAAGTTTTTACAAAATTAAAGGCAACTGCATCAAAGACTACGGCATCGTTATTTATGACGATCATTCGGATAGCGGGACGTATGGAAGAGAGTATAAAAAAGCAATTCAAGAAATTTTGAAAATTGAGAAAACCAGACCTTGATATTGGGGTTTACGGTAGCGGTGGTTTTGATTATTGCTAGTGGTATTTTTTTGCTTTATGAAGCTGCTACGGCGGTGGAAATTGACGAATATTTTTTTTAGAAATACACGCAAAGGTTGCGTTAGTTGGATGTTATGGGCAAGCTTACAATCACGAAACAAAGACCATGACAATTTTCAAAATTAGTTTAATTCTCATACTGTTCTTTCTATTGAATTATTTGGACAGAATGACACTTTCGACGATGACAAATTAAAAACTGAGCTATTACGCGACAAAAAGCTCATCCTGACAGCGGACTCCATTAACAAGCTGGGACAAATCGGACTTTTGAGTAATGACATAGTACAACTTACCGAGACATTGGATAAACAACATCCTTCGACTTTTTTTCAGAAGTCATCCGCTTACCTCGGACAATTTCAGTTGAATGAAGCAGCGTTTTTATTTTATACTGGATACCTGAGATATAAATACTATAACGATGCTAACCCTGAATACCAAATGGGAAATGATGTGCTCTTTTAGCTTCACTAATGGCCTCATTACGTGAACCTGTGATTAGATACTTAAAATCTAACGTTGATAATTACATTGAAATTCTCAAGAAGAGTAGTGATTGGCATTTGAATCACGACTTCACTTTCTTTTCGAGAGAAAAGAGTCCGGAAAAGTATGTCGAACAAACCAAAACAATAAAATCAATAATTTCCGACTTGGAAACTAACAAGTCAAAGCGAAAAACGGAATGGGCCATAGAGCAAGATAAATATTTGAATAACCTCGATTCGACCCTTGCGCAAATTGTTAAAAACCCGGCAATTAAAAAGAAAGAGCCGGGAACTCAAGACAACAAAATGGCGGAACAAGAAGGGCATATATCAATGCAGATTCACTGATGTTTTGCGGACAAAAATCAAGGCTCCTACTGACTGTCGAATGGTTATGCCCGGACTTGTAACTTGCGACAAATATGTGATGACCTGGACATATGAATCGACGTCGAAATCGACCGTCATAAAAGAGAAGGAATAGCTCAACTAAAAAATCCTAAGAAGTTTGACTGTTACATTTTGGGCACAAAGCTTCAGGCGTACAAATCTAAATTTGAGACAGGCATTCAAATTCATGCTTATGAAATTATCAAAGGACAAGGACTACTCCTTTCAATTGTCATTCTGGGCAAAGACAAAATTTCTACCAACGATGATATTCCAGAATTTATACGACAGGTTTTCAGAATAACTAAGAATTAAGTGACGATTCCCGTCCCTTCAGGCACTACCCCGGCGGCAATTCCTCACCCAATAAACACTTGCTGAGGAAGTGACAAAGAGATGTTTTATCGGTAGGTGGTGAACGGTTGGAGGGAGTAGCCGACGGAGTGAAGTAGATATTAGTAATATTTTTTTTGAAAAATGAACGCAAAGGTTGCGTTTACTTTGGATGTTAGCACCAATATTAAACAGACCGAAAAATATGAGCTTAGATACTCTAAAAGAAAAAGCAAAGACCTATACTATTTCTCACGAAATTCTTGATTCGAAAGAAAAAGGAAGATTAGCGTTTGTAACCAAATTCCCAATAGACAAGATTTCCGAATTGAGTTTGGATGAATATGTATTAGGTACTAACGAAGAAAGTTTTTGTTATTGGTTAGAATTTAAAAAAATTGAAGACAAAATAATTGGTTTCGGAATTGGAGGTGGCAATGCATCTAAATTTGGCTTGTATAAATCAAAGGATGTGGTTTATCAATCAGGCTACGGTAAAAACAAAAAGCATTGCAAGGCAAAGAGTTAGATGATTATTTTAGCTCAATAATAAACACAATTACTCTTGCTTTAAAGTATGTAAAGGAAGATCGTGTAAAGACATAAAACAAATGGTAATTCCATTTGGAAAAATGATTTTACAAAAAATTTTATCTGTTTACTACCCAGATAAATTTATTACTATTGGATCATCAAATATTTTAATTGATTTGGCGGAAGATATTAACTTACAAAACATAGAGTTAACTGCGAACAACCTAATTGAAATTAACTACGAATGTAAAAAAGTAATAGATTCGGTTCCTGTTTTTCAAAATTGGTCATATGAAAAAATAGGCTCGTTTGTTTGGGAATATTTTGATGGGGAAAATAAAAAGGGGAATAAAAAAGACTCTCAAAAATATTATCTAGTTGGGGCATATTGGGATGGCGGTAATCCAGCAGAGCAATCTATAAGATTTATAGAAAATGGTTTTTGGGAAAATGGGTATGATGATAAATTTATAGATGATGTAAACGCTGTCCCAATTGGTAGCAAGATTGCAATAAAAGCTGCTTTCACAAGAGAAAAAACAAAATCTGTAATGGCAATAAAAGCCAGAGGGACTGTTTTAGAAAATAATAAAGATGGGAGAACTTTGGTTGTTGAATGGGAAGAAAATTTTATTCCTTTTGAAGTTGATTTTTCTGGTGGCTATTGGGCTACGATAAAAGAGGTAACGAATAAAGAACACATTAAGGCCATCTTTTACGACAACTCAACCAATCCAAATGCATTTGAATTAATAAGAGGTAAGTTTCAATCCTCGGTATTTAACAACTACATTAATTTACTTCATAAGATAATCTCAGAATTAAAAATACAAAGAAATGACCAGCGCATTGTTTACTCTGTACGCGATAATAGTTTAAACTTTACAGTCGGTCAGAGATATTGCTTTAATCTTTACGTTTCAGATAGTAAAGGTCGATATGGTGTGATTTCGAAGACAATATTACATGAGAATAGTGAACCATATGATGGCACTCCTCCACAACCTTACTATAGTTATTTCAAGGACTTCAATCCTAATTCATTTGAATGGGAATCAATTATTGATTCTATAAAGGATGAATTAGATCGCACCTCAAAATCAAGCTACGGAAAATATAATAATGCTGATTTTGAAAATTATGTATTCTCATTCAAATCAGACAAAATAAATACTCAAATGAATTTCCCTCTAAATACAATTCTGTACGGGCCTCCTGGGACTGGAAAAACGTACAACACTATTTTGAGAGCTGCTGAAATAGTTGAAAATAGAAAGATTGATTCATATCAAGAAGCACTAGAGATATTCAAAGCGAATCTTCATAATAGTATTGAATTTATAACCTTCCATCAGAATTATAGTTACGAAGATTTTATTCAAGGATTAAGACCCGAAACTGATAATAAATCCTCTTTAACATTTGATAAGAGGGATGGCATCTTTAAAAAAATTGCTGATAAGGCACTTGAAAATCTAAAATTATCAGAAAAAGCACCTGATGAACTTTCAAATAAGGCATTATTCCTAAATGCCTTGGAGAAATTGAAGGATAATGTTATAGATTCAACAACACCTATTAAAATTAACGAAACAGCTTATTTTACAGATGCAGAAGATGATGCCTTCCGATACTCTGGAGACAATTGGACTTTAAATGATAAAGGATTTAATGGATTCAGAATGAAGTATTCTGACTTAATTAGATTTGATGAAGAAAATGTTGTCGGTAGAAAGGATATAAAAGAGCTTACTAATATTTCAGGTTTAGCCAAACAACACGCTTCATATTTTTTCAAAGCATTTGAGCTAGTTAAGTCCATGATAGACATTAAACAAATGATCAAAAGCAACATTGAAAAAAAGAATTATGTAATTATAATTGATGAGATTAATCGTGCTAATATTTCCCGTGTTTTTGGGGAACTTATAACTTTAATCGAACCTGATAAAAGATCCCATGGAGACATCCCATTAGAAGCTAAACTGCCCTCAGGAGATTACTTTATTGTACCTTCCAATCTATATATCATTGGCACAATGAACACTGCTGACAAATCAATTGCTTTACTTGATATTGCACTTAGAAGACGGTTTGTATTTGAATCAATGTATCCATTATATGAAATTAAAGGTTCGGAGATTTTCGATAAAGGATATATTACTCAAAATAAATGAGCAAATAATAAAATCTAAAGGCCACGACTTTCAAATAGGACACGCTTACTTTATGGGAGAGAATATAGATTTAATACAGAGAATGAATAAAAAAGTAATTCCTCTCCTATTAGAGTACTATATGAATGATGAAAAAGAAGTAAAAGGCATATTATACAATGCAGGTCTACAAGTTGAAGAAAACTCATGGCCGATAAAAATCACAGGTAAACGTGCTTAATTTATTTGAATATCAAAATAAGATAACTATCAAAGATGATTTTGATGGTCTAGAAAGTTTTTTGGATGAAATTTGGGCAAAACGTGAAAAGAATTCATTCTATTCTGAAGATTCAGAAGACAAAATTGAATCGCAAAGATTCATGCAATTTATTCACAAATCGAATGAATTAAAATCAAACAAATATGTTGGCGTAATTCATTTTAATGGTAACAAGATAAATCTTCTGCCCAAAATATTTTTCGATTCAAGTAAGGAATATAAAACCGAAGAAGTAAATCAAATTCAAAACCATATTTTATGGTGGTTAAGCTATTGTAGAAAAATAAAATTCCCCAATTATCAAGCCTCACTCGGCAGTGTAAAAAGTGATTTTTTCGAAGTTCTAATTTATTTATTCTCTAAATACACAAGAGAGTTATTGAGCAGTTCTATTTACCAACAATATGAGGAGGTAAATAAAGAATTGTCATTCATGAAGGGCCGATTAAATATAAACGAGTACATAAATGAAAATATTAGCAGAGGCAGATGGCATCATTTAAATTGCACTTATGATGCATTTGTATTTGACAATGAATTCAATCGGATTATCAAATATGTCACAACCATATTATTCAATGTTTCTTCAAGTCAAGACAATAAAAAGAATTTAAGAGAAATATTGTTTATACTAGATGAAGTTTCAGACGAAAAAGCAAGTGCAGAACAATGCGAAAAAATATCTTTTAATCCAATTTTTGGCGAATTTGAAACGGTAAGAGATTATTGCAAGTTATTCCTGACAAACTGCGTTTCATTTGACTATAAAAATGATTTAAAACTCTTTGCCTTTCTTCTTCCTATGGAATACGTATTCGAGGATTTTATTTTCGGATTTATTGAAAAGGAAATCCCGTCAATTGTAGCAAAGGCTCAACGTAGTGACATCTATCTAGACGAATCAAAAGCATTTAATCTTAAACCAGACTTATTCCTAAAAACTGAATTCAAATCTCTAATAGCTGACACTAAATACAAAATTGTGTATTCGGATGAAACAGATCCTAAAAAGGGAATTTCTCAAAACGACCTTTATCAAATGCTTGCTTATGCAGTTCGTTTTCAAGTTGACGAGATAATTCTATTTTATCCTGATACAATAAAACAAAATCAGGAGAATTCAGCGGAAATATTAATTAAAGACACATTGGCAAACAATAAAGAAATTTCCATTAAAGCATTTCAACTACCTATTATAAACAAGGGTCTTTTAAACCAAGAGCTAAAAACAGAAACAGACTTGAAAGAACTGTTCGAGACAACACGAATTGAACTAAAAGGAAAAATTGAAAAAATACTGTTGCCAACAGCGTCTGAGCAAGAAACATCCTACCCCACCAGCTATAACACCTGATGTCAATTACTTACCAAATAAACACTTGCTGAGGAAGTGGTGAATGGATGGTTTATCGGTAGGTGGTGACTGGCAGTTGTAGCAACTGCACGAACTGAAAAAAGACACCAAAAAATGAAATTGATTTAGCACTTACAATAAAGGCAGAATATGAAAACGAAAAATAATAACTTAACTACTCTTGAAGAGTTTAAAGAAAAAAACTACGGCAAACGTGGGACAAAAGAACGTGACGAACTTGAAGCCGGTTATGAAAATTTCAAAATGGGTGCATTAATCCACGACACTCGTTTGGAATTGGGATTGACACAAGAGCAACTTGCCGACAAAGTTGGGACGACTAAATCGTACATCTCCAAAATAGAAAACAACATGAAGGAAGCTCGTATTTCGACACTTCAAAAATTGTTGAGCTTGGTTTTGGCGGACACTTGGAATTATCAATTAAATTCTAACAAACAACGTGACCGAAGAAGAATAACCTCTTATATTAGCTTGTTTTCAATCGGCAGGGGTTCGTGTTCCAAAGATAGTTTTTGTGTTACGCGGAAGTTCTGTTCTACGAATGAAATTTAGTGCTAAAACTCCCTGCCATCGCACATCTACATATCGTTATAGGTAAGGCAAACAAACCGACTCTGACAGACGTAGCGAAAATTTTTGTTTCCATATTTAGAAACTTTAATTAACTTTGTGACGGTAAACAATCTATTCGACAAATGAGATATTTTGAGACACGGTTTATGGAAGAAGCAAAACGAGTTTATTGCAGAACTTAGCCAAAACTATCAAAAAATATTGTACAACATTGACCTTGCTGAACAGACAAAAGATCCCAAATTATTCAAGAAACTACAAAATGAGATTTGGGAATTTAGAACAAAATTTGCCGGACTTCAAATTAGGTTACTTGCATTTTGGGACAAGTCAGACAACAAGGAAACATTGGTAATTGCTACCCACGGTTTCATAAAAAAGGATGACAAAGTGCCAACAGAAGAACTTGATCGAGCAACAAGACTTAGAGACAAATATTTTAACAACAACTATAAAAAATAGAAAATATGGCAACGAAAGAAATCAAGACCTATTCGCTTACCGAAATGAAAGACAAGTATATCGGTAAGGTTGGGACAGCAGACCGTGACGATTACGAATACGAGCTTCGAATGGATGTGCTGGGTAAAATGATTAAAACTGCAAGACAAGAACGCCATTTGACCCAAGAAGAACTTGGCAAACTCGACACCGTTTAAAAGTTTTCAGAGCATTAAAGCAGAAATTAGTTTTAGCATAAAACTCGAAGACAACTTTGTTAAATTCTCGTAATTGAAAGAATTCCGAACGCATAACAGCACATTTGCAATAGGCGGATTACTTGTTTTCAAAGACAGTTTTGAGATCAATCAAACATTAGTTTTTCAATTGAAGTTTAGTGCTAAAACTCACCACTCCCCTCCCCGACCTGTAGCACATATCTGCAGAGCCCACCGCTCACCAAAACTTTATAGATAAAATATGGATACATTATAAATAATTCGTAAGTTTGGAATGGATAATTGAAATGTATGTTTTGATGATTGAGGAATACAAAATGGATAAATTCATAAACAAGTTAACCTTCAATTTTATTTCCAATCAACATATCATTAAAAGTTGATTGGATCTATAGATCATAAAGAACGTGGAATAGTGCTGAAAAAGAGAACAATCGGTATTTAAAAAAAGAACTGGGAAAATTGCGACTATCTATCAAATAAAGTAGTTGCAACGTATCCTGACGGGAAACAAAAATTGATTTTTGCAACGACTGAGCCGGCTTTGGTGGAAGCCGAAATGAGCGAAGTAGTGGAATGGATAAACCAACAATTGCAGCAAGAAACAATCCATCCGTTACTCATTATCGGATCATTCATTTATGATTTCTTAAGTATTCACCCGTTTCAAGATGGAAATGGAAGACTTTCAAGGTTATTAACGACACTCTGTTTGCTCAAAAATGGCTATTCATTTATACAATACATTTCATTTGAAACCATATCCGAACACCATAAAAAGCATATTATGAAGCGCTGATGGCAGGACAAAAAACAGAGGAACAGAAGCTGAACGTATCGATAACTGGTTGATTTTCTTCTTGAATAGTCTCCATACATTGACTCAAAAATTGCAACAAAAATATGATGGTTTTAAATCTAAAAGCAGCTATTTAAATGACCGACAAAACTGATAAAAGCACACATATGAAAACAACCAACGTATTAAAGTAAGTGATTTGGCTACGCTTTTCCCGGATATCCAAATAAGCACCTGAAAAAAGACCTTCAATATTTACGACAAGAGACAAGAAATTATGATGATTGATTGAAGTGGTAGTATTTATATTGCAAATGATAGGAAATAAATGTTCAGTTCTGTCAGGCACTACACCTGACGGCAATTGTTTACTAAATAAGCACTTGCCGAGGATGTGGTGATGAGATGGTTTATTGGTAGGTGGTGACGTTTGGTGGGAGTAGCAAAAAGGGCAAAAGTAGATATTAGCGCGATATATTTTGAGAAATACACGCAACGGTTGCGTTTATTGGGATGTTATCAGCGTTTTGTGGACAAATGTCAATGGAAATCAATTCTTACATTAACACTTACAATTTTGAAGTTGCTGTCATTGATAAGAAAGACCATATTTTGAAAGAAATTGCTTACTTTGTTTTTAACTCCAATGATTGGCTGGCCTAATCGTAATTAAAAACTAACCATTCGTTAGGATTTTAGCACAAAACTTTAAAGCATACTTTTGGCCCTGGATTGACTACTGAGGAAATCGATAAAAAAAGATTGACGGACAAGTTTACATGTTGGCAAATTTAAGCCGTTGTTCCAACAGCAAACTATTCATTGACAATTTTTACAACATTTCCAAACAATCTGATTTGGGACAAAGTAATGGAAAGTGTTCTTTAATCACACAATTCTGAGTCTACTTACTTTTGGACTTTATTACACAACTAACAGGATTTGACTCGAACAAGGCTGAGAAAAAACCTGCAAATTCTGGTTACAGACCACAATTAAAGCGAAAAATTCACATAGAAAGGGGGGGGAAAAAATAAAAAAGGGGGGGCGGGAAGTCCCGGGTGGAGGGGGGGGAAGGGGGGGGGGGACCCGGGAGGGTTATCGAAATTCAGACATTGGGAGAACAAAATTTATTGACAAGGAAACTGTTTATTGGACAGTGACAACGTTGATGCCAAACAAAAATCTTTCACCAGTTAATTTGCCAACTGGTTTACACTGAAGGAATGCAATTTTCCAACTTTTGGTAGGGTTGACAATCGTTGAAACTGGGCAAATAAACAATTATTGAACGACCAATCCTGGGAAAGCCAGTAGTTGACAGCGCATAAAACTCCCCGCCCTACTGGGCAATTCACCACCCTTGACGCAATTTCTTACCGCATAACACTTGTTGAGGAAGCCAGTAGCGACGCTTCACAGTGAGGTAGTAATTGGCAGTTGTAGCAACTGCCAGAACTGGAAATGAACATAGATAACTAACCTAATAATAGCATTTAAAAAGAAAACAATGGATAACTTTGATGAATATTCATACAAGGCGAACCAAACAAAAGCAGGAGGCAAAGCAAAAATTTGGAAAACTGCTATTGGCCTGCGAACAGTGGACGGTTTACCATCGTCTGAATATCCTCATTGAAACCGCCAGACAAAACATTGAAGGCGACATAACAATTGATGAAGTAAAAAACTCATTGACAGTTATTAATTGGCTACAACACCCAACCAAAACAGACGATGACCGCACCGAAGAAGCCGACAAGGTTTCGGCACGAATTGCTGAAATGTTGAGTGAGCATACCTTTACCTTTTCACCGGCAGAATACTTGTCCATTCATCGTCGATTGTTTCCAGGCATTTACAAATTCGTGGGGAAAATTCTTAGATTACAACATCCCAAAAAGAATGGGTGTTAAATGGCGAAACTGTTCTCTATGCAAGTGCGGACAGCTTGAAAGCTACGTTTGAATATGATTTTGAGCAAGAAAGAAAATTTAGTTATAAAGGACTAAGCGAACAGGAAATTATAGAACACATAGCACACTTTATTTCTTACGTGTGGCAAATCCACATTTTTAGGTGCAACACACGAACAACAGCCATTTTCTTAATCAAGTATGAAAATTGGGCTTCAAACACGTAAATAACGAATTATTTGCCAACTATCCTCTGGTATTTCCGAAATGCACTTGTAAGAGCCAACTACGAAGACTTCCATCAGGAGGGATTTACAGGACAGAAATGTTTTTGATTCGCTTTCTTTCAAACTTTTGCACAACCGAAATTATTCGCTCAAAAACCGTGAAATGCACATTCTTGCTGACACTGTAAAACCACAAATTGACACTGTAAATGTTACCGCTAAAACTACAAATTGACACTGTAAATGACACTGTATTTTCAATCATTAAGCAAGACAACAACATAACAGCTCATGAAATTAGTGAACGCTTAAAAATCAGTGTAAGCACCGTACGACGGAAAATTAAAGAACTTAGAAACAACGGAAGAATAGATCGCATTGGTAGTGATAAAACAGGACATTGGAAAATATCGGAATAAAAGTAACGAGATTTCCCGTTCCGCTAAGCACCGACGTCAATTATTTACTAATTAACGTGAGTTCGGGATAACCACCTCTCCTTTTCTTTCAATATAGTAAGTGTGATAGATGGAATTTCGATATACACTCACATGTACTCCATCCTGAAAGGGATGAACATCAATAACCACCGTTGAAATCGGTGGGATATCTGGCGTTTCCCAATAGTCCCCAACGGTTTAATGACGGTTTGGACGTGATTAAACCCCGTCAGGTTTAGAGGCATCCGTTTATGCTCCCGCATTTCATGCGGCTATTGAAACTGTAGCCCATTGGGCTTCTCGAATGCAGGCACTGCTGTTATCCCGAACTCACGTTAAATAAACACTTGCTGGAGTAGCTGGTGCGAAGAGATGTTTTTATCGGTAGGCGGTGACGGTCTGCAATAACAAAAGACCGGAGTGAAAATTTTATAGGATTAGGCGCAAAAGTTGCGTTAATTGGGATGTTGGCGGTAATTATAAGACACAAAATCAAAATGACTCAAGAAGCGAAAATAAAAAAATATGATTTGACTTTACAGAAGTATATTCAAAATAAATCTTTCGTTAAGATTTTAAGAACAATATTTGGGAACGAAGAAAACCTATCTGGATTTATATTAGAAATGTCAAGTGATTTTCTTTTTCTGCAACTATGCGATGACTTTATGTTTAACGGATATGCAATAATACGAAAAGATGATTTTTTGATAGTATTAGACATTCAAGCTATGAGCGAACGCAAAGAAAGATATACAAAGCAGAAGGACTTTATCAAGAGAATACGGTTTTTCACGACAATTACCATTGACAAGTTGGACAGAAATTTTCGAGACTCTTAAAGATTATACATTCACATTATAGTTGAAAACACAAATAAAGATTATCTTGACTTTTGGATAGACTGATAACTAAAGTAACAAACAAAAAAAGAGTCTGCTTAATTATGACCCAGATGGACAACTTTATAAAAAGCCAGACATGATTATGTTTGACACTATACGAACTGTAACATTTGGAGACAGATATTCAACGATCTTCGCAAATATTTAAACTAATGAGAGAAAAGAAAACCACCCCAACAAACGTATAGCAAATGTGTGTATGCATGTTCGTTGAAACATTTGAAATTTTCCCCGCCCGCCAGGTACCACACCTGACGGCAATTATTTATCGAATATACACTTGCTGATGAAGTGGCAAACAGACGTTTCATCGGTAAGTGTTAACGGTCGGTTTTAACAACCGACCGGACTGAAAATTTACTATTAGATAGCTGTCCCTAATTTATTTTTGTAACTTTGACAAATGAAAGAACGAATTTATCTCGACACATCTGTTTTTGGAGGATACTTTGACGAAGAATTCTCTGAACACACTATTCCGTTATTCGACAGAATTAAAATCAATGATTTTACTTTGTTGTTCTCAGCAGTAACTCAAGATGAACTTGAGAATGCACCAGAAAAAGTTAAGAATTTAGTTAAAAGCATCAGAACTGACAACACAGAATTTCTTGACACAACTGAAGAATCTATTGACCTCGCAACAGAATACATAAAAGAAAAGTAGTTGGACAAACAAGTTTTGCGGATCGCTTGCACATTGCACTTGCTACAATAAATCGGGCAGACTTTTTAGTGAGTTGGAACTTCAAACATATTGTAAACATTCAACGGATTCGTGGGTACAACTCTATCAATATAAAAACGGCTATAAACAACTAGAAATACCTTCACCAAGAGAATTTGAAAAATATGAAGACGACTGAAAAACAATTTGACGCAGTTAGTTTTATGCGTCAGCAACGAGTTAAATTAAGCGATAAGTTATCAAAAATGACGAAAGCTGAAATTTTAGAGTATTTCAAAAAACGGAAGTCCGAGATGACAATAAAGCCCTCTGCATAAAATCAGTTTGGCAATATGGCGGAAGACGTGCTTTTCGAAGAAACATTTGTGCAAAGTGAACAATAGGAATTCTATTGAGCTTACATTCTAAGAATCCGCCCATCACCAAGCCGAGATATATTTATGTCAATACTGCATCCCCACCCACAAGCCAAACATTATCATACTGTTAGACAAATACATATCGTGTAACAGAGTAGATGATATTAACCTATGAGCACTACAAAAATATCGATACGTTTCTTTGATGACCGCGAAGTGCGAGCCGTATGGGACGAGCAGAACGCTACGTGGAAGTTTAGTGTAGTGGATATTATCGCAGTGTTGACCGATCAAGACGACTATACTAAATCGCGCAATTATTGGAAATATCTTAAAGCCAAGCTGAAGAAAGAAAAAAACGAGTTGGTTAGTGCTACTACCCAGTTGGAAACTCCTAGCACGAGACGGTAAACGATATTTAACCGATATGCTTGACTACACCGGAATTATCGCCTTGGGCAAAACGTTTCCGGGAACAAAAGCAAATAGATTTATTGAATGGTTTACCTTCAGCGATGAAAGCATTGACGGCAAAAGTAAAACGAAGGCGTATGCCTTGTTTGAAAGTTCGTTTCTTAGTAGCATAGAAGTTGGAACTACACAAGGTCTGCAACAAATCCACGCCTATTTATTTGGCGGATTGTACGATTTTGCAGGGCAAATCAGACAAAAACATTTCAAAAGATGGTTTTCAATTTGCAATGTCACGCTTTTTTAGACAACACCTTACAACAAATAGAAGCAATGCCGGAGACGACATTTGATGAAATTGTAAACAAATATGTCGAAATGAACATCGCCCATCCGTTCATGGAAGGCAACGGCAGAAGCACCCGAATATGGTTAGATTTGATACTAAAAAAACGCCTCAAACAATGCGTGGATTGGAGCACAATTGCCAAACACGACTACATGAACGCAATGAAGGTAAGTCCAGTAAATAGCAATATTCTAAAGACTCTTTTGTACAATTCTCTCACCACCAAAATACATGACCGCGAAATGTATATGAAAGGGATTGACTACTCGTATTACTATGAAGAAAATGACTAAGAGAATGGTGGTGCTCCGGCAATTGTTCCCCATCCCGCCAGGCACTACACCTGACGGCAATTACTTACTGTACAAACACTTGCTAAGGAAGTGGCGAACTAACCTTTCATCGGTAAGTGTTGATGGGAAGTTGTAGTATCTGCCCTCATTGGTATTGAATTATTATAACCAGTCTTACAAGAAATAAAATGCTATGAGCAAATCGCAAAAAATAACAGTTAAAGGAAGTGAGATTACCATTATTAAAGTTGGTGTTGAAAACTACATTTCTATTACAGATATGCTTAAAGCTAAGGATGGTGATTTCTTTATCTCTGATTGGCTGAGAAATAGAAATACCGTTGAGTTTTTAGGAATTTAGGAAAGCGTTTACAATCCGGATTTTAATTATGGCGAATTCGCCACAATTAAAAGTCAGGCCGTATTAAACAATTATAAAATAAGTGTGAAGGAGTGGGTTGAAAAAACGAATGCAATTGGGCTAAAAGCAACTGCCGGAAGATATGGTGGAACGTATGCCCATTCCGATATCGCGTTTGAATTTGGAATGTGGATTAGTGCTGAGTTTAAGATATACCTTGTGAAAGAATTCCAACGCCTCAAAGCCGATGAAAGTGACCGCTGAAACTGAATTGGAATCTGCAACGCACTCTTGCCAAAGTAAATTACCACATACACACCGATGCTATTAAGGAAAACCTTATACCGAAAGTACTTACAAAGAAAGAAGCTTCTGATGTATATGCTAACGAGGCTGACCTGCTGAACATGGCCTTATTTGGTAAAACCGCAGCCGACTGGCGTATAAGTAATCCAAAAGCAGAAGGAAACATAAGAGATTACGCCACCTTAGAGCAATTGGTAGTACTTACCAATATAGAAAGTCTAAACGCGGTGCTTATCTCACAAGATTTACAAGCTCCTGACCGCCTTTTACAACTCAACAGAATAGCCATACAACAACTCAAAACCTTATTAAACAAGTCATTACTTAGGAAACTACAATAGCTTTGCATGTTTACGAGAAAAATAAAATTATGAGAGATACTAAGGAATGAGAACTCCCTTAGACCTATATCGGAAAAGTATAAGCACCACGGTTTTACTGCATTGTGACGCCTTTTCAAAGCATGATAGAAATTGAAACCAAAAACGAAATCCGAACTACCCGTGAAAAGGGCGAATGGATAAGTTCGATTTGTATTCCCGGCTATGCGTAATTCTTTGAATTTAAAATATGTTGCTGTTTGGAATGTGTTCTCTAACTATTAGTAATTTGATGGCAAGGTATTACAAATTAGCTGAGATTATTGTTGGGAGTAGTATTTTGCTCTACACAGGTACAATTTCAGGAGATATTGACGACGGTTTTTTAAGTAATACACTCAATGGTTGTGTGTAGTTGGATGTTACGTGTCATTTAAATAGAACTATAGGAAGTAAAAAAAAGGATTGATAAAACATTATATACCACAATGGATAATTACCGAACAATTCCTAGAGAGGCGCCCGGCAAATTGCCAATTTTGGGACATCTACTTTTGTTTAGGAATGACCCTTACAAATTCCTTCAAAAAAATTGCGCCGAAATGGGTAATATATTTTCTTTTCAACTACTAAACAGAAATTTCTATGTGCTTAACCACCCTGATTTAATAAAACATGTATTAATTGTTAATGCAAAAATTATTCAAGAAAATCTTCGTATCAATTTTTGGAAGAAATACTTGGCCAAGGAATGCTAACTACAGAAGGTGAATTGTGGCGAAAAAGAAGAAGAATGGCGCAACCTGCATTCAGTAAAGAATCGCTGGCAAAATTGGTGGAACAAATTGAAGGTTCAATAATTAACTTCATCAGCAAATACAATGTTGAAAATAAATCAATATTGGATTTAGATTATGAAATGAATCATCTTACACTTTCTGTTCTTACAAATTCAATAATTCAAACTGAACTAAATGATAAGTTCAATCTCGTAAAAGAAAATCTATTTCTCGCTTTGCAATACTTAACTACAAATCGTTTTAAAGCAATTAAGTGGACTAAGAATCTGCCAAGTATTACAAAATTCAAGGGTCAAAGAGGGATTAAGATACTTAAAAGTATTGTATTGGAAATCATTGAGACGAGAAGATCATCTATAATTACTCATACTGATTTACTGGCCATGTTGATGGCGTCTAACGATGAAGAAACTGGTGAATCACTTACTAATAATGAGCTTTTAGATGAAGTTATGACAATGTTTGTGGCTGGGCATGATACAACATCTGTGGTGCTCACATGGACGCTTTATTTACTGGCTCGTCATCCTGAAATCGAAGAAAAATTAAGAGTGGAGATTCAAGCTAATTATAAAGATGAGCCGCTGACTATTGAGGCATTAAAACTATTTCCATTTCTTAGAATGACAATTCAGGAAAGTATGCGTTTATATCCTCCTGTTTGGAGTTTTGGCAGAAAAGCTATCAATGATGATTACCTTGATGGATATTTTGTTCCTAAAGGCACCTCCTGCACTATGCCGGCACTTTTCGTACATCGTAATCCTCTGTTTTGGGAAAAACCCAATGAATTTTATCCTGAACATTTCCTACCTGAAAAGGTAAAGGAAAGAGACAATCTCGCTTATTTTCCTTTTAGTGCCGGGCAGCATAGATGTATAGGTGAACATTATGCCATTATGGAAATTCAAATCGCTTTAATACACCTCTTGAAGAATTTTAAAGTAATACTTCAATCGCAAAAAGAAATAACACCTTTAATGCTTATTACGCTTAAGCCTAAAGAAAAAATACTATTTTATTT
Organism: Ignavibacteria bacterium; assembly: GCA_016720145.1. Lineage (GTDB taxonomy): Bacteria > Bacteroidota > Ignavibacteria > Kapaibacteriales > UBA961 > JADJXV01. Next base: position 195,276 of record JADJXV010000004.1, on the reverse strand, counting down.
CAAAAAAAGAAAATGACCATATGAATAAGTACCATTTAAAACCTTGGTTGCCATATCGTGATACCATCGCCGATTTTCTTAATCTACGTCCTGATCGTAACATGGCTCACGCTAATTTTGAAGTTGATATCAGTAAGATGACCGCTATCATTGCTGAACGTAACATACGAGTTCATTCTACATTAAGTCATCTTGCTTATTTACTATGGTGTTATGCCCAAGCCATTAAACAACATCCGGAAATGCAATGGATGAAATATAAAAAGCAATTATTTGTTTTTGATGATGTTGACATTTCAATGATTTTTGAAAAAACATCTTCTGAAAATCATAAAGTACCTGCACCATATATTTTTAGAGCCGCACAAAATAAATCTTACGATGAGCTACTTAAAGAATTAGTTATCGCAAATAATAAGACTCTCGATGAGCTTCAATTGCGAAAGAAAAGTTCGATTTTCAAAGCCCTACCTGAATTTATGCGTTTGTTCATTTTACGAAGAGCATTAAGACACCCTTTAAAATGGAAAGAAGCATTAGGAACTGTGGCATTCACAACCCTTGGCATGACAATTAGAAACAGAAGGTTCTGGGCTATTCCTATAGGTCCTTACGGATGCATGTTAGCTGCAGGATCATCCTATTCATACAAGGATGAAAGTGGCTCAAGAAATGGATGGTGTTTAACATTTAACTTTGATCATAACTTAAATGATGGCGGTCCGGCTATACGTTTTGGTCGAACATTTATTCAATTACTAGAATCAGCAGAAGGACTTATTGGAAAAGAAAGTGAATAGAATATACTCAATACTGAGATGGGTTATATATCCATTTACGATGGTAGTAAGTACCGTCATTTTTCTCACATTTCTGGAATTCAAAAATATGAGTTTAGAAATGGTAGCCACCATTTCTATATTGGCATCAATTGTAATCTTACAGTATTCGGAATCGAAAATGCCTTTTAATCCGGAGTGGAAACCTCTTTGGAAGGACTGGAAGAATGATGGGCTTTACCTATTTATCGTTCAAACAGTATTACCCAAAATACTGATGTGGTTCTTAATCTTATTTTGCATTCGATTCTTTGGCTCAATGAATCCCCTGAATCTAAATATATGGCCAAGCCACTTACCTTTATTTGTACAAGCCATTTTGGTAACATTTGGTTCTGATTTACTTCGATATTGGTTACATCGGCTCTCTCATACCATTCCCTTTTTATGGAGATTTCATGCAGTCCATCATTCTGTTGAAAAACTATATTGGATGAATACTTCTCGTTTTCATCCTGTAGAAAAAGCCATGCAGTTTTTATTCGATGTGGTACCATTCTTTTTACTAGGAACTCCTCCGGAAGCTCTCGCTCTCCATCTTGTATGGTATGGAGTAAATGGGTTTTTTCAACATTCAAATATCGATCTGAAATATGGTTGGTTAAATTATATAGTGAGCAGTACTGAGCTTCATCGCTGGCATCATGCAAGAGATGCAAAAGTATCAAATAATAATTATGGAAATAATATTATTCTTTGGGACTTACTATTTGGCTCTTATTTTAATCCACAAAATCGAACAGTAAGTGCCATCGGATTAATTAATAGAAATTATCCAAAGGAATTTGTTTCACAAATGACTGCTCCATTGATTCGAGATCTTGATAAGAAAGACGTTATACAATTTATTCTGGAAAATGCTTGTATTAATTTCATAATGAAAATTAATGTCTCCTTGTTAAACGTAACGTTTTTTCGAAAATTCAGAAAACACACATTGCACTGTGAGCAAATACAAAGAGATGTTTTAAAGCAAATTGTAAAACGAAATGCATGTACAGAATTTGGTGTGAAACATAATTTTCAGAATGCAATCACCTATGAAGATTTTCGCGAAAACATTCCTATAACTGATTATGAATATCTAAGGACTTATATTGAGCAACAAGCTGCAAATAAGGGAAGTAAGGAGCTAACCAATGATGCTATTTTAATGTTCAACCAAACGAGTGGAAGTACAGCTCAACCCAAATACATACCTGTTACTAAGCAAACAATGAAAACGCTTAAAATAAGTCAGAAAATTAATTTATGTGTCCAGTATAAGAATGTGCCCAATGGGTTTAAAGGTAAGATATTGGGAATTGTAAGTCCGGCGATAGAATCAATGAGTGCAGATCAAATTCCCATTGGTTCCGCATCTGGTCTTTTCTATAAAAATATGCCCGGCTTGGTTAAGCGTAAGTATGTAGTACCTCACTCTGTTTTTGAAATAAAAGATTATCATGCTAAGTACTATGTGATTTTATTACTTGCATTACAACATAAGGATATCACTTATATTGGGACTGCTAATCCAACTACGCTTCTTAAATTGTTCGAAATTCTTAACAACAATAAAACTGATTTGCTTTCAGATTTAAAAAACAAAACCATTTCAGTTTCAGAAATGCTCAGTGAAAAGATACAAGAACAAATCAAAAACGAATTAAAACCAACAAGTAAAAGAATAGCTGAGTTAGAAACAATTTTTAGTTCAACGAGCAGCGTTTCATTTGCTGGCATTTGGCCTTTTGTCAGTTTGGTGACCACTTGGACAGGTGGTAGTTGCGGTGTATCATTAAATTCTGTTTTACAGCTTTTACCTACAAATACTGTTGTCATGGATCCCGGTTACCTTGCAAGTGAAATACGCGGTAGCATCACAATAAATCCAAAAAATCAAGGAGGTATTTTTACTTTTCAATCTAACTTTTTCGAGTTTGTTGAAAGAAATGATTGGGAAAATGGTATCCAAAATTTTATTCTTTTACATAAGCTTAAAGTGTCAACTGAATATTATGTTTTCGTAACTACTCCAAGTGGTTTGTATCGCTACAATATGAATGACATCATCCTTGTAAAGGGATACTACAATACATGTCCAATAATTTCATTCATCCAAAAAGGCAATGGTATTTGTAATATCACCGGTGAAAAACTTTATGAAGGGCAAATTCTTCAGGCTTTGGATCAGATGAAGTTAAACTTGTATTATGTTCAGGTTTTAGCCAATGAAGAATCTGCTTTATATGAATGTTACTTGGAATTGGCAGACGTATCAACCCCATCCGATAAATATATTGCAGATGAACTTGACAACTTAATTAGTTTGCAGAATATAGAGTATTCTGAAAAAAGGAAAAGCAATAGATTAAAGCAAATTGAGGTCCGGTTTCTTCAAAAAGGAACGTATGACAATATTAAAAAAATGTCAATTGCCAAAGGTCAAAACGAAAGTCAATTCAAAATGGTATCACTTCAATACAAAAATAAATTCCCATTTAATCTAAGTCAATTTATAAAATAAATGGTCTCACAACTTTCTCTTAAAAATTTATCAATTCCGTTTCGAATTCAATTTGAACATAATTCCGCTGTAAGAAATAGTACACAGTCAGTATTGATTATTGCACAGGGAATAAATTACACGGGATATGGAGAAGGATGCCCGAGAGAATACGTAACAAATGAATCTGTTAAAACTGCTTTTGAATTTTTTAAATTAGTTAAAAAACAGATTTTGGTAGCTGTTAATGACCTTGATTCACTCTTGGTTTTCAGAGCTATAAACAAGGAGATAATAAAAATAAATCCTGCTTGTTGGTGCGCCATTGAAATGGCTCTTCTGGATTTATTCGCTAAAGAAAATCAAGTTTCTATTGAACATCTTTTGGGGCTTAAAGAATTAGACGGCACATTTCAATATACTGCTGTAATTGGTGGTGGAAGTATGGAGTATTTTACCGCTATCGCCAAAAGACATTTTCAATTGAACTTTTTGGAATATAAAATCAAAATATCCGGTATTGTTGATGAAGATTATCCCAAAATAAAATATCTGAAGGAACAAAATCCGAATTTCCGTATACGTTTAGATGCAAACAACCTTTGGGAAACTCATTTAGAAGTAATTCAATATTGTAAACACTTACCTTTTCCCATAGTTGGCTTGGAAGAACCGTTAAAGAATAAAAACATATCAGCTCTTGCCAATATTTATAAAGAGACAGGCATTCCAATTATATTGGATGAGAGTTTTTTATACTTAGATGATCTCGAAGATGTTTGCAGTTATAGAGATTCTTTTATCCTTAATGTAAGAGTATCAAAAATGGGGGGCATCATAAACTGCTTGCAAATTGTCAAACGCATCAAAGAGCTAAAAATACCGGCTATTGTTGGTGCTCAGGTAGGTGAATCGAGCCTTTTAACTCGTGCGGCATTATTAATTGAACAAGAATTAAATGAGTATTGTATTGGAATGGAAGGTGCCTATGGCACTCTATTATTGGAAGATGATATCACAAATAAATCAATCATGTTTGGATATGGTGGAAATCTCACTGTCTATAACCAATTAGATAAAGGTGAATATGGCCTACAACTTTGTATTGAAAAAGAAAAAATATATAGGTTCAGCAAGTCAAAATATTGACGATTGCTTTAAAATGTTTTGAATTCATTTCCCATCCCATCAGACATCACACCTGACGCCAAGTAAATACAACATAAACACTTGCCGAAGTAGTACCAAAGAGAAATTTCATCGGTAGGTGGTGACGCTTGGAGGGAGCAGCCGAACGGACCGAAAAAGTAGCAACTATTTTATTAAAAACATACCCACCATACAGTATTTCACCTTTTGTACTTAAATTTGTACGTTATTATGTACAAATCAAAGATACTACCATGTTAACAACAACAATTTCCGATTTTAGAAAAGATATTAAACAGTATCTTGACCGCGTTACCGAAAACTCTGAAACCTTGATAATTAACAGAGGTAAAGACAGCGGCGTGGTCATAATGTCATTGGACGAATATAATTCACTGACTGCAACCTATCACGAGTTGTCTTCCAAAACAAATGAGAACAGGTTAGATTCGGCTATTGACAAGCTCAAAACCGGCTCATCATTTCAGAAAGACCTTATAGAGCTATGAGATACATATTTGTAGATGAGTCTTGGGAGGATTACCTGTATTGGCAAAAAACTGACCTGAAAATTTTATCAAGAATAAATGATTTGTTGAAAGACATTGCACGAACTCCTTTTTCAGGCATAGGAAAACCAGAGCCGCTGAAGCATAAATATAAAGGATTTTGGTCGCGCAGAATTGATGGTGAACACAGACTAATTTATAAAGTGAAAGATGATGAAATACTAATTGCGAAATGTAGATTTCATTACGACTGATAATGAATCAAAGCAGTTTTTCCGTCCGACCGGTTACCACAACTGGTCGTAAATACGTACCTATGAAACGCTTGCAGGATAGATAATCTATCAAAATAACCCACTTTTCAATCCTCCGCCTATCAGCAAAAAGCTACTGATGTTTACGTGAAGTTTTTGTAAGTATTAGTAATTTATAGGCAGTTGTAACAATTGCCAGGACTAAAAAAAACACCAAAAAGTTCCGCTAGGAACGGAAGAAATTGTAGCAACGGATTTTAATCCGTTGGGAAAGTATGTGTTGACGGGCAGTAGAAGCGACTAGCGGGACTGAAAAAAAATAAATGCCAAATAGTTCCGCTAGGAACGGAAGAAATTGTAGCAACGGATTTTAATCCGTTGTGAAGGTACGTGTTGACTGGCAGTTGTGACAACTACCAGGACTAAACATTACATATATTTGGATGGTAGCGGTCATTGCAAAGAGACCTATAACTGTCATGAATGATAGAATCCGACAAGTGTAATCACACAGAAAAACATCATGAAGCTACTTCTAACCTCAGCCGGCATCAGCAACACAAGCATCCACAACGCATTGGTTGACCTCTTGGGTAAGCCGATTGCTGAGTCCAGTGCAATGTACGTTCCTACTGCCATTTACGCTATAAATGGTGGTGCCGACATAGCACGAAAAGTGATTTGCGGATCACTAGACCCTTTCTGTGGTTTAGGTTGGAAGTCGTTGGGGGTGTTAGAACTAACAGCCTTGCCCAGCTTGAAAAAAGAACTTTGGGTAACCAAGCTTCGGGAGACTGATGCGCTGCTTGTGGGAGGGGGCGACTGTCAATATCTATGCTATTGGATGCAGCAATCGGGACTAGCAGAACTCTTGCAATCGCTTCTAAGCAAGACAGTTTACGTGGGTCTGAGCGCAGGGAGTATGGTAATGACCCGCTTTGGTACAACGTATGGTAACCATACTCTACCGGTTGAAAATGATAAATCTCTGGGAATTGTTGATATTGCCCTACATCCTCATCTGGATCATGAATGGTTCCTTGAAAATTCTTTGTCAAATATAGAAAAGCTGGCTTTGACAATTCCTGTTCCATCTTATGCAATTGACGACAATACTGCCATCAAAGTGACCGAGAACAACATCGAAGTAATCTCAGAGGGAAAGTGGAAGCTATTTACACCTGTCATGACAACGAACCACTAACAATACCTTGCTAAAAGTTGCGGTTTCGTGCTTCGTCGCACAGTTTAGATGTGTATTTTCCGTCCGACCGGTTGATACAACTGGTCGTAAATACTTACCTATGAAACTCCTTCAGGATAGAAAATCTATAAAAAATCTCTCTCCTTAATTCTCCGCCTATCTGCAGAAAGCCACCGATGATTAGGTGAAGCTTTTGCAAGAATTTGAGATTGACGGGCAATTGAAGCAACACCCTGGACTGAAATATAAAACTCCAAGAAGTTCCGCTAGGAACGGAAGAAATTGTAGCAACGGATTTTAATCCGTTGGGAAAGTATGTGCTGATATGCAAAGAAAATAGCCCACGGTTAAAACCGTGGGCTTTGTTTTGACGCATTTATAGATAATGCAATTCGAGACCTATCTGCCGGCTTTTTCACGTATTTCATTACGAAGCCATATCATGATAAATAACGTCGATATTTGTTTGTTTTGCTCTGAGAATAGCTCAAATTCTTCATGGAATTGCTTGATTTTTTTGTTTGCTTTCTCAGATTTCAGAAGACATAATGCCAAGAATCGCCGCAAAAACGTAGCGACAACGCGCTGTTCTGAATATAAAAGAGTGTCTTTATGACGCTCGAAGTATGCTTCCAGGTTGACACTTCCATGGTGAGCAGTATCGATATAGCCGTTTAAATATGGAATAATAACATAGATAAATCTGAAGTAGAGGTGTTCGTATTCCACATGATGGGTCGATTCTTGTGGAATTGAAGCAAATGCTTCGGTAGGTTTTTGAGAAAGATATAACAGAAACATCGAAAGCCGACGAATCGAAGTGCTAATTTTATGTGCCTATCGATTAAATCACGATATTCATCCATTACTTCGAGAGCTGCTACGTATAGCTCAAGCCGCATAAGTGTACCCACATAATTATATAATAATTCCACTAAATTAATAGTTCGCGGTAAGTTATATTCATGCGAATACGAAAGTGCATCCTCAAAAATCTTCCTGGCAGATGCATAATCACTATTCATATAGTGGAGTGTGCCTAATGTACTAAGTGATAATAATTTCTCAGTCTTATAAATATGCTGTACTTCTGTAATATTCTCCATTGCATGTCGTACGAGTTCGATACGTTTAGAAAGTGAAGGTTCGAAATAAGACTTTAGGATTGAAGTAATATAAAGGATATATGGAGTTTCCGCTTCTGAAAAATCAGTATCAATTTCAAACTCAACTGACTGTTGCACCGGTTTGTTTGTCATAGCCAGCATTGCTTCACACATCGCACGATTATTTTGATTTAGCGCAAACCCCGTCCGGTAAATCAATTTTAATATCCGTATTTGCTCAACCATCACACTTCGAGCTTGTTCTAATATCTCAGGAGATATTTCGCGGTGAAATACCAGATATTGGAAATATATATCTGCCTGCCGCCGCGCTTGTTCAAAATTTAGCCGCTCGATTGCTGAAGCAAAATATTTCGGAAAAAGATGCTCAACCTCTTCAAAACACCTACGTTTAAGTAATCCTCTCAGAAGCATTGTATCACTAAAATTCACATCAGTTTCACATTCTGCCGAGATCTCAGCTTCTCGCATAAATTCATAGATTTCGCTCACAAGTAGTCGTAATTCGTGCCGCAAAAGATAATCTTCTTCCGGTGAATATTTTCTTTGAAAAATTTTCTGGAATACGACTTCTTTTTTAAAATTCCCTCCACTATTACATTCCTTAACTATATATTTAAAAAGAGATTGCAATGATTCTCTTTTATGAGATTGCATTCGCAAGGCGAATTTTTTTCTCTCGGGTAGTGTGAGTCCTGCGTATAATACTTCTGCTTTTGGCATTCCCCTTTTCCTCTGATAATTTGAAAATTATAGCTGTAATTTCATCACAAATTGAAAATTTACCTTTTTTTATCTTTTTTAAATTTTTTAGTTTTGCCCTTGTAAATACTTATACTTGTTAAGAATTGGTACGCAAGTTTTAAAAAATGGAACCTTCTAAATATAGAACGGGTTGTTTGAATTGAAAATTGCAATCTAATTTTACTTGGGTATAATTGATAATTGCGAATGATTTTTAATCAAAAAAATTCGACAAGCAATATAAAAAATTCTTTAGTTACTGTGATAAAAAAGTCTGAATATTATATTCACAACAAAGGAAAGAAACACAAATTTCCCGTCAAGCAATATATTGTTGCTCAATCAGGCAAGGCATATACCACAGTACATTTCAATATTAAAACGTGACATATTTTTATGTCGAAGTTGCAAATTTTAACTGTTGCGTATGCTGTTCATACTAATTTTACTGATACTTCATTTTCGTACAACCATTATTCCACAGAGGTAATTACATGTTTTGCACATCCGCAAAGAGTTATCTGAATATCGATAAATTCGATTATGATACTTTAAGTTTGAAGAATATTGGTATGTCACCCTGCTTATGTTTATCTCCATTAGTACATCAAATAAAAGGAAATACATTAAGATTCTAATATAAATATTTTTCCACAGATACTTGAAAATTCTATGATACAACTATACAGGTTTATAGCGATAATAATATTCTTTCTTTTATCATTCTATATAACCAAAAGTGATTTAAATAATAATGGAAAGGTTCGAGTCAGAGTTGTTCCTGAATCAGCGATTTTGTGTCCGGGTGATGAAATCGAAGTAATTGTATATACCGAAAAAAATCTTGGGAAAAATGGTAAAGATTGGTGGGTAAAAGCCGGAGGGATGGAAGTACATTGGGCTTTGCATCAAACACTTACAGATGGGTCCCAAGCAGGAGCTGGTGCGGGCAGTCCTTATAAATCTGATGGAAAGACCGGTTCTTTCTCAATAAAACTTAAAGCTGCATCAAATGTTGGTACTGTCGAACAGTTTTATTTTTTTCTAGGTTATTCTGAAAAAGATCTGAAAATGGATGCTATGTGTAATGTTGAAATAATTTCGATATCTCAAGAGGACTGCGATTCACTTAATAAAGATTTGGAAGAATTGCAAAAGGATCTCGCTGATTTAACAACCGCTGCAGACTCATTATTGAACGCTCTTGATAACAACAAAGTAAAAAATAGTTTAGATAAAATTTCAAAAAATTTAAAAAATTTAAAGCCGGGAAAGTTATTCACACCGGCTAGAAATTTGGCAATTCAGCAAATTAACGAGCTTAAAAAATCATTACCCAGTTCAATTAATGTCGGTAATATTTCAAATGTCATTGATGCAATGAATGCAAAAGTATATGACCTGCTATCACAAATTAATAAACTTGATTTTTTCAAAGATCCTACAACCTCATTGTTCAAAAATCTATCGTCAAAAACCGATGAAGAGCTTGACCGACTCATGCGCCAATGCGAGGCGTCAAATTATGCTTATAGCAAAGTAATTGAAGAAATGATAGGTGATCCTCCTGATTTTTCCAAGTCTCTCCATCCGGTTTTTATTGCCCTTGTAGATAATGGTGGGAAATATTTGGGAATTCCATACAATCAAGCTAAAAATATGAAAATTAAACGGATAGTTTTATATAAACCGTATTTGAATATGGAAATAATAAACGGACCATATAAGATTAGCCAGGAATACCAGAACCGGCTTCCAAAAATAAATAATGAATCACGTGAAAAATATCTGAAGTTAATTGAAGATGCTGGCAAAATATTTCAAATGGGCAGAGTTTGCGAATCATTAACAACATGGCAAGGACAATATTTAAGCAGAAAGAGAGCCGGCAATGACAAAGGAGCTGAAGATATCAGGAATGACAAGCTAATCCGCTTTAATAGCGATATGAAGCAAAAGCTGAAGGCAAAAGAGGAAAAAGATATGAAAAGCAGATAGCAATCTGTGATGAACAGCTTTACTTTATTTTATGTTTTTTTGTGTCGATTTTTGTTTATTAAATTTTTGAATAGAACTAATACAAAGGCGGATTATTTTTTAATATTTTTTCTGGAGAATTACTATGATGAATCATACAAGACAATATCTATACATAACATTAACAGCATTGATTGTTTGCTGTTCGTTCAACACTTCTGCTCAAACAGGGGGAACCAGCATAAATACCGTTAAGATAGATGTAATGGTAGATAATACTACTTATGTAGCAATCGAAGCTGCTGGCGTTGCTGCCGGCGTTGCTGTAGTGTCTGGGGAAATCTATAAAGTACCGATAACTGTTTTAAAAGCTGTCGCTACTCATGTTGCATACTTGAGACTGGGAAAATTTTTGAATTGTAAACATATTTGTACTCAATTTCAGATATGGGCTCATAGTCATGCAAAAACTCCGCCTTTTTCTTCAGGAGATGAAAAAGCTTTTGATGTTGAAGTTAATTTAGTAGATTCAGATGGAAAACTTTTAGGGGTAATAACTGTTCCTTATTTTGCTAAAGCAGAAAAAAGTTCTGGAGGTAAGATAAGTGGGTATGCAGCTCCAATGGGTACAAATGGTGCATCAATGAAACTCGATGTTTTCGGAGATAGATCATTAATATTGGAGAGAATGGAATGCCCTTGTAAGTAGTAATGATTGTTAAAGGTATTATGACTTTAAAGTTGTTCTTGTCGTATTTATAGAAGAGCCACTCTCAAAGGGGAAAGTATTATTCTGATACTTTCCCCTTTATTTATAACTATGTTATACGAAGACAAGTGGTCACAACTTCAGCAATTCTATTCATTTCATCCCGCTTTGACGCGAAGCTCACTGCGGAGCCAGACCATTAAAAACAGCGTAGAAATCTGTTTGTTTTGCTCGGCGAACTCTTCGATTTCTGCATGGAGCATCTGCAATTTGTGTTTGATTTTATCGGGCGAGAGCAGCAGTATGCCAAAAAAACGCCGTAAGAATAATGCAGCCGTGCGCTGCTCGGCAAAGAGCAAGGTGTCTTTATGGCGGTCGAAATAATCCTGCAAGTTTACACTCTCGCGGTGCGCAGTCTCAGCATCGCCGTTTAAATAAGGGATAATCGCGTAAATAAACCGAAAATAAAGGTGTTCGTATTCTCTGTTATGCATCGACTCAAGCGGAATTGCAGCAAAAGCTTCCACAGGACGACGCAGGAAAATATTACAAAAACATCGGAATCCGGCAAAACGAAGTGCTAATTTGTTGTGATTCTTGATAATTTCATCATACTCATCCATTACTGCAATTGCTTTTTCATACTGTCCAAGCCGCATGAGTGTGCCGGTGTAATTGTGCAGCACATCGACGATATTATTCGACTGAACCGATTGCACTTCCCGCGAATATCGTAGCGCTTCTTCAAAAATCCCTTGCGCGACGGTGAAATTCTCATTCACATAATGGAGCGTGCCGAGCGTGCCAAGAGCCGGAAATTTCCATTCCGGATAAATTTTTTGAACTTTTGTAATGCTTTCTACCGCCTGCTCGACGAGCTCAATACGCTTCGGAATGGAAGGTTCGGAATAGGTGAGCAGGATAAAAGTCAGGAACTGAATAAACGGCGTCTCGGCGGTTGAAAAATCCGTATCTATTTCAAATTCAAGGCGATGAGCTACCGGCTTGTGGTGCATTGCCAGCATTGCCTCGCACATTGCCCGATTATTTTGGTTGAGCACGAATCCCGTTCGGTAGAGCAATTTTAAATGTTGAATTTGATCAAGCATGAGAGACCGCGCCTGCTCTAAAGTATCGACCGATATTTCTTTATTAAATACTAAATACCGAAAGTAAATATCCGCCTGGCGTCGCGCTTGCTCGAAATTCAGACGAGAAAGCGCGGCTGCAAAATACTTCGGGAATAACTGTTCAACTTCTTCAAAACACTTGCGTTGCAGCAACCCACGTAGTACCATTGTATTTCCAAAACTTTCATCTTTCTCACGTTCGGTCCTGATTTCAACTTCCATCAAAAAATCATATATTTCACTGACAAGCAGGCGTAATTCATTACGCAAAAGATAGTCCTCCCCAGCCGAATAAGGACGCGTAAATATTTGCACGAATGCCTTTTCCTTGCTGAACTCCCAATCTTTACTCTTCTCCTTAGCTATATATTTAAAAATTAATTGCAGTGATTGGCGCTTGTGCAATTTTATACGTTCAGCAAATTGTTTTTTCTCAGATGCTGTCAATGCAGCGTAGAGTTCATTGGCTTTCGGCATACGTTTTATCCTTTATAAAGAGAGAATATTGCATTGAATTTTCATCACAAATCAAAAATCTTCCCCCTTTTTTTGATTGGGTCACCGTGTAGTTTTGCAATTGTTACTTGTGTATGAATGCAACTGCTTTACTTACTCAGTACTTTTGGATGTCAAATTCAATTGTAAATTAATACAATTCATAGTTTCAGCGAAACAACTTATTCATTTCTCTCAACTTTTTAGGGATCTTTTTATGAAAACATTGGTCGTACTTTTTTGGATGATGGTAGCAGTGAGCAGCGCGCCTGCTTTGCTCCTAAGTCAAGGTGTACAAATACCGTATCAAGGGTATATTGCAGCACAATCCGGCAAGCCGTATTCCGGCTCATTTCAATTTGAATTTTCGATTGTTCTCGGTAGTGGCGGGCTGCCTGCCTGGAATAGTGGAGCAATTACACTCCCTGTGAAAGATGGAATCTATTCGGTGATTTTGGGGGCGACCGGTCAGCCGACGTTAAGCTCCTCACTCTTTGTCAATAATCCTGACACACGCCTGAGAATTAGCTTTGATGATGCTGTCAAAGGCAAGGAAACTCTTACTCCTGATGTGCAATTCTTGCCGGTTCCTTATGCTGTCCATGCAAAATATGCCGATACGTCATTTGTGCAAACAGCTTTGCCACCAATGGATTCGCTCGTTTTACGTGACTCACGCGGCGTGGTGCGCATGGTGATGAATCCCAATACCGGCACATTCAGTATGAAGAATAATGATACGACCTGGTATTCAATTTCGGTGAATTCCCCGCCAACGGAGAAATGGAATGACGGCACTCAAACAGTCGAAAAGAAAACTGAACCGAACGGGGTATCTGTTACTTCAACCGATAATAAAACCGGTAAATTAAAGGAATCGGTAGCTGTAAAGCGTGACCCCAATGACGGTTCAGTTACATCCGAACATAAAGAGTATGATAATTCGGGAAATTTAAAGTCCGAAGAAACAGAAACCGTGAAACCGGATGGCACGACCACAGAGAAGACTACTCGTTACGCAGAAGACGGTAAAACGAAGGAATATGAACAAACCAGCGAAACAAAAAATGGTACCGAAAAATCCACCTGGAAAGAATATAATGAAAAGGGTGAGACCGAAAGAAGTGGTGAGCGAACAACGACAGAAGGAGAAACTACGGAAAGTAAAGAATATGATAAAGACGGCAATTTAGTCGAAGAATACACCGAAAAAGATGGCAAAAGTACGAGGACACACTATGTAAATGGTAAGCCATCCTTAAAATTTGAACAAGAAAAAACTGCAGAAGGAAGATCTACAACCAGTACGAAGTATGATGAAAATGGAAATCCTGTCAGCACGAGAACAACAGGATTAGTAAACGGAAAATGGGTCAATGAAAGTAAAGACTTAAAAGGAAATAAAAGCAGCAGCAACGAACCCGGCAAATCTACCGAGAAAGCTGATTCTACTTCAACGACAACCGAGCCGGGGAAAATTGACATAAAAGTAGGTGCGTATGGTATGGGGTTGGGAATAGACGGCACGTCAGGATACGGGCAATTATGGTACGGTCCTGCGCCATCAACCGATAACCCATCACTTGACTTTAGTTCAACCGATATTACGGTCAAAGCACCAAAAAGTAATTGCTAAAACAAATGAACTTAAAGTAGAATCGACCACAACAGGTGGCGGCACAATTACGTGTATTGTCGAACCTACAGCAAACGCACCAACGACTCCACGGTTAGATTTAGAAAGACTTACACCCCCTACTTCTCCGCAACGCTCATCTTTTGCTTGGGATCCGACTCAAAATCTCTTTGGCGTTCAGGTGTTGGATGTAACGTCGGGTGGATCGACAGGTCTGCTTTGGAATCCGTTCAACCTTTCGGTAAATTCTACGCATGATTTTACGGTTGGAAGAAGTGCAAGAACCGACACTATCAAGCCAAAATCAAAAAGTACGGTGACATTTTCGACGGGAATTACCGTGAACGGACAAAGCAACTTCGGCAATACAATTGATATAGCAGGCGCGGCGCAAATCCAACAAAACGGAACATTTACCGGTGCAGCGGCTGTCGTGCAAAACGCTACCGTCCAGCAACAATTACGCACAAATCAAATTCTACCAATTGCTCCATCGACGACCGTTACGATCAACGGGAATTTGAATGTTGTGGGAAATTTAACCAAGGGCGGCGGGAATTTCAAAATCGACCATCCACTTGACCCGTATAATAGATACTTGATTCATTCATTCGTCGAATCACCAGATCGTACCAACATCTATTCCGGTAATATTTCGACAGATGCTACCGGCAAAGGAATCGTGAAATTGCCCGATTATTTCGAAGCAGCCAATAATGATTTCCGCTATCAATTGACAGTCATAGGAGCCGATGCCAGGGCGTATGTTTTAACTGAAATTGCACAAAATACCTTCACGGTACAGACAAGTATTCCGAACGTAAAAGTAAGCTGGCAGGTGACTTCGACGCGGACCGATAACTTCGCGAAAAGTAACCCTTACGACCCCGAACAAGCAAAAGAACTTGATATGAAAGGCAAACTTCTCTATCCAATCAAGGAGTAAAATGTATGAAAACTACTATTAAAATTTCAAATATATTTTCTATTATAAGTATGTTCATGATCATGCCATTAGCTGTGTCTGCACAATTGCAGAGTACGAGTTATACTTCTCCTGCGAGTGGAATTGTATCAAGTGGTGGAGCATTGCAGAGCCAAAATTACAATGCTTCGGGAAATGTACTATGGTATGACCCGACGACAATTTACTCATCCAATTATACACAAACAGGTATAGGGAATGTAGAAATTCTCAATGGAAAAGGCGTAACAGATGTGAAAGAAAATCCATTGATATCTTCGCAAAGTTCGATTTTTCCTAATCCGTTACGGGAGGAATCTCTTTTACGATTTTATTCATACAGTACAGGTAAAGCTATACTTGAAATGTATGATTATACCGGAATCAAAATTCACAGTGAATCTATACTTATTTCTTCAATTGGATATACATCGGTCGCTTTACGTGAATTTTATCTCAAGGCATCGATAGGAGTTTTTATGGTGAAATTAAATTTCGGAACTGAAGCTAAGAGCATGGTAATTATGAAATTATAATTTATACCAGTTACAAGGTTTGAATTTTGGGGCAATACTTAATACTATTGCCCCAATTTTTTGTTCAAAAGTTTAGATTTGCATAAAAATAATTCATTTTTCAACGTTATGGTGTGTATATTTGGCGCAACTTTTTCTTCGCAGTAGTATAATATTCCTAATTGAATTTCAATTCCACATCGAAGGACAATTCTATGAAAATTCTTGTCTTTGTCTGTATGCTTTTCGCTGTATGCGGCATTATACAAGCCGGTGGCGCTGCTTTGCAAGTAGTGCGTCCGAGTGGTGGTGAAATGTTAGCCGAGGGTGATACCTTGACGATTGTATGGTCAGGAGTGACGGCGCAAGATACTGTGATTATTGAATTTAGCACGGATAACGGCCGGAGCTGGTCGCTCATTTCTGATCAAGCGACCGGACTACAATATCAATGGCAAATTCCTTCACTCACATCTGATAGTTGCATTATGCGTGTGGCGCAACGCGCATTTCCGTATGCGGCCATTACGATTCCCCACAAACTGCCTGTTACTGATTTGACTTATACCGCTGACGGCACCAAACTCCTAACGGTGATGAATGATGGCACAATTACCCGATGGAATGGTCTCACAGGCGGTGCAGAATATTCTAATTCCGCTAATGCGCTTTATATTGCTTCGAGTCCGTCAGGACAATATTTTGCTGTCACCCATAAAGATGGGACAGGTACGATATGGGATGCTTATACTGGACTTAAGCGAACGACAGGGTTTGGCGTAACGGGGATGCAAGGGAGAATCTCCTTTTTGAATAATGATACCATCGCGATGCCTTGCCTGAATGTAAGTGTTTTTACAGGAAGATATAGAATACCCGGTGGATATTCATCAGATAATTTCGGTAATTACAATCACACAAAAATTGTCAATGATTGTCGATTCAATTCAATCAAAACACGACTTATTTCTTGTGGCGATGATACAGCCGTGATTCGTGATTACCGCGCTTTTGTCAATAAAGTCACTGCTCGACTTATTCACTCTTCTAATGTCTGGTCAGTTGATCTCTCGCCTGATGCATCGCGGGCACTCACGAATGACAAAGCCGGTAATGTCTATTATTGGGATGCACTTACATCGACAAGACTCGCTCAACTCGGCGATAAAAGCTTTACGATGACACGCATGAAGCCGGACGGGAAATACGCGCTCGGAGGTGGGAGAATTCAAACAATTGATGGTAAGCCGACTGCTCTCGGTGTGGTATGGGACTTGACAAGTATGAGTGTTGTTAGATACTTACGCGGACACACTGCCGGTATCAATGCCGTCTGTTACTCTCCGGACGGAAAACGTATGGCGACTGCGAGCGCTGATGCGACTGTCAAAATCTGGGACTTGACAGAATCACAAAGTGCAGTTTCCAATATTTGGAGAATGGTACAACCTGCTCTCACAGCAGGATTTATCAATGTGAAGCAATGTTTTGTAGGAGCTGCAAAAGACACATCCTTCCCCACTGCCCTTCGCAATCTGAGCAATGCAACAGTTAGAATACAATCTATTCGACTCACGGGTGGAGATTCTGCTAATTTTTCAATTACAAACAGCGCAGCTTTAGGGTCAATACTTTCCGGCAATTCCGAAACACTTGCCTTGCAATTCACACCAAATGCCGTCCGCACATTCAGCACAACTGTCGAAATTATTACAAAAAATCAAGTCGTTCGTTTCACAGTGATTGGTGAAGGTGTAGAGCGTGTCTTGGGTTTTGCTCCAATAATCGACCTTGGTCGAACATATCTCGGAGACCGGCGAGATACAACAATTCGGGTTGTACTTACCAACTCAGGCAAGCAACCCATTGAAATTACAGGCACTACATTTACCGGCGACGGACAGATTTCTATCATCGGCGGTAATAATGCTTTCACACTTGCTCCAAGCGAATCACATACTATGACATTTTCATTCACACCAACGAAAGTGGATACCACTACTGCATCCTTATCTTTTGATTATAATGGATTTGGGTCACCGGCAGTGATTCCAGTATCTGCGGAAGGTATCTGCAGTCGTGGACCTGAGACGATTAGCGCAGGAAGTATCAGCGATATTCTACCCGATCAATTAATTCATATACCTATTGTACTATCTTTTCCTACGAATGAGTTACGAAGTAACATCCGTGAATATTCGTTTTCTGTGAGATTCAACAAAACAGTACTCCTGCCGATCGAACCTACTCCTTTTGGAACCGAAGTGGGCAATGATCGAGTTATTACTTTTAGCGGGATTCAAAATGGAAATGATACATTGACTATTCTTCATCTGTACACCGCTATCGGCACTTCTGAAATTGCGGATATAGCCATCGAGAATTTTAAATGGACTGCTTGCGGTACAGATGCCGCTACTATTGTCGGTAAGGTCAAAATAGCAGTCTGTACTTCCGGAGGAGCAAGACTTTACAATCTCACAGGTCAGACCGCAAGTATGAAAATCTTGCCAAATGATACGAAAAGCGGAACGCCAAGTATTGTCTTTCACACACCTGAGTCCGGCAAAGTTGAGATTACATTATTGAATTTTCTGGGAGAATCTCAACAGATTTTTTCAGGGAATTGTTCGGCTGGTGACTATTCGCTTCCTTTAGAACTCAATAATCTTCCAACTGGCATCTATTTTGTGCGGATGACGACTGCGACATCGGTGGTGACTGAGAGGATTGTGGTGCGGTAGAGTCAATTTTTATTGAGCTAACTGTCAATATAATCAAAGTATATAGTTATGTTCTGACATGTTAATTTTAAACCCTACAATATTTATTTTTCGAATCGTCAAACGGTCGCACTAAAATGTGAACCATTCCTAAAAATTTCTTGGTAGCGATATTTTGAACATAAAATTTATACCATATTTGAAGATTGTTGCAAGTATTATTAGCACTATAGCTATGATACTTTTTCTCAAAACGGGAGAGTGTAATACACCTCTTGATACCGATTCAAATGCTTGTATAAAAGTTCATGAATGCAGTCTTTCTGTAGCGAATTTCAGTTCATCAGAAAGTGAAGACTATCCTATAAAAGATCGAACACCCAACGATGGAGATACTTCAGAGAAAGAAAAGGAAAAGGAAAAGGAAGAAAAAAAAGCTGAAAATGAAGATGCATTATTAGGCATACTACATACTATTCCTTCAGAATCGATGGTCGTCCGTACGTATTTCCACCATCATTGCGCTATTATATCCCTCGTCGTCCTCGACAAACCCACCCAACCTCCAAAGTTTCAATACTGTTAACCTAACAGCACGCAAAATTATTGCTCATGCCATTCTCATGGTTTCTCTGGAAGCTTCACGGCTATTCCATTGATACATTATACTGTTACTATTTTCAAATTTAATTTTCTAGGGTTAATTCTATGAATTTACGATTTCTTTCCGTGGATAATTTCAAACGCGATTTACCGGCAGGATTAGTTGTTTTTTTGGTGGCTCTGCCTTTATGTCTCGGTATTTCACTTGCCTCGGGTGCTCCATTTTTCAGTGGACTTATTTCCGGAATAATCGGTGGGATTGTCGTTGGTTTTTTAAGTACTTCTAATTTGAGTGTCAGCGGTCCGGCTGCAGGATTAGCTGCGTTGGTACTTGCAGCAATTACCAATATCGGTTCATTCGAACTCTTCCTCTGTGCTGTGTTGATTGCCGGTATGATTCAAGTACTTATGGGCGTTCTTAGGTTAGGCGGTATAGCTGAGTATTTCCCGACTAGCGTCATCAAAGGAATGCTCACCAGTATTGGTATCCTCATTATTGCAAAGCAAATTCCTCATGCTGTTGGCTATGACCGCGATGAGAAAGGTACCCTGACCCAGCTCTTCCCCTTCGGCAATGAAGATTGGCATGAGTTATTACAACCTCTCCAACATATCGATATCGGGGTTTTATTTATCTGTTTGCTTTCAATGGCGATTATGCTTGTTTGGGACAAGCCCTTCATTAAAAAAAGAGTTAAAATGATCCCCGGTGCATTGGTCGCAGTGATAGTGTCGGTGGTGATAAACGAGATATTTAAATCAACTTCAAGCTCAATGACCATAGCCGATGAACATTTAGTACAAATCAAAGCAGCAGGTAGTGTGTCGGAGTTTTTAGGGTTTTTTAGGTTTCCTGATTTTTCAGGATTCATGAATAGTAAAGTTATCGTCACCGGTATAATGATCGCCATTATTGCATCGCTCGAAACACTACTCAGCATCGAAGCAGTTGATAATCTCGACCCTGAAACGCCACGTAACCAATACAAATAAGGAACTCTTCGCACAAGGAATTGGAAATATCGCTGCCGGCCTGATAGGTGGATTACCCATCACAAGTGTGATCGTACGAAGCAGCGCGAATATCAATGCCGGGGCTAAAACAAATCTATCGACAATCTTCCACGGTATTCTTCTCTTCGGTTGCGTAGTATCCATTCCTTTCCTCTTGAATTTAATACCACTTGCATCCTTAGCGGCTATTCTGCTTCTCACCGGCTACAAGCTAGCCAAACCTAAGATGTTTATGCAAGTAGTTAAAAACGGTAAATATCAGGCAATACCTTTCTTTACAACAGTGTTAGTTATTATTGGAATTGATCTGCTCGGACTCTATCCACCATTCAAAGGTGAAGGTCTGCTCATAGGTGTCGTTGCCGGATTATTCGTAGCATCACTGGCAATTCTTCACGGTAATCTCAGAAATTCCTACTACTTTCATAAAGACAAGTATCATGAAAATGATATTATAAAGCTCCATTTATCGGAAGAAGTATCTTTTTTGAATAAAGCAAGCATTCGTGAAACACTCGATCATATTCCCCGGAATTCAATCATTGAGATCGATGCAACATCGACAAAATACATAGACTTTGATGTACTCGAACTCATCAAAGAATTCCGAGATATCAAAGCCCCACTTAAAAACATTAATTGTACCCTAAAAGGATTTAAAGAACGCTATCATGTGGACAATTCATACAGCATCCAATCATCCCATTAAAGCAATTAACCATTAACAATTAACCATTAACCATTAATCATTAACCATTAACCATTAACCATTAACCATTAACCATTAACCATTAACCATTAACCATTAACCATTAATCATTAACCATTAACCATTAATCATTAAAAATACTTATGAAACAATCATATCTCCGCCTACTTGAAAACAACAAAGCATGGGCGACTCTCAAAAAATACAATGATCCTGATTTTTTTGAACAATTAGCAAAGGGACAAACTCCCGAATACCTGTGGATCGGATGTTCGGACAGCCGCGTACCTGCCAACGAAATCACCGGCACAAAGCCGGGCGAACTCTTCGTTCACAGAAATATAGCAAACATGGTAGTGCACAGTGATATGAATATGCTCAGTGTGTTATCCTACGCTGTCGAAGTGCTAAAAGTAAAACATATCATCGTCTGCGGGCATTACGGCTGCGGCGGTGTAGTCGCTGCAATGGGCAATAAACAATATGGGTTAATTGATAATTGGCTCCGTCATATCAAAGATGTCTATCGTTTTCATTTTCCGGAATTAGATGCAATCAAAGATGAAGATCAAAGAACGCGACGCTTTGTCGAACTCAACATCATCGAGCAAGTACATGATTTGGGGAAGACTTCCATCGTTCAAAATGCCTGGAAAAACAACCAACCTTTGCATATTCATGGATGGGTGTATGATGTGAAAGATGGTATTATCAAAGACTTAGATGTGAATTTTACTAGTACAAAAGATTTGCACGAGGTGTATAGATTAGACTCTATTCAGCAGGAACAACCTAAAAAACCATCCAAAGTACTTGCTGAAATATGACAACGATCCATTCTCAACCATTACACGCAACAATGCCGCAGAATTCTAAGCATCAATTTGATATTCATCATGTTATCGAAGAATTAAAGCATTATTTGCCAACGCAAACGCCGCTTAAAGACTTTATCCATCATAATTCGCTTCATGCGTTTCAGAAGATGAAGTTTTATGATGCCATCTTTACAGCGTCTGAAATATTCGGCTATCAAGTGACACTTGAGCTCGAAGATTTCAGGAAATTATTCCGACAGGGTCGGATAAAGCGTGAAGTGTTTGAGAATGTGATTACACAAAGGAAAGGAATTGCAGCCCGCGAGATATGGTCCAAAAAGCTCCTCTTTCAGGACTATAATCAATCCAAGACTCCACGAGTCGGAACACTCCGTGAGCAGTGGAAGTCAGTGTATCATATTGATATAGATACACTTGTGCAGCCACTGCTCTTTAGGATATTGAACGCCTATCTCGATCAGGGTATTTCACTTTGGAATTTCCCGGTCAGTTGTGAATTTCTGCATAGTATTCGGGAGATTGAGAAAAACAGCTATGTCAGTATCTTCAAAACTTCGCGCGCGCGAGCTTTACTTCAGGATGAATTCTGTACAATCACTTATCTTCTGGAGCTTCTCGTAGGGAAAGATCGGTATTATGAGCAGTACATAATCGACCAGCAATTTAGCCATCGGGGCTGGTCAGGCATGGTCGCAACGATTGAGGAACGTCCCGATTCTCTCCTCGATACACGCCGCATATCCCTTCATGACTCGATTTTTCTCGAACTCTTACTCGAAATCGATGCACTCGATGATGCGCTCGGCCGAAAATGGTCGCCGATTTGTACAAATCGAACTACTGAACCCGTTGATTTATTTGCAGATGCGCCGTATAATGAATTGAATGAAGTGCTCTCATTGTGGCAGGATGCTTTCGAATGGAGCTACTATGATGAAGTACTTTCGAGCATTCAGGCGACAAAACATGCTACCAAACCCAATTCTCCGAAAAGCTTTCAAGCGCTTTTCTGTATTGATGAACGGGAATGTTCCATCCGCCGCCACATCGAAAGTGTGGATACCGACTGCGAGACCTTGGGTACACCCGGGTTTTTTTGCTGTAGAATTTTACTTTCAGCCGCAAAACGGGAAATTCTACGACAAGCTCTGCCCCGCGCCGGTCACGCCGAAGTACCTTATAAAAGAAACAGATGTACAAGATGAGCGCCCCCACGAACTCCTCTATACACCAAAAACGCATACGCTGATCGCCGGATTCCTGACGACGCTGACTTTGGGTTATGCAGCAGGAATTCGCTTATTTCTCAATCTGTTCCGTCCGAAGATGAGTCCTGCTATTTCGAATGCATTCACCCACATGAATAAAACATCCATTCTCACCATTGAAAATAAAAATCTCAATGATCGTGAAAATGGACTCCAAATCGGTTTCACGATCGAAGAAATGACCACCAGAGTCGAAGGGCAATTACGAAGCGTTGGGCTCCTCCAAAATTTTGCTCCCATTATTTATCTCATCGCTCACGGTTCAAGTAGCGCTAATAATCCCCATCACGGCGCGCATGATTGCGGCGCATGCAGCGGCAGACCCGGCTCAGTCAATGCTCGCGTCATGGCAAGTATGGCGAATCATCCCATCGTACGTAATAATTTGCAAAATAAAGGAATTACGATACCGGAGAGCACACAGTTTGTTGGTGCATTGCATGACACGGCGGGTGATGAAATTGAGTACTATGATGAACAATTTCTCTCTCCCGAGAATTCACTTCTTCACTCCAAAAACTGTGCATCCTTCGAAAAAGCACTTGACTTGAATGCGAAAGAACGTTCACGGAGATTTGCGTCGATTCCAACTTCGCAGAGCTTAAAAAACGTTCGTAAAGCCATCAAAGACAGGTCAGTATCGCTTTTCGAACCTCGCCCCGAACTCGGTCATGGTACCAATACGCTCTGCATTGTAGGCAGACGTGAAATGACTAAACGGCTCTTCTTAGATCGCCGCGCTTTTTTGAATTCGTATGATTACCGCACTGATCCTGAGGGCAAAATCCTCGCCGGTGTCATGCGACCACTTGGACCGGTGTGCGGTGGAATTAATTTGGAATATTATTTCTCACGGGTGGATAATCATAAACTTGGCGCAGGAACAAAACTGCCACATCACGTGATGGGTTTGATTGGCGTAACAAATAGTTGTGACGGCGACTTACGCCCGGGTCTCCCTTTGCAAATGATCGAAGTGCACGACCCCGTTCGCCTGCTAATTATCGTTGAACATTTCCCGGACGTGGTGCTTGCGACCATACAATCCGCACCTGAAATGTACGAATGGTTCATCAACGAGTGGGTACAAATAGCGGTCGTCCATCCTGAAACGAATGTTCTCTATAGATTTCGTGAAGGGCAATTCGAAGAATACTCTCCGGTGGCAGCGAAAATTCCTATCATCAAGGATTTTAAATCCTTTATCGAAGAAGCGCAAGAGATGGAAACGAATTACATAGCCGACGCGACCAAAGAAAATTTACCCGTTTATTCATTGCAATAATCAATTTATCATGGCAGAATTTCTCCAGTTTTTTGTGTGGCTCCCTTTCCTCGGTTTTCTGGCAAGTCTGCTCGTACCGGCGAAAAATGAGAAGCGTATTGCGGGTGTTGTTATCACGACGGCGGGGCTGCATCTTGTGGCAATGGCGTCCTTTATCGTGTTTTGGTGGATGCATGGTGCGCCAATTCTCAACCAAAAACATATCACGCTCTTTCAATCCGATTCCATTGAGATATTTATTGATCTCTACTTCGATGCTGTAGGTGCTGTTTTCACGTTCATCGGAGCCGCTATCACCGTACTTGTAGCGATTTTCAGCAAGTATTATCTCCATAGGGACCAAGGATTTAAGCGGTATTTCAGCACGGTGATTTTCTTCTTTCTTAATTATACCCTCCTCATACTTTCCGGTAATTTTGAAACACTTTTCATCGGATGGGAATTTTTGGGGATATGTTCGTTTTTGCTGATATCGTTTTATCGGGACAGGTATTTACCGGTGAAGAACAGTCTGAAAGTGCTGTCAATTTTCCGTATCGGCGATATTTGTCTCATTCTTGCAATGTGGATGAGCCATCATTTGTGGAATCAAAATATCACCTTCCAACAGCTCAGCGACGCACCGGCGCTTGCGCTCCACATAGCCGAACATAGCGGCTATGCATGGTTTATAGCACTCACAATTATCATTGCAGCCGCCGTCAAATCCGCACAACTTCCTTTTTCATCTTGGCTTCCGCGCGCTATGGAGGGTCCTACCTCGTCAAGCGCTCTGTTTTACGGTTCGCTCTCCGTCCATCTCGGCGTTTTCCTCCTGATGCGCACCGCTCCATACTGGCAAAGTATAGACTACATGGACATTCTTGTTATCGTTATCGGCGCGGCGACGGCGCTCATCGGGGCGAGTATAGCCAAGGTGCAGTCATCGGTCAAGGTGCAGATCGCGTATTCGTCGGCGGCGCAGATTGGGCTGATGTTTATTGAAGTGGCGCTCGGCTGGCATACGCTGGCATTGGTTCATTTTGCAGCGAATGCAATGTTGCGAACGTATCAATTACTCGTCTCGCCGTCGGTAATGAGCTATTTGAGCCACAATATGTTTTTTAGTTTTGTACCTCTTGCCAAATCGACGACTTCTCCATTAGCTGCTAAAGTCAGTAACACATTGTATATCCTTGCGCTTAAAGAGTGGAATATAGATACACTCCTCACCAAATATCTCTGGAATCCATTCAAATGGATGGGTAAGAAAATCGCATTTGTCAGCTATCGAACAACCGTCATTGTATTCCCTGTGCTTTTTGCGATTGGCTTCTTTTTCGTAATATTTCCTGATAATATCCCGCTTGACGACTATGATGTAGTGCCGTCTGTGTATGCTGTTATCGGGCTGCTGTACATCATCAAGGCGCTTTCCGAACGTGAGGATGCGCTTCATGCGTGGCTGTCGGTGATAGGCGCCGAACTCCTGATTATCCTCTCGGTAGCGATACACAATCAGGACTTTACACCTCTTCAAATGCTCATTGTCTTCAGTGGAATGATTGTTTCGTCGGTGGTAGGATACATCACGCTGCGGAGGATAAAGGCATTCGACAATGACCTTTCGCTGAATTATTATCATGGATATTCGTACGAACATCCAGGTCTTGCTTTTGTGTTTCTTCTCTCCTGTTTGGGGCTCGTCGGACTCCCGTTCACGCCTACTTTTATTGGAATTGACGTGCTGTTCAGTCACATTCACAAGCATCAGGAATTGCAGATATTTTTCACCGCGATGAGCTTTATGATTATCGAAATTTCCGTGCTCAGAATTTACGCCCGTATTTTCACGGGTATGCATAAGAAATCCTATCATGCGATGGCGTATCGGTCATCGTAACATGAATATTTTCATGTACATATTCACACCAACCGAAAAACTCTTCACCATAAAGTGGCTGATAACTTCACGTACTTTATGCGAATTATAGGTATGTTTGCGTCAAAAATCTTACCGTAATTCTGTTTTTATACTCCATCTTTGTTTCGTTTCGTTCGGCAGGACGCCTTCCCAACAATTAGGATCCTCATGAAATTACCTGCATTTCTCAAATGTTCCGAGTGCAAATCCCTGCTCCTTCTAAGTGATGAAGAGCGTGTATCCAAGAGGTTTAAATGTTCGGAATGCGGTCACACTTTTGACCATTCCATATCGGAATTACATCTCAGCACTATTGCCAGTACTTTCTCCGGAACTGATGTTTTTACGGTACGACATTGTGATAATGAAATCCAAGTTGTCTATCTGCCGAATAATGAGATTATTGTGCTATACAATGGAGATGTCATCGCGCGAACACCTATTGGCAGCAAGGTGTTCGGTGAGAAACATGAGTTAATGTTTACCGTCAAGAACATAAGCAAGATCGAACTTATCAGGTTAAAATAGATTGTAGCCACGGCACAACGTATAATCTCTACTGTAGAATTTACAGACAGGGCAAGTTAATATATGGGCAAGAGAGTACTTCTTCAAAGGTAGCAGGATATCTCGTTTGCGGCATCATAGTCGTTATTATTCTTCTTTATTTCTTGAGTCTGTAATGGACGAGCTCGGTCTATGCTTGAGAATATTTTAACTCAGAGGCACTATGGTGAGACACAAAGTTCACTAAAATACAGCTCTCTTATCACCCGTCCAGTCAGTTGCTACAAATGACTGTAATTACTTGCTAATGAAACGATTGCATGTAAAGTCATGCTCGTAATTCATTCAACGTAAAGCCGCAAAACCCGCAATGAACTCTCTGCACCTCCGCGCCTCTGCGTTAAAAACTGAACTTGCTGAGGAATGGCACGCTGATTTTTAATGATTCTCGCTGATAACTCAACCGCATGGAATTCAGCTTGTGACTTTTTTTAACACAAAGATTAACAAAGGTTGCACAAAGTTCACTATAGATACACCTATCTTATTGCGTACTTTGTGGTTACCTTCGTGTGCTTTGTGTTAAAAACTGAACTTGCTGAGGAATGGCACGCTGATTTTTTATGATTTTCTATGATATTCGCTGATAAAACATCAGGAATTCAGCTTGTGACTTTTTTAAACACAAAGATTAACAAAGGTTGCACAAAGTTCACAATAGAAACACCTATCTTATTGCGTACTGCGGTTACCTCGTGTTTGTGTTAAAAACTGAACTTGCTGAAGAATGGCACGCTGATTTTTTATGATTTTCTATGATATTCGCTGATAAAACATCAGGAATTCGGCTTGTGACTTTTAAACACAAAGATTAACAAAGGTTGCACAAAGTTCACAATAGATACACCTATCTTATTGTGAACTTTTGTAACTTACTAGTGACTTTGTGTTAAAAATTGAAATTGCTAAAGAATAGCGCGCTGATTAACTATGATTTTTTATGATTTTCGCTGATAAATTATCTTCAAATCAGCGGCCTCAGCGTGCTTGTACGCTAAAATCACTTCCACCAATCATTGGCTGTCTGACGATTTCTTCGTAATATTGCGCTTGATGTATTCATTCAACTACTACTATCATAATGACATATCACAATAACATACTAGAACTTATCGGCAATACGCCGCTCGTAAAACTGAACAAAATGGCCGCCGGTATCGAGGCGACAGTGCTCTTAAAATTAGAAAGCCGGAACCCGGGAGGTTCGGTCAAAGACCGCATCGGGATCTCGATGATCGAAGCCGCCGAACGAGAAGGACGGCTCAAGCCGGGAGGACTCATTATTGAGCCCACCAGCGGAAATACCGGTATCGGCATCGCCCTCGTCGCCCGCCTGAAGGGCTATCGGTGTTTGTTTGTAATGACCGACAAAGCTTCCGGCGAACGTGTGAAATACCTCAAAGCCCTCGGCGCCGATGTTCTCGTCGTGTCCTCTGCCGCAAAGTCTAATTCCCCCGAATACTATTTCAATACCGCCCAACGCCTTGCGGCAGAATTGCCGAATGCAATTATGCTTAATCAATATGATTTTTATGCTAATCCTGCCGCGCATGAACGCACAACAGGACCCGAAATCTGGCGCGATACCGACGGTAAAATCACCCACTTTATCAGCGGTATCGGGACTGGCGGTACTATTACCGGAACGGCGCGATTCCTCAAACGACAAAATCCCGCCATCAAAGTAATTGGCGCAGACCCGCCGGCTCATCCATTAAAACCTTCAAAGATACCGGACGCCTCGTCGAAGCGCTGCCGTATCTTGTCGAAGGTGTCGGGCAGGAACGTATCCCCGGCAATTTAGACCTCTCGCTCGTCGATGAAGTGATGAATATTACCGATAAAGAGTCCTTCATGACCGCCCGCCGCCTCGCCCTCGAAGAAGGCATTTTCTGCGGAGGTTCGTCGGGAATGAATGTGGCCGCCGCCCTCAAAGTAGCGAAATTATTACCCAAAGAGTCGGTCGTAGTGGCAATTATCTGCGACACAGGCGAACGCTACCTTTCAAAACATCATTCGGATGAGTGGTTGAAAGAAAAGGACTTACTCGATCTCGATGTATCACTTAAGATGGCCGTTCTTGGTAAATCTGCGAACAAGAATATTCCACCAATCGTATCAGTAGCGCCAAGTAATTCCGTCGAGGAAGCATTAAAACTCATGAGTAGTTTTGAAGTATCGGAATTACCTGTTGTGGAGAATGACAAAGTCGTCGGCGCTGTTCGCGAGAATAAACTCATGGCAAAAGTCATTGAGAATCGTGAGGCAATGTCACTTCCGGTGCGTGATTTAATGGAAGAACCAATGCCCGTTCTCGAAGCAAGTGAAGATATTCAAGTCGGAATTGCAACGCTGAAACTACATCCGGCGATCGTCGTTCGTGAGTTTGGACGTCTGATTGGTGTGCTTTCACGGCATGATGTGCTTGGGTATTTGTGAGGTGTTTGGTTAGTGGGCAATTGTTGTGGAATAGAGGAAATATCGTAGGGGCGAATTGCATTCGCCCAAGTCGTGCTAGAGGTTGGGCGAATGCAATTCGCCCCTACAATCGGGATTCCGCATTCCACAACATTCATACGTATCAGCATTATTTTCCCTCAAAACAATCTATTCTTTATAAAACTTCGTATTTGGCTATAGGAGAAATACCTTGTTCCCATTTCTACTCTTATCATGGCTTGCCAAAAGTGGCTCGGAGGAAGACAACGACCTGCTTCTCGAAGTAGCTGCGCAGAATGAAGACGCGCTCGGAACGCTCTATGACCGCTATGCTAAATTACTGTATAGTATCATACTTGCGATTGTGAAGAATCCCGAGGATTCGCAGGATTTACTGCAGGAGATTTTTGTGCAGGTATGGCAAAAAGCGGCGGGGTTTGATGTGTCCAAGGGGAATGTCTATTCCTGGCTCGTGGCGCTCACCCGTAATCGTGCGATTGATCGTATCCGTTCGAAAGGATTTCGGGAACGCAAGCAGGAAAATTATGACTATGATATCGATTTAATCGACGCGCAATGCTTCCCCACACCGCTTGATGCAGTGCTTGTGAGCGAACGTGAAGACCTTGTGCGTAAGGCGTTTGGGCAGATTAGTCCGGATCAGCAAGTCGTGCTTTCGATGGCATATAAT
The DNA here is from genome assembly GCA_016720145.1 of Ignavibacteria bacterium. GTDB lineage: Bacteria > Bacteroidota > Ignavibacteria > Kapaibacteriales > UBA961 > JADJXV01. The sequence goes on along the minus strand of JADJXV010000004.1, from coordinate 165,495 downwards.
GAAGGGTATTCTCAGTCGGAAATTGCTGATTTATTAAAGATTCCATTAGGAACAGTCAAAACGCGGACGAGACAGGGAATGATTACATTGCACCAATTATTATTAGGAGAATTCTCTCGATGAAACCTGAACAAATTGAATTTTTAGATCAATGTGCAGCATTTGTTACCGGTGGGCTCACTCCCCAAGAGTCGGATGTTTTTGCCAAATTTCTCGCTCATACCGATGAAGCGCGCAGACGCGATTACAGCAAGCTTGTGTGGACTGCTGCACATTTACCGAGTTTAGTGCCGCAGCACATGCCACCTGCGCACGTCAAGGATAGTTTAATGAGTCGCATCCGTGCGGAAAAACAGAAAGTAATGGAGAATCCGCCGGAAGAGAAAAAGGAGTTCTACTCCCTCCGCGAACATGAAGGTGAGTGGTTCCCGCATCCAATTGCAGCTGAAATCAAAGTAAAAGTGCTCGCAATTAATAAGGAAGCCGGCTATGCGACGATTATCATCGACGTTCCTCCCGGAGTGAAATACCCCGAACATCATCATCACGGAGCTGAGGAATGCCTTGTACTTACGGGTGATCTCCATGTTGGAGGCGAAGTGCTTGGTCCGGGTGACTTCCATCATGCAGATGCTCATAGTGATCATGGAGTACTATCAACGATTCATGGCGGGCGGGCGGTGTTGGTGGTGGATATTGAGGATATATTGTAAGCACAGATAAATACTATAGTTAAAAGGAGAATTCCTGTAAAAAAAATAATAAATGCCATGCAGAATGAATTCTGCATGGCATTTTTTTGGCCATTCCGACCTGACAGGTTTTCTTCAACCTGTCAGGTAGGGTGTACAAACATCAAATAAAAATCCCCCCTATATTTGTATTGCAAAATACTTAAAACATGGGGAAGTGTCAAAAAGACATTTAAAAATAAGGATAATCCTTGGAAGAAAAAAAGCAATTTCGAGGACTAAAACCATTAAGAAGCAGAATAAGAGAATTCAGGAGTTGATGGCTTCACGAGATGGCTGGAAAAATAGATGTAAGCAGAATGAGCAGAACGCTTCTCTTGGTCACTTTGATGATGAGAAAGCTGTTCGTCATCGGTATCCGATACAGATGGTTTTGCTGATGGTCGTATGGCAAGCGTATGGTCAGATGAGCCTTCGTTCTGTCCGTCATTGTTTTGCTCAATTGCAGATAGTATTGGCCTTGCATTGTAGAGTTCGAGCCATAGCAGTATCCGCAATTGGCTGTGCAAAGTGGGTATTATCGCATTCAACGAGAACAGAAGTCAGTACGTAACCCTGCTGAGCAATGGGCGCTTGTTATAGACGAGAGTATTACCATCGGTTCGGAGAAGATATTGTTGGTGTTGGGTTTAGAGCTGAGTACGTGGCAATTTACGAAGAGTTTGAGCGTAGAAGATGTTCCGGGTATTGGCGGTGGAAACAAGTAAAGGTTGGAGCAGTGAAATGATAAGCCAACGCTTAACAGACGTAGGCAGAACGCACAACATTCGCTACGTTATCAGCGATGGAGGTATTAATTTAAAATGTGCTTTGCGCCTAAGTTCCCTGGTTCATGTACCTGATTGTAGTCATGTAGCCGCAAATGCGTTAGCACGTCAATACACCAAGCATGAGGGGTATATATCGCTCAAGTAAATCCGCCGGCGCGTTACGCAGGAAGTGGTATTTGAGTAAGAACGTGGTGTATATGCCTCCTGTACAACGCAGTAAATCTCGTTTTCAGAACATATTCCCGACGATAGAATGGGCTCTTACGATAGTGCAAGAGTGGGAAAGGAATCCCGATTGAAGTCCGCGCCGAGCTTTTGTTTGTCAAGAAAAATGAGGCACTTGTGGTAGAAATGTTTGAGCAAATAACGGTCGTCAATAGTCTCCTAAAGATATTAAAGGTCAAAGTTTACAGCCCAAGCCAAGGAGCAAATAACGGTGCTAATCGATACTCTTACGACTCCGCGAGGTCAGCGCATACGCCAAGAAATTGCGACCTATCTAGCGACGCTTTCGTCATTGACAGCTACAGACGAAACGCTTGTGTGTTGCTCGGATATCATTGAAAGCTATTTTGGGAAGTTCAAACAAAAGATCAATCCAAACTCTCCACATTCATTGACAGAGTTTGTGCTGACAATCGCCAACTTTGCCGGAGCGTTTAATAAACAAGAAATCAAAAGCGTTGGAAAAAATTACGTGTAAAGACCTGTCGAAATGGAATAAAAACGATGCGTCTTTAGCCAAAAAACGAAAAAAAATATTCAACAAAAATGGGATGAAGAAAGCTGCCTAGTTTGTACACCCTACCTGTCAGGTCTTGAGGGCATAGCATGAACACTGAGAGGATTCCTCGGAAGTGATACCCTCATAAGAATCATCCCCCCCCCCGAGCCACTTGCTTCTTTTGCTACTGCGGCTCGGTTCGACCCAAAAACCGAGGGCATCGCGAGGACGCGATACTCTCGGGAGGACAAACATCATTGCCAAGCAGACTTCATTCTGCATGGCATTTTTTTGTCATTCCGACCTGACTGGTTTTCTTCAACCTGTCAGGTCTTGAGCTCATAGCATGAACACTGAGAGCATCACTCGGAATCGATACCCTCAGAATCATCTCCCCGAGCCCCTCGCTTCTTTTGCTACTGCGGCTCGGTTTTACCCAAAAACCGAGGGCATCGCGAGGACGCGATACTCTCGGGAGGACAAACATCATTGCCAAGCAGACTTCATTCTGCATGGCATTTTTTTGTCATTCCGACCTGACTGGTTTTCTTCAACCTGTCAGGTCTTGAGGGCATAGCATGAACACTGAGAGCATCACTACGAAGTGATACCCTCAGAAGAAAAATAGACCTGACAGGTTTTCTTCAACCTGTCAGGTCTTGAGCGCCTAGCATGAACACTGAGAGCATCACTCGGAAGTGATACCCTCAGAAAAATTTCTGCAATCCGATTCATATGATACCTCGTATAATGCTTCAACAAGAGCTTCAACGCTCCATTACTTATTCTTACTTTTTTATTTTGAGGTATTTATGAATTTGTTCTCTAATAAATGGAACAAACGTGCGCTTGTCGCACTCGGGATGATCGCAGCGACCGCGCTCGTGGTAGCGTCCTCGCACCGCGAAGCACCCCTTATCAGCAACGATCCGCTTGCTGACAACACTGATCTCTATGCATTCCGCTGTCCGGATGATACAAATTCGATAGCGATTATTGCCAATTATATCCCCTTCGAATTACCCGAAGGCGGACCGAATTACGCGTCCTTCGGCGAGAATGTACGCTACGAAATCCATGTTGACAACGATGCCACAAAAGTCGGCGATGAAATTACCTATCGCTTCACCTTCAGCAAAGTCAACGAAGACCCGACGACGTTTTTTAATATCCGCCTTGGAAAAGAAAACCTCAAAACATCCTATATGTGCGAACGCTCTATCGACGGCGGCAAAACATTTACAACTATCGTTACTAGTGGCGTTGTGCCTCCTCCGAATATCGGACCACGTTCGATCGAAGGCGCAGCCGGCTTGAACAAAAGCTATTCATCGATCATGACAAGTGCAATTACCACAGCCACTTCCGGCGAAACTGTTTTCTGCGGTCCGGTTGATGATCCATTCTTCGTCGATCTCGGCGGTATTTTTGACTTAGGCCAAACCCGCAAAAAAGGTGGCACCGGCGCCGATAAATCACGCGATGGTGTTGCAGGATTTAACTGCCATACGATTGCGCTGAAAATACCGATTGCCACGCTGCAAAAAGACAAAAAACCCGTTTCCATGGCAAAAAATATCCTCGACGGCGACTTTGTTATCGGCGTATGGGCATCTGCATCACGTCCGAAAATCACCACCCTCCGCACCGATGGCGCTAAACCCGATGTGAGCGGCGAGTGGATCCAAATCTCCCGCATCGGAATGCCGCTGACCAATGAAGCAGTTATCGCAATCGGCGACAAAGACCGCTGGAATTCGGGTTCGCCATACGACAACGCACGTGAACTTTCCTACGCTAAATACTTCGTCAATCCCGAGCTTGCACTCTATATGGACGACAGCCAATTCGGCATGGCTGTGCCTGCTCTTGCTCCTCTGCGCATTCAATCTAAATCGTTAGGTTCGTTTGACTTCCGCAATGGCAAAGATGGCTTGTACGGTTTAAAAGCCACCAATGGCGGCGCTGGCGGTGCATTGGATACGAATCTTTTTGGCAATATTCTCTTGCAACCAAATTCACCACGTTCGGTCGATTTGCTGCCGATCTTCTACACCGGTGCTCCGAATCTCAAGCCGTATCAATTAGCGACCGGCAAGAACGGTAATCCACTTGCTGAAGGTAAGCCATTTATTAATAATTTCTTACCATCTCTCTGTGATGAATTACGCCTAAATATGGCAGTGCCTCCTACTCCGCGTGACAGCAAAGATTTCTCAACGCTCGGACTTATCCAAGCTGCAGTGTTAGGTCTGACCGACCCACGTTTCAATGCTGATGCATCGCTTCAGGCAATTCCCAATATGGATGGTTTCCCGAATGGTCGCCGTTTGGAAGATGATGTGACCACGATCGAACTCCAAGCAGTCTCCGGCGCGGTGCTCGCAGCGATTGGCCTCTGGTATGATGATTATGTACCAGGACAATCCCCTGTTACGCCAAATCTTTTGGGTGTAATTACTTACAATGCAGGTGTGGACAAAAACGACAAAGCATTTGTGAAGCAATTCCCTTACATGGCCGAACCGCACAGAGGATATGATTACACCAAATTACTCACCTCAAAAGTACAGGACGGCAACAGCAATTCAAGCAGTCTTGGTGTAGCGCCACCGGTTGGATTCTTCATCGGATCGAGTTACCCCAATCCTGCGGCAAACTCCACTTCGATGCGTTTCCACCTCACCCAAAGCGGACGCGCAACGGTGAAAATCTTCGATACCTGTGGCAATCTGATCACTGTTCTTTTTGATCAAAATGTCGCAACCGGTGATTTTGACGCATCCTGGAATACAACTTCCACAGTTGCAGAAGGCGCATATATGGCTTCGTTGCAATTAAACGGACGTCAAGTAGCATCCACCAAAATCATCGTTGCACGGTAAATTTCCCTTCTCATCGGCAATACCTCTCTCTTCGACAGATTGTCGGGGAGAGAGGGAAAGCCGGAAGGGAATACTTCAAAAAAACCATCAGTTAATTCTCCTTAAATCCTATGAAAACTCTCCTCCTCCTTCTCATCCTCACATTCTCGCTTGGCGCATGTTCGAAAGCACCATGGAAATCCTTCGCTCCTGCCGAACTCAAGCAGCGCCGCCCGGGATTATACGCCGAAGACTTCGCAGCGCAACAGAAAAAATACGTGGATGTGACGTCGAAAATTAAGCTCGCGCCTGATGATATCAAGTCTTACTGCGCGCTCGCGAAAGTATTTATGTACGAGGCGCGCGTGACGGGCGAACATCCCTATTACTACCCCGCAGCGCTCGCATGTCTTGATGAAGCAATTTCAAAAGATAAAGAAAATCCAGAAGCATTGATTCTCAAAACTAGCGTTCTGCTTTCGCTCCATCATTTCTCTGAAGCTAAAGAGCTTGCTCAGCGCATCAGTAATTCCACCAAAGGCACGGCTGCCGTCTATGGTATGCTCTGCGATGCGAATGTCGAGCTTGGGAATTACACCGAAGCTGTGCAGGCGGTCGATAAGATGATGAATCTCCGTCCGGGACTCGAAGCATACTCGCGGGCATCGTATTTACGTGAAATTACTGGAGATAATAACGGTGCAATCGAGGCAATGAAGCTCGCAGTGCAGGCAGGTCTGCCGGGGACGGAAGATGCGGCATGGACGCGTGTGACGCTTGGCAATCTCTTCTATCATCAGGGTAAAATTGCTGAGGCGGAAGCGCAGTTTTTGATGGCACGGATGGAACGTATCAATTATCCGTTTGCTCTCGCCGGACTTGCGATGGTGTACAAAACCCGTCATGAATTTGATGCAGCATCGGCGCTTCTCGACAGCGCAATTACGATGATACCTGAAGTAGCATTTTACGAGAAAAAAGCCGAGATTGAAGAACTGCGCGGGAATACAACAGCCGTCGATTCCCTGCTTGCTGCCATTGAAATAATGCTCGATGAAGATGAGCAGGCAGGACATATCAATCATGCCGACAGAGCACTCCTGTATGCAAAACATTCCTACAAAATTGACGCGGCAATTAACCATGCTGTTCTCGAAATCAAGCTTCGCCCGAACAACATAACCGCTCAGTATGCAATGGCTTATACTCTCTTTCGCAATCAACGCTATCAAGAGGCAAAAGAATATATCACCAAAGCGCTCCGTATGAATTCGAACGATGCCGACATGCTGCTTCTCGCCTCAAGCATAGCACAAAAATTGGGTAATTCCACCGAGCACGTGAAATATTCGATGCAGGCGAAAGCGGCGAATCCACTCGTCGTGGCTACCAACTAATTCTATACGCCTGCAGGTGATTTTTAACGCAAAGGCGCAGAGATGCAGAGATGTCTTTATGTGCTTTGAGACGTTTTGTTGAAAATCAGTTTTTAACACAAAGTCACTAAGGTAAGCCACAGAGGACACTACAGATACCGCAATTCGGATGTTCTTTCTTTTTACTTGTTTGTCTCGCTTTATAGCAATGAATCTCTGCCTTCTCTGCGCCTTTGCGTTAAAAAAACTGTACTTCAATTAATCGACAATTTATCAACACCTCATACCGGTTAATTCCCATGAAATTTCTCTTCCTTGTTTTCCTTTTGACCTGCGCGGCTGCGAATGCTCAATCACCGAGCAAGGTAGCAGCGAGTGGGACTAAAAAAAGCGACACTACTGCCTTCAAAGCGGAAAGCGTTATCATTCAAGCAGATAGAATATATTCCGCGGCGTCGGATCATCTCTTCCGTAAGCAGAATTTACAGCTTTTGCCTCGTAATTCGGCGCAGGATATTTTGCGGATTGTGCCCGGACTCGTCACTGCGCAGCATGCTGGCGGCGGCAAAGCAGAACAAATCTTCCTCCGCGGATTCGACTGCGACCACGGCACGGATGTCAATATCAATGTCGATGGCGCGCCGGTCAATATGGTATCGCACGGGCATGGACAAGGGTATGCAGACTTGCACTTTATTATTCCCGAAACAATTGAGCATGTCGAAGTAATAAAAGGTCCGTACGCAGCACGGAATGGTGATCTGACTACTGCCGGAGCGGTCACATTCCGCACAGTCGACACTCTTCCGAATAGTATTGCGAAGCTCGAAATAGGTTCGTTTCGCACCTTGCGTGGTCTTGCTTTATGCACGACATCTGTTGGTAAATTGAAGAGTTATGGAGGTATAGAATACTTCTCCACTCGTAATTTTTTCGACGCACCGCAGGATTTTATTCGGATGAATTATATTGGTAAAGTATTCGCGCCTCTGACAGCTACTTCCACGCTCAGCGCTTCTGTCATCGGTTTTACGTCAGAATGGAATGCCAGCGGACAAATTCCTGAACGCGCCGTCGAGAGCGGACTCATCAGCCGCTACGGCACGATCGACCCGAATGAAGGCGGCAAGACAAGTCGCACCACCGCCTTGCTTGCATTCGAAACGCAAGGCAGTGAACCCATAAAAATCAACGCCTCGTTTACGCGGTATCAGTTTCAATTATATAGTAATTTCACGTTTTTTGCCAATGACTCCGTACGCGGTGATATGATCGAGCAAACCGATCATCGTTCGGTATTTTCCCTTCGCGGTGAGAAGAATTTCTTTACCCTTGCCGGTGACATCGGCATGAAAACGAAGATCGGCGGTGATATTCGGTATGATGATATTCACACTGCGCTCTACCATGATACGGCAAGAGTAAGGCTTGAGACGACGCGAGATAATGCGATACGACAAATGAACTTAGGGGTATTCGCCGAACATTCTTTTCTCTTCTCTAACTTCAGTTTGCAGTTCGGCGTGCGCGGCGATTACATCGGCTTTGATGTCGATAATCTCATGACAGGCGTTCCGGGTTCGGAGGGAAATTCGCAGCAATTCCTTGTATCACCGAAATTCAATGCCTCATGGAATCCAAGTTCCACGACGACGCTCTTCTACAACTTCGGTCTCGGTTTTCACTCGAATGACGCGCGGGTCGCCGTCAGCGTTCCGACCGGAAATACACTCCCCCGCGCGTACGGTTCTGAAATAGGCGCACGCTGGTCGCATGAAACAATTACTATTTCAACTGCTTTGTGGATATTAGACTTAGACCGAGAATTTATTTGGGTAGGCGATGAAGGCACAACCGAGGAAAGCGGACGTTCGCGCAGGTTCGGATTGGATATAGAGGCGCGGTATTGTGCTGCATCATGGCTGACGGTCGGCTCCGAAGTCACTATTTCGCGCGGTCGCCTTCTCGATCTGCCGCAAGGGAGTAATTTTATTCCGCTTGCACCGAATGTCACGCTCACGTCGTATGCATCAATTACCACCGATATATTCACTTCATCGCTTCGATTACGCCATATCAGCGACCGTCCGGCGAATGAAGATAACTCATTGACTGCACTCGGTTATACGATAGTCGATGCCACTGCACAAGTACCATTGTCAAGGGCATTAGACCTCACCATTCAATGTGAAAACATCCTTAATTCCGAATGGCGGGAAGCGCAATTTGACACTTCCAGCCGTTTGCGTTCGGAGGCAAATCCCGTCTCGGAAGTGAATTACACACCGGGAACAAAGCCAAGCATCCGTTTGGGAGTGAGTATGAAATTCTAAATATCGTCATCGGAGAGCAGTACGTCGGATTGTGTGAGTATATTTGCAGTTGACTGTAATTTATACCTATTCTACTCCCATGAATCTACGTTCAACACTTGCTCTCCTCTTACCGGCTTCCATTTTTGTGAGCTTGATCTCTTCTTGCGGTAGCAATATGATTACCGATCCTGCCGATATCATCTTTCCGGACTCGAATGTGAGTTATCAAAATCACGTACAGCCATTACTAACACTCAGTTGCGCCTATTCCGGTTGTCACAATGACGAAACTGCTGCTGCCAACCTCCGACTCACCAATTACTTCGCCTTATTCCAACATGCAGGGCTCATCGTTCCCCTCAAGCCCGACAACAGCACGCTCATTCAGACGCTCGAAGGTACGCTCCCCCACCGCGCCACCTATTATCAGACAGCCACCGACGCCCAGAAAAAAGGCATGCGCCTGTGGGTGAAGGAAGGCGCGAAGAATAATTAGAATTTGGATTCCCTTCTACATATTCCAGTTTCAACGGAATGAATTCCGTTGCTACAATTTGGAACGCTCCTAACGGAGCTAACTTTTATCAAAATAAAATGTTAAACAACATTGAAAATGTTGTTTAACTAAAAAAGAGCCATCGGCTCGAACCAAATTGTAGCAACGGAATGAATTCCGTTGCTACAATTTGGAACGCTCCTAACGGGGCTAACTTGTATCAAAATAAAATGTTAAACAACATTGAAAATGTTGTTTAACTAAAAAGAGCCATCGGCTCGAACCAAATTAGCTTCAACGGAATGAATTCCATTGCTACAATTTGGAACGCTCTAACGGAGCTAACTTGTATCAAAATAAAATGTTAAACAACATTGAAAATGTTGTTTAACTAAAAAAGAGCCATCGGCTCGAACCAAATTGTAGCTTCAACGGAATGAATTCCGTTGCTACAATTTGGAACGCTCCTAACGGAGCTATAAGACTAAAAGCCCCCAAAATAAGAAAAAAGAGCCGTAGGCTCGAACCAAATTGTAGGGCTGGACTTCAGTCCAGTCCAACTCCCCACCCAAATCTCCCAAAGACCTCCTCCACCTCTGGTTCAATCCGTGTCTGTAGAGTAATTGTCTCATTGCTTGTCGGATGACAAAAACTAATCTCAAGCGCAAATAAAAGCAACCTATTCAGTCCATATTCCTGTCTAAAAAGCGCATTGTGGCGACCATCGCCGTAGCGGACATCGCCGATAATCGGATGCGAAATATGCGAACAGTGCCGTCGTATTTGATGCCGTCGTCCTGTGACCGGACGCGCTTCAAGCAATGAGTAGCGCGAAGTAGGATGTTTGCCTGTGCTGTGCGGAAGTTCAACTTCCCCAAGGGACGTGTAGTGCGTTTCTGCGTAATCGTCATTCTCAATGCTGCCGCTTGTAACTGTTTGTGAATCCCCAAGATAGCCGCGCACGACACACCAGTATTTTTTTTGTACTTCCCGTCTCATGAACTGTCCGCCGAGTTCGCGGGCGGTGTCCGGGTTCTTGGCGTACAGCACAATTCCCGATGTCGCGCGGTCGATACGATGCGCCGGTGCGAACCAACCGCCGGGGAACTCCACTTTCAACACGTCGAGCACTGATTCTTCGCCGCGTGAGAATTCACTCGGATGCACGTGGATGCCACTCGGCTTGTGGATGGCAAGTACGTCACCATCTTCGTATAATACCTTAAATTTCATAGAGTTTTACCAATTTAATCAAAATAAAAAAGACGTCCTCGATAGAATCGAGGACGTCTTTTGTCAACATTTGTCGGCACCATTCGGCAACGCTTGGACGGCAATGGGTGACCGCAACCGAACGCTTGGAATATAAGCGAACGGGAACCCAAATATCAATTATTTCACGATTTCGAGGCGACGGTTGAGAGTCACTTTTGGAGTAGTAAGTGTATAGAAATACACGCCATTCGTGTATGTTTCAAGATTCAATGATGTGCTATGTGTGCCGGCTGACATGAGTCCGAGTTCGCTCGTAAAGAGCACTCTTCCGAGCAAGTCTGTAATGGTAAGCGTTGCAATGGTTTCTTCAGGAAGAGTGAAAGTGACCGATGCCTGATTAGTTGCAGGATTCGGCACGCTTTGTTCTAACTCATAGCCAAATTGACGTGTTTCCGTAATATCACTCGAACGTATCACGACGATTCTTGTCGTTGCAATAGTCGTGTCGCATTCATTAATCACGAGGCATTCATACGTACCGGAATCGGCAGTCACGACGCCTGTTTTACTGAATTGTGGTGTGAATACACCGTCTAACATCTTGCCATCTTTACGCCAGCGATAGCTAAGCGGTCGCTTGCTGACGGCTGAAATTCCAATGAATATCGTGCCTCCGGACCGGACAGTATCAAGTGCTTTATGCTGAGCTATAATCGTTGGCTTTGGAATTAATCGCACTTCTGTCATCGATGTATCGCTGCTGCAGAGCGTTGAAATGATAGTCGTCACAACGACTGTCGTGTCATATTGACCGGATGTAAGTATCTTGCCGGTAAGGTTCTTACCTCTACTTGCCGTATCAACAACGCCGTTTTTCAGCCAACGATAGCTCACACCGACCGAATCAGTTGGTTCGACAGAAAGATTATATGTGCCATTAGCGCATACCTCAATTACAGCTTCAGGTCGTGTTTTAAATCGAGCAGTCGTTACCACTTGTAGATACACTGATTTATTTTCAATTCCTCCGATAGAAGGTGCTGTCACTCGTAATGTATAGACTCCTGCATCTGCTTTGGTTGTAGAGCTTATACTCCAGTTTGCTAGATTCGGGTTGGAATATTTCGCGCTTTGGACGATCGGATTTCCATTGCGGCTCCATTGGTAGGTAAGTCCTGTACCGACAGGGAGTACCGTCACCGACGAACCTGTTGCAAACATTTGAGCTGTCTGACCTTCGCACACAACTATCGTATCGCGTGTAGCTGTGATGGTAATTCCGCCGCCACCGACTCTGACAGTTCGGGTAGTGGCAGTGCCGCATGGGAGCGAACCTGCGATCACGCAGTAATAATTCGAACCTGCGTCAGTTGATTGGAAATTACGGATGATGAGTGTTGCTTCTTGTGCGCCACTTATTCGTGTACTGTTTTGGACAGGAACTGTGCCGCGATACCATTGGAATGTATGATTATTCGTTCCGATGACATCGACTTTAATCGTTGCTGTCGAACCAATTGCAAATGTTTGATCTTCCGGTTGCTTGATAATCTGAATCGGTGGAGTCACGAAAATTGTCGCTATTTTAGTTGTCGTGGTACCGCAAGGACCGAAGCCAACGACATTACAAGTATAAAAGCCCGATGCACCTACTGTTACGTTTCGAAGTGTTAGAATTCTTTCCGTCGCACCGAGAATGTCTGCACCGTCCTTTTGCCATTGATATTTTAGGACATTACCGGATGAGCGAACGATGAGAACAATAGAATCACCCGAACAGGTATTTTGAGAAGCGGGATGAACCGTGATAACGGTAGGATTAAATGCAGATGTTGGACCGGATGTGGCGGTCACATTTTGATGTTCAAAATCAGTTAGTCTAAATCTGAGGGAAGTAGTTGAATCGGTGATATCTCCCATTGCCCAATTATACGCCTGCGCAAAACCATCTGCATCTGTTGTAATTGGAGAAAATGGAGAATTATTTCGTGAAAATTCTATCATCATTCTTTGAATGCCACGTGAGACCCAACGGATATTGGCGCCATCTCGCGTACAATACTGTTCACCACCAACCGGAGCAATAAGCATCAGTTGCGGAGTTTGGAAGTTAATTGGTGTAGTACCAGTATTCTGACTCACGGTACTAACTCCCGCCCAAATTCCATCGATATCATTCCATGAATTAAGAAGGACTCCATCCATTCGGCGATGCTCTACTCGGCGTATTCCTGTTGGCAAATTATTGGGAATAATGGTTGACCATCCACCGGAAACACTTTCGAGATTTGCATAAAATGGTACCGTTGTTCCTGCTGCGACTGTAGTACCATCATCTTGGACGAGAGCGGTAGAGATTGGATTACCGGTGCCTGCAACATCATCAAACAAAACGACATAGGTCTTTGGAGCAAGACCGGATTGCACATCGTGAATTCCCGTTCCATTGGTCGAGAAATTTCCAAATTCTAATGTTCGCGTAGTCGAAGTCGTATTAAATGTATCCGCCGCAATTCCTGCAACCGGAGTATCTGTCATAATTATTCGCCAGTAAATCGAATTTCCTTCATTAAAAGCAGCATTTCCGGATGGCAGCATATTCACCCATATCGTGAGGGAAGTCTGTCCGGCACTTGTTGTAAATGTCGAATAATCGGTCGCGAGTGAAGTCAGACTTCGGTTACTATTTGATACATACGTCTGAGTCGTAGCATCATAATGCAGATTTACTCCGCCACCTATTGTGTTTGCTTGTGTTGGCGTAGTTACAGCGCCGGTAAAGTAGCGATAGGTGGTATTGGGAATGAGACTGTCTAATCTTATAAGAGCAAAAGTAGGAATACGAGTGGTGCTTGTAGCTGATTTCATGAACCGCGGGATCATCAATTCTGTCATGGTCAAGCGACCATACACATTAATTTGCGAGCTTTGTGCGAGTGGAAGTCCGGTCGTGGTAGCGGATACTATATACGTTCCGGCACTTGAGAAAGTAATGTCAGTAAACGTTGCCACACCATTGACTAACGTCTTTGTGAGAGTTCCTCCTAGAGTACCGGCACCGGAGACCTTAGCGAGAGTAACTGTTCCAACATAGCTTGCATCTACCGAATTATCCGGTCGCCTTGCTTCTACAGTAAAAGAGCGGAATCGTTTATTTGCATTGCCTGCCGTCTGAAGGTTCGAAATTATAGCTGTTGAGGCGCCAATTCCAACGGTAAACAAACCACTTGTCCCGGCAGTTAAATTATCTCCCGCAGTACGAGTGGCTGTAATCTGTACATTACTTTCTGCTGTAGTATAGGTAATACCGGTCAAGACTACCGCACTGCTTCCGGCAGGAATTGTACCGGTTAGTGTTCCGCCAAGTGTCCCGGTACCGGATGAACGTGAAAGTGTAAAGCTCGTTGCTGTCGCAACATTAGATGAGATATCGCCATTATCAACCGATTGTACAGTAGCACTGAACGTACTTGTAGATGAAGGAGTTGAAGGCGTGATACCGGTGATGAGGAATTTGGTAGGAGTACTGAGACTTGACGAACTGCTTACACTGATATCGTCTAATCGAATAGTAGGACGTCCACTACCGGCCGGGAGAGAAACGGAGTAGTATTTCCAACGTAACTGTACAAGTGCTTGATTATTTGCATCGACTGGAAGAGTTGCAGATACAGTTTGAGTAGTACCATTTACCAAGCCCGCCGTTGAATATTCAACCGGACCCGGTACGTCGCTCCATGCTGCTGCTGTACTTGTACGATATTGTAATCGAAGTGCGAATACTTTAGGACCGGAACCTCCGGTAGATTGCGTGATCATTCCACACAAAAAGCTCACTTGAATATTTGCACGCCCTGTTGCATTAAGTGACGCAACCACAGCACCGATAAACCCTTGACCTGAATTAATTCCGCTTGTATTCGCGAGATTTATTCCGGTGGCGTCATCTTTCCCGACAAACCGACTTGCGCTCGTCAAATTATACGCTGCTGTCCAGTCGCCGGTCATCGCTGCATTGATGTCCGGATCGAGCGTTGCGGAGTAATGAAAGATCATATTCGGCGGATAAGTCCCTGCTGCTGAAGTAGCAGGGAACGATGTCATCGAATAATTTCCTGTCGAGAGGTCAAATGCCGATGAAGGATTTGATTGGGCAAAAGTATCGAGCGTACCGGCAATACAAAAGAGGAGTATTACCGCAAAAAAGCGTAGAAAACGCATAAGAATTCCAGATGAAATTGAACAATTGAATTGTAAAAGGAGGAGACTTGCATTTGCAAATCGTATGAAGGCAACACAAAATAAGGATTTCCGAGAATATCTACGCAATGATTTAGAATTTTTATAAAAATTCGCTTGTTAAATCAAAAAACCGAGGTTAACATTGAAAATTTGCGGAGACATTGGAATTGCTTTAACTTCAATATAATAATGAAGGTAGTTATTATACTTGAAGAATGTAAAGTCAAAGTTGGCAGAGGAAATATATGGTAAATTACGAAGAAATCACACAGCTATTTATACGTGAAAAACGAACTATAATTCACCAAAACCGGTCTCAAATAACATACGGAGTTCTTCTAATGCGACCTGCTCATCTATACCATCCGTCGTGAGAATGAGTTCACTTCCTTGTTCAGCCGCGAGCGTCATTACCCCAATAATACTCTTGGCATTAATATCATATCCATCACGATTCAAGAAAATTTCACATTTGAATTTTGCGGCTAATTTTACGAGCATTGCGGCAGGACGTGTGTGCAACCCTGCTCGATTTCTGACAGTTAGTGTTTCTTGAAGCATAGAGAATGGATACGTTGAACTTGCTCGAAATTTACGATTTCGAAGCGGCTTTAGTAATACGATTCATGAGCGCTGAGTCTTGGATGATCGTATTATCACACAAAATAACGATTTCCGTGAAATTGTCAGCATCGGCACGTCGAAATTCTGCATATAAAGATTCAGCAAGCAAAGGATGTAAAATTGCATTTATCTGAAAATCAGGAATACTATTGGCAAGTATCAATATGTTAGATAAGGTTGCATTATTTGTTATTTGTTGTATTTCATCCCAAGTGCTCACTATTCGAATAGTTGCCGATGGTGCATAATGTCGGTATTTCATTCCCGGAGCGATTGGAATGTTGGGAGAAGCAGTGGATTGAATGTCTATTTTTCTGCTAAGTACGGTTTCGATTTGTTCACGAGTCACAGCGCCCGGACGCAAAATCGTTGGTATGGAAGTGCATATATTGAGAACAGTTGACTCGATTCCCACGACGCACTTTCCTCCGTCAATTATAGCTGCAATCTTGCCTCCAAGATCATCGAGCACATGTTGCGCGGTGGTAGGACTCGGCTTGCCGGAGAGATTCGCCGATGGCGCGACGAGAGGTTGACCAACAGCTTTGATGAGCGCAAGTGCTATAGGATGCTGTGGCATACGTACTGCAATGCTGTCGAGTCCGGCTGAAACAATTGCCGGTACATCAGGATGACGATTGAGGACAATTGTCAACGGTCCGGGGAAAAAATGTTCGGCTAAGAGGTAGAATTCATCGGGAATTTCTATTGCAATCTCACCAGCTTGCTCAATCGTAGCAATATGTGCTATCAACGGGTTATCCGACGGTCTCCCTTTTGCTGAATAGACCTTTCGAATTGCAGCTTCACTAAATATCCGCGCTCCGAGACCATAGACTGTTTCCGTTGGGAATGCTACAATTTCATCATGCCGTAACAGTTCGGCGGAAATTGTAATAGCACTATCGAGTTCAGCTTGCGCAAAATAACAGGTTGTCATCACAGGTAATTAGGCATAGAAGGAATGTAATTGTGGTGCGAATTTACGGAGAATCGGCGGGGTGAGGGAATTTTTGGGGAATTGGGTGTGATATATTCATATCACCATTTGTGGGAACAAACCAATCTCTGTAGGGACAGGTCTCTGTAGGGACAGGTCGCGACCTGTCCCTACAGAGATTGAAATTCATAAATTGAACATTGAATATCACACCCGAATATGAAACCTCTTCTGAAACACTCGATCTAAAAGCCAGAGCAGAATACCGGCGATAAGAAACAACCCCAAAGTCGTAGTACTTTTAACAGGAATTATCGAAGCAAGAGGAGCCACGAGTTCAACTACAGAATTTACAAATACTTGCATCCATTCGTAATATGTACCTACTATTGAGTGCAAAGTTGTATTCTCCTGACGTGGCGCAGATGTTCGCGGGATATTCACCATAATTGCCAGGCAAGTCGCAAATATTGTAAATCCGATGATACGCCGAATTGGAATTCCTCCAATTTTTCGGTGCTTTAGAGAAGTCGCACTTACTACCTTTGGCAAGGCAACTCTACTTGGCATCGAAACCACCAACCGAGATTGTAGACGTTCATTCATGACGAGATTCATGATGTTCATGACTTGATTTTCATCGACAGCTTCAAGAGGCGCCTTACTTGCTTCCGATGTAAGTGCTTGATGAGCTACGAGTTCGGATTGACACCCTGTACACGTGTCGATATGCTTTTGCAGCAAGGCACGTTCACCGGCAGGAATTTCACCGTCGATATACTCGAAGATTTGTTGGATGGAAAGATGTTTCATGGCTGAATTGATTGAAAGTTGTACGTACGGTTCAGTGCCTCTCTCAGCATAATTCTCCCACGGAAGAGGCGTGTTTTGACGGTACCGATCGGCATTCCGGTAACGTTGGTAATTTCATCATAGCGTAACTGTTGTACAAAAAACAACGTCAGTACGCTCGCATATTCCACCGGAAGTCGTTCAATTTCCTTGTGGATAATCAACTCGGTTTCGCGATCATCATAGATTTCATCAGGCGATGCATTTGCGGAAGAATAGTGCGGCGCCGACAACATTTCCTCCTCATCATCAAGCGAGGAAAAGATCGCCGTGCCGCGCTTTTCGAGAGCGGAGGCGCAGACATTATAGACAATGCGGTAGAACCAGGTCGAGAAATTCGACGTTCCTGCAAAACTGTCGAGCGAACGGAACACGCGCAGAAATGCGTCCTGAAGAGCTTCCTCGGCATCCTCGCGGCTTTTGAGCATTCGAAGTGCAAGTGTCATCGCCTTCGGCTGATGGCGGCGCACGAGCTCTCCAAAGGCAGCACGGTCGCCGCTCCGGATTTTTCGGATAATGAGGAAGTCTAAATCATTCATTGAGTTACTATTGTTTCAGGAAATGTCAATCTACCGTTACATAGATTTCTGTAGTAGTTCTCTTCCATGTCACTATGCGTCCAGACCTCATTTTCAACGCACCTATTTTATTCCCTTTGCGCATTTGATTAAATGCATAATTAGCAGCTTCCTGGTCATCTTTGTCGATACTGTTTTTTGTGAAATATCGGCCTCGCATTGCTTCCGTGGGTAATTTTTCATATCCCGGACCTTCGCACCAGATGGACGTCCCCCATTCATCGAACATATACGAGGAAAAATTATATCCGTTCGGTCCACCGTTTTTAGCAACTAATCTATACCAAGCCGATGCCGGTGTTGCAGATAGCAGAAGTGTGAGCGCGAGAATTGTAAGCAAGGTTTTCATACGTGATTCCTTTTTCAAATATTAGCGATAGATGATTGAGAAGTACTCCATACCCACTTAGACCGGAATAATTTGTGTTGTGTTTCATGTGTTGTGCAAATATCTTACTTTTTTGGGTTCGTCCGCTCATTTATTCACTAAACTAACCACTTACCGCAGCAAAGAATATAAGAGCGAGATGCCGGCGCTTGAGAGAGTGAACTATTCATATACCAGAGATTTTGTAAATTGTCCACGCATTCGAACACAACTTTTGACCGACTCAAAAGACGAACCTTTGCGAAAGAAGGACAAGCAGTACGTTTCATTGGTTTGTGTTGACGGCTAGTTGTAGCAACTGACTGAACGGGAAGGAATAATTTTTTGTAACACTATACATAAATTGTGAATATGTCAGAAACACCATGGAACTATCCTTTCGATGAAGATGAATTGTGGGATTTAAAATATGTACTTGCTGAGTATATCGTTATCCGTTTAGAAGCGTTTTGCCAGAAATGGAAAGATGGTGCTATGTGGGCAATACCTGTTTGGGTGGCACCGGATAAAGATTTACCCGAAGAAGAGTACAAAACAATATGGATAACTATGCTAGAAACTATGATATATGGTTTTAATGGCGTTTTAGATTATCATAGAAAAGGTCTTAACGATTATTATGTTGAATTAGACCAGCGTAAAATGGAAGAAGGGCTTGCGCTATTTGGCAAGTACTTTGAGCATTTATGGGATTAGCGTAGTTGAATATGCACACTTCTTCGTGGGTGGTGTGTTCCCCGTCAAGCTAATTCTTCCAATCGACTATAAACACAAGAAGTAAAAAAAATTATGTTTGAAGTACAAATAAGTAACCCAACTTTGACAGGGTGCTTTGATAAAGACGATAGTACGCTCAACGAGGCAATTCAAACGATTTTTGCATTTGGAACCGAACAAGCTTTTTTTAACTGGAATCATGTATATATTCCTCTTGATTATAAATACGATATTAGTGAAATGATAAACGATATTTTATTGATTCGAGATAATCTTACAAATCAGGAAGAAGGGAGCTTTCAAGTTCAATGGAAATCAAATACATTTCCTTATAGCTGGAATATCATCTTTTCCCAGAATACTGTAAAAATAAATTTAACTATAATGTTTGAAGAATTTACGCATCTTGCCTGCGTGCTGCAAAAGAATGCAAATATTCAAGTAGAAAAGAATGCGTTTATTCATGAATTAGAAAAACTTATCAATTTTATAAGAGAAAAATTAACGTGTTCGGGTTACGATACTACTAATCTTCCTGAAATGGATTGTCTGAATTTTCACCGTCCAACCAATTCTTCCAACCGTCTGTAAAGCCAAATACCAGATTAACTCTTAAGTATGATGACATATTACCAAAAGCTAGCACATCTCTTTTCAACGAAGAATCACTTAAACTCCGAAGGTCAGCTAACCATTTCGTTTGGAAAAACAGGAGCAAGTTCAGATGAAATTGAATCCATAAGTAGCACTATTATGGAACTAATTCCCAAAGATTACATTGATTTTTTGAAATGTTGGAATGGATGCACTTTGTATGATTTGGAAGGCCAAGCTGGTTTTCAATTTTTTGGCACAAATGAAATAGAATTTGAAACAAACAATTTTAAAGATATTTATGAAAGCGATTGGGATGAATCAATTATTTTGTTTTGTTCTGTGCTTGGCTCTGGTGATTATATCGGCTTCAGAATCAAATCAAATAGCCATGATGTTATAGACTGCTGTCATGATGACCGGCCACAAGATTGGAGCGTAATTACGAATACTTTTACTGATTTTATAAATCAACTACTAGATGCAAAAGGAACATCTTTTTGGTTGTATTAACCGTCTGTGACGCCCATCCATTCAATTTACCTAACCAACCACAAACCCTTTATTTAAAACATCTTAAAGCAAAACAAAAACATCACACGTATAGTGCATGGGTAGATTTACCTCTGCATGGATGAGTTTAGTACAAAGTACAGATACGCGGGGTATTTCTACGGTAGATGTTGGCGGGAAATGGGTGACAATAATCTTAACTGAAAAACCCCTCTCAGCCAAGATTTACCATTCCAAAAACTTAAGCAATGCTTTACAAACTATGCGGGTCAATGACTTTTAAGCCGTCAATATTGGTAAAATCTGAGGTGTTTCGGGAGATGAGTACCAAATCATACACAAGGGCGGTAGCCGCTATGATGGCATCGGGGAGTTTTATCTTTTTGGTTTTACGAATACGTACACATTGCACAATCACATCAGGATTAATATCCAAAACTCTACTATCGCCAATAAATTCTTGTACTTGTTGGGTAGTGATTGCATCGGTATTCCAGCACAGTAGTTCTATTTGAGTAATGATGGAAATAGTTGGTACTGCATCAATAGCAAGATCCATCAAAGCCATACCGGCTTGAGAAATTGAAGTAGAAAAATAATCGGATACTACATTGGTATCTATGAGATAGTGTTCCATTCGCTTCGAATTTGTTGAATATGTTCGTTTAGATTTTGCCCTTGCTCTTTAGTTATTATACCTTTATATTTATCCGAAAGCTTTGTTGTACCGGAAGCAACATACTCTTCCAACACCTTTATCAACTGTAATTCTTCCAACTCATGTAAAAGCCCTATGGCTTTTTGGTTGGTAACTTGTATTAGCATTGTAGTATCCATACGGCAAGTAATTTTTGATAGTCAAATTGATTGTACTCTCATTGTTTCGACAAAGATACAAAAATTACGGCAGCTAAAGTGAACGTACAATGTGGGGTCGCACGGAATAAATGTCTTCTACAAAATTCGGTACCTCCTTCCCTCATCGAAGCCCACATCCACTGCGCAATCCGCCTCGGCATATGGTAGGAAAGATAACCCGATGGTGCAGCACCGATTCCAGCGGAATTGAACGTTTGTAGCATGATACAAATTCAAGGAATTACGACCTCAGCGAGGTCGAATGTTTATAGCACGATGCACAACCAAGGAATTACGACCTCAGCGAGGTCGAATGTTTGTAGAACGATTCACAACCAAGGAGATACGACCTCAGCGAGGTCGAACGTTTGTAGCAAGATGCATAATCAAAAAGATACGACCTCAGCGAGGTCGAATGTTTGTAGCAAGATGCACAACCAAGAAGTTACGACCTCAGCGAGGTCGAACGTTTGTAGAAAAATGTACAACCAAATAATTACGACCTCAGCGAGGTCGAACGTTTGTAGCACGATGCACAACCAAAAAAATACGACCTCAGCGAGGTCAAATGTTTGTTTCCGAATGCTTACACAGTACAGATACGCTAGACGTTTCATCGGTAGTGTTGACGGTCAGTTATAATAACTGACCGGACTGGAAAAACACGAAAATCAACACCCCCATACCACCTTTTTCACCATCCTGAAACCTAAACACAAAAATTCCGGTCAAAGGAGGAAAAGACATGATACTTTTATTTATTCAAAGGAAAATACAATGAATCATCCGGAAGAACTCTTCATCCCAATTATAGCAATCTTAGCGACCTTTGGCATTCCCGGCTTTGTGGTCTGGAAATTCATCGAAGCCCGCAACCGCGAGCGCATGGCAATTATTGATAAAGGTATG
This sequence comes from Ignavibacteria bacterium, assembly GCA_016720145.1. Lineage (GTDB taxonomy): Bacteria > Bacteroidota > Ignavibacteria > Kapaibacteriales > UBA961 > JADJXV01. The sequence continues at coordinate 143,768 of JADJXV010000004.1, read as the reverse complement.
AGCGCAGAAGACATACGCGAACTTTTCCATCAAGAACGTCGCGAACGCAAAAACCCCAATCCACTGGCAAGTCTGAAATGGGGACTGCTTGTATTTTTTGTGGGAATTGGATGGCTCATCGGAGATATGATTAGCGAACGAATTTATAATCCTTATGAGCCAACTCGAGCTGGTTATAATACGCACGATCTCACCGTTGCGACAGTGTTTATCTGCGGTGGCTTGGGATTACTTATTTTCTATCTTATTGCTGCTAAAAAGGATAGATCGGACAAACTTGAACAAGCAATAACACAAACATCACATCGTGAGTAATTTCTTCACATATAGAATTACTATCACAATCTCTCTTTCATCGCCCCGTTCACGACTTCGAACGGGGCTTTTTTTGTATTTTTGCAAGGTTAGACACGAGATATCAGCAATAGAAAACTCACCTATCTATTCTATAAAAAACATGAACCCTATTATCAGCAACGACTTTAAAATTAAGTTCGATGGACAGCCTCAACAGATTGATGCAAATGTCCTAATTAGTAGTCTGATTCATACAACGGATATTGTTCAGGAAGTTAACCGTTATTTGAATACCGGTAAAAAAATTGAAATTAAAGTAAAAGCGCTTGAAAAGGGTAGTTTTTTAGTTCATATTGAGTTGCTTGAAACGGCAATTGATACCCTGAAAAATCTTTTTACTAAAGAAAATATTGAAGTAGCAGCAGGAATAATTACCATTGTCAGCGGACTTATTGGTTTAAAGAAATTTTAAAAAGGTAAATCTCCAAAACATGTTGATAAACAAGGAAATACGACAAAAATTACCAATACCGATGGCAATGTAATTGTTATAGAATCTGTTGTTTTCAATATATACGAGAGTAGTCCTGTTGTTAAAGATGCCTTAGCACAAAACTTTGACACATTACAAAATGAGCCATCGATTACAGGATATGAACTTACCGATAAAAATGAAGTTCCAATTGTTCGGATAGAAAGAGCAGAATTCGCAGATATGTCGCTCAAATCTGAGAGTATAACTGCCGGGGAACGGATATTGACTGAAGCAGCTTCGCTCAATATTGTACGGCTATCTTTTGAAGAAAATCTAAAATGGGATTTATATTATCGAGGTATTAAAATTTCTGCGCGAATTATCGACCCGTCGTTTTATCTGCGAATAGATAACGGCGAGGCTTTTTCCAAAGGCGATGTTTTAGAAGTAGAGTTGCAGATAAATCAATATTTCGATGACGCTGTAAATACTTTTATTACAAAGTCTTATCAAGTAAATACAATTAATCGCCACATTTTAAGAAATGAACAGCAAAAATTCGATTTTGATGCTGATTAATCCACAAATTCAACTTTACATGAACGCTACTCTTGCCCAACCTATACAGTTTGAATTACCTGTCATCCAGCCTGCCGAACAGCTTTTGCCATCCTCTCGACGTCCGGAATGGCTCAAAGTACGCGCCCCTGGCGGTGAAAGCTACGCCAACATCAAGACCATGATGCGTTCCAAATCGCTTCATACTGTCTGCGAAGAAGCGCGCTGCCCCAATATCACCGAATGCTGGAATGCAGGCACGGCGACATTTATGATTTTAGGCGATACCTGCACACGTTCCTGCGGTTTTTGCGCGGTGAAGACCGGGCGTCCGCTTGAGATCGACCCTGACGAACCCCGCCACGTAGCAGAATCGATCCGCGAAATGAATCTCCGTCACGCAGTGATTACGTCTGTCAATCGTGACGAACGCGCCGACGGCGGTTCGATCATCTGGTCGGAAACAATTACCCACACTAGAGCCCTCAATCCAAATACCACCATCGAAGTGCTCATCCCAGATTTTAAAGGGAAAATGGAACCCCTCCAACGCATTATTGATGCTAAGCCTGATATTTTAAATCATAATACAGAGACGGTTCCCCGCCTCTACCGACGTGTGCGTCCACAGGGGAAATTCGTCTGGACACTCGCATTGCTCAAGGAAGCCAAAGCGCAGAACATGCGCACGAAAACAGGAGTCATGCTCGGTCTTGGTGAGACACGTGAAGAAGTACTCGAAGTAATGGAGCATTTACGCGAAGTAAACGTCAATATCCTGACGCTTGGTCAATACTTACAACCCACGAAAAATCACCTGCCGGTCGATAGATTCGTACACCCAAGTGAGTTTGATGAATATCGTCGAATTGGGTTGGAGATGGGTTTTGATATTGTGGAATCCGGACCGTTGGTGCGGAGCTCGTATCATGCTGAGCGGCATGTGTAGTGGTTTTTAACGCAAGAGGTGCTAGAGGCGCAATTTATATTACAACAGCCGGTGACTTTTCAAAAGTCACCGGCTGTTTTTGTTTTACGTAGTTTCTATATAATCCAAATCCTTACCGAAGGTTTCACGCATGAAATAGAGCGCAGTGAGGGCAATCGTGGTGCAGATAGCACCGACTATCAGTGCAGAAGCGGTGATCCCATACATTGGCTTGAGAGTAACAAATAGCAGTGAGATGAGTACGAGTGAACCTCTCGCAAAATTGGGAACGGTGGTCGCGACTGTCGCTCGGAGATTTGTACCAAACTGTTCGGCGGCTATGGTGACGAATATCGCCCAATACCCGGATGAAAATCCTAAGCAACTAATAAACAAATAAAATGCTTGCGCATCCATACCATAGAAATTCACATAGATTGCGACACATGCAAAATTGAGAAGCAGGAAAAACAGCATCGTTTTCTTACGACTGTGCATTATCTGACTCATCATTCCGCTTGCAAAGTCGCCAAATGCAAGTCCGATATAACAATACATGACGGCATTCCCACCGTCGATTTTACCCTGAATGCCAAGCGCGACTGCAAATTCAGGAGCGAGTGTCACCAATATCCCGACGATAAACCAAGTCGGTGCGCCAATAAATACGCATTGTGCATACCGTAAGAATCTGGCTTTGTCCGTAAAGAGAGAGAGAAAATTACCTCGCGGAACAGATGATTCTTTTGTTTTCGAAAACATCCCCGATTCAAACACACCCATCCTCAGCACAAGTAGTGCAAGCCCTAATGCTCCTCCGATAAAATATGCAGTCGTCCAGTCAAATTGCTTTGCGACTATATTCGCCAAAATAGCACCCATAATACCTATTGTTGCCACTATCATCGTACCGTAACCACGTGTTTCTTTCGGTAAAATCTCTGCTACAAGAGTAATCCCTGCACCGAGTTCTCCGGCTAACCCTATACCCGCTACGAATCTTAGCACCGCATACATTTCGACGGATGTCACAAAACCGTTGGCGATATTAGCGAGTGAGTAGAGGATAATCGAACCAAACAGTATCGAAATTCTCCCTTTTTTATCTCCCAAAATTCCCCAAAATATACCACCAATAAGCATCCCGGCCATTTGAACATTAATGAGAAATAGTCCCTTACTGAGCAAATCTGCACCTTGCAGACCAAGCGCAGTTAAGCTCGGCACGCGAACAATGCTAAATAGTACAAGGTCATATATATCAACGAAATAACCGAGTGATGCGATGATAACGGCGGGATTGAGAAGTATCTTCCAAGGCGATTGATGAGTAGCAGTTGATTGCATAAAGAAACACTAAAAATTAAAAATTCTTCCACATCATCGACTCTACCGGTATAGGCTTACGTTCGTTGTACTTAGCGGAGAGCTTGGTGCTGTAGGGCGTGAGGACTTCTCCCTTGACTTCGAAGTAAATAAGCTGACCGACAGGCATGCCGGCATAGACGCGTACGGGCATTTTGACGGATATTTCGAGTGTCCAGAAATTACAAAAACCTACATCTCCCTTGCCTGCCGTGGCATGAATATCAATCCCCAAGCGACCAATACTTGACTTCCCTTCGAGGAAAGGCACATGGTCATGAGTCTCTGTATATTCTTCAGTTACACCAAGATAGAGCCTATTCGGTTCGAGGACAAACCCATCTTCGGGTATTTCAAACGTTGTAATCTGATTGTGTTTTTTGGCGTCGAGGACGGCATCATTATAGGTGGCGAGAGTTTTACCGAGGTGCACGTCGTAGCTGTTCGTGCCGAGACAGTCTGGAAGGAACGGAGTAATGACAATACGTTTACGTTCAATATTATCGAGGATTTCTTTGTCGGTTAGTATCATAGTAGTTAATTAAGTACGTTGTTTTGCTAATTTTTCGAATAAATCTTTTTCTTTTTGTGTTAATTCTGTCGGAATTGTCACATTGAAAGTCAGGTACAAATCACCGAATTCCGTCGGTGCGTTGTGCTTCGGCATACCAAGACCTTTGAGTTTTTTTTGTGAATTAGGTTGCGTTTCGGGAGAGATTTTCACATTGACCATGCCCTTGAAAGTTTTGAATTGAATCTCACCGCCAAGGATGGCAATATAGAGGTCGAACGATACATTTGCTTTTAAATCATCACCTTCGCGCGTGAATTTATCATCTTTCTGCACTTTTACGGTCAGGAGAATTGTTCCGATTTGCTTGGTGGTAATATTCAATTTTTGTCCGTCTGCAATCCCCGGCTTGAGCTTTACTTCTACCGATTGACCATTGTACTCGACGAGAATTGATCTGCCCTTATAAGCATCTTCGAGTGTAATAACCGCTGTCGTTTCAAGTGGTTTTGCTTTTGGTTTGGGTCCGTTTTGTTTTTGAATTTCCACCAAAAATGTTTTCAAAAAAGTCAGAGAATCCTCCACTTGCTCCCTCAAACCCTTTAAATGCATCACCATACGGATTACCGCCGCCGCTGCTACCACCTTGCCAGTTGAAATCTTGGGCTCCACCACCCGGTCGTTGCTGATGATTCTGCCAATTTGCACCAAGCTTATCGTAGCGCGAACGTTTTTCGGTATCGCCAAGCACTTCATTTGCTTCGTTAATTTCCTTGAATTTCTCCTCAGCTTTTGAATCGTTCGGATTTTTATCGGGGTGATACTGTTGGGCTAGCTTCCGAAAAGCACGCTTTATCTCAGCAGCAGTGGCGGTCTTGGGAATACCGAGAATTGCGTAATAATCTTTGTAATCCATAAATGTAATTCGTTAGTAAAGTCTGATTGAAATTCCATACCCCGCAAAAATAGTGGATTTTGGGTGAATTATGCAGTGGCGGGTGAATTATACTGTGCTTTTGGTCTGGTAGTGAATGTGTTTCTGCCGTTCGGTCATATTAGGTGTTCATTCTGTTGGCAATTACTTGCTGAATTTTGGTGTGTCTTAGGTATATATATCGCTGAGTCTTATGAGCTGGTAAGTCTATCTGTCGTACTAATTCCTTGTACTTGTATTTTTGTAATAGCTTGTCTAATTACTTGTTCTAGGTGATTATCGTCAAAATAACTTATCGACTCACTTCGCATATTTTCATCAGGTTCGTAAAAGTCTAAATCGTATGCAAGTTCTGATAAGTTTTCGAGTAATGGTTCTTCAATTTGTAGATGGGTATCATTCCAAATACTTTCTTGAAATTCAAAAACTAACTTTTTCCTGTTCTGCTTTTCTGATAATATTTGTTCCAATACTCTCAACATCATATTTGCAACTGAATATTTTTCAATTAGATATTTGCATAACTCTTTAAATTCAGCTTTATACGTTTCTTCGGCATGTCTTACTCTAACAACTATTTTATCCAAAAATATTTTCTCATCCCACAATTGGTACTCAGAAGCTGATGGTAACCCATCCAATTCAGAATCTATTGCAACTAAACCTGTACCAATTTCAGAATCTCTCCCTTCGAGCGAAACCACACCATAAACCATTCCTCTAACAGCACTGATAAAGTCAATTTGATTTGATAAATACTTTGTAGATAATTCAACTATATCTTTTTTAATACTACTATTATATTGTTCACTTGTCATATTAATAAACCTCGAATTATTCATTTATGGAACATTGATGTATGTTCCATTACAACATTTAACATCACTTATTTAGCAGAGAAATACACAATCATTCATCACCGTTACACCGCAAATTCGTTTCAAAACTATGTTTAAGTCAGGTTGACTCTACTGGACAAACGGGAAACATACACACCTTGTTAGCATTATATCAGCCACTTTTCGTTGACCGCCTTTACCGAGTTCTATCATTTTGTTGATGTCAACAAAATGATTGGTAACGAAACCTAAGCAGATAGGAAAATATTTAAAAATTTACTTCTTCAACTTGCTGATTTGAATATTACCAACTAAGGATTTCATTTGTGTAATGGCAATCTGATTAAGTTGTTGTAAGCGAATATGTTGCTGTACTCCTTGCCGGATGAGTACAGCATTTATGCTTTCCTGTTCGATAGCACAACTAACTGTTCAATCGTTGCGGCATCTCGGATATTGCCGTCCGCTTTTGGGTTGGCATCACGCCACTGTTTTGCCGTCATACCAAACAATGCCATGTTCAGCATATCTGCTTCATCGACATACACAAAATTTATCTTCTCTTTTGGAAGAGATTCCGGTATCAAATTCTCTTTAATTGCATCGGTGTGTATGTGATAATTCACTTTGGCGAGAGTGCGTTGCAGGCTCCACGTTAATTTCAAACGGTCATTCTCATCGTCCTTCAGGCGTTGGAATTCCTTTTAAATAAAATTTGAATTCTGAACTTATCCAAGTGGCGAATTCAAAAGCTATGTCACGGTGAGCAAATGTGCCTCCGTATTTACCGGTTTTGGAAATGATACCGATAGCATTGGTCGCCTCAATCCATCTTTTTGGAGTTAGAGAAAAGCTGTTAGAACCTGCCTGACTTTTAATTCCATCGAATTCGATGGAATTAAAATTGGGGTTATTAAATTGTTCCCAAAGCCCGACAAATTCAATAGTGCTTATTGCACTGGCAACAACACCAGCTCAACAAACAAACTTACTTGACTTCTATTATCACAGAGAATCACAAAGAAGTGATACTCTCAGACCGTCTTCCTGAGAGTATCACTTCGGAGTGATGCTCTCGGTGGTTGATACTATTTCAATTGTTTAAGTGTAGAGTTATTGACGAGAGTTGTAAGTTGTTGTATTGCAATGATATTAAGTTGAAGGAGACGGGCTGATGCTTCGATCCCTTGTGAGATGAGTACAGCATTTATGCTTTCGAGGTTGGTAAGGACTACGAGTTGTTCGAGAGAGGCATAATCACGGATATTGCCGTCAGAAGTAGGATTTTCGGCTCTCCATTCGATGGCAGTTTTTCCAAAGAGTGCCATATTGAGAAGGTCGGCTTCCGTTGCATAGACAAACGATGCTTGTTTTGTGGTAAGTTCATTTGGTATGAGGTTTTGTTTAATAGCATCGGTATGGATATGATAATTTACTTTGGCGAGAGTGCGTTGGAGATTCCAATTTAATTGTAGTCGGTTGCTTTCATCATTTTTCAGTCGTTGAAATTCTTTTACAAGAAGTAGCTGAAATTTAGGACTAATCCACATACCAAAATGGAAGGCAATATCTTTCGTAGCAAAGGTGCCGCCATACCTACCGGCTTTTGCTTTTAAGCCAATTGCTCCTGTACGTTCAATCCATTGTTTCACTGATAACACAAAATTGTTACTTCCTGCAGCATTTTTAATTGTACCGAATTCGGTATAATTAAAATCCGGGTTGTACAGGGCTTCCCATTCACCCAAATACTCGATAGTGCTTTTTACACTAAGCCATTTAATTATTATTGCTTCCTGCATCTGGCTTTTTGCCATGTCAGTCAGAGAAATAAAATCATCATTATTCTGGGAGATAATCGTAATCTCTTTACCTTCAATATTTATGGTTTTGCTTTTTGACATAATCTTTACCTTAATGTGAAATAGATTGTTTTCTAAACCCCTCGAATTCGAGGGGTTTAAAATTTGGATTGTAAAGAATCTCCCAGAACCCTAACAATTCAATAGTGTTACGGTTACGCATCCAGTTCTGAATAATAGAATCTGTGTGCTCGATGTCCTTGTATCGTGCAATGCCTGTAAGAGAAATGTATTCATCCGTATTGCTCTCGGTTAGAATTACAATTTCAGTCCCTTTTACATTGATAGTTTTATTTTTTGCCATCACAAATCCTTAATAAAGTATATGATTTAACCCGGCTAGCATTCATAATTTCTCAGATACAGCTTATCCAAGATTAGTTGCCAATCTATCTTTGACTCCTCACAATTACCACCAATAATGTAGTACAACAGATGACAATTACTTATCAAATATACTCATTCTGAATATAACACATATTATCACCACTGAGAGCATCACAAAGAAGTGATACTCTCAGACTGTCTTCCTGAGAGTATCACTTCGGAGTGATGCTCTCAGTAGTTTCGTGTGATCACTGAGAGCATCACAAAGAAGTGATACTCTCAGTGGGTCGAACAAAACTTTATCCGTTGGATAGCGAGTATCTTTTCGATAGTTTTGCAGCAAACGAAATAAATTGCGTGTAGATTGATGTCAAACGGGTATATCTTCCGATTCATTCTGCAAGCGGAATTGTTTTTTCAGGCTCGAATTTTTGTATCGATATTCAGGTATGTCTATGAATAACATTACTCTTAAGGATCGGATAACTTCTGCTTTGTTTTCAGCTGTTAGTATTAACAGTATTGTCGTTTTCAGAATATCCTATGGATTGATTATGCTCTGGGAATTCATACGGTATATCGACAAAGATTGGATTAAAAAGTATTATGTCGATCCTCAATTTCACTTTACTTATGAATTTTTCGATTGGGTAAAGCCATGGAGTGGTAATGGCATGGAATTGCATTTTTATGCGATGGTCATTTTTTCACTTATGATTATCTTCGGACTCTACTACCGTACTGCTTCTGTGCTGATGTTCCTCTCCTTTACGTATGTCTTTCTCCTTGAACAGGCACGATACCTTAACCACTTCTATTTGGTGGTGTTAGTAAGTTTTTTAATGATATTTATTCCTGCAGGTCGTGCGTATTCACTTGATGCGATGCGTAAAAAGCAGACGAAAAGCACCCTGATTCCGCGATGGTGTTTGATACTTCTTCAGTTTCAACTCGGAGCTGCTTACTTCTTTGGCGGCATTGCGAAGCTGAATAATGATTGGCTCTTTCTGGCTGAACCGCTCAAACATTGGCTGGCTGAGAATAAGAATTATCCCATCATTGGGCAGTTATTCACCGAACCCTGGGTAGCGTATTTTATGTCGTGGAATGGTATGTTCCTCGATATACTCGCTCCGTTTTTACTGCTCTACAGAAAAACCCGACCATACATGTTTGCAGCGATTCTGTGTTTTCATTTTATCAATGATCGGTTATTCAGCATAGGAATTTTTCCGTGGTTTATGATCCTTGTTTCGACGATTTTCTTCCCTTCTGACTGGTTTACCCGCATGATGCAGGTCTATTCAACGGCAGGAAAACAGAGAACGTACGGTATTCTGGGTATGATTACCACGACAGCTCTCTGCTTGTACTTACATCCAAAGTTTGAAATTATTCCTACATTAATTGCCGCCTTCAGCGGAGCAGTCTTAGTATGGTTGTTTATCGATCGCAGCGCCTCTGATGAGCAAACTGTTACTGAAAAATCCGAAGCGGCTTCGACGCAATTTAAGTTTTCATCAGGCATTGTAAGCCTGCTTGCACTTTGGGTGATCTTGCAATGTATCATTCCACTCAGACATTTTGGAATTCCGGGAAATTCGAGCTGGACGGAAGAAGGGCACAGATTCTCCTGGCACATGAAGCTACGCGGCAAATCAGCCATCGTTAAATTCTATGCTTATGATCCGATTACGCATAAAAAATTTGAAATTGAAACCCCAAATTTTTTAAAACGCTGGCAGGCGGACAAAATGTCCACCCGGCCGTATATGATACATCAATATGCACAGCATCTCGATGATATCATTCAAAAGTCCAATAAAGGTTCTTTCGAAATCCGCGCAGAAGCGTATGTAAGTATGAATTACCGTCCTGCACAGCTCATCATCGACACTACAATTAATCTAGCCAAACAAGAATATTCAGATCTCCGAAGCAATCATTGGATACTTCCGCTTGACGAGAGTGCGCAACCGGTACCGTACGACGCCAAGGAAAGCGGAGAAGACAATCAGAATGAATAATTGCTTGTATTTACATCATTTAATTGAATGGAATGAATTCCAGTCCTACAATTTGCTTCGAGCCTAAGGCTCTTATTGGGTTTATATGTTATGATGTTGTATGAGTAGGGTAGTTTTGGCAGGAACGGTAAAAATGGATTGTAAGCACCGTTCTGTGGTATTTATGCTTAGTGCGCCACAGATTGTAACAGAAAATAAGTTTTCATCTTGCCTTTTCCTTTGATATCCATCATTCCACGAGGTGTGAAATGTAGGGGCAGATAATTATCTGCCCCTACAGCGTTTACAAAATCTTCAGATACATGAATCTTCCCCGCTTCACCATGAGATTCCATTCTGCTCGCCGTATTTACAGCATCACCCCATAAATCATAAGAGTATTTATTCTCACCGATGACACCGGCTACCACGCTTCCGGAGTGCAAGCCGATTCTGTATTCTATATTAATCGGTATAGAGAATTGACCGGTAATCGTACATTCTTCCAGCATTTCCAATGCAGCTTTCGCTACTTGTTCAGCATGATTTGCGTGGGCAATTGGCGCTCCGCAGACCGCCATATAAGCGTCGCCGATTGTCTTGATTTTTTCTAAACCATTTTTTTTACAAATCGTATCGAATCGCGTAAATACTATATCCAATACATCAATTAATTCATTTGCAGGGATGCGTGCTGAAAGCTCGGTAAAGCCAACGATATCAACAAATAACACGCTTACACTTTCATGCGTATCGGCGATTTTTTTCTCACCTTTGATGAGGCGTTCTATAATGGTTGACGGCAGGATATTCGCGAGGATATCATCTGTGGCTTGGGCGCGGGCGCGGGCTATGGCGAGTGTTTTTTCTCGTTCGGCCTCTTTGCGCTGATAATCTTGTACTTCGGCTTGTTTTTTGGCTTCTTCAGTTAGTACTTCTTTTTCAATGAAGTGGTATTGCTTAAAGTGGATTTGAGATTCTTTCCATCGCTCTTCTTGTTCATATACCTCGGCAAGAGATTTATGGAAAGCGTACATGTTGTTTTTTGCACCAAGTGTGCTACAAAGTTCGATTGCCTTGAGTAAGAACTCTTCAGCTTTACCTATATCAAATCCATCCCAACTGGTTTCAGAATAGAGGGTTCCGATATTTCCAAACGTTATAGCAATGCCCGAAATATTTCCAAGCTCTTCATGGCTAGCGAGCGCTTTTTGTAAATACTCCAGTGCTCGCGCAAAGTCATTCATGTGCTTATGAACGAGCCCCAAATTACCGTAATTACTTGCGATACCTGATTTTCTACCGAGTTCGGTATTGATAGCAAATGCTCTTGTATAATTCTCTAATGCTTGCTCGTATTCTGCACTTTGTCCGTAGATATTCCCAATACTTCCAAAATTGGCAGCCATTCCATCTTTTCTGCCTAGTTCTTCATTGAGTGCAAGAGCTTTCAAAAAATATTCCAAGGCTCGGGGACTATCCGATAAATTCAAATAAACATTGCCAATATTATGAAATGTACCGGCCAGACCGCGCTTATTATTGAATTTTTCATCGATATCAAGCGCTTTCTGCAAATTATTCAAGGCGCTAGGATAGTCGGAGAGGTTTCGGTAGATAAGTCCTATACTGCCATATACTTTTGCAAGTGCTTCTTGGTAGTTTAGTTCTAGGTTTATTTGGAGGACGGTGTTGAAATGTTCGAGGGCGAGATAAAATTCACCCCGTAATCTGGCTATATTTCCAAGGATTGAGGTGGCGCTGGATTTGAATTTCGCTATTTCTTTAGTATTTCGATGCTCATCCGGGCTGTTTTCAATTTCAGCGAGCACTTTACGCGCAAGCTGTTCGGATATATCATAGTTACCGTATGTTAGAGCAGATTCGCTTTCTTCAATGACTTTTGATATTTCTACGCTCATCATGATTTACGGTGCAATTTCGAGAAAATAAGTCTTCATCATACCTTTACCTTTGATTTCCATTGCGCCGCGTTCGGTAAAGCGGAACGCTGAATTTCCAACTGACTTCACAAAATTTTCACTCACATGAATTTTCCCTGTTTCTCCATGTGATTCCATTCTGCTTGCCGTATTAACTGCGTCTCCCCAAAGATCATACGCTAATTTATTCTCACCAATAATTCCCGCCACGACACTTCCCGAATGCAACCCAATGCGAATTTCAATCTGCCCTCCAGCTTGTGTACGATATTCATGCATCATTTCCGCTACATCAAGTGCAAAAAGTGCTGCCCGCTCTGCATGATTGTCTTGCTTGAGAGGTGCGCCTGCCACAGCCATGTACGAGTCACCCATCGTTTTGATCTTCTCGAGTCCGTGTTTTCTGGCTAATTGATCGAATTGAGAAAAAATACTATTAAGTAACCCAACCAATTTCTCCGCCGATACTTGTTGAGAAAGTGCTGTAAATCCAACAATATCAGAGAAAAAGACAGTTACCTCTTCAAATGAATCGGCGATTGTCTTCTCACCTGCCACCATGCGCTCTGCAATGTGTGCCGGTAAGATATTATGGAGAATTTTCTCCTGTTCCTGAAATCGAACGATTCGAATCTGCCGGTCACGCTCGACCTCTTCAAGCTTACGCCGGTGATCAATGATCTGTGCTTGCTTGGCAGCTTCGTCATTTTGTAATTGTTGATAGGTGGTAAAGTATTTTCGAAAATACTCGACTGCTTCCCATCGATTCTGATTTTCATAAAGCTCTGCAAGTGACTTATAAACATCAACGTTCTGTCCTTTAGTACCAAGGTCTTCATTGATCGCGATTGCTCTCAATAAAAACTCTTCGGCCTTGACAGGATCATAATTTTCAAATTTTTGGGATGCGTAAAGTGTGCCGATATTTCCAATAACTATTGCCGCGCCTGACTTCTCCCCAAGCTCTTCGTGGGTAGCGAGCGCTTTGCTGAAATATTCTAATGCAATATCAAATAATCCGAGATCAGCATATACACCACCAATATTACCTGTAACGAGGGCGACGGCAGATTTGGCGCCGAGCTCGACATGCTCAGAAAGTGCTATCCCAAGAAATTCCAATGCCTTATCATAAGCACCCAAAGAATAATAGACACTCCCTATATTGCCTGTAATACCGGCAATTAATGATTTTTCGCCGAGTTCTCTGTGTGTTGCAAGCGCTTTTTCAAAATATTCTAATGCATTATCATACGTACCGAGTCGGGCATACACGCCGCCAATATTTCCTGTGACAACTGCGACCCCTGATTTATCGGACAGCTCTTCGTACATGACTATAGATGTTCCAAGATATTCGAGGGCTTCTTCGTATGAACCGAGATAGGCATAGACGATACCGATGTTCATCATATCGCGGGCCGAACCTGATTTCTTCCCGAGAGTTTCGTGAGCTACTAATGCTTTACCCAAATAATCCAGAGCTAGATCATACGACCCTCTCGGCCAATGCATCATACCGAGCATCATCCAAGCAAGCGCTTTATTTGTCAAATGATTGTGATGTTCAGCGAGTCCGAGCGCGTCCTCTACCAGTGTGAAAGCTTCGTCAATTGACCCCTTCAAACGCACCGAATCAGCAATGGTAAGCAAGGCAGATACGTGATGTTCATCACATTGATCAGTCACAGCAATGACACTATGAGCCAATTGCTCAGCTTCCATAAAATTTCCCTTGATATTCTCCGCGTTTGCACGGCTTAGCCGCGATTGGAGTTCGTCATGTGTCATAAGTTTCACTGTAAGATGCACCCGAACAGAAACATTGTAATACTATGATTTATCATAATCTATGCCATTATTGCTCTTTGCTGAAGTTATTCTCTGAGTTTAAATTTTGCGTTAATGTTATACTCAACCAAACCAATCGAATGATAACCGAAACGAAATGTAATGACATTCAATTTTCTCGGCAAAAATACGGGAAAAATTGGTTCTTCAAAATCATGGAACATGTTGAGACAAATATAAGTAATAGAATTTATCTTTATAGTAGAATCAATTTAATTATAAGATATCTCAACAAATCCTCTTCGGCATTATCTAATGGAAAAAATCAAGCTCACCTTTACCTACCACCAGTCTATCTCATTAATTCATAAGATGATTAGTGATTTTCCATACATCTCCCGCACCTAAGGTAAGCAGCAAATCACCCTCACGAACAAAAGTTTGTAGAAATTCCGTCGCTTCTTCTTTCGATTGGCAATACCGTACATTCTTGTGACCACTTTGTCGGGCAGCTTTCGCAATGGACTCACCGGTCAGACCTTCGATTGGTTTTTCGCGAGCTGCGTAAATATCAAGCACGACAAGGACATCCGCATCATCGAAAGACTGACCAAACTCTTTGAGGAAATCACGGGTGCGTGTATAGGTATGCGGCTGAAACACACAGACAATACGACGATCCTTCCATCCAGCTCGAGCAGCCGAGAGGGTGGCGCGTACTTCAGTCGGATGATGTGCGTAGTCATCGACTATGAGTACTCCATCAAATTCACCTTTAATTTCAAAACGCCTATACACACCGGAAAATTCTGCTATTGCTTGCCGTATAACATCATACTCGATACCAAGCTGGAGTCCGACCGTCACGGCGGCAAGTGCGTTTTTAATATTATGTATACCGGGGATATTGATGGTGAGTTCGCCAAGAGGTATATCATTAGCAATGACAGTACAATGCGTTGAGCGGTTTTCAGCCGTTATATTCGTCGCTCTGATATCAGCATGAGGAGAGATTCCGTAGGTGACTATTTTCTTGGTAATTCTCGGTAAAATATCTTTCACACCTGTGTCATCGAGACCGACGGCGGTAAAACCGTAAAACGGGGTTTTATTGGCGAATTCGACAAAAGCATTTTTGACTTCATCGAGTGAACCGTATATATCGAGATGTTCGGCTTCGACATTATTAATAATTGCAATCGTTGGAGATAGCTGTAAGAATGAACGGTCATATTCATCGGCTTCGACGACGGTCCACTTGCCTTTGCCAAGTCGTGCGTTCGTACCGCCGAGTCCGCGGAGACGACCTCCAACGAGCACCGTCGGATCGATGCCGGCTTTCATAAGTACTAATCCACACATAGAGGTAGTGGTTGTTTTGCCGTGGGTGCCGGCGATTGCGAGGCAGTAATTGAGTCGAGCGACTTCGGCGAGCATTTCAGCGCGGCGGATAAGAGGAATTTTGCGGTTAATTGCCTCTAAAGTTTCGGGATTCTCAAGGACATTCACCGCACTTGAATAGACAACTACTTCGGCGGAATCGATATTCGAAGGTGCGTGACCGATGATGATTTTTGCACCAATAGTGGCAAGGTAATCGGTACTTTCTGACTGGACCGCATCTGAACCGCTCACAGTAAAACCTTGGGATACAAGAATTTCCGCGATTCCACTCATTCCGATGCCGCCTATACCTACAAAATGTATATTCGTAACAGTTGTGAACATAGTTTCCCTGAATCTTAAGATATTCTTCAAAGAAAAACCCTGCCAAGTCGAATTGTGTACAAGCAGGGTTTTTGTGAAGTATCTCGTTTGTTTTTCGTCAATTTTTTTTCAAAAATAACAAAAAAAGAGGGACACGCGATATTTCGCTGTCCCTAGGAAGAGTCTATTGTTGAATCGTATTAATGTCGTATCACTTTGAACTTAGAGGCGCCCATGCTTAAGTTGACAAATACTTTCTTGGTTGCAGCTTCGAAATTTGCTGTTCGATAGGTTGATTCTGAAATTTTTTCGAATCCAGCCAAATCAGTTCCTGATAACTCATCATCTTCAAATTCTAGAATACAACCTGAATTTGTTGGAATACTGAGCTCAACCGATGCTGCACCGCATTCAAGATTGAAGTGTGTCGAATCAGTACGATCTCCGAGCTTTACTTTGACAGATGCTGCGCCGACATCCATAGAAAGCTTATTGACTCTATATTTTGTTAAATCAAAATTCGAAGCTGATGCTCCTAAATCTACATCTAAATTCCATAGAGGAAATGTATTTAACTTAATATCAACTCGATTTTCCATTTTATTGCGTTTGAACCAATTCCAATGTACATGTCCATCTTGCATGGAGAGTTCTACTGTGGTCGAAGAATCATTTCTGGTAGTTTCTAAGTCATAGCCGCCAAAACTCGACAATGTACTTGCCTCGACCAAGCTTTGGGTAGAATCACCTGTTATAAAAAATTTACCTGCACCTGCATCAAGTTCGAAATTAACTGCTTTGACTGTGCTATCGGTACTTTCGAATGTTTCTGTCAGCACCTGACTCGTTTCTTTCCCACTTCGTGGTGAATCACAATCAAAATTGATATTCTCTTTGATGGTATTTACACCGGTGAATATTCCTGAAAATAGAGCCATTCCAAGCAATATTCCTCCGCAAGCCGATAATACTGAACGAATTGTCTGATCTTGAATAAATGCCTTCGCTCCCCAGATGATAAGTGCAAGAGGCCAAAGTTTCCATACTCCTTCCCAATACACGTTGACCATGCCGTAATTTCCTAAGAGTAAAATTATACCCGAACTGAGCAAGAACGTTCCCCAAAATATTCTTCCTGTTTTCATAAATTATTCTCCTGTTTGTGTGAATGTGGGAGGTTGTGAATTGATAGTTGGTGTAGGCGTAGGACGGCTTGAACGCTGAAATGAATTCCAAATTATCGTTGCTCCAAATGCCACAAGTAGCAAGGGCCATAGGTCTTCGAAGTTAACATTTGGAATAAAATTTTCTGCAAGAAAAATCAGCCCGAACACGATAAGTAGTATTCCTCCCATTAAATTACGCTTACTTTTGTCACGAGGTTGATAGCTTGGTTTATCAGCAAGCGGTGTGTCTGACTCGGGAATATACCCGGGAAGATCTTCTTTATTAGGAAGGGCAATCATTAAAATTATATACAATAAAAAACCCGTACCATAGACGAAAAAGGCAACTGCAAATCCTATTCGTAATAAGACGGGGTCGATATCAAAATACTCCGCAAGCCCGGCGCAGACACCGCCGACGACTTTATTTTGTTTGGATCGATACGCTCTTTGCATAATGTGCTCCAAGGGAAAGTGAATGAACAAACTTGAACTTTCACGACAGTACGCTCAGGCAAAAACAAAAGTTTCAATTTAATTTTAACAAATTTTAGCAGATAGAATACGCTCGTAAATTACTTCTGATAACAAGCATAACTCATTAAAAACAAAAAGGCGTAGATTGCTCTACGCCTTTTACTTTATTCACAATTGCGATAATTACTTTCTCAATGCTTCTGCTCCACCGACAATTTCAAGCATTTCCTTGGTGATTGCAGCTTGGCGTGCTTTGTTGTATTGAAGCTGTAATGCGCGAATCAAATCACGTGCATTGGTCGTTGCATTATCCATTGCCATCATTCGGGCTGCTTGCTCTGCTGCATTCGACTCGAGTAATGCGCGCCATACTTGGATATTGAGGTATTTCGGTAATAATTCATCCATGATATCACCACGGGACGGCTCGAAGATGTAATCACTGTTTGTATCAGAATGATGAGATGTTTCCGGAGTACTGCGCTCGAGAGGAAGCAACGTATTAAGCTTTACTTCTTGTTTAATAACAGACTTAAATTCATTACAAAATATTTCAACTCTGTCAAATTTTTCATCGGTAAATCCATCGGATATCAAGCTTGCCACATCAAGTGCTGTGCTAAAGTTCAGCTTGGCAAAAATATCCGGAAAGTCCTTTGCGACAGCTATGCTACGTTTGCTAAAGAAAGATACAGCCCTTTTACCTATTGGAACTACGGTAATTTTTACACCTGCATAAAGTGAGGGAAGCACTTTGGTAATATGATTGCTGGCTGCTTTGAGAAGATTGGCATTAAAGCTACCGCAGAGTCCTCTGTCCGAGCAAACGACAATGACAGCTATATTCTTGACGTGCGTTGGCTTTCGTAATAATGGATGGTAATAATCTTCCTCAGTCGATGCTGCTAAATTCCCGAGAATTTCTGATAACTTAAGCGTATAAGGACGAGCAGCAATAATAGAATCCTGCGCTCTTCGGAGCTTTGCTGCAGCCACCATTTTCATGGCAGAGGTGATTTTTGCTGTATTTTTTACTGCGCCAATTCGCTGGCGAATGTCACGTAACGTTGCCATAATACCCTTGTTTTAGTTTAATTGTTGCTGACTTCACGTTGATACTCGATGATCAACTACCAATACATTTTCTTGGTAAATAAATACTCGCCGACATAATCATTGACTGATGATTCTAAGGTCTGAAACTCATGTGCCGCGCTTGTCTGAGCTAATTTCGACATGTCCGCTTCGGTATAATTCTGATATTGCTGCTTCAGCGCGTCGGGCATTTCTATATATTCTATTCTTGGCTCTATACCGACTGCATGAAAGACCGCATTCGCTACTTCATTCCAATTTCTAGCGTTCCCTGTGCCGAGGTTGAATAGTCCTGCGATACTCGTGTCTTTCACCAATTTCCACATCACATCGCAAACGTCCTTGACATAGACAAAATCACGCTTTTGTTCGCCATCTTTATACTGAGGAGAATTCGATTTAAACAGCTTGATTTTCCCCGTTTGCTCAATCTGGCAGAATGCTTTAT
Source organism: Ignavibacteria bacterium (assembly GCA_016720145.1). GTDB lineage: Bacteria > Bacteroidota > Ignavibacteria > Kapaibacteriales > UBA961 > JADJXV01. Next base: position 125,039 of record JADJXV010000004.1, on the reverse strand, counting down.
AGACCATACTTGCCATGTCGCTTTTGTGGTATTCATTCGGACCGAATACGTTAAAATAACGTATCCCGACACAACTTTCCTGCAAACCGTTATTCAGTATCCAGTTGTCAAATAAGAGCTTAGAATACCCGTACATATTCAGTGGGCGGAGAGTATGACTTAAGGTGTCACTATAGCCCTGTTCACCAATACCATACGTAGCAGCGCTGCTTGCATAAATAAACCGAACGTCATTACTCGCAGAATATGCTGCCAAATCTACACTATACCGGTAATTATTATCTAATAAATAATCGGCATTTTTCTCTGTTGTCGCTGAACATGCACCCAAGTGAATGATGACTTCAATGTCATCCATATAATCTCCGTCAAGCAAATCTTCACGAAACACATCTGGGTGAATAATGTCCGTAAACTGCTTTCCTACTAAGTTCTTCCACTTGTTTGCCTCTCCTAAATAATCAACGACGAGAACGTCACTCACGCCCTCGTCGTTTAATTTCTTGAGAAAGCAACTTCCGATGAAACCCGCTCCGCCTGTTACGACAACCATATTTTCAATTATACAATGAGAGATAAAGATTGCACGCAAGTGAATCTATAATTCATCAATGAATCGTCGTCATAAACCGTTCGGTAAACTGCTTAATAGCAGCAAGTAACGGCACTTTGACCGCATCATTCAAGTCTTTAATTTCAATAATCGACATCAAGGTAGCCTTGTGAGCATTTTCCATGAAATCGATAAATTCTGTTTCATATCGCTTCAAATTTTCGACTGGAATAGCATCTAAATATCCATTAGTTGCAGCGACAACCATCGCGATTTGATGTTCAACCGGCACCGGAGAGTACTGAGCTTGTTTTAGAATCTCAGTAAGTACATAGCCACGAGTAAGTTGCTGTTGAGTTGACTTGTCTAGGTCAGAGCCAAATTTTGCGAACGCTTCGAGTTCGCGGAACATCGCAAGCTCTAGTTTTAACGGACCAGCCACTTTTTTCATCGGCTTAATCTGCGCATTACCACCAACACGTGAAACAGAAATACCAATATTAAGCGCAGGTCTCACACCAGCATTGAAAAGATTCGGCTCTAAGTATATCTGTCCATCAGTAATAGAAATCACATTCGTAGGAATATACGCAGCTACGTCACCGGCTTGGGTTTCGATCACCGGAAGTGCCGTAAGTGAGCCACCGCCAAGAGCATCGGAGAGTTTGGAAGCACGCTCTAATAAACGGCTGTGCAAGTAAAAAATATCTCCGGGATACGCTTCACGTCCCGGTGGACGGCGAAGCAAGAGCGATACTTGACGATAAGCAGCAGCTTGCTTGGTAAGATCATCATAAATCACCAAAGCATGACGACCTGAATCACGGAAGAATTCACCCATCGAGCAGCCGCAATACGGTGCGATGAATTGAAGTGGTGCCGGGTCAGCAGCATTGGCTGCAACGATAATTGTATAGTCCATCGCGCCTTGCTCTTGAAGAGTAGCTAGCACGTTTGCTACAGTCGAACCCTTTTGGCCGATTGCTACATACACACAATAAACCGGATTAATTCCGAGGCGCTTAGCTTCTTCGGTATGAGTGTATTTTTGACTAATAATCGTATCAATTGCGATAACTGTTTTACCTGTCTGACGATCGCCGATAATCAACTCACGCTGACCTCTACCGATCGGAATAAGCGCGTCAATTGCCTTGATACCTGTCTGAAGCGGTTCGGTCACCGGTTGACGGTCAATTACTCCAAGTGCTTTTCTTTCAATAGGTAAGGAATGTTTTGCATGAATTGGACCCTTGCCGTCAATCGGTACACCAAGTGGATTGACAACTCGGCCCAGCAATTCTTCGCCCACAGGGACAGAAGCAATTCTACCGGTACGACGGACGGTGTCGCCTTCTTTTACCAAGCGGTCATCACCGAAAAGTACGACGCCGGCATTGTCTTCTTCGAGGTTCAGCACCATACCCATCACACCATTAAAAAACTCCACCAACTCCGATACCATCACTTTTGATAATCCATACACACACGCCACACCATCACCGACTTGGAATACAGTACCCACTTCATAAATATCGATTTCATTTTCGTAGCCGGAAAGCTGGCGACGCAAAATCGCGGAGATTTCTTCAGGACGAACTTCAGCCATATTCTTTACCTTTGATTATTAAATTTCAAATTTTAATTTTTGTAATTTCTTTGTAATTAAGAACTTGCGGTTTGGATTGAGTTCTTAGTATCATTCTCACCTATCATGCTCTCACCTACTACCAATGCTATTTCATCTACTATAGTTGGGAATCTTCATTTAAGTAGTAGTGCGCGCTGCAGCTGAAAAGCCCAATTTATTTTGCAGGCTTACCGGCATTTCCGCACCAGCGAGACGTTTGTAGAGCAGCTCGAGCTGGCGTCGTACGCTTCCGTCATACATGCGGTCATCGATTTTAACGACTGCCCCGCCTTTTAATTCCGGCTTGACTTTAAAGTCAGCAACGACTACTTTCTGTACTTGGTTGGCTATATTCTGAGATAATTGAACTTTTAGATCTTCTTGAATTTCGACTGCAGTGCTACATTCAATTGGCATCATATTCATAAACTCATAATACAATTCCTGGAAAGCTTCAATAATTCCCTCAAGCATGTTTTCACGACGTTTTTCGGCTACAAGCATCAGGAAATCAAGAGTTTGCGTTGAAATATGCTCACTGTAAATTTCACGGAGAATCTCTTGCTTTTTATTATGAGATACGACCGGACTTTGCAAGAGCGCGCGTAAGTCTTTTGATTGGTCAATAGTTGCCTTCACATATTGCAAATCCAGATAGACGACCTCTACTTGTGAGTCTTGGAGTGAACCAAAAATTGCTTGTGCGTATCGTTTTACAATGCGATAGTTTATCATGGAGATATGCGTTTTATATGTGCGTAGAAGAAGTGAATATTAATTCTTGGATGTTTGGCTGATATAATTTTCAACCAATGATCGATGACCCTCAGCATTCAAAGTGTTGCCGAGAATTTTGGAGGTTGCCTCGACGATAAGCTCAGCAGTTTCAGCGCGTAAGGACAAAAGCGCTGCTTCTTTTTCACGTTCAATTTCACGCAAAGCTTCCGTCATTTTGGTGCGTTTGACACGCTCGGCTTCATCATGAGCAGCTTGGATGAGATGTTCGGCCTGCTGCTTCCCTTCCTTGACTAATGCCATCATATCTTGCTGTGCCGTAGCAAGCTTCGCTTGGCTTTCTTTGAGCAAAGCATGCGCTTCGGCATTCACTCTGTCGGCTTCGCTAATTGCATTCTGAATGCCACCTTCACGAGCTTTGAGAGAGGCAAGTAATGGCTTAAATCCAAACTTACCAATCAAAAACAAGAAGACACTGAAATTAAACAGTGTCCAAAAAATCAATCCGGGCGATACATTAAGTAAATTTTCCATAGCTCGTATTCAATCAAAAAGAATATCAAAAAGAAGAAAAATGTCTGTCGAAAAATATAAAGATAGAACTCACTTTGTAATTCTGTCTTCGTACTTTTAATAATTCAATCAACAGTAAAAAATGGTGTGTTTCCGCACGGTATCGTACGGAAACACATCCACATTTACAATTACTTAATAGCCAAAAGGATACAAATAACACAAGCGAAAAGAGCAACGCCTTCGATAAGAGCTGCACCAATAATCATGGTTGCACGCGCATCTTTAGCAGTTTCGGGCTGACGTGCACCTGCTTCGAGAGCAGCCGCTACGAGAGGACCGATACCGGTACCTACACCAAACACAATTATACCAACGCCAATACCGGCGCCTAACCAAGCTAAGCCTTGAGGATCCATAATAATATCCTTTAAATTAAATAATAGAAATACAAAACAAAATTACATACAAATAGAAATGACCGAATTCAAATAATGCCTAATGAGCGTGTTCTTCATGAACATGGTCACCAAGTGCTAAGCCCACAAAAACAGCCGAAAGCATCGTAAATATATACGCCTGCAAGAAGACCACTAATGTTTCCAAGAAATAGATAAATACCGAGAATCCAACCGACACCGGTACCACACCCCAAGATTTAAAGAAAAACGTAAGTCCGATAAGAGACAATAAGATAATGTGTCCGGCAGACATATTAGCAAAAAGACGCATTGTGAGAGCAAACGGCTTGGTAAAAAGCCCTATAATTTCAATCGGAATCATAATCGGTGCTAAATAAACAGGAGCACCACCAAGTAAATGGTGAAGCCACGCTTTAACTCCAGCCTCTTTAAATGCTGTATAATTCACCACAAAAAAAGTCGTGAGAGCGAGTGCTGCAGTCGTACCAATCGCTCCGGTCGCAGAATGCCCACCCGGAACGAGTCCGAGTAAATTCATTATGAGGATAAAGAAAAAGAGCGAAAGGAAATAGGGTGTGAGGCGGTCTGCAATTCGAAGGGTAGGGAGATTCGGTCGGACGACTTCATCGCGGATAAACATTACAAGTGCTTCTAGCATGTTCTGCAATCCACGAGGTGCCGCCAAGGGATTTTTTTTGTACTTACTCGCAGCCATCTTGAACAGCAAAAACATAATAACCAACCCAATCATTTGAAAGGCAACGAAATTCGTAATCGAAAAGTCCCACGCTGCATGCTTTCCATCACTTACACGCTGAGGATGCCCTTTATGAAGAGTATATGTACCGGCTGCTTCTAGTTTTTCGGGTGATGTATAGACACTCAAGCCGGTTTCTTTGTCGTAAAGTATATACGGTAAGTTTGATATTTTAAAGGAGAATATATAGAAGCCGTGATGGTCGCCGAGCTCTCCGAGGAGATGAGGGAATACTTCTGATGGTGGGATATCGCCGGTATGTGTATTTGCTTCTGCTTGATGTCCTGATGGTACTGCATGCAAATCTGAATGAGCAGCAGCAGTATCCTGCGGGGAATGTTGAGTAGTACTGTCTTGATTCATTGTTTGTATCAATCTATATATAGGCGCGTTCTAAATATTAATTCAACTATCACTAAAACACAATTATCGCAAGTTATTTATTTATAAACCGTTAGAAGACTTTTTTTCTGCCTCGGGAGAATCGGCGAGTTTGTGGAAATAAAAGATTTCGACAAACAAAAAGATAAATGTACCGATACAGAATGAAATGGCAAAGCTAAGAATATGAACGTGAAGTACTGATATACAAGCCCAGACAGCTATCGCCGAAATCACAATCCTGACAATCATACTTCCAATTACAATCCCGATGAACTTCTCAAAGCGTTTGTGAAAGGTCTTGCGGGCTATCGAGAGTCCGGCAAGCACATTCAACAGGCAAATGGCTTGGGATATACCAACCGACAACCAAGGAGAGTGGTTGAAATCCACATAGAATTCCGATAAATTCAACTTACTTGTTTTTTAGTGCGGTTTTTATAAACCCTATCATTGCCGCTACACAACCGAAAACTAAGAGAGAAACTGTCCAAATTGGTGAGGTTTGATTTTCGGAATCTATCCACCAACCTATACCGCCGAAGACACAAAGCGTTGCCGTCATTTGAGTTCCCATCGCCATGAGTGGAGCGAGCTCTTTGAAAATCCGTTTACTGCTGTCTTCGTTTGGTGGTAGATTTTCAGACATAATTGCTTTTTTTTTAAGTTTTTCAGGCGCAAAATTAGCTCTTTAACCACTGATAACCAAAAACTTTTATCTACTATTCCAATGGGAAAAATCGCAACTCTTTAATTTAGTCCCACAATTGTTGACAATCGTTCAATTGCCATGCGAATCATTCTAAGCTATAAAACGATAATTTTCAAAGTACAGCTTTAATTATCCATATACCCACATATATTGCCAGAATTCCGAGCAATACACTCAATACTGCATAGACCAACGCGTAAAGCAGATGACCGCCATCGATGAGACCAACAATTTCAAAGGCAAAAGTCGAAAATGTGGTGAATCCTCCACAAAATCCTGCAATGAGAAAGAGTCGCACTGCCGGTGAAATCATCGTTGTGTTCACTGCGATCTGACTTATAACACCAATGAGAAAACACCCAATCAGATTAGCTGTAAATGTGCCGATTGGCAATTGAATTGATAACCTTTGTGCCGAGAGTGCGACTCCATAACGAGCTATCGATCCAATCGCACCGCCACAAGCGACAAGCAAAAATGTTTGAAATGTAGGTTGCATAGTATAGTTCTATTTTATATGTATCAGATCCTTTTCAATAGAGAATCGATTTATAAGCTATTGAATTTTATAATGTTAGATTATGGAATTTTTTAGACACACTCGATGATTTACAATTTACACCTTATCCACTATATTAAAAAGTAAACTATATTGATAGATTATCATATTATCAAGTTTAGTGGAAATCTATCAGATTTTCACATAAACAGTATAAGTGATTCGATGAAAAACAGCTCGGTCTCTCTGTATTTATGTACTTTTGCACCATAAAATTACGTTATATATTTAATTATTTCACCTTTCATGAGACACAAACTCCTGCTTTCCATCCTCTGCGCACTCGCGCTCGGCGCAGGCATCTTTTATTGGATGCGAACATCTCACCCATCGACAATTCTACCTATAATTTCAACTCTACAGCCTATATATCTGCAAAACGTAAATTATCTCTATCAAAAGGAAATTTATTCAATGTATAAGACCAAGCAAGCAGATATCGTGATGTTCGGCGACTCGCATACGTATGGAATCAATTGGGGGGAAGCTCTCGGCCGTACGAATATTGCTAATCGCGGAATTCGCGGTGATATTCTTGATGGATTTATTAAGCGCATCGATCAGGTCTATGCCTTGCAACCACGGATATGTTTTGTCATGGGTGGCATTAATGATTTTTACGCGTATGTCTCTGTCGATAAAGTATTTACACAGTACTGTCAGTTGATTGAAATGCTCAGAAGTCATAATATAACCGTGATAATTCAAGCCACCATATATGTCGGAGCATCGCTCGAAGATGCGATTGAACGCAATGCACAAGTCACTGAATTAAATAACAAGCTCCGCGCTTATGCCACCGCGAATTCTCTTCGCTTTATTGATATCAATCCACTCATCAGTACTCACTCGGCACTCAAACCCGAATTGACCATCGAAGGACTGCATTTGAATGCGAATGGCTATAAATTTTGGCTACCGGAAGTAGAGAAAGTGTTGATTGAAGAAGGGTTGTAGCAAATCAGTTACATTACACCATTAAATAAAATGACCTGTTTACGGTGTAAACAGGTCATTTTATTTATTAATAAACTCAACGAGTTATCGAACAATCGTCACCATGTGCCTTTGTGTGCTTTGCTTTGTCGTGACGAGTACGCTATACGCACCAGCTGCCACATCTTGTGTGTCAATCGGAAGGCGATAATTCCCTGCTGTGAGCTCTTCGCTAAGCAAGAGTCGTACTGACTGTCCGAGGGAATTTATGAGCTCTACAGTAGCGCGACCTGAAGTCTTGACTGAGAATTCGAGTGTCGTTTGATTGGAGAATGGATTAGGGTAATTATGTATATTACTTACTGTTTCAGCAATTTCCTGTACGCCGACAAGTCCCGCAAAATCATCAGTCGAACGTGGAATAAGCTTGTAATTTTGATTGCCATACCATAGAATGCCACGAATAAAGTCGAACTTCCGACCTACTTGAGGTTTGATACGCCTTGTGACCATCGTAATACTGTCACGCGTTGTGTAGTAAATTGGACTGTCATCGGTTTCAACTCTCATGTATGCATCCGGATTATCCTTTTTATCCTCGTCTGCAATAGAAAATTCACCGCTGTTTTGCTGTTGCTGTTGTTGATTTGCCGGAGCTAATGTATCAATAATCACCGGGTTTTTCACGGAAATCAACATCGCACGCCATTTTTCAACCGTCGTATCACCGATAAATTTTCTCCCAATATCCATAGAAGAAACATTGACAGGGTCATCAGCATTCCCACGCGATAGAATGACGAGTGAATCAATTCTTCCTAACGTTGTAAAACCGAAATATCGTTGAATTTCACCGGTAATGCGTACTTTATCTCCGCGTCGTACACCATAATTACTTCCTGTGAATACTTGATTGCCGACTGCGAACCCCGACCATGCTTCTCTGCTATCCTGCATCGTAATAAGAGCAGGATTCTGGAATCCACTTCCGGGAATATTGGTACTGTCTGCAGTGATAACTGCTTCGAAAGTAACAGAATAGCCCGACAACATAAATATTCCGTTATACCCCCATATCGGAGTTTGGAAGTCTGCAATCCTCGCGGCTCCATCGACTACTTTATAGAGAAATACACCGACATTTGGACTCGACCCGGGCGTTAATTTTTCATCGACGACCGTTACTTTATATCCAACAATTGTTCCGTTTGGTTGTGGTGGAATACTACCTGTATATCCATAAACACTTGGTATAACTGTTGCTTCTTTGAATGTCGTACCATCAGTCGTATAGAATACTTTGATATCTTTGGTACGATCGACTGAATTATCACCTTCTGCAACATCAAAATTCAACTTCACCGTTTCTGTCGAAGATGCAAATAGATTTTTACTATCTCTTTGTAAATTAATCACTTGCGGCGGAAAATAATCTTTAACAACATCAGTTGGAAGCGCCGGTGCGATCGAAAATACTTGTACAATCTGTGTTTGTCCTCCATTGCCATTTCCTCCAACGAAGGAATACCCTGTCACATACCCACGAAGGGTTTTGAGACGTTGGCCAATAGAAGGAGCACGATATTCACTATCGTCTATTCGATGAGCTCTTCCCGTAAAATACCCTGATTGGTCGTTCATATATATCTGATTGCCCGCATCGTCCGATAAAATCAGTACCGGTGAAATCTCAATTACAATAAGATCGCTCAATTCTACTTTCATTCCGATACGTGGCGCTCCGGATGTATAATTCAAAGATAAATTTTCCGCTCCACCGTGGATAAAGTCTGTTAACGATACCTGTATTGCAGGTGGTATAGTTTTTTTAGTACTGATCGTATTGACGACTGCAGCTTCCGGACCGGTAATCATAGCAGCTACCATTGGAAAACGATTGTTCATCTCCGGATTACCTGTCTGAGGATAACTTCCAATTCTCACAAGCAATTCCACTACATCTCCTGCCTTCATGCGTTCAAATTGTGTCTTCGACCCAACAGTATCGAGCTGTACAACGCCAATTCCTGCAAATTCATCGAAATTGACATCCGTATCTCTGAGGTACGTCATCCATCCGTTGCCGAGCGAGAGATTGATTCGTTTGTCGGTGGGGTAATTCAATAGTGGTGCAACTGTGACTATGCCGGTAAGCAGGACTGTATCGCCTGCCCTCATCGAACGGAGAATTCCATTTTGAAGAGAATCAGGGTGTAGTGTCATAATATCCTTCACACCGGCTTTCGGAAACACTTTGGGCAGTGCGATAAGGTGTGAAACAGAGAACGTGGCAAGTGCAGCACAGAGGCAAAAGAGGGCGAATAGACGCTTCATTGAGCTATCTCCAAATAAATGAATGAATAATAAAGATGGACTGTTCGCAAAATTGCGAGCCGGCGGGTGTACGCAGTCTATGAAAACGGGTTTCGAAATTTAACATTCATCCGTTTATTTAACATTTTTAACAGTGTTTTGTGGCTGGAGGTGGGGCTCGGGAGGTTGGAGGAAGTGCGAATAGTACTTTTTATAATTGCACTTCCGCCGGTTTCTGCAACTATGGATATTTATAATTGCACTTCAGGCGTTTTCTGCAACTATGGAGATTTATAATTGCACTTCAGGTGGTTTCTGCAAGTATGGTTTTTATTTAGTTGTGAGGTAGATGGGCAACAGTTTATTCTGAATCTGAGAAGTGAAGGTTCTGATAGTGGCAGATTATACACTTCCAATGTTAAATTCTTGATGATGAATTGAACAAATTTTTGTTATTTTGCAAAATAGAACCTATATATTTTACAATCATTTATCTAAAACAGCCATGTCAGTCAGAACTTTTTGGACAATTTTTATCAAAATACTCGGTATTTGGTTGGTATTTAGTAGCTTGACGGTAATTCCGCAAGTAATTACAACGTCACTCGCATCGTTTTTTCCGGAAGAATCCAATGGGTATCTGTTGGTGCTGATACCGATACTTTTACTTACGATCGGTGTGTATGTTTACATTCTTACTGTATTCGTCTTCAAAACGTCATGGCTTATTGATAAGCTTGAGCTTGACAAAGGATTTGCTGAAGATACTATCAATATAAATATACCACGATATACTCTATTGAGCATCTCGGTCATTGTCATCGGAGGTGTTATATTTATAGACTCATTACCACTTTTTCTCAATGAGTTCTTTGTGACCATACGTATATTTAATGTTAAACATGAAGCTCCAGATGGTGAATGGGTGGTCTATTATTTTGTTAAAACAATTCTTGGCTATATACTTATGCATAAGAACAAAGAAATAGTCAGACTTATCGACAAAGATGCACCGCCAACTGCAGTAGAATCTGATGAGGAGGTTTCGGTCGATTCTGATGAAGATATTGATAAATCAGACACCTAATTTCATTTACTGCTTCACGTACCCAATCCAACATCAATGGTTAGTCTCTAAACTGACAAACTGATTTTGTGGATCTCCTACGAAAATTCCTCACCAATACGGAATCTGATCCACCGCCCCTGCCTGCGCAAACCCACGCAAACGCAGCGCGCAGGAGTCGCATTCACCACAAGCGATGTCGTTGTGAGAGTAGCAACTCCACGTGAGATGGATCGGCGCTCCGAGCTGAAGTCCTTGGGTCACAATATCTTTCTTGCTGAGATGCAATAGCGGAGTGTGAATCGCAATCGACGTCTCGGTCTTGGTACCCACATTAATTACCCGTTCGAACGCCTCAAAAAATTCCTCCCGGCAATCCGGATAACCGCTGCTGTCGTCCTGTACGGCGCCGATATAAAGTGCAGTCGCACCAAGCACTTCCGCCCAGCTTGTGGCAATCGCCAGAATATTCGCATTGCGGAACGGCACATAGCTTACAGGGATGTCCTGATTGTCAAGATCTGCCTTCGGAACATCGATGGAAGCGTCGGTCAATGCGCTCCCTCCAATTGCTGCAAGATACCCAATATCAACGACTAAGCGCTTTTCAACTGCATAATAATCACACACGTCGTGGAAGGCGCGGAGTTCGCGCTCCTGCGTGCGCTGTCCGTAATTGACATGGAGCGCGGCGAGTCGAAACCCTTCCTTACGGGCGATGCCGGCGCAGACGCTCGAGTCCATTCCGCCGGACATCATTACTACTGCAATTGGTTGTGTGGTCATGAGATATGATTTTTAATGGAACGCTGATGACGCTGATTTTTTTTTGTAATGATTGGTATTGCTATTCTCCTGTTAAGACAAATTGCTTTCGCCCTACCTGCACGAAGGGGCGTATGCAATTCGCCCCTACGACCAAAAACTAGAATTACTTCACCACCACCGAAACATCGCCACGCTCTATCAGCACGCCGATGGGTTTGGTAAATTCTTCTAACCCAAATTGTATAAATACTTTCCGTACATCCTCCACAGCATCCGGACGCACCGCTACGAGCAGTCCGCCACTTGTTTGTGGGTCTGCGAGCAGGGCGCGTTGTTCGTCGGATAATGGCGCTACTTTATGTCCGTAGCTCGCCCAGTTACGATTCGTGCCGCCGGGGATAGACTTCTGCGCGAGATAATAGTCCACGCCATTCATCATCGGCACTGCCGAGTAGGTCACTTCTGCGCTTACATTGCTGCCTTCGCACATTTCGCAGAGGTGACCCAAGAGACCGAATCCTGTCACATCCGTCAGGGCAGTCACGCCGGAAAGCTTGCCTAATTCCTCGCCAATCCGATTGAGCTTCATCATTTGTTCGGCTGCGAGATTTACTTCTGTTTCGCGCAGAATTCCACGTTTTTCGGCGGTCGTAAGTATTCCTACACCAAGGGCTTTGGTGAGAAAGAGCACGTCTCCAACTTGCGCAGTATTATTTTGCTTGAGATTCGGTATATCAACAAGACCCGTCACGGCGAGCCCAAAAATCGGTTCGGGACTGTCGATCGAATGTCCGCCCGCAAGTGGAATTCCTGCCTCAGCGCACATCGAACGGCTGCCCTCAATCACGCGGCGGGCTATTTCCGGCGGCAGCTTGTCGAGCGTCCACCCAAGAATGGCAATCGCCATCACGGGTTTACCGCCCATCGCATACACGTCGCTGATCGCATTCGCCGAAGCAATGCGTCCGAAATTATACGGGTCATCGACAATCGGCATAAAAAAATCCGTCGTGCTGATGAGCGCCGTGCCATTGCCGAGATCATAGACCGCAGCATCGTCGCGGGAGTCATTGCCGACAAGCAAACGCTCGTGATGAGGCTGCGGCTCATTTGTATGAAGAATAGTATCAAGCACTTGCGGCGATATTTTACAACCGCATCCTGCTCCGTGACTGTATTGTGTGAGGCGTATTGTGTCCATGGTTTTTGTATTTTGTCAGGCGTTGATAGCACGCTGATGACGCTGATTGTTATGATTGAAGATGATTTTTTTCAGATTGTGGAAGCAAATTCTACAATGCTCCGTGCATTGTCCGATGCATTCATAGTGGATACTTCTATGCGAAAGACTGTGCCGGGTTCGCGCTTTTCGATTCCATGCAAATATGTTTTATCATAATAACTTAATAGAATTTCAAAACACTCTGCCAGACGCTCTGCTGCAAGCTCAGCAAGAGCGAGTTTGGTGCGATCTCCGCCGAGCTGATCTTTGATTTTGAGAATAGAAGCGCGGAGACCTTCACGGTCGGCTGAGCCGTAATCCTTGACGAGTCCTTCCACGCGAAGTCCGAGCGGCATATCAATAAAAATCGTCTTGGCTGAACGCATGGACTTGAATAACTGCTCAGGAATCATAGCCATACCGATTTTCCGGCTTTCGTCTTCGAGCCAGAGCGGGCGTTCAGGATTAATCTCACGATAGGCAACGCCGAGGATATTTTCGAACTGTTCCTGACTTGGCTGTGCGGGCATACCGAGCGCGCCGAAGGCTGAACCTTTATGACTCGCAATTCCTTCCAAATCAATCGTTTGCGCTCCGAGTTTGTGGATTTCATGGAGAATATGCGTCTTCCCCGAACCGGTTTTCCCGCCGAGAATAATGAGTGGTTTGGGTGTGTCAAACGAATTCAAAGCATAGCGCCGGAATGCTTTGTAGCCGCCTTCGAGGAGATGGGTCTTGAGTCCGTAGAAATTGAGCAGCCAAGCCACGGCCGCGCTCCGCATCCCGCCGCGCCAGCAGTGAACGAGGACATCCGTCCCGGTGGTATTCGCAAGTGCTTGCTCGACAATGCTTTTCATCTTCGGACCGAAGAATTCAAAACCGTGCATAATCGCTTTTTCGCGGCTTTCTTGTTTGTACGCGGTGCCGATAATCGCCCTTTCCTCATCCGAAAAAAGCGCAAGATTACGAGCATGAGGAATATGCGCATGCGCGAATTCCGAAGGTGTGCGCACATCAAAAATCGGCTGCGTTTTGCTCAGCTCGAGGAACGCTTCAATCGGGAGCGATGGCGCGGAATTCATGACCATGTTTGAATGGAGAGTTTATATCTTTACTTCTTCTTTTTTTGACTACACAAATACGATAACAACCTTAGTAGCAAGCAGTTCCATCATGAATATCCACCTTATTAAAAGTAGCACTACTTCTTGTTAGCGAAAGAACCGGGGGCAATAAGGTAATAAGGTTGTAGGGTTACTGCACGTGTTTCTACTAAGGTTTACCGTTTTCACCCGGTATTATAAGGTTGTAGCAATGCTGCACGTGTTTCTACTAAGGTTTACCATTTTCAACCAGAATTATAAGGTTGTAGTAATGCTGCATCTATTTTCCCCCAGACTTATAAGGTTGTAGCAATTTCTACTAAGGTTTACCATTTTCACCCAAAATTATAAAGTACCAAAGTAGAAGCAAGGTTTCATCAAAATTCTTCCGTCTTAATTCTCAATATCGATGCTCCTAAACTGTTCAATTTCTTCTCAATTGCTTCATATCCTCTATCCAAGTGATAGACGCGCAAAATCTCCGAACGTCCCTCGGCGACAAGTGCAGCGAGAATTAAACTTGCGCTTGCCCGTAAATCTGCCGACATGACGGTCGCGCCAGTCAGCGGCGCGCCGCCGGTCACAAGTGCAGTGTTTTCAGCCATCTCGATTTTTGCGCCAAGTCGTTGGAGTTCAGGTACATGGTGGAATCTTGTATGATAGATTGTATCGGTAATCTTACTCGTTCCCGTCGCCAACATCATAAACGCGAGCCATTGCGCCTGCGAGTCGGTTGGGAATCCGGGATAGGTGGCAGTCGTGATATCGGTAGGTTTCGGCGCAGAGTCCATTTCAATCGTAATCGTGTCGCCGGTCACATCGATTATGCACCCCGCTTCCTCAAGCTTGGAAATAACGGCCGAAAGGTGATACGCATTCACATTTTCGAGTAGCACTTTGCCGCGCGTCATGGCGGCAGCGATCAAAAACGTAGCTGCTTCGATTCGGTCGGGGATGTTTTCTTCTTCGACGGCGTGGAGTTCATTCACGCCTTCAATTTCAAGGGTATTCGTACCAATTCCATAAATTTTCGCGCCCATTTTCACGAGCATACGTGCTTGAGCTGTGACTTCGGGTTCGAGCGCTGCATTCGTCAGCAGCGTCGTGCCGCTTGCGAGCACAGCTGCCGAGAGAACATTTTCCGTCGCCCCAACGCTTGAAATATCGAAGTGAATTTTCGCGCCACGCAAGCCGCTCGTTTTGGCAAGAATATAGCCATTTTCTATCGTAATTTCCGCACCGAGCTTTTCTAACCCCTTTAAATGCAAGTCCACAGGACGCGGACCAAACGCACATCCGCCGGGTAGTGACACCTTCGCTTCGCCGTAGCGGGCGACAAGCGGACCCAAAACATTTATCGACGCGCGCATTTTTTTGACCTGTTCGTACGGCGCTTCATGGCTCGTAATATTCGACGAATCGAGAAACAATTCATCGCCGTTGAGTTCGCAATGTACGCCCATTTCCCCGAGCAGGCGAGACATCGTCCACACGTCACGGATATTGGGAGTATTATGCAGGCGAAACACGCCGGGCGCCATTAGAACCAAGGGCATAAGTGCGAGAGTTGCATTTTTAGCGCCCGATATTTTCACGCGGCCACTGAGCCGACGTCCACCTTCAATGACAAATTTATCCATAAGTATAGTTGTAATACTGTCAAAAACCACCTCTTTATTAAGCTGCAAATTTACGGCTATTTTAAGAATTGAAAGAGATGGAGCATGATTTTTGTTCCCCTTCTGCTCATTCCAATCCGCCGTCTGCGGTCACCCGTTGCCGTCCAGGCATTTTTTGGGAAAGTAATAAAGCTCTATCCTATTGTAATCGGTAAGATTTATGTTCGAAAGTGACTGTTATTTTTATAGATTTGCATAATTGTATTTCACAGCTGAATCAATTGACTTGATTTTTCATACTGTTCCGGAGATTTACTATGAAGAAAATTCTACTTTTTATCCTCTTTGTAATTGCCTCGCAGGTGGCGGTGGCGCAGTGGGTTCCTTTAGGAGATAATTTTAAATGGGGTGTAACCTGTATGGCTAAATCGCACAATAGCATATTTACTGGCAATTCTATTGATTTGGGAGTTTCTCTTTCTAAGGATAATGGCGTTACCTGGGAAATACGAAATGTTATTTATGGTGATGGTGTTTCAGCACTTATCGTATTTGACAACGAAGTGTTTGCATTCGTTAAAAACGGCGTGTTTTCTACTGCTGATACAGCTAAAACTTGGGTAATGAAATCTAACTCAAACTCTATAGGAGGGGTAAATTACGTATTACCAGTCGGTTCCTATATTTTCGCTGCATCAAATTATGGAGTATTTGTTTCTAAAGATACCTGTAAGAGCTGGGTACTCAAGAATTCTGGCTTGAAAAACTTAACCGTATTGTCAATGGATTATAGAAATGGATCATTGATAGTTGGAACCAAAAATGGAATTTATCTTTCAAAAGATATGGGTGAAAATTGGGTAGAGAAAAATTCAGGTCTAACTAATCTAACTGTTCGAGCAATAGCTTACAAAGGCGATACAATTCTTGCAGGGACAGAAAACAGGTTATTTATTTCAACAGATAGAGCTGAAACATGGGCCGATCCTTTAATAGGATTTAGCCCAATCTCATCTATTAAAACAAGAGGAGACACAGTAGTTTTAGGTTTTCAGGGTGGTATTTTCTTATCTATTGATGGAGGAAAATTTTGGACAGTGATGAACAATGGGCTCGAAAGCGTAAATATTAAATCAATCTTTATGTATAACGATGATATATATATTGGAGCAGGGAACCGCCTCTATTATTCCAATTTGAAAAGATTAATTGCTACTGTTGTCGAAGAGCTGCCCGCCTCGTCAAGCTCATCCCTCCGCATCTCCCCTCAACCTATCAACGGTGATTATCTCACGATCAGCAATATCCCAGCATCCGCCAGCGATCTCCGCATCTACTCCCTCCTCGGTGAGATAGTACATTCTGAAGTATTGAATGGAGCCGAGCGCCGACAGATAAATGTTTCGGGTTTACCGGCAGGCGTGTATTATTTGCAGGTGGGAATGGAGACGAGGATGGTAATTAAGCAGTAAATTCACAATAATCATTAATTTTCCTATCTATTTTATTTTTCATACTGTTCCGGTGATATATCATGAAGATAATTCTACTTTTTATCCTTTTTATTCTTGCTTCGCAGGTGGTGGTGGCGCAGTGGGTGCAGTGTTCCAATGGACAATACAGAGGCAAAATCCTCTCTTTACACACGAATGGCACGTCGCTTTTTGCAAACACTGACTATGCAGGTCTTTTTCGCAGTGATGATGGCGGAGCGCATTGGCCGGGGCATTCGTGGCCTTCGAAAAGTGCACTGGCAGCAACCGGAACGACTATTCTTGTGATGGACATGAAGGACGGAATTGGTCGGCTACTGCGTAGTACCGATAATGGAGAGCACTGGGCGAACGCTTGGCCGGATTCGTTAGCATCCAATTCCATCGGTACTATTGCCGCGAGTATTTCTGCTTTCTTTGTCTGTACCGATGGCGGAATTTTCAGAAGCAAGGACAATGGTCTCACGTGGGAAAACGTAACGCAAGGTTTGCGAAACATTTATATCACTGCACTAGCTGCCTCGGGCATGACCCTCTATAGCGGTATGAACAGCTACACCTATGGTCATGGAATTTTCATAAGCACCAATAATGGATTCTCTTGGCTTCGTATCAATAAAGATTCATTAGATATTACGAGTATAGCCGCTACCGGAACGACAATTTTTGCCGCCCACTCGAAAGGTATCCTGCGAAGTACGGATAATGGGAAAAGCTGGCAAAGGGCGCATACCGGTATGACCGATACGAACATCACTACCATCGCTGCAAGCGGTACTGATTTATTTGCAACCAGTTACAGTGGCATCTTGTATCTTAGCAGTGATAATGGCGAGCATTGGACGGTGGTGAATGCAAAGATGTCAACTACCAATTATAAGGTTCTTTCGCTTACCACTATTGGTACTACTGTCTTTGCCGGTACGGATAACGGGCACATCGTTCGCAGTACGGATGCAGGCGAGCATTGGGAAGACGTAAGTAAGGGTATTGCATATCAGAATGTGCGTTCATTAACCACCAATTCTACAGGTGTTTTTGCCGGTACGGAATTCGATGGGGTGCTCAGAAGTACCGACAACGGAGATAGTTGGAAACAGGTAAATGCCGGCATCAACCATCAGCGCATTGATCAATTCGCCACAATCGACAACTATGTCTATGCCGTAGGGAAAGATTATTGGCAATCTATTTCGGGCCAGCGAAGCAGTGCCGATGTATTTCGAAGTGCTGACAATGGAAGTACTTGGGCAGCTATTGGCAGCATAAAATATTCGTATTACTTTCAAGCAACCAACACAGCGCTCTTTACGTGGTCTAATGACACCGTTTTCCGCAGTACAGATCACGGAACATCGTGGATTCCCTCAAAAATAGGTTTGGTAAATGACGTTATTCATTATTTCAAAGCAATCGGTTCTACGCTTTTTGTAACATCGTCAAAGGACACAGTCTATCGTAGCACGGACAACGGTGCAACGTGGTCGGTACTGCGAATAGGTACACCGTCAAGAAGTATTAGGTCACTTACCTCCATCGACACAACGATATTTGCTGTTACTGAGCAAGGTGGTATGTTTAGGAGTAACGACAACGGAGCAAATTGGACAGAAGTAAGCACATTATTACCAAAAACATACGCCTATACTATTACTGTGAGCGGTGCTACTCTTTTTGCACGCTCTGGTGCTAATACTACCTACCGATCGTCAGATTTAGGTGATCATTGGTCACTTGTTCGGTACGATACTACCACACTGATATGCCAAAATATATTTGTGAACAGCAAGGGTATTTTCCTGCAAACAATGGACAATACAATGTACCGGAGTGGTGATAATGGTCTTACTTGGAAAGACATTACCACTACACAGCCATTGAAACCCTTTCTCACCATTGTCGAGCTTGGTTCTACCCTGTATGCTCAGCACAAAGAAGGAATCCTACGAAGCACAGACAATGGGGACAATTGGACGGAAGTATTCAAGGGGATTACCAATGGTCAGATAGCTACGCTCGCAGTATCCGACTCGATACTGCTTGCCGGTACAGTATCGGACGGATTATACCGAAGCAGCGACAAGGGCAATACATGGCAACAGGTTACACCCGGATTATTGATGCGAACGTACCCGCAAATCTATTCTATTTCCGCAATCGGCGCGAATCTTTATGCCGGTACGCAAGCAAATGGTTACGATATAGGTGGCAGCTTGTATAAAAGCACTGATAATGGTGAGAATTGGAACGTAGCACATAAGGGATTATATTCCAATGGATATGTCAGTTGCATGGCAGAGAGAGATACACTCCTCTTTGCAGGGATGGTTCTTTCTTCTACTGGCCCTGCCATAGGAGCGATTTTCCGTAGCTCTAATGTTGGAAATTCTTGGGATGAAATTTCTAAGGGTATTGATCTGAAAAATACTCGAATTGCATCTGTTGGAGGATTAGCCGTCAAAGACAACTCATTATATGCCGGCTTACATACCTTTACCCGCGGTGTCTATCGCACTGACAATGATGGATCTTCTTGGAATAGAAAAAGTAAGGGCTTGGTTGACAACCCCAATTATATATATATCAAATGCCTTGCAGTGAGTGGTACTTCAATATTTGCAGGAACATACAATGGAATTTTCCGCAGCACCGACAACGGTGAGAATTGGGAACAAACCAATACCGGACTGAGTGATACGAACATTCTCTGCCTAACCGTGAGCGGTTCGACAGTCTTTGTCGGTACTAGCAGCGGCGGTATTTTCCGCAGCACCGACAATGGCGACTCATGGATACCCAAAAACACCACCCTGATTGTTACCCCTGTCAATGCGCTTGCTGTGGGAGGCACGACTATCTACGCTGCAACCTATGGCGAGGGCATCTTCCGAGCGCAGGTTACGGATTTCGCGCCGACCGATGTCGAAGAGAAGCCCGCCTCGCCAAGCTCATCCCTCCGCATCTCTCCTCAACCTGTAAACGGTGATTATCTCACGATCAGCAATATTCCCAGTTCCGCCAGCGAACTCCACATCTACTCCCTCCTCGGTGAGATAGTGCATTCTGAAGCATTGAATGGAGCCGAGCGCCGGCAGATTTCTGTTTCAGGTTTACCGGCAGGCGTGTATTATTTGCAGGTGGGAATGGAGACGCGGATGGTAATTAAGCAGTAACATTCACAACAACTATCAATTCACATATCTATCTAATTTTTCATACTTTTCCGGAGATGTATTATGAAGAAAATTCTACTTTTTATCCTTTTTATACTTGCTTCGCAGGTGGTAGTGGCGCAGTGGGTGCAGTGTAAAGGTCCTTACGGAGGGTATGTCTCTACGCTTGTAGTAGCAGACAATCCATCATGTATGCCGGTACTTCTAATGGTGTTTATAAAAGTACGAACCGGAAGGATTGGGTTCCGGTTAATAATGGTTTGAAGGGGCTTTTCATTCGATCTATTCTTAAAAAGAATACTTCAGAACTCTATATTGCTGTCGCAGAGGATGGAATTTACAGAAGCAGAGATGAAGGCCGTAATTGGAATCCTGTAAATACGGGTTTAAAAACTGATTCAATAAATGTAACTTCTTCAATAACTACACTTACTTATAACCAAAAAGCAATTTTTGCCGGCAGCTCTGGCAATGGAATTTTTCGTTACAATGATCAGGATCAAAGTTGGACAGAGGTTAATAACGGCTTGACAGATTATCATATCCAAGCTCTTGCCACCGTTGTCTCTACAGTATATGTCGGCACAAGAGATAAAGGAGTATTTAAAAGTACAGATAATGGTTTGAATTGGAAGTCAGTTAAGAATGGTTTGATTTACATGAATATTCTGTCTTTTGCCGTAAATGATACCGCATTGTTTGCAGGAACAGCTGAAGGTCAAGTATATCGCAGCACAGATGGTGAAACATGGACTACGGTGTTAACCGGATTGACAGACGGAAATATTAATGCTCTCACCGCCCTCGGTACAACTATATACGCAGGAGGAAGTGGCTGCGTATTTTGCAGCAATGATAATGGTAATAATTGGAGGGCAGTCAATACCGGCTTGCCGAATGTGAGTGTATTATCGTTGACCGTAGTTGGTCAATCACTCCTGGCAGGAACGGCAGGCGGCGGAATCTTTCAAAGTGACAATGGAGGTACGAGTTGGACAGAGGTTAACCAGGGTTTAACGAACAGTGGTGTTTACACGTTTGCCACGATAGGTTCTACGTTATTTGCCGGTACGCGCGGAGGAGGTGTTTTTAAAAGCAGTGATAAAGGAGAGAGCTGGAAAGGAGTTAATACCGGTCTATCGATTCCACAGATAAGTTCAATTGTAACAAGTGGCACTACTCTTTTTGCATCAACAGGGGGTAGATTTACATCAACAAGTAGTAGAGTTTTTCGCAGTACTGATAGCGGTGAGAACTGGGTATTAGCATCTAAAGGGTTAGGAGCCGGTGCTTTGGCTCTGTGTGTAAGCGGTACGTCATTATTTGCCGCCTCCTATCGTTGGGTGTACCGAAGCTTGGATAATGGTGAGAATTGGACTGCGCTTGAATTGAAGGACTACTTTTTGTCGGGTGCTGTCTATGCTCTTACAGCAAGAGATACAACTGTATATGCAGGAACAGAATACGAAGGTGGACTATTTCGTAGTCGCGATAATGGGAATAATTGGACACCAATAAATAATTCAAATGGTCTATTGTATATCGCCAACATTCTATGCCTAACTTCAAACGCAGCTACGTTATTTGCAGGAAGCGAAGGATTTGGTGTCTATAGAAGTACCAATGATGGTGAAGAATGGGAAGAGGTTAATACCGGCATTACTAATAGAACTATCCATTCCTTTGCCATAAGCGGCAAAACAATTTTCGCTGGCGCCTCCGGTGGTGAAATTTTTAAAAGTGTCGATAACGGAGATACATGGACTGCAATAAATACAGACTCAATTCATTCAGGAGTATATAGTTTAACCATATTCGGCGACCTGCTTTTCGCAGGTACTACCAGCCAAGGAGTCTTCCGCGCAAAACTTTCCGATTTCGGAGTTATCGATGTCGAAGAGCAGCCCGCATCACCAAGCTCATCTCTCCGCATCTCTCCACAACCTGTCAGTGGAGATTATCTCACAATCAGCAATATCCCCGCATCCGCCAGCGAACTCAGCATCTACACCCTCCTCGGTGAGATAGTACATTCTGAATCATTGAATGGAGCCGAGCGCCGGCAGATGAATGTTTCGGGTTTACCGGCAGGCGTGTATTATTTGCGGGTGGGAATGGAAACGAGGATGGTAATTAAGCAGTAACATTCACAACAATTATTAATTCACAACAATTATAAATTCTCCTATCTATATAATTTTTCATACTGTTCCAGATGTATTATGAAGAAAATTCTACTTATTATACTCTTTGCACTTGCTTCGCAGGTAGCTGTTGCGCAGTGGGTGCAGTGTGATGGACCGTATGGCGGATACGTCTCCACACTTGCAGCGAAGGGTACGATGCTCTTTGCAGGCACAAAGGGCGGTGTTTTTCGCAGTTCTGATAATGGCGACCATTGGAAAAAATGCAAGACCGGACAATCGGGTAATCGTGTAACCTCCATAATTACCGAAGGAACGATGCTCTTTGCAGGAACTGACAATGGTGGCGTAGTACGCAGCAGTGACGACGGCGAACATTGGACGGCGGTCAATACCGGACTCACGAATAAAAGAGTGATAGCTCTTGCATCAAATAGTACAACGGTATTTTGTGGCACGTATGGCGGCGGAATGTATAGAAGTACTGATAATGGCGACACTTGGACTTCGGTTAATACCGGCTTGCCTTCCCATCTTACCACTTCGATGGCAATGAATGGCGTCACACTTTTTGCTCTATTTAATAAGACTGATAGTGTCTTTCGAAGTGTCGATAATGGTGAACATTGGAAAAAGGTGTACAATTCTAATGCTCAAGTAGTTGCAAATAATGGACAGATTTACACGCTAGGCAGTTATAACACTTATCGCAGTAAAGACAATGGCGATACATGGAATGAACTCAAGAACTTACGCTACGTTCAATCAATAGCCAGCATCGGCACCACGCTTTTTGCAGGACTGACATATGAAGGCATTGTAAAAAGTATAGATGACGGTGCTACATGGACACCCGTCAACATCAGAACAAGCAACGTATATATCAATACGCTCCAAGTCATTGGTACTACGCTCTTTGCGGGAACATATAGTGGCATGATTCGATCCGATGACATGGGTGCTTCGTGGACTGTCATCAACACCGGATTGCTTTCACAAACCGTGAATGCACTGGCGATTACTCAATCCTCGGTGTTTGCGGGTACTGATTTTTCGGGAATTTTTAGAAGTTCGGACGTCGGAGTAAATTGGACGGCTACCAATACCGGAATTAATTATCCTAATATAATTAGCTTTACTTCAAAGGGTAATACACTATTCGTAGCAGCTGCGAACTCTGTTTTTCAGAGTTCCGATAGTGGTGATACTTGGACCGAAGTGAATGCCAATCATTCCAAATTATCCACCCATTCGATTACAATACTTGATTCGGTGTTACTAGCCGGGACATATGAAGGGATATTTCGGGCGACTCTCGATAGTATGATTTGGACAGCAGTTCTTTCAGGAGACGAATCCATGAATTTTAAATCCTTTGCGATAATCGACTCTATAATTTTCGCAAGTTCTTTTGATAGTGGTATATACCGAAGCACAGATCATGGTCTGACGTGGACATCCGTCAACACCGGGCTACCGAAAACGAATAAGTATTTCGATGATCTTGCGGTACTGGATACCATGCTCTATGTATCAGTGGTTGCCGATAGTGGAAAAGGAGGCGTCTATCGCAGTGTCGATTACGGTGCAACATGGAAGCAATTTTATACTAGTTTAAAGTATGAAACCATTAATACCCTTGTCACACATAAAGGAATTCTGTATGTGGAATCTAATACAGGTGTGTGTAAAACTACCGATTATGGCGATAGCTGGGTAAAGATAGATTCCGGTATCGTATCTCACCGTATTTCTACGTTTATGTTCAATGGAACTACCGTTGTAGCAGCAGGACGTTACAATGGAGGCATATTCAGAAGTGATGATAATGGGGTGCACTGGAGGGCAATAAATTCAGGACTTCTCGATAAAAGCATAAACTCTGTAATTCTCCTAGGTACAACGTATTATGTAGGAACCGATCGGGGTGGTATATTCAAGAGTGTCGATAATGGAAATAACTGGACGGCAGTCAATACCGGCTTAACAGCGCCCTTTTCTTATACACCGATGATCCTTTCATTTGCCACCATGGATACGACTCTTTTTGTAGGCACAGGACATAGGTCTGCTTTTAAAAGTCTCGACAACGGCGATCATTGGGTAGTATCTAATTCTGGACTCATTTATTATGGGGATGTTCAGTATTTAGCTGTCATTGATACCACAATTTTTGCCGGCCTCCAGCGAAACGGCGGTTATACTTGGGGTGGAGTATATCGCAGTTCAGATCATGGCGAGAACTGGAAAGAAATATCCGGTGGATATGTTAATTCTTTACTAATAGATAAAGGTACATTATACGCCTGGTTTTCTATCCTCATTCGAAGCGAAGACAATGGTGACAATTGGACTGCTGCGAGCCGCGAACTAAGAGAACAGTATGTTCAATCAACAGCAGCAACAGAATCCACTCTCTTTGCTGCAGCCGGGGCTATGGGCGTATTTAGAAGCACTGACAAAGGTGAGCATTGGGAAGCAATCAACCCCACTATTACAGATACGAATGTAACATGTTTAATAGCAAGCGGTTCGACCATCTTTGCCGGGACTGCAGGCGGTGGCGTCTATCGCAGTGATGACAATGGTACGACGTGGATTCCCAAGGATTCGAACATCATCTCAACCGACATTCTCAGCATGGCTATCAAAGGAACGACACTCTATGTCGGCACCGACGGCGAGGGAGTCTTCCGAACAACACTCAGCAATTTTGCTACCGATGTCGAAGAGCAGCTCACCTCGCAAAGCTCATCCCTCCGCATCTCTCCTCAACCTGTCAACGGTGATTGTCTCACGATCAGCAATATCCCAGCGTCCGCCAGCGAACTCCACATCTACTCCCTCCTCGGTGAGATAGTACAGTCTGAAGCATTGAATGGAGCCGAGCGCCGGCAGATTAATGTTTCGGGTTTACCGGCAGGCGTGTATTATTTGCAGGTGGGAATGGAGACGAGGATGATTATTAAGCAGTAAATTCCTAGCAATCAAAAAATTCAGAATAACCCTACAAACAAACCGAGCCGCGCGCGAAGAAGCGAGGGGCTCGGGACGACAAACAAACCGAGCCGCTCGCAAAGAAGCGAGGGGCTCGGAAGATGACTAACAGACTAACAGACTTACTGACTTACTGACTTACTGACTTACTGACTTACTGACTTACTGACTTACTGACTTACTGACTTACTGACTTACAGACTTACAGACTTACAGACTTACAGACTTACAGACTTACAGACTTACAGACTTACTGACTTACTGACTTACTGACTTACTGACTTACTGACTTACAGACTTACAGACTTATTTCTTACATCTAAAATTCGGTAAGTAATTGAACACTTCGACAAGCTCAGTGTGACGGAACATGCTTTCTTTCTTATAACTTACTGACTTACGACTTACGACTTACTGACTTACGACTTACAACTAAATGACTTACGACTTAATGACTACCCCCCGTACACATCAAGTGCCTTCTTCGTAGCATACTCGACAAAATCTGTCTCGGTAAGTGGTTTTCCTGCAACTCGTTGGATAATTTCGGCCGGCTTTTGCGTGCGGCCGTACTTGTGGATATTCTCGCGGAGCCATTCACGGATGGGAGTGAGGTCGCCGTTGGCAATTTTCGTGCGGACGTCCGGCATTTGCTGCTGCAAAACATTCCATTCCATCGCCGCATAGAGCTTGCCGAGGGTATAACCCGGGAAATACCCAAATCCACCAAATGACCAATGAATATCCTGCAAACATCCTTCGCCGTCATGCGCGGGGCGCACGCCGAGATTTTCCTGCATTTTTGTGTTCCATAGTTCCGGAATGTCTTTCAAATCAATCGTTTGATTAATCATCTCACGTTCGAGTTCGTACCGGAGAATAATGTGCATATTGTACGTAACCTCATCGGCTTCAGTGCGGATAAGCGACGGCTGAATCGTATTAACCGCTTGGTAGAAATCGCGGGGAGTAAATCCTGCGACCATTTCGCCGAATATCTCGCGCATCTTTGGCAGGGCAAACGACCAAAATTCTTCGGTGCGGGTGATAATTGTCTCCCAAAGCAGCGACTGTGACTCGTGCATTCCGATCGATGCGCCGTCGGCGCCGAAGGTGCGGGCGAGGTCAGTCGCGAAGCCCTGCTCATAGAGTCCGTGTCCGGTTTCGTGGATCACGCCGTAGAGGCAGGAATGCAGGTCATTTTCATTTATTCGGGTCGTCAGGCGCACGTCATATTGCGAGAACGAAGTACAGAACGGATGGGTAGAGAGGTCGATTCGCCCATTATCAAAATTAAAACCCATTTGTCCTGAAATATAGCGTGAAAATTCCATTTGCTGCTGCTTTGGATATTGCTGCAGCATTGGCGCATCTGAGACCTTATCACGATTCGGGGCGATTGCTGACAAGATATTGGCTGTCGCCGTGCGTAAATTCGCAAATACCGGATTGAGCTGGGCGACAGTCATACCGGGTTCGAAGAGATTGAGAAGCGCGTCATAGCGGTTTTCGGTATATCCGTAGCGTTCGGCTGCCTCGATTTTGAGTTCGATGAGTTCAGCGAGCGCCGGCAGGAATTTCGCATAATTTTTCTCAGCACGGGCATGTTTCCAGGTGTCTTGAGCGAGTGCCTGAGCGCGGGAGGTGCGGCGAACGAGGTCTTCGGGCAGCTTGGAGGCGCGTTCAAAATCATGCATAAAAAGTGTGAGGAGAGGATGTTTTGATGCGCTGCCATTCAAACCCGTTATTTGCCCGGCGATTGCTTGCCCTTCAGCACCTGTAAGGAATTGATGGGAAAGAGTTTCGAGAGTTGAGATTTGTTCGGCTCGCGTCGCAGTTGCTCCGCTTGGCATATACGTTTCTTGATCCCAATTAAGGATAGCTGCAGCCGAATTGATATCGCTGATGGTATGCATCAATTGAACAGTACTGTTAAGAATTTGAGATGTTTCCATGAAATAATTGAAATATATAAAGTAAATGGTAAATTGAGAACTGCGAAAATACAAAAGAACATGATTTCCATTCTGTTAAATGCGTATAAATCCGTAATTTTGCATGAAAATTCAATTTAACAAACAGAGAGCTATGAACCCACTGAGCGAAAGATTACGGAGTCGACGAGAAGAATTAACGCTCTCTGTGAAAGAGATTTCTGCCCGCACCAAAATCCGTCCGAATGTCATTAATGCCTTGGAGGAAGGTAATTTCGATGTTCTACCCCGCGTATATATTACATCATTTGTTAGAAACTACGGTGCATTACTTGAAATTCCCGATGAAGAATTGGATGAATTATGGGTTGCTTCTGGGTTAGATAATCCTGCTCAAGAGACAGCAGGATTTTCACTTTCAAGTGTTTTACAATCAGGACGAGAAAATTCAACATCCACACCTCAATCAAGCAATTCGAATTCTCCGAATAAACCAACTTCGAAGATAAAACCTGTCCAGCCAACCCCTAGGATAATCTCAGCAATGGTGTATTCAGCTTTTGTGATTGGATGTGCTGCTCTTGTGTATTATTTTTTAATCCGAGAGACTCCTAAAGTGAAAAACTCGGGGGAGTCTGTTCCTACAGCTGAAATACGTCCAGATAGCGGTGAAGGTGGATTTTTGAATTCGCTTTTCGATGAATCTTTACCCAAAGATAGTATCATCCTCGAGGCGACTGCTACCGACAGCGTTTGGCTCACCATTAATGCAGATGGTACAAGGAGCGATCAGCTACTTATGACGCCGGGATCAACCAAACGCTGGTCAGCTAAGACACAGTTTATACTATCACTTGGGAATGCGGGTGCAATTCAGTTAAAACGTGACAATGTATCACTTCCATCACTCGGTAAAATAGGTACTGCACTGCGGTATGTGAAAATCACGAAAGATGAAGTCAATACTTCGGCATCACCATACAAAAATCAAGATAGTTTAGCTCGTATTTCAACCATTGCTGCAGAGAAAAAAGCTGCAGCGATCCAAGCTGCTAATGTAAAAAAACTACAACTAAAGCCGAGTATAACTCCAGCTAAACAAGCTCCGACACTAACGAAGCCTGTACCACAGCAAAGTCAGTCTAAGCAGACTAACATACCTTCAAAACAATTAATTCCACAGGCTCAAACTAAAGCCATAACAACCCCAAATCAAGTAAAAACCTCATCTAAGCAACCCTTGCAGCCAATAACCAAATCGACATCTGTGCAAGACAAGCAGACAGTTCCTACTGTAAAACAAGCTGAAAAACCTGCGGCATCTATAATATCAAAATCACCGATCAAGGTTACTGTACCTGCTCCAAGTAAATCGGGTAACCCACTCAAGATTGCTCCACCAGTACGTAAACAACCAAAGAGTTCTAAACCTAAAGGCAAACATACTTCAGGGTCAACGAAGAAAAAGTCTATCGTTCCTATAACTACTGCACCATTAAAACAGCCGTCATTCAAGCCGTCACCGCCACCACGATTATGACATCATAAAAATATCACTTATTGATTTGAAATTAGTTATATTCTTTCAGACTTCACCTCTTAGTATATCATGTAAACGAATTACACCGACACAAAGCTGAGAATCATTGAGAACTGGAAGCACATTGATTTGGCTTTCTCGATGTTCCATTAAAGATAAAGCTTCACCAATCATTGCATTTTCATGAATTGTCAATGGATTCTTCGTTCTAACTTCATCTACAGTAAGATACCTAATATCATCATGTTGCTGTAATATTCGCCTTATATCACCATCAGTAATTATTCCTTCCAAACGTTCCGATTCAACGACACAAACGCAGCCAAGCCCTTTTGCAGAACTCGCAATCAGTGCCTCTCGAAAAGTTGCATTTAAATGAATTCTTGGTAATTCGATACCTTTGTGCATTACATCTTTCACACGAATATTGAGATTACGTCCCAGTTGACCGGACGGGTGATTTTCAGCGAAATCAGAAGCTGTAAAATTCTTGGCTTTCATAACACTCAATGCGAGTGCATCTCCTAAGCCCATGGTAACGGATGCACTTGTAGTAGGAGCCAAATTATATGGACAAGCCTCTTTTTCAATTGATGCCGATAGTGCCACGTCAGAAAGTCGTGCAATTGGTGAATTCAACGTGCCTACAATCGATATAATTTTTACTCCTTTTTTTTTAAGATAAGGAACGAGTTGAAGTACTTCTGAAGTATTACCACTTTTCGATAAAAGCAAGCAAACATCATTAGATTCTAGGACTCCGATATCTCCATGCAATGCGTCAACGGGATGCAAATAAATTGCACATGTACCGACGCTAGCAAATGTGGCTGCTATTTTTTGAGCAATTATACCGGACTTTCCAATTCCTACAACGATTAACTTGTTTGCAGTGACTATACAATCTACAGCAGTAATGAAATCTTTGTTTAATGCTTTAGCAACTGTAGAGAGTGCATTACTTTCAGATAACAATACTTCCCGAGCAAAGGCAAGTTTTTTCTCTATATTTTCCATTGTCATGCAAAATTGTGATTGAGTTTGTGACCGCCAAGTAAATGGAAATGTAGATGATATACAGTCTGCCCACCATCATAATTACAATTCATTACTACTCGATACCCAGATTCATGAATATGCTTCATAAATGCTATTTTCTTTGCTACATTCAAGCAATATCCAAGTAATTCATTGTCCTCCGGTGTTATTTCATTGAGAGTTGTAATTATTTTTTTTGGAACGATGATAATATGTATCGGCGCTTTAGGTTGAATATCTTCAAAGGCAATAACTTGCTCATCTTCGAATACAATAGTAGCAGGTATTTCTCGCTGGATTATTTTTACAAATATCGATTTTTCCATAGAAGTCCTGAGGTTTTGATTACAAAAATAAAAGCCCCCTGTTTATAAAAACTGGGGGCTTTTCTATTTCTACTTACGATTGTAACGTAAGTGCATTATTACTTTGCTAACGTCATTTTACCGACTAACGTTTGACTACCAACAGTTAAGCGATAAATATAGGTACCAGCTGATACTGCATTGCCTTGAGCATCTGTACCATTCCATGTCACAACGTTTGAACCTGCTGATTGTTCTGCATTGAGAAGGTTAGCTACAGTGTTACCAAATATATCAACCACATCTAACTTCACAAATGATTTATCTAACAATTCAAATTGAATAGCTGTACCTGTTGAAGCTGTAAACGGATTTGGATTGTTTTGACCAAGAACGACAGGTGTAGTTCCATCAAATGTAAACTCAAGAATGTCTGCAATTTGCTTACATGATTCACTACCATTAGCGTCGATTTGCATCAAGCGATATTGATAGGTTTTACCAAGGTTTACTTTTTCATCAACGAAATTATAGTCGTGGATTGAAGTAGTAGTACCGTGTCCTTGAATATATCCAATAGATGACCAAGTATTATTTTGGCTATTTCCATCCATCGTTCTGCGTTCAATGCGGAATCCACCATTGTTTTCTTCTGAAGCAGTTTGCCATGCAAGTTCCACGCTGTTTTGGCGTTTGTAACCATCAAAATAGGTCAATTCAACAGGAACGACACAGTTCTCATCCCATAATGGAGTCTCGGAATAAATTTTATCTCCAAGATATGGACGTACTAATGGTAACCATGTACCACCTGAGCGAGTTTGATAGCCGGCAATTGGAGCACCGGTTCTATGACCTAAGTGACTAAATGCGGGGTTACCAATAGTAGGCATAAACTGCTGCCAAGTACCGGAGAATCTTGTGTTTTCGTATGCAAATACGTTATTATTAATCAATTGACCGAATCCATTATCTTTACGGAATCGTTTATCTAAGTTAAGATGTGTACCGCTTATACCGTAAGTACCAGGAGGTAAATCGCTATAATTAGTTATAACTTGACCGACACGCATTTTTGATGCGCCGAGTGCAAAGCCATCAAATCCCATTTGAGCAACAGATATCCAATATTCACCCGGCTCAATAATGAGTGGGTTATCAAGTAAATATGTTGTGTATTGATCATAGAATATGTCATTACGAACATTATCATATCCTCTTTGTCTAAGTAATGCAGGACCATTTCCTAAAGGAATTGGAGTTGCTCCTGGCTGACCGCCAGCATCTTTATAGATTGAGAAGGAAATAGGATCTGTACTTTGGTTGATACTTCCAAAAAATGCTTGGAAACCTTTGATCGTATCTTGTCTGTTAAGTGTAAACTTCATCGCGATCTGTCCAGATCCACTTCCTGATTCAGGTCCTGCCATATAACGGCAATCAGGTACGTCGGTTCCGGCTGAATGCGGCCAGATACCCTCAGCAAATCCATATAGATTCAATCCACGGCCAACATAAGCACGACCACAAGCAGCTTGTGCAAAATCAGGAACATCATTACGTGCAGCTGGTGGATCGTATGCAAAGACCGGTCCGAAATTAAGTGTATAGATGCTATAAGTAGTATCATTCGTAACGTCTAAATCGCCACCTTGTACGGATACTCGACCTTCGACAATATATCTTCCGGGAGGAGTTCTTCTAGCATTCCAAGGAGGAGTACTTGAAACCACTTCTTTACCAGGACTTACATAAGGAATTGGATATTGATTGCAATATACAGCTCGTACTTGCTTTTCGTCGCTGGTAGAATTTAAAAATTGTTCTTGATAAATTCTAACTTTAGCCGTAACTGTCGAAGATGTTTTATTTGTGTTATTAACCATCTTAAATCTAATAGGCAAAGCAGATGATTGGCTAGCAGGAGTTACTGTATATGCCCACGGAACTTCGCAAACTTCCATTTCGATATCTGGGCTTTCCTGTGAATATATAAGTCGAACATTGTCAATATAAAAATTATCCTGATCATCCGTTGGCTGTGGTGGAGCTGTATTGTATGTAGCACCAACTCTTAAACGGAATCTGAAGTTTTTGGCTCCCAGTCGAGGAGAATAGATAAGTGAATCTGGAAGAGGGAAGAAGAATTTATTAAATTCCCAATCTTTACCATCATCAAATTTGTTAGAACGCAAACCTTGTGCAGCTGTTAATACAGAATCTTTATCTTTTTCAAAGAAACCGCGACGTAATCCGCCGGCACCAAATAATGTCATAACAGGGTTACCGGATACTGCTTGACCATCTCGACGTTTGTGCACGTTCCACGCGATATCAGTAGGAGATTGTTTTGCTATATTTTCAATTTCATCGTTACTTGGACGAGCAAATTCTAAATACAACTCATCAGGCGCAGCACCGTACGTTGTCACACCACCTGGAGGGTCATTATAAAGAACTCTTGGCTCTGGACCGATGATCTGAGCATCTGACCAACCGCGACCTAAATCACCTACATTACCGGCACGTTGCCATGAAATTGAAAGAACTGCTCCCTTAGTTGGTCGTGTAGGTAAATCGCGAACGTCAACCGGGAAAGAACGAAGTTCATCACCTTTAGAAGGTGAAGTAGGCTCATCACCGGTTAAAGTAATACGATTAAGCTTAATAACCGGGGAATATGTTTTGATCACAGGATTATTTGCTGCAGCAAATTGTCCACGTGGAGGTGGTGGAAGGTATGTATCTTCATCACCATTTGCAACTTCAGCATCAATATTTACCCATTTCAACACTGACGGCATTGGAATACCACCGATTACATGATATTGAGTAACATCATCATTAAATCCTTCGCTGTTGAGGAAAGACAAACGGCGCATGACGAAGATATCTTGCTTTACAGTATCATCAAATGGCCACATATCACCCATACTTCTAAAGAGTGTATCAACTGGCTCCACAAGTACCAATGCTCTTAGACGCCCGATGTGGAAATCAATCAATTCGTTTGGTTGGAATGCAGGAAATTGAACTCGAACTAAACCATACGGTGGAATTCCGTTCATAGGGCAAGCACCAGTTCCGGGGAACGCTAATGGTGCAAAAGATGCTCCACTACCATAATTAACTTGAGCAGTTGTTCCTGGACAGTTTCCTTGTAAGCAACTAATACCGATTGGTACTGACTCAGAGTAGGCTGTTTGGCTAGTTGCTTGATTAATAATTCTGAAGCGAGTTCTAAAGTTGATATCTTGTTTTGTATAGTTTACGCCTGAAGGACGCAATGGATCAGCAAGACCCGGACCTTGAATATCGTTTGTCATATTTTGGAAAATCGCAACAGGTCTGATAGCACCGAGCTGAGGATGACCTGCCAAGAGTTCGATATTCGTACCACTAATCGTTCGAGGATACTGGTCTAAATTAGCAGAAGCAGTTAAATCACGACCTAAATAGGTAGGTTGAGCCGTTACACGAGCCACATTTTTCCATTGTTTAAATCGTATAGCCAACCCGGTGGTAGGAGTTGAAGCACCAGAACCTACAGGTCCTGCTACGTTCACATCTGTACCTTGAGCATTTGCATTTGCTAAATATTGGGTAGATTGTGGATAGGATATTAAATACTCAGATTGCGTTAGATTTGCACTGCAATTGGGGTCTTTATAGGAATAATGTCGAGCATTACCTCTTACACCAATTGTAGAATTCATTCTCATTAGTGTACTTGCAGGTACTGGGAAGCTACCAACAATCACAACACCTTCCATTTTTTCATAATAGAAATAAATAGAACTGTCTGATTCATCCATCGTTATTTGGAAGTTCAAAAGAATTCTTCTGTCATTCAAAGCTAGATTTGCTGTCCCAAATGGTGTTGTTTTGGCTCCAAGTGGTGCTACGTTTTTGTAATATATAATTAGCCTACGAGTACCGTCCGGGTTGTCAGCTCTTTTAAACCATACTTGAGCTTTATCAGCATCATCTAAATTAGGATCTTGTGATAACTGTAAATCGTCCCACATTGGAGATATAATCGGGGAGTTTGTCATGTCAGCAGGAACGCCTGCCATTGTAGTATTATTCGGATTGCGAATACCGGCAAGCGCGGTAGCAGGAGCATTTCCAGTTGCAATAAACTGATAACCATAGTTATCTGCAGTAGGGTCTCCAAGGCCATTACCTTGCTTAGGTCTTGTTGTGTTGAGATTGTCTTCTCGATAGAAATTATAAGCATCGGATGAACCGGCTGGTATTGTTCTATTACCGGCAGCATCATAACTATATCTTCTATTTGAAAGACAGATAAGTCCATTTGAAGATACGTAGAAACTATCATACTTCACACCATTGAAGAAGAAAGGAAATCCAATCTTAATCGGACCTGCAAGTGAATTATCTGTAGAATCTGTAGCTAACCCTGGATTTCTAAATCGCATCTGGCCGTTATCCAAACTGTCTTGTAAGTCAAGAGCTTGGCTAGGACCTGAAACTATTCTTTTCCATTTAATTGCCTCAGCTGGCTCAGTATCAGATTCTTTGTCCAGATAAGCTTTGAATAGGTCAGGACGCCATGCGTCACCTGCTTCATCATCACTATCGACAATATAATAGCCGGTTGATACAGCCGGCTGATTTTTAGCTGGACGGTTGTTGTTAGCAGCATTTACTGTCGGGAACGCAGTAAATGGTAACGGAAATGAACCTTTGCTGAGATCAGCTTTACGCAAAGACTCGTCTCCACCGTTTTTGCCATCATTCGCTGCGAAAGCTGTGCTTACGACACATAACGCTAACGCAAAAAGTAGCAGTTTGCTCTTCATAGGGGAACCTCACGAAGAAAAGAGTGTAACAAATAAATAATTTAACTAATTGAACATATCGAAGTTATGGCATTCCTATGCCTTTCAAGAATGACAGCTTTGCCACCTCAAAAAGCAACTTTATGCTAATATTAAAGACTAAGTTGAAAAAAAAAACTCACATAAACAAGAAAAAT
Organism: Ignavibacteria bacterium; assembly: GCA_016720145.1. Lineage (GTDB taxonomy): Bacteria > Bacteroidota > Ignavibacteria > Kapaibacteriales > UBA961 > JADJXV01. The sequence continues at coordinate 90,124 of JADJXV010000004.1, read as the reverse complement.
TTAAATTCCTTGCAATATTTGCTCGGCCTGTAAGTTCAAAGTCGGAGCGTAAATTGAATATTCTAATGTTTGAATTCTTTCTGATAATGTTTCAGCCGTGTCGTCTTCATATATATCGATTGACTTTTGACAGATAATTTCACCTGTATCATAATCGCGTTCTACAATATGAACTGACGAGCCTGATTTTTGTTCCCTATTTTCAATAACTATTTTATGAACTCTAGAACCATACATCCCTATTCCTCCATATTTAGGAAGGAGTGATGGATGGATATTAAAGATTCTCTTTGGATAAGTATCAATTATTTTCGAAGGAATCAATTTTAAATAACCGGCAAGTGCAACCATTGAAATTTGATATTTTTCGAACAATTTTAGAATACAATCTTCATATTCTATTTCAGTCTGTAATTGATTCGACTTCAAACAATACCAATCTATTCCATACTGTTGAGCAATGTCTATTACACCGGCAGTTGGGTTGTTTGTAACAATAAGCGCTACTTCGAAATGAGCCTCTTGCTTTTGACTAAATTTTACAATTGCTTCGGCATTACTTCCTTTGCCGGATGCCATGATAGCTAATTGTACTTTATTCTGATTAATTTGAGAATTTACCTTTTGAAACGCCATCCGTGCTCCTCAACTTCAAATATCCATGCTGCAAGTTTACCACCGTCTATATTCTGAAAATTCTCCCAATAGTTCTTTGTATACGTATATCGAGAGCTTGTGTCTAACCTAGGAAGTAAAGCCGTTTCATCCATGATTCTCTTTAGTCTAATCTGCCAGCTTAGAAAATTCTGTTCTCGCAAATCTACCCATCCTTCATTGCACCATTTTTCAATAGTTTCATTATCATAATCAATCTCTACTTGACCCCTATACGGAGGTATTTTTACATCATTTCCACGTAAATAATTTACCCCGTCTGGCAGCAGAATAACAAGACCAACAGATAACATTTGTGCTCGTAACGTAGCATCAGAGGATATCAGCATTTCAGCTTTTTTGGATAGATCTACAATACTCATTGTAATAGCAGTCTCAAAATCCACAGCTATTCTTTTCAGGATATATGCTTCGTACAGTAATTTAGAAAGTCGTGGAGGACCTAACATTTCGAACGCTACACTATCTACACTATTTTCTATTTCCAATGCTTTAAGTTGGTCGAGTGCATTATTGCGGAGAATTCCACCTCTGTACGTCGGACCCATAACCGATGCATCTAGCGCACCTATTACATCAAGCCCCGAATTCCCGCCACGTAGTTCATTGACCACAGCATCGGCAATTTCTTCAGGAGTTACAAGTTCCATCTGACCAAGTGAACTAATTGTTTCAAATTCTGCACGTGAAAAAATCCCGTTTTCTCCAGTATCTATGAAGACAGACTTGAAATTCTCTCCAAAATCCTTGACTCCTTCTACTGCTTTCAGTGAGAATGTGCCCTCGTTGAGTGACATTGCATTCTCAGGTATCATATCGACAAGCGGAATTGACTTTCCCTTACGCATGACGTCTCCATAACCGATTTTTTTCCACGCAATAGCAGCACTTGGCTTGATTTCTTTAACTAATGCACTGTTCGGTGTACGCGCCATGAGGAAAAGTAAGAGCGTTTGTGCTCCTGCTACTGCTGATTTGGCAAGTAATATTCTAGAAGGCTGCTCCTCGCTATGTGTATAGGGAATGTTTAATCCCATTCCACCAGTTCCACTAGTCCCAACTTTTATATACGTAGTTGTTTTAGCATCTTTCAATCCACGATATAATACTTGTATGTGCCGTGTAAGCTGAGGAATATACAGACTTGCAAGAAGTCGCTCTACTGTCATACGTTCAGTATTCCCTGCTTCTAACTCACTTAGAATTGAACGTGAACTCGCATAAATATCCTGATAAGCTATTGCAGTAGCTGTATTTACACAATCAATAACTGCGTCGGGCTTGGTCTGCTGTAGGAGGGAATACAAGGCGGATTCTGATAGAATTCTGTCATCAAGCTCATCAATAACATCGTGTATTAAACCACTCCGAGTCACATCATTAGTAAGTAAATCTTCTCGAGAAACATCCTTCCATTCAGTACGTGAGAAAATATTACCCCACCATGGCTCAAACATTTCCGGTGGATTTCCAGAGAACTCCTTACGTAACTCTTCAACCGCTTCCTCAGCTTCGGATTGTTTCAAAGAAGTAACAATAATTTTCTTAGGGTTAAACTCCATGATTTTACGGCACATAGACGCACCAACCAACCCCCAACCGCCTATTACTACTATCGTTGAATTTTGAATCTGCATAATGGAATTTCGTTGACTATTGAGATGTGTATTTTCTTGATTTAATACAAATTAACATTTTCTTTACGTTTACTTTTCGCGCAAAAATACAAACTTTCACTTGCGTGCAAAACGAATAATACTCCTTGGGGAAAACTTTTTTTCAATCTATATTTTGTAATAATACAATTCTAAGGATCTAATTTTTCAGAGAGACATTCAGTCTTATCCAATCTTTAACACAGTCCAATCTATTACCTATTGCTACAAATAAAAAAAACCCAACATAGTACACAAACTATGTCGGGTTTTATAATAAGTCTTTGTTTTTGCAATTAAATCTCGACGTTGTGATATCGATTAACTTAGAGATTATGCCAAGACAAATTATAGACAATATTCAAAATGAGAAGTAAAATGTCTCAATGATGGCGGCTCCCACGTAATTTTCATACCCTGAAGATTGTGTTTATGTTCATTTACTTCGATAATAGCTTCAATCACATAATCTATATGACTTTGCGTATATACACGCCTAGGAATCGCTAATCTCACCAAGTCCATACGCGAAGGCAGCTCAGTGCCATCTGCTTGACGTCCAAACATCACCGTACCTATTTCGCAACCTCTAATTCCTCCATGCAAATAGAGCTCTACAGCTAATGACTGTCCAGGATATTGCATCGGTGGTATATGTGGTAACATTGCTCTCGCGTCAATATAAATTGCATGTCCGCCCGCAGGACGAACTGTGGGTACACCAGCTTCAAAAAGATGATCACCTAAATATTGAGTGGATGCTATTCGATATCGTAAGTAATCTTCCTGTACTATTTCCTCAAGTCCTACTGCTATCGCTTCCAAATCCCGACCTGCTAGTCCACCGTACGTCGGGAATCCCTCTGTAAGAATGAGCAACGTACGCGCTTGAGATGCCCATAGATCGTTATTCATAGCCAGCCATCCTCCTATATTCACTAACCCGTCTTTTTTGGCACTCATCGTCACACCATCTGCATACGAAAATATCTCCCGTACAATCGAAGGGATGTCTCGATTTTGAAATCCTTTTTCACGTATTTTTATGAAATATGCATTTTCGGCGAACCTGCAAGCATCTATAAATAAAGGAATTCCATAATGTTCACACACGGATTTCACTTCTCGAATATTATCCATCGACACCGGCTGACCACCACCTGAGTTATTCGTCAGTGTCAGCATGCAAATTGGAATATTATCCTCGCCAATTTCATTGATAAAATCAATCAAACGCTGAACATCCATATTCCCTTTGAAGGGGTGCTCTGATGCAGGATTAAGCCCTTCTGATACAACAAGATCCACAGCTTGAGCTCCTGTAAATTCAATATTTGCTCTCGTCGTATCAAAATGCGTGTTATTTGGAATGTACTTGCCTTTGCCGGCAACAACTGAGAATAATATTTTCTCCGCTGCCCGCCCCTGATGAGTCGGTATTATGTTTTTAAACGGCATCAATTTACGAACGGCAGATTCAAATCTGAAAAAAGAAGGACTACCCGCATAAGACTCATCACCGGTCATAATTGCACCCCATTGTCGCGCACTCATACTTGACGTACCGGAATCGGTAAGTAAATCAATTAAAACATGTTGGGATTCTAATGAGAATAGATTATAGTGCGCAGCATGAATGTAGCGCTCGCGCTGATGGCGGGTAGTCATCTCTATCGGTTCGACCGATTTGATGCGGAAAGGTTCAATTATTGTTTTCAAAAGTAAGTCCCCTTGTGAAGTATAAAAGCATGCATTGCAATCTTTGCACTCACGCTAAACTATACCAAACTTACTTCAATCATCTTCAGCAAGAAATGACATTTGTCATATACATTACAACATTGTGAAATTTATTTTTCTAATTCATCTTTCTTAGGAATTATAAGCGAAGCAGCGACCGAAAGCACCAAAATTCCAACCACAACACCTAATGCTAACGCTATAGGAATTTTGAAAATGTCTGATAGCATCATTTTCATACCGATAAACATCAATATGATTGACATTCCAAGATTAAGATAATGAAATATATTTACCAGTCCCGCTAGTGCGAAATATAACGTTCGGAGTCCAAGAATTGCAAAGACATTCGAAGTGTATATAATAAAGGGGTTTTCGGAGATTGCAATGACTGCTGGTATCGAATCAACTGCAAATAACAAATCTGTGGTCTCAATAAGTACGAGCACTACAAAAAGCGGAGTAGCGAATGTATGACCTAAACGTTTGATGAAAAATTTATCTTCGTGGTAATATTTTGAAACTCCCATAGTCCGTCTCAATAGCTTGAGAACTGGGTTTTTCTCAGGTTCGATTTTCTGCTCTTGTTGAATTGCTAACTTAATCCCCGTAAACAATAAAAATCCACCGAAAATGTAAATCACAGGATGGAACTGCTGAATTAATACGACACCACCCAAAATAAAAATAGCTCGTAGAACAAGCGCACCGAAAATACCCCAGAAAAGCACCTTGTGTTGATATTTAGCTGGTACTTGAAAGTAACTGAAAATAGTCAGGAATACGAAAAGGTTATCGACGCTCAAAGACTTTTCAATAATATAACCGGTGGCAAATTCTAATGCCATTTGTGGTGTACCCCAATACCAAATTCCTATTCCAAAAAGAACAGCAAGTCCTATCCAAACTCCAGTCCATTTTATTGACTCACGGACAGTAATTTCATGTGCTTTTTTGTTAATTACGAATAGATCGAGGATAAGAAGTATAAACACCAGTACATGAAAACCAACCCACAACATAGTATTTTGGGACATAAATTATACCAGTTTCAATGTATCGAAAACCGTCGTTGTAAATTAAAAGTAATCGTCAAACTGCTTTTCGGGAGCATTCCCCAAATAAAGGAAATATTGTATTGAATGGCTACTTCGCTGCTGCCATTACTTCCTTGACTTGTCCCTTGGCAATTGTTTCCAAAACGTCCGCAAAATAATCAATTTCCGAGAGAGTAGTATAAACATTCGGTGTGATGCGCACGCCCTTGATATCGGCATACGTAATTGGTGTGGTTATTATACGATGTTTTGATAACAAATAATCACCGATTTTCCCGCCATCCATCCCATCAATATTGAAAAGTACCAATCCACACCAATTACTTTCATCATCAATATGTTGGAGGAATTTTACGTTAGGATATTGCTTGAGCCGGTCAATCCATCGGTGATGTATATACCGAAGTCGAGCCGCCTTACGCTCTAGCCCTATTCCATTGCAAAATGTGACGGCATCAGCAATTGCATTATGTAATGCCGCCGGATGTGTGCCTATTTCCTCAAACTTTCTAATGTTATCATCCATTTCTTTCGGGGCTGCCATCAGCGGCCAGATATCTTTGATTTTTTCTTTTTTGACATACAGCATCCCGGTTCCAATTGGAGCAGAAAGCCATTTGTGAAGCGACGCGCCGTAGTAATCGCACTCTAAATCTTTTTGGGTAAACGGGAATTGAGCAAAAGCATGAGCTCCATCGACAATACACTCAATTCCACGAGACTTGGCGAGCCTGCATACAAGTCTCACCGGATTAATCTGTCCACTGCAAAACGGCACATGCGATATGTGTATAACCTTCGTTTTGGAAGTAATTTCTTTTTCAATTGCCTTGACAAAATCCTCGGGATTCATAAGTGGAGCAGGATATTCTGCTTTTTTGAGAACAATTCCATCGCGGCGGACTCTCTGCTCCCACGTGGTAATCATTCTTGGGTAATCGTGTGTCGTGGTCAACACTTCATCGCCTGCTTTCAAATTCATTCCAAGCTGAATGGATTGCAGACTTTCACTCGCGTTTCGGGTAATAGCAATTTCTTCGGCTGAGCAACCAAACATACGGGCTAATTTTTCGCGGACAGTCTCAGCATTTGGCTCCAATTGACTCCATAAATTCCGAGCCGGTGCACTGTTTGTATAATCCATATAACGCTTTACCGAGTCCATTACTTCCCTCGGACTCGGCGAGACACCACCATTATTCAGATTGATAAACGTTCTGTCCATCGCATACGCTGCTTGTACTGTTGACCAGAAATCTTCGTTGGAAGCAATGTCAATAGGAGTCTGTGATGCATCGAATTGGCTGACAGCTGTAAGGACATTGGCAAATCCTTCGGGTTGAAAACCAAAGCCGAGAGCAGAACCAAGCATCGTTTTTTGCAGGAAAGAACGTCGAGAATTTCTCATAAATATCTCTGTAATAATGGATAATTCATTCGATTTTCTGCAAATTGAGAAGAAAAGTGCAATCAACCAAAAAGTTTTCTTGGCACAGTTGCGTTTCTTTTGTAGTTTTCAGGTGATTTGAAATTTCTCCTGACATTTTTATACGTTTCTGAGGTTAATTATGCGATGTTTATACGTTGTAATTCGATTATTTCTCTTTCTCTGCTTCATCGATAGTTCTCAATCTCAGCCATTATTACGTCCCTTTGAGCACACCATCCCTCAGTCGGGTATCAATTCTCAAGAACTCTTCCTTCCAAAAGTAAAGCCAATCGGTGCAAGTGACTTTGTGAGCATTAAGGACGGTCATTTTCAGACTCCCGATGGCAAACGAATTAAATTCGTCGGTACTTCCCTCTACTATACTGCGTGCTATCCGGATAGTGCCGATGCAATACTTGTTGCCAAACGACTGAGCTCCCTTGGATTTAATGCTGTTCGATTCGTTGCATACGACTACGCATTTTGGTTCTTAGAGCCCGGGAATGCCTCCATTGCCTTAAATGAAGTTCAGATAAAACGTCTCGACTGGTTTGTCTATCAGTTAAAATTACATGGTATCTACATTTATTTACCGGTCCATTCTAATTGGCAGCCACGACCGGGTGATGGTGTAGCCAAATGGGATACTGTTCCGGTTTCAATGCCTTATGTCGAAGTAGACTTCCGTCAAGCACACAAGAGAGTGGTACGTATGCTCATGGAACATATCAACCCTTATACAGGAGTTGCATGGAAAGATGAGCCTGCATTTGCCATCATGGATCTTACGTATGAAAGCTCTCTGACATATTTATGGCAGCAAGGACGCCTCACCAAGCCTACTGTAAATTATCTAACTGACTATCATGTCAAGCGGCTCGACACAATATTCTCATTGTATTTACAAGAAAAATATAAAAATGATTTGGCACTGAAAGCGAATTGGAGTAGTCCCCCTTCATCCCCAACAAATATAGTTACCAACGGTGGATTCGAAGATGCCGGCGACCCACTCACAGGTTGGCAATTATATGTTAATGAAAATGCAAAATCAGTAGTATTCCCGTCAGATGGCAATAAAGTAGAAGGTGAACGTAGCGCGAATATCAGAGTCACACAGACCGCTGGAACAGGATATTTCGTTCAATTTGTCAATCAATCCTGCAAGCTCGAGAAATACCGATCGTATGAGATGCGTTTCTCTGCCAAAACTACCGCCACTGTCGGGACGAGGTCGTTTATAGTAGTAGCTCAAAAAGGTATGTATCCCTTTAATGTCTATGGGCTGTACTACACCGATGTCGTCACAGCAAATTGGAAGGAATATGTCATTCGCTTCCGAGCAAATACCACCGACAGTTCGACAGTCAATTTATCTTTTTATCTCGGCGAGCAAATCGGCGATTTTTACCTAGATAATGTTCGGCTACGTAGTATGGATGATGTTAATTTGTTCCCTGGAGAAAGCATGAGTAATTTCACCATCAAACGTGCAGAATGGAATGACAATACCATCAGTGCTGCCCGTATGGCTGATAATGCTGTATTTTATACTGCACTCATGAAGGATTACACAGACAAAATGTATAGTTTTCTCAAAGATACTCTTAAAGTACGAGCATCTGTCTCCGGTGGCACACAACCGCAGTATTTCAATGATTTATTTTCGTTTAGCGGTTGTGATTTTACGGCTGAATTCGAGGGTTGGGGTTCAAATGGCGGGATGGTATCCGACAAAGGGGCTGGTGCCTATCCGAATCTCGCCCGTGCTAAAATCCGAGATAAACCAATGATCGTCGCCGGTATGCTAATGCCTTATCCATCGGCTCATCAAAATGAAATGGCTACTATCCTTCCTGCGTATTCTGCCTATCAGGATTGGGATGGGTTTTTCTTGACATATTATGCTGATATTCGTACCACAATCACAAAAACTACCATCGACAGTGGACAATTCTATCAACTACGTTCTAATTCAGCCCTGCTTTCGATGATGCCTCAAGCATCGAGAGCTTTTCAAACTGGGATGATTGCACCTGCAAAGAAAACAATTGGTATTCATCATTCGATTCCTGATTTATATACTCCACAATGGCAGAATGGTTCTTTTTGGCTCGATATCTACAGCGACCAACGTATGGTATTATTCCGTAAAGTTCAAATTGATTCTCTTAATGCAACTCAGCAATCCGAACTCCCCCACCGCTCCGTTTCCGAACTCTCAGGTGATAATGGAGTCGATACCAAGAATCTTCTCAGCGATACCGAAGAACTGCTCTGGAATGCTGATGACAGCGTCTTTACTATCTCGACTCCAGGCTACATAGCAGCGACCGGCGCTCTTGGTGGTAAGATATTTACCTTTGGCTCGATCCGCGCCGAACGCTTAGATGCCGGGAATATCGGATCCTTCTCGTGGATAAGCGGTGACACACTGCCCCTCGCCGATTCACGTTCGTCTTTGTTGACAGTCAGTACACGTGCTTTAAGCCGAGGCACAATCTGGAACAGCAATCAGTCGGTGACGAATTGGGGAAATACGACGGTTGAAGTCGAAGCGATGACTCTGCGTTTGTCTTTTGATACCAAATTCGACTCGATTAGCGTGACGCCTATTGACTCAACCGGCAAACGCATGAACACTCCACTCACCGTCAACAAGCTCTCAAAAGGTAAATTTGCTGTTACAATTGATCAATCCAAAAACAATACTATGTGGTTCGCAATTAATCAGCTTGGAACTCCTACATCAGTCATTTCTGACAATGAGACATCGACTCCACTAACACTTACAGTACTTCAATCAACAATGAACGAAGCGCAAGTTGTATCCTCATTCCCTCAAAGTGGTGCATCATCTCGAATTACCTTGACAAACGGAATTGGAGCAACAACAGAATTATGGAATGGAACCGCAGCCGGGCAGACCGAATATGTACGCGTTCCTATGAATCTACCATCAGGAATGTATATCGTACGAGTAGCATCAGGCACACAAATAACAACGGTTAAGTTTATGATTGTTAAGAAATGGAATGGTTGATTGTTAATTTAATGGTTAATGGTTAATGGTTAATGGTTAATGGTTAATGGTTAATGGTTAATTTACTGGATAATGGGTAATGGGTAATGGGTAATGGTTTTACATAGTATTATGTTTTTTTTGTATGCGTACAGATTTTATTGAACGGATGTATTTATAATGCACAGTGATATACTTTTCCCAAAACGTGAGTCGCGTGAGCTCAATGATCGTGAGAAATCAATTCTCAGATCAATTGTACAAATGTACATTCTCACGGCGAATCCAATTGGATCACGCTTTGTCTCACGGTATCTCGAGCATGAATTCAAGCTCTCACCTGCTACGGTTCGTAATGTAATGTCCGACCTCGAAGAAATGGAGTTTATCGGTCATCCACATACTTCAGCAGGACGTATTCCTACAGATAAGGGATACAGGGTATATGTGGATTATCTGATGCAAACAGATCATATTTCGGAGAGCGAACGAAGTGTAGTGAAGGATAATCTCATGATATCCTCATCTGAAATGCTCTTGAAAGATGCTTCCATAATATTGGGTTCGCTCTCTAAGTACTTGGGAGTAGTTGAATTACCGAATTTTCAAGATGTCGTCGTTCGGAGGTTGCAACTAATCGGACTATCTTCATCGCGGCTCTTGGTAGTGATGGAATTAGAATCAAACTCCGTGAGAACGGTAACCCTCGAAGCGCAATATGAAATAGACTATCGCACTCTCGAAGCGACTGCTCAATTTATCAACGAACGTATCTCGGGTAAATCAATAAAATTCTTGAAAGATAATTTCGCAAAAGTCATTGCCGAAGCTGATACTTCCAATCCCACTCTACGGCTTTTTATCGATTCTGTCGATTCATTATTTGCGCTAAGAAAATACGAAGATAAATTACATATTGCCGGCACACCTAATTTATTATCTCACCCCGAATTCGAACATCCAGAACGCATGAAAGGTGTGATCGAACTCGTCGAAAATGAAGATGTAATCATTCATTTACTCGAGAAGCAGGACAAGAATGATTCTGGAATCAAAATCGCAATCGGACAGGAATTAGATAATGCATTACTCAATGATTACAGTTTAGTCGCCACTACCTATCAAGTGGGATCGGCGAGCGGACTCATAGGTCTCATCGGACCAAAACGTATGAATTATTCGAAGATGGTTGATTTGGTAGGCTATGTTTCTAAAGTATTATCCCTCAGGAATAATGGTGGATAGCTTTCCCTACAGAAGATAAATTTTATTTCACAATATTTACAAACAATTAAGGAATTAACCACATGGTAAAGCTATTAGTTATCATTTGTTTTTTTGTTAATGTCGGATTAGTTTTTGCTCAGAGCACTAATCGTGCAGCAATAATTACTACAAATGAAGGTAAAGAATATACAGGAGTTATTTTCAGTGAAGATAGTACACAAATAGTAATAATTGATAATGGAACCAAAATCATGGTCACTAAGTCACAAATAGCAAAAATTGTTTACTATTCGGATGTAAACTTATTAGACCGTAAAATAAACGAATTTGGATCCTTAGGTCTAACTATTCTCCAGCCGGGTATCATAAATATTGTCGGAGAATATGAAGCTGGGAAGCTTGGTGGGAGGCTGGCTGTAGGTTATATCGGATCTTCATACGGCATACAAGGAAATTTCTTATATAACTTAGGCAGAACAAAGTCATTTAATCATCATGTTTCCTTTGGTGCAGGTTATTCACATTATACTACACCGGAAGAAACTATATTCGGCACCGTGAATGTTGTAAGAGAATGGCAATATATTGGAGGATTCTACGATTTGAATTTCTTTGGTTTTTTTGTAGAAACCGGACTAATGGTAGGCTCAGGTGATTTTTCAAACCCACAAATAGCGCTACAGCTTGGTTTTGTCTATGAATTCCGTTAAATCCCCAGCATCAGTAATCTACTTCAGTATCAATAATTTACTTCAGTATCTATGATAACTCTGACTCGTATAGACGCTACATCAATCACCGTCAATTCAGATGAAATTGAAACGGTAGAATCGTTCCATGACACGACTATTACTCTCCGAAGCGGACGAAAAATCATCGTACAAGAATCATCAGGTACTATAATCGAAAAAGTAGTATTATTCCGAAGAGAATGTCAGTTGCGCTTGCCTTCAGCAAGTACATCGTTATAAGTATTGATGTATGAGATCTATTCGCAAGACGCTCAATACTAAGAATTTCGGCTGTGTGATTGCGTATCGTGAGTGTTTATTGATGGTAATTGTCTTTTGTACCATACTTGGAGGAATGTCTGTATCGTTGTTTGCGCAATTTTCCGTAACGCCTTCGATTCCTGATAGTGTATCTGATCTAAAGATTGCTCAATTTGGAACTTCGAAGTTTGGGAATATTTTTATTTTTTCAGCAGATGCAACCGCACATACCAAAACCTTAGGCGGTGAACTGACTATTTCCCAACGGTATCGTGGTATCGGACTTCGATCAACGGGAGCTTCTTTTAGAGATGACGAGTCGTTTCAACTGCGCTACTCAGTCCCTATCTTCGACAATATCAATTTTATTTCACAAAATTTCTATGTCCTCTCGAACGATACACGTAATATCGGCTTAGCCAATTTACAGCGTATTAACTCCCTCATCGGCATTTCTTCCCGTCCACTCGAAACCTTTACAATAGAACTATTTAGTGGTGTTGAGCTATTCAGGCAGCTCGGTACGAGCGTGTCTGCGCCGGCATTTTCAACTATCGGGACACTTTTACCTACAATGGTTGATGATTATTCGATTACCGGCAATTTTCAGGGAAATTATACACGCTTTTCCAATGAAAGAACAAATGCCGATTTCTATGCCCAGTCAGCCATTTTACGTGAGGTTAATGATGGGAATGCACTTCAGACTTCGGCTCAATATCGATTATTAAATAGAGACTTTATCACTCCCATCGGCACTTCTGCAACTCTTGCTACTGAGAGTAGATTAGAGCAACGGCTAGGTATCAACGGAGGATTCGTCTATGCATTATCCGGAAAGTGGAAAGCAGAAATGCTGGCAACGATTGATAACGGTGCAGTCGATAGGATGTATAGGCAGGTAATTTCAGATATTCCTTCGACAGCGGTGAAGCGAAAATTGCATGAGTTCCAAATTACCATTTCTACAGCACTACAATATACCCATTCCATTGGACAGCATCGGCTTGGTATCGAATACTTTACACGAAACGAAGAAAATTCTATCGAACGGAAATTCACACTTAATAGCCAAGATGAAACCAGCATCCGTCAAGCAGAGAAACAACGTGATAATTCAGCTCTTCGCACACGAATTTTCGGACAATCCAATGGAATATTTCACCGAAAGATTCACTTCATGTCAATGCATCTATGGGAATTTTACAGTATGATACTCCGTCGGAATTGAATTATGACGACCGTGATGAACTCACCATTATGACGCAAGCTCACTATCAACGCAGGATTTCAAAAGGACTTTCAGCGGGAATTTCGATACAGCTTCAAATGCTCCATCTAGTCTATTTACGTGCACAAAGAAGTGCTCTCAATAATTGGAATCGAATTCTACGATTTGCTCCTGAACTGATGATTACATCTCATGGATTGCAAATGCAGCCGCGATTTGAAGTATTAGCAAATTATACTGCTTATGACTTTGAAGAACAAAGTATCGATGTTCAGAGTTTTAGCTTTCGTCAAGTCAGCTATAGGGATTCTATAACGCTCAATTTAGGACAGGATTATCATGCTCACACATCAATTTATGCGAGGTATTTTGAACGTGGACAGCTGTCGTGGAGTTCATTTTCAGAAACACCACTCAGCAAGAATTACGAACAATTCATCAAGATACTGTTTTATACACCTACATTGAGTGGACTCTCAGTCGGCTGCGGCGTACGGTATTATGCACTGCGTCAGACGTCAGTTTTCAAAACCTCCTCCATAGGATTTTCTTCTGATGGGTTCCAACAATTTTATGGTCCGGAAATAATAGCCGAATTACAGTTTACATCCGGTTCAAAATGCACACTCAGCGGCTGGTACGAGCGCCAATATTTGAATCATATTTTTAATCGAGATGTGCCAAATCTATCGTTGCAGGCGCTTCTTTCATTTTAATAACAAGAGTAGAAGTATGCTCCCATTATCATTCAAATTTTTCTCAATTGTAAGCATAATCTGTCTATGGACTTCGATACTTTATGGACAGAATCACCCGGGTCGCGGAGTCAGGTCGAAGCATGCAATGGTCGTCACGGCGCATCCCATCGCTACTAAAATTGGAGTAGATATTCTCAAATCAGGCGGTAATGCAATTGATGCGGCAGTCGCAGTTCACTTCGCACTTGCCGTCGTCTATCCGAACGCCGGTAATCTCGGAGGCGGTGGCTTCATGGTGCTCCGGTTGAAAAATGGTGAGACCAATACGCTCGATTTCCGTGAAATGGCTCCGGAGAATGCATCGAGAACTATGTATCTCGATTCATATGGAAATAGTACCGGAAATTTATCCTTACAATCAGCTCTTGCATGTGGCGTACCCGGCAGTGTCGATGGTATGATTACAGCTCATCGGAAATATGGCAAATTACCGTTCACATCGCTAATCGAACCTGCCATTCTGCTTGCTCACCAAGGGTTTGGTGTTACTGCCCGTCAGGCAGACGAGCTCAATTCCGAAGCTGAGAATTTCCAAAAAGCGAACCCGCTGGGATGCGCATTTATGAAAACTACTTCGTGGAGAAGCGGTGACTTACTTCTTCAGCCCGAACTTGCTCTGACCTTAGAGCGCATACGTGACTCCGGACGTGATGGATTTTATTCCGGTGAAACTGCGAGAAAGATTGTCAAATGTATGCAAAGTTCCAATGGGATTATTACACTTGAAGATCTTAAAAATTACAAAAGTATATGGCGAGCGCCTCTTAGAAGTAACTACAAGCAATTTGATATAATTACCATGCCGCCACCTTCAAGCGGAGGGATTGCATTACTTCAACTGCTCACCATGAATGAATTTCAATTGCCTACTACTCGTGGTCTCGATATTTCAGAGCGAGAGCATCGATTCATTGAATTTGAAAAGCGAGTCTATGCAGACAGAGCGACATATCTTGGTGATCCAGATTTTACTGTTGTTCCCGTGGATCAATTACTACATAAGTCCTATCTTAACAATAGATTATCTCAATTCTCACCTGCCTTTGCCACTCCAAGTGTCGATATCCAAGCCGGTCATATCCCTACTGTAGAAAGCGAAGAAACGACTCATTATTCCATTATCGATGCAGAGAGAAATGCAGTGGCTGTCACCACTACACTCAATGATAGTTATGGCTCGAAAGTTGTGGTCAATGGTGCAGGATTTCTGCTCAACAATGAAATGGATGATTTTAGCATCAAGCCCGGAATTCCTAATTATTATGGACTTACAGGCGGTGAGGCAAATTCAATTGCTCCTCGCAAACGGATGTTGAGTTCTATGACACCTACCATTGTCACCTATCATGACAGTAGTCTTTTTATGGTAGTTGGTACACCCGGAGGCTCTACAATTATCACTTCAGTTTTTCAGGTTATTACAAATGTGATTGATCGTAACATGTCAATGCAGGAAGCAGTGAATCAAAAACGTTTTCATCATCAATGGCTGCCGGATGAAGTAAAGTATGAGCCGGGAGCTTTTTCTAAAAAAATTGAACAAGACTTACAAAGAAAGGAACATGTGCTCATTCCGCGTGAATCAATTGGTAGAGTTGATGCCATTCACGTTCTACCGGACGGAAGTCTTGAAGCAGGGGCAGACTACCAGCGTGGGGATGATACAGCAGATGGATATTAGTTTACTTATAGGAGAGAATTTTGATTATTAGAATTTGTAGAATAGTAGCTTTTGTACTTATCGGTACTATTTATTCCCATGCTCATCAGATGAATTTTGAGTCTCCTAAAGTAATGCTTGGGATTGATATACTTCGAGAGTCAAAATTTGAGATAGTACGAGGAATGAGAGTCGGACTTCTTACCAATTATACCGGACGTGCATCGACACTTGAATCGACTGCTGAAATTTTTTCTCAACAATCAGCTTGTACGTTAACGGCGATATTTACGCCTGAACACGGATTTTACACCACCGTTCCGGCCGGCGATGCCGTTGAGAACGACTCACTTTTCGGTGTGCCTGCCTACTCGCTTTACGGCAAAAATCGCAGACCTACTTGGTCAATGCTCAAAAACATTGATGTGATGGTCATAGATATTCAGGATATTGGGATACGATCTTACACCTATATCAGCTCAATGCTTACGACAATGGATGCTTGCGCTGAGACCGGAAAAAGAGTCATAATTCTCGATCGACCGAATCCACTCGGCGGTCTGCTCGTTGATGGTAATGTGGCCGATACTTCAATGCTTTCTTTTGTTAGTTTCTTACCGATTCCTTATCTTCACGGACTCACAATCTGTGAAATCGCCGTCATGGCTAATGAATGTGGCTGGCTACCGAAAGACAAACAAGGTAATCCCAGAAAAGCAAAATTGGAAGTTGTCAAAATGTCGAACTGGCACCGCGCAATGACATGGGAAACAACAGGCTTAGCATGGCTGCCAACATCTCCCAATATTCCGACTCCGAATGCAATTCGCGGTGCGGCGATGACTGGAGTGCTTGGTGAACTATCACTGGTAAGTATTGGCATTGGCACTACTCTTCCATTCCAATATATTGGATTACCTCAATTTACATCAGTAGATTGTACTGCATTAGGAAAGATTCTTCCGGATTCAGATAGCATTACGGGTATTCCAACAAAATTTCGCGCATCCAGCGGAAAATATGCCAGTAAAGATTGTACGGGCTTGCTACTCACATTCCACAACCTATATACACCAAAGCTTTTTACAGCCGGAATTAATCTAGTGTTAGAGCTGCGGAAGATACGTCCTGAGATGTTTGAGATGTCATCGGTCGAGACTGCTAATATGCTGATGTTCAAGAAAGTTACCGGTAGTAAGGAGCTTTATTCCCTGATCTTTAACAAAGGATCAGATGATGCAGTCAGGGCAGCAGCATCGAGAGGGCTCGAAGATTTTTTGCCGGAACGTGAGAAATTTCTCCTCTATACCAATTAGGTACATTATTTTTGTTCGATAGAGATTTACTGGGTCGAATTCAATTCATTATATGTGAAAGCCAACTTATGCTGCCTGAGTTTCAACGAAAATTTGCCGATCAGTATTATTCAGAAGATAAATACACTCGATTTTTAAAAGAATTAGACATTGAAGTAGGTATGCATATAGAGTATAGAGTGTGTGAAATGCCGATATTCGTATCAAACACTTTTAGGAAAGTACTTGAAGATTCTGCAGTTGCAGTGGCTCTTGAATGTATGACTCCCTCTCATCTTGCCGCTTCGGACGGTTCACTCAAGCCTCAGCATACCGTACCGAATCAAAACGAAAAGCCGTTATTTGTGATCGTCGATTTTGCGTTATCTGTTGACGAGCATGGAAATTACATACCGAAGGTTGTAGAATTACAGGGCTTTCCATCATTATTCGGGTATCAGTTTTTACTGGCGAAGAAGTTGAAACAATTTTACAAATTCGATCAAACATTTTCACATACATTTAGCAATCTAACCGATAATGAATATATACAGTTACTTCACAAAGCGATTATAGGTACTCACGACCCGGACGAGACCTGCCTGCTCGAATATCAACCGGAAAAACAAAAAACTCGTCCTGACTTTCTGTCTATGAAGAGGCTCATCGGCGTTGAGGAAACAGATATATGCGGTGTCAAGTTAGAAGGCAATCGCCTATTTCACAAGAGAAACGGCAAGTGGGTACAGATCAAGAGGATCTTTAATCGTGCAATTATCGATGAATTGGAGGAAAATAACGTTCAGATTCCATTTAGCTGGACGGATGACTTGGACGTCGAATGGGCAGGACACCCGAATTGGTATTTCCGTATCAGCAAGTATTCATTGCCGTTTCTTACGCACAAATCTGTTCCGAAATCTATATTTTTGAATACGTTAGATGGCATTCCAGACGATTTGGATAACTATGTCCTCAAGCCGCTCTTTTCGTTTGCAGGCAAAGGAGTGATCATCAATCCCACCCCTGACGATATACGATCTATTTCGAATGAACAGCGCGGTAACTATGTGCTACAAGAACGCATTACCTACGCAGAATCGATTTATACACCAATGGGGATGAACAAAGTAGAATTGCGCATTATGATGATTTGGCTCGGTGAATGGGATGCCCCTGTTCCCGTGATGTCACTCGCTCGTACTGGTCGGGGACCACTCATGGGAGCTCGGTATAATAGTATTGAGTGGACAGGCGCTAACGGATGTTTATTTGGCGAATAATATTTTGGTGCTCGCACAATGTTTGTAAAGTTTTAACCGTCACATCACAAAAGTTATTATTTTTGCCGATTATTTTACGTAAATAATTATATATCATTATCATATTAAAGGAGAGAATTTATGTTTTTACAGCATTTTTCAGGCAATTTCCGTCGCTTAACTCTTGGTACAATGGCGATTATTGCGCTTGCAATCGCTCCCACCTTTGCACAATCCCCTCTTAAAGTTTATCCTGTATCAACCGTTTCAGCATCATCGGGCAATAAAGTAGCAGACTTCACTTGGCTTGAAGACGGAAAGCCGGTTTCCCTCTCAGAAGTTGGTAAAAACAAAGTCATTTTCCTTAACTTTTGGGCGACGTGGTGCGCTCCTTGCCGTAAGGAAATTCCAGATATTTTAGAACTGATGACAGAATTCCCTGATACCGAATTTATCGTTATCGGCGTGTCGGTCGATCGTGATGCTGATGTGACAAATACGGTTAGTAAGTTCGTCCGGGCGAAGAAAGTCACGTATCCCGTCATCATCAGTAATGACAAGCTACTCGAAGCTTATGGCGGTATCTCTAATATTCCATCTACATTTATCATCAACAAAGACGGCTCGGTTTCAGAGAAAATTCTCGGTGGTAAATCTAAAGAAGAATTCAAAACTGCCGTTAAAAAAGCTATGATTAGTAAGACAGTTAATAAATAATTAGTATGATACATCCGGTCTTGAAGATACAAATACCTTCAGACCGGATTTTTTATCCCTATACATGAAACGTACTTTCGCTACCATACTTTTGATGCTCTACGCCTTCTCGACCGTTGGTCTGTCGGCGCAAATGCATCTGTGTGGCGGTGAAATCTACTCCGTTTCTGTGAATACAACAAAGGCAGACGATGATTGCTGCTGTGCAGACATTACTGACTGTGAAGATGAATCTAGCGCGAGCGACTGCTGTACAAGTACTGAAGTTAGAGCGAAAGTACCCGATTCACATCAACTCACATCAGTACCCTCTGCCACGAACACTAAAATTTCAGTTAAATATTTACCCTTTATCTGCTGTAATTATAATTATATTCATTCCATAAGCAAAGTTTCATTTTCAGACCCTTCACACGCTCCACCCGACCTTCAATCTCCCAAGTCCCCACTCTTCATCCTGCTCCGAATACTCCTGATATAGAATCCTCCTTCCCCGAAATTCATTTTTTGATTTCGTTGGGAATTTTATGCGTTGTATTCTCTACAATTTCTAACTTTTGATTTCTCCATTCTGTACGATTGATGTCGTCAGCTTGAGGCCTACAATGTCGTCCATACAATTCTAAGACACTTACACATCTATTTTATATTTCAATTATTTATTAAATTCAGGAGATTTTATTATGAAAACAATTATGTTTATCATCGCTTTCGTAGCTATCAGCTCAACAGCTTTCGCACAATCAATTCCAAATTCAAAATCACTTACTTTTAAAGTATCGGGCAATTGTGGCTCATGTAAAAAAACAATTGAGAAAGCGGTCAATCAACCGAATGTCGTATCAGCAACTTGGAACAAATCAACGAAAGTGATCGCTGTAACCTACGATTCAACCAAAACGACACTTCCACAGATCCAAAAGAAAATTGCCGAAGCCGGCTACGACAATGAAGGCGCAGTGGCAACAGATGAAGCATATTCCAATCTGCACTCATGCTGCCAGTATGACCGAAAGAAAGAATAACGGTACGGAACATTATATATCTCAATCTCTGTCCGTCGAACTATAGACGGACAGAGTAGTTACACTCTCTATTATTCTGTAATGAAACTATTTACTCTCTTCACATTTACCATCCTCTGCTCCTACATTACGATAAGTGCTCAGACGCTTCGTGGAACTGTATTCGGACGTGAATCCGGCAGCCAAAAGCCGCTCGCCGGAGCAACACTTCGATGGCTTGGAACTACCAAAGGAGCGATCACCAAAAGCGACGGTACATTCATGCTCGACCGCTCAACAACTGACACACTTATTACTTCGTATGTTGGCTTTAAGACAGACACTTCCGTCGTTCCTAATACTACATCTTCTATCGAGATCATACTCAAAAGCGGACTACTCCTTTCAGATGTGAATATCGAAGCAGAAGGTAACTCTACGATAACCCAAGCATCCGCCAAAACCGAAAAAATCTCCGTACGCCAGCTCGAACAATCCGCCTGCTGTTCACTCTCAGAAGCATTCGAAAAAAGTCCGGCTGTGGAAGTGAGCTTTGCCGATGCGGCTACTGGCGCTAAGCAGATACAATTACTTGGTTTACGTGGTATATACACACAGATTATGACCGAAGCAGTGCCAATGATTCGCGGTCTCGCAACCAGCTATGGTTTAGATTATATTCCTGGCGCTTTTGTCAATGAAATTAGTATTTCAAAAGGTGCTGCCTCTGTTCTCAATGGATACGAAGGTATCACCGGACAAATCAATGTCTGCTACAAACAACCGGAAAATGAAATCCCATTATTTGTAAATGGTTATGTTAATTCAATGGAACGTATGGAATTGAATCTTACTTCCGCACAAAAACTGAGCGATACATGGCATACGATGGCATTCGCACACGGTCGTATTCAAAATCATCAGCAAGACGGAAACGGTGACGGATTTATCGATATGCCGACTTTCAAACAGGTCAATGGCATGGCACGCGTCCTTCACCGATCGGAGGAAGGCATGGAATTTCAACTCATTACGAAAGGTTTGCACGATGAGTATCAGGGCGGTAGCATGACACACGCGATGTCAGCTAACGATACCTCGCATCATGAGTATGGTATTTCGACGAAAACGAATCGCTTTGAGGTGATATCCAAATTTGGGCTCAATCCTCTTACCTTCAATCCTGAAACGAATCTCGGTCTGCAAGTTTCCGGCGTGTGGCATGGTACTACGAGTATGTTTGGTGATGATCGACATTATGATGGCACTGAACAGCAATTACAAGGCAAGCTGATATTCAGTAATGAATTTTCCGGTATAAAAATTAATTATGGAGCAAGTCTCTTGATCGATGATTTTAAGGAAAATTTTCTCGACATGACAAATAACGCTCGAGCTCAACAGACGGGAGATAGTGCCGGGAATATTTACTGAAGTAACCATTTCTGCTATACGTAAGCTAACACTGGTACTGGGACTTCGAACAGATTTTCATAATATGTTCGGCACATTTATTACTCCTCGTCTTCATGGAAAGTATGCCCTTACTCCCCTGACGACAATCCGATTTTCAATCGGTAACGGCACGCGGATAGCCAATCCTATCAGTGATAATTTATCAGTATTTGCAAGTTCACGTATCGTGTTGATTGGGTCAAGCTTGCAACCTGAAAAAGCTTTGAATTATGGTGGCTCAGTAACAACAAATTTCGAACTGTTGAAAGAGATGTTTACCTTCGATGCCGAGATCTACCGAACAGATTTTTCTAATCAAATCGTTGTGGATTTCGACCGCTCGCCTCGATTAGTGAGTATCGATAATCTAATGGGCACCTCTTATTCGACAAGCGCATTGGTACAGTTGAAATTTGCGCCGCTTTCGTCGATAGATCTTAGTATATCTTATCGATTTGTGGATGCAAAGTCAACAACTGGCGGTAAATTACAAGAGCGTCCACTCATTTCTCCGCACCGAATCCTGACGACAATCTCGTGGTTTACTCCCGATCATGACTGGCAGGTTGACGGTACATTTATTTGGAACAGCGGCGGGCGGATTCCATCGACTGCCGATAATCCTGAAGCATTCCGTATGAACGAAAGATTTACCTCTTTTTTCCGCGCAAATGCCCAGATTACGAAGAGGTTTGAGATATTCGACCTTTATCTTGGAGCAGAAAATATTACGAATTTCTTGCAGCAACAGGCAGTAATCTCTCCTGAAGATCCTCATAACGGATTTTTTGATGCGTCGCTCGTGTGGGGTCCACTCGACAATCGACTCGTGTATATCGGAGCTCGCCTGCGTATCAATTGATGTCGAAAACGACTGGTAAATACTTTTACAACTGATTATTATTCAACATCTTATTACTTTTTTTGGAGAATTTCCATGAAACAATTCTTACTTCTCGTTTCGGCAATCGCACTCATCGGTAGTGCGGGTATGTCTGCACAGAACAAAAGTGTATCGCTCAATATCAACCATTTACTCAATGGTACTCAGTTCAGTACGATATTCCCTGCGATTGCTCCGGGCGGATATTACTTCCGCGTTTCGTCGCTGCGGTATTATCTCTCGAAGATCAGGATCAAGCATGATGGCGGGAAAATTGACGACGTAACCGGCCTGTATATCCTCGTCAATCCGGAGGTAAATAATGAGTATATCCTTGGTAATTTTGATGTTACGAATGTAGAAGCAATCGAACTCGGCATCGGTATCGACTCAGCAACCAATCACCTCGATCCGACAAAGTATCCCAAAGACGACCCACTGGCAATGCAGGACCCGACCATGCACTGGGGCTGGGCTGGCTATCGCTTTATCGCGTTTGATGGTCAAGCAGGAGCGTCAAATTCCTCCACACAGACAAGTTTCGAACTCCACGCTCTTGAGGATATTCTCTACAGTTGGGTGACCATTCCTGCCAAGGGAACAATGGTAAATGGAAATTTAGTCATATACTTAGACGCAGAATATTCTAAACTTCTCACGAATATCGAAGCAAATGAAGGCGTCATTTCGCACGGTTCTACAGGTGCTGCGGCGACTCTCATGAATAATATGATTACCTCCGTGTTTACGCCGTCCGCCACAAGTACGGTGCAGGAAGTATCTCCTTCGCCCCTTACCATCAGCCCGAATCCGGCGACGCATTCACTTACCATATCAGGAGTTACTCCTTCGAATCATTCTTCTCTGACCATTACCGATATGCTTGGACAAGTCGTCCTACGGCGTGATGTGCAAGAAACCGCATTCTCGCTTCCAATAGAGTTAGCAATCGGCACCTACATCGTGTCCGTGCAGCACGGCACGGTAATTCAACGTGAGAAATTAGTCATTGTTGAATAATTTCATCTCCTTGAATCAAAACAAGATAGAATGAAACGAACTATCGTGATACTTGCTTTACTCCTAGCCACTATCGGGGGCTGTGATACCTCATCAACGCCCCCTTTGGAATTGGATGTGCTCGTCATTCCAACCGGCTTCCCGAGTCCGGTGTTTCCGGCGGATAATGAATTCACGCTTGAACGTTTCAATCTGGGCAAGAAATTATTCTATGACTCCATTCTCTCCCGCACCGGCACAGTATCGTGCGCGTCCTGCCATCGCCAATCGCTCGCATTTTCGGATGATGTTCGGACGAGTAAGGGTGTGGATAATCAACTCGGTACGCGCAATTCTCCATCACTTGCCAATATCGCCTATCACCCCTATTTTACTCGTGAAGGCGGTGTGCCTACGCTCGAACAGCAGATTTTGGTGCCCATTCAAGAGCATAATGAATTCGACAATAACATCCTCCGCATTGCCGACAAAATCGCCCTTGACAGCACGTATATCCTTATGGCGAAAGCTGCTTATAATCGCGAACCCGACCCGTATATCATCACGCGGTCGATTGCATGTTTCGAGCGAGCGCTGCTGAGCGGGAATTCACGGTATGACCGTTATGCATTTCAGGGACAATCCGGCGCGCTTTCGGCGTCCGAACTGCGCGGGAAAGAACTTTTTTTCAGTTCCCGGCTTGCGTGTACGAACTGCCACAGTGGATTTAATTTTACGAATTACTCCTTTGCCAACAATGGCTTATATCAATACTATACAGACCCCGGACGTTTCCGCCTCACGCACAATCCGAGTGACAGCGCGCTCTTCAAAGTGCCCTCGCTCAGGAATGTCGGGCTCACAGCGCCGTATATGCACGACGGTTCGATTGCGACACTTGCGGGTGTGATTGAGCATTACAATTCCGGTGGCGCGCCGCATAAGCACAAAAGTGAATTTGTCAAGCCGCTCAATCTGACGGCGCAGGAAAAGCAAGACCTGCTTGAATTCTTACATTCTCTTACAGACAATGATTTTATTCATAATAGAAATTTTGCCCCATGAAAAATGTAGTTGTACTTCTCGTCCTCTCCTGCCTTTTAGTACTGAATTCCTGTAGTGATACTACGACCACTCCAACCACACCGGTGGTCTATGACTCTACACTTTATTCATTAGATTTTCAGGGTTTACCTGTTATTGCAGCGCCTCCTGACAATCGTCTGACAGTGCAGGGTGTTCGCCTTGGCAAGATGCTGTTTTTTGAAACCATGCTCTCGAAAAACGGTACGCAGTCGTGTGCTACCTGTCATCAGCAAAAGGACGGGTTTTCGGATATCCGGCAGTTCAGTATTGGGGTGGAAAATAAACCCGGCAAACGTCAGGCGATGGCATTATTCAACCTTGCGTTCCACAAAAACGGACTCTTTTGGGATGGGCGTGCGGCGTCGATACGGGAACAATCCTTAAAACCGATTCAAGACCCGCTCGAGATGAATGAAACGCTGGAAAATGTGGTGCAAAAGCTGTCGGCAAGTCAGACGTATCGCGATCAATTTATCCGCGCATTTGGGAGTGATACGATTACACCGTTGAAGATTTCCCTTGCGTTGGAGCAATTCGAGTTCACGCTGATATCGGGTAATTCCTTGTATGACAAGTCGGTACGCAAGGAAGTAGTGCTCACTGCCGAACAAGAACGTGGTCGGAAATTATTCTTCACCGAATTCGACCCAACCGGAAAAGTCAAGGGCGCTGAATGTTTTCACTGCCATGGCGGACCCGACTTTTCGAATCATGATTATATCAATAATGGCTTGGATATGGAAGCAAATTTCTCGGATGTCGGACGCTTTGAGGTGACGAAAAATCCCCGCGACCGAGCAAAATTCAAGGTTACTTCGCTCCGCAATATCGCCGTCACGCCGCCCTACATGCACGACGGACGTTTCAAAACGCTCGAAGAAGTGGTAAATCATTATAATACAGGCACTAAGAATTCATCGACCATTGATATTCTCATGCAGTACAACCTACAGCCCGGTGGACTCGGACTCAGTGAACAGGACAAAAGCGATCTCGTCGCCTTCCTCAAAACGCTGACCGATGAGACGTTTTTGAGTAATACGAGCTTTGCTGCGCCGTAGGGAATGAACAAATATTACAACTTACCCATAGCCCATGGTTAAAAACCATGGGCTATTTTTGTATGGAGAATTACCTAAAAACGACTTGGACGGCAACTGGTGATACCGCCGATCGTTTGTTTGGAACATCATGAAGCGAATCCCCAAAGATATTTTCTTCATTTTTCCCGCTCAATAGCCGACACTTGCCGCACATAACTCCTTTCAACACTCCTTGATGGTACTCCTATGGCAATCTCAGCAATTGGTTCGTCAACGCTTGGCACCGGTGCCGGCGACAAATGGCTAGTCCGCGAAAGTGCGGTGCGCGTAGCCCGTAAAAACAACGTTTCCCTCAGCTCCAATGTTTTCAAAAAAGTCGAGTCGTTTATGAATCTCGGCTCCACCAAAGATATCCTGCTCAACGATCTCACCGCCGATGAAAAAGATCAATTCCTCAAGATTCTCTCCACCTTGCTCAAAGAAGGTATCGTCGGGTATGAAATGCTGGAAGTAAACGGCAAACCCGAAAAACATTTCGTGGATATATCCTTTGGCGATCACCGGCTTCGGGGCGCCAAGCGCTATCCGAAGGGTTCGCCGTACTCTACTAAGTAATTGTCTGCTTAGCGGTTAGATGGCACGCTGATGACGCTGATTTGTATGATATTCGCTGATTCTTATATCATCTTCAATCATAGTAATCAGCGTCATCTGCGTGCCATCGGTAAAGCAAGTCCGTAATTTTCATACCTCATCATACCGCCAAAAGTGGTATTTTTGCGCTGTATTTCCGCATAATTACGCCGGAATGTACGCGCATAAGTACTATTACTGTGAAGAAACTATCTGCCATGAAATTAAAAAAATCCGACAAAATCCCGCCGATAAAACCCAGCAAACGCCTTACAAATGATCAACGAATTTCGATGTTTCGCTTCATGCTCCAAGCACGTGAATTCGACCTCGCCATGCAGCGGCTCAACCGACAGGGACGTGCCTTCGGCGGCGTCTATTCGCAAACCGGGAATGAAGCTTCGTCCGTTGGCTCGGCCTTCGCGCTCGGCGAAAAGGACGTTCTCTTTCCGATGCACCGCAATATCGGAGGACACTTTGTCTTCGGACAAGACCTCAATACCCTCATGCTCGCCTTCCTCGCCCGTGAGGGAAGTCTTATGCGGGGAACAGACGGTACAGGTCACTATGCCGATGTCAACAAACGTATTTACGGTAATATTTCCCATCTCGGGGCGATGATCCCGGTGGCGGCAGGCTTTGTGCTTGCGTCCAAGATGCGGGGTGAAAATGTGGTGTCGATGACCTATATCGGTGATGGAGGTTCGCAGACGGGTGAGTTTCATGAAGGTATGAACTTCGCATCGGTCCAGAAATTACCCTTTATCCTCATCATTGAGAATAATCAATACGCGTATTCTTCGCCGAATTCTGTGGAATTCGCGTGTAAACACCTTTCTGATCGTGCACTTGGCTACGGCTGTCATGGCGAGACAATTGATGGCACCGACGTCGAAATTGTCTATGACGCCTGCTGGAAAGCCGCCGAACGTGCCCGCCGCGGTGAAGGTCCGTCGATTATTGAAACGGTGACGATGCGGATGCGCGGCCACGCCGAACACGACGATTTCAGTTATGTTCCCCGCGAGGAACTCGAATACTGGCAAAAGCGTGACCCCATTGACCGTTATCAAAATTTCCTCCTCGAAAAAAAGATCCTGACGATGGATGATATTACCGCAATGCGAACAACGCTCATCGAGGAAATCCGCGCTGCAATCGACTACGCTGTCGAACTCCCCTTCCCGCCTGCGGAAGAGGGTTTGAAGGGTGTGTTTGTGGATTAAATTTCACATCCTCCCACGATTAAAATCGTGGGCTATGTTTTGTTTTTCTCTCCCCATGATTAAAATCGTGGGCTATGTTTTTGACTCTCAATTATCTTATAATAGTACTATGGCTCAACTTACTTATCTTGAAGCAATTGCCGATGCACTCCGGTTTGAAATGCGCCGTGATGAACGCGTTTTTATGATGGGTGAAGATATCGCAACCTATGGCGGTGCATTTAAATTAACCAAGAATTTTCATGAAGAATTTGGTCGTCAGCGCGTGCTTGACTGTCCAATCTCCGAGGCGGCAATTGTCGGCGCAGCCATCGGCGCGGCGCTCAATGGTATGCGTCCGGTAGCGGAAATGCAGTTCATGGATTTTGTGACCTGCGGGTTTAATCAAATCGTCAATGTCGCCGGAACTACTGCCTATCGCTGGGGTTTAGGTGTGCCAATGGTCGTGCGAGGTCCATCCGGTGGCGGTGTGGGTGCTAATCCCTTCCACTCGCGTAACTCCGAGGCATGGTTCGCTCATGCAAGCGGCGTGAAAGTCGTGTGCCCTGCGTTTCCTGCCGACGCCAAAGGATTGATGATCGCGTCGATTCGGGACAACAACCCGGTCGTATTCTACGAACACAAAGGCCTCTACCGTAAAATCAAAGAAGAAGTGCCCGAAGGCGAATACATCGTTCCTCTCGGCAAGGCGAATGTCATCCGTGAAGGCAAGGATATGTCGATTATATGTTATGGCAGTGCCGTGCATTTCGCGCTTGCAGCGGCTGAGGAATTATCGAAAGAAGGAGTATCCGTGGAAGTGGTTGATATTCGAACGCTTGTACCATTCGACGAAGAAACAGTGCTCGCTTCTGCCCGCAAGACAAACCGCGTTCTCATCGCCCACGAAGCAAGCTTGACGGCAGGTTTCGGGGGTGAAATCGCCGCGCGAATTGCCGAAAAAGCATTTGAATATCTCGATGCGCCAATCCTGCGCGTAGCGGGATATGACGCACCCACACCATTTGCCCCTACTCTCGAAAAAGCTGTTCTGCCGAATGCTGAGAAGGTGCTGATGGCGGCGCGGAAGCTGATGGAGTACTAATAGTCGTAAGTGGTAAGTTGAAAGTCGTAAGTGGCAAGCGGGGAGCGGGGAGTGGTAAGTCGCAAGAATAGCATACAGTTCCGTCACACTGAGCTTGTCGAAGTGTTCAATTACTTCCAAATTTTATCGAAGTTTATCGTAAAATATAAAAGCCCGTAATCATAACAATTACGGGCTTTTTTCATATTGCGAACTTTTGCGCCCCTAGCGCCTTTTGCGTTAAAATCTTCTAACGCCATACGATTAGCGCACTATCACTTCCCCGTATCCGCATCCTTCGGCACCATTTTCACATAAATCCCTACGCGGCGCTTGCGTTCGTTCTCGTGTTCTTGTTCGTCAATGCCCTTGCCTGTTGCCTGCCAGTGCATTTGGGAGGCATACTTAGCATACAAAGGGTGCTTTTCTATCTTGTCCTGTAAGTACTTTGCTGTGTAATAGGCGCGGAGTTCGGAGAGAAGTTCATTCGTCATTTTCTCGCCGCGGCGCACGTGTATATTGAGCTTGTCATCTGAAATATCCTCGCCCACATAGCGCGCCTGACCGTAAATTCCCCGCGGGTCGGCATAACCTTCCACGTTGATTTCAATAGACTTACCGGTCTCGACACAAGGATTATACTCCAGCATACCAAAGCGCTGCACGATGAATTCATACGCCTCACCTAAAGCGCTATCGACCATCACGGCATACTCGTCATACTCCTCCGTCGGCTTGGAAATATAGCGCGACGAGTCATTATTACCCAATAAATTATACGCAAACTTAAGACGCAAATCACTCAAATTGTCCTGCGTGTTCGGCACATAATATCCGCTGACAAAGAATGGAATATTATACTTACTCGTGTCAAGCGTAAAACTGAATGCACTCTCCGGCACCGCGAAATCCACATTCATCATAATAGCGCTTGTTTCCGAACATTCCGTCGTGATGCGTTGTTCATATTTCCCCGGCACACACGGCGCCACATACCGCAGCAGCAGCTTTTTCCGTGGTGGCACCGGGAAGCTAAATGCCCCGTCGTCATTGACTTTGGCGCTTGCAAGCAGCGAACCCGACTCGTCTATCATGTCAATTTTCCCGCTCATTGGGACTAATTTTCCTGCTGGCGGCTTAATTGCACCTCTCACAATCACCGGTCCGCACAATTGAAACGCATATAAGTCATAGCCTCCACAACCACCTGTGCAATTGGATGCAATCAAGAGCGAATCGCCCCACCAGCTTGGACTGATATCGTCATATTCCGAATTAATCGGCGCGGGCAACACCTTTCGGTTCGCCCCAGCCTGCTGCGTCTTTCGAAGCCGACATGATATCATAGTGCTTGCCTTCACTCTGCGATTTCGTGGCATAATAGAACGTTCCATCGGGCGCGATATACGGCGAAAATTCATCATATTGAGAATTATACTTCTCGCCGAGATTCTCGGGTTTGGACCATGTTCTATCGGGATTTCGGGTAATTTTATAGAGGTCAATTCCCCCCATTCCGCCCGGACGGTCGGAGGCAAAGATGAGCACCGAACCGTCCGGCGCGATTGCCGGCTGATCGTCCCAAGTGGGGGAATTAATTGTCATATCAAGCATTTGCGGCGGCGACCATTCGCCAATTGCGCGGCGGGACGAACTAAACAAATTCACATTCGTTTTCATACCCGTGCCTGTACGCGCGGCGAAATAGACTTCGGTAATTTTGGTAATGGAATTGGAATAAAAGGTAGGATAGCCGGAGTTCGGCACGGAATTCATCGGAAGGGTCGTCGCAAGCGTTGGAGGGTAAAATCACCTTGCGGTAGTCGGAGGCGAGCACCGCTTCATCGTCCGGCGTTTTTTTACGTTGACGTTCTTTATTGGTCGAACTGATAAGCAGCGTGGATTTCCCGAATTGAATGGGTGCGAATTCATCATCACTTGAATTAATCACCGAACCCAAATTGCCCTCCGGCGGCTCACTCGAGCATTGCTGCGCCGTCGAACATCCACCCACAATACCTGCTGAAATTGCACCGAGCAGTAACCACACGAATGCGAAATTCCGGCAATTAAATTTTTTCATACTTTTCCTCACAGTTATCAAATCCGTTCTTGACTCCGAAAATACCAAAAGTTCGTCGGACTTCGGTAATTTTGTACTCGAAAAAGATGTTTTCGGCTGTTTACCTACGAATCTTAACTTCAACATGAGAAAACCCCGCATTGCAATTATCTTTACCGGCGGTACGATTGCCATGAAGTTCGACGTCGGCTTCGGTGGAATTGTGCCCGCACTCTCGGCTACCGAGATTCTTGACTCTGTTCCCGGCATCCGCGAACTCGCTGATATTACAGCAGTTGAGTTCGGCCGATTTCCGGGTCCGCATGTGACACCTGATATCATGCTCCAACTCTCCCGCACCTGCGCCGAGCTTGCCGCCTCGCCGGACATCGACGGAATCATCGTTACGCACGGCACCGACACGCTGGAGGAAACGGCATTTTTTCTTGACTGCACGACGAACACCGAAAAGCCGATTATCGTGATTGGTGCGATGCGTAATTCGAGCGAACTCGACTGGGACGGCCCACGGAATCTCCGCGATGCAATTCTTGTTGCCTCGCATGAGGGTTTTCGGGGAATGGGCGTGCTCGTCTGCCTTTCGGGAAATATCAATGCGGCGAGTGAAGTGTCGAAGACCGACACTGCCGAACTGAGCACATTCGCAAGTTTCGACTTTGGACCAATTGCCCGTATAACCAACCAGAAAATCACCATTTACCGGCGTCCGCATCATCGTGAATTCTTTGATGTGCAGCGCCTGCCAAGTTTTGTACCGCTTTTGAAATGCTACACCGGAATGGACGGCGACCTCGTGCGCGTCTGCCTTGAGCGTGGAGCCGCGGGAATTGTGATTGAGGCATTTGGTGTGGGGAATGTAACGCCGCCGATCTACTACGCGCTGACGGAAGCGATTGCAAAGGATATTCCGGTTGTGCTCGTGTCGCGGTGTCCTGTAGGACGCATCGAGCATGTCTATGCCTACGAGGGCGCAGGCAAGCACTTATACGACGCCGGCGTAATATTTGCCGACTATCTCAATGGTCAGAAAGCGCGGATTAAACTCATGGTAGCCATAGGCGCCGGCTATTCGAATGAACAGATACGAGGTTCGTTTGAGTGGGCTGAGTGATGGTGGTGGGCTCATGCTACTTTTCAGCTAATCCATAATTTTAACGCAGAGACGCAGAGGTGCAGGGAGTACAATCTCTGCGCCTGGTTGAAAATCCGGGGACGCCCCCCCCCCCCGGCCGCCCCCCCGCCAATGTCATCAGCCCAAGGGGCCCCCTTCCGGGCGCGTATTCTCCCAGTGAAGAGGGAGTCAGGGGGGGATGCACGGTGTACCAATATACACAAAAATGCACATGCATAAACAGGGTGTATTTGCTCAGTCATTGAACAGTAACTATAGGCAAGAATCACAGGAAGTCGTTGAGAATTTTCGCTCATCAACATTTCCAAGTGTTGGAGAAAGAAATAGATAGATGATAATACACCAAAAAATCCGTAATTTTATTCTTAATTATATTTTCAAGGAGAAATCTTATGAAAACGAACACAAATACTCATCATACTTCATCGCGCTCACGTTCATTTAAGATGAACATTACTCTTGCTTTACTTGCAATTATCTTTCTGCCTTTACTGGCGGTTACGACTTCAGCACAGGGATACTATAGAAATTACACTACAGGTGCATACAATGTGCAAAATGAAGCTCGTTGTATTATCAAACCAGGTGGTGGGCTTTACAAGTTTCTATCAGTGGGACAATTTTGGGAGCCATATCTCCCTTCGTCAGGTCACGCCATTTGGGCTAAGGCAAACGGAGTATTAGATATTCCTACTGGTCCACTCTTTCTCCCGGTAACTAATGCTTCAAAATACAATCGCGTTGGATATCAAGATTATTCAGACTACAGTCTGAATTTTGTAGAAGAGACGATGACATCAGGAAATTTTAATCCTGGTTCTTCTTACAGTGCTCACCCTGCAACAGGAGTGAAGACATACCTTGAAGATGGCGTGCTTTATAGCAATACATGGACAACACTCATAGATCCACTTACAAAAAACACAATATGGGATCACGTTATCTACAACGCGCAATCAGACATTAGTTTTGGAATTGGAGTTGTTACCGACCCCAATGGCTTCGATTTTTATGTTGTATCGCATATTTCAAATGTAGTGGACGCAACGTTACAAAGAGTCGGTGTTACTAAATACGAATACATATTTGGCAACAATGGTCATCAGGTCGCTTGGTCTCGTGAGTATGTTTTAGAAGGATACACCCTTGCTCCTGTTGGTATTGTAGATGCAGGAAACGATGTGGTAGTTGCCGGGAATCTTAATCCAGGAGGAAAAATATTCACCCTAGTAATTGATAAAGCAACAGGGTTTATTTCACGGCAAATATACACTTCCGATCCTATTGTGTTGTCGCTAACTCAATAACCGGTCGTTCACTCCTAATGGAGAATATCTTGCCGTAAAGCATCGTGGCGATGTCATCCCTGATACTATCATTGGATGCTGCAGCTAATTTCAACCAATACGGCATTTATCGGTACAAAAAACTTGCAAATGAATCCACCTACCTCAATGGAGAGTTCAATTGTGCTCGAATGGTTGACCAAATGGCAACAGAAAATGGAGTGTCTCCAGTGAGTAGAATTACCGCCGTCGGCAGAGTAGGTTACAATGCAACGTTTCCTGGTCTCAGCGATGCCATAACGATGAATACTGCTAACTTAGGGGCAACGCCATCATGGACAAAACTCCATAGTGTAGATTTTAAAGGTTTAACCGGTACTGCGACCAATGCAAAATGGTTCGTGCCACAGCCAAATGCTGCTGGCATTGCAACCTTAGGCGAATATGTGTACATCGGTAATCAAACGAGCGGCGGCGTGTATAGAGATGTTGTATGCGGTGGATTACGAAAAACCGACGGTGCAACCGAGTGTAGTATAGACCCTTATTTTGTTTCGGTAGATAATCCAAGTCCTGAAGGCCCCTATGAAGAGGCATATACACTGCTATGGGGGACTGATGAAAATGAGAGAACGATTTCCTCTCAAATCTACCTTACTCCATTCCATTGCGATCGCTCTTCACCGTATCAGTTTTATACGATCAGCTATGGTAAAAGAGCCAGGGATCATGAAGTAGTTAGCGTGATTGAGCAAGCAGAAAAACACACAATCGAGATATTATCACCGTTACTATACCAATACTGAGGAAAATTCGGTTAAGCTCATAGTAACAGACCTCTTGGGAAATACATTAGTTGAGCAAAGAGTACAATGTGCATCAGGTAGTCATGAATTTACACTCAGCACTCAAAATTTCCAGACTGGACCGTATTACGTGGGTGATAAGCCCAACCTCTCGTTTCAATAAAAACATCATAATCGTTAGATAATAGTTCATAATATAGGACTTATGCTCCATAGCAACGGCCGTAAGTCCTTATTTTTTTTTATTCAGGAGATAATGCTGTGAAATTCTTTATAATGTTTGTTGTAGCGCTTTCCTCAAATGCTTTCTCAGCCATCGCTCAGCATGAAGCGGATAACTGGTATTTTGGATATTATTCCGGTATCTCATTTCAGAATAATTCTGTCATTAAAGCTGAAGGTGGACAAACTCGTACTGTTGAAGGATGCGCTTCTATCTCAGACCGATATACAGGTGACCTGCTTTTTTACACCGATGGTATATCTGTCTGGAATGGAAAACATCAAATTGTGAAAAATGGAAAAGGCCTCAAAGGTGGTGGATCTTCTACGCAAGGTGCATTAATAATTCCTAATCCAGCCAATAGAATAGAATATTATATATTTACTGTTGCCGAAGAAGCATCTAAGAGCTTAGATTTATCGTATTCTGTTATAAGTTTTGAAAATGATAGCGGTGAGATTATCTCAAAAAACAATGTGATATTAACGAGTGCATCCGAAAAACTTACCGGAACTATAGACTGTGATGGTTCTGGTTTTTGGGTAGTAGCCCATCATACATCCAAGAGTATAATATATTCATATCATATTGATAAACTGGGAGTTAATATTACTCCTGTAATATCCCCATATATTTCGGATAAATCATACTTTGTAAGAGGGTATATGAAAATATCCCCTAATCGAGAAAAACTAATTCTCACTTCTACTATTTATGGTGGGTATCTTGCCTTATTCAATTTTGACGCTAAATCGGGCAAAATAAGTAATCAAATGAATATTATCGATGGTGAAGATACTATTTCTGTATTAGGTCCATATGGGGTTACTTTTTCGCCGGATAACTCTAAATGTTATGTTACAAATTATTCCAATACTATTTATCAATATGAAGTTAATTTACCGGATGCAACATCTATTCGTAATTCAAAATATATTCTCAATGGCAACTATAAGTACAATGCAGCGTTGCAAATAGGTCCCAATGGAAAAATATATGTTGCTCAAGGTAATGAAAGTGGCTCGTTAGGGGTAATTTCATATCCTAATTTAAAAGGAAATGCTTGCAATTATCTGGCAAATGTTGTAAGCTTAAGCGGTGAATGCCACTCAGGATTACCCAATTTTATGGATTATATTTTTAATAGTACAGGACCAGTGTATGGTCCGCAAATACCATGTGCGCCACCAATTGCCACTGCCATAAGCGACAGTGATTGCGTAGGCAGTAGATTAGTTTTCAAAGATATTAGCAAATACGCTAAGCGCAGGTTTTGGAGCTTTCCAAGTGGCACACCGTCCACGAGTACCGACAGCATCGTTTCCGTAACCTACTCAAAAGCAGGTACATATAAGGTTCGCCTCGTCGCCGAAAATGACAATGGCAGCGATACTACTTATACTGAAGCAATTATATTCCCACTCCCTACAGCCAACGCCGGTGAAGACAAGAATATATGCCAGAATGAAAAAATCCAACTCGGCGATAAGCCCGAAGTCGTCAATACATACTCATGGTTACCCATAACCGACCTAGACAATCCAAGTATAGCCAATCCAAATGCTTCTCCCAAATCAACAACCCAATACATCCTCACCGTCACCAGTGAACATGGCTGTATTGCGTATGACACCGTTCTCGTCACAGTCGGCAATATCGTGGCGAAAGTATCGAATGACACTACTATTTGCTCAGGATCAAGCGTTCAGCTTCTCGCCAGCGGCGGAGCGAAATACACGTGGACACCATCAACAGGATTAAGCGATTCGACCATAGAAAACCCAATAGCAACTCCAACAAAAAAACCACCTACAAAGTACTCGTCTCCAGCGGCACATGCGAAGATTCCGCATTCGTCACCATCACGGTCAATCCACAACCCACCGCCAACGCCGGACAAGACAAAACCCTCTGCATCGGCGCAAGCACAGAAATAGGTGAAGCAGCGCAAGCAGGATTTACGTATCAATGGCAACCAACGACGGGTTTAGATGATGCAACGAAGTCAAATCCAACAGCATCACCCACAAGCACAACGCAATACATTCTCACTGTCACAGGAAATGGCGGTTGTACGGCAAGTGATACTGTACTTGTGACTATCGGCACAATCAAAGCAATTGTCTCGAATGATACAAGTATCTGCGAAGGAGCAAGTACGAAGTTATTTGCGAGTGGAGGAGCGAAGTATGAATGGTCACCGAGTGCAGGATTGGATAATCCATCCATAGCCACTCCCACAGCAAACCCAACAAGTACAACAAGATATAAAGTACTCGTATCAAGCGGAACATGTATAGATTCCGCGTTCGTGACGGTAAGCATACTCCCACCACCAAACGCCAATGCAGGCAACGACACAGCAATCTGCGTCGGCGCAAGCACGCAAATAGGTATTCCCGCCGAAGCAGGAAACTCATACTCTTGGAATCCCACGACAGGTCTCACAAGTCCATTTACAAGTCAGACAATAGCAAGCCCTGCGACGACTACAACCTATACACTACAAGTCACGAATCCCGCAGGATGCGTGAAGTCCGATGAAGTCACCGTCACCGTGAATTCAAGGAATGAACGTTCATTCACCTTGCAACCGGATATGGTAACTATCTTACCCGGCAAACAATTCACGGCAAATTTGGAAATACCGAGTGGAGTCAATGATTGGAGTGTACAATTAAAGTATGATTCATTACTTGTGAAATTCAATTCTATCACCGGCGCACAAGCAATTCCTGATGATTTAAAAGGAGAATTGATTGTTAGTGGCAATGGCGGAAGTCGTTCAATTCCTATAATCTTCGACGCATTCTTACCGCATACATCGGATACAATTTATCCTATTAAGTTATCCTTTGATGCATCAAAAGTCGCCGACTGCGAGACATGGAGTGCGGTCGGCAATATCCTCATGCTTGCAGATTACTGTGGGAAAAATATACGTGTGGTGAGCAGCACCGGTAAGAAGTATTTCCTGACCGTGAAAGACAGAAGCATTGACTTCGGTGTAGGACTCTCGGGGAATGTACGCTTGGAAGTGTTTGATTATGTAGGTAATTCTGTGCTTGTAGTATCAGATGGTGCGCTTGAAGCAGGAGAGTATTCTGCTGCGCTTGACTTGCCGGTGGGTGTGTATTATTGTCGGATGCGGGCTGGTTTGTATGAGCAGGTCGGGAAGGTCTTGATTGCTAGGTGAGGATTTTTAACGCAAAGGCGCAGAGGTGCAGAGAGTTCTTTGCGACCTTTGCGCCTTTTGCGTTAAAAAGTCACCTGCACGATGTATATACTACAAAATCAGTTTTAACACGAAGGCACAAAGTGACCACAAAGGTCACAACAAGATAAAATACCTACCAACAGCCGGGCACCCGAGCGCAGCCGAAATGCAGATTTTTAACGCAAAGGCGCAGAGGTGCAGAGATTTCTTTGCGACCTTTGCGCCTTTTGCGTTAAAAAAATCACTGGCTGGATGTATCTAGTATGATTGAAGATGATTTTATCAGCGAGAATCATAATTAATCATAAAAAATCAGCGTGCCATTCTTCATCAATGTCGGATTCTAACACAAACAACACAAGAGAATTAGGTGTATCTATAGTGAACTTTGTGGAGTACCTTGGTGCCTTTGTGTTAAAATGACACCTGCACGATGTATATACTGCAAAATCAGTTTTAACACGAAGGCACAAAGTGACCACAAAGTTCACTACAAGATAAAAAAACAAACCAACAGCCGGGCACCCGAGCGCAGCCGAAATGCAGATTTTTAACGCAAAGGCGCAGAGATGCAGAGATTTCTTTGCGACCTTTGCGCCTTTTGCGTTAAAAAATCACTGGCTGGATGTATCTAGTATGATTGAAGATGATGTATCAGCGAATATCATAATAAATCATACAAAATCAGCGTGCCATTCCCCGGTACTATTCACCCACACAAATCACCAACCGCTCCCCCGCTTTCATCGTCATATTCCACGCCGTTTCAATCGTACTGAGAGGTTCGGTGTGGATGCGCATCGTGAGCTTGCCGCTTGCTGCGAGGGCGAACATCTCAGGCAAGATTTCTGTGCCGAAAAGCTGCATTTCTTTCGGCGAGAGACTGCCAAGTCCCGAACCCACCAGTTCAATCGGCGTGCCGCGCAGCGTGGCGGACTGCACGGTCAGGTCTTCGCCCGCCATCGAACCCACCGTTACCACGCGCACCGGATGCGGGAAGGAATGAATCCCTCCACCCTTCACGGCTTTAATAATCAGCGACATTGGATGCGCCCACAGGTAATCAAGCACGATATCAATGGGTGTAGCTGCATGAATTTCCTTAAGTTGCTGAACTATTGCATCGTCATCCTGCAATAATGAAATGGAAATATCTGCGCCAAGCGTGAGCAGCTTTTCGAGCGACTCAGGATTCCTACCGGTGATGATAATCTTCCCTGCGCCATAATGCCGGGCAATCTGCACTGCAATTTGTCCCGTTACCCCTGTTGCTCCATTGATGAGAAGTGTCTGTCCAGGTTGCATGTTGCTACGAAATTTCAGTGCTAAAGCCGCACCTAAAACGGCATTCGGCAGCGCGGCGGCGGTGTTGAAGTCTATGGCATCCGGCAGAACTGTGTATCGATGTTTCGAAATACACACCTTCTCGGCTATCGTGCCGCCTATACCCTGCGCATAGACACGCGTGCCATCGGGTAAAATCCCCGCAGCATCGATACCGACGATTGCAGGCAATTGCTTGTAACTTGCATAATGCGTTCCACTTGCGCGTAATTTATCAAGATTTTTAACCGATGCGGCCTTGACCGTCATCAGGATTTCGTCGTCATTCTGTGGAATCGGGTCGGCTACGTCCGTATAGATTGGCGCCGCGCCGAAGTGTGTGAGGAGTGCAGCTTTCATGGGTTGTTATTGAGATAATAATTGAAGTTTTCAGCTAATTTTTGTAGCTCTTGGAAGTTTGATTGTAGGAACAAATTGAATTTGCCCGTCGTCGGCTAGTGTGCGGGCGAATGCAATTCATCGCAATAACCTACTTCTACTTTTACACGTTACGATTGTTGTTACAATGATAAACCTTAGTAGAAAGATGCCCGAAAAAGATAGAACCTTATTACCTTACTGTCAGTTTTTTCTTTCAGGCGTGAGATGCATAGCTTTCCTAAAAATAAGGTTGCCATCCTCTTTGGTACTCCGTGCTACTAAGGTTTTATGCGCATTGTCGTGTGTGAGTACATTCCTATAAGTAAAGTGACAATGTAGGAACGATGACACCATCACACCTTCCCACCCAAAGCAAGCGCAGCCGCGCCGATCGATGCCGTAGAGTCAGAGTAGGTACTAACATAACTCGTTGCCTGAATTGACGATCGGAGATACGGACTCCCAAGAAGAATCGCCGCAATTTGCCGTCCGTTGGCAATAATATTCAGCGCTTTGCTGATATGCGCCGGTAGATCGACCGTGCCGGTATGTGACCTCCCGCGAACAAAGATCGCAGCCACAATCACCTCCGCATCCGCTGTTTGCTCGGCGAGAGCAGCGGCTTCATCATCGGAGATTGAGGCATCGAGAAAACCGAAATCACAGTCCTGTTCAACGACTTGCGACAGAAAATGAAAGAATTCCGCGCCTGGTTGCAGATTATCATCCTGCATCACGGCGAAGGCAGCAAAGGTGCCATACTGTTGGAGCGGGAGCACATTACGCATGTCATCGACAGTCACGGCTTTGCGGGCGACTTCGAGTGCGAGTTTGCCATGATTTTCGAGGGAGATAGGTTCGGGTGGAGGGAAGCTGCGGCACCATTCTTTCGCGGCTTCAATACGGGTAGCCGAGGCGCGCAGGCGGGCAGCGAACTCAGGATTCTCTTCGGCTTCACGGGCAAGTGCGTCGATTGCTTCGATGGGGTTCTCGGGCAGAAGCACGACATCGTTGCCGGCATTGATAGCACGAATCGCAGCGTCACCGCTGGAATAATGATTGGTAATTGCATTCATATCCAACGCATCGGTCACGATAAGCCCTTGAAAATTCATCTTTTCACGAAGTATTCCGGTGATTATCGCAGGATTCAGTGAGGCGGGAAGCGCGGCGTCCTCCGGCTTGGAAAGTGCCGGCACGGCCAAATGCGCTACCATCACCGAGCGCACACCATCAGCAATCGCTGCTTCAAACGGCGCAAATTCCACCCCTTCAAGACGTTCGCGGGAATGACCAAGCGTTGGCAGCGAGAGATGCGAGTCCGTCGCCGTATCTCCATGACCCGGAAAATGCTTAGCGCAGGCGATAACTCCTTCGGACTGCAAACCCTCACTCATCGCTCCAACATGCGGTATCACCGCATTCGGCGTTTCCCCGAAAGCGCGGATATTGATAATTGGATTCTTGGGATTGGAATTAACATCACAAACAGGCGAAAAATTCCACTGCACGCCGATAGCGCGGGCTTCACGGGCAATTGCCTGCCCGACTTTCCGGGTGAGTTCGGTAGAATTCACCTTACCAAGAGCCATTGCATGGGGAAAATCAGTACCGCCTTCGAGGCGCATCGGCAGGCCGTGCTCATAGTCGGCACAGAATAAGAGAGTGTCGCCTGCACGCGCTTGCAGTTCGGCGATCATCACTCCTGTCGCCTCAAGGCTACCTTGAAAAGTACAAAAACCTCCGATGCCCCGATCAATTAATTTCAAAATATCTGTTCTATATTCTTCACTAATTCTATAATCTATCTCTGCAATTCGTGCAAAGACACAACTTGCGGCAAGCAGTTGATATGAAAGAGTATTGATATCTTTATTCATCTTTATTCCTTGTAATACATTTTTTTATTGAATGCAAAATAAAGGAATTTTAATTTCCTGTCGTGATGAATTTCACATTCGACAATTATATATATTTTCCTGATGATGTGGACGGCAACGGGTGACCGCAGGCGTATGGTTGGAAGATGATGAAGAGGTAACAAATAAATCATGTATATTTGTTGGTACAATCTATTGTTTGTTAGTATTTCGGAGAATTATCCCCATTTGATAGTTATTTCAATTTGCTAATTCAAATTCGATAGAATCGGAATGATAATTGAGGAATACAAACCACTGGAATTCTTTGCTCAAAAATTTATATAACCTTATGAAAATTAGTACTTCCAACCTTGATAGTAACGACAAGCTTTCAGCTTCGGATCAAGCGGCTAAGTTGATAATAGAAGCGATCGATCTCTGTAAACATGGTGAATTTGAAAGTGCTTTGCCTGTTATTCAGAAGGGACTTCGATTGGCGAAAACTGCTCAGAATTCTGCTCAAATAGCTCATTGTTTTAACATTCACGGAATAATTTATCGCAATCGAGGGGAGTTTTCCCGAGCAATAGAATATTTCAACAAATCGCTTTATCTATACGAAAAATATGGTACTAATAAAAATGTTGCTACATTATTAGGGAATTTGGGAGTGGCGTACAGGAATATAAATGACTATTCGAAGTCGTTAGAGTATTTCAAGCATGCACTTTCATTATGCGAACACTTGGAAGATCAAGAAGTTGTATCGAATATATATGGAAATCTCGGTAATCTCTATCGTAATTTGGAGGAGTATAGTCAGGCCTTGATATACTACAATCGTGCACTTGAAATAGGAGAGCGTAACGGAGACTTATCTACTATAGAACGTCAGTTAGGAAATATTGGTAATCTGTATTCCAATCTCAAAGAATTTGAATTAGCTCTAGAATATCAGTACCGATCATTGCAAATTTCTGAGGAACTTGGAAATAAGTCAGGAATAATGATACACATTGGTAATATCGGCAATATATTTCTCGGTCTGGGGCGATATGAAGAGGCAATTGAACATTATAAAAAAGCAATAGACTTGTCAACTGCTATCGGTAAAAAAGATGCTGAAGCAGAATGGATGGAACGCTGCGGTTATATTTGCACTTTACAGGATTATGTAGGGTTTAACCAACAAGTAGCCGAAAAATATTTTCTCGAAGCGCTGGCAATTCTCCAAGAAATTGGTGAAAGTTCGAGCGAGTTACAGTTACGAAAATCACTTGCAGGTCTCTACAAATCGCAAGGAAGATGGCAGGAATTTGCGATACATTTTGAACAGTTTTATGAACTCGAAAGACGTGTAAAAGGATTAGAATCACAAAAAGCTGCCGATAAATTCACACATGACCGTGAGTCAGCAATTACTGCACGAGAACATGAAATTCTAACTCAAAAAAACTCTGAACTCGAAGAGGCTAATAGATTTAAAACCAAGCTATTAGGAATGGCAGCTCATGATTTAAAAAATCCTCTCAGTAATATTATTAGCTGTTCGAAAGTAGTCCTTTCAGAACTCCCTGTGGATAATCTTCATTATGAATGGATACAAATTATCGAAAGTTCAGCAAGCCGAATGTCATCACTTATCAATGAGTTATTAGAATCATCCGCAGCATCTCTCGGAGCAATGGAGATATTACTTCATTTATTTAATGTAGGGGAGATGGTGCAGCATGTGTGTAAATTAAACTCCACGACTGCGCAAAACAAAAGTCAAAAATTTGATATGCGGATTGAGGATGATGTCTTAGTAGAAGGTGACCAACGAAAACTATATCAAGTGGTTGATAATATAATAAGTAATGCAATTAAGTATTCACCGCGAAATGCCACAATTCATGTAGAATTAACTTCTAATTCCACACAAGTACTTCTAAAAGTAAAAGATGAAGGTCAGGGTCTTTCAGCCGGTGACTTGGCAAAGCTTTTTGGACAATTTCAGAAGCTATCCTCTGTTCCGACCGAAGGTGAGAGCTCGACAGGACTTGGCTTGCATATAGCGAAGCATATCGTTGACCTCCATAAAGGGAGAATATGGGCTGAAAGCGAAGGAAAGAATAAAGGCACGACATTTTTTGTGGAGTTACCGACAGAGTATGAAGTAGCTCATTAATATGTAATTATTATACATTCGAATACGTAACAGCACTTTGATTTTCAACCGAAACTATACTTCTGCATTGAGATAGTGTACCCTACAACAAATCATTTTTACGTCTTGATTCTTCGGCAATGCGGTGTTTATATTCGATAATTTTACTACTCAGATCATTATTAGCCACTCCTAATATCTGCACCGCGAGGAGTCCTGCATTTTTCCCTCCGCCAATGGCTACTGTCGCAACCGGCACGCCCGGAGGCATTTGAACAATTGATAGAAGAGAATCCTGACCTTGAAGCGCTTTTGACTGCACTGGCACACCAATGACGGGTAATGGGCTAAAAGCAGCAATCATTCCCGGCAAATGTGCAGCACCGCCTGCACCTGCTATAATTACTTTGATCCCACGCTCGTGAGCATGGAGTCCGTAATCTGCCATATCTGTGGGGGTTCGGTGCGCAGATACGATACGAATTTCGTAAGGTACGGAGAATTCCTCGCAGATGAGTGCAGCTTCACGCATAGTAGGCAGGTCGGAATCGCTGCCCATAATAATTCCTACAATTGGCTTAATATTCATAGAGTTGATATTGTTGTTTTCTTAGGTTGCTTGTTTAAATGGTGATTTACTTGCCAAAATTAAGAAAAAAATGAGATATGTTTGCATGAGACCTGGAATTCACCACTCATACCGCAATCCGCATAGAACACATCAGTATTGTTTTATAGGTGTAATAACTTCTATTATTATTCAATCTTTACTGAAAAAACATTAATTTCCAAGAGGATACCAAGCGTTTCCGGAGTATAAGAATTGCATAGCCCGATTCTGCAAAACAACGTAACTACCTCCTACTACAGCCACTCCCACACTTCCAGATGTACTATTCAGCAAATAGAGTGACGTTCCGGACGGTACACCTGTCGGCAGATTAATTGTAGATGATGGGACAGTACCCGTGAGCTCATATACCGATGAACCTGCTGCGAGCGTACTTCCTCCATTGAAATTATTCTGCATGAGTTTACTCGCAAAAGTCAAGTAACCTGTCGCTGATGATGTAGTGCCGATTTGCAATGCAGGCAATGTAGCTGCATTCGTACTTTGGTGTAAATTAGTTGGTACCCATGAGTTACCGTTCCAACCGATGACTTGACCTGATGTAGCTCCACTCTTTGCAATTTTTGACATAGTTACATTCGTATCTGCGATTTTAGCAGAGATGATAGCATTATCTTTGATATCGTTTGATTGTATTGTCAAGTCAGCAATTTTGGAGGTGGTGACAGCATCGGAGCCGATTTTTGGTCCGGTGACTGAGCTACTTGTTAAGTCACTTGATACAATTGAATTCGTTAAATTCAACTTTGAATATATAATACCTGCATTTGCTGCAATATCAGCGTTTGTAATAGTACTATCAGCAATTTTAACGCTCGTGACAGCGGAAATTGACAAAGTTGGATTGGGATAATTACCTGATAGATCTCCACTTGCTGTTCCGGATGGTGGTAAAGTTGTAGGGATGACACCTGAAGCTAACTTTAGCACAGTAATCGAACCATTGGCAATACTCGGATTGGGGTAATTACCTTCT
Source organism: Ignavibacteria bacterium (assembly GCA_016720145.1). Lineage (GTDB taxonomy): Bacteria > Bacteroidota > Ignavibacteria > Kapaibacteriales > UBA961 > JADJXV01. The sequence continues at coordinate 45,942 of JADJXV010000004.1, read as the reverse complement.
AAGTCTCCACCTGCTATTCCGTTAACATCTGGAGTATCTTGCCAGCTTAATCCTCCTGTGCCATTTGTTTGTAGAAATTGTCCATTCGCACCTACTGTTGTGGGCAGTGTATAAGTAATATCTGCAGACTGAGAGCCTGATTTAAAAGCTGTGTAATTGGTTGAAGTAGCAGGAAAAGTGCCGGAAGTATTTTGGGCTTCATAGAGACGGAGTTCGCTAGCTTGCCCTCTTGTGTTCCCAAGCCATAGATGGACATTCCCGAAATACGCTGTATTTGAAGAAGATACTGTAGTGGTGCTGCCACTTGAAATGTAACTGTTAAATCCGAATGACCCTGAAGCAGATGTTGCAAAGTTTAGACCGTATCCACCTGCAATTGTTGAGTATATCCCACTGAGTGAGTTATCATTTCCCCCTGAAATTGTCGAATAGTTTCCAGACAGAGAATTACTGAATCCACCGCCGATTGAGCTATATTGTCCACTGCTATAATTATCATTTCCACCACTTATTACTGATGAATTTCCTGTAGCCACATTACTAATACCACCACCGATAGTACTGTATTGTGCATTTATTGAATTGTCATTCCCACCTGCTATGGTCGATGAAGATCCTGATACTGAGTTACTATTACCTCCGCCGACAGTAGCATAGATGCTATTATTAGAAATAGAGTTGCTCTTTCCGGCTGTAATTGTAGCATAATTGGCGTTTGTAATGGAATTGTAATCTCCTCCTCCTATAAATGCTTTTGTCCCGCTTATCGTATTGGCTAATGACCTTTCTGTTTTTAGACTTTCTCTCAAGGCCGGCGATAATTTATCCTGTGTAATTGAGCCATCCGGCACTTGCTCTGCTATTAGGGAATACGGTACTGCAAGTAGCGGGATTCTGACAGACTCAGGATTATCATCATAGCTAATACCTATAAAATATTGTGAATTAAAATTCAAAGTGGCTGGCAGTGGTGATTTTTCTCCAAGGACACATTGAAATATACCCTTCGATATATTTTGTGAAAATTCTTCCGTAAATAGTTGAATTCCACCTGAAGACGAGGCGTACAACTTGATCGTCACTTTATGAAATCCATCAGATATAGGATTGGACAGTTGGTCTGTCAATACACATTGAACAGAAAAATTGCGAGGAATTTGTGCGCTCGACTGCGATACGAAAAGAGCTATACAAAGAATGCAGAGAATGGTGTGATTCATAGGAACCTCAAATGAAAATGTGAAAAATTAACACTGAAATATTTTGGTGGTATGCGTTGTGATAGCTGTAGTATGTGGTTGGTGTTTAATGTGACACATAATACAATGAAGTAACTTACAACAATTACTCAAAATGACACCATGACAGTTGTCACGATTTATCACTTTTACCAAATAATCGTTGGAGAATGCGAATAGTATTAGTTGATTTTTAACACGAATTCCTTTAAATAGAATTTTTCATTACAAATATGCAATGAAAGTGCTCTTTTTACGTGTGAGAGGCTCCTTACTTTTTGTGCATGTGATTACAGGTATTCAAATCGCAAGTTAATTTATTAATTTACATACAATTACAAAGGATTCTAGCATGATGAACGAGAAGGTTCTCGACATGTTGAACGAGCAAATGAATCGTGAATTTTATTCCTGGTACTTATATTTATCCGTTTCTACCTATTTCAACTCTTTAGATTTAGAAGGATTTGAACAATGGACTCGCAGGCAGGCAATAGAAGAGACCCAGCATGCTATGAAAATTTACAGTTATCTGTTAGATCGTAATGGTCGAGTCGTACTAAGTCAAATTCCCGAACCCACCCAAAAATGGCACTCTCCCCTCGATGCAGTCCAAGCAGTATATAATCATGAATGTGAATTAACCGGACGAATTAATGATATCGTACGCGTTACACGTGAAGTGAGTGATTATTCTACTGAGGTCTTTCTCCATTGGTTTATTACCGAGCAGCGTGAGGAAGAAGCAATGGCTAGCCGTGTACTTCAAAAACTTAAAATGATTGGTAGTGATATGAGCGGATTATTGATGCTTGATTCGCAAGTTGCCTCTGTTGGGCAAGCTGAACCTACTGAATAACTTATCTTAATATATTTTTTATGAAAATCTATACAAAAACAGGCGACGATGGTACAACCGGACTCTTTGGCGGTCAACGAGTATCTAAATACTCATTACGAATTTCGGCTTATGGCACGGTTGATGAGCTAAATTCAATCATCGGCATAGCCCTTTCGACAGATGTTCCCCGAAGACTCATCCAACCCCTTAAAGATCTTTCTTCTTTACTCTTTACAGTTGGTAGCGACCTCGCTACTCCACTTGACCCACCGGCTAAATACTCAATACCGCGCATTACTGATGAACACATCGGCTGGCTCGAACAGTTAATTGATGAGTATCAAGAAGACTTACCGGAGTTAAAGAATTTTATTCTTCCAGGCGGCAGTCCAACTGCAGCGCAGCTTCATCTTGCTCGGACAGTATGTCGTCGTGCTGAGCGCGCCGCAGTCGAGCTGGCGACCAAAGAAAATATTGGAGATGTCGTGATTAAATTTCTAAACCGCCTATCAGATTTTCTTTTTGTAGCTGCAAGAATGGCGAATTTTTTTGAAGGTGTGACAGAATCTCCATGGGTACCGAACGAAAGAAACTGATTGTTGTAATAATTCAGAGAAGTAAAATATGAAGCAAAAAGCGTTCTATTTGTTAGTAATATTCGTATGTGCCCTGCTATCTTGCCATGCCTTTAAGCATCCTCTCATTTCTTTCCGAGACCCCGCATTTTCGACTGTAACCTACGGACGCATCATGGTACTAGTCGATATTCCTCAATGGCAGGATGGCTATAGGATAGAAGAACGCTTTGTCGAATTGCTTGAGGATAATGGTGTTAGAGCACTTTCGGCCATGAAATTTATGCCGCCGACTCGCACATGGACAGATGCTCAACGCGATCAGGTAATTCAGACAAACGCCATTGATGGTATTTTGAGGATATCTATCGCATCCGAAGGTAAGGACATCCGCCAAGTACCGCTTGAAACCACGACAACATATAAAAAAGAAAAAGAAGTGAATCGCAAGGGTGATACTGTGCTCGTCGATAGGAGAATTACACAGACTGAAGGTGGCTATACAGCGGAAATTCCATGGCGACAATATGACATAAAGATGGTGGATGCCGCATCCGGAAAAACTTCTTGGATTACATCTACTTCCGACAAACGTCCGCTCGAAACGTCAGTAGTTGATGCTCTTGTTCACGACAATATGCTCAAGTAACGATGAATGAGATATCCTCCAACATCAATACATCGTACGATGTCAGATTTGTTTCCGGCAATCAATCAGGACGATTTTCCGAAGCTGCACTTGCACCTGCCGATCCTTCTGGGCAGGACTTAGCTGTAGCTGCTCAGGCCGCAGCAGCAGCACTACAAGCACGCACCGAAAATTCTCACCTGAAAGCAGACTCTCCTCAGGGATATTCTCCCAGAGAAAATTCTACGAAAACCCGCGCAAACAACATTGTTAAATTATACTCATCGCCTGCACCTGTGGGTAGTCTCTATTCAGCACGAGAGATGTGTACGTTATGCCGGACAACTACTTCCTGTGGTCACTTGTCTGCTTGAACGTCAAGTATTTGATTACAATATGTGGTAATGAATTTTAGAGAATCGTAAAATAAGACTCATCTTCGCGAGGTTCTTCAGGTGCAGATATACGATCTTCCCATTCTACTCCGGTTACTTTTTCTAGGGCAGCGATTGCTCTTAGTGAGAGCTCATCGCATACTTGATAGCCGGTGGCAGTGAGCGTAATACGATCTGAAATCACTAGTAACCCTTCTTTTTCCCAAAGAGCGAGTTCACCGATAGCTGAGAGAATATCTATACCAAAATCTTCTGCAAACTCTTTTATTCGAATACCCTTAGCACGCAACTCGAGGAAAGCCCTTTCGAACATACGTTCAATATCAGTTAACTTTTCAGAATTAGCGAGTGGCAGATTCCCCTGCTTCACATCGTCGGTATAGCGCGCTAGTGAACGGAAATTCCAATACCTTGAACCATTCAGAAATCCATGCGCAGACGGTCCAAAAGCTATGTATTCATCGCCACTCCAATACGTTACATTATGCAAGCATTCAGAGCCACTTTGGGCAAAGTTGGACACTTCGTACTGATCATAGCCAGCCATTGCAAGACGCTTGATAGCATATTCATACATATCTGCGTCTTGTTCTTCCCCTGTACGCTCGACACGTCCTCGCTGAAGCATCGTATAAAGTGGTGTCCCTTCTTCAAATATCAGACTATAAGCTGAAATATGATCTGGCCCAAGACCGATAGCAGTCTCGAGGGTCGATTGCCATGACTCCATTGTCTGATTGGGTAGGGCGAACATCAAGTCGAGACTCACACTGTCGAATCCAGCATTACGTGCCATCGAGACAGCATCTCGGGCTTCATCAGGTGTATGTATGCGATGGAGAAATGCTAACTCCGACTCATGAAATGACTGCACACCAAAACTCAAACGATTTATTCCTAAAGACTTGTACGATGCAAGAGATTGTTGAGTTATAGTACCGGGATTACATTCCATCGTCCACTCAGCATCCGGATGGATGAGAAAATGAACTTTAATTGTCTCAATAATCTGTGAAAGCTGGATTGGAGACAAGAGTGAAGGTGTGCCGCCTCCAAAAAACACAGAAGATGCGGTAGGTATATGCTGATTGACTGCTGCTCTCAGCTCAATTTCTCGACAAAGAGTGGTGACAAATTCTGCAATTTGATCTGTTCTTTCAATCGAATAAAAGTCACAATAGATACACTTTTTCTCGCAGAACGGTATATGTACATATAGCCCAAACATAGTGCTTTCAAAATAAATTAATATCGTTAATTACCAACTAAACCAATACGTTCCCAGCGTATCCCTTTCACCATTGATTGGAGCTCACTTGACCAATAAATTAGGAGTGGTTTTCCAATTATATTAACTTCAGGAACAAAACCCCAATACCGTGAATCATAACTATCTCTTCGATTATCACCGAGTACATAGTAATAATTATCTTGGACTGTATAAGTACTTGATACACTACCATTAATTATAATTATAGAATGTGAAATCTCTATCGTAGAACCTTCACGTTCGATAATGTGTCTATACATCTCAGCTGACTCTTCGTTAAGATGAGATTCATCCCTTTTTAGGGCACAATCAGTGGTCCTAAATACTTGCACCGTGTATCTGAAAGTGAGGATGAACCTAGCAGTGAATTTACCATCTCTACTCCATTAACTATTGAGCGACCCGACTGCACGGTCACCGAATCACCGGGAAGACCAACAATACGCTTTACATAAAGTTCATGCCTTTGATGGATTCCAAAGCTTCTTCTGGAAAATCAAATATCACGATATCGCCTCGTAGAATAGTCTTAAAATTGAATTTTCAGTGAAAATGGAATTTTAATATCGGTAAAGGTATATACCTTGGCAAGCCAAACGAATATTCAATCTTACTTGCTACCACACAATCGCCTGCAAGGAGATTGGGTTCCATAGAATGAGTAGGTATTTTATATAATTCAAGTATGAAGATTTTGAGGAATAGAGCTACCACTATTGCAGCAATAAGTGTGACAATTATATCAGAGATACGTAATCCTGCAAGCGAAGATTGAGCATTCGGTGGATGGGCTGCATCCGATTGTTCAAATTGCGGATTAATGATCGGAATTCTGCACTGAAGAGTTGGGAATGAAATTAGGTTTTCGGTCTTGAATGAATGTAAAAATACGGAAATTCGTTGGGTATAGGACATTATTCCTTCTTGGATGGGCAAAAAAAGCCGGACTACCACGTAGTCCGGCTGTACTATCTATTCAAAGAGCGATATGCTCTTGAGAATTAACGATTAACCACGAAAGGAAGCTGCACGGTTTCTACTGCCGTGTGTGCTACGATTCTGTAGCTGCCGCTTGCGAGGTTCGCGGCGTTGATTCCTGCTGTATAATTGCCAGGAGAGTGCAACTGCGAGCCAATCTCTGCTACACGTTGACCTAATGAATTAACTATATATAATTCAACCAATTGAGGTACAGCACCACCAACAGTATAGCTCAAAACTGACTTATCGGCAGAAGGATTTGGACCAGCTGACATTGCAATAATTGTTGTCGCTTCTTCTGCAGGTGTAAATACGCCTACTGATTCTTTGCCGCTACCGGAAAGGCTAACTGTTACCGCATTATCTACTTCGTTATTACTGTTCGAAGTAATTTGGAGGAATGTTGTGTAATTTTTTTGAGCGATTGGAGCAAAAACAACAGATATCGAGGTTTTACCCCCGGCAGCGACTGTAATTGGCAATGAGACACCTTTAAGATTAAATACTTTATCTCCAAGGAGTTCTAACTTTGTCACCACCAAATCTCCATCGCCTTCATTAGTAATTTCTACCGACATTTCTTTTGTTTTCTTTACGATAACAGTATCAAATTCTATCGACTCAATTTTAGCGATAATTGGTTTTTGACTTTTCGATAAGTCCTTCGCCAAGCCACTTGATAGCTTTCTCCATTATTTCTGATGGAGGACTTATTGCCCATGGCTTGCATATCGAACGTCAAGAAAATAATTCGTGCTTTGTTTTCAGCTTCATACCGTACACCGAGAATATCACTGGTATTTGTACCAAGGTTGAAACAGCTTTAGATTTGCTTCCAGCTTGAATTTTCATTGTATTTGTCCAGTGGGTATAGCCCAAGTTTGGGCTCACTTTTGAACTGGTACCTACGCCGGTGGAACCTTCAAACAACTCTTTGCTAATTCCGTTTACGGTAAAACCAATTTGAATTCTGATTGCCGTTTGGTGTATTAGTTTGGCTTTAGCTGCTAATAAATCCACGCCTAGGATATTAAACAAGTCGGTTGCATCCTGATTTTTAGCAAATCCAGTTTGTTGATTCCACCAAAGACTGTTCGGTGCAGAGAGTAATACTCGTTTTCCGGCATCCATGACAGATTTAACATATTTGGCAATATTTGGATAATCAGGATTTACAGCAGGGTCGGCACCTATACCAAAACCTTTTTCATAGGTGAGCGAAACCGTATTATTACCTGCATCAGCGAGGAATCCTCCGGAGATACTTATAACTACAGCATTAAACTGGTCAATAAACCCTTCATAAAATTCTTTATCTGCTGGATATGTAAATATTTTCGCTTGCGAGCCAATATTGTCAGTCATTATATTCAACAGTGCATCACTATACACCTTTACAAAAGGATTAAATCCATATATAACGGCATACTTCACTTTATCGGAGAGTGCAAATGCCGTCGCTGAACCGGGAATTCCAATTGCGTCTGTTACAATCGGAGTAGCATTTACTACCACCTTTGCAGATTCCATTTCATCATCCGGCGTCATAGTGATGGTTGCTTCTACCGAGCCATTGGCAGGAATAGTTGCAGTTTCCGGTTCGACAGTTACATTCCAAGCATCCGGATAATTACTGCTATCAATATTGATAGCAATATTTACATCTACATCTTTATCGTTAGGATTGGTAAAGGTAACTTTTTTAGAGATTTTCGTTCCGGTAGTTGCTTTGATGTAAGGAGTAGAAATACTACCATTTACGATCAAACTTGGAAGCTTGGTTTCAAGAAGTCCCTGCTCAACTGCATTTAATATCTGACGATTATCTGTAGTTGCTCCATACATTTGAACTAATCCAATTAAACTAACTCTGTCATTTTTAAAAGTTGACGGTACTTTATAGGAATAGCTTTTTGTATAACTATCACCACTTTGAACAGAATTAGGAATCACACCGGATGTGCCCCCATGTACCACCAAGCATGGCACGGAGTACGTGACGATGCTGGAAATTAGGAATAACTGTTGGATAATTATACCAAGGACTATTTGGATCAGGTGCTACATTACTATTTTTCGACATATAATTCGACTGATCATAACCGCTTCCTGTACCTTTTACACTATCCTCCACAATATAAAGGTTAAATCGAATATCACCGGTAACGGACGATACGAAATCTGCTTTAACATCGAGGGTAACAATACGAGTACTTGGGTTGAAAACTACGTTCTCGAGTGTCACGCCTACCTTCGCCGCCTTATTCAATTCTTGTGCAACAGGAGAAGCAATCGCTTGATCGCTCATACCAACAGCTGAGCCAAATTTTGTTCGGCTGACCGTCATCATCGGAAAGCCGCCTATAAACGCAGTGCTGTATGCCGCTTCCTCAGGTATCGTCATTGCGTCACCATTATGTACTGCAACACCGATCACTTTTCCCTTGTACTGTTCAATAGTTTTGACAAGCATCACAGCACCTCTCGGACAGTGCCCACACCAAGATCCTGTCGCTTCTTCGATTAAAACTCGTTTCACCGGCGTTTGCGCGCTCATCGTGATTGCGCTAATAGCCATAACCATCGCAACAAGAGCCAAGCTCTTTGCTGCTAAAAAGGAAATTCTTTTCATAGAAAACTCCTATATAAAATTACGTTAGAAATATAAAAAACAGAATTATAATTTAAATGAATACCCGTGGGATATGAGGTGAAGTGTTATGCAGTATATACCTGTTTATAGCGCCCAACACTTTATATAACAAGATAAATCCAGAGCTCAGTACCACAGAGTTGTGCAATATTGCATGTAAAATTTGAAATAACCAAACGATTTTTTATCTACGACAATATTTTCACTAAAACTATACGTATGAAGAGTATATTATTATTCAAGCCACCTATGAGTGGTAGCTATTTCGTCGATGCGGACTTCGATGGAGGAGAGGTGCTGCGGAGTGGTGAGATCACCTTTATAGTGATTAATCTTTTTAAATCTATCATCTATGGTAACTTCAGTAATAACCGATGCTAAATCTGTCATTTGATAAGTTTCATAGCTGTCATTGAGGGCATAATATTCATGTTTTTCAATTTCTGCTATCAATGAACGAACAGAATCAACCGGAATCTGCGCTTCATGTTTGCCAAGTAACTTCGTATTAGCGAATCCTTCGAATTCAACAACTCCTGTTCCATATATAGTTACCGTATAGATAGGACACTTACCATAGCATGCTGTGCGAGTCATAGTAATTCTGGCTTTACTTACATCGCGAGGTATGGGATTGGGTTTTGAATGTGAACAAGAAATAATCACAACAGCAAAGACAAAACCATACAAATACATCACATTCTTTTTCATACTTCTTTCTCTATTTTTATACTGTTATTTCGCTCTAAAGTCATGGGTATTAATACCATACCGCCTTATTTTATTATGAAGTGTTTCACGGCTAATACTCAAAATAGCTGCTGCCTTGCTTACATTACCCTTGCACCGCTCGAGTGTTGCTTCAATTTTCATTTGATCTGCTCGTGCTATGTCATCACGAAGTGATCGGTCTGTGGAAAAATTGAATTGCCCCACTGCATTTTCTTGATAAGAATTTGGAGACATTGTCCTATGAAGGTCAACTACTTCAATATGGTCTGCCTGTGTGGTTTGTAACGCTAGTCGGATTGTACTCACAAGCTCACGCACATTCCCTGCCCATTCACGCTCTTGAAGGTAATCGATTGCGGATGTTGAAATTACTTTATTCTCTTGCATAGTACTATTATGCTTCTGAACGTATTTTTCAATTATAAATGGTATATCTTCTCGTCGCTCGCGAAGTGGTGGAAGGTGGATCTCACACTCACGCAGACGGTGATAGAGCTGTTCACGAAATTTTCCTTCTTTCATCGCAGCAATTAAATCCTTGTCCGTAGCTGAAACTAATCGTAAATCAACAGCTTCCGGTTCCACACTTCCCACTTTGCGGATAATTCTTTCCTCAATCGGGAGTAATAGATTAGCTTGTAAATCTGACGGTAAGTCACCAATTTCATCTAAAAATAGAGTCCCTTTGTTTGCTTGATGAAACATCCCTTTTTTATTTTCCAATGCTCCTGAAAAAGCTCCCTTCACATGTCCAAAAAGTTCACTTTGGAATAATTCCCGTGGAATATTCGGAATATCTACCGTCACGAGCGAATACTTATTCCTGCGGCTCGCGGCATGTAATGCCTGCGCCACTAGCTTCTTACCACTACCGGTTTCACCGGTGATGAGTACATTCAAATCAGTACGACCATAACGCATAATTTTATCCGCGACAGCCATCATGGCCTTGCTTTTACCCGTAATTCCCTGGCCTTCTATAATGCGCATCATTTCTGAATTATCGTGCTGAGCTGTAATTCTCAGCAATGTACTCGTGAGCACTTCTTTTAATTTTTCAGCACTTAATACACTCTTCTCTATAAAATTAACAGCTCCGAGTTTGGTAGCTTTTACTGCATTTTCGATCGTACCTTTGCCGGAAATCATAATTACCGGTAAAGCAGGATACGTTCGGCGGGCAATAGCAAGTACATCCATCCCCGACATTTGCTGTGATGTCGTAAACTCAATATCTAAAAGTAATAATGAGATACTAGCATGGTGAGATTCTAGAAATGCAAGTGCATCTTCGGGTACATTAATTATATCAGTCTGCCAGCCAAGTGCATGAATAATATCTGCAAGAGTGCCGCAGAAATCCGGATTGTCATCTACTAATAATATTTTCGGTATAGTTGCCATAATTATCGAAAGTGAGGAAAAATATGATGTATTTTACCACCGTTCATCATTGGGAATAATCGTCATCAGCGAATCATAAACCGCTCTAAATTCTTTACTACCATACGTTTGATAGATTGGATTCCAAATTGCCCGAGCCGAAGTATTCGTAATAGAATTCGTATATTCTATAAACCTTGCCTGATCTGCACCCGGCGCATGAAGAGTTTGAATTGTGTCAAACGTACGCAACGTAAGGGATAAGTATTTGCAGAAGTTTTCCGTCGTCATTGGCTGCTCTTGACGGAGTATTGCATCTGATGTAGAATTTTCGCGCAAGTATTTTGCTCGAATTGCCGTACCTGTAAATTGATACGCTTTTGTGGCTCCAGTTTTGGGATTAAAATCACCCCAACGAATGATTGATTCACGGTTACGCTCGTTCATACAAGCTGCTTTCTTTGCCGGGTCTGGTGTCGAACAGCTCGCAAAAATCGCAATAACAGCAAAGCATGTAGTAGAGAATTTCTGCATTACGGATTATTCTCCAAGAATGACTTCATTCGTGCAAGTACTTCTTCACGACCAAGAATGGACATTGTTTCAAACATACCGGCTCCAACTTGCTTACCGGTAATCATTAATCTAAGAGGATGAATAATAAGCTTTAAAGCCATTTGCTTCGAAGCGACATACTCTTGCACCACATCATGCAAAGCCTGATGAGAAAACTCTTGTAATGACGTGAAAATCTCGAGTAAAGGAGTAATATTCGCTTTCGTTTCAGGTTTCCAATGTTTGCTTTTATACTCATCATCAAATGCAAGAGGTCGGGTGAACATATAATCACCAAAAGTGGGGATGTCGTGCAGAAAATTAATACGTTCTCTGAGCAAGCCAATGACCTGCGCTGCATATTCGACCCCGACCTTTGGATATGCGTAACTATCTAATATTTTTAATAATTCAGGCGCTAATTCTATTGGCTCATAACTTCTCAAATACTGAGAATTCATCCATTCTAGCTTTTTGTAATCAAAAATTGCTCCCGCCTTATTCACTTTTTCAAGCGCGAAATGTTCGATTAATTCATTCATCGAATATATTTCACGTTCTGAGGATGGATTCCACCCGCAAAGAGCAACGAAGTTCACCAGTGCTTCAGGGAAAAATCCTTTATTTTTAAAATCATCAACAAAGACATCTCCATGACGCTTCGACATCTTCGTTTTATCAGGATTGAGCAAAAGCGGCACATGAGCAAATTTGGGAGATTCCCACCCAAATGCTTGATACAGCAGTACATGCTTCGGTGTCGATGGCAGCCATTCTTCTGCACGTATGACATGCGAAATCTCCATTAAATGGTCATCAACGACATTCGCCAAGTGATATGTAGGATAGCCGTCGGATTTGAGGAGAATTTGATCGTCAATATCTCGTGCGGCAAACACTACTTCACCACGAACTATATCCGAAAATCGAATATCACCGGTGATGGGCACTTTCAGTCGTACAACGCGTGGCTCGTCTGTGGCAATGAGGCGAGCTGTTTCATCCTCACCAAGTGTATATTGATTACGCATAATCGAACGATCGTACTTTGGTGCAAGACCGGATTTTTGCTGACGTTCGCGCATTTTGTCCAGATCTTCGGAGGTGTCAAAAGCATAATATGCAGAACCGTTTTCAAGAAGAATTTTTGAATATTTCTTGTACGTATCGGTACGCTCAGACTGTCGGTACGGTCCAAATTCGCCGCCCTTTTCAGGGCTTTCGTCGAACTCAAATCCCGCCCAACGGCATGCTTCGATGAGTGCAGTTTCAGCCGACTCGACATATCGGGTCTGGTCCGTATCCTCTATACGTAGAATACACTTACCGCCATTATGACGAGCGAATAAATAATTGTAGAGGGCAGTACGGAGACCACCAACATGTAAAAAACCGGTAGGAGAAGGAGCAAAACGTACACGTACAGACATAAGCAATTGAAAAATAAAAGAAAGAACTATCTATTCAGCATCTCAGGCAATTATACCTTTCGAAGATTCACAGACACTTCGGCGAAAGTTCGCGTCGTCTCATGCAATCTCACGCTGAGAGTCTCGACATTTGGGAATTCCCTTATAATAGGCGTAATTTCCGTAAGTATCATTAAAGCAATGTTTTCTGCCGTTGAGTGAAAGGATACTACATTCACTTTCATCGGATTATTATTAAAAAATTCAACTAATGCACTGTCTGAATCAGAACACAAAAATGAATGATCTAATTTGTCAACTATCGGCATAACGGCTGCCTTGAGATCGAAATAGTCAATAACCATGCCGCGTGTGTCTATTTCGCCGGATACTTCGACACGCATCGTATAGGAGTGCCCATGAATATTCTGACAGCCACCGTCATGATACGGTAAGCGATGACCCATCTCCCAATGAAAATCTTTGGCAATTGTAGCTTTCATTGTTACCTGTCAAGATCGTGAATATTCAGCTTCGACGACGGATGTCATTCCACCTCGCGCTCCCCATTCGGTAGTTATTTTCATCTCCATCGGGTGGCAAGCATCGATGAGATCATCCAGTATTTGATTCGTAACTGCTTCGTAGAATATACCTTTATTACGAAATTCAAGAAAATAGTATTTAAGTGACTTGAGCTCCAAGCAAACATCTGCATGTATATACTGAACGCTGACGACAGCAAAATCCGGCAGTCCTGTAATGGGACAAACAGACGTAAACTCAGGATTCACATGGGTGATGACGAACGGTCGATCGGGCTTTGGATTCGGGAATGTTTCGAGGCGAGTCATAGTATTTTTGTAATTTTGCGACATAAATTGAACGACAAAAATACGCCTTTTCTATGAATAAATACATGATGAATAGTAACGAAATCACGAAACAAACGACAGGGAACTCTGCCTATATTTATGGTAGAAATGGCATCTTAGAAGCACTTTCCGCCGGACGTTCCATTGAGAAAATCTTTATCGCTTATGGAGCTGAAGGTACTGCAATTGAAGAGATCCGCCAAAATGCCCGAAAGGCAGGTGTTATATGTTCGACTGCTGACCGCGCAAAATTCGGTGATTTAGAACGCGAATTACGAGCCGGCAAAGGCGCAGCTCAAGGCGTCATTGCTCTTTGTACACAAGGAGTTACTCTAGAATTACAAGAATTAATTACAAACGCATACGATGAAAACGACACTCCCCTTTTGCTCGCTCTCGATGGTATTACAGACCCACATAATCTCGGCGCGCTCGCTCGGAGTGCCGAATGTGCGGGATTCTCAGGAATTATTCTGCCAAGTGGACATTCCTCGCCCGTGACGCCGGTTGCCGTCAAATCATCGGCTGGAGCTTTGGAACATATACCGGTCAGTAAGGTGAGCGAACTTTCTATTGCGTTAAAAGATTGCAAAGCAGCGGGGTTTACGATTATTGGAACAGATTTATCGGCGAAAACATCATATACGGAGCAGAATTTGGGTTCTATACCTATTGTACTTGTGATAGGAAGCGAAGGAGAAGGAATGCGAGCTTCTATCCGTAAACTTTGCGATCAATTAGTGATGATACCGATGGCCGGTAAAATCGAATCACTCAATGCTTCGGTAGCGGGTGGTGTACTGATGTTTGAAATACTGAGACAACGAAATTTACTTGTAGATAGAATCGACAACTAATTGACTCAAAACAAAATAGAGCAATTCCAATTCTGGAATTGCTCTATTAGATTAAAACGAATAAACTTTCTACAAATAAACTATTTGATAGAGAATAAATAATTAAAACCTATCATAAGTGATGCTGCTTTAGGATTAAACTCAGATGTATCATCACTATCCATTCCTGTCACCATATACCCACCCATTACTATAAAATTAAGTCTTCCGGTTGCATCGTGCATTAGTGGAATCATTCCACCTAAACGAAAATCAATTATCGTTGCCATACCATCGGTTGTACTCGATGTAGCCTCCAGTGTTCCCGATAAATTACTGACTGAAGTTCCCACAGGAATACCGACATTCATCCCAAGCATAAAACCACTGAAATTAATATTCGGTGCAATGGAAAAATAATTGCCACTCGAAACAAAGGTATTATCATCATTTGCCCCTGACTCAGGTTTCGATTTAATGGAATAAGTTGAATATCCTAAATCTAAAGTAGCACCTACTGTAGATTGAGCAGAAAATGGTAAATAGAATGTTGCTCCTAAATCAGGCATTCCGTTGATCGTCATCCCTGTCTTGGTACCATTCATAATTGAAGCTGTATTAATACATGCTTTGACTGCTACGAAGGGTCCAATTCCCATTGGAAATGTATTTTGAGCTTCTACATTACTTAAGCTGAATATTGCAATTGCAAAAAGTAAAACTAACCTTTTCATTATGTTTTCCTTGTAATTAAAATTTAAAAAATATCTGCGTAAAATTAACAGCCCAAATAATATCAATTTTCATTCAGGCTGTCTGATGTTAAAATTTAACTCACACTAACTGTAAATGACAAGAGTGTGGATTAAATTAAAAATGGACGAAAATTTTGCAACATATCTGTCATAATACTATCCGGAAATAATACACTAAATTATGGTACTCCAGCTACTTATATAATTACACCATAATATTATCCACATCTACAAAACATATCTTTTAATTCCAACAGCAGATCTTGGATTTCGAATAATATATTCCAAAAACTATTTACCGAACACGTTTTCGTTTAAGCGTTTACAAGATATTTATAATTTTAGTTCTACCCTAATTACCAAGTCAAATCTACTGTCAATATAAGGGAATTTGCGTTTAGTACCGACAGGCTGACCAACTGCTCGGCTGTATTCAGCAGTTGTATAGAATTCCTGTCTGTTTTCTGCCTTGGCTGCAGTTTCGAGTACTTTAGAAACGGCATCCGAGACTTGGATAACGTGTGGAATACGGAAGTAATCCTTCACTTTCACATTCCTAAATTCACCGAGTAAGTATTTTATACGCAATGGATCATGCTTAAAGAATAAATAATAACGTATAGTATCAAACTCAACCTGATCGATTGGAGGATCGCCGGGTTCAACTCGAAGAGAATCAATCCAATATGCAAATTGATAAAAAATAGTACGTTGAATTTTATCTTTGTTATCACGGTATTCGGTATAATTATTCAAGTTAGTAGAGTCCAAACTTGAATCCGGTGCCGCTTTATCACGCCATTGGCTGGTAAAATGTAACGGTAATTGGACGGTAAATGTACTGAATGAGTCAATTGTATCAGTATAGCAACCCGAGAACATCGTCGGTAGAATAAATGCTGCCACAATAATAATTATGGCTGAAGTTGTATTTAATCTTTTCATGGCTTTACTCCTTCAGGTTGTGTGGTAGTATCTGTAGGGCTAGTAACTTGTGTCGTTGGTTTTACAAGTGTATCGTTGGATAAGAACCAGAAAGTTATTCCTGCCGATAACACAGGCTGTGAAGCATAAGCTGTATCAGCATGCAGCTCAATAGCACCTACTTTAAATGATACTCCGGTTCCGATTCGAATACTTGTGAATGATTCTACATTCACATTTAAGTCTTTCTGCAATCGGATTTCATCGAATGGACTATCGTTAATAGTACCAGTCGTGCTATTGTCTTGTTCACGGACAAAATTCAACGATCCGCTCATACCTTCATATTGAATTCCACCATAAACGCTGAGTCCTGAATACCATGTTTTACTGGCATGCAATCCTACTGCAAAAGAACTTATAGAAATTCCTTTTGTACGACTAAGCGAATGATAGCCCACATTTAGCGCAATGCCGGCGAGCGAATCATTGGCAAATAAACCTACCCATTGATTGAATTGCTGACTAACCATCATACCAAAGTACGTTGCTGAGTTGCCTGAAATTGGTATAGGTAAAAAACGTAAACGTAAACGAGTTTGACTTGGAAACCCTACACTTAACTGTATTGAAGGTAAGCCGGACATAAAACTAATATTGTTGCCTTCGAGGTAGGTAACAGAGCCGGGCTGCTTCAAGTCTTTGGCTCCTTCTAGCGGACCTCTAGAGCGCTGAGCAGCGCTAAAAGTTGGGGTGGAAATTCCGCCATAAATTGTAGGCTGTACTACCATTCCACTTCGATTGCGAGTTTCGGTAGCACCACGTAATTCTGAAGTCTGTGTAATACCGGTCGTGCCGTATTGCTCCGGAAGAGCAGCATCAAATGTTAATTGTGACTCAGGTATAAACATTCCACAAACAGATATATCTAACCCTATTTGCCAATTCTTTACAAATCGAGCAACTGTATAGGTGTTGCTGTTAAAACTTTCACCAATTGATGTAAAAAAAGGCTTGAAATACCCTGCTGCATTTGCTGAGGTAATTAAGTTAAACTCTTTAGTAATCTCTAAATTCTCGTCTGCCTTCATCATATAGCTCCCAAGACTCAGCAATATTCCTATCAGAAATATTCTTTGAATCCTACCCTGCATAAAGCGTATCAAAGTCATATAATTTCTCCTAAATTATAATTGTTAGCCGACAGTAGTTACACAAAAATAGTATTTATTATGAATATCGAACCATTAATCAAATGTATGATTTCCACATTGAATTCTCTCAAAAAATATAGTATTTATTGGTTGGAATAGTAAGCACGAAACGTTTATTCATCTGCTTCGGGCTGTGTGAGGTTGAAAACGTAATTCACTCCTACTGAAAAAGACAACGTGCTAGGATTGTATTGCGAAAGTGATGCAAACTTTGCATAATATTCATCTTTATACATTCCGGAAATCATATATCCTAAATTTGCAAATACGTTGAGACGACCGGTAGTTGACTTCAAAACAGGAATCATAGTACCTAAACGAATTTCTAAAATCATTTGAGTATTATCTTTTAAATCACGCGTTACAAGTCCTGTCACACCGGGTGAAATAAAAGTTGAATCATTTTCGATTGTGCCTAAATCTGTCCCTGATGCAGTTTTTTTTGATACACCCATCGGTAAGCCAATGGCAAACCCAAATGTTAGAAAATATGCATTAAAGCTAGGAGCGATGGTCAGATAGTTGAACTTACGAATGATTGTGTTATCATCAGTCGCATTCGTGATTGGTTTCTCACTAAATGAATAGCTTGACATTCCCACTTCAGCTATTACACCATAATTTTTTCTCCATGATAAGGGAATATAGCTGGTGATTCCAAAATCTGATAATGGGTTTATATTAAATCCGGACTCTGAAGTTCGCAATTGTGTACCTATATTTGTGCCTGCTTTTCCTGCTACAAACACTCCAACTCCTAATTGATCAATATCTTCTGCAAACATTTCCATCGAAACTGACATCGCCATTACAGCACATAGAAAGAGTCTTTTCATCGAGTATTCTCCATTATAAATTGAATTGAACGTAATCTGTAATTCAATTTTACCAAGTTTTTTCCGCTGCACCAAGAAAAAAGTGAAAAAACATTGTTTTTCTTTCTTTTTCTTTCTTTTCAATACGAACACTACTGTAATATTAATTGAAGAGTTTGGTCATCAAGTATCCTTTTTGTATGTTGGTAGTGTAAAATGTGTGTAATTCTTTACACAGTGAAGTTTTTCGCTGACAGTTTATAGCCGATATCAGCGTACTTTTTAAACTCAACTCTTTTTCAAAATGATAGTTACATTACTTGTCGGTGTTGCGGTGGGATTCATTCTTGCAATCGCGCCCGGTCCGGTTGGAGTCACTATTCTCAAATCCGGTCTTCGTGGCGACCAGCGCAGCGGAGCACTCATCAGCTTTGGAGCATCGTTTTTGGATTTCGTCTATAGTTTGCTCGCAATGCTCACAGCGACAATGTTTTTTGGTACACTTCAGGCACTTTTTGTCAATCACCCTATTATCATGTTTTTCTTTCAGCTTTTCTGTATCGCGGCAATGATAATCTATGGATTTATGCAGTTCCGCACTACAACCCTCACACAAGAATCTACCTCTGCTCGTAACCCCAACTCTCTCATTGCCTTCACGACACGTCTCAAGAAAAACGGACCTTTCTTTTTGGGAGTGGGAATAGCTCTTGCCAACATTGCCAACCCAACATTCTTACCTTCGCTCACCTACACCTCCATGCTCGTCCAGCATTCTTCCCTTATCGAGACTACTGTCCTCGGCAGCGTCGTCTATTCCATTGGATTCGGTCTCGGTAATTTTGGCTGGCTCTACGGGTTACTTCGCGTTGTACTTCATTACCGCGAGCGTTTCTCCCCTTCTCTTACGATCCGCATCCATCGCTTTGCCGGTGCAACTATGATTGGTGCCGGTGCAATTCTTGGCTACAGAGTCTTACTTCTCACCAAGTGGACTGAATTGTTGAGATTTGTGGTCGCGTAAATATTCAGATTATACTTCTTCTCCCCCTCCACCTCTGCTGGTTAAAATACCATATTCCCTCTAGCAATAGGCTTCTCATAGCTTATATTACATGTTCCAGTCCTTTTATAATAATAAAACGAACAAAATATTTTAAGGAGAAATTCCTTTTAATTGTTTAGAAGAATATATCGTATTCGATAAATTCAATTTTTTTTACAATAGTGCAACTTTTCCGAACCTTTTCACCACTCTGCTTAGAAACACGTGATTCCATACCAAATATATTGGTATCTAAATTTAGAGTATCGATTACGTATTTGTTTGTTTTTCATACAACTATCATCATTTTTCACAATCGTACGAGGTGCCCTCAAATCTACTTCAATACTCAATTCAATCTGATCTCATAAGTTTTCTAAAGAGATCTTCCTGCTCCATTACATATCCGACTACTTCTGTACTCAGAAGTATAGCATACTTCTATTTTTCATAGCAGCACACCTTCAAGCTATAAATCACTGCAGCTTGATGGCACTATTCAATATATTTTATTGGAGTTATCATGTTACGTTCTTATGTACATCCACATTCCATTTTTTTGTATAAATTCCGCTCGCAATGTAATTCTACCCTATATTCCTTAGGACGACTAGGATACATTGGTGTATTTCTCACGGTCATACTCTCGACTTTCACTACTATGCAAACCAACGCTCAATGGGGATTTGTACCAAATTCATTTCCTCCGACAGAGCTTCATAACGGCTTAGCCGGTATTGGTCTTTTTGCTCCTCCTCCTGCCAGCACTACTTTCCTGCCAATGCGTATGCTTCATCTTCATTCTGAAAATTTTGGTGTATCGACCAATACAGTTTATCAGCCGGCTTTTCTTCGCCTACAAACTCAGTCTCAAAATTTCGGTGATAATTCAAACGTGAATTATTTTGGCCAGGCAGGCATTGAATTTTTCTCCGGCAGTACACAAAATTATGGGGCAGGCGGTTGGTGTGTGGGGAAAATTCTTGGTATAACCAATGGACTGGGAATAGATCCCGGCTTGCCAAATCCACTTTATCAACCTAATGATCCGGCAGAGATAGACTTACGCGGAGGACTCGCATTTTTCTGTAGTCTGTCGAAAAGCGCATCGCTACCGATGGAAACCAATCGGGAAGTAATGCGCATAGTCGATGGTATGGTAGGGATTGGCACGACAAAGCCGAAGGAAATGCTCCAGATTTATGAGAAAATGACGTTTCATGTTGGAGCCAATGACTATTACATGGGATATAATCAAAACACGAATAACGAGATTGTTGGAGGCGCTCCGCAATTGGTGATACGGCGATTTTGGGATGTTCCGCCTCATATATTGGAAATCGACCCTACGGCATCCCACCTTTCTGCTGCTATGGGAGTGATGTTTAAAGAAGACCACAACTTGATGTATTTGACCAATAGCGGCAAGGGGCTAGCAGGTAGCGTTGTCAACCTCAGCGAACCAAGCGGCGCAGTCAAGGGAATTACCATTGGTAATACTAATAACAATGTCGAAAATAACGGCGATCAGGCAACTATAGGATTAGGCGCTACAGCCGACGCCGACAGTCGCGTATTCATTCGTGGTCTTAGCGAGTCGAGTGCGACAAAGAATGCCCTCCGGGTCGCCAATAGCGGTGAGTTGTATGGTACACCCTTTACACGTTTTGTAGTCAAAGACAATGGTAATGTCGGGATTGGCATTGATGTCGTTAAAGCGAAGTTTCAGATTGGTAGTAGATTCGGAACGTATGCAGATAACTCAAATAGTATTGTGACCCACAATGCATATTATGATGGTGCTTGGAAACGTATTTCTGATGGTGTAGCACCCGGTGGAAAGCCTGCAGCAATATCCTTGAGTGATGGTACAATTTCCCTTAAAGTCGGTACTGCCTCCGGTATGCAGCAGGATGCGGCAATCACTTGGACGACAGCACTTTCTGTTGCCAATGACAATAAAATCACTATTGGTACTCTTGCCGGTACAGGATCACGAGCTGTCTATGCCAATGCAAGTGGTGAGCTGATAGCCGCTACAGAGCCATCTGGCTGGTCATTGACAGGGAACGATATCGGCGAAGACGACTTTATCGGGACAAAAAACAATACGTCTTTAATTTTCAAGACAAATAACGTGCATCGCTTGCAAATTTCCGAAAGTGGTGATGTAAATGTAGGTACACTACAATGGGATTATACAGCTACCGCAGGAAATCTAGACCAAACAGTCTATCCATCGCTGCTTTCCGTCAACGGAGCAGTCGTTGCAAAACTAGTACGAGTTACAGTAAATCATTGGGCTGACAATGTGTTTAGCCCGGGTTACCGCTTAATGCCACTAAGTGAAGTAAGAGAATATATTGATGAGAATGGTCACTTACCTGATGTACCGGCAGAGGCAGAAGTGTCGAAAAACGGTATTGATTTGCAGGAAATGCAAGCAGTACTTTTACGAAAAGTAGAAGAGCTCACGCTCCATCTTATAAAAATTGAAGATGAAAACAAATCTCTACGTCGACGTGTTGATGCCATCAACGCCTCTCTTCCTATCGATGAGGAATAAAATTATGAAAAAGAACTATGTTTTGACTTTACTTTTGGTGGGAGCGGTGATCCTGGTAGGGTGCCCTGAGGAGGTAGTCAAGCCGCTACCGATTGACCCTTGTGTGGGGAAAGCACCAATTACGGCTGCATTTACTATTGCTGACTTATCTGGAAGTGATCATCCTTTTTGGGTGAAATATGACTGCGATACTGTTCTGAATTCTTCTGTCCTTTTTGAAGCCAAAGTTCGCAATGCTGATTCATACGAATGGACTATTGGCTCTCAAACGATTACCACACGAGATGTTATACGTGGAAATTTTCCACGTGGGGAGCAAATCCCAATACGACTTATTGTACGTAAGAAACCCGATACAACATGTTTCCCAAGTGATGATGGTATCGACACTGTTGTACGATTGCTTTATACTGTCCCTATAGTCGATGACCCCGGAACCCTTATCCATAGATTCGACTCACCAAGAGGTGGACGGTTTAAAGGAGTACATGATGACTCTCCTAATGATACACTGACCATAACTATAGACCCATACTATTTTACACAGCCAGATAGAACAGTTTATGCAATTCTTGATTTTCCTAAGAAAGGGTGTATATGCTGGCAGATTGGTGGACATACCAATTCGTACAAAGAAGATGAATTTGCATATTCTGGAAATAATGACTGTATGCGCCCGAGCGGAATCTCGTACATTCATGGCAAGAATAATGATTCTTTATTGATTCATTATCGTGTTAATATTGTTGATAGTTCTGGGCATATTCCTGTGCGACCAGAACGTAAATTTAGAGGAGTAAGAATATTATGAAAATCACCCGACTGACCTACTTATCTACACTATTTCTTATTATAATCCCATCGAATATACAAGCTCAAAATGATTGTATTCGTGATTATCAAACAGGAGAGCCAATACCGTCGTGCTGCAACGATATTATCAGCACCGATCCGACAAATAATAAAGCTGAAAATAATGAAAGACCCTGGATGACAAATCAATTTAACTGGATGACTTCTCCCTGGATTGTCTATCATTTACTACCAGGCGGTGGATATACAACGGGCTCAAGTTATACAGACCCATTTCCACTAACCAACCCATTTATGACTGAATATCCCTATCTTTCCCATCTTAACTTTTCAAGCTATTCGGTAACTGACCGCTCAGTTGATAAATTAGATTATTATCCTGCTGACGGATGGGAGCTATTGTACAAAAACAATGGATTCTTAGCAAATGAAAGTGATCATCTTGCACAAAATGACACCAGGATTGGACCTCTTATAATATTGTATAATAAATATATTAGCAAGATACGTGTATTCGCAGCATTTGCAGATATAGGTGCAAATGATAAGATGATAACGAAGCTAGTAATGCGTAAAGGTCAAGGTCGAAACGCTTCTGCATTATTTAGCCATTATGGTGAATTATCAAAACCGTTGGACGAACAAACAAGTACGAACGAAATTTCCAGCAGCTCAGACGCAACAACTGCAGGGCAATTCTTTTCAACTGATTTTACTGTAGGCTATGACCCGTGTGTTTGTCATTTTCAATCAGAGCTTGATTTAGAATTTTGGATACAAAATACTTCGACTGCATCACTTGGTGGTAGACTTATTGGCACAATCGTTGACTTAGATGACTCTGGCAACAGCCCATTGCTTAATAATAAAAGAGATTTTCTTACATCGATAACTTTGGACAATTTAGATCAGATTAGAGGTGGAGTTCTTACGTACTTAAACATCGACAAACTAATCAACAACCACAAGCAAAACCAAACCGATGCAAGTAATAAAACCGCTTTGGACTTGATAGGAAACATCCTAAAAGCAGGCGCGAAAGCTGGTGATAAATGGCTTAATGGACCGACTGGGTTGATAATGAACGATATTCCTATTGTAGGAAATATCAAAGATCATGGTTTGACACTTTTTGCTCAAGCAGCCGATCTAATAATCGGTGGAATTACTCCTGAAAAAAAGTCTGTACCATCAATTCAATTTATCGAAGCCGAAATGGCACTCAGTGGAACAATTACCGATGAAACAAAAACCGGAGCTACGAGTGCGACAATTGCAACTCCCGGCAGCAAACACACTGAAAACACTTCCACTCCTAACTTTGTACCGGATAAAAATTACCCCATTTACAATGAAGCATTGGGGCTATTTGCACTACTTAAAACTCCCATAGTTAGGGTCTATCATAAAAATCCTGATACGGAATATTCTGGTTTAGGGGAACGAGAAAATTTACAGTTTTGGATTGACCCAGAATCCATAAAGTATGCATTTAATCCTTCTGCTGAAATTGATGTAGAAAAAACGAGTGTATCAGTATCTCTCGAAGTAAATGAGTTATATCGTAATACCCCAACATGGTCAGGCGATGGCATTGAACTAAATGGAACTCAATTTTCTTCCATCAGACAAGATAAAAATTCAAGCTCTCGAGAATGGTACTCAACCCCTTTATACCCCATAAATTATATTGGCAGCGTTACACACTGGATGTATAATATTGTCAATCTTGTAAATCCAAATAGTACAAATCGAACTTATTTTTTTAATGATTATTGGTATCATATCAAGTTCACAATACATTATGTTTTTAAGCCAAATAAGTATGGCAAAGTGAATCAAACGGTACAGATTCTTACTTACCCTGTGAACCCAATACCAACGTCACAGCCCACAGTGGCTAATGGTGATAATTACCCAGTTATGATAGAGGTAAATTCTCCAACAACATATTCGAATGACCAAACTTTCTATGCTTGGGGTAAGATTGTAATTAAAAAGAATATTAAGACTACAAATGGAGCAAAGATCAGATTTATTGCCCCCATTATTAATATAGATCCCGATGTAGAAATAGGTGATGACATTACTTTAGAAATTGGGCTACCTCCTGTATATGTTCCAATTCCGCCTGTATCAGGTGCCGACTTGAAGAGCTACTGTACGAGCAACGATTATCGCGCAAGGTCTTTTGATACAGAACAGAAGGGTCATAGTCAAAACAAGATTATTGGGTCTAATAGTAGTAAAAATACAAGCCCAACCAATTCCTCTGTCACTGCCATACCCAACCCATCTTCTGGTCAAACTATCATGCAATACTCTATAGCGCAGCCAGGATTTACTCAGTTGACTGTGTCAGACGGATTTGGTCAACAAATAACAACGTTAGTAGATAACTCAGACCATCCTCAAGGATCGTATGAAGTAAGCTTCGGAACGTCAGAGCTCCCAAGCGGGGTTTATTACTACACATTACGAACAGGTACATTCGTACAGACCCAAAAGCTCATTATCATTAAGTAAATACCCTAAAAAGCCCTAGCAGGATGTCCCTCATCCTGCAAGAGTTAGAGAAAGTGCAATCTACCCAAAAAAACGTTTCATCATTTATAGCTTCCAACATATACTCAACTACTTTACTCACATCTCCATAGGTGCAATCAAAAAAACTACCATCATACTCTCGATTCCGTGCGCTATGGTTTCTCACGTCGCGAGTCGGAGCCTAAACATTACCACATTTTCAATGAGAATACCATTGAGAAGAATTGCATTATTCACCGTAATTTCACCGGACAAACCATAAATAACTTCTTGGGTTTGCTCGGCTTATCCTTCATATTTTTCTAATGGAGTTTATTATATGCAACGCTGTATCACTTTTCCACAAGCTATCATTACACTTGGTTATTTTACTCGAATATCAATAGCCGGTGCAATTTTACTCGCTATTTGTGTTATTCCATCAAATGCTCAGCTTCAGGATTGGGTCAATAGTCAGCCTAATCCCAATCCCGCACCGGCAATTATCGATATCGCTTATCCACTTGGTCGTGCAGGAGTAGGAATTCTCTACCCTCAAACAATGCTCCATGTACATTCATTGCAAGAAATTACCCCAATTGGCAATGTTCTCGGCACACACTATCCTGCGATTCTACGCTTGCAAACGCAGCACAATCTCGGTGATGCTCTCACAGGTATAGACGGTAATAAATTCGGTCAATCCGAGATTCAATTTTGGTCAAATAGCGACTACCGACCAACTATCGGAACAAATCAATTTGTTCCAAATAAATGGCAGGTCGCATCTATTAAATCTATTAATGTAGATAATGGTGACCCTATTCTTACACAAACTGAAGGAACATACCGTGGTGGGCTTGCATTTTATTGCAGTGGTTCCTCAACGTACGGAGATGCTCAGCAGCAAATAGAAGTGATGCGCATTGTCGATAAAAGAGTAGGGATTAAGACATTATTACCCTATTCAAATTCACTACTCGATGTGCGCGGCACGATATCGACGGGTGGATTGGATGAAGGTACCAATATCCGTATGCCTGGTACAGTATCTTTCAATCCTAAAAATAATTTTGACAACTATTATCATATTGACAACTATGGGGTTAATTTCCCAGGCAATCCTGCAATTACCTATGGGAGTCAGTTGCGTTTTTCCGCAGGTGGCATCCCCGGAGGTGGTCCACTCGGGAGCGAAGGGACTATGATGGTGATGGAATCGTATGGAGGTTCAGTCGGAGTTGGTAATCATTTAACAAAGCTTGGAGGTACGATGTCGAGCCATAAGCTAAATTTAAATGGACCCAAGGGTACATTATCTATACTTCGCAATCCTGATCGAGCCGGCGTTGCTCCGGTAGCATTGCGCATTGAGCAGGCTCCGACCTCTTATGAATATTGGTGGGAAAGTCCGCTGATTTCGGCTGGAGTAGAGTCCAAAACCTCCTTCGAAGTATTTGCAGGTGGTCAAGTTCATATCGGCCAACGCGATGCCGCTAATCTAAATAGTGCAGGTATATTCGGGCTCATGAAATGGCAGAAATCTGTGAATGGATCGATGGTTTCCACGGAGAATCCACACGTATGGGATGCAAAGCTTGTCGTCAAAGGAAAAGCTGTCGTTCAAGAATTATTTGTGACCACGACGGCTGATTATTGGGCAGACTTTGTATTTGATGACTCGTATAAACTCATGCCTCTTGAGGATGTCGAATCACATATTAAATCAAATCACCACTTACCGAATATTCCAAGTGCTAAACAAATTAGCGAAAACGGAGGCTCAAGTGTGGGTGACATGCAGGTGAAATTACTCCAAAAAGTGGAGGAACTGACGCTGTATATTATTGAAATGAAAAAAGAAAATACCGAGCTACGATCCAAAATGACTTCGCTGCAACTACAAATAAACACAAAATAATGTATGAAGCATATCTTGATAATTCTTTGCTGCTTGATGATGGTACGTGATGTGTACTCGCAAGACTCAGCGCGGATAGATACCAATCGAACGACCCTTTCAATTCAACCGTTTGTCGGGCTTTGATTGTTTAATGGCGGGAGAATTGGTCTTTCGGCTAAACTGAACGAACTAGTTGAGCTTGAAGTAGGATATGGATTAGATGTTAGGGCTTCCCTTGCGATTATATTATTCTTTATACCCTTCAGCAATGACGGAAGAACACTATCAGAAGGAATAATTATCACACCATTTAAGGAGAAGCGGCTGTCCCTACTAATCTATAATACGTATAACTTCCGATTGACTAGTTCCAGCTCTATGATGGTATGGCAGGCGATGGTTGGTTGGAAGATAGACACCGGCGAATCAACAGCTTTACGAATGTCTGCAGGATATGCTCAAAAATATGAGGGAGAGTTTCCTAAACGTCAGGATAAAAATTGGATAGGTTTAGATTTTGTGCTTACCTACGATGCCTTCAAGGTGTCGTGGTGATTTAATTCTCAGAATTCTGTAGCTGCTCAATTCACAGCAGCTACAGCAAAATCAACAATTAACTATTTGAATAATTAAATATTTAGAAATTTATGAAAAAAATATTCTTAGTTTTTATAGTATGGTTGTCCTCCATACCTTGCTTTGCCCATGAACCATGGGTACATCAATATATTGTGCAGGAAGCATATCGCTATCTTGAAAAACAAGTTGGAGCGATACCTGTGCTAAGACATTATGCAGGCATAGATTTTTATGGAACGAATCAACCGTATTGGGGACCCGGGGATGTTCCACGACCATGGGAGTTAGAGCTCGGTATTCCTGTAGGTGTGTGGCGAGAAGATGTTTACGATCCTATATGGAGATTTAGTGGCGGATATACCACGATTTCTCATTTTTGGAGTGCAGATAATGGTGATGATGCGTGGACAGATTTCACCGGAGGAATAACAACTAGTAATCCCAATGCGTGGGAAAAAGCTCGAAGATTTTATTTTGGTGGTGACCGCCTCGCAGGGCTACCTCGACCATTTTCTAATGGAACAGGAATTAATCTTGATGGTGATTATCGATATACAGTATCCAAAGGTAAATACAACAAAGCTAATTTTATAGATGTATCCTATAATAGTTTGTGTGACCTGATTGCAAACAGAAATTCTACTATAACCGCTTATTATTATATTGACTTACTCTCAGCTAGTAAGACTACATTCTCACAACCTGAAGATTTTAATTCTCAACGTTCCAGACTTCTCGGGTTTCATGTATTGGGACATTTACTACATTTACTAACTGATGGCAGTGTTCCGGCACATACTCATAGAGATACCCACGTCTGCCCAATTGGTGATGGTGATACTTACGAAACCGCAATGGGAAGGAATGATTTTATCGACCTTGGTGACTGCACTAAGCCACAAACATCTTTTCTCGCTCAGAACTGGACGGCAATAACAGCGGCAACGCAAGGTGGTCTTTTACTTGAGGTTTTTTCCATGCCCGACGAAGATGCATTGCGGTATATGTTTTATACAATGAACCAACTTGCAAATCATTTCGGAACAAACGATTTTGCGGGAAATGACGACTTACCTAATGGCAGCAGTATGTTAGTGAGTGCACGGTATTCTCTTTTAAGTACAACCGGGACATCTACTTATGGATGGCAAAATGGGACGTTCACTAATACTCCTTTTATTGTCAACTACGCAGGCGACGAACTTATGAATTATGCTATTCGCGTTTCAGCGACAATGATGTACTGGATTGCGATAAAGACCGGCTTGGTCGGCTGCCCGACAACGCTCTATCAACAAAGCCACACCTACTATGGAGTAAGAACTGCCTCAGAAAATGCAAATTTCAAAGCATCTTCTAAGATAATTGCCGGACGAAATGTACATCCGAACTTGACGAGTTCGCAAGGAAATGTGGTCGTAGAAAGCGGCACCCTTACGTATTTGGCTGGCGATGAAATACAACTTAGAGATGGGTTTGTCGCAAAAGTAGGGAGTAATTTTCATGCAAGAATTGAAAATGTGTGTCCGCTTACAACAAGCTGTATCAATAGTACAAGCTCCATACAAGATGAAAGTATACCACTTGTGAATCAAGGTGCTACGGAAAAAATTGAAAATTTTGCTAAAAAGGAGACACTCCTACGATACAATCCACGAGTGATACAGTCCAAAAATGTTCGCTTTATATTCCAAATGAAGCAGTAGTAACCACTTCCGGCGACACAGTTTTTATTACCGATTGGTTGAAAACGGATGCTGTTCGAAGACCAAATGATACATCAACGAGTGATGGGCACGGCGTAGTAGATCCAATTTGGATTTATACCGACAGTCTGATAGTTTACCGTATAGTTGACACAATTATACGTGACACAATAGTCTTGACTTATGATTACAGTAGCACTATTTATCTTGATGATTCAACCTCTAATGTCATTATCGTCAAAAGCGACACCTCCGGAACAGCCCGATTTACCGGCAATGACTTCGCCCCGCGTATCCATTCTATCTATCCAAACCCTAATTCTG
Organism: Ignavibacteria bacterium; assembly: GCA_016720145.1. Taxonomy (GTDB): domain Bacteria; phylum Bacteroidota; class Ignavibacteria; order Kapaibacteriales; family UBA961; genus JADJXV01. The sequence continues at coordinate 16,401 of JADJXV010000004.1, read as the reverse complement.
ACTATATTGATCTGCAGGTTGATGGTATGGGCAGCGCCGCGACAGTCACCATTTACTCGCAAATGGGTGTGCAATTGTCTGAAACTACCGTCGGTTCGTCTGAAAAACTATCAAGAGTAAGCACTTCCGGCTTAGCTCCGGGGATGTATATGGCAGTCATCAAAACAGCGAAGGGCAGAACGAGCAAGAACTTTATTGTTAATCGCTGATGTACACTAATTATGCTTTCCACTTGTACTCCAAATTCGACAATACGAAAAAGCCCTCGAACTTATGCTCGCGGGCTCTTTCATTTAATGTGGCCGACCATGGGAATCCTCCGCTTCGCTGTTGGAATATACCGAACGGAAACAAAAAAACCAGAAAACTTCCGGGAATCAATTCACCTTTGCTTCACTCAAGCCATCCCTTTTTATGAAAAACGTGGAGCATATATCCGCCGATGAGTCCGATAAATCCCCACACCATAAGATAGCCATACTTCCATTCGAGCTCCGGCATGAATTTGAAATTCATACCGTAAATACTACATATAAATGTTAGTGGGAGGAATATAGTCGATATCACGGTGAGTACTTTCATCACTTGATTCATTCGATTGGAATTCACTGACAGATACGCCTCGAGCAATCCGGCGACATTCTCACGGTAGGACTCGACTAGGTCTGATATACGCACCAAATGATCATAAACATTGCGATAATAGACCATTTCTTCATTTGAAATGAGGGCAAACTCACCTCTCGATAGGCGATTGAGGATTTCACGTTGATAGGTTGTAATCTTTCGCAAACGAATGATGCCTTTTTTCAGACTTAGAATTTTTGGTAGTGTAACGGATTGGAAATTCTGAAATATACTAACTTCAATCTCATCAAGCTGTTCATCGAAATACTCAATAACCGGTGTATAGTTATCCACAATCTTATCCACAATGATGTGGAAAAGAAAGTCCGGACCACGTTGAAGTGTTTGTGGATTTTTAATGCAAAGTTCTCGGACGTAATCAATCGCAGTTGAAGATTCATAATGATGTGTTACCAAAAAATTACTACCCAAAAACGCATTCATCTGGCGAGTCGGGAAATGAACACAAAAAGTAGAATCATCATCGAGTACTTCATTTTCTTCGATTGGGCGATCGACAGGATTAAAAATCACAAACAAACAATCTTGATAATCCTCTACTTTAGGATAATGGTCTCCGATGTGGGGGGAAATTCTCTCTCGCTGACAATCTTCTACAGCAAGATGGTGAAACAGAAAAAAATTCACAAGTAGTGTTTCTTCTTCCTCTTCAGAAGGTGAATCCAAATCTGCCCAAATGATTGTCTCTGAAAATTCCGGTTGATTACGCAACATGAACAGCTCAGAAATTGTTAATTGACGAATTTTCCCATTGAATGAAGCGTAGAGTGTAGTCATAATAGATGCCTCTCGATAGCAATGTGTAAGTATTATGTTTATAAAATTAATGTGTAATTATATATAACCAAACACAAAATTTAAAACTGAAACCAAAATAGAATCTGAGTGTAAAATTCTTGGCTTTGTGGGCTAAAAACCGTAAATTTGCAGTTCTCTCTTAGAAAGCAGTCGCAAAAATACAAGTTTGTTCCACATATCTCAACCAAAAACGCCGCTTAATACATGTTCGAAGCATTGCGACTCTGCCAAGAAGAAGTATTATAGCCGCCGTTTTTAATAACTAAGGATTTTTTATGTCAGATACGATTGACCAAACGCTACCGGAAGTAGCCGAAGCAATTGCCACAGCAGAGCAAGCACCCGCTCCAGCTGCTGTAGCTCCTGCTCCTGCCCCACCTGCCCGTAAAAGAATGTCGGTACTTGATATTGCCGAAGGCAATGTTGACCTACCATTTATGGACGATAGTTCGTTCGCATCGCTCTATGAAAAAACACTTACCAACATCAAACAAGATGAGTTAATTCGTGGTAAAGTGGTATCGATGACCAAAGATTCAATTTTTGTTGATATAGGTTTCAAATCATTAGGTGTCGTTCCAAGAGCTGAGTTTATTTCTGCATCTGTGCTTGAAATAGGTGAAGAAATCGACGTATTCGTAGAAACAATCGAAGACAGTACCGGAAAGCTTGTCCTTTCACGCCGCCGTGCTGACTTTATGAAAACATGGGATGATATCATGAACTTGCACAACACGCAAGCTATCGTTCCTGTTCGTATCCTCCGTCGTATTAAAGGCGGCATGGTCGTTGATTTACTTGGGATTGAAGCATTTTTACCAGGATCGCAGATCGACATGCGCCCTGTCCGTGACTTTGATGCATGGGTGACCAAAGTAATCGATGTACGTGTCGTGAAAATCAACCATCCGAATGAAAATGTAGTCGTAAGTCATAAAGTACTTCTCGAAGAGCAAATCGCTGAGCAACGCGGTAAGATCCTCGATACACTCGAAAAAGGTCTTATTCTCGAAGGTACGGTCAAAACAATTTCCGACTTCGGTATTTTTGTGGACTTGGGCGGCGTCGATGGATTGGTACACATTACCGATCTTTCATGGGGTAGAGTTAGCCATCCATCCGAAATCGTATCTCTCGATAATGTGGTCAAAGTGGTTGTTCTCGACTTCGACAGTGACAAACGTCGTATCTCATTAGGTATGAAACAGCTTACATCACATCCATGGGAAACTATCGGCGAGAAATACGAACCAAAAGCTCGCGTCCACGGTAAAGTGGTCAGCCTCACCGATTACGGTGCATTTATCGAAATCGAAAAAGGTGTCGAAGGTCTTATCCACATCAGTGAAATGTCGTGGACACAGCACATTAAGCACCCATCACAAGTCGTATCAATGGGTCAAATCGTCGAAGCAATGGTGCTCAGCATCGACAAAAACGACAAAAAGCTCGCTCTCGGTATGAAGCAGCTTGACCCAGACCCATGGCAAGATCTTCTCGTGAAATATCCTGTTAATTCTGTTCATGACGGTATCGTGCGTAATCTTACCAACTTCGGTTTGTTCGTCGAGCTCGAGCCTGGCGTGGACGGACTTGTACACATCTCTGACCTCTCGTGGACTAAGAAAATCCGCCATCCGGGCGAATTCACCAAAAAGGGTGATAATTTGAAAGTGATTGTACTCAGTATCGATGCTGATAATCGTCGTATTGCCCTTGGTCACAAACAAATTACTGACAATCCATGGGAATTCTTCGCAACGAGATTCCAAGTAAGCGCAGAGACAGAAGGTAAGATCGAACGTATTATCGAAAAAGGAGTGATTGTCGAGCTACCTGAAGGAGTCGATGGTTTCGTACCTGTTTCTCAATTGTCCTTCGCTCCAGTCAGAAATATAGCTGAATTTTTCCATGTCGGTGATTTATTGCCGCTTAGAGTGGTTGAATTCGATAAAGAATCGAAGAAAATCGTTCTTTCAGCTGTTGAAGCTCTCCGCGAAAAAGGTCAGGAAGTAATCGAAGCATACAATGCCGTCCATCCTGTTCCTAATTCTGTAAAATACTCCGGTCAACGCCAAGACGTCGGCTCTATGCCAATCGAAGCAGCTTTCTCCATTGAAAATGACAATGCACCTTCAGCTCTTGCGAATGCATTTGCAGCAGCAAATGAAGCATCCGAAGCGGCGTCAGAAGCTACCTCTGAAGTTAATGTTGCAGCTCCGGTTGCAGCAGAAATAACGACGGAAGTAGCAGAAGCACCGGTCGCAGAAGCTGCCTCTACAGATGTTCCTGTTGATGTTGCAGAAGTTGCAGATGCAGAAGTCGCAGAAGTTGCCGGTGCGGAATCTACAGCCAATGATGAAGAAACTCCTGTTACTGAAGCTGAGTAATATATCCAGCTTATCAATAAAAAAGCGATGGATGAAAATCCATCGCTTTTTTTGTGCTTATTTTTGTAATAGTGCATAGCTTTAGTATTAGTCAATCAATCAACACAATTACTTATATTTCCATGAATACCCTCTTAAATTCCTTGGGTGAATACTTCTTTCCTATTGGTATTGTAGTGAGTTCTATCTTTATCGGGCTTCTACTACGTTCACTTGCAGGGTGGTGGCTCAGGCGAGTGACGACTCGTTTTAAATGGAGAAATGCTGCTACATTTATACCGGTTATACGGAAGCCGATTTTATACGTGAGCGTACTCTTCGGTCTCGATCTCGCCTTGCGTTCCGTCACACTTGCTCCCAAGCTCATCCCGTTTGTCGAGCCTTGTTTATGGGCAGGATTTATTCTCATACTCAGCCAAACTCTCGCACGGCTGATGGTACAAATTATTCAAGTGCGTGGAGAGATTACCGAACACGCTCCCGCCACCACACTCATCCGAAAGATTACCCAATTCGGCATCTATTTCATCGGAATCATCATGATTCTCAACTCATTTGGTGTGAATATCGCGGCCATTATCGCCGCTATGGGAATCGGAGGACTCGCACTCGCACTTGCCTTGCAGGATACACTTTCAAATATTTTTGCCGGCGTTTATATCACCATCGCAGGTCAAATACGCGTCGGTAATTATATCAAAATCTCCGATGCTAAATTCGTCGAACCGGCCGAAGGGTATGTGGAAGATATCAGTTGGCGAACTGCAGTTATACGACGCTTAGACGGGAATTTAGTCGTTTTACCCAATAATGTACTCTCACAAGCTACAGTCGTTAATTACTCCCTTCCGGATGCACTCTGCCGAGTAAGTATTAAAGTTTCAGTAGAATTATCTGCCGATAACCGTCGCACGCAACAGATTCTCTATGAAATTCTCGCCGCCCAAACGGATATTTTCGCCAAACCGGAAGTGTACTTATTCGAAATTCATGATGCCTCGATTGATTATCTGGCGTTCTTTCTCGTGAAAAATCCCGAACTCCAATTCACCAAACGTGATGAAATAATGAATGCAATCATTCTGCGATTCGAGCAAGAGAATATTCTACTCAAGTCTATTATTAATAATAATATTACACTATTGCAACAATTGGCTTTTATACACAAAACTGACAATACAATATCTTCAAAATGAAATTAAATTCTTCATGTCATTTAAACCTCACACACTATCCCCTGCTCTGTGGCTCACATTTTGAAATAATTCAGTAACATTTTTTATACAAAACGGAGATTTTTATGAAAGCGATTCTACTATTTGTTACCCTCCTACTCTTGACTCCTTCATCTATATTTGCTCAGAAAAACTGCGCCAATGACTCCACCGGACTCATTCCACTCATCGACTTACAAGGCAAGTCATGGCAGGGATATATGGGAGGATTGTATCCCGATGGCACAAATACTCGACCGCAAGCTCATAAAAATAAAGCACTTCAACAATCTCAGAATATTCGACCTTTAGATGCTAGTGGAGCTCCATCTCCAAGTGGCAAGATTGTTTGGATAGGTGTAGGCGCATCAAACCCACGAACAGAATTCATGCGATTTATGGAGGAAATGAATTCTTTCTCACTCATTAATCCTTCGCTCAAGCTCATAAACACCTGCATTGGTGGGCAAGGAATTCAAAAAATGAACAGTGCAGCAGACAGCTATTGGAAGCAAGCCGAAAAGCAACTTACCGATTCTTCAATTTCCAATAAACAAGTACAAATTGCTTGGATAGAGACTGATAATACCCAAACAGCCGACACCACATTCCCCCGCGCTCCTCAGATGCTTGCCGATGAATTTCGCACCCTCCTTGTGACCATGAAACAGCTCTACCCGAATCTCAAAATTTGCTATCTTTCCGCTCGTGCATACAGCGGCTATGCATCACCGGAGGCGGGAGCGTCGGTCGGTAAAGGACTCCTCTTCCCTCGAGATTATCTCAATGGATGGGCGATTAAGTGGTTGATTGAAAAACAAATTAACGGCGAGTCGGGTTATGAATATGAAGGCGCGACGGCTCCCCTTCCGCTCGTGACGTAAGGCACGTACAACTGGGCAGACGGATCGGTCAAGCGTAGCGACGGACTCCAATGGCTCTGCGACCTCGACATAGGCGGCGACGGACTCCACCTGAGCACTGCCGGTGAAATAAAGTCCGGCAAAATGATGTATGATTATTTCACGAAGGATGAAACGACGCAGTCCTGGATAGTCAAGCAGTCAACATCAGTGGAAGATGAGCCGATCGGAACATCAAGTACTGCAAGTATTTACCCCAATCCTGCAAATACTGTTCTGACAATCCGCACCGACGGAAGCAGCACCGAAGCACGGATTATCAATATCCTCGGGCAAACGCTGTGGGTGGGCAACGTTGATCGTACAATACACATCGCAACAGATTCATGGGCGCCGGGAATGTATATGATGGTGATGGGTTCGGAGCGGGTAAGTATTCGTATTTGCAGGTAGATCCATTCAGCAATGATAATGGCACGCTGACGGTACTGATTTTGTATAATTTCCGCGAAAATCATACAAAATCAGCGTCATCAGCGTGCCATTCTTCATCAATCACCATCCATCAATGCTTGCGCGGAGGCACCGAATCCGGATATTTCTTCTCTAGAATTTGTTCGTTCATTTTTGCCCAGTCGAGGAGGGTTTTCTTCTGCGTGTTGCTTAGCTTTGCCTCGGAATGTATCCATAAGTAGGAATCAAGCGGCATTTCACCTTCTTCGATTTGTTCGGTGATTTCACGGAATTTTTTCATCTTCCGGCGCACGGTATAGGTGTTGAATTCTGTGAAATTCAGCTCCTTTTTTGCCTCCGTAATGTGGTCACTGAGCCACCATCCTATGGGCTGAATATGCCAGTATCCCGGATTGTTCGTATGATTGGAATGGCAGTCGAAGCAGGATGTCTCGAGGATAGTTTTGACATCCGGCGGAACACCGACGGCATTTGTTATGTCATTGGAAGAATAAACACTTCCGTCGTTTGCTTCCGGACGAAACACTTGAAGAATCACAAACACACCGAGCAGTCCGAGGAAGATTTTTTTCTTCTGTTGACCGAGAAATTGGAGAATATTTTTCATGATCCCAATCCATTAAATTGAAAGAATACTGTTCTGAATTCTACTGTTAATATACTCTACGCGCAACACATTGCTGCTGCTGTACTTCCGATCTCACTACCGAGGGCGACGCCCATTCCATTACATCCGAAACCCACCGTGATTCTCTCTGAGACGCGAGTCACGACCGGCATTTTGGTCGTGCTGAAGCCCATGATTCCCGCCCAGCGTTGCTCTATATTGAAAGGAGTATCGGGCAAAATCACGGAAGTTAATAATTGTTCTAATGTATCTTGAATATTCGGAGTTAACCCAAATTCCGACGTTTCCTCACCCTCAAAATCCAGATTCCGTCCACCGCCAAAGAGCACTCTATCGCCCACATTACGGAAATAGTAAAACCCTTCGTCAAAGTGAAACGCGCCCTTGATACGAAGATTCTCAATCGGCGCTGTGATAAGCACTTGCCCGCGTCCGGGCTTGATGCTCAGCTCCGGCAGGAGGTCGGGAATGAGTGCGTTTGTACACACTGCCACATGCGTAGCCGAAAAATTCACCGATTCTCCTTCGTGCCGGCAGGTTACTTCCACGCGGCTCCCGGTGTCTGAAAGATGCACGACCTTCGCTCCTGTTCTGATTTCGATACCACGTTCAGACGCATAGCGCGTAAGGGCTTGCATCATTTTTCCGGTGTGAATCTGTCCTTCAAATGGATTCTCAACGACTGAATTGACGAGATCAGCATTGAGTCCGAATTGCTCAATAGCTGTTGGATTCACCGAAAATACGTCCCGCTGAAAAAGAGGATGAAGGAGTGAATTGACATGGTCAATATGTTCAATCGCCGATGCCTGCTCATCGAATAAAAGTTCGTAACCGCCATACTGTTCAAACCCTATCGCTTGATCTCCAAGCCGGTTACGCAAGATATGCAGTCCATGCCAGCGGCGTTCGATGACTTCAAGAGTAGCAGCTTCTCCAATTCGCTCATAGTCAGAAAGAATTTCCGTCAGACTGCCGAAGCATGCAAACCCTGCATTTTTCGTGCTCGCTCCACTTGGGAATAATCCGCGCTCAAGCACGAGAATCGACGCATTCGGCGCGCGCTCACGAATGGAAATCGCTGTAGAAAGCCCTATAATTCCACCACCGATGACTATAAAGTCACGGTTGAGGTAGCTGTCACGTTCCCAGAAACTGAGGTTGGAATTGTTCATTTACTTTCATATTAATCCATAAAAAAGGGCTGGACGGCAACGGGTGTCCGCAAGCCATCAGCCCTTGAGTATAGCTGTGAGGAGCAGAAACTTTAATCCACCCAATTTTCGATATTCAAACCTTCAATTCGCTGCATTTCCTTCACATTTCTTGTCACCAATATATAATTATTGGTAAGAGCAGAAGAAGCAATCAATAAATCAAAATCGCTGACTGGAGTTCCTGCTTTTCGCAGTCTAGCTTTTTGGGTTGCATAATGCACAAACGTCGGACGGATTTGGCATGTTCGGTCTTGGAAAGCTGATTCAAATTTCTGTAGTTTTTGGAAGTTACGTTCTTTTTTATCAGAATCACTATTAGCAATACCATAGAATAATTCGAGAATAGTTATTTCAGATATAAAGCAATTACCAAATTCAACTTCAGCTATTTTACTATTCAAAGCAAATTGACCATTTAAATAATAAATGCAAATATTTGTATCGAGCAAGTACTTTAAATTGTCCATGATATATCAGTTTCATGAGTAGTACGAGCTGATGTAATATTGTCGATCAACATTTCTGAATCTATACCCTCAAGCGAACCAAAAAGCGAAAAAAACTCACTTTCTTTCATGTCTTTTAACGAGGAATTCTCCACTATTTGTTCTTCCCTATACTTGACATGCAGGCGTTTTGCTAAGCCAACAAATAGCTGGTAATCTGCCTGACTATCCGGTTCAATGACAAGTGTTTTCATGCTATTCTCCATTAATTACTTAGAAATTCACCGCTTCTCCCCAAGCTCCTGCTGCTGCTTCCATGACTGCTTCTGAGAGTGTCGGGTGAGCATGGATGGTCTTAAATATTGTCGGGGCTGTTGCTTCGAGAGTGCGGGCAAGTCCAAGCTCTGCAATGAGTTCTGTTACGTCCGGACCTATCATGTGCGCGCCTAACAGCTCCCCGTATTTCGCATCAAAGATTAATTTCACAAAACCGGCTGTCTTACCGATACCATGCGCTTTGCCGCTGGCGGTGAACGGGAATTTTCCGATTTTGAGTTCGTATCCTGCCGCTTTTGCCTTCGCCTCGGTGAGACCCAAGCTCGCCACTTGCGGCTGACAATACGTACATCCGGGAATATTAGAATAATCCACACCGTCGGTGTGATGTCCGGCGATGAATTCAGCAGCCACGATTCCCTCTGCCGATGCCTTATGCGCAAGCCATGGAGCGCCGGCAATATCACCAATTGCATATACGCCTTCGACGTTAGTACGCAAGTACTTATCTACTTTTATCCAGCCACGTTCGGTGGTCACTCCGAGTCCTTCGAGACCAATATTTTCGATATTTCCCTGTACGCCGATGGCGGAGAGTACGAGGTCGGCAGTGAGTGTTTCCTCAGTGCCGTCTTTCTTTTGAATTTTTACTTCGGCGCCGTCGCCTTGAGCTTTGGCTGAGAGCACTTTTGTTTCGGTGAGAATAGTCATGCCCGATTTTTTGAAATTACGTTCTAATTCTTTCGACACATCTTCATCTTCAACGGGCACGATGTGTTTCATCATTTCGATAATAGTAATTTTTGCGCCGTATGAGTTGTAGAAATAGGCGAATTCCACGCCGATAGCGCCGGAACCTATAATAATCATAGACTTAGGCATTTGCTGTTGGAGCATTGCCTCGGTACTCGTGAGCACTTTCACGCGATCGACATCGATTCCCGGGATCATGCGTGAGCGTGCGCCAGTAGCAATGATGACGTTTTTACATTCGATGGTGTCGGTCACTGCGCCGGCTTCATCACGTACTTCGACGCTACTTCTAGACTTGATGAATCCATTACCTTTGACTGATTGGACTTTGTTTTTTTTGAAAAGGAAGGAGATACCATTTGACATTTTATCGGCGACGCCACGGCTGCGTGCGATGACTTTTGGGAAGTCGAAACCGATACCGGTGAGGTTGAATCCATAGTCGTCGGCATGGTTGAGGAAGTTCATATATTCAGCATTTTTGAGCAATGCTTTACTGGGGATACAACCCCAATTCAAGCACACTCCCCCGAGGCGGTCACGTTCTACACATATCACTTTTAACCCAAGTTGCGCCGCACGAATTGCTGCCACATATCCACCCGGGCCGCTACCAACTACCACAATATCACATTGATGAGTGTTCATCTGAAATCCTGATTGAAATTGAAGAAAAACCGTCAAATAACTTTACAAATATACGTACTTTTTGCCGGAAAGCAGGTCTGTAGAATCAGGAGATTAGAACCAAATTACGCATGTAATTTCATCAGCATTTGCGCCACACTTGCACCTAAATTTTCGACCGCCGTGTGCTGAAGTTCGTCCGATAAATTACCCTGCTCTGCAAAGGCGCCGCCCGACTTGGGCACCGCAATCTGATCCGGCATCACGATAGTACCCATACTTTCAAGTACTAAGCGCAAATGACTCAGTCCGCGGATTCCTCCGAAATATCCGGGCGAGGTCGTCATGATCGCCGCCACTTTTCCCCTGAAAGCTGCCTGTGGCACTTCGCCCGGTTCGGCGCGCGATGCCCAATCAATGGCGTTTTTGAGAATTGCCGTCATGCTCATATTGTACTCGGGCGAGGCGATAAGGAAGCCGTGGTGGTCTATCATTAAACTGCGAAATTCCGATACTGCCACAGGGAAATCTTCACCCGCCGGTAAGTCACCGTCATAAAACGGCATAGGGAAATCACGAAAGTCGATTACATTCACCTCTGCGCCGATTTTGCGCGCACCTTCGGCGGCTACTTGTACTAATTTTTTGTTATACGAATCGCGCCGAAGACTTCCTGAAAACGCGAGAATCTTGATAGGAATTGTGCTCATGTAGGATGGAATTATGGAATGGAATTTCTTTGAGAAATTCCGGTGACGATTGCATGCAGGAAAAAATCTTTGTTGCAGTGAGAGAAGCACACTTATATAACGTTTGCTCGAGTATTGAACATACCAAGCGATCCATAAGCGGAGATTTGAATGAGTAGAGTGAAGTCCCTGATGAGTGTCGGGTTTCTTGAGTCATCGCATTCTTTGAATGATGGAAAGGTATCCTCCTAAATATCATTTGAATTCTATACAAAGGAGCTGACTTATTTTTTACAATAGTAGCATAACTACCATGCTTTTATTTGAGTATTTTTGTGAGTGGGAGAGGAGGATTGGAGGGATACTTCTTCTATATGTAAGAAAGCTAGGCTCAGATCTACTGTAAACCAATAAGTATAAGACAAAATGGAATCTTTATTTCACTTCACATTCGAACTAATCAAAATCTCAATACTCAGTTGCATTTACTCGACTTTGATACTTTTCGCCTTTAAATTCATTGGACATTACAAACCTGACACTAAGTTTGGTAGGGTTTCAAAGAAAAAATTACGAATTTGGTTATTTAGTGCAATTTTTATTTCGATAGTTCTTTTCATTTTTATGTTCACGTATTTTGGGGATCATGGACTTGGAGACAGTGCAAGAGTGCCCGTTGGACATTTCAAAGTTGTAAGACAAATAAATGGCTCAGACACGTACTTACAAAACTCCAAAGGCGAACAATTAGGAATAAAAAACTTTACATTTGACAATGACAACCTATTCGCTGAGACTCAGAAAGAATTTAATGGTGAAAAAGGTGATTATATAGTTTGGGACTTACGAACAGACAGTTGGACATATTATAAAACTGAAACCGATTATTTGGTAGCAGCCAAACAAAATAATTATCCAGTTCCTGACAACTTTAAAGAGTTTGGGGAATTTTACAAAAGACATTGGCAAGGTTGGAGATTTTGGACATTACCTTAAAAGTCATTATTTAACAGAAAAGATACCAGCACACATTATAGCTCCTTTCTATTAATCTGGTCATCATTCTTATCAGACAATTTTGTGTCTAAAGAAATTACTGTACTCTATTTCAGATAGAAGCATTTAACCAATTTAACTAAATTTGAGAGTGAGGAGAAGTGGGTGCTGGGCAACTTCATGTACAAGTAAATTGTGTGTAAAATTATACAAAAAATATTGACATAAAATCACTCCCAGGTTGATTAACATCAATTGTAAAATTTTCCAAAGGAGTTTATAAAGCTATATTTATTGACAATTATTGACGAAAAGCAGAAATAACATACTTATTATTTTTCACAATTTGTACCCTGCTCCTCACTTAAAAATTAAATGAAAAAATAACTTCTCTCTACATCAGCCCAGCGATATTAAAAATAAGTATCTTCTACTACTATGAAAATTATCATTCAAACTAATTAACATAACACAATGAGAAAATTGAAATTACAGATGCAGGTTACTCTTGATGGGTACAACTCAACCGGACCCAATGATGAGCAGCGGTGGGTCACCTGGGACTTGGACGGTATCTTACCCTCTGTCCTTGACTTGCTCGACTCGTCAGATACTATTCTTATCGGCCGCAAATTAGCGGAAGGTTATATTCCATTTTGGCAAGACACAAGTACAAAACCCAACGACCCCATGTATGAGCTCGCGACTCGAATTGTCAACAAGCGAACTATGGTATTCACAAAGACTCTTAACCAAACACCCTGGGACACAGCAGAAATTGCAACCGGTCTCCTCAAAGACGAGGTCAATGCACTTAAAAGCCAAAAAGGAAAAGACCTTATCGTCTATGGCGGGAGTTCATTCGTCGCATCGCTTATCCAAGAAGGTCTCATTGATGAATTTCACTTTTATATCAATCCAATTGCAATTGGAAAAGGAGAGTCTGCTTTTGGAATGATCGAAAATTGGCAACATCTTACTCTCATAAATTCAACAGCTTTCGATAGCGGGATACTACTTATGAGCTACAAAAGAAAATAACATCCACTACTATACAACCCTTTTCTTCTGCCCGGCTATTTATTGGCTAAAACTGTCGACTTATTTGAAATTCCAAGTTTACGATTTGGAATTTCCAGTTAAATTTGTGTCAAATTCCTCCGAATTTCCAATTGAAAATGGTGATTTATAATCCAGTTCACTATTTGTTCAAATATCATAACAGTGAGTTGACGCAGCATGAATAAAGTTCCAATTCCAACGTTTACATCCTCCTCATCCATAATGATTTCAAAACTATTGACCCTATTGTTGGGAATACTTACGGTGAGTACAATATCATTGGCTCAACAGAAGACATCACCTACTATTTCCTCACGAATCGAAAAGTACATTGCTGATGTTGAAAAAGCGGGTTTTGCCGGCACCGTGCTCGTCGAACTGAACGGCAAGAAAGTACTTTCGAAAGGGTGTGGGTATCGAAACGTAGAATTAAGCAAAAAAAACACTCCACATACTATCTTCGATATTGGCTCACTCACCAAACAATTTACGGCATCTGCCATTTTAAAATTAGAAATGCAAGGTAAATTAACTACTTCAGATACCATCACTTCCTACTTTCAGAATGTTCCGGCCGACAAATCTACCATCACCATTCACGACTTATTACGGCACCAATCCGGATTGCAAAGTAATGTAGGAGATGACTACGAGCCAATTCAAACGCAGGCGTTTATTGACACGGTCATGAAATCACCGTTGTTGTTTAAAATTGGGACGGAATTTTCGTATTCAAATATTGGGTATAGTTTGTTAGCCCTTATTATTGAAAAAGTTACAGGGCAGCCCTACGAACAGTACCTCTATGAAAACCTCTGGAAACCATCCAAAATGGAGGAAACCGGCTACAGCAGACCGCGCTTTGACACGAGTCAAATAGCAGTTGGCTATGGCAAGAACAATACAATATGGGGCAAGCCAACAGATAAACAATGGAATGGGAGAGCGCCCTATCTTCACTTACTAGGAAATGGCGGAATACTTTCGACGACCGAGGATATGTTTATCTGGCATAAGGTACTGATGAGTGATAGAATTTTGTCGAAGGCAGCAAAGGAAAAACTGTATCATCCTGCCGTCAGACTAACTGAACAACAAGACGCTATCTATGCGTATGGATGGGATGTATCTAAAACTAAACGAAACACTTATCGAGTCTGGCATAATGGCACCAACAATATTTTTTATGCAGACTTCATGCGATTTATTGATGAGAAGACCACGGTGATTTTGATGGCAAATAAATTTTTCAGAGGCGTCGATCAGATGACATCTGAAATTGCCAAGATAATTTTTGAAAAGAACTACGAGCCAACGATTCCAAAACCCGACAATGTCACCAATCAGAAATTTTCGCAAGAAATAATTGATGATATTTTGAAAAGCGGACTCGGTGAAGCTACACAAAAGTATCGCAACAGACCCTCCAACACCGACATTCTGGAATATTTTTTCAATAGAAGTGGTTATGAGTATTTATCACAGCTCAAGTATGATCTGGCGATTGATATTTTTTCGATGAATTGTCTTGCATATCCTACGTCGTACAATGCTTTTGACAGTCTCGCCGAAGCATACATGAGCAAAGGTGACAAGCCGCTAGCGATAAAGAATTATCGAAGAAGTTTGGAATTAGACCCGACAAACAGAAATGCAGAAGATATGATCAAAAAATTGGAACAGTGAAATTGGTGAGTAATTGTAATGAATTAGAATTGATTTTCCGTCCGGTCAGTTGGCAACAACTCGTATATTGACCGCACAAAAAATGCCGGCAACCCCATCGACAATTCCCAAGTTCCCTTCTCCACCACAATTGTCAAACTACCAATCGAATGAAAGCTAAATATTCGATAAGTTTGTACTTGTTCGATGCGAATATTCCTTCCAACAATCCAAAATGCTTATGAAACGATTCTCCTTCTTGATGGTCATGGTGGTATCTGTTTCGCTCCTCTGCTCTGCCCTGCCGCTTATGGCTCAATTACGACTCTTTGCCCCCAATGGCAGTGAAAATCTTACCGCCGGTTCGAGCTTTCTCATCCGCTGGGGCGGCGGGAATTTCAGCGATACCGTATCCCTCGATTTTTCAAGCGATGCCGGCACTTCTTGGAAGCCGATTGTGAGTACTATTACGGGAGTGTCTTATACTTGGAATCCTGTTCCCTCGCTCACAAGCGCGCAATGCCTCGTGCGGGTGACCAAGAATTCCACGCAAACTTCCGGTATCCTTCATCTCAAGCCGACAGATAATATTCGAGGCGGATATGTGGAATTTAGTCCCGACGATACCCGCGCACTCACCTCCAATGGCCATGAACTGCATCTCTATAATTCCTCAACAGGACAAGAACTCTGGAAAACACAGGTATTTTTCAATGCCGTTCCTAATTTTACCACTACCGGTATCGCACATTTTGCGTTAGGTGGCACACGGATCATCGTCTGGGTAATCAACGAACTTTCCGGTGATACGCTTCATCTTTTAGATGCCGCAACCGGCGCCGAACTCTCCCATTGGTCTGCAGGAATTTCCAAAAACTGGCGCTATCCGCTTGATTTTTTCAATCATGTATTTTATGCCGATGTGAGTCAGGACGGCACGAAGATCGCCGTAAGCCAATTCGATACAATTCATGTATTTGATATCGCTACAGAAAAACTTTTGAATGTTCATGGTACTGCTGCAAGCGGCTCAACGATTCCATTTATCAAGTGGACACCCGATGGAAAATTTCTCGCCGCAGCCAATGCAAGCGGAGTAAATTCCTCGGTACGCATCATTGATGCGACGACCGGCGCAATTATATCAAATTTCACAGGACACCCGTATGGTATTACCAGAATTAAATTTAGCAATGACGGTACATCAATGGCAGTCGTAAGTCTTCGAGGCGATTCTTCAGCAGTTGATATTTGGGATGTCACGACCGGCACACGGCGAGGAAGCTTGAGAAGCGCCCGGTATTATCAAGACGTCGTCTTCTCACCCGATGGCACGCAATTCCTCACGACCGACGTGCGCACGAATCCTGCCTACGCCCGATGGTGGGATTCTCAAACACTGGCGCCACTCTCCATCCTCGGAACCCGCGACTTTCTCGGCGATCTTGATATTAGTACCGACGGTAAACGAGTACTCGCCGGTGCGACAACCGGTGCCGTGATCTTTGGACCGCCAACTGCCCTTCCCGGCGCATCCGATACCTCCGATAATTTCTTCACGATTCGCTCTCCTATTGCTGATACCTCGCTCCTTCTCAGTATTGACAGCATTTCAGCGAATTCCAATGAAATGATACAATTCAGCGTTCGCTTGC
>JADJXV010000003.1 GCA_016720145.1 Ignavibacteria bacterium | reverse complement strand
GTAGTGAGCGCCGAGGAGACAAAAAAATTGACAGGTTCAGTTTGATACTCTTCGACATACGTTCATCCGAAATAGTCGGCGTTAACCATTCAATTATCAAGACGATACAACAATATTGCCAGCCGAATTCCAGTATCAAAATTACCGGGTATTCCGACCGCTTAGGCGAAGCGGGCTATAATCAGCAGCTCGCCGACGCTCGCGCGCTCGCTGCTGCAAAAGCGCTCGAAGTAAATAATATCAAAGTCGAAGGAATAGGACAAGCACAACTTTACAACAGTTCGCTCCCCGAGGGACGTATGTACACCCGAACGGTAGAAGTAGTGATCGAGACACCGGTGGAATAGTCGTTTAGTGGTAAGTGGTAAGTGGTAAGTCAGCATCCTGTTACGTCTATTTTTACGCCACTCGTAGGGGCGAATTGCATACGCCCCTGTCCTGCAGGTGTGGTCGCAAGAAATATTCTTACTGGTAAATTGCATACACAATTCAATCAACATAAATTTTTATTTTACAATACATTACAGATATGTCTTCTCCAGAATTCAAACGTGACCTCAAGCTGCTCGACGCGACGATGATTGTTGTCGGCTCGATGATTGGCAGTGGTATTTTTATCGTGAG
This sequence comes from Ignavibacteria bacterium, assembly GCA_016720145.1. Classification (GTDB taxonomy): domain Bacteria; phylum Bacteroidota; class Ignavibacteria; order Kapaibacteriales; family UBA961; genus JADJXV01. The sequence continues at coordinate 504,839 of JADJXV010000003.1, read as the reverse complement.
TGCAGATATTGCCCGCAGTGTAGGCGGCGGGGGTATGTTACTTCTCGTCTGGGCGATAACAGGACTCGTAACGCTGATAGCTGCATTGAGTTATGGCGAGCTCGCCGGGATGATGCCGAAAGCGGGCGGACAATATGTTTACTTACGCGAGGCGTATAATCCGTTTGTTGGATTCCTTTATGGATGGACGCTGTTTATGGTGATTCAGACCGGTACGATTGCCGCTGTCGGTGTGGCATTTGCTAAATATACGGGCGTGTTATTACCTGGCTATAGTGAAAAAAATATTCTCGTACAACTTGGTAGCTTTTCAATCTCAGCCGCACAACTCCTTGCTATCGTTAGTATTGCGTTCCTCACATGGCTTAATATCCGAGGCGTGCGGGCAGGGAAAATCGTACAGAATGTGTTTACTTCTACAAAAATAATTGCCCTGTTCGGACTCATACTCCTCGGAATTATCGTTGGTGCAAATGCTACTGCCTGGAATGCAAATTTTACGGATTTCTGGACAGTGGACTTGAGTAAATGGGATAGCTTGGCGCTCATTCCGTCGGGCACTCCGATGACATTTGCAATTATAGCAGCGATTGGGACTGCAATGGTGGGTTCGCTCTTTTCGAGTGACGCATGGAATAACATCACGTTTACCGCCGGAGAAGTTGTCAATCCCAAGCGAACAATTCCGCTGAGTTTAGCACTCGGAACGGGAATAGTAACGTTATTATATATTTTAGCAAATATCGCATATCTACTTGTACTACCTGTAGTTGGGAATGCAGCTGCGACGGACGTCGTTGGCCGTGGGATACAATTTGCCACGACGGATAGAGTAGGCGCAGCGGCGGCGGAAGTGATTTTCGGTGACGGTGGCGCTAAAATCATGGCGGTGCTGATCATGGTATCGACTTTTGGGTGTAATAATGGACTTATACTCAGCGGTGCTCGCGTATATTTTGCGATGGCGAAGGATGGTTTATTTTTCAAAAAAACGGGTGAATTGAATGTTAATAGTGTACCTGCTGCGGCTCTAATATTTCAAGGAGTTTGGGCGTCGATTTTGTGTCTGTCGGGGACGTACGGAGATTTATTGGACTATGTAGTGACGGCGGTATTGATATTCTATATACTGACGATAGCCGGTATTTTCATCCTCCGTAAAAAACAGCCGAATGCTGAGCGTCCGTATAAAGCATTTGGTTATCCGGTGTTACCTGCGCTCTATATTCTCATTGCTACAGCGATTATCATCGATTTATTACTCCTCAAGCCGGAGATGACAATGCGTGGTATCGCAATTATCCTAACCGGTATTCCGGTGTATTTTATCTGGAAGCGGAAGGGGTAAAGTTTCAGAGGAGAAGTACCTGTTTTTTCAACACGAAGGTACAAAGTAACCACAAAGCCCACTACAAATACTAGCATCTATAGTGACCTTTGTGTCCACTTTGTGCCTTTGTGTTAAAAAAGTAACGTGTTGATTTTTAAGCACAAACGTCGCAAAGATACGTCACAAAGCGCACTACAAATCCGGCATCTATAGTGAACTTCGTGCCCACTTGGTGCCTTTGTGTTAAAAAAGTAACTTGCAGATATATAAGTATAAAGATTGTAGGGCAGAAAATTTTCTGACACTACAGGTATAGATAGAAAAGTCGATTACATTTGGTGATGTTTGCTAAGTAGATTCAAAACAATACATTACGGCGACAAGCTATGCTGCCGTAGCTGCAAATTTCACTCTAAATGCTTCGGTAAATTTATGTTGACCATGTAAAACATCCACTAATAGATCGTTGATTTCCTGATCTCCTGAAAGTTGATGGTCAGCTAATTGGAGTATCAGCTCACAACTGCTGCTATCCCCTACTTGAATAATACTACGGCATACTCTGAGAATGAGTCTCCGAAGTCTAGTCTCGAACTCTTCTCTCGCGGTCTCAAATATCGTTTCGTATAACGTCGGAAACAGCACATTGCCATTCATAGTACGTAGGACATACAACAACTTATTCCGTGCATTATATAACTTATTATTTGCTACATCTTTTTCTGCTTTTAAGAGTGCCTTCCACACATCAATATAATCGATTTTGCAGTAGTCGAGGTTCAGCCGCGGTGCATGCTTACCTTGTATAATACTATCTTTCCCAAGAAGCTTACGGAGCTGATACACTGCTACTTTCACAGTGTTGCGCTTTGTCTCATCATCTTGCTCTTCACCTGCGACGACATCAAAAAATTCCTGACGAGTCAGAGGTTTTGTCAGGGTGAGATCAAGCGCCATTAACCCTAAAATACACTTCAGACGAGAACCTTTGATTGTTTGATGTTCATCAGTCCCACTGTATTGAAAGCTGACCTTACCTACGATAGACAGAGATAATGGAGTCGCAGAATTAGTTTCGTTATAGTGCAGCCGTTGATACTGATCTTCGAGTTCGTGAGTAATTCGTTTGCTCCATAGAGGAATTTCAGGTTCATCAAAATATTCCGGGAAATATCGTGGGAATATACACGCGAAAACGATTCGTTTACTTTCAATCAACCAATCCATCGTTCGAAAAATAGCAGATCGTATTTGTGGTCGTAGTAGTAGCTGATAATTGTCAATTCTAGATAGGGCAGCATAGCGGAGCCAAATTAGAAGACTAAGCAAGTCTGTAAATCTATTTGAATTGGATGTCGTAAGATTGAGAAATGAATGCAATCCTTCTTGAAGTTCTGACGCATTTTCAAGAGTTGAATTCTCTACAAGTGAACGAATATAAGCAAGCAACCCACCACCGTTTTGCAGCCAACATGAGTCATCGAGCCAATATGCATATCCGCTTTCTAAGATTTCTTTATGTACATATTTCACTTCTGTAATTGCATCTACATGGCAGCCTCCGACAAGCCAAGCTATCAGTAATCCTTGGGCATCTTTCGAAGGAGATAGTACACTCTTTGCAATCTCATTGAAAAAGCTCTCCATCTGCTGCTCTCCACGGAGAAGTAAGGTAGAGTTAGAAGCACAAAGTAAATTTGACCAAAGCTCGGGATAGTCTTTGGCAGGAAAGTGAGTTGCAACGTTAACGAGCCACTCTTTAATTACATCAATCGGTGTATTAACTGCCATGAGCAGGTTGAAGTAATCAAAATAGGTGCCGAAGTCAATTCTTGTATGTATTTGTGATTTTTGGTAGTTGCGAACGATTTCTAAAGCAGTTTCAGCAGAACTGTACTGAATATGAAAGTTCAGAATTTTTGTGCTTGCTCTACTATCAGAATCAACATCCTGACCAACTATGATTGATAATTTCGAGCGATTTTTAGCAAGTTCTTCGTCGTTCCTGCATAACACAAGAAGCAATGGATAAATTCTCAAAACTATATATTTCTTGAGAATCGGATTTTTAGTATTTGTTAATGATTCGACATGATCGACTATCCAATCCATTTCACCATAAAAGTCTTGATATGAATTGACCCTCCTACGGATCCAAGTCATATAATTCAATGCCCAGCTTAGTACTTCTATACTTGATATTTGAAATGTTAGATAGCTATAGCGCTTGACTAATGACTTGATTTCATTCCAGATGCCAAAATCAACTTTGCAAAAAGTAAACGCTTGAAATGCAAATTGCCAAGCAAGAGCATAGAGGCGATGATAGGTAAATTCCTCTTGAGATAGATGTTGAGTTTTGAGAATATAAGAATTCAATAATTCTCGATGTTCCAGCCGCCGTTCTTCTGTATCATGGAGACCATTGTACCGGAGTATTGAAATTTTAAGATGCAGTCTGTCGAGTTCGACTTGGAGGAGTTCATCTCCGGTTAATCGTTCACGTGCAATAATTACCGCAGCATCATACGCTGTAATCATAGCATCATGTAATTGACTTTTGTGAGATCGAACTGTATCTCGCATTAACGTACTAAGTGATTTCAATCCCTTGATAAACATATCAGTATCAGTCTCTATACATTGAATGTGCGAGGGTATATACTCATAAGGAAGACACGAATACAGAGGTGCATTGGTAGCCAATATCTTCCAAAACTTGTTTATATCAAACCTATTACTCAATGCAAAGTGTTTGTGGAGGAGAGAATGAGTAAATATAAAAGGCAGAGATGCAGATTTAAATGAATTCAATGACTCTGCATGATTCAATGATTGTATGATGATTCCCTTTGCGATGAGCTCTGATAATGCTTCATCGTTATTATCAAGAATTATCAAAGCAGCTTCTTTTGAAAATATTTCACCTGCAATTGCTATTTGCTCAGCGGATGCATATTCACGTGCATTTAGATGGGCGGTGAGTCCTGAGGTAAACATCTGACTACTTCGTGCTACTGCCTGTTCAATCTTATAAGTGTTTATCGGCAACATATCAATATTATTCGAGTTACCTTTCCCGGTGATTCTATCGCGCACTCCTGAATGCAAAGCCATTCGTATCATGAGGGGATTACCATCTGTGTTTTTTTGAAATTGTTCAAGAAAATCAAGATCTATTAATTCTTCGCTTAAGAGCTCATGCCATAACTCAGACACTTCGTTTTTAGACCATCCCCGTAATAAAATTTCATCGACGATATAAGGCTCGATCACTCCTCTGATCGTACTATTTAGCATGCGCGAAGCACAGAGTAGTCCTATCGGTTCATCAGACAAAGCCGATATAATCTGAGCAAATTCTTGTAATGCAAGTTCAGACAAAAGGTGAATATCTTCGAGAACTACTATCAGTCGTCGCACTTTTGCAATTTTAATTAGAGATGAAATCACAAAATCAAGAGAGGATGATGATTCAGCTTTTATGATGCGTCGCACTGTATCGGAATGCCGCAGGGCATCTGCAAGCACCAATATACTTGAGCAGTGAGTACCGTTATGAAATTTTGCTCTGATAATCGTGACGTCATTTTCTAGGAACAAGGGCAAGGATTCATCTAATAAACGAGTCTTGCCAATTCCAGCTTCTCCTTGTAACAGCAATACTTGCATAGAATCAGCATCACCAATTTTTGATAAAAACTGTTGAATATGAAGTGACTCTTTTTTACGACCTATAAAAGGAAAGACTCCTTGATTTACAAACCGAAGTAGCGGCTGTGTAGGATCACCCATGAATGACCTTTGAATATGTTGTGAATTTGTAGGAATAAATAGTATTTGTTGTGCAAAACTACAATTTTCAGCAAATACACAAAATGATTATTACCTTTACCGTTTTTGCCTGCAACACACACCGTCACATCTTACATTTGCCGTATAATTTTATAGTGATATATATACCTATAAATTATATCGGGGAACAAATCATAAATTCCTCCCCAAACGCGGAAGCCGAAAAGCGCTATAACGAGTAGGCAAATCAGAGGAGTATCTATGAAAAAAGTGATGGTTTTTGTGGCAATGATTGTAGTTGCCGGATTGAATATAGCCAATGCACAGGTTAATTGGCAGTTGAAAAAAGAAGGAAATGGTACGGCACCTGCCACGGGTGGGAACGAACATTACCTCCTTCTTAATACCTCGCTCAATCAAGGAATTGAATATGGAAAGCGATTAGTCGGTATCAATCTCGAATGGTCAGGTGGAAATGTTGTAAAAAATAAATGGTGGATAGTGATCAAAAGACAACCCGGAGCAACAGGTCCAATAAAAACAGGCGAAAAAGTAGCGATACGTTTTGATGGAGGTGGCTACTTGAAATGGGAAAATAGAGATGCCGGCGTAAACCTCGGTTGGGTAAGCAAAGACGTAGCAGAAGATAAAATTCCGTATGAGTGGGAATTGAGAACATCCGTTAATCAAATGGATATCCCGCTGAATACCAATACGTCGTTTGCATTGTTTAATCATACCAACAAAACATTTCTCGTGTATTGCAAAAGAGGATCAACTGGCGGCGTAAATCTTGGATGGTCAAATAGTTGTGAGGGCTGCGACTACACTGCAACTGAACGATTGATCGACAAAGCAAAGAGTAAAATACCGAACGATGTCAAAGATATATTAAGCAGAGTAAAAGACGCGACTGACTTAACGACTTGGGGTTGTAAATAGGTTGCTATTGTTCTATCGATAGTTGATATCTGATAGTTGATAGACGATTGAGCAATGGCTTAGTCAATTCGACGATATACCAATCCATATAAAAGTGCTTTGATGGGGGCGAATTGTACGCGCAATACAGTTATAATTTGTCCCTTTAGAGCTTCCATCAGAAATAATAACCACTTCTGAATAGAGACACAATAAAGTGAAATAACACTTCTAACTAAATATATAGTAATGCGTTAATCTTTAATTTCTTGAATTTTATTTCTTATCAATATGAATAGTAAATGTGTATATCTTCTTGTCATTGCGTGTGTGGTTGTTGGTACGAGTTCAACAACTGCTCAACCCAAAAAGCCGAGTTCGAATCCGCTCGATAATCTCAAGCCAAAAGTCAGAAAGATGATTTTAGATAATATATCCAAGACTCCGGCGCAGATAAAAGCAGAAAAATCAGGAAAATCAGTAGATTTAATTACGGATGAACGTTCAGGTTGGCTTGTCAGAAATAAATCCAAAGCAATCGCATTTATACCATTTACACTCAAGGAAATCAGTCCTGATAAAGAAGTTACGGTGTCTGATACAATCATTATAGAAAAAAATGACGAGGATGGTCGATACCTTAAAGATACTGTAGAAGCAGGAGAGTATCTTGATGAACTCAATGCTCTCGAAAAAAAAATGAACCTTTGGGGAAAAACTCAACGCAATGAGAATGATGCTGTTGAATCCGGACTGGAAATAGATCGACAACAGCTTCAGAAACAAAAACAATCGATGCCGGCGAAGGGAATTTATCGAAGAACAGAGGATATTTTCAAAGAATTCGAAAAAAGCAATTTTGTGAATGGAAAAGCCGTGAAACCATTTACCCAAACCTCACTTCAGGAGTTTGAAAATAGTAAAAAATCAACAAGTCCAAAGTCAGGTTTTCAAGAAATTGTGCCTTCAGATTCGGCAGTCAATTCAGCAAGGCAACTGTTGCTTCAGAGGTCAAAGTCAAGAATGAACGATATAAGGTCTCCACAAAGTATTGGTGCTCAATCTATGGCACCAATTAAAACAGACATTCCTCCACTATTGCTCACTTCATTTTATAATACTGCACAAAAAAAATGGGAACTAGGCGATCGAAATAAATTTTCATTACTACTCAAAGCTAATTCTGTGTTTACAGGTTCGGTGTACAAAACCATCGACACATTATCAAAGCTCACACATGATCAAGCACTCGCTGTATATAAAAAATCGGCTACTTTTTTTGATGTCGATGCGAAAGCAACCGCTGAAGCGTATGTGCTTGGAGAATATTTCCCCCTTTTAGATATGTCGCTTTTTGTGCATGCACCTGTGCATCAAGATAGTCTAGCAAGTATGCAGCCGCGTGTCGATGTGTTCGGTTCGACAGTTTGGAATCCCGGAAAAAAAACGTATCGAGATTTCTTGGATAGTGCCACGAAGAAAAAAGAGTGGAAAAAATCAAAAACTATATCATTTAATCTGGTTGTCCCTGTTGATGTAGAAGTCGGCATACAAGGGACATTAGGAGTAAAGTATTTTGCCCATAGTGATAAAAATTCTTTGGATGCATTCGCTACTCCGTTTGCCGATATCAGTGGTTTTGCAAAATGCGCAGTCAACCTATTTATTGTACGTGCAGGGGTCGAAGGCAAGTTGACATTTCTTAAAGGTGACATTAATCTTGCTGCACATGCAGATATTATGTATGGAAATAATGAGTTCATTTTTACAAAAGATTTTCGTTGTAACTATAATTTGAATATGCTCAGTGGTAATATTAAAGCTTTTGCAGATCGCCGCAATTGGAGATTCAAATGGAAGAGATTCTGGACTCATGAGCTCTTTGCATGGGAAGGACTCAATATAGCAGGTGATTTTGAGAATGTATCACCCACAAGACAAGCATTTGTATGGTAGGTAAATGCAATGTAGGTGTGAAAATGAGTTTGCTCATACTCATTGCTATTATTAGTTTATATGGCGGAATATCAATACATGCCTCCAATGATCAAGGGAAGATGTACGCTTTCGAGTACTCTACATCTGCACTTCATGACCCTTCTGCAATGATGAAAGGTATGAAAAGTATGATTGTCCAAAAGCAGAAAATTCACATGAGTTGCAAAGGAAGAATACTTGCAATTCAAATAGAAATGAAGATTCATTGCATACATCTTTTGTCAAAATTTCAATTAATGAGCTTACTATTAGGAATGATGATACACCGCTTACCCCAGAATTATTGGCTGAGATTAAAAATGGAGTTACGGTACCTGTATTCGTACGGCAACTATCTTCCGGAATAATACAGTCACTATCTCTTGACAGTACAATTCATCCTGTAAGTATAGTAATAATAAGGAATATTCTTGGTTTATTCCAGATAGGGTTTCCAAAGAACGCTCAATCAGTTTATTATTATCAAGAAACAGACCCTACCGGTAGCTATTCGGCTGAATATCGGCGAACATCTCCTTCACAAAGGATCCTCGACCTCACAAAAAGAAAGACCGGATATACTAGCTTAACGGGTAGTATCAGTGATTTTGATAATGCAATAATTCGCGTACAATTTTCCGGGAAAATCAGAGCAGATACCATACAACGCACAATAATGCGATTCCGCGCCAAAGAAAGCAAGCAAACAGTTGTCGGAAATAAAGTAATCGCCGGAAGTGTTAGTAGATTTACTGCAACTATGGTATCTGACAGCGCAGAGTATTCACGACCTGTCAGAAGTCGTGAATATACTGATTGGTATTCATTAGTTGTCGATGTATCTGCATTGAAAATGAAGCGGTTGAAATATGAGAGAATTCTTGGTGCAGATAATGAACATACGATACTTCATCGAGCAGATTCTCTTCAACAGCTAGGAATACGTTGGGATGATACCTTAAGTGATAAGCTAGCTGCATTGCTCAATCTCAGGCAAGATAGCTGTCCACTTCTCTCTCAGTATATCCACAATGATTCTGTTATGGAATTTGCATTCATGATGATATCATTAATCATGGCGGAGTCAGAAACGAAGATAGGGGAAAAACATCTACTCGATGCAATTGAATGGAGAAAAAATGAACCCTTAGCTCTTGACCAACTCTTGCCACTAATGGTCTATATTAATAATCCATCCATCCGAACCAAACAAATCATCACCAGGCTTGCTTTCGACGATGAGAATATCGACTCAGAATCACAGAGAACAGCACAATTAGCTTTAGGAAACATTGCAAGAAATCTCTTGATTCAAAATCCGGGTAGAGCCGAAAAAATAACTAACCTCATAATAAATAAGCTTAGTAAAATCAATGACAGTGATCAGTATTTAGCGGTACTTGGAAATTCCGGCAGCACAAATGCGATACCTGAGATTCTCAAATTTTACGAGAATGGAACGATTCCAATTCAGTGTATTGCTCTAAAATCATTACGATTTATTACATCGAGCGAAGTGGATAAGATCTTGAAAAAAGCAACGAAAAGAAAATCGGATGAGAGTGTCAAAAATACAGCATTAGACGTACTGCGGTTTCGGAAAAACAGAAGTAATTCATTGTAAAATAAAATAATTGATTCTTGTGAATTGTTATGCTATACTTGCGAATCTACCTTTCAATACTCACTGTCTGTTTGATGATTACGCCGCTTTTAGCACAAGATCCTACGGCACTTGCACCAATCTTGGTCGGACCCTACGACGGAAAAGATGTGGCGGAGTCGCAAATTGTCTGGACATGGTTTGTACAAGCTAAAGCAAGCGGCGGGAATGCTATGTACTGTGACTTAATTGTAGTAGAAATCCTCGAAGGACAAACTCCCGAAGAAGCACTCCGTCTGAATCCCCCTGTAATTCTTAAAGAAAATTTGACTTCTACCTCATGGCAAACTAATCCTGCCGTCAGAAATCTTCATCACGGTAAACGGTATGCATGGCATATCATCGCCAAAATCAATAAAAATTTATCTGCAGAACCTAAAAATCAAAAGGTGATAAGTAGTAGTGAAATATGGACATTCGTTTATCATGATCCGACTGAACCTTTGGATGAGTCCGCCATCGGAAATAATTCATCTCCGATACCAACCAACGAGTCAATTTCTGATGAGCAAGATTCTATTCCTCAAGATATAAATCAAGATTCGCTCTCAGAAATGAACACATCAAAAAACTCACCCTTAGAGTTTAATGGTACAGCTCGTTATATATATACCGGTAGCAATCGAAAAGGTAATTTATCGGTATCACCAGCAATATCTCATCGGCTCGAAGCCTCACCGACTCTCAAGCTTTTTGGTGTGCCATTAGGAATGAATTTTCTGCTTTCAACTGAAGAAAACCTTCAGCAATCAGATATTTCCCGAGGGGCATTCGGTTCGCAGAATACAAACAAAGGTCTCAATCTTGTATTCTCTCAACGCATAGATGAAAAGATTCGCGAAATAGAGCGCGCGCGTGATTCTGCCGGCATTGACTCTTTGCGAATCCTTACATCTGAGGATTCGCTTCTATTCTCAGAAAAAATTACCGCTCTTCAGCAATTACGTACCGGAGTAATTGATCAAAATCTAGAATTGCTCCGTGAATTTGATGTGATGACTCCTGAACAAGAAATTCTCTCACAATTTCCGTCATTTGGTGTCGGTAAAGTGTCCCCAAAATTCGGTACATTCCTGTTTAATAATGTAACAATAAATGGTGGAATGATCGAATATAATCCAGGAAATATCTATCTTGCAGCATCGGCAGGGAAAGTACAACGACAAGTCGAATTACCATCACTTGCCGAGAAAATTGAACAACAGGATGACAGCACATTACTTCAAAATCCACTCCTTCAATCGATGGAATTCTATAGAAATATCTACTCAGCAAGAGTAGGGTACGGACGAAAGAATGGAAATTATATAGCACTTACAGGTATGTATGGTGAGGATGATGAAGAGAGCTTATTCATGCAAAGTATATTGAATAGACCAATTATTGAGAGGTATAAAGTATTTGACACGGTGAACCAAGATACAGACTCTACACAGATTATCGAAAAGCCTGATTCTCTAGTGAGTAGAACAAATACTCTTCTATCTCCTCAAAAAAACTTCGGTTTTGGCACAGCCGGGCATTTTGCCCTCGACAGCGCACGTCTCATCTGTGACTTTGAATTTAATCTTATGTATTTGCAAGACATACCAAATTATCCATCGCTCCGATTGATTCCATCTCCACAATCACTACCGGAAATGTTTAAATTCGATGAAAAATATAGTACGATCACTGATTTTAATTTTATGACAAAGGCAAGCTACTCATTGCTCGAAGATACAAAGCTTGCTGTTGCAGTGCGTTATGTAGGCGGAGGATTCAGATCATTCGGAGTAGCAGGCATGCGAACGGATGTCTTGAATGGAAATGTATTTTATGAACATAAATTTCTCAGCAAACAGATGCGGTTCAAAACTTCATTCTCCTATGACGAAGCAGGATTTAAAGATTCAGTAAATCATTCAATAATTCGTATGGTCAATAGTAGCTTGGATTTACGTTTTCGTGGGTTGCCGGCTCTTACAATAGATTATTCAAGACATTTTCAAACTCTCGAGACAGATAAAAAAGATACTATTCGAAGAGCTTCCATACATAATTCAATCAATCAATGGTTCTTGACGGCAACACATTTATTCGGTCATAATGATATTCGGGTTTCATCGTATGCATCAATAATGTATAAAGTAGGAACTACATCAGGAAGCCAAACAACTGATTCATCGGGTATATTTACTTCTACCACTTTTTTAGCTAGCAATCGAATTAGCTTTGGAAAATACATCGCTTTAGGTTTAATGACCAATTACTCAGCTACAGACAATCACCCTATGAAGTCATTACGGGTGCAAGGGTCGGATGGAGCTGATAGCTTGACAGAAACGGTATTATCTGTTACTTCAGAATCTTATACAGGTGATATCTCTCTACTATTTACACCATATAATTGTTGTGAAGCTACGATTGGAAGTGTGGCAACGTACCTTGGAGGTATTGCTCGTCCGGGTGTTATCGGCGGTTACTGTTCTGCAAGAGTGGAGGTGGGTTCATTCGGCACACTTGAGATGCGATTCGACTATCGCGAGTCTCAAGCGCAAGATTTTAAAAAAACATTTGCATTGGAGAGAACCGGAAGAATTATAATGAATGTACGTTGGTGATGGCTTGAGTAATTTTTTTATACATACCGTTGAGAATTCCACGCTTGGGTTTCAAATATGAGATAAGTGCGAAATAGTAATGGATAGATCTACGTAAACGCACTCCAAAAGATCCATAATGGTGATGAGTATACTAGGCTGAAAATCCACACAATTGAATTGAGGGACATTCTCATAAAACCACTGCCTGTCTTCACAACTGTATACAATACTATGACTTGTAGGGTCGGAAATTTTCTGTCCCTTTAATCAGTGAGAATAATGAAGGGTATAACTAAGTTGATTATTTTTGAATTGTCTTTGGTTATATGACGGAAAAGATCAGCTGGACGTAAATTTGTCTAAAGCCCAGTTTTACTATATTCTCCTCCACCTCAAGATGATGTCTGTTCAGCGGGATTGATTTCCATCAGATTGTTTTGTACGTGAATAATCGTAAATTGGAACTTATTGAATTTTCAACACGAAGGTACAAAGTAACCACAAAGCCCACTACAAATACTAGCATCTATAGTGACCTTTGTGTCCACTTTGTGCCTTTGTGTTAAAAAAGTAACGTGTTGATTTTTAAGCACAAAGGTCTCAAAGATAATCCACAAAGCGCACTACAAATACTAGGATCTATAGTGAACTTCGTGCCCACTTCGTGCCTTTGTGTTAAAAAAAGTAACTTGCTGATTATTAAGCATTGAATTTGCTCAATCAATGATTAGACAAGCAATGAATCCTACCCTGAAATCCTGCCCGAATTGCAACCAACCGTACCCATCCTACGAGGGCTTTACCGATTGGTGCCAGGCGTGTAATTGGAATGTGAAAGCACATCATCACGACGTGTTTGAAGATTCATTATATGATAAATTTGTCAAGAAACTTGGCGATCGATTCAGTAAAAACCTTTATGAGTATGTCAAGACAATACAAGATGTGAAGCCCGTTTTTCGATGGACGGCATTTGTCACGACTACGGTCGCAATTGGTGTAATAATGATGTGGTTGGCTTTTATAGCGATTGATATTTGGCTGGTGTTTCAATTCCCCAATTTTTTCGCTGTCATTGGCTTTATTATCTGCAGTCTGATAATTTATCTATTTCGCCCTCAATTTAATGAACCTCCAAAGAAAACTATATCACTTTCGGATGCTCCGGTATTATGGAGCATAGTAGAAGAATTACGAGTTCGTCTAGGAGCATCACCAATTGATTATCTCGTGATAGATCATAACTTTAACGCGTCAATGGGTTATGTGGGTATTCACCGAAAACGCAAACTCACCCTTGGCTATCCGCTTTTATATATATTCGACGCACAGGAAACAGTTGAGCTCATCAGTCATGAGCTAGCCCATGATGTAAACCGTGACCCCATGCGCGGGTACTTTCATTGGTATGCGGTGTTGGCGCTCAATCGTTGGTATTATATCACGTATCCTATGGAGATTTTGACGACGGATGCCGGAATTTCTGCGATGATATTTTCTGTACCGTTTAATATGGCTATGTGGTGTATTTCGCATGTATTTTTAGGGGGATGCTATCTCATTTTTTGGTTGTCGCTTAATGAATCTCAGAAGGCGGAGTATTATGCGGATTATCTGGCCATGACGATGAGTGGTAATGCGAGTACGGTATCTTCATTTCGTAAGATGACGTATCATAATTTTCTGGAACTTTCAGTACAGCAAGCGGTGGTGCAGCACCGAGAAGATGAAGTGTTTGGGCAGTTTCAGGCGAATATCACTACCATTCCCGACCATGAAATTGAGCGTATTCAGCGGGAAAATATGCTGTATGAATCACGGGTCGATTCGTCGCATCCTCCTACACCGTATAGAATTGGCTTCGCACAAAGTCGTGGTGTAATTGAACCGGGATTTATACTTGATGAAAAGCGGCACGCTCTGTTGCTTGATGAATTGAAAAAGTTTGAGCCGGATATCAGCCGCAAGCTTGTCGATGAGTACAGAGATTGGATATACAATGCGTAATGTACTCGATCAGGACACTTCCTTCACAACTTCCCAAGTTCATAATACATATTGTCCGTGGCATTTAGTCCCATTTTCTTGCGGATGTGCGACCGGTGTACTTCGACGGTGCGGTGGGAGATAAAGAGAAGCGAGGCGATATTAGGGGAGGTGAGATTCATCTTGAGCAGAACAGCAATTTTTACTTCCATTGTGGTTAGTGAGGGGAATAGCTCGCGGATCTTGCGGATAAATTCTCTATGAACATCATTCATTTGCTGTTCGAGTGTGCCGAGTGACTCCATCGAGGCGATATTTCGTCGGATTTTTTCGATAAGCTCATCTGTTTTTAAGCTCCCTTCGCCACGCGTAAAGCGTCCTACCTCACGCATTTCCGCGATAATTGACGAAAGAAATTTGTTTTTTTCAACGAGTCGTGCGATGCTTTTTTCAAGTTCATCACGTTGCAGGCGGAGTGTATGCTCAAATACCAAACGTTTGCTCTCGGCTTCCTGCCTGTCGAGCTCGCGCCTATGCTCCAAGTCTGCAATCTTCCGTTCATAATGAAATTGCTGTGCTTGCTTTTGCGCTTCTGCTCGTTCAATTTCCACTTCAATCTGATAGAGTTTCTTGGTGCAATCGAGCGCTTCACGGAGCCGGCCGTCATGTTCATACATCTTTGCCAGCTTTTTCAGAGGTTCAATACTTTGCGCTTTGGTGCCACAATCTTCATCAAGCGCGATAGCTTTTGCTAGTAGTTCTTCGGCTTTTGATCTGTCATAACCTTCATAGTTTTCATCTGCATAGATGAGCCCTGCATTGGCAAGATTGCGTGCTGCTCCGGCATAATTTCCGGCGTCATTATATAACTCTACTGCACGAAGCATTAGGTCGAGCGCTTGCTGGTGTTTGCCGAGCGAACCTTGAATATTCCCCAAATTCCCGATAATCAGCGCAATTCCGGTAGGGGATTGAATCTTTTCATAGATGTTGAGAGCTATGCGCAGATGCATTTCTGCCGGTGGGTAGTCATTTTGAGCAAGAAAGGCATTTGCGATATTGGTGTGAATCGTCGCTTCGAGGTATGAATCGTTCATTGCGAGTGCTGATTCGAGTGCTAATTGACCATAGTCAAGAGCGGTTGGAAATTCACGTAATCGAATATATGTCAAGCAGATAGAGCTTAGCACATACCCTTTGTACAGTGACCCCATATCTTCATGAATCTTCAATGCTGCACGGAGATAGATGAGTGCTTGGGAGTAGTCTGCGATATCTACACACAACGTACCGAGATTGCTCAGATTCTGCACGATACCGTCTGTTCTGCCGAGAAGCTGTTCTATTTCAAGTGCTTGCTGATAATAGTCGATTGCTTTGTAATGTTCGGCACGTCAATAATAGACTATCCCGATATTCCCCAAATTTCTCGCCATTCCTTCTTTTCGATCTAGTTCAGTATTAATTTCAAGCGCTTCTTGAAAATACACAAGTGCCTGCTGATATTCAAAATTACTGAGATGAAGTATGCCAATATTCCCGGTAAGACGGGCTATATTTACCCGGTCACCATGATCGCGGGCGAGTATCAAAGCTTGGTCATACATTTTACGTGCGTTCTTATATTCTCTTAATTTTTCGAGCACTGTTCCCATATTACTCAAGCATTGAATAAGTTCGGTGTGATTGCCTGATTTTTGGGCGAATTCAATCGCACGTTCAGCCGTTTTATTCGCCTCGGAGTACGTACCGCGACGCCAGAGAGATTCGGACAGGAGCCGATGCGTTTGGGCTAATTGTCGAGAAGATTCTTTTGTGAAATTTTCCACATGATGCGTGTCAGAGTCGAGCTCATGGTGTGGAGTGATCGTCAATATGACATTTGCTAACCGTTCTACTTCCAACCAATTACCAAGTTTTTTGGCGGCTTCTGCATCTTCCGTCAGCTTACAGAGATGTTCCAAATATTTCTTTTCATTACGTTCCATATCGAATACTTTCCCGGGACAAGAGGCAAGATTAGTCAAACATATATCTCTCAATTACAAAAATACGTAGGCATACGTAGGTAAGCAAGTATGAGGAGGGACTAAGTTTGTATCGGTAGTTATTGCTGAGAGATGATAGTTTGAAATGAGATCTAGATGATTAAGTTATGAAAAATTAACGTGAAGTTAAGTACGACCTTATAGAATTTAAATGATACTACTGAGTAGAGAAAATTACATATAACTATTGCAAAACAACCAGATACATCGACACAACTGAAATACGGATATAGAATTGAAGTGGTATTGATAGTCTGAAGAGTAGCACTCATATCACAAGTAGAAAGGATTATAAAGAACGTAGAAACATCGATAAATGGGCTCCCAACTATATCCTGTAGCCACGACGAAAGTCAGTCGCAAAAGTAGCAAAGTGCTGCTTGTTGTACATTATTCATTTTTATCGAAGAGGGCTTATGAGTCTCATAAAAAATACTGTTTCTACATCAAAAGTAATTTTACAAATACTATTCACCCTGCGGATGAAATCATTTTTCATCATTCTTTCAACATTCATTAGTTGTACTTCTACTCTATATTCTCAAGAATTTACGTTCTTTGGGTATGCTCAGAAGTATGAATCTCAAAAAATCAATAACCCTCAGCTCTCCGGATATACTGGAGGAATATTCTGTGAATTTGGTGGAGATTTTGGAAAATACAGTTCTAAAACCATTGCAGCTAAAACATTTAGTTTTGGATGGGCTTCAGATGTTCTTGTCGGATTGGGATCGTTCAATTCTAAGCTTGCTGCAGAAATAAGTGCAGACATCTTCGGATTAACCGGTCGGTACAAAATTGATAATGATAACACGGTCGGTATGTTTTATGACCCAATTGTTGTGTTTTCAACTCCTGTAGGAGGATATATAGGAAGCAAAGTAGTCCTAAAATATTCCTACAAGGATATTCAACTCAACATATCTCGAGGCGGAGCCGGATTTTTTTATGGATGTATAGTACCCAAGGAAGATGGTTCGATGCATACTGTTGAACTGCAATACTGGCTTGGCGAACCTTATTTTGATTTTGTGGGTCTGCGTTATTCGAGTATGCCCTTTAATGAATCCAAGTCGAGTGGTATCATGCTGTTCTATGGTTTTGGAATTCGGTAGTCAGTCTTCCACAAGCTGATGAATGCTTGTATTCAAGTTTTTGTATGATAATTCTCGCTACACACATTCGACCCCGCTGGGGTCGAATTTTTTTTTGGTTAAGAAACTTCTACTCACATTCGACCCCGCTAGAGGCGTATCTTCTTAGATGTGAATTATGAAACAAACCGTTATCAAACCTCTATTTATTCGGTGTTTTCTTTGAATTACCGGATAATCGTTCATTCAGAAATGAACATAGAGTATAATCACTTTACCAGTCTCAAATTTCTTACAATCTATTATTACCGAAAATACGTTTGCTTTTTGAAGTATGCGATTTTGTCCTACACTGGAATTATAAAAAGTCTGCGTAAAATTTCCACATCAATCGCAGCATACCTACTCGATTTTCTGTAATTTTGCATCCAATGAAATTCTACGCAATTATTACAACTTTTAGAAAGGAATACTCATGAAACAAATCTTTACTCTATTACTGTGTACTTTCTTGATATCACTTGGTGTGATGCACTCGCAAACGCCAAAAGATTATGCAGTTATGTTGAAAATTACCACCCAAAAATCTCCTGCCCCTTCTATCAAAATATCCTGGCCTCTCGATAAATTTGCTCAGCATTATCAAGTTTACAGGCGAACTGCGCAGTCTCAAATTTGGGGACAGCCGATTGTTGATTTGGACTCAGGTGCTGTTGAATTTGCAGATACCGAGATAGAAATTGGCAAAGAGTATGAATACCAGGTACTCCAGAAGAAAGTCATTAATGATACAATTTCATATATAGCAGTAGGTTATGCGATGTCTGGAATTGAAGTGACACCCGCTGTCTGGCGAGGCAAAGTATTGCTTCTCGTTGATAGCGCGATTGCGACTCCACTCTCAACTGAAATCACCCGATTAATGGATGACCTTAAAACAGAGGGATTCAGCGTTGTCCGCCGGTATGTCAGCCGCACGGAGGCGTTCGATGGTAATGCTGTAAAAACGGTCAAAGCTGTTATAATGCAAGAGTATAACAAAGACAAAGCAAATCTCAAGTCTGTTTTTATTTTGGGGAGAATTGCAGTGCCTTATTCAGGAAATTTATATCCTGACGGACATCCTGATCATCAAGGCGCGTGGCCTGCAGATTGCTATTACGGTGATGTCGATGGAGTGTGGAATGATAAATCGGTCAATATTACAGTTGCAAGCAGAGCCGAGAATAAGAATATTCCCGGTGACGGTAAATTTGACTTGACGTCTTTTGATGAAAATTTATCACCGATTACTATTGAACTGCAAATTGGTCGTGTGGACTTTTATAACATGCCTGCGTTTATGGATTCATCAAAACACGCAACTTTACTTGCATCGGAGCTCGATTTGTACAGGCGATATTTGGATAAAAATCACGCATACAGAACCGGTCGTATTTCACCTAAAACTTTAGGTGTAATTGCAGATAATTTTGGTAGTTATGGTGGTGATATGTTTTCAAATTCTGCATGGAGAAATTTCTCGGCATTACTTGGCAATGAGAATGTGAAAGCAGGTAATTACTTTGATTTAGTAAAAGATACGAATGCGTTATGGGCTTATGGATGTGGAGGAGGCAGCTACACAAGTTGTGGTGGTGTCGGTACGACGACTGATTTTGTGACGAAACCTGTAAACGCAGTATTTACAATGCTTTTCGGTAGTTATTTTGGTGATTGGGATTCTAAAAATAATATTATGCGTTCAGTCTTGGCGTCAAACGGCGCAGCGCTTACTTGTTCATGGGTCGGGCGTCCGCACAGCTACTATCAGCACATGGGAATTGGTAAAACAATCGGATATTCAACCGTTCTTTCTCAAAATAACAGTTATACCAATGTTACTGCCAATTACATGTATGGTATTGATTTTTCAGTACAATACCCGGATGGTCTTTATCGCTATTCCTACGGTACACGATTTATCCACCAATCTCTCCTCGGTGATCCTACCCTCAGAATGAACATGGAATTCGGGGCTTTACCAAAACCGGATAAAATTGTACAGGTCAAGCCGGCAGGCGGTGGCGGACCGATTTCATTGGAATGGAATTATTCAGACCAAGCCAATGAGAAAAAAGTAGATGGATATTTTGTCTATCGTGATGACGCATTGGTCAAAACTTTCAAATTGTTAAATCCAACTATACTCAAACAAACAAGTTATGAGGATACTAACGTAATTTCCGGTAACACATACACATATTTTATACGCGCTGCCACCTTGAGACAATCAGCCACCGGTAGCTTTTATGATGTAAGTGACAGCATAAGTATCCAAGCCATGCCACCTGTCGGTGTGGAAGAAATGCCCTCCCTCGTTTCATCGCTCGAATGTACGCCAATGCCGGCAGTACACTATACAGACATTCAATTTACTAATGAACGTGCAGGTGAGCTACTCCTTGAAATTACTGATCTTACAGGTGCGACAGTCGCCACTCTTGGTCAGGGTAATTATGCGGAAGGTAATCATACCATTCGGTGGAATGTCATGAATTCTACAGGTAATCGTGTGAGTGCAGGTGTGTATTTACTCACGATTTCACGCGATAAACAGACGCAAACTATGAAGATTGTCGTAGCGAACTAAATGAATCAAAAAGACATACGTACATTCCGGCAATTGCTGATGACGTGGTATGCGGATAATAAACGGGAGTTTCCTTGGCGAAAGGAAACTCCCGAGCCGTTTGTAACCCTCGTCTCAGAAGTGATGCTCCAGCAAACACAGACCTCAAGAGTTGCAGAAAAATTGCCACTGTTTTTGGAGAAATTCCCTACAATACAACGACTTGCAACGGCTACAAACTCTGAAGTCATCCGAGCATGGCAAGGAATGGGTTATAATAGCCGAGCACTTCGTTTGCGTGATTGCGCGCGTAGTATTGTCGATAAATATGATGGAGAAATACCCTCAACAAAACACGAACTGCTTGAATTAATTGGAATTGGAAATTATACTGCTTCAGCATTATTGGCGTTCTGCTTCAAACAAAATGTCGCAGTCGTCGATGTGAATATTCGGAGAGTCTATTCTCGAATCGCATCCAAAATGACGACGACGTCTATGCTGCTGCCTGTGAAAGAAATAGATGAACTCGCTGAGAAGATATTTCCTCGAGGAGAATCATCAATGTGGCATCAAGCGGTGATGGATATTGGCTCATCATTCTGCACAGCTCGTAAACCGAAATGTAAGGAATGTCCCTTAGGTTCGGTATGCTTGTCATCCGGTGAAATGGTAGATGTTCCACCTGTAAAGCGTTCCGAACCATCACGTTACGGAGTGCCACGGAGAATTTGGAGGGGCGAATTGTCGAGCTGTTACGTTCGACACATGGTGCTATATCAGTTCAGGAAATTACAAATCATTTGTTTGGTTTTGCTGCGACTACCGATGATACCGATTGGATTCATTCACTTATTATTCAATTGGAAAAAGAGGGGATATGTACTCTTCATTTAGGTAATATTCGCCTGTCAGAGGGATGATTCTGTGCTGTCGAATGAAGTCACTCTTGCCGGCGATATTCATTTTGATGAAATTGTGGTAATTTTGTGAAAATTTTTGTGAGAATACGACTTTTAAGAGGTGAAAAATGGAACGTATCATGTTCAAATCCAAAATCCATCGTGCGCGTATAACGCAAGCGGAGCTCAATTATGAGGGCAGCTTGACGATCGACGAAGACCTGATGGAAGCGGCGGATTTAATTGCTTATGAAAAAGTCGCAGTCGTAAATATTAATAATGGTGAACGCTTAGAGACGTATGTGATTACCGGTGAACGCGGGAGTCGTACAATTTGTCTCAATGGTGCTGCTGCTCGCAGAGGAGCAGTCGGTGATAGAATTATTATTATCAGTTATGCAAATATGACGGACGAAGAAGCCCAAAACCACCGCCCGACTGTCGTTCTTGTCGATGATGATAATACTATCATAGACAAACGCTTCTCCGTTGAGGCAAATACTATTTACGCCATTGAATAACGTTCCCCACCAACCATGAATTATACCTACCATATTGCAGATATTGCGTGCGTTATTCTTGCCGCCGGTAAGGGCAAAAGAATGAATAATCCTGATGTACCAAAAGTAATGGCAGAAGTAGCCGGTAAGCCACTGATTGGTCATGTACTTTCACAGGTCGTGCCACTCAATCCCAAGCGTATAATTGTCGTCGTCGGTCACCATAAAAACATCGTCATCGACTATTTAGATAAAGAGTATCCGTGGGTGGATACTGCCGAGCAAACCGAATTATTGGGGACAGGGCATGCCGTGATGCAGACCGAACCTTTTCTAGATGATTTTTACGGCGATGTGCTTATAATTACAGGAGATACACCACTCTTACGCATCGAAACACTCGCTCAATTTATAGAAGAACATCAAAGATTTCGTGGATTCTTATCAGGAAGTGTATTATCTGCTACTACTGATAATCCAACAGGTTACGGTCGGATCTATCGTAATTCTAAAGGAGAATTCCTGAAAATTATCGAAGAAAAAGATGCGGATGAAGAAGTCAAGAAAATCACAGAGGTGAATACAGGAATTTTTATCATTAATGGAATTTCGCTCTATTCTGTACTGAAAGAAGTGGAAAATTCCAATGCGCAAGGTGAGTATTATTTGACGGATATCGTTGAACTATTCCTCCGTAAAGGTATGAATTTTAATGCAGTAAAAGCAAAGAATTTTGATGAATTTCTTGGAATTAATACTGTCGAACAATTAGCAAAAGCGGAAGAAGTGTATTTATCCAACCAATCGATAGTAGCGAACAAATAATGATCACTTCCCTAAATCATATCGGCATTGCTGTTCGAGACCTAGACGCAAGTAAAGCATTGTATCAAAAGATCTTTAATGTGGATAAATTTCATACGGAAGTAGTCGAAGAACAAAAAGTATCCATTGCGTCATTCAAAGTCGGAGATGTACTGTTGGAGCTTACTGCACCTACCTCGCCGGATTCACCCATCGCTAAATTTCTCGACAAAAGAGGTGAAGGAATTCATCATATTGCGTTTGCGAGTGATAGTGTTTCGAACGAACTTTCCAGATTGAGTGATGAGGGTATCTCGCTCGTAAATAATGAACCTCGTCATGGCGCACACGACATGCTTATAGCATTTCTCCATCCAAAGTCAACCGGTGGTGTACTCATGGAGCTTTGCGAACCGATAGTTACGAATGAAAAATAAATTCCAGAATGTAAATTTTGCCTCATTGGAAGATTGCTATGCGTATGTTCAGCCGGGTGAATTGGAAATAATGAACCTATTCCGTCAGGTTATCTTGGAAACGATTCCACATTGCACGGAAAAATTAAGCTATAATGTTCCCTATTTTTACGGCAATTCTCGAATTTGTTATCTCTGGCCGGCATCTGTGCCATGGGGTAATGTAGCGATGAACGGAGTCCAATTCGGCTTTTGTGATGGTAATCAATTAGTCGATAAATTTTCGTATCTCGATAAAGGCAATCGCAAGCAAGTATATTACAAACAATACAGTTCGGTAGAGAATGTCTCACCGGACGATATCACAATTATCCATGAATTACTCCTTCAAGCAGTTACAATTGATAATTTGAAAACCAAGTCTCGAATCACGAAAAATTAATTCAAAGGAATACACGAATGGCATATTTAATACTATTACGGCATGGAGAGTCAATTTGGAATTTAGAGAATCGATTTACCGGTTGGGTGGATATTGATTTATCACCTAAAGGTGAGATGGAAGCTGCTAAAGCCGGTAAACTAATTGCTCCGTATCCCATTGATTATTTATTCACTTCCGTGCTTAAGCGTGCTATCAGAACTGCTGAGATAGCTCTCACTACCGCCGGCAAATCAAATATTCCGACCGAACGTAATCAGGCATTGAACGAACGTCATTATGGTGATTTGCAAGGACTTAATAAAGATGATATTGGTCGGGAGTATGGAATGGATCAATTGAAAATTTGGAGGAGGAGTTATGATATCCCACCGCCGAACGGAGAATCTCTCAAAATGACGCAAGAGCGAGTATTACCCTATTATCACGACCATATCATACCACTTCTCAAGCAGGGGAAAAACGTGATGATTACCGCCCATGGGAATTCACTCAGAGCATTAGTAGCCGAGCTGGATAAATTAACGAAAGAACAAATTCTTGAGCTCAATATTCCAACGGGAATTCCACAGCTTTATACGCTTGACAATGAATTAAAGGTATTAGATAAAAAATACTTAGAATAATATCAATCTTCGAAAATTAACAACATGTATTTTTCAAATAAGGAAT
Source organism: Ignavibacteria bacterium (assembly GCA_016720145.1). Lineage (GTDB taxonomy): Bacteria > Bacteroidota > Ignavibacteria > Kapaibacteriales > UBA961 > JADJXV01. Next base: position 481,093 of record JADJXV010000003.1, on the reverse strand, counting down.
AAATGAATGGCTATTTACATAACAAGCGACTGTATTAATTGTGGGGCATGCGAACCTGAATGTCCAAATACAGCGATTTACGAATCCGGAGTGGTGTGGTCGCTTGGAGATACAACCTATACAGATTCTACTTCACCGGGGAAATTTCATAGGGATTTCTGGTCACCGGATTATTACTATATCGTTCCCGACAAATGTACCGAATGCAAGACATTCCACGACGAACCTCAATGTGCGGCTGTCTGCCCGGTTGACTGCTGCTTGCCGGACCCTGAAAACGTCGAATCGGAAGAAAAGCTAATCGCAAAAGTAGAATATCTGAATGTCATCGACCCTGACCGTCGAAGAAGCTAATCTGTCGTAACTATTTAGATTGTAATTATTATAAAGCCGATACCACCATCTGTGTCGGTTTTTTTTTATAACAATAGTACTGTCGAACTACTATGGAACCCATTCAGGCAATTATAACTATCGAACGTGGCCGTATCAGAACTGTCGAGCCGATTTTTGGTGGTGTTCGAATTATTAGTGAAGCAGGGAATCATTGGTATCCCGATGCTTGGGCTTTGCCAGGTTTGGTAGATTCCCATGCTCATATTTTTGGATTGGGCGCCCGACTGAGAGGACTTTCGCTTTATGATGTTCGAAGTCCTGAAGAATGTATAAGTCGTGCAATTGAACACACGTCAACCCGTGGTGGCTGGATAGTGGGTATGGGATGGAATCAAGAATTGTGGAGTGTAAAGTCTTACCCAACGGCAGAAATGCTCGATAGTATATATTCCGATGTACCGGTATATCTCTCGCGTGCTGATGGACATGCAGCTTGGGTGAATTCGTATGCGATGAAGCTTGCCGGTATTGCTGCCACGACGACCAATCCACCCGGAGGTCAAATTCTCAAAGATAAAGCCGGTAATCCAACCGGCATATTGATCGACAATGCAATGGATTTGGTACGTTCATTACTACCGCCTTATTCGACTGAAGAACAAATCGCCTGCCTTCGTTCGGCAGCGCAAGAGTGTATTTCTCATGGCATTACCGAAGTTCATGACATGGATGTATCACCGCATCTATTGCCTCATTTTGCGATGTTAGCCGAGAGAGCAGAGTTACCGATTAGGGTCCAATCGTACATCAAAGCACAAAATAACGAATGGATTAATGAAGGAGTATTACCTGCTATTGGTGAGGTGTTTAGAGTAGTGGGGTTGAAATTTTATGCTGATGGCGCGCTTGGTTCACGAGGGGCTGCTCTGCTTGAGTCGTACTCTGATTCACCGAAGAACAAAGGCATCATGCTGTTAAGCGAGGATGAACTCTACCGTAAAGCCAAAATTGGTCTTGAATATCAATGGGATATATCGACTCATGCGATCGGTGACGCTGCCAATCGAATGGTACTGAACGTCTATCAGCGCCTGCGTGAAGAGGAGCTAGCTGATGAATCACGAACATTGAGAATTGAACATGCACAGCTCGTCCACCCAAAGGACCAGCAGCGATTTGCCGATCTAAATGTCGTAGCTGCCATGCAACCTGTCCACTGTATAAGCGATGCTTCAATGGCACAGCAACGTCTTGGAAAACGATGTAGATACGCCTATCCGTGGCGTTCGCTGCGGAATAGTGGAATTGCAATTTCCGCAGGTTCGGATTTCCCGATAGAGTCCTGCAATCCTCTCCTAGGAATCGATGCTTTCGTACGCCGAGTACCATTCGGTTGGAGTGATCCTTGGTTCGAAAAAGAATGTATTACCCGTCAGGAAGCCCTACTCGCCTATACTCATTGGGCACATGAAGCAGCCCAAATGGGCTATAGGCGGGGAATTATTAAGCCTAAATTTGATGCTGATATTGTGATTCATGATAATAATCTCACTACTTGCACTGAGGAAGAGATTTTGACCACTAAAGTAAAGGCAGTGTATTTGGCTGGAGAACGAAGATTTTATGGTGAATAATTAATCAAGCCCCATGTAAGTTGTAATAATATTTAATAGATAATAATTTTTTTAGTGTATATATTATTCATACTTTTCATTTGTAAAAAATACACACCACTACTAAAACTACCCATAGTTAATTGTGTGAAATTAATACCGGGTTGACTCAAAAATGGGTAGGAAATATCCGTTTTCTGACCAAATGAGTTGAAGACAGTTATTTGAAATTGCTCGTAATTTTCAAAATACATACTAATATTATATATTGAATTATCTTGAGTTACCTGTATATTGGGAATGTTTGGTTCTGACGTAGTACCTGCACTAACTACATTCGAATGTATCAATTGTTTGTAAACTCCATGTGTCGTCGCTGCATAGATTGTATCACCCAAAACCACAAAATCTTTGACCAAATAAGGTATAGACGTGCTTTGATAGTTTAGTCCTATGTTATTGGCAGTAAAGGTTATTCCACCGTCATTCGAACTATAAATCCCACCAAATAAAGTACCATAATAAACTTGATTCCCGGCTATCAGAATAGAATGAATATCACCATACAGATTAGTATTTGGAACTTGAGTCCATGATTGTCCATTATTGGTCGAACGGAAAATCCCAACATCATCAGTTCCTGCAAATACCACCGAATCATTAGCACACATCGCAGAAACACCTTCTAAATGTGCACCATTTCGTACAAGTCCATTATTAATAGTCTGCCATGAATCACTTCCGAATTCAGTGACAAATACAACACCTGTATCAGGCATCGTCGTGTTAACTCCTGCTGTCCCTGCGAATAAGTACTTTGAATTACTCGCGAGTGAAAAGATTTTACGGTCATCCATTCCACGATGATCATAGAGTACTGACCATGACTTCGCTGAATCTGTTGACACTAGTACGCCACCTCCAAAAGTTGCAGCATATAATGTAGTACCCACCGATATGATATCCTGAATTATTTTCGAACCTCTACCAATGCCGTAATTGGTTGTTTCCCATTGTGTTCCATTGATCGATGTGCGTAATACTCCACTACCTCGCAACGCAGCAAACAAAAAAGTATCAATCGCAGTCATCGTCCACGTAGAAGAACTTTTGAAAGCATTGTCAGCAGGCATTGGCAGCCAACTGTTTCCATAATCTGTTGATTTATATACACCTGAGTTCTCTGTGCCTACAAAAAGGACCTTCCCGATGGTAACAAGTGATAATACTGTATCAGCAGGTAAGCCATCAGAACATCGCACCCAATTTTTTTGTGCCTTTAGACTATGAACAGAAAATAGTAAAAACAGAATAACGGTAACTATATGATATTTCATAAATTTTCCTCGAAATGTAATTGAGAAATCTGTTAGTTCCCGACCATAAAACAGAAAGTTTGATTTCCATACATTTTCAAGAAAAATAGTCCATTTTGAAGAGATTCTGTTGAAATTATAGTATTTCCGAATTGCAATGTATTTGTTCTGATCAATTGTCCAAGGATATTGAAAATTGAATAGGAAGTTCCGGATAAATGTGATGGAACATTTACTGTAATAGTATGAGAGTTAGGTAGATACCTACAATTAATTGAAGATTCTGATTCATCGTACTCGAGTACGCCTACTGTTCCCGTTTTAAAGGTATAAGGTGGCGACCATTTACTTTGACCAAGTGAATTACTACTTCGCAACCTCCAATAATACTTAGAATTAGCTTTCAGAGTAGTTGGGGTAATATTATCTTTCAAGACTACAGTATCAAATTCAATTGTTGAAAATAATATATCAGTTGAAATCTGTACTTCAATGCTGTCAAGAGTACACGGAAGTGACCATTGTAATGTAACCGGAAGTGGAATTATAGCGCCATCCATAGGTGATTGAATTATAGGAGGTTCGGGTAAATTGACAGGCGCAGTACTGACATAAATCCCTGCACCGGCTTGCGCGCCATAGAGATAGCCGCATGGGTCTACGAGCAATGAAGTGAAGTAATACGATACATTTGCATTCGCCATGATTTTGGTGAATTGAGAATTCGAATCCCAAGGAGAGGGGAGAATGTAAAAACCCGAATTTGCAAAGCTCCCCGAATTAGCCGACAAATACGCATTCCCTCGATTATCATAAGCCATTGCAGTAGGACCGGTGTATGGCGGAAAGTTTTTGAATACAAAGGAGTTGCTACCATTATCTGATGGCTGTGAACCACGCAGATAAATCCCGGATGCATCACCGGGAATTCCACCAAACATAAAATCAGTCTGTCGGTCAATAAACACGGAATTGTTTCCACCTTTGGGAGTGACGGAGATAAATGGGTCGTTGCCATCATTAAGTGATCGCATAACACCATTGGTTTCAGTACCGACGAACACATCATTTTTTGAATTGATGGCAAGTCCGAATGCCATGCCTCCATTATCAGCGCCTCCATTAAGCGAGTTATCCCAAGCCTCAAAGTCAGTTGACGAGGAAATGTTCGACGGACCACCCCAACCGTTGATGATATATAATTTCCCCGACGGACTTTCCTGCATACCGGAGAAACGGAGAGTAGGCGAAAGAATACTCGTATTCTGATGCCAAGATTCACCATTATCGGTTGATTTGTAGAGAGTTCCACCGGTATGTGAACCGTTCGAAGCTGTTCCGTTGAGCGTCGTACATCCCGCCCAAAGATTATCCTTACTATCACAAAACACAAAATTCCCTCGATGCCTATTGATTCCATTGAGAATCTGCGTCCACGAAGCACCGCCATCGGTCGAACGGAATACGCCGCCGTAGCCGTAGTATTTAGGTTGATTGTCGCAGATAGTGAATAAAACTCCTTTGGAATTGCGGACAATGCGAGATGTTTGATTCACACCTACTAATGCTGACTGAATATTGGACCACGTTGCAGTTGATATGGGGGACTTCCAAATACCGGCAGCTCCGGCAAATACAGTGTGGGTCGAACCGACATACATACATAGTATATCAGAAGTTACGAGTCCTTGATTGAAATTGATCCAAGAGATTCCATTGTCGGAAGTGGCATAGACTTCACCTTTTAAGCTACCATCCATCCATTGATAAAAGCCGAGACCGGCGAAAATCTTTCCTGTCGAATCGACCACAAGTGCGCGCACAGGTTTATTGGGCAGGCCGTCACTTTCATTGACCCAGGTCGTTGATTTTAAAAACGATACACCATTGTCCATTCCTGCGACGACGGTGCCATCGTTTTTAACAAGTAATGAGCTGATATTGAGATTGGGTAAGCCATTTCCAAGAGCAGTCCAAAGACCATTTTTGTATTGCAATACTCCAGCGCCATAGGTTGCGGCGAAGATTGTGCCTGCTTTATCATGACTCAGAGCTTTGACTGCTGGGAATACATTGTAACCGGAAAGCATTGGTACACCGGAGTTTATCTCGGTCCAAGTTGAGCCATTATACAGAAAAAATCCCTTGCCGTACGTAATGGGATTGGGATTGAAATTCCCGGTTGAACCCGTTCCCACGATGAGATTTCCTGCATTATCCTCAATGATTGACGTGATACTTAGAGGTGAACCTGAAACGGGTGACCAATCGCTCGTCGAAGCGTTGTAACTCACTAATCCTACAGGAGTTGAACCGGTCGTCGCATCGACACCCGCATAGAGCTGTCCCTTTGGTGTGCAGTAGAGAATATTGATTCCAAGTGCGCCCGTATTCGCGGTTTTGCTCCATGTAACGCCATTATCCGATGATTGCGACACACGCGTGGAGGTGCAGCAATACATAGTGGCGGTGATAGGATTGATGGTAATCGACAGCACATGATCCTGCGGCTGCGCGGGAAGAGGAGTGAAGGAAATTTGAGCGTAAGTAGCTGATTTAACTATAAATAAGCAACAGAATACAGAAAGTAAAAAGAGCATAAGGATTATCCTGAATAATGAGAAAGCTTTGTGGATAGCAAGCTGCAAAAATCAATTTCAGGAAAATCGTTACAGGTGAAAATCCTGTTATATCAGCCCGGGGCTATCCTTATATTCCTTGGCAAATGTTTTGAGCTTGGCGTGCATTTTCTCAAGATCTTCGGATTGCCAGTCCCGTTTCCAGGAGGTAAGTTTGGTTGTGATCTGTGCGATGTAGGTGCGTTTGTTGTAGAATTTTAGATGCGATAATGATGTCGGTGTGTCTTTGAGAACACCGAGATCATTGAAAGCGATAAAACCTGTTGCTTCATACTCAATGCGCACATCATGTCGAAAAAAGAAGTACTTAGGATAGGTGATGATGAGCTGATTGTGTTTATCGTCGAATTCAACTCTCATCACATGTCGCCTGAACATTGCCGGCAAAGAGGTAACGCTGAGCATTAACATAAAAAGCACGAGATTACCTGGAATAGAAAGTGGTTCACTAACTACTACACACACAATGAGATAAAAGAAAGGAATACAAACTATAATCCCGTGTATTGTCTGAATATTCGGACTCGAACGTTGAGTGAAAATGAGATTAGGTGAGTCGTTCATAGGATGGGGTTTGTAATTGGATACACATGTTGTATTTTATTTAACAAGTAGTTACGGCGATCAGTCAAGATATTGTGTGTAAATTGACTTGCTTTTTATACCACTTTTCTCAAGTAAAAATAAACCGGCTTTTGCGAACATAGTACCTTCAGGGTCTAACTTTATTAAAAACCAATACTTATGTTTCAAATGAGCTTCAATAATCCATACAGGAGCATGAAGTTGGAAAAATTCTCTTTCTGGATTTTGAGGTGTGGTATTCCAAAAATTACATTTCTCAAGTAGTTTTTCAAAATCATACCAGTCTTGTAGTGTGAGCTTTATTGTTTGATGATAATTGATATTGGCATGTCTATCCGGATTAATAAAGATAGTGGTATTTCTTTCAAAAAGACTGTTACCCTTTGATTTATGGTTAGTTGGTCGCGAGGCGCTGCCTGTATCAATTGCCATTGTTCTCGTCTGTGGCTGCCTATCAAGCACTTTCACGACCATCCAAACACTATCTTCGTCTTTTTGCAGCGTAAAGTATACAGGAAGGTAAAAAGAACGAAGCAGAGTAAACCTATATATATCATGCCGTTGGTAGTAATTGTACAGAATTTTCTCCTTGGCACAGTACAAACCGCTTGAGTAATAGTTGAGTTCGTTTGTATCAATATCAATATGAATAACTTGACTATCTTTACGAATTGACGTCGGAAAATAGAACGTCAGCGAGTCTTTCGGCACGCCGGAAATATCTGAAATTGTGGAGTCTTTCGGATAATTATCCGGTACTTCTGCCTGCTCGTGATGGCAGGAAGAAAGCAGGAGGATTATGGCAATTGTAAGTATCAAATTTTTCATAGAGTTTGGTAAAAGTAGCTATTCTCCGCAGGCAGCTCACGATTCGAAGCACAATGATAAACCTTAGTAGCACAATGATAAACCTCAGTAGCACATTGAAACCTTAGTAGCACAAAGTCAGATAAATACAACCTTATTACCTTTGCATCAAGTATTGTAATTCTTTACTAGTTAATAAGGTTGATGCTCTAACTGGTATCGCTTGCTACTAAGGTTTTTCAGACTTAACATTTTGACCGTTTATTCTAATAAGTTAATGTCAACAGGAATTGAATTATACCATTTACAAAAAAAAACTTCAGCAACCAAATGTTTCCTTTTCGTGATGGGAGCAAGCCATGAAAAATAGTACAAACCTGCTATTTCTTCTCTTGCGTGTACATCGGTTCGCTCGTAATACCACTCTTTCGAATAAGAAAGTCACCTGCGTTTTTGAAAGCTCCCATCGGACTATACATGTGGACGAACCAATATTTATTCTTCAAATGCGCTTCCATCAACCACCGATCATTGCCTAATTGTTCCTCGGTGTCAAAAGGTGTCATATTCCAGTAATTACATTCTTTGAGCAAAGCTTCAAAATCATCCCAGTCTTTTTGCGTTAATTCTATAGTTTTGTTATAAGTTATATATGCTTTTCTCGTATAAGATCCTCTTGCATTTTTAACAATCGTATCTCCAAATTCATCGTTGAGTACCGATACCCAACTACCGGTCTTCCAATCACCGACAAACTTTTGAGAGGGAGGACCAAGATTCGGTCTGCGGTCAAGCGCTTTTGTCGTTAGCGTAATATTATCACCATCTTTATGAAGAATAAAGTAGATAGGTGCCTTAAAGCCCCGTAAAAAACTGAATCTGTATATATCATGCCCTAGATAATAATTATAGAGAATCGGTTCTTTGGAGTAGTATAATCCCATCGAAAACTGTTCTAGAGATGACTGGTCAATTTCTAATTTTACGAGCTGAGTATCCTTGCGTATCTGCGTCGGTAAATAAAAGGCAAGCGAATCAGTTGGTACACCGGTAGTAGATGAAATTGCAGATTCTTGTGCGTAATTCGACGGTTCAGATTTCTGCGGTTGGCACGAAACGCAAATCAAAGTGCTGAGAATGGATAATATCCATAGTTTTATAATATTTACCATACTAAATGTATAAAAATTGTACAACATATTTCTTAAGTTTATTCTATTCTGACAGTACCAGCTCCATGGTAAGAATGAAATTCCCCATTATACATAGCATCGGCACTGACAGGACCCATTTTATAGATGCCTTTCGAGACAGCCCGCACGAGATAATAGTACGAACGCTCTTTGCCTAAGGCTGTAGTAAATAAGTTGATACGGTCATCACGAATGTCGAGATGATCGGGCTGCGTGTTGTCCTTTGCCCACGAAAGCTCGGGCACGATACCTATGCGTGGATTCTCGATTTCAAAGCCGGCAGGGAGCATATCGGTAACTACGACATTCGCAAGCGTGGCATTATTCATAGCAGAAAGGGTAATCTTCACGACAATTAACTCATTTTGTTTGAATGAATTGCCGGAGAGCGCCTGCCCGTTACGATTCATAAATGTCTTGCGTACTTTGAGATATTTATCTTCCTGTACATATTTCCCGTCTGAGCTGATTCCTTCTAATTGCCAGAAATAATACATCATGCCACCATTTGCCTGCACCGTCACCTGTTTGCCGGCAATATCCTTTGTCGTCGTGAAGGCTTTTTCGCCTGCCGAACCTATCGCTTTGCCATTAATCGAGATAGTCGCCGTTGCATTCATAGAGGCAGTGCGGCGGGCGATTTTACCAAAGGCGAGGAGAGCAAAGACATTTTCCTGCGTTGAGAGATAACGGCGTGTTCTCATTTGTTCGGATAAGTGCTTCGCCATAATCGGAATTTGTGTGTTTTCGGGATCGACTTCGAGGAGAGAATTGAGGATAATTCCTTCATCGCGGATATACGAACAGAAACTTCCATCTAATTGCAACGCAGAATATTCCTCCTTAAACGCCTTTGGAAGAATACCTTTATAGCTCGATGCGTCACCGGTTAATAGATACGCGCACGCGAGGAGGTAGCGGGAGTCGAGGGCAAGCAACCCAAGATTGGACTTGTAATAATTCATCGTCGAGAGATCTTCTTTGCCGCTAAGTGCAAGGATATAAAGCGAATATGCGATTTCTTTCGGTGCTATATTTTTCGAAACAAGAGCCGCATCCATACTCGTTGAATAATAGTACTGTTCCGTTTTGCGGTTCTTGACCATCTGCCCAAGATACGCGAGCATACGTTCGAGCGGCACCTGCGGCACATCATACCCGGCTTTTTTCGCTTCAATCATGAAATGCGCCGCGTAAGCAGTGGCCCACCACGACTCACGTTCACCGCCTGACCAATAGCTAAGTCCTCCATTATACAGCTGCATAGAACCAAGCTTGGCAATCGCCTGCTGTACATTATAGGCAGGATTCGAATTCACCATGTTTCGATCCTGAATCGCCTTCGCAAGATCAAAGTAATAAAGCTGCGGGAAGGCAATCGAAACCGTTTGCTCGGCACAACCATACGGATAATCAACAAGTTGGGATAAATTTCCGGTGAATTGCACAAAGGGTGAACGTGATACAATCAACCTCGCAGACATCGTCGCCGGAACATATCCTGCATTGATGTTTACTGTTTGAGATTGTCCACTATTCACCGTTCCAAAACCGGCAGTCTTGAGTAATCCTGCCGTAGGGCGGATGCTGAGTTCGGTCTTTTCAGTGAATGTTTCGCCAAGTGCCTGCACATTTATCTCTGCTTTTGCAAGTCCGACCTCGGCTTTGGCAACCGCGCGGAAGGTGACATTCGCCTCGGAATTCGCCGGAATAGTCACCGATTGTTGATTATTGCCCCACACATACATCGCTCCATTGATCGAGATTTTCGCATTGGCAGTAGCTGTTTTAGTTGTTGTATTGGTGAGAGTTACAGGAATGGTAAGTGTGTCGCCCGGGCTCGCGAATCGTGGCAGTGCCGATGATACTACAATTGGGTCTGCGACTTTGATATGTTTCTCTGCCGAACCAAACGATTTATTCTTGTAGCAGACAGCCATCACGCGTAAGTCACCGGAAAACTGAGGGATATCAATGGTATAAGTGGCTTGTGTGCCGCTCGTTTTGATAATTCCACTCCAAAGGGCAATTAAATTAACCCGCTTGCTCGTAAAGGGATTGACTCGTTTGGCTAAGTCATAGCCGTCACCGGCGACGCTCGATTTCTTGCGTGAAAGCTCGGGGAAGAGGAAGGGATAAATATTATGTGACGACACTTCAAGGGCGCGTTTTGCATAGAAATAGCCGTGCGGGTCGGGTGTTTTGTAATTCTTGAGCTGCAGAATTCCTTCATCAACAACGGCAATTGTCAGATGCACATTCGGTTCGCCCGTGCGCACGGTAATCGTCTGCTTCGTATTCGAGCGTGACTTCTCAGCCACGGAAATTGTTACCGGTATGCGAGTTGATGGTTTTTGAACAATGATCGGCTGGTATCCTGTCGCCACTGTCAGCGGCATCGAACCATCATCGACCGGCTTGAAAAGCGTAGCGGAAATATACACATTCGGCAGGAAAGCTTCTTTGATTGGCAGAGTCAGCATCGCCGATTTCTTGTCGGTTTCGAGGTAATAATGTTCGAGTACTTTGTTGCGCTCAACCGTCACGAGCAGTTTCCCGGCGAACGGAGTTTTGAAGAGAATCGTCGCTTTATCGCCGATATCGTAGGATTCTTTATCGGTTTCGATGTCGATTTGACCTTCTTTATTCACTTCAAACGACGAACTCTGCGTGTAGCCCCAGCCATACGCATAGAATCCTTGTGCGACATAGCTATTAGTGCCGGGCTTCATGACGCGGATTTCGTATTCGCCTGAAATCATTGGAGTAAAGCTGAAATTCGTCGATGTTCCGCTGAGCGTCATCACCCGTTCACTCAGGATTTGTTCTTGCTTTTGGGACACATTCCGGTAATAATTATTATCTTTTTCGATCACATTCTGCCAGGTAAATTTGACAATCTGCACCCGCGCCTGAATGCCGGACTGCGCATTGCCGTTTTTATCGACCGCGACGAGAGGGAAGGTAAGCGCGCTGCGAAGACCGACATACGTATCGCCATTTTTGATCCCAAAAAACGAACTCTGCGTGAGGATATCAAATGCTTTCAGGCGGTTGACCGGACGTCCTGTTTCGTCAAAAACGGTCGTATAGACCTTTCCCTGGAGAATGCCGGTATTCTCATATTCAGCAGGAACAGCAAAGGTTTGCGTGCATTTACCTTCGCTGTCGGTCTTGCCTTCGCGGAGTTCTTTTTGGAATTGAATGTCGTTCTTGGTTTTGATGGTAAAGATATAATTCTTAAAATTCTTCGCCAAAAACTGTTCCCGCGCAACTGAAAAGTCCATTTGATAGTTCCGTCCTGCAGCAGGAGGACCGAATAAATTCATTGCTGTCGCTGAAATCTGAATATTCTCGCCTGATTTGACTTCATTTTTATCGGAATTCACGCTCACACTGATGCGATCGGGCATAAATTCTTCGACGCTGATATAGCTCGACGTGAGCAATATATCATTGGCGGAATAGAGTTCGGCAGTGTAAGTACCGGTAACAATTGACGTTGGGAGCGGAATTGACGTTTCAAACGCGCCTTGTTCGTTGAGGGTGTATTTGGCGTTCTTGTAGTCCTTGCCATTGGGCATCACTAATTTCAGTTTCACAGGAATATTCGTGACCGGTTCCCAAGATTGATTCCGAACAATTGCCGAGAGAATGAGATTTTCACCCGGACGGTAAATATTCCGGTCACCATAGATAAATGCCTGATAGCCGGTTGCATTTTCGCGCAGTCCGCCGACATCAAAACGCGATGTCTCGACTTTTGAACGGTTTAGATGGAGATAGGTATAGTCCTTATCCATCTGTGCGGTTAGTAATTCGATGTGAAATCCGGGCGCTTTTTGCTTAATATTCGGAAAGCGTGCCACGCCGTCCGTACCGGTCGTGGCCTTATAGACAAATTGATTATTAGTGCTCACGAGCTGCACAGACACGCCGGAAAGGGGAGTAGCGGTGAGGATAGAATTGGCGAACACGACGATTTCGTCTTCAGTGGCTTTGGCAATCAATCCAATGTCGGAAATCGCAACTACTTTTGCTGCATTGAGATACTCTTCGTCTTCAGAGGATACTTTCACGAGGTATATTCCTTTGAACATCGTCTTGTCTTCGAAGCTCAGATTCAGCAGACTCTGTCCGTTTTGCTTGGGTAATGACTTGGTATCAATGAGCTTATCGACGACCAGGTCGCCATAGTGTTCGGTATCGAGCCAGCCGTAATTATTATAGTCTTCATACGGGTAGTCATCATTCTCATAATATCCTCCACCCCCGCCGTCCCGCAGGAAGTTCATGATGTTATTTTCATAGATTTTCGTGATTTTCACTCGTACTTTCGGGATATTGGCGATTTTGAGCCCGACATTTTTATCGCCCTTGCTCGTAAGATAGGTTGCTTTTGTAGATGTGAAATTGATAGCCGGCTTGAGTTCGCCAAATTGAATATACTGTTTATAATTCTGTTCCATTTCACCGCCGACGATACCTTTTAATTTCCCTGAAACCGTTACTTCATACGTAGTTCCGATCTGAAAATCACCTTTGAGAAGCATGCCGTATTCGATTGTTTCGGTAGTGAATTTGACGGCGGGAGTGATGGCGACGAGCGACTGAACATCTTGATTCTCAATACTTTGGGTGGTAAAGATATGAATTGCCTGACGTTCCTCTTCAAATCCTGTCGTCACTTGAATAATCTGAATCTTGTCACGTGACGGTGCATCAAAGGTTAATTCAAATGGATCTTTGGTCACATATTCGCTTTCTACGCAACGAAGTCCTTTATTCACAAGCACTTTTACAGGGAGTCTGCCGATTCCGGGTGGAATATTATCGACGACGACGACAATTGAAGAACCCACCGAACCGGCAGGTAATTCAAACGGTGCATCTTTTCCGCCACCCTCGAGCTTTATATGAAGTAGATTGGCAAGTTCTTGGGAATTAATGTTTTCCGTGAAATTGAGCCGTAATTGCAATGCTACTTGACCCGGATGCTTGGATGATTTTACCCAAAACGGCGCAGCATCGACAAGCTTGAGATACGGAGTGTGGAAGGCGATTGATTTTTCGTTTGTGAGCTGGAGTTTTTTATCGGCATGGAGCAGCAGTGAGGATTGTAAATCAGCTTTATAATCAGTGCTTGGCAAGAAACCTTTACCGGGTGAGAAGACGAGTTCGGTTGGGGAGACCCATTTGAATTTACCATGAACGTGAGGTGTGAACTTAATATAACCCATTGTATCCCAATCGGATGTAATGAGAGAGTCCGGAAGGAGTGCATGGTCAAACGTGAATGAGATGTTTTGTTCACGTTGAATTTCATCGGTAAAATTTTGGGATAAAACACCGACTTTATCACCACTACAACCAACGAGTGCAAGGAAAACGACTGCACAAAAAAGAATACGGAAATTCATAGAAATTCCAAAAAAAAATGAGAAGAATAGAAATACGGGAAGTGTAGAAGACCGACGGGGATTATGGGGTGCAAAAATACCAAAATAGTGGTATCAAAAAGCGAACTTATCCATGAATAATTTGAAGGAAATTCAAAAAGCGCGAAAAAGTGTATTTTGCGGTGGAATAGTGAAGTTGAACATAAAATTGTGACTTATGCAACAAGAAGAATTGTACAAGTGGATGTTTCGCGCTGCGGCGGTATATAATATCATTTGGGGTGGAATTGTAGCCCTGTTTCCTGGTCTGTTTTTTGAAATATTTGATATCCCAATGATTAATTATCCTTTTATATTTTCAGGTGTTGGGATGTTTGTTGCTTTATATGGGTATGGCTATTGGGTGGTGGCATCCGATCTTCGGCGTTATCCACAGTTAGCTTTTATAGGATGTATGGGAAAAATAATTGGTTCTCTCGGCTGGGTCGTCCACGTATTACTGGGAGATATTCCCGCTCAAACTCTTTGGACGAATGTGCTCAATGATTTTATTTGGATACCATTTTTTGTTTCGTATCTGCTATGGGTGAGGAAAGAAAAGTCACTTCACAAGCTCTACAATTGAATAATGGGATACTGAATTCTATCTCGATTATTAAATGTAATGAAAAATTACCTCCAATTTCAAGAGACAATTAATGGCTATAAATAGACAATTATATCCGCGAAAGTTTATTTACATTCAATTTAACGTATATATTTTGCTGTAAATACATTGCAATATCACTTTTCTGCATTTGGCACACCACTTGCCTTACCTCGGTCGGTAGAAAATTTCTATTAAAGGTTTGGAGTATTCTACCGAAATTTGCCGAACTGATTTCAATTTTCCACAGGATGTGGATTTATTTTTTATCTCTCATGGAGGTTTTATGAATGTACGTACGCTTTGCAATAGTCATCGACTGACCCGTCGGGCTATTACTTTTGCGGTGTTTGTTGTTCTTTCGTTGCTTACAATTGCAACGGAGTCATTTGCCCAGAATTATATTGCGACACTCCGACAACGTCGGCATTACGACCAAATACATGTGGAGGTGTGGCTGAAATCCGTTTCAGCATCCAACACAACTCGTCTTGGATCCGCATCGCTGGCGATCCATTACAATTCCACTTTCCTCACGCCGAATGTCCCTGCCGTATTCCCAGACCCAACTACAGCCACAACTGATTCTATAATCTATGATTTAGATCAAACAGGCGGTACGACACCCGTTGAAGCAATCACAGCAATAGTTGCTACCAATCTTGGTGCAGGAGCTAATGGATATTCGCAACCAACTACTCAAGCCTACGGAAACGCATCGGATGCTATTTATGCTTTAGAAGTGAATCTTACGACACTTAGTACCGGTGGTATGGTACCATCAAGTATAGGTAGAGGTAGCTTCGTTGGTAGATTAGTGTTTGATATAAATAACGTAGCCGTTCCAGCTGACAGCCTTACAAATATTGCATGGAATCCACGTACTGATGTGGGTGACGTCAGAATTTTTGACAGAGACAGCAATGATATAGAATCACAAGTAACTTTCACCGATCCTGATGATTTTAAAATCATCGGTATTACAGTACTCAATCCAAATGGACCGAGTGAAGTAGTCGATAGGGATAGAGGGTTTAGTACCGGTAATCCATATTTAGGAACTACTCTCAATACACCTCTTGCTGCTGCTAACAACGGGTATGCAATTTTCTTTGAACGTACTATTGATCGTACAGTTTATACACCGGCTGTTGTCGATGAAGACCTTGGATATGCTTTTGACTATTCATTAAATGCAGGTACTTCTTGGACTGAGTTTGGTAGAGTCGGCGAAACGGTTCAGACCTCAGACCTAGCTACTGTGACTCCGGAGCTTGTCAGTGGTGAAATAAACAATCCGAATAATGCAGCGGCTTACACTATCACAGATATGAATGGTAATCCGCTTTCTACACAGGCCCGATTACGGAATCCTGTACGTGTCTTTTGGACACCTGACCCAACCTTCCCGAGTCGATCTGAACAAGCTCGTGTGCGTATCAGACAGCTTGTAGCAGGGCAGACCGCCAATATTACGACAAGAACTGATGATCCAGCAGAAATTAATGATGCAAGTGATACCAACTTTGTCATTGGGCGTCTGTTTTTTGCTCAATTAAACGGTACTGATCAATATTTCAAAAGTGGAAATAACTATAGTAATTCTACTCAATTAACAGTTGAAACTTGGATTAACCTCAATGAATACAAAGCAGTAGGTTCTGAAACAGGAATCATTGCATCCAGCGCCGGACCGGTATCGGGAGCAGAAGAAGGACAATGGTTACTCTATCTAAAAGATGGTCGCTATCCTGCATTCCGCGCACGTGAAATTGATGGTCGCGGTCCGAATGGTTATATCGCTACTATAGTCGCTTATGATTCACTACTTGTAGCAAGTGACGCCTATCCACTTGGCTCCGGTCATGGTGGTAATTGGCAACACGTTGCAGCGACCGTAGCAGACAATGTTGTATCATTATACGTTAATGGTGAGCTTGTACAACGAGTTACTAATACACAAGCACCGGATGTGCGTATAAAGATTAACGGACAAGCTACCAATTTCCCATTGTGGTTAGGCGTGAATCCAAATACAAGTATTGAAAGCGCTGATTATTTACACGCAGGGCTGAAGGGTTCACGTGTATGGCGTGTAGCACTCACCCAAGCACAAATTCGACAACGAGTTGCCGGTATCCCTGATCCGACAACACTCGCAGTGCCTTCGAATGTATTATCTGCCTTAGATGTCTTCTATCGATTAGAAGGTAGCCGTACAGATGCTGCAACAAATGCAACTTATCAACAAGGTTCAGACCCGGCACAATTCTATGTAACCGGTGCAATAAACAACGCTCAAACAAGATTCCGTCCTGACTTACCTCATATTCGTCTCACATCTCCGACCGGCTGTGAAGGTGTGACTAATAGAAATGGTATAACGTATGAAGTACGATGGGTAGGATATGGTATTGGTACTGTTACGACTGATGGTTCGAATGACGCTACTGCAGATATGGATATTCAGTTCAGTGTCGACGGTGGTACCACTTGGACATATTCCCGCGATGCTGCCGGTGTACTTGTTACGGATAATCTTGGTGGACCGACTGGTGGAGTAGTTGATATCGAACAAAACGTCGCAACATGGCATCCATATAATAATGAAGGAAGTACACCGGATGATGGTGTTGGTGCGAACTTACGAACAGTAAATTATGCGCAGCAAATTTTAGTTCGAGTACGTGGACGCAGCGTTTCGGACCAAAACTTTACGAGCATTTCTGCTCCTATCTGGGTTGCTCCATATTATTCTATGCAAAAAACCGCTGATACAAAAATCGAAATCCCATCTTCAAGTGATATGAATATTACAGGAAATTCTGCTCTCTTTGAAGCATGGATCAGACCGTATAGATTCCCTACTTCCGGTGAAGGATATTTCCCGATTATTACCAAAATTGATACTGCAAGCGGCTCTGCGCCACATTATTCACTTCGATTACTCTCAAGTGGACAATTACAGTTTGCAATTACTGATACATCGGGAGCGACATCTTCAGCTACAAGCGATACGACTAAGCTTGTTATCCGTCCAAATTCAGTAGAGTTAGACTCTACATGGACACATGTTGCAGTGAGCTTCAACAGAAATAATGGGGTCGGAACTTCGACCGTTGAATTCTATATCGACGGTAATATGCAATCCGCTCAACCTATTGATACAAATACAGTACTCAACACAACCAATACATTCCCTACTTATCTAGGTTATGAGCCGGGAACGACACCCAAAAGCTTTATTGGTGAATTCAAGGAAATTCGTTTTTGGAACGGCACACCGGGCGGCTCCACAGTGATACCTGCTCAAATTCCTGATCTTAAACGATTTATACAAGGTGCTGCAGCAGTACGCGCAAGTAATTTGACGGCTGCTTATCAAACAAATCTTGTCGCTTCGTTCGATTTCAATGGTGGTTCATTTATTAACGGAACCGGTGGGACAGGATATCTCCGTTCTTTACCATCTACGAATTCCAATATCCGTGCTTTCTTCTATCAAACTGGTACATGCTATGTACCGGTAATTCCTTACGTTAAAGTTGTAGAACCAATATTCCGCCAACAAGTACAGGCGACTTCTGTCAACACTACTGTTCGCTGGATTGGATTTGACTATGATGCTACGACAACTGGTGCAAGTAATTTATTTAATGGATTTAACGAAGGTGATGATGCACCGCTACTTCCTCCTTCACTCGAATTCTCTCTCTATGGTGGTGGTAATATTTTAGTATCTCCTTATCAATATGTGGGAAGTGATTTCTGGGATTTAGCTACACAGACTGCTGCATTTGAACTCAGTGCAAACGCTGCAGATGCGAGCTATGTATTCCCGGTAGCCGGTATTGTAGCAGGTAATACTCCTCGCTTCTCCGGTCAATTCATTCCGAATATTGGTGATCCTGATGGTGATAATGACGGTGTTTATAATGATGCAGCTCCTGATGGCCAGACTAAATTAACTTCTGCATTGAGTAATGCTCGAGTACGATTGAGCTATACTTATACAGTACCAAGTACAGTACAAGTCGGTCGTCAAAGTGAGAGTCCACTCTTCACAGTAGTGCCAAATAGTAATTTTACTGCTCGTGTCTTACTCGAAGGTCGTCATCTTGGTGCAGCAGCAGCAATGCCTAATAATATTCCTTCAAATTATGTAGGCGGTGGTGTTCAAATTAAACTTTATCGTGATAATGCAGGTTCAGTGGGCACTCTTGCCGACTCAGCAGAGTCTGAAGTAGGTCCCGGCTATACTCAGCTCGACCCGACTGCTGCTTTCCCGGGTGCAGGACCACTATTTGAAGAAGATGATAATGCAGGTGCAGGACCTCCTGCTGCTTCTGACTTTGGTAATATTCCATTTATCTTTACTAATTTGAATAATGGAAATTATTGGGTAGTCGTTGATCAAATCAACCACTTACCGGTGATGTCACGATTCCCTGCTACCTTTGTCTTTACCGGTGATAATTTTGATACATGGCCAATTGAATCCGGCTGGGACTTTATGTCATGGCAAGGAACTGATAATAATCCGCTTACTTCAGCTAATTACAACTTAACTGTAGGCAATTACTTTGGTTATGTTGGTTTTGGTGCATATCCTGCAGCGCAAACCTTTACGTATGTACGTAATGTGGCTGCATCTTATTCGGCCTTTGGTAGTGCAATTAGTACCGTAACAGGTGCTGGGTTCTCTACAACAGGTTTAATCTATAATGACGGTCAAGGCGGTGGTCCAGCTACAGCTAACTCATTAGCATCGATGGTCGGTGGTGATGTTGTAAAAGACGGACAAATCAATGCTGCTGACCGTGTAAGAGTACGGGTTGACGATGGTACGAACCTCGTCCGCTCCGACGTAAGCGGTGATGGTGTTGTCAATGCTACAGACCGTGGAATAGTTGATAGAAATTTTGGTAAAGTTTCGTCGATTTATCAAGTAGCGTTTCCAGCTGCAAATACTACTCCTCATCAATCAGCAGCACCCAATGTACTTGATGTAGTTTCTGATGAAAATGTCGAGCTGTCCGAACAGTTTAATTCTGCCGCTAAAGCAGGAATTGCTAATGCTCCTAATACAACATTATCTGAAATTTACAGCAAAGCTGAACAAACACTTAGTTCGTCGATTAAATATGTCGTGACTGCAACTCCTATTAAAACAGGTAATTATATTGATGTACCAGTCTATATCCGCAACTCGGGTAGCACTTGGAACATGGCGAATACGACCATAGGACTTGGCTATAATTCTAATATCCTCGAATTCGTATCCTACGAAGGTGCAGACAAAGTACCGTTCAGTAATCGTTCAGATCTTGGCTACGACGGACTTGCAAAATCTGCTCCGGCAGTCGGTGCAGAACGTTCCATTCCTGATATGAGAACAATCGAAATTACGTATGATGCTTCTCCATTAGCCAAAAAGGTCGGGTTACCTGTACCAAGTACAAATGCTTATTTAGGTACACTCCGCTTCAAAATGAAAAGTGCTGACCGTTCGGTAGCATTCACATGGCATTGGAATCGCGCAGTGTACTCTACGACACGTGAAAATGTAACTGAGTTTGGTGAATTCCGCGCCATTCCTCCAATCCTCGCCTATACAGCTTCACTTACTATTCCAAATGGTGGAGAAAAATGGCGCGCAGGTCGCAAATATGATGTTCAATGGAAAGCAACGACATCTGCACCTGTCAGCGTCGAATATTCGCTCGACAATGGAACATCTTGGATGAAAATAGCAGAATCTGTTGCAAGTGCAAAGTCATTAGCATGGACACTTCCAAATACTACCGCCACTCAATGTTTGGTGAGAGTAATTGATATAGAAAGTAATTCAGAAGTGACACGCAGTAATACAGTATTCTTAATTGCACCTGCACTTGCGAATATTACACGACCAGCGCCTGTAGATCCAATCTATGTCGGTGGCAGAACAGATAACATCAAGTGGTCAGCACAAAACTTGGGTAATGTAAAGTTTGAATTCTCAGCCAACGGTGGTAATACATGGACGAGTGTTTCAGCCAATACAAACGCATCAACCGGTACACTCGGATGGAAAGTGCCGGCAGTGAACTCCAAAAAAGCGGTTATTCGTATGATCGAAGCAGATAATGGTGATGAAATCATCCGATCAGAAGAGTTCAAAGTAGTAGCCGGTACATTGAAATTTGTGAATCCTAAATCATCAGAAGTATGGAAGTCAGGAACACAAAATCGTGTCCGTTGGGCAGTAGAAAATAGTGTAACTGCTTTTGATATGGAATTTAGCAAAGATGGTGGAACTACTTGGATACCTGTCAAGCAATCTAACGACGCTGTGAAAGGATATTGGGACTGGTCAGTACCGAATATCCCAACGACAAAAGGTATGCTCCGTGCATTCCTCGTCGGTGATGCAGAGATGGAATATACTCGCTCTCCATTATTTACTATAACAGGAACATCAGGTGTGGAACCGGTTAGCTTCGATGGATTTACATTCGAGCTGCCTACTCCGAATCCTGCTCGTCGCGAGACTGAGCTCACCTTCACACTTCCAAGTGCTGAAGTGGTGACGATTACGTTACATGATGCTACAGGTCGTGAACTCGGACACGCAGTCCGAGATCAGCAATTCGCAGCCGGTGTACACAATGTGCACTTTAATGTAGAAGCGCTCGCATCAGGAACTTATTTCTTCACATTGAATGCAGGCAGCGCAACGCTCGTTCAGCAGGTAAATGTCGTGAAATAATAGCCCTGAATCAATCTCAACTAAAAAGACCTTGCGGAATTTTATCCGCAAGGTCTTTTTGTTTTGATAGCTTATTGATTTGAGTTGTGCGACAGTACTCTTTTTAAAAGCTAAAACTTTGGCGGTGATTGATGTAGATAGATCTCTGCGAAATGCGTATGAATGAGGATTTCCATCGGTTTAGAGAGGACTTTACTCTCAATCCACGAGAGAAAATAAACTTGTGATTCTAACTCTTCGGGATGTTTTGTAAAGTGATACTCACATGCGCCTAGCAAGTCCTTAAAAAATGACTCGGGTATTACGGTCTTCTTATGGACGACCGGTAGAGATGCTATGCCGGTAAGAAGTAAATACTCAATGAAAGGGATATTTTCTTTAAGAAAATGTTTACCTTCAATTTTAATCAAATGTTGAGCGAAGTCTGCATTGCCTAAGTCAAAATGGACTATAATGTTTAGAAGCTTGATAGTCGTAAGGATATCGGGACGTATAGACCGTATAATTGAGTCGTTAATCAGAGTATTTACCCATTTCAATGCAATGGATGGATTACCGGTAGCTATCAAGATTCTGATAACGCGTTCAAATAATATTGCTTTTTCCGTCGGGGAAAGGGATGGGAATTTTTCTAGTCCTTCTTCAATCAGAGGTATAGATTCCAATCCTTTCGTACATTCTCCTGAGGTGATTCGCAATAATAGCTCGAGAGAATGAATGGTGATAAAAGTTGGTTCTTCGAGATAAGCAGTATCAATTTCAATAGATTTCAACTTTTGTAATCCATTTTCCATTTCTTCGAATTTTCGTGTATCGAAGCAAGAATGCAGATAGTTATGTATAGAATCTAAGTAAGATTTAGGGTGAATTTGAATTTGAAATGGGTGTGCTTCGAGCCATTCTACATGAGTTTTAGTAAAATAATAGATAGCATTTTTATCATTTTTTAAAAAACTAACAGCTGCATGAATATTGAGAAAGTGCCCGGTGGATTCGAAGCAAATAGCATTTTTAGCTTCAGTTAGCAAAGGATGCTCGAGGGTGGAATTGATGAGCTGCCACTGTTCGGCAGTCGGATTCCGGCCGACTTGCCTCAAGATACCGAATACTTTTGCTGAGATTTTGCGATATTCGAATATATTTTGGAGTTTTTTTAAGGTAAGCTCTTCTCTCTCAAGTAGTAATGTAAGGTCTTTGTAATTGCTTTTCGTTTGTAAAGTGCGCCTCCACGTACAGCATTCCAAGATTTTTTGGAGATTTTCAAATTTAATAGAGAGATTTTCCGCTTTGGTGAGCTTCTTCGATGCTTGTTCATTCAATCCTCGATTGAGCAAAAATTCGACTTGTTGGAGCAAATGAGTGATTTCCGATTGTACCGAATCAGCTGCATGATAGAGGGTCATGCTTTCCAAGATGATTTTAGATAAGTAATTTTTAGCGACTGCAAGCTGATCAAGAAATTTCTCTCCTTTGAAAATTCTATAGAGGGATTCTTCTTCGTATTCGGTCATTTTTTCGATTGCTGAGAACAATTTAGCCGAATTTGACTGCTCAGAATGCCGGGTAGCATATATCTTGAAATATCGTTTTTCTGTTTTTTTAAGGGATTTAATCAAATCAAAAAGGTCGTCAGATTGTTTCATGCAGTTCTAAAATTATAATGATAAAATTCCTACCGTCATTTGTTACAAGATATCATCAAACTTATAATATAAAATAAAGGTTATATCTATTACAGTGATTATTTAATGACCTATAAAATAGTAATAATCCAATCAATTATACTACTCTGATTACTAAAAGAAAAATTTCAACAAAACATAATTTAGGGAACAAAAAGCGTAGATTGTCAAGTCAAAGTACCACGAGAAATCATCGGTTTTTTTAGGATTCAAAGTACTTATACCTACGTAACTGTATTTTTAGTTCCATTTACAATCAAATTTCATTTTATTTATACATACAGGAGTTCATTATGAACAAACAACAAACATTTTTTCGACTCACATTGCTTGCAATTTGGATAGTTCTTTCAAGTGCTACTACTGCATTTTCAACTGGGAATGGTATTACAGGTCAAACTACTGCGGGCTGTACTTGTCATGGAGGATCAAATAATGCTACCACACTGAGTGTGCAAGGTATAAGTGGGAATTCGATAACAATGTCCCCGGGAGAAAACAGATCTTTTACTGTATTTGTTGCTCACGCTACTCTGTCAAAAGCAGGTACAAATATTGCAATTACCAATTCCGGTGGCAGCAATGTAGGCACATTAACGGCAAGTACCGGATTAAAAACACAAGGTGGGGAACTGACTCATAATGGCAAACAAGATATTACAGGCGGTCAAGCTACCTTTACTTTTTCTTGGACTGCTCCGACCTCAACCGGTGATTATTTCCTTAAAGCAGCCGGAAATGCTGTCAATAATAATGGTGGTGATACAGGAGATCAATGGAACTTTTTAAGTCAAATAACAATCACAGTGGCTACACCAAGCGTTACAGTGACTGCACCAAACGGTTCGGAAGTATTCTGTAAAAGTGCATCGACCAATATCACGTGGAATCAATCTCTTCTGACAGGTAATGTTAAAATTGAGTACACAACTAACGGAACTCAATTTACTGAGATTGCCACTGTCCCGGCATCTCCTACATCCTACACTTGGAGTATTCCCTCAGCAATTGCAAGCTCTACAACATATAAAATCCGTATTTCCGATGCTACGAATGCATCAATTACCGATATGTCGAATGCTAATTTTACGATATCTCAAGCACCACAAATTACGACACAGCCCAAGCCGGATACAGTCTGCCCGGGTAGTCCGGTTACTTTTACAGTTGTTACCGATAATCCGACCGGATATACGTATCAGTGGAGGAAAGGTGGGAATCCAATTACCGGCGCAAATTCAACGAGTTATACGATATCATCTGTACAGCAGGCCGATGCAGCAGGCTATGATGTAATGGTCACAGGATGTTCGATCCTAACCAGTTCAGCGGTTACATTAATCGTAAATACATCTCCCTCGATTACTGAACAGCCAAATGATACTGTTGTCTGTCCGGGCACGGCAGCGACTCTTAATTCAAACGCAACCGGTACAAATATTACCTTTCAATGGAAGAAAAATGGTACTGTAATAGCAGGCGCTACAAATGCAAAATTGATTTTAAATTCTGTAACTGCTGCCGATACAGGTGCTTATACTGTAACGGTGACAGGGAAGTGTAACCCTCCCCAGACGACCAGTCCGGCTAACGTGCGTTTTACACCATCTCCTACTATTTCAAAGATTCCGCGAGATACGACAGTATGTTTGGGTGAAACTGCGCAGTTTTCTGTAGAAGCATTAGGTAATGGACTGACCTATCAATGGCGTAAAAATGGTAAAAATATCGACGGAGCAATGGGTAATAATTTAGTCGTTGCCTCAGTCACAGCAGCAGATGCTACGGGCTATGATGTAGTCGTGACAAATTCTTGCAATCTATCGACAACGAGTATTGCCGCACAACTCAAAACACGTGAATCTGTTGCAATTACTACTCATCCTAAAGATACAATTGTCCAAACAAATCTATCGGCAGTATTTAAAGTAACAGCTATCGGTACAGACGTTAAATATCAATGGCAGAAAAATGGTACTAATCGCACCGGAGACACACTCTCTACTTTAACTATCTCTAATGTAAAGCTTTCTGACTCAGTATCTTATAAATGTATCGTCAAAAATATATGCGGTCAGGTCGAAAGCTCGGTCGCTAAATTATCAGTGACCGCTCCACCGGCCGGCTCTGCACTCGCACTCAGCGTTTCGTCAGTGGACTTCTCTTGTGTCAAAGTCAAAACATCCAAAGATTCGACGCTAACTAATGTCGTATTTAATGGTGGTGGACAGCCGCTAAGTGTCACTGCTTTAGCTCTTACGGGAAATGATGCAAGTGACTTTTCGATCGTGAGTGGTGGATCTGCATTCACACTGGCTCCAAATGAAAAACATACAATCGTCCTTAAATTTACCCCGAGTACAAAGGCTTCCAAATCGGCAAGTCTTGAATTTACAAGTAATAGTTCTACAACTGCTCCGAAGCTTACACTCGCAGGTAAAGGATGCACGGGTGCAATTACTCTCCCAAGCGCAATGCTCGGCACTGTAAAAATTGGCTCAAAGCTCGATACAATCATCAAAATCTGTAATACAGGTGATGCCGAAATGACTATTCAATCGGCAGATGTAGTTCAATCCGGAACTACTTTCGTGATAACAACATCAGTTTTGACAGGCAAAACACTCCAGCCAGGTGATTGTATTAATTTGCCGGTTCAATTCACACCGCAAGCGGAAGGTATAATTACGGCGACCCTTACAATTACAGAAAAAGATGGCGAGAAATTCACGATTAATTTTGAAGCAAAGGGAGAACCCGCAAACGGTGTTAACGAATCGAATGGAGTGTTCTCAAGTGTAAGCGTCTATCCAAATCCATCGAACGGAGCAGTTATATTCACTGGCATGGTTGCAATGCCTGCACCGGTCAATCTGAGAATTTTCGATGTGTCTGGTAATCAGGTAAGTCAAGAAACTCATAGTCTTACTTCGGCTGGTGCATTCGATTTGACGTGGAATTCACCGGTGACAAGTGGTAATTATACGGCAATTATAACTTTCGGTACAAGTCAAATACGCATACCGTTTGTCATATCTCGATAAGCAATTTTCCGTGATTTTAGTAGCCCCTGTTGAATAAAACAGGGGCTTTTTTTTTATCAAAAAGTATATTCTTGACGCTGAAAAAGTTAAGAGTTACAATTCTTAAAAATTGTTCAGTAAATTTTATCACTGAATCTTGTATTTTTGCAAATTGATAACAACAACATTTGTATTATTTATTTGAAGATAGAGGATTTATGAACTCAATTGGTTCTATGTATTTTAAGATTACAGTATTCATTCTCGTAATTTTTGTTAGTTCGTTTACCACAGTTTATGCCGATAGAAATGGAATTACAGGTAGAACGACAAGCGGCTGCTCGGGAAACGGGTGTCACGATCAGAATTCATCAACTTCAGTTAATATTTCCGGCTTATCTAGTAATACGATTTATATGTCTCCGAATAGTACACGGAGCTTCTCGGCAATTGTATCACATTCATCACAAGTACGGGCTGGTATTAATATTGGGGTTAAAAATTCCAGTGACAATAGTGTTGGTAACTTGACTGCCGGTACCGGTCTTAAAAAGCCAGGTGCAGCTGAACTGACTCACACCGGACCTCAAGTGATGTCTAACGGTCAGTTTTCATTCAATTATACATGGCAAGCTCCTAGCGCAACAGGTACTTATTACATGCGCGCAGCAGGTAATGCCGTAAACAATGATAATAATTCAGGTGGTGATTCTTGGAGCTTCATGACACAGCTTACCATCATTGTAGCCAACCCAAGTGTAGTGCTCGTCGCTCCGAATGGTGGAGAAATTGCTTGCCGTAACTCACAACTAAATATTTCGTGGACGCCAATTAATCTGTCCAATAATGTACGATTAGAGTATACAACTAACGGCACAAATTGGACAACAATTGCGACCGTACCTACCTCTCCTAATTTTTATTTATGGACGGTACCTGCGAACATTGCAATAGGATCTACCTACAAAATCCGAGTATCCGATGCATCTACAAGCTCAGTAAATGATCAGTCAAATAATAATTTTACTATTCACACAGTACCTACAATTATCACTCATCCTAAGAATGATTCGGTCTGTGCGGGTGGCTCGATGACAATTTCTGTTACCACAGATAATCCGACACTCTATACCTATCAATGGAGAAGAAACGGACAAAACGTAACAGGAGCAACTTCAGCAAACTATGTGATACCAAATGCCCAGATGGGGCAAGAAGGTGATTATGATGTGATCGTCACAGGATGTTCGCCGGTTACCAGCAATATAGGAATCTTTCAAATTAGTTCACCTCCGGCATTTACATTGCCTCCTGCAGATACTGCAGTTTGTAAGGGCACAACCGCTACACTTCATTGCAATGCGACCGGATCAATTCTTACCTATCAATGGAAGAAAAACGGAACGAATATTACCGGCGCAACAAGCCCCGTCCTGAATTTTCCTGCAGTAACTGTCGCAGATACAGGTGATTACACCATTACTGTCAGTGGTAAATGTACACCTTCTCAGACAAGTAATCCTGCTCATCTTCGATTTATCACAGCACCGACCGTTACCGTGCAGCCGCGAGACACACTGGAATGCATTGGTCAGACAGCAATTTTTACCGTGGAAGCTACAGGAAGCGGACTCACGTATCAATGGCGTAAAAATGGAAAAAACATCGAAAACGCCTTTGGTAATAATTATGTGATTAATGGAGTAACTGCAGCAGATGCATCTAATTACGATGTAGTAATTACGAATTCGTGTGATTTGGTGTCGACAAGTAAAGCCGCTGTTCTAAAAATTCGTGATGCTGTTGCAATTACATCTCAGCCTCGAGATACTTCTGTCCAGACAAATCTTACGGCAACCTTCAGTGTGTCCGGAAGTGGAGAGGGTATTTCCTATCAATGGATGAAAAATGGAACGTTACGCAATGCAGATACGCTCCCTACCATTACCATCAAAAACGTAAAATTATCTGATTCAGGTAGTTATAAATGTATAATTAAAAATGCTTGTGGTCAGGTGGAGAGCAATATTGCCAAGCTCACTGTATCTGCACCACCTGCCGGTGCCGCGCTTGCAGTCAGTGTTTCTACGGTTGATTTTACTTGCACCAAAGTTAAGACTACTCGAGACTCAACCTTGACTAATGTCGTATTCAACGGTGGTGGGCAGCCGTTAAACGTTACGAATGTTGCAATTACAGGCAATGATGCAGGTGAATTCAGCATAGTAACAGGCGGGGGCACCTTTACTCTCGCCCCAAATGAAAAAAGAACTCTTCAGTTACGTTTTAATCCGCAAACGCAATCTGCCAAATCAGCAAGCCTCGAATTTACAAGTAATAGCACCACTACTTCACCGAAGCTTTTACTTAGTGGAAAAGGTTGCCTAGGTAAAATCGAAAATACAGTTGTATTCTCGATGGATTCGGTACTTGTGAGTTCGAAGCATGATTCGGTACTGAAAGTATGTAATACTGGTGATTATCCGATTATCATTACAAGTGGAGTAATTTCAGGCACTAACGCAGTAAATTACACAATCAATTCAAGCTTATTATCTAATGCTACCATCAAGCCAAACGATTGCTTAAATGTTCCGATCAGTTTCACGCCTACACAAGAAGGTAAGCATATTGCCGAGCTTAATCTCCTTATCGACGGTGAGACTATCAAGATGCCTCTCGAAGGTATTGGATACTTACCTGTTGGTATTGAAGAGAATCCTGCTAATTTGACATCTGTGAATGTTTATCCTAATCCTGCCACTGGTAGAGTAGTGTTTTCAGGTGTTGCATCATCTACTTTACCTGTTCATTTAAGAATATTTGATGCTCTTGGCAATCAGATTCATCAAGAAACAAATACAGTTTCTACAACAGGAGAATTTCAAATAGCGTTGAACGCACATTCAGAATTATCAGCGGGTAATTACTCGGCTGTATTTACAATAGGTACAAATCAAATCAGAACTCCCTTTGTCATAGTTCGTTAATGCTTAACAAGAGTTGGAGTATGTCTGTCATCCTTTCAGATTTTCGATACGTAGTGACAACTCTTGGCATTATGTGTTACTGGCTCTGTAACTTCTTTATCCATATATAATTCAGAGAGTATCAATGAAGGATTCTATGCTAAAACAGGCCATGCAATTAGTTGTGCTCTTACTGGCAGTGATTGTTTGTTCCCATTCTGCATCTGCCTATCGAAACGGTTCGACAGGATATACTCAAAGCGGATGTGGAGGGTCGAGCTGTCATACGCAAGATCCTAATACAAGTATAGTGTTACAAGGAATTTCTTCAAATGTAATTTATATGCTTCCCGGTACTTCACGAACTTTTACGGCCGTCGTAGCACACCAAACCAAATCACGAGCCGGGATTAATATATCAGTTACTGATTCTCTTGGCTCAATTGCGGGAACGTTAGAATCCGGGACAGGAACAAAGATTTCTAATAATGAAATTACACACAACCAACCTCAAAGCATGAGCGGTTCGGCTGATTTTAGCTTCACTTGGACTGCTCCAAACACTGCGGGTGACTTTACTATAAGGGGAGTAGGGCTTGGCGCTAATAATAATTTCCAATCAAGTGGTGACGAATGGGAATACATGACACCACTGACAATCATAGTAGCGGATACTGCTTTGCAAGTATTAGCTCCAAATGGCGGTGAACGTTTCTGTCAAGGAGATTATACGGTAATTACATGGACTCCCGTAATCATAAAGGGTAGTGTAAATGTCGAGTATTCAAGCAATAACGGTGCTTCATGGTACACATTAGCTACAGTGCCCGGCTCACCTGGATTATATCTTTGGAACTTCCCAACCAATCAAGCGATATCGACCGACTATAAAGTACGCGTCGTTTCTACGTTTAATCCTACGATGTCGGATGCCTCGAATACAAAGTTCAGCATGCTCACCACTCCTCAAATAATTACCCAACCCAAAGGCGATTCTTCGTGTCTGGGAGGTTCGGTCACTTTTACCGTGACTGCCGATAACTATCCCGGATACCTCTATCAATGGCGAAAAAATAATACAAATATCCAAGGGGCAACGTCGACGAGCTATACCATTACCAATGCTCAGCAAAGTGATGAAGGGAATTACGATGTCGTCATTACTGGTTGCGCGCCTACGACAAGCAGTCCGGCAGGATTTCTCATCAGTCAACCCCCGAATGTAACGCAGCAGCCGAATGACACAACAGTCTGCCCCGGCACATCCGCTACATTCAACTGCCGTGCTACCGGATCAATTCTCACCTATCAATGGAAAAAAAATGGAACGAATATCAACGGTGCAACAGGTATTAGTTTCACAATTCCTACTGTTAATGCATCAGATACGGGTAATTACTCCGTGACTGTTTCCGGTAAATGCTCACCTCCACAAACAAGTAACCAGGCAAATCTAAAATTTACACTTCCGCCGAAAGTTGTTAAAAATCCTAAAGATACGACAGTATGTGCTGGAACATCAGCGCAATTTATCGTCGAAGCAACGGGAATTGGACTGAGCTATCAATGGCGAAAAGATGGGAAGAAAATTGACAATGCTACCGGTGTACAATTTGCAGTGCCATCTGTCACAGCGGCTGAACTCGGAAACTATGATGTAGTCATTACCAACGCATGCGGGTTAACTTCCACAAGCGCTACGGCATTCCTTAAAACACAAGAATCAATTGCAATTACATCTCAACCTCATGATACAAGCGTTCAAACTAATTTAACGGTGAGCTTCAGTGTGGCTGCTACCGGATCCGGCGCTCGATTTCAATGGATGAAAAATAGTTCAATTCGTCCCTCAGATACATTATCAACCCTAACAATATCCAATGTAAAGCTATCAGATTCTGGTAGATACAGTTGTATTGTGAAAAATACCTGCGGTCAAGTCGAAAGCTCTTCAGCTAAGCTTACCGTCACTGCTCCACCGGCAGGAGCTGCCCTCGCACTCAGCAGTTCAACGGTTGATTTTGGTTGTACAAAAGTCAAATCTTCGCAAGAAAAAACACTCTCAAATGTAGTCTTCAATGGCGGCGGACAGCCACTGAATGTGACCGATGTTACGATAAAAGGTGCTGACATGCAGGACTTCGTTATCTTCAGCGGTGGAGGCTCATTCACTCTCGCACCGAACGAAAAGCGTACAATTATTCTGAAATTTATACCTAGTACAAAAGCGGCCAAGTCCGCAACCCTTGAATTTACAAGCAATAGCACTGTCGCAAGCCCGAAATTGAATTTGATGGGCAAAGGATGCTTAGGAAAAATTGAAAATACTACAACCTTGGAAATGGACTCAACTATCGTCGGTAATTCCTCAAAAGAGAAATTGCTGAAATTTTGCAATACAGGAGATTATGTGCTCCATGTCTTGAGCGCTTCACTCATGGGGCAAAATGTAAACAATTTTACAATGACCGGCTCCACGTTTACTAATTTCGATCTCGCACCGGATAGCTGCATTACTCTTTCAATAACTTTTATGCCAACTGCAATTGGCATGCGAACATCAGAATACGTTGTTATTACTGAGGATGGAGATACCGTCAGATTTCCGATTCAGGGAAGAGGCATAGAGTCTGTAGGTGTAGATGAGGATGCTGTATTATCTTCAAAGATTAGCGTTTATCCGAATCCATCTACCGGTGCTGTGTATTTTACCGGTTCTGCAGCAGCTGCGACACCAGTAAACATGAGAATATTCGATCTTTCCGGCAATCAAATTGCTCACGAAACACGACTAGCAACTTCGGTCGGAGATAGCAGTGAATTCCAATTTGTTTGGAATTCTACTTCGGAAATTGGGAGAATGCCAAGTGGTAACTATACAGCTGTTTTCAGTTTTGGCACCACACAAACGAAAATTCCGTTTTTGATTGCCCGTTAAATTATTATCATAATAATCAACCTCAAACCCTTGCTGTGGATATAGTAAGGGTTTTTTATTCCTGTCGGAATGGAACCTACATTCGTACGTATTAGAATCATCGTCGGGGGAATTGTCCAAGGTGTGGGGTTTCGTAACTATGTCTTTCACTGGGCGAAGAAGCTAGGTGTACATGGCATTACACGTAATCTACCAACAGGACAGGTCGAAAGCATACTCGAAGGTGAGACAGAAAAGGTCGAATCTCTTGTACGTCTCATTAAACATGGACCTAAAATCTCTGAAGTGACTGAAAGTAAAATTGAAGAAGAGAAGTTTATTGGTGAATTCATGGTTTTCAAAATACTTCGGTAAGTATTGAAAAGGTATTCTACGAAATGAAAATACTAATTGTACAAATTGGCCGCTACGGCGATATGATACTCACGACCCCGATGTTCAGAGAAATCCATAGAGTGTTTCCGGAAGCCGAGATTCACGTACTTGCTTCCCATCGTAATTATCATATCATAGAACATCATCCTAGAATTACAAAAGTATGGGTGTATTCTAAAAAATTACGTTCGATTTTTCATCTCCTGTCAGCTCTCCGCAATGAAAAATTCGATTATTGGATTGATCCCAAAGATCACTTTTCAAGGGAAGGTTCTTTATTAGCTGCATTATCCGGTGCGAAAGTGAAGATTGGATATAATGGACTAAAAGGACGCTCATTTACGCAGCCACTATCGATGAGTTTACCGGATACATTTCACCAATCTGAAGTGAATACAGCGGCACTTGAGCTCATTGGAATTCATGTGGAAAGCTCTCGTCCGGAGCTGTACCCTGATGATAATTCCGAACAATATGTGTTGCAAACGATTGGTGCGAATGCACCTTATGTTGTTGTCAATTTGTCCTCCGGGAACAAATCGCGTGCCTTACCTTTTGAAATGTGGAATGCAATCTGTGCAGAAATTTCTCAGCCTGTATTCCTGAATTGCTTGCCGCATGATGCTGTACTTGCCTCAAAGCTTGAAGCCGGCAATTCTTCTGTGCATTGCGTAGAATCACGATCTATTATGGATACTGTTTCACTCATTAGTCATGCGAGATTATTGATCTCACCGGACACTGCAGCTATTCATATTGCGTCAGCATTTGATGTTTCTACGATTGGATTTTATCCTGCAATTGATTGGAATTACAATAAGTTTCGACCGTTATGTGCACATTCAGCCGTCCTGATGCCCGACAAAGAAACAGAAAATATCAAAGACATTCCGCTGTATAAAATTCGCGCTACAATAGAACTATTCGCATTCTGAACCGCCTTAAAATCCTATTTTTGTACTCCAAAACAATCGTAACACTAAATTGAAAAGTATGAAATTGTCTGTCGTCGTTCCTATGTATAATGAAGAGGGGATTGCTCACAAATTCTTCGAACGGATGGAGGGCGTGCGTTCGATATTTCACGAGCGCTTTGGAATTGAGCGGGATAAAATAGAAGTCATCTTTGTCAATGACGGTTCTACTGACGGTACCTTTAATATTTTAAAAGACTTATGCGAGAAGCATTCTGGATATGTACTCCTGAATTTATCACGGAATCATGGTCATCAGATTACAATTACTGCAGGAATTGACCTTTCAAAAGGTGATGCTGTAGCAGTCATTGACGGCGATTTGCAAGACCCGCCTGAAACAATCGCCGACCTTTATGCCAAGCATTTGGATGGATTTGATGTGGTGTATGCAGTTAGGAAAAAACGGGAAGGTGAGACGTTTTTCAAGCTATTGACAGCTAAGATGTTCTACAGACTCCTCAAAAAACTCACTAATGTCAATATCCCTGTCGATACCGGCGACTTTCGTATCATGAGTCGCCGCGTGGTGAATGTGCTTATGTCAATGAAAGAACGCCACAGATTCATCCGCGGTATGATTAGCTGGATCGGTTTCCCACAGACAGGTCTTGAGTATGAGCGTCACGAGAGATTCTCAGGTGAAACGAAATACACGCTCTCCAAAATGATCAAATTCGCCTTTGACGGTATCACTTCTTTCTCCGCTGTTCCGCTACGCTTGGCTTCCTATCTCGGTGTTTTTACAGCATTTATAGGGTTTTTGTATGCACTTGAAATACTTCGAGTGAAGATTTTTACCGATTCAATTTATAAAAAAGTAGATTAACATTATTATATTTATACAGTTATATTCTTTACTTCCGGAGAAAATATGAAGAAAATGCTTCTTAGTATGTGTGCGATTTTCATGACGTGCGGTGTGACAATGAATGCTCAAAATTATACTTCGATGAGTGTAAAAGATGTAGCTGCAATACCCACTGATTCACTTTTGAAGGGATCATTACAATCACCAAAAATCGGTGATACCGTAAAAATGACGGGTATCGTATCACTTCCTCCGGTTGTCAATTATCCAACAGACAATCGTAAGATTATGATTGCAGGGAATGTGAACTGGAGTGTATTTCTGCGTGATACTAATTTCACATTGAATGAATTTGCCGGAGTACTTGTCGTGTGTGATACGAATAATACTGCCTCAAATTTCAACCGATTACGCATTGGACAGCTTGTCGAAATGACGGTAAAAGTGACTAATTTCCCGGTCAATAGTCTCGGGGCGATTCAAGCTTTGCTCATTGCGAACTCTACCGTTAATTTTATCGATGAAGGTATCAGCCTTCCCCCTCTACCAAAAGTCAAAATCTCAGACTTTGTGTTAGGTCCCATACCTGCTGCAATGCAATTCACAACAGGAGCGAAGTATGTCGGTATGAAAGTAGAATTTAATGATGTCATTGTCGCGTCAAGTGTAGTAAGCGGCGCTCAAAGAACTACGATTATCCTCACCGATGCAGCCGGCAATCAAATGTATCTGCGTGATCAATCAAATTATTACCGAACTGATGCTGTGAAGATAGGGTCGTTTGTCGCTCCTCAAGTTGGACAGAAAATTAATTCCCTCAAAGGATATATTACATCCAACTCTGTCGCCGGACAAACGGTGTCATTCATGATCTCTCCTGCAATGCCCGAAGACTTGGTCATTGATGCAAATTCAGCTCCTCCGGTGATTGTAAGCACAAGAAGTACAAGAAGTAATGCGATTCCAACTCCATCCGAAACGGTACCGATTTCCATTAACATCACAAAAGGAAAGTCAGACCTCAAGTATGTACAAGTGAAGTACTCGGTCAATGGCGGCACGATGACAGCGATTGACGCAACGAAAGTATCGGAAACACTTTACACAGCCAATATTCCTGCCCAAGCAGCCAATTCACTTGTTCGCTGGAAAGCTGAAATTTCAGATGTCGATAATACAGTCGTGAAGTTCCCGACTGCCGATACAGCCGTTTTCTATTACCGTGTGCTCGACCGCGCCCCGATGATCAAAGACATTCGTGAACAGTTCACAACGACGGGTGGAACAGTCTATGGCGGGTTTTATGTCACACTCGAAGCCACTGTTTCTGCAGATGCATCTGATATTCCGAATGCACTCCTCAGCGCTCCGAGAGTCTATATTCAGGACGGTGAAGATGGATATTCAGCATTGGTGCTCAATTCTACATCGCCTGCGAGCAAGATTCGCGCATTTTCACGGTGGGATAAAGTACGAGTTCGTGGTGTGATCGTCGAATCTTTTGGTGTCACCATGTTGGATTCGATTGCAAATACAGATGCAGCATTATTACCAGGTCCCGGAGTGAAGTACCCACCTAAACGATTAAAAACAAAAGAGTTGGCTGGGAAACGTTCCGGTGACCCTGCAGCAGAACAATGGGAAAGTATGATGATAGAATTAGAAAATGTCGTCGTTGCGGACACCAATGCTGATGCACCGGGTAATTTTGGTGAGTTCAATTGCGTCGATTCTACCGAATTCGGAGGCACAAGCGAAGGCAGTTCACGATTAAGAGTAGAAACAGACGATGGAAACACGCAGTACGCCACCAAATCAGCATCAGGTAAAGTATGGCTTCAACGGGGTCAGAGAATTACATCGCTCAAGGGGATATTGCTTTATAGTTTCAGTAATTACAAAGTAGTACCAAGGCAGAATGAAGACGTTATTCTTGGTTCGGTATCGGTTGATGAAAATGAGAATGAGAATCCTCTCACTCAATTTGCAATGACGGCATTCCCGAATCCAATGCAATTCAATGGTTCTGTTGAGCTTTCTTTCAATGTTCCGACCTCTGCGATTGTGAAAATTTATGATGCAACAGGTCAAAATGTATCTGAAATTGGAAGTATAGAGTATCCGGCCGGGACATTTCATCTTAATCTTAAAACAGGGCAATTGTCGAATGGGGTTTACACTTGTGTAGTCGAAACTTCGACCGGTACCAATCGCTCAATGCAATTCGTGATACTTCGGTAAACTAAGTATCTACTTTTATTTTGGCGCGTTACATAAATGTATTTACTGTTTACATCTGAGTAAGTATGAAAACCTACACCCCTCGCAAGGTAGGAACCCTTACGATATTGTAATAAGGTTTTGATTTTTTCAGATATGGTTCTGCTAAGGTTTATCAACTTAATTTATAACCTACAAGAGCTAATGGTGAACCAATTACCCAATAAAAAAGCCGCTTTCAATCATGAAAGCGGCTTTTCTTATTCTTGGAAGCGAGGTAAATTATCGTCTGTTGTATCCACCACCGCCGCCGCCACGTCTGTCATCACGTCTATCGCCACCACCACGTCTATCGTCACCACCACGGCGATCATCATCGCGTCTTGGCTCACGTGGGCGTTCGCGTTCGACATATCCTTCGGGTTTTTCGAGTAATGCTTTACGGCTCAGGCGGAATTTACCGTCCGATTGAATTTCGATTAATTTCACTTCGATTTGTTGACCATTTTTGAGGACATCACCGACATTTTCAAAATAGTCATAGCTGATTTGTGAAATATGAAGCAAACCTTTGGTTTTTGGCATAAATTCACAAATTGCGCCGAGACCTTCACGTACTTCTTTAATCGTAGCCGTATAGACCATACCGACTTCCGGTGGGCGAACGATCGAGAGGATACGTTCGACCGCTTTTGCCGATGCTTCACCGCTTGTGGATGCAACGACGACTGTACCATCGTCTTGAATGTTGATTTCGAACACCAAATTCTAAGCACAATGCGTGGATGACCGAAACCACCCGTACCGATAACGGCACCAATCGATTCGACTGGAATTTGAATAGTCGTTAGGCGTGGAGCATAAGGAGAAAGATCCGTACGGACTTCGCTAAGTCCTTCGTTCATTTTTGATAATATATGAAGGCGACCATCGCGGGCTTGGAGCAGTGCATTGCGGAGAATATCCATCGACAGACCGCCGATTTTGATATCCATTTGGCAAGCGGTGATACCGTCTGCCGTGCCGGCTACTTTGAAGTCCATGTCACCAAGGAAATCTTCATCACCGAGGATATCGCTTAAAATCGCCACTTCATCGCCTTCTTTGATGAGTCCCATAGCGATACCGGATACTGCTTTTTTGAGGGAACGCCGGCGTCCCACATCGCTAAACTGCTTGCGCAAACGGTTGCCATAGAAGAAGATCCGTTTGATTCTAAAATATCGGATACAATTCTGATGACATACGGAAATTCTGCTTCGTTAGGAGCCATTATTTTGACTGCACGCTCAGCAAGAGCTCCGTGACCTGTTTCGCGTCTGCTTGTACCGGTCATTCTGCCAACTTCGCCTGTGCTGTACGGCGGGAAATTATAATGAAGCATGAATCGACGGAAGTACGTCGGGAGCATGCCGTCGATAATTTGTTCGTCGTCTTTCGTGCCGAGCGTGACGGTGGTCAAGCTTTGAGTTTCACCGCGGGTGAAGAGTGCCGAACCGTGTGTACGGGGCAGAACGCCGACTTCGACGGTAATTGGGCGAACATCTGTCGTTTTGCGTCCGTCGAGACGGAGATTCTCATCCA
This sequence comes from Ignavibacteria bacterium, assembly GCA_016720145.1. Taxonomy (GTDB): domain Bacteria; phylum Bacteroidota; class Ignavibacteria; order Kapaibacteriales; family UBA961; genus JADJXV01. The sequence goes on along the minus strand of JADJXV010000003.1, from coordinate 443,232 downwards.
AAATCATGCGGCGCATTTCGTGTTTTTCGATTTTACCAACAATTTTTGAAAGCGTTTTATTCCGTGCAGCAATCTCGTCGGCTGTTTCGAGTGGCATTTGTTCATTAATGCTTGCAACGACTTTCTCAGTTATTTCCTTGCGGAAAGCAGAACGGAATTCTTTGGAAGACATCTTGCGGACTTGCGCATGAACATCATCACGAATGAGAGCATTGACAGCTTCTAGGAGTGTTTCATCGATAGTTGGCTCGATGAATTCAACAGCAGGCTTACCGGCAAGAGCGACGAGCTCACGTTGCATGTTGTTGAATTGTTTAATATTTGCGTGAGCGAATTCAATTGCAGCCACAAAATCTTCTTCTGAAATTTCTTTTGAAGCGCCTTCGACCATCAAAATTGCATCGTCGGTACCGGCGACTATCATTTCAAGATCAGACTCTTCGAGTTGTTTGTACGTTGGATTGAGGATAAATTCACCGTCAACTCGACCAACGCTTACTTCAGAAAATGGACCGCCAAACGGTAATCCGGAAAGCATGATAGCAGCTGATGCGCCAACGGCTGCAAGTGTATCGGAGTCGTGTTCTTGGTCTGCTGAGAAGACGGTCGCTACGATCTGTGTCTCGTGGCGCCATGTTTTAGGGAATAACGGTCGAGTCGGACGATCAATTAATCGTGCCGAAATCACTTCTTTGTCGGAAGGCTTGCCTTCACGTTTGAAAAAACCTCCGGGTATTTTACCGGCAGAAGCTGTTTTTTCGCGATATTCAACTGTGAGAGGAAGAAAGTCTAAATCGCGCTTTTCGCTTGAAGCGCAGACGGTGACGAGGACCATGGTGTCGGCATAGCGAACCATGACCGCACCCTGTGCGAGTTTAGCAAAGCGCCCTGTTTCGAGGGAATATTCTTTGCCGTTAATTTGGAGAGATACTGTGTGCATAAAAGCCACCTATATAAAATAAAACAAAAATGTGGCGGAGGGGTGGCGCGGTGCAGAAGGGGGAACTCGTCAGTCATTCTGAGCGGAGGAATACATCGCATTTAGAGGTGTAATCCTGCACTCAGACGACGATTAGCAACCGATAAAGCGGTGCGCCTACTCTCGCCGTAGAGAGAAATTTGAAGTCACAAAAAAGCGCAGAACGTGGGCACACGGCTGCGCGTAAAAACAAGAACGGCGCGAATGAACGCGCCGAACTGTAACGATATTATTTACGAATTGAAAGTGCTGCTATGATTGTACGATAGCGGGTAATGTCTCTGTCAAATAGATAGTTGAGATGTTTGCGGCGTTTGCTGACCATTTTCATGAGCCCGCGGCGGGTATGATGGTCTTTCTTATTAAACTCCAAATGTGCTGAAAGCGCAGCGATATTTTCTGTTAATAGCGCTATTTGGGCTTCTGAATTCCCTGTGTTTTCTGCATTGCCACCGTATTTTGTGATTAGCTCTGCTTTACGTTCTTTAGTTAGCATTAAATAAACTCCGATTGAACAAAAATGAATGTGCAAAAATAGGGAAATATTTGGAAATAAAGCTGTGTAAAATTTAGATTAAGCGAAAAAAGTCAAAATTAGATATGTTGATACGATTCGACAAGCTCAAAACATATATTCCTGTCTTCGACTATTTGCGATAAAAACAAATCAACACTGTCAAATTTACGTTCGTCCCGAATAAATTTAATAAAATTAACCTGTACGGTAAGTTCGTATAAATTCATATCCATAGATAAATAATGTACCTCAAGTGTCGGTACAAGATCTTCAGTAAAAGTAGGGCGAAGGCCTACATTTGCCATACCATAATACAATTGTCCATCTATCATAGAAGAGACGAAATACACTCCATTGCGAGGCAACAATTTATGCGCATTTTTGGGCTTTACATTCGCCGTAGGAATACCTAAGGTATGACCACGCCTATGACCTTCAATGACAACACCTTCGACCATATAAGGATAGCCAAGCATGGCATTGGCATGGTCTAAATTCCCGTCTAACAGAGCATGTCGAATTTTCGTGCTGCTTACTGAGTCATCACCTACTCGGAACTCGGGAATAATCTCTACCTCAAATCCACATTCAGTACCTAAAGTATGAAGTAGTTTTTCATCACCCTCGCGATCTTTGCCGAAGGAATGATCATAGCCGACGAGAATTTTGCGGAGTCCAATGTCTTGCACGAGCACTTTCCGAACGAAGTCTTCGGATGAAATTTGGGAATATGCTGTAGAAAAGGGAACAATGATGACATCTGATATTCCTGATTTGTCAAGTAATTGCAAGCGTTCTTCGATTGAGGAAAGTAATTGAATGGGATCACGTCCGGGTTTTTGAAGGACAATTTGTGGGTGAGGTTCGAAAGTCACAACCACCGAGCGTGCACCTGATTCTTTGGCAGACTCAATTAATCGATGAAAAATTTTTTGGTGACCTGCGTGCACGCCGTCAAAAGTGCCGACAGTAACAACAGAATTTGTATCGAACTGGATTGATTGTGAACTTGAGTAGATATTCATAGCTTTTCGATAGGGGAATTTCAAAGTTTTACAAAATTACGGAAAAGCACTCATGAGTAGGTGGTGATTTCTATTTGGTTGTTAAAATTTATCATCTAATGTAAATTTAAAACTTGTACCTGCTCCATAATTTCCTGCACTGTCACCGCATTCTCCACTCGAAAGTCACCAATAGCCGTGCGCCGCAGAGCTGCAAGATACCCGCCACAGCCGAGAAGCGCGCCTATATCCCGTGCAAGTGAACGGATATACGTACCTTTTGCACAATCAATAGTTAGATGGATAAAGGGGAGTTCGATTTTTGTGATTACAATCGAATAAATAGTCACTTTTCGTGGTGGCAAATCTAATTCAATTCCTTTGCGGGCAAGTTTATAGAGCGGCTGACCATCTTTTTTGATGGCGGAATACATGGGAGGGATTTGGTCTATTACACCAATGAACTGATGACAGGCATTAGTAATTTGTTCATTGGTAAGAGATAGGGTGGATGTGTGGTTTTCTTCGGGAGCTTCAGAATCATCTGTTTTGGTGGTAGCTTCGAGCTTTATGACGGCTTCATACTGTTTTGGTGCGTTCTGAAATTCACTGATTTTTTTAGTAAATTTTCCAAAACAAAGAATAAGTAAACCGCTTGCGAGGGGGTCTAAAGTACCGGCATGTCCTACTTTTTTGATGCGGGTGAGTCCGCGTAATTTAGCGACGACATCAAAAGATGTCCAGTTGGTGCTTTTGTCAATTAATGCAACGCCGCCGTCGGTCGTTGATGTTAATTTCCATTCGTCAAATTGTGGTAATGTCGTGCGATCAAGGTACATAGGGGTTATTCGATTTCATCAGAGTCTAATTCCTCATCATCAGATATCTGTGTATTTCGTCCTGCTTCCTCGTCTTCTCTTTTCACTCTATCGAGCAGTAATTGGATTTCTTCCATGGTGTTCAGCGTGTCATCGAGAAAGAACCGTAAATCCGGTGCTGAACGTAAATTAATACGAGAAGACACAGCATGTCGAATCCGACCCTTGTCATCTTTAATACGCGCAAGTACATTCGCCGGTGATGCTTTACCGCCATAGACACTAAGATACACCGTGGCTATTTTCAAATCATCCGATACCCTCACCGAAGTGACAGTAATCAGACCTGCAGACATTTCTGAAGCAATTCTCCGTAATGGCTCTGACAAATACTCACGAATTAAACCGGCTACTTTTTGTGTGCGAATGGACATCTCAGTTGGAATTAAGATAATTTACGTTTGACTTCTGTAATTTTATAACTTTCAATAATATCACCTACTTCGATGTCGTTAAATCCTGCGAGTGCTACTCCGCATTCGTATCCGGCATCCACTTCGCGGACGTCGTCTTTAATACGCTTGAGCGAGTGGAGCGAACCCTTGAATATTGGCAAACCATCACGCAGGAGACGTACTTTGTCATTTCGTGTAATCTTTCCTGTCTGTACATAGCATCCGGCAATCACACCTATGCGACTGATTTTAAATACTTGTCGCACTTCGACATTAGCAGTAATTTCTTCTTTAATATCCGGCTGGAGTAATCCTTCGAGGGCAAGATGAATTTCGTTGATACAATCATAAATGATATTGTAAATACGAATATCAACTCCTTCATTTTCAGATGCTTTCCGAGCTGCACCGGATGGTGATACGTTGAATCCGATTATGACTGCGCTGGAAGCAGCGGCTAACATCACATCAGACTCAGAAATCGTACCAACTCCTTTGTGTAATATACTTACACGTGCTTCGGTGCTAGATAACTTGAGCAATGAATCACACAATGCTTCGACCGAACCTCCCACGTCACCCTTGATGATAAGTCGTAATTCACGTGAACCTCCCGCTGAAATGTCGCGGGAAATATCGTCGAGTGTAATATGACGAATTTGCTTGAATTGTTGTTCGCGTTTGAGCATTTGGCGCTGATGCGCTACATCTCGTGCCTCCGATTCAGAATTAAGCACGGTGAAGATATCTCCTGCTTGTGGAAGTCCATCAAAACCAGACACTTGCACAGGAATAGAAGGAAGAGCTCGTTCGACACGGTTGCCTCTTTCATCGAATAATGCACGAACACGTCCTGCAAACATACCGGCGACAAATGGATCTCCTACTTCAAGAGTTCCTTTTTGAACCATGACAGTAGCGAGTACACCTTTTCCTTTGTCAAGATGGGCTTCGATGACTGTGCCACGGGAGTTACGATCAGGATTTGCCTTTAACTCAAGCATTTCTGCTTCGAGAACGATTTTTTCGAGTAATTTATCGACATTGAGTCCCGATCGGGCTGAGACGGCTACGGATTGATATTTTCCGCCCCAATCCTCAACGAGCACATTGCGGTCTGCGAGTTGTTGTTTAATTCTATCAGGATTCGCTTCTGCGCGGTCAATTTTATTTATGGCGACGACGATAGGAACATTAGCAGCTTGAGCGTGGCTAATTGCTTCAATTGTCTGTGGCATCACGCTGTCATCAGCCGCTACAACAAGCACAACGATATCCGTTACTTTTGCGCCGCGGGCACGCATCGCGGTAAATGCCTCGTGACCGGGAGTGTCGAGGAAGGATATCGACTTACCATTTGGCAAATCAACGTGATACGCTCCTATATGCTGCGTAATTCCACCGGCTTCACCGGCAACGACATTAGCAGAACGGATGTAATCGAGAAGGGAGGTCTTACCGTGGTCAACGTGACCCATTATAGTCACAATCGGCGGACGGGAAACGAGTGTTTCCGGCTCGTCGACTTCGTCTTCCATGATTTGTGCATCGACTTCATCGAGGAATTCAATCTGATACCCGTAGTCATCGGCGATAATCGTAATAGTATCTTTGTCGAGGCGCTGATTGATCGACACCATGAGCCCGAGCTTCATACACTTCATGATGATATCAGCAGAGTTCACACCCATCAAATTAGCAAGTTCACCGGTGGTAAGGAATTCGGTGATCCGCAATATCGTTGATTCGCGCTCAAGCTCTTCAATTCTAAGAAGTTCTTTTTCTTCCCTTTCGAGTTTTTTTCGTTGACGCAATTTATTTCGCGAACTGACAGCCGAAGACTCATCCATCCCTTGGCGTGTTTCGCGGATTGCGCGTGCTACTTCTTCTTCGGTAATTGTCTCGCGAATTGATTTTTTACGTTTCTTTTTCTTGTCAATTACTTTTACTTCTTTGACCGGACCTTTTGGTTTTGGTGGCCCACCAGCTGTAGTTGTGGCAGAAGCTTCTCGTGGTTTTAACGGTTTTTTTGACCGAGCGAGAGCTGCTTCTTCCTCTTCATACGCTTTCGTTCGGAAGACATTAGTATTGATTTTCTTGGCACCGGGCTCAGTGCTTTGAATTTTTTGGGTTGTAGTAATAGTAGGAGAAGGTGGGGCAAGCTCTAATTTACCAACTATCGTCAAGCCGCGTAATTGATTTTTTGCACCGGCCTCATATTCTACTTGGACGAACTTTTTACGTTTTTTCCTGTGCTGGCTTTCTGAAGTTTCTTCACCGGTCTCACCGGCAGCATGATCGGGGCTACTATCAGATTGAACTTCCTCTTTACTTTCTTGAGGAATTGAATCTACAACTGGTTCTAAAGTAGTTTCCGGCTCAGCAATCACTGCAATTTCTTCAGGAATCACAACCTCAGGAAGCTTTTCTACGATAGTTTCGACTTTAACCGGTTCGGGAAGAATTTCATGAATTGGTTCAGGTTCGACCTGTATTTGTTCAATCGGAGCCGTTTCAACGACTTGAGGTGTAGGAGCTGTTTCTTCAGTAGGTACGGGAATGTGTACAATCGGCTCAGGTGCAGGTGTATGAATAGCTTGTGGTGCAACTTCAACGATAGGAACATGTTGCGCCGCTTCCGTTGGATGAGCAACAATCTGATCGCCTTCGTGAGCAGGTGTGGATTCATGCCGCACAATTTTATGCTTTTCTAATTTTTCTCGTTGTTTTTCTACCTGCTTTTGCTCTTTTTCGAATTTACCCATGACGAGCAATACCATTTCTTCCGTTAGGGAAGTTGTTGGCTTGTTCTCTATGGTCATACCTTTTGTCAGCAGGTATTCCACTATGGCATCTTTGCCTATATTAAGCTGTGAAGCAAGTTTGAATAAACGTGTACCTTGTTGTGCGGACATACTCAAAATGAAAATTGATGCAAAAAATGCAGTTAACTACTTTACTTTATTTACTACTAAACTTTAAAAGCGTTCAATTCTTTTCGTTTGGACGGTCATGTGTGACAGCAAACTGACGTTAGAAATTGTATGCTTTGTGCGAACTTCAAATTATTCATTTGAAGTGGGTTGCGGAGGATCGTTGACGTCCTCATCTGTTTCTTCTGCTAAATGTGAGAGAAGAATTTTCTTTCTGATTTCTGGATTTTCTTCTTCGTCAAATTCTGTGAGCATGAGCTGTCGGAGCTCGAGGAGAAGTTCTTTATCCATTCCTTCGATTTCTATTAGCGAGAGAACATCTGCATCGAGGAATTCACGAGCGGTATCGATACCGAGATTGATAATCTTGTCATACATCTCACGACCGAGCTCTTCTCTAAATTCAATTAATTCAATATCTTCTCCACCTTCTTTGATGAGAGTGATCGAGTATCCGGTGAGCTTTGAAGCGAGCCGTACATTCTGTCCGTTTTTACCGATTGCAAGTGGGACTTGTTCATCAGGAATCGTGATAGTTGCTTGTCTTGTTTCCGGAGAAAGGATGATATCCTTTACTTTTGCAGGACTGAGTGCGCGGGCAATATATATTCTAGGATCGGGTGAATACTCGATCACGTCGATGCTTTCGTTATTTAATTCACGAACGATAGAATGGATACGAATTCCCTTCATTCCGACACATGCGCCGACGGGATCAACTCTTTCATCATAGGAGGATACGGCTACTTTGGCACGCTCTCCCGGGTCGCGGGCTATTCCTTTGATTTCGATTATACCGTCATACACTTCAGGAATTTCAATTTCGAATAAACGTGCTAAAAATTCATCTGCTGAACGTGAGAGGATAATATCCGGAGTACCACTGCCTTGCTGACGTCGTACTTCTTTGATGACGGTGCGAATTGTCTGGTTCTTTTTATATTTTTCATTGTGAATCTGTTCTTCGCGAGGTAGGCGCATTTCTACTTTATTGTGCATCACTAATATACCGCTTGGACGCACTTGATAAATTTCACCGACTAAGATTTCACCGACTTTGTTGTTATATTCATTAAAGACATTGTCTTTTTCTATATCGCGGATACGTTGGTTGAGGGTCTGAGCAGCAAGGGTGATCATCCTTCTGCCAAAATTATCGGCTATATTCTCCAAGGTAATTTCTTCGATAAATTCATCACCAAGTTCGTATGGTTCTTTGGTGCGTTTCTGCACTTCTTCAATATCAATCTGGATAGCATCATCCCAAGGGTCGTCGACGACTTCGCGGGTGAGGTAAATTTCAATGTCACCCTTTTCCATGTTCACGATAATATCGAAATTAGCTTCTTGTCCGTATTTTTTGCGAACGAGAAGGGAAAGAGTTTCTTCGAGAATACCTTGAAGGAGATCGCGGTCAATCCCTTTTTCGCGCGCCATTTCGGCGAACGCTTCAATGATGACCTTTTTGTCGAATTTCGGTTTTACTTTACGACGTGCTGCCATTGCTGATAAGAATAATGTGGATAAAGTTCTTGATAATAATATATAAAACGACTAAACGAGAATACACTAAGTATTTAGATCATATTTAATTAGAATGCCGTTGTAATGAAAGTAAACAAATACTTGAATTAATCACTCATTTGAACGATAGCACAACAGTTGATTTTTCTATTGACTGAATTGGAATTGTTCTTTCGACAGGTATTTTCCCATCTTTCATCTTCAACGGCTTTTCCTCAATGGTAATTGAATGCTCATCTGTAGCAATCAATTTACCTGTGATACTTGATTTATCTGAGAGCAGACATTTGAACGTACGATTTATATGTTTTGTATATTGCCAAATATACGTGAGCGGCTCATCGGCGCCCGGGGAAGAAACTTCAATTAAGCTCACTTTTGAAAGAAAATCATCCGTCTCAGAGAGCTCGTTGAGCGCTTTGCTTATATTTTTGCAGTTGTCGTGGGTGATACCTTCTGCACTGTCGATAAATACATCGAGGAGGATTTTCTGCGGACTGCCTCTTAATACTATTCTCAAACAAACGACGCTGTTTTCAGCGCAAGAATCTTCGATAAAAGTACGTATATGATCCGGTAATTCTAATTTCACAGTAAGTGTCTAATTTGCACTAATAAAAAATGGGCTTTTTAGCCCATTTCGTTTCATTCCGCCGCAAATATACGAAAAATGTACGCCTTGAGCCAAACTAATTCTACAAAAACAATGAAAGTATGTCTTTTCCTGATGCTGGTAGCGCTGATGTGTGGCACACTCATCAGCGCTGACTCTACTACAGTCAAATCAGATACCACACCACGAAAAATGCACCCGGTCGATATCAATGCTGACTATCTTCGATCCAAAATTAACTCTTCATTTTCACCACTTTCAATTCTTACTGCCGACCAGCTTGCGGCCTTAGGCAGCTGGCAAGTATCTGACGCAATCGTACAGCTTCCCTCAGCATACATTAAGAATTACGGCGGACTAAATGCATTAAAAACAATTTCCTTACGAGCTACTACTTCACAGCAAACTTTGGTCCTGCTCGATGGAATACGCATCGCTTCGAGCGCTACGGGCACTGTCGATCTGAGTGCTGTGCCCCTTGTGTTTTTGATGATATTGAGCTCTCAAGCGGAGGAATGTCTGCGCAATATGGGGGAGGAGCTATGGCAGGAGTTGTGAATCTCACAACCAATTCAACATTAACCAATTCCACTTCAAAAAAAACAGCTTCTTTATCTCTCTTTGGAGGTTCTTTTGGTGATAGAAAGCTTTCACTTTCCGGTAGCTTTTCTTTCGTTGGAGTCCGTTGGAATTTAGGAGGTGATTATGTCGCCTCAGATGGAAATTATCCATTCCCTTCGTCTGAATTTGGTAATACAATTATACTCGAACGCAAGAACAGTGATTTCAGAAATATTGGGCTAACGCTATCAGGTGTTTTAGACGTAAGTGCATGGAAAATAAGTAATAGACTCTTTGTGCGTTCTACAAGTCGCGGAACACCCGGTGCGGTATTGCAGGGTAAAGTAGAGCAATTGTCTGCACATTTATATGAGGACGATATTTTGTTTTTGAATACTTCAACGAGAAAAATATTTGATAATTCACTCCTTTCAATAGCTGGTTCGGCGCGGTACAACAATCTCAAGTTTCGAGATCCTGATGCATTATACCGTGGACCAAACGGAGCTGATGATCTTTATAGTACGCGAGAAGCCATGCTTACTATAAAAAATGAAAATTATAGTACAGATTATAAAACTACTTTTAATGTTGAATGGACATTCGCGGAAATGCGTGGAAACTCATTCCAACCAGATGTGGGTAAAAAAGTCCAGAGAAATGCAGTATCATTTGCAGGTTCAGTCGAAAAAGAATGGAAGTTAGATTCGTCTCTTGTATTATCGACCCAAGCTCAAGCAAGGTATGATGTTAATTCAAATACCAATAATGCCTTCACACCATATTTTGGCTTTTTGCTCCATAAACATGATTATCCAATTCGACTACGTGGGACGTGCAGTTATAATTTTCGGTTGCCCTCGTATAATGAACTTTATTACTTCAATTACGGCACAGCAAATTTACAACCCGAGCGAGCATTATCCTTTAATCTTGGTGGAATTTGGCAGCCAGATACGTACCTTTCGGCTGAAGTAACCGGATTTTTAATAAACACTAGGGATCAAATCCTTGCCGTACCTATCAGCCCGATATCGTGGTCTGCAAGGAATATTGGACAAGTATTTTCACGAGGTATCGAATGCAGCGCTTCCGGACAATTATTTGATAAACATCTCAATCTGAGACTATCCTATACTCGTCAAATTGCAACAGACAAAACATATAATTCATTGACATATAATAAGATACTGCCGGCTATTCCCCAAGAGTTGGTTTCAGCATCTTTTGTGCTTCGTTTGGGAGAAACAACATTCGGCGGTAATATGAGCTATTCGAGTTTTCGCTATCTGACTGCTGATAATGTACCGGAATCATTGCTTCCAAGTTATGGGCAATTGAACGGTTTTGTTGAGCATACTCTGAATTTTTTCTCCACAAATTGTGTTTTCCGTGCTGAATGTAATAATCTTCTCAATTCGAATTATTCTGTAGTACTAAATTATCCGTTACCCGGACGATCTTTTCGTATTGGTCTTCGATTAAAATTTAGTGACAAGGAGTAATAAAAAGTCAGAAGTAAAAAACAAATGGCGAAAGAATGTGAAATTCTTGCCTCATTCGGTTAAAAGCCGTAATTTGTGCGTAATTAAACAATATTGCACAGAAATAGTCCCAAAAATCATGGAAGCAGTCGCTGATTTACACACCCATACCCGTCGTTCCGACGGTACTTTGACTCCCGAAGAACTTCTAATAAAAGCTAAGGATGTCGGATTAACCGCACTCGCTATCACAGACCACGATACGATGGATGGCTATATAGAGGCCGAGCCGCTAGCAGGTCTTTATGGCATAGAACTCGTTCCGGGAATAGAAGTTAGCTGTTTTGAAAATGGACGGGATTTTCACATTCTCGGATATTATGTCGATCCTGACAACAAAATTTTTAAGCAACATTTAGAAATTTTCCGCCGTGAACGTGAAAAGCGTGCAGAAAGAATAGTACAAAAGCTCCAAAATTTGCACCTTCCTGTTCACTTTGATGATGTCCTCAGCAAGGCAGGAAATGCAACGATCGGGCGTCCGCACGTCGCGGCAGTCATGGTCGATGCAGGGGTAACCGAGACCATGAAAAAGGCGTTTGACAGATATTTAGGAAATGGTAAGAGGGCATACGAACCGAAGCCTAATTTTCCGGTGGCAAAAGGAATCGAATTAATCAACCAATCCGGCGGAGTAGCTGTACTTGCTCATCCGGGTAAAGATCTTTCTCCTCATGTGCTTATGTCGATTATAGATAGTGGAATTGACGGTATTGAAGTAGTTCACCCGTCACATCATGCTGAGACTCAACGTAACTATCGAGAAATCGTTCATAATTACTGTTTACTCGAGACCGGTGGGTCGGATTTCCATGGTAACAGAGATTACGATGTTATAAATTTTGGGAATAGTACCATACCTTATGCATTGCTCGATGCAATGAAATCACATGTTGTCAATATGTAACGTTTTATCAATCAAAGGATTACGATGATTAAAAATCAGCTCAAATTCATTGCAATTACTATTGCACTTATTATTATTAGTTCGCATGGTGGCTTAGCGCAAAAGAATTCAGCAGCCTCACAGGAAGAAAAAAATAAAAACATAGTAAAGTTGTTGGAATTAAATGGTACTTCAGCATTTGGAGAAAAAGTATTTGTTGAAATAGTGAATGCTTTGAAAAAAAATTACACCTCAATTCCGGATGCCTTTTGGAAAAATATCACCAAAGATATTTCACCCGTAAACATGGCAATCAAAGCCATTCCCGCCTACGATAAGCGCTTTACCAATGAAGAAATTAAAGATTTAATTACGTTTTTCCAGACACCGACCGGAAAGAAATACATCGCTTCCAATAATGAAGTTGGTAATGATGTAAAGCAACTTTGGAAGGAATGGGGAGAAACCTTTACTAATTCTGTAACTGAACGATTAAAAGAATTAGCTAATAAAAACAAGAAGAAATAAAAAGTAGTCAAAGGAATGTTACGATATGAAAACATTAGAAGGAAATTTTGTAGCTACCGATAAAAAAATTGCAATCGTCGTCGCACGATGGAATTATTTTGTCGTCGAAAAGCTACTCGATGGTGCGGTGGACTGTTACACCCGTCACGGCGGCGATGATGCAAATATTACTGTTGTATATTGTCCCGGGTGTTATGAAATACCGCTTGTGACCAAACGCCTTGCTCAATCTGACAAGTATCACGGAATTATTACACTTGGTGCAGTGATACGAGGAGCTACTCCACATTTTGACTATGTGGCATCTGAAGTCTCCAAAGGTGTGGCGCAAGTATCTATGGAAACAGGAGTTCCCTGTATTTTTGGCGTTTTAACGACTGATTCTATCGAGCAAGCTGTAGAAAGATCCGGTACCAAATCCGGTAATAAAGGTTTTGATGCAATGATGGCTGCCTTAGAAATGACATCACTTTTCGAGAAAATTGGTCAATAAAGAATTCTGAACAGTATAGAGTAGGGTAAGCCGTATGGCTTGCCCTTTTCTTTGAAGAGAATAATTGTCAATATTCTCGTGGACGAAGTAAAGTAAGCATTGAACATTTCAATTGTCATAGAATACTTGAATTGAAGAATACGAGGTTGGTTGTTGATAGAGTTATAAATTTATCAAACAGTATGTAGATTAAGCTGTAACACTAATAATATAAAAGGATTACTATGAATCTAGAACAAATCATTACAGACCAAATGAAGGCGGCGATGAAATCCGGTGATAAGCTGAGATTAGAGACTGTACGTTCTGTACGAGCAGCTATTCTGGAATTTAATACCAGTGGAGTCGGGCGTACTATGAACGATGATGATGAAGTGAAGCTCCTCCAAAAATTAGCCAAAAAAAGAAAAGATGCAATGGATATTTTTCGTGCTAATGGAAGGGATGAAGCGGCTGACAAAGAGCAAGCTGAGCTCGCAATTTTGGAGGAGTTTTTACCGACTATGTTGGATGAGAAAGATGTTCAGGAAGTAGTAAAACGCGTAATTTCAGAATCCGGTGCTACTTCCCAAAAAGATTTTGGCAAAGTAATCGGAGCTGCTATGAAAGAATTACGGGGAAAAGCCGATGGTACTCTTGTGCAAGCTGTTGTAAAATCAATGCTTAGTAATCAATCCCTCAATCTTATCGATATGACAACCGAATTACAAACTTTAATTGATATTTACGAATCGACCGCCGAAGCAGCTGCCAAAGTTGATGCACTTGCAGCAGTGATACGATATTGCGATATTAACGGGGAGAATGTTCTTGGCTTGCAATATGTAGATAGTGCTCATGAATTGATTGAAAAATACGATAGAAAAATCCTCTATACTTTATTTACAAGTATCGGGAATATATCGATGCGTACCGGTAGATATTCCGAAGCGATTCACTTTCATAGAGATGCGTATGCAATTGCCAAAGCCAAAAAAAATGAACGCGAATGCAGCTTGGCATATTATAACTTAGGGGTAGTCTACTATTATCTGGGAGAGTATTCGACTGCATTAGAACATATCTATACAAGTCTCAGCTATACGGCTGTATGGGATGATCAATTTACCAACTCTAATTGTTATAACGCGTTAGGGGAAATTTACCGGCAAATGGGTAATTATGATTTATCCATTCAAAATTTATTTACAGCGCTTAGTAAATTATCATCTGATACACACAGCCGCCAAATCGCACTCTGTAAACAAAATATTGGCTCAACATACATGAGTGTCAAAGAATTTGACCTGTCGATGCAGTATTATAAAGAAGCCCTTGAGATTTATATCAGATTAGATGCAAAAGAGTTAGAAGCTAAAACACTCAGTAATATCGGCGCACTTTATGGCACAATGGAGAAGTATGAAGAGGCAATAGAGTATTTTCTAAAATCAATCGAACAGCATCTCAGTATTGGTGGTTTAAGCAAAGAATCACTTTCGAATTCGTATTGTAATTTAGCGGAAGCATATTATAAATGTGAAGATTATAGTACGGCTCTTGAGAATTTGACAATTGCCCTCCGATATGCGGACGAAATCGGAGCAAAACATCGATTATTCGAAATCCATGAAGGACTTTATAAGGTATATAAGCAATTTGGTGATCATGCAAAAGCTCTCGAACATCATGAATTATATGTATTTTACAAAGAACAAGTCTATTCTCTGACTGCTCAAGAAAATCTACATAAAATGGAAGTAGTGCACAAAATTGAGTCGTATCAACGAGAAACAGAATTCGAACAAACCAGAAATATTGCTCTTCATGAAGCGAATCAAAAGCTGAAAGAACTCAATGAAGAAAAAGATGGCTTTCTTGCTATTGCAGCTCACGATTTGAAAAATCCTCTAACCGGTATTCTTTATATTTCAAATGCAATGAAATCAGGACATTACAAGCCTGAAGAAATATATGAATTCGGTGAAATGCTGCGTTCGTCCTCGCAAGCTATGTTTGATCTGATATCAAATCTTCTCGACAGCAATAAATTTGAAAGCGGTTCGGTAGAGCCGGTACTCACCTCCGTTGACGCCGCTCAGCTTCTGCGCCATCTAACGAAAAATTATCGTCAAATAGCAGCTCGTAAAAACATTTCGGTCTTTTGTAATGTACCACGTGATGTATTTGTTATAGCAGATATGCAACTCCTGAGACAAGTAATAGATAATCTACTTTCCAATGCAATTAAATATTCAAAAGAAAACACGGAAATTCATGCTGAAGTGAGAATACATCATGAAAGTCAAACGACGGAAATATGTATTAAAGATAATGGACCCGGAATCTCTGAAACAGATCAGAAAAAATTGTTTGGAAAATTTCAACGATTGACAGCAAAGCCGACCGGTGGTGAACATTCCACAGGACTTGGACTATCGATATGCAAAAAATTAGTAGAATTGATGAAAGGAACCATACGATGTGAGTCGGAAATTGGCAAGGGTTCGACATTTATCATCGAATTTCCAAGCGCGGAAGAAGAATTATTTGAACATTAAAAACCCAATCTACCTATGACTACCGAAGAAGCCCTTATTCACGAAACCCTCCTCGAACTTGAATTCCCAACCGTACTTGACCATGTATCCAAGTTCGCATTCTCAGACCTCGGAAAAGAATTAATCCTTCAAACAATTCCACTCGAAGATGCAGTGTGGCTGCGTGCAGAACACGAACGTATCGATGAGTTACGAGCTTTGCTGGCAAAAAATGAAACAATTCCTCTTGACGGCTTATCCGATATTCGCCCCCAATTACAAAAATCACTCATTCAAGCAGCGTATCTCTTGCCATCTGAACTGATTGCAGTACTAGAAGCTATTCGTGCTTCACGCCTTCTCAAGAGTTATTTTAAACAGTTATTCGAAAGTTGTCCTCATCTGTCGGGATTCTGTTCAGCCCTCCATGAAAGCAGATTTTTAGAAAAACACATAGCTGATGCAATTGATGATACTGGAATGGTACGAGACACAGCAAGTCGCGAACTCGCCAATATTCGCCGTGAAATACATGAAACTGCGGCTAAGCTGCGGTCGCGATTGCGTAAAATTCTCCAAAAAGTAGTCGAAGATGATCTCGCAATGGATGAATATGTGACCCAGCGTGATGGCAGATATGTACTTCCTATTAAAGTTGAACATAAGCGTCAGATCCCCGGCGTGATCCATAGTGTATCACAGACCGGCTCGACTGTTTTTTTAGAACCATCCGAAATATTCGAATCAAACAATCAGCTCTCGATGCTTTATAATGAAGAACAACGGGAAATTGTTCGAATTCTGACCACTCTCACCGCCGAGCTTGGCGCGGAAGCACGAGAATTCTTGAGTACGATGTCCATAATGGCACACTTCGACTCCATGTATGCCAAAGCGCAGTATGCCTTGAAACGTAATGGAATTAAGCCGCAAATACTTGATGAAAATCGTATCGAACTCCGTAATGTGTTCCACCCTCTCTTGCAATGGTCAGGTAATTCCAAGCCAATTCCTTTATCTATTGAATTTACATCTGACACACGTGGACATCTTATTTCCGGACCGAATGCAGGCGGAAAAACAGTCGCTCTCAAAAGTATCGGACTCAATATTGCAATGGCTTTGTCGGGAATATTCCCTTTAGGTGACTGCGAAACGAATATTCGCTCGATATTTTGTGCAATCGGTGATCACCAATCAATCGAAAATAACCTCAGTACATTCAGTTCGCAAATCGTACGACTGCGTGAAATTTTAGCACATTCTTCTCCACAAGCTTTAATATTAGTCGATGAAATATGTTCGGGTACCGACCCACAAGAGGGAGGCGCACTTGCTGCCGGTATTTTGGATAGTTTCATCGAGCGTCGTGCAATGTTTGTCGTTACTACTCACCAATCTTCCCTCAAAAGTTACGCTCTCAGCCGTCCTGAAATCCTCAATGCTTCTATGGAATTTGACGGCGCGAGACTCATACCGACGTACAGATTTCAGTCAGGTGTCCCGGGCAACAGCTATGCATTTGTTCTTGCGCAATCGATTGGTATTCCTGATGTTGTGATGGATCGCGCCAAAACATACCTTGGAGACCGTCACTCAGAATTGGAAGAAAGTATCGCTGCATTAGGTCGATATAAACAAGAAGCAGAAGAGAATCTTCGCAAGACAGCCCAAGAGAAAATTGTTGCTGAAAAAAAACGTATCGATTACGAGGAAAAACTTACTGAGATCAAAACGAAACGGAATCAGATTATAGGCGATGCACGAGAGGAAGCACTGAATATCGTTCAAAAATCCAACGCATTAGTCGAACAAACCATCAAAGAAATACGTGAAGCACAGCGACCGGTAGTAGAAATTAAGAAAGATTACGAAATCAAAAAAAAGGATATCGAAGCGCACGCAGCTTCTATGAAACCTAAAGTAAATCAAGGTGATAGCGATGCTCTGCAATCTGGAGACTCAGTCACGATGATTGGTTCGAATGAAATTGGACTTCTCATAACACTTGATAAATCATCGCAGTCGGCTGTCGTGGAATTCAACGGTCTGAAATTCAAAACAGCACTTGCGCAGCTCCGAAAAGCACCGAAAGCAAAGCAAAAAGAAGCGAGTAAGAGTTCGGGTGGTATGGTGAAATTTGACTCTAAGATCAACCTTGACCTACGCGGTCAAAGAGCAGACGCTGCCTGTAAAGAGGTCGAACAGTTCATATCAGACGGCATGATGACGAACCTTCAGACACTTAATATTATTCATGGTAAAGGGACAGGCGCGCTCCGAGCTGCGATACACGAACAGCTCAGAGGTCATCCTTCGGTGGAAAGCTTTCGTATAGGAACGATTCAAGAAGGTGGTGATGGCGTGACGGTGATTGAGCTGAGATGATGAGGGTGAGTCTTGATTGTACAATTTTCTAATTACTATATAATTAACAATATAGCATATTTTTACTTTAATGGTGGAGTAGTCGTATGAAGCATTATATACTGTTTTTCGGTGCGCTGTTAACCTCTGTTATTTCCCTCACTGCCGGCGATGTACAGACAATCTCGTCTCGAAAACTATCACCAAAAGTATTTGTACAGAATAAAGGGCAATGGCCTCATGAAGTACAATTCTTAGCACAAACCGGTGGAATGAATGCATGGATTACAACCAAAGGCATTCGATATGACTTTCATGTGTTAGAAGTACAAAAACAGGAAAAATCAGAACATTTACCTTCCAAACATACACTCCTCAGTGGTTCAATCCGCGGGCATGTCGTCGATATGGAATTTGTCGGGGGAAATTCTCCTCACGACGCTCCGAACCATCTCCAATCTGCATATTTTAATTACTTCATCGAAACAGATAAGTCTAAATGGGCAAGCAATGTACCGCTCTTTGGAGAAGTAACGCGCCGTGAAATATACAAAGGAATTGATGCGAGATTGTATTTTGATGGTGGGTATATGCGGTATGATTTTAATGTGGGAGTGAGTTCGAATCCGAACGATATTGCCATTAAATTATCGGGAGCACAAGCAACAAAGATAAATTCTAACGGTGAATTAGTACTCAAAACTTCCGTGGGTGAAGTTGTCCATCAGAAGCTATTTGCGTATCAAGAAGTTAATGGGGAACGGATAAAAATTGAGTGTGCATTTATTCCAAAAGGGAAGAATACGTATGGGTTTCAACTATCAAGCTATGACCGTTCGAAGCCACTTGTGATTGACCCGATACTATACTCAACGTATTTGGGTGGAAGTAATGCAGATTATGGAAGAGATGTTGGTTTTGATCCAGATGGTAATGTCGTAGCTGTTGGCACGACAATGTCAACAGTCAATGACAGATTTCCCATTAAAGATGGACCTTACAATTTACTGAGAGCACCTTCAGATGTATATGTCACGAAACTAAAAGCTGACTTAAGTGACGTGATATTTAGTACTTACTATGGCTCTTCCGCTGCCGGTCTCGCTACCGGCAATGACGAAGGAACGTGCTGTGCTGTCGATAACATCACCGGCGTCATAGCATTTGGTGGAGTAGTCGATGGTATTGCTCCGGGCACAGGTCGCGATAACTCTCATCATGGTATGCAGGATGGGTTTGTGGCAAAAATCAATAATAATGGTTCGAGTTTGATCTGCGGCACAAATCTTGGAGGTGTAAATGATGATCGTGTTAACGACTTAGTAACGGTTCCTTTTACCGGTGAGTTCGTCGCAGTCGGCAAGACAAAATCTACGGACTATCCTATTACTTCCGGTGTTGTTCGCACTGCAATGTCGACAATTTTTAACTCTCCTCGCAATGATGGCTTTGTTACCAAGCTAACGGCAACAGGTGCAGCGTATGTATTTTCAACCTATATTGGAATTGATTCCGCGTTTGACGAATGCAATGGTGTAGCACTTGACAAAAATAATAGTATAGTTGTCGTAGGATCAACACGTTGTGATCTATTTCCACCTTCGACTGCTTTACCGAATACTAAAGTAGTGAGAGCGTTTCTCTACGGGAGAGGGTATCGTCAAAACAACACCAGTACGAACTTCGAAGATGGGTTTATGATCAAGCTGAGTACGACAGGCACGACCATCGAACACGGCACACTCATCGGTGGTGACAAATCAGATGTATGCTATGGTGTCGATGTCGATCAATTTGGCTATGCAGTAATTTGTGGTAATACACAATCATCCGACATTGGAGCAAATCAATTTGACCAAGTGCTTAGTAGTAATACAGATGGATTTGCATTGAGAATAAATATTACAGGCGGTGGTCCTACCTTCGTGACGTATCTGGGGGGATCCGGTGATATAGAATACATGACGAATATTAAATATTTAGACCAAACCGGAGCTATGGTAGTTTGTGGTTATACAAATTCTGCTGACTTCCAAGCGGAAATTTTAATGAATTCTCATTCAAGGGTGGATCGTCCGATGGAGTATTGGTACAGCTTAAAAGTGATGGAACAGTTTGTGATTATACTACGTACCTCGGTGGGAATAATTTCGATGATCTGTCGGGACTTGCAGTAAATTCAGCCGGCGATGTCTATGTGACGGGTTCGACTACATCCAACGATTTTCCGATGTCACCAACTACAACTCCATCCCTCAGCAAACAAATCATAGGGTTGTATGATGCAGTAGTATTAGCAATCAATACTAATTCCGTCTCACTTCAACCCGCAAGAGACACTACAGTCTGTGCATTCATACCACTTACATTATCCAATAATGCATCCGGGATAGGCACCCTGCGATATGTATGGTCTGATGAAGCAGCGGGTAATACGACCATTGGTACGACCTCAGAAATAACGTTTACTCCGACCGTTTCAACTACCATATTTTTATCAGTTAAAGATGATAATAATCGCCCGAAATATGCTAAGTATAAAATCACTGTCAAGCCAATCCCAACCATTACGACCATTGACGAAAAACGTACATGTGTTGGAAATACCATGACGTTAACATCCATAGCAGGAGACCCCAAAAACATCATGTCTTGGTATGATGATGTTGCATCGACCACTCCGGTCGGAAACAGTAGCACTTTTATTACACCAAATCTTACCAAATCTGTAACCTATTTTGTAGAGCAAAGGATACAACCACAGGTTGCATTAGCGAGCGTAAACCAATAAAAATCACTGTGGTACCTGTACCAAGTGAGCCATCTTTAGACAACCCTTCACAATGCGCAGGAAGCAAAGCAACACTCTCTGTTATCCTCCCTTCGGATGTAAATTTCCGTTGGTATGATGCGCCTTCAGGCGGCAATCTCATCCATGTCGGACGTACATTTACGACACCGAATATAATAAACAGTACAACGAGCTATTACCTCGAAACTCTCGACACGACAACGAATTGCATTAGTGTCAAACGTACGGAAGCAAAAGTAATCATCCTACCCTCGCCGCAACCAATCATCAGCGGACAAAATGCTGCTTGCGTCAATTCATCCGGACTCAAATACACTGTTCCATCAAATCCAAATCGTAGCTACGCATGGACAATCACACCGAACGGAACGATCACAGCAGGCAATGGCACGAATCAAGTGACCGTGAGCTGGACAGCGTTAGAGCAGGAGTACTGACAATTACCGAAAAAGACCTGACTTCCGGGTGCAGCAAAGATACCACCTATACGATAAGTGTTAGCAATGAATTAAGTTCGACAATACTCACGAGTGGCAGTCCTGCTCTATGCACAGGCGATAGTATCATCCTCGATGCCGGTGCCGGCTACTCGACTACAAATGGTCAAGCGGGGAGACATCCCAGACAATTACCGTGAAACAGCCGGTTCGTTTAGTGTGGATGTCGCCGATGCGGCGGTTGTAAAGGCAAGTCGAATATCGTCGATGTGACCGTAAGCCCCAAACCACAACCAATCATAAGCGGACAGAATGCTGTGTGTATCAATAGCGCTCCAGTCAATATTCCGTACCGAATGTTGCCGGAAATTCATACAAATGGACAGTGACTTCCGAGGGAACTATTGCCTAGGCGACAATACAGCATCGATTACGGTAAATTGGCTAACGCGGGAACAGCAACGATTAAAGTAACAGAGACAGGTGGAGTGTGCTCAAAAGATACGAGTTTTACGGTAGCTGTGAGCAGTTCACTGTCACCGACTAATTACCGCACAAGGCAAGACATCTTTGTGCGAAGGTGAAAGCGTAATCTTGACGCCGGAACGTTTGCAAATTTCCCTGGTCATCCGGTGAAACCGCGCGCACAATAACAGTAAAAACATCAGGAACATACACCGTCGATGTGACGGACGCAGGCGGTTGCAAAGGCAAGTCACAGCCGATAGTAGTGACCGTGAGCCCGCTTCCCGACACCAACTATCACCGCAAGCGACAAACTTGACTTCTGTGAAGGTGATAGCGTGATCTTAGATGCCGGACAATTCGCTCAATACAATTGGTCAACAGGCGCAACGACGCAGAAAATTACGGTAAACACAGCAGGCGCATATAGCGTAACAGTAACAAATACATTGGGTTGCACGGGAATTCACCTATACAAAATGTAACAGTCTATCCGCTACCGGTTGCCTCGACGATCGCTCAACAAGGCGATGATTCACTATCGCTTTCGGTATTCAGATAGGGAATACTCTTCAGTGGAAGTACAATGGTATGGAGATCAGCAGGCGCGACAGGAACATCAATCCAAGCGAACCCAAGATGGCAATTATACGATCGAAACGACGAGTCCAACCGGTTGCAAGGTAACGTCAAATGTATTTGGCTATACAAAGCCAAGCAGTGCTGTTCTGACGGTAGCTATATCGCCGAAAACCATCTCCGGCGCAGCCGGTGAAACGGTGAAAGTACCAATAGTTATTACGTCTTCCAAGAATCTGACGCAAGCGACAGCATCATCCTTCAGTGCTGAACTTGCCGTCGAACCTACATTATTAATTCCTGCAACAGGCACATCGACGATTGATAACCTCAATCGCCGGATAATTACCATCAATGGAACGCGGAAAGATGGGAATGATACGCTGGCGATAGTGGAGCTAAAAGCAGGTCTCGGCGCAATGGAGGTGTCACCTATCGTACTGAAAATCATTGACATTTACGAGCGGCAAGGCTCAGGTGACGACGGTGGATGGAGAATTCAAACTAACGGGAATTTGTACCGACGGTGGAATACGGTTATTCAAATCTGGAAGTGCATTGTTGACCGTCACGACCGAACCTAACCCTGCGAATGGAAGTGATCAATATCACAGTGAATTCGGCAGAAATAGGCGAGCATAAGGTATATATTACTAATACATTAGGCGCGAAGCAGGCAGGACATATACACAGGCAAGATTACTGGCGCAAAGATTACGAGTGGTATCAGTGATATCCTAACGGGAGTTTATTTCTTATGTGTGCAGTCACCGACAGAATTGGTGGTGCGGCGGATAGTGATTGCGAAGTAGGGGTGGGTTGGGGACATAAGTGCCGCAGGCAAGGTATGGAATGAGACGATTTATGTAACCGATTAAATGTTGGATTTTTGCAAGTATGTATAAAATTGAATAATTTATTTAACTAGGAGTAAACGTATGAAACCCTTTGCTACTTTTAACTGCTTTATTTTAAGTACCTGTACTGTCATCCGGTGAGAAAGACCACCAGTTACGTCACCGCATGTATTTATACAAAATAAGGGGCAATGGCCTAAGAAGTGAATTCCTTGCGCAGACCGGCGGGATGAATGCTTGGGTTACCACGACCGGGATACGGTATGACTTTTATGTCCAAACGATGAAAAAAGCAGATAAATCTGAGCAAATCCTAACCGAATACACTCCCGATGACATCAACCGTTCATGGCAATGTCGTCGATATGGAATTTGTCGGGGGAAATCACCGCACGACGCACCGAACCTGCTCCACAACACGTATTATAATTATTTCATCGGGACTGATAAGTCTAGATGGGCAAGTAATGTACCGCTTTTTGGCGAAGTAACTCGCCGTGAAATTTACAAAGGAATTGATGCGCGGTTATATTTTGATGGCGGTTTTATGCGCTATGATTTTAATGTAGGAGTGAGTTCGAATCCTCAAGATATTCAGGTTAAATTTTAGAGCGCAAGCCAACGAAGCTAAATTCAACGGTGAATTAGTATTCAAACTTCAGTTGGTGAAATCGTTCATCAGAAGTTATTTGCCTATCAAGTAATTAATGGCGAGCGGAAGCAAATTGAATGTGCTTTTATTCCAAAAGGAAAGAATACGTATGGATTTCAGCTCGCGAGCTATGACCATACCAAGCCGCTGGTGATCGATCCGATACTCTATTCGACATACTTGGGTGGCGGACAGTCTGATTACGGGAGAGATATAGACTCGATCCAATGGTGCGCCTGTCGTTGTAGGGGCATACCTTGGGTCTTCCACTTCGGAAAGATTTCCCTAAAATGGAATCTACGGACAGCTTAATGCTCCAACCGATGATTTGTATGTGACAAGTTTAAGGCAGACTTAAAGTGATATAATATCAGTACGTTCTATGGTTCGCTGCCGTTGGGCCGGGCAGAGGGATATGATTTTGCCATGTGCATAGGTGTTGGATAAAATTGACGGTGTGATTACTTGGCAGGTTCAGTCTGGTATTGCACCTTTCGGAATGGTGACCATGTATCATGGCGGGAAAGACGGATTTGTAGCGAAAATTACCGGAGGGGGTACGAACCTCATCTATGGAACAAATCTTGGAGGTATGGCATCGGATGAAATCGAAGATTTGGCGCTCGTTCCGTTTACCGGGGAAGCAGTAGTGGTGGGGTGGACTGCATCAGAGGATTTTCCTACTACTCCAGGTTCAGTACGACCGACAGTGCTCTCCAGATTTTCTTCACTTCGCGGAGGGATTTGTCTCCGAAAGTTAGCAGAAACGGCGATGCGCTCGGCTTCTCAACGTATATTGGCAGTGATTCTTCGAGTGATATATGTTTGGGTGTGGCAATTGATAAAAATAACAGCCCGATTATCGTTGGCAAAACGTATGCATCCTCTTTGGAATTGCTCATATACGTCCGACAAGCATTTTCTACAGTCGCGGGTATCGTCAGAATAATACAGTCTAACAACTGCAGATGGATTTATGCTTAAGCTTGGACGCCGGGGTACGATAATCGAAACCGGTACGCTTATTGGCGGTAATAAATTTGACGAATGTACGAGTGTCGATGTCGATAGGTTCGGCTTTGCGGTCGTATGCGGCAATACAGAATCTCTCGATATCGGGGCGACGCAATTTGACCAAACACTTGGCGGAAACCGCGAGGGATTTGCTCTCAGAATTAATACCGCCGGAGGTCCGCCAACTTTATTACCTATTTGGGTGGCAGCGGCGATGATGAAGAAATGACAAATATTAAGTATAATGATCAGACAGGTGCTATGGTGGTGTGCGGTAAAACAAATTCTTTGATTTCCCAACCGGAAAAGTGAACGATTTGCCATTCAGAGGCGGTGGAACAGATGGCGTGGTTATTCAAATAAAAATGATGGTACGGGCACAGACTATTCAACCTTTATAGGAGGTACATCTCTCGATTATCTTGCCGGAATTGCCGTAAATTCTGCAGGAACCGTTTATGTAGTAGGTTCATCGACGTTCGACGATTACCCACTGTGGCAAATGTCCCACCTTCAATCGTCAGACAAATGGACGAACGGATGCAGTCGTCTTAGCTATCAATACCTGCTCAGTCACCCTTCAAGCACCGAAAGATACGACAGTTTGCGCTTATGTACCCCTTACGTTAACCAATACTGCCACCGGAGCTGGAAACCTGGTATAATTGGGTGGATTAGTCGGCAGGGAGTACGACAGTAAACACAGACCCTATGGTTACGTTTACTCCGACAGTCCCTACCGTAATTACGCTCACCGTGACAGATGACAACTGTCCTAAAGCAGTGACCTATAAAATCTCCATCAAACCCATACCAACGATTACAACAATCGAAGAAAAAAGACATGCATCGGGTCAGCACTCAACTCTGACTTCAGCTGCAGGAGACCCAAAAACATCGATTTCCTGGTATGATGATCCTTCTGAACCTCACCTGTCAAAATAGGCGGCGCATTCACTACACCAGCTCTGCCAAATCGGTGACATATTATGTAGAATCAACAGACACATCAACAGGATGTACAAGCGGGCGTAAACCCATAAAAAATCACAGTGGTCCCTATTCCAAGTGAACCTTCGTTAGACAATGCCATCCAATGTGCCGGCAGCAAGGCGACTCTTTCAGCCATACTTCCCTCTGATGTAAATTTCCGTTGGTATGATGCGCCGACCGGCGGTAATCTCATCCATGTTGGTCGCACTTTCACAACTCCGAATATAATAAACAGTACAACGAACTATTACCTCGAAACTCTCGACACGACAACGAATTGCATTAGCGTCAAACGTACGGAAGCAAAAGTAATCATCCTACCCTCGCCGCAACCAATCATCAGCGGACAAAATGCTGCTTGTGTCAATTCATCCGGACTCAAATACACTGTTCCATCAAATCCAAATCGAAGCTACGCATGGACAATCACACCCAACGGAACGATCACTGCAGGCAATGGCACGAATCAAGTGACCGTAAGCTGGACAGCATTAGGAGCAGGCTTACTGACAATCACCGAAAAAGACCTGACCTCCGGATGCAGCAAAGATACCACCTATACGATAAGTGTAAGCAATGAATTGAGTTCGACTATACTTATGAGCGCTAGTCCTGCTATATGCTCCGGCGATAGCATCATCCTCGATGCCGGTGCCGGCTACACAAGTTACAAATGGTCAAGCGGTGAAACCTCACAGACAATTACCGTGAAACAGCCCGGTTCGTTTAGTGTGGATGTCGCCGATGCAGGCGGTTGTAAAGGTAAGTCGAATATAGTTAATGTGACAACTAGCCCAAAGCCAAAACCAATTATAACCGGTCAAAATGATGTATGCATCAATGGGGCATCTTTTCAGTATTCGGTGCAGAATACTCAAGGTAATATTTACAAATGGACGGTAACATCCGAAGGCACATTTACATCTGGCGACAGCACATCGACGATTACTATAAATTGGATAAGTGCAGGAACAGCAACGATTAAAGTAATAGAGACCGGAGGAGTGTGTACAAAAGATACGAGTATTACGGTGGCAGTGAGCAGTTCGCTGTCGCCGACAATTACCGCACAAGGCAAGACTTCCCTATGTGAAGGCGAAAGTGTGACCCTCGATGCCGGTAATTATGCAAATTTCCTCTGGTCAACTGGCGAAACGACACGCACGATAACAGTAAAAACTGCAGGTACATACACCGTCGATGTGACGGATGCAGGCGGTTGCAAAGGCAAGTCTCAGCCAATCTCAGTGACTGTAAGCGCTCTTCCTACGCCAAGTATTACTGCAAGCGGAAAGGTAGATTTTTGTGAGGGTGACAGTGTGATATTAGATGCAGGACAATATGCACAATATGCTTGGTCAAACGGCGCAACGACGCAGAAAATAACAGTTACAATAGCAGGAACTTACAGCGTAACAGTAACGAATACATCAGGTTGCACCGGAAGCTCATTGATGCAAACTGTGACGGTGTATCCATTACCGGTTGCCTCGACGATAACCCAACAAGGAGATGATTCATTATTGGCATTTGGGATACAAATTGGCAATACCCTTCAGTGGAAATACAATGGAGTAGCAATTGTAGGCGCAACCGGCACATCCATCAAAGTAGAAAATGATGGAAATTACACCCTCGAAACGACGAATTCAAATGGCTGT
The DNA here is from genome assembly GCA_016720145.1 of Ignavibacteria bacterium. GTDB lineage: Bacteria > Bacteroidota > Ignavibacteria > Kapaibacteriales > UBA961 > JADJXV01. The sequence goes on along the minus strand of JADJXV010000003.1, from coordinate 416,021 downwards.
GTGGTGACATCGAAGGTGTTTGGTTATACAAAGCCTGGTAACGCGGTTATGACGGTAGCAGTATTACCCAAAACTATTAGTGGAGCAGCCGGAGAAACGATAAAAGTACCAATCGTCATTACTTCATCAAAGAATATGACACAAGTTACTGCCTCAGTATTCAGTGCAGAGTTAGCTGTTGAGCCATCGGTGTTGATTCCTGCAACAGGTACATCGACGATAGATAATTTGAATCGTCGTATTATTACAATCAACGGTCAACGAATTGATGGTAATGATACGCTTGCAATAGTTGAAATGAAGGCAGGACTCGGCTCAGTGGAAGTGTCGCCGATAGTAATTAAATCATTGATATTTACTAGTGGCAAGGCGCAGGTGACAACCGAAAATGGTGAATTCCACCTAACGGGAATTTGCACCGATGGTGGAGTTCGATTATTCAAGCCCGGCAGTACTTTATTGGCTGTAACAACTGAACCAAACCCGGCGAATGAAGTGCTGAATATCACCGTAACAGCGGCGGAAGTAGGCGAGCATAGTATTTATATTACCAATACCTTAGGCGCGAAGATGGGTGCTGTATATACTGGTAAGATTTCAGGAACTCAAGTAATAACGAGTTCGATAGGTAATATACCGACTGGGTGTTTATTTCTTATGTGTGCAGTCACCGACAGAATTGGTGGTACGGCGGATAGTGATTGCAAAGTAGGGTGGGTTGGACGGCAATGGGAGCATCCGCAAGCGAAGGCTTGGGGTTTGAAGTAAGGAACCATAACTTTAATTATGACAAGGAATTATAGAACATGTTTTCAAAAATACTGATAGCAAATCGGGGTGAAATTGCATTACGAATTATACGTACGTGCAAGAAAATGGGTATCAAAACAGTTGCGATATATTCGGAAGCGGATGTGTCTGCTCTCCATGTAACTGAGGCAGATGAGGCAGTTGCGATAGGTGGAGTCACACCACGAGAGAGCTATTTGGTGATGGAAAAAGTACTCGAAGCTGCTCGAGAAACGGGAGCGGAAGCGATTCATCCCGGGTATGGATTTTTTATCGGAAAATGCAGTTTTTGCTCAGGCAGTCGCTGATGCAGGCATGGTGTTTATTGGACCGAATCCGAAAGCAATTCAGGCATTAGGCGATAAGACCGCCGCACGGGAGATAGCTATAAAAGCCCAAGTCCCTATATCGCCCGGTTCGGACGGAGCCATTTCAGATGAAGCGGATGTCGTTAGAATAGCAGGAGAAATTGGCTATCCTGTTCTAATCAAAGCAGCTGCCGGCGGTGGTGGAAAGGGCATGCGATTAGTCGAAAAACCTGAAGATTTGTTAGCAGGATTACATTCGGCACAAGGCGAGGCACTCACCTCATTTGGTGATGATAGAGTGTTTATTGAGAAGTATATCGTACTTCCTCGGCATATTGAAATTCAGATTTTGGCGGATAATTTTGGAAAAATTCTCTACTTTCCCGAACGGGAATGTTCGATCCAGCGCCGTCATCAAAAGGTAGTCGAAGAATCTCCTTCGACGGCTGTCACACCTGCACTCCATGCAGCAATGGGTGCTGCGGCGGCTCGGCTTGTCGCTTGTGGCTATACGAACGCAGGAACTTTGGAATTTCTCCTTGATGCGTCCGGTAAATTTTATTTCATGGAAGTCAATACTCGGCTGCAGGTAGAGCATCCAATTACGGAGATGGTAACGGGCTTGGATCTTGTCGAACAGCAGCTACGAATTGCTGCGGGATTACCTCTTGAAATTAATCAAAGTGATTTAGTACCAAAGGGACATGCAATTGAGTGTAGAATTTGTGCTGAAGATGTGTATTCGGATTTCTTGCCGGAGACCGGTGTTGTTGAATATGTACGCATGCCTGTCGGCGATGGAATTCGAAATGATTCAGCGCTTTTTGAAGGGTATGAAGTGACGGTAAATTATGACTCGATGGTCGCCAAACTTATCTGTCATGCTGATAGTCGTGAGAAGGCAATTGCTCTCAATATCAAGGCGTTAGATGAATATAGGCTGAGCGGATTGCGGACAACGATACCATTCTGTAAATTCGTTTTAGAGTCACCGGCTTTTATAAGCGGTGCTTATTCGACGAGCTTTGTGGATGAATACTGGAAAGAAGAGATACCGAAGGAACTCTTTAATTCTCTTGCAATTGCGGCGACATTGGCAAAAACGAACTACGAGAATCGACGTAAACCGGCACATACTTAGATATTAATTTTATAATTCTATAAAATTCTTGTATTCGCCGATTCTTCTACCGGTGATTCGTTCGATTGAATCGAGTATTTTGTGGCGTAATGGCTTGGGAACTAATCGGTTGGGGTCAAAATATTGCGTCCATTCCCTTGAATTTTCAATGCGTTCGTCCATGAGTGCCGGGTGTGAATCGGTAAATTTTTGCAGGTCAAAACACTTATAGTCGAACTCTTCGACCGATGGAATATTTTCCTGCATCCAGTCGTCTGAATGCCATAACTTGTTAAAATACAGTTGCTTGCGCTGCTGGACACGTGGATGCTTCACCCAGCCGTAGTGAAATATTCTGGCATTGGTTCTTCGAGGCGCGTAGCTTTGTTGGATTCGCCTTGCTCGACTTTTCGAAACCCTTGCGCGTCACCCCACGATATTACATTACCCGTATTTCTTACACACCGAATCTCCTGCCGATACCATTGTCTGCCACTGCCGATATAGTCATAGCTACCATAAAAATGACGATACGCAAAAAGAAGCGCTTCGATATGTAGATTGGAGTGTGCATTCGTAATATCTTGACGAATTATAGGATAGTCATCTTCATGAAGTACTTCATCTGCTTGGAGATAGATACACCAGTCACCTTTGCAATGTTCGAGGGAAATGTTGGTCTGTTCGGCAAGAATTCTACCACCACTGCGCAGAGTTTCATCCCATATTGTTTCAATAATTTTGATACGGGGGTCTGCGATATCGTGAATTAATTGCAGGGTACGATCATCGGATTTGCCGACAGCGACGATGAGTTCGTCGCACAGAGGGAGGAGAGAGTGAATGGATTCGATAACAGGATAGTCGAATATCTCTGCATTGCGAACGAAGGTAAATCCGGATATATTCATGACTGGAATACATAAAAAAAACGGCGAACAAATAATATTTGTTCGCCGGTAAAACATTGATCCTGCAAGAGGATTTAGCTGAGTTTCGCGCGGATTTTCTTTTCGGACATTCCGCGAAGATAATAAAGCTTTGAGCGGCGGGCTGAACCGTGACGGACAACTTCGATACTTTGGATGATTGGAGCATAGAGTGGGAAAATCCGCTCTACACCGACACCATTGGACACTTTACGAACGCGGAATGTAGCGTTGATACCTGAGCCTCGGCGTGCAATCACAATACCTTGGTAATTTTGAACACGTTCTTTTTCACCTTCGATGACCCGTACTGCAACAATTACTGTATCACCCGAACGGAAAGTCGGAATGGTTGAAGTGCCGGTTTCGCTCTTCGATTTGCGAATTTCAAGTGCTCTCGCAATTTGAATTTCTTCAATAGCCTGAATTTTTTTCATGAATTTTCTCGTAGTTAACTAATAATGAAGGCGCAAAAATACGTTCTTTTTGCCACGTAGCCAAACGGATTTTCTCCGTCTTTAGAGAATTTATAGAAAAAGTGGGATTTTGGGGAGTTCGTGAGGTGAATTTGTACTCCAAGCATGAACGGAAATCACAGTTTTATATCGATTAAATTTATATAAACAATTAGGGAGCTGAAACTTCTTCAAGTGACGAAGGACTATAACGGCTATAACGACTATATTGACTAAAATGACAATAACACATCTAATTTTTAAATATATTGACGATGACTTAGTGACTTACGACGTAGTGATTTATAACATACGACATAGCGTCATAGGACATAGTGACTTACGACATAGCGACTTACGACATAGCGACTTACGACTTAGCGATTTACCCACTTACTACTTACTACTTACTACTTACTACTTACCGACTTACGACTTATCGACTTACGACTTATCGACTTACGACTTACCGACTTACTACTTATCGACTTACGACTTATCGACTTACGACTTATCGACTTATCGACTTACGACTGAGCGACTTTCGACTAATGCCTCCATAATCCTCTCTGTCAAAATCTCGCTAGCGCCTTTCCCTTGATAAACATAGTCCTTGGCCTGTTTGCTCCTTCGATTGTATTCAACTGTATCAGTCAGTAATAATTCCAGCCAACGAAAGCATTCTTGTGGTGAAGTAATTAATTCCAGCGCGCCATTATTGTATAAATTCTGAGCATCAGGCGAACGTGTAATAAATGGTCCACATGCAACCGGAATTCCGTATCCTGCCGGCTCTGCTGTGCTGTGGACACCTGCACCGAATCCACCACCCACAAATGCTGCTCTTGCATAGCTATACAAACGTAACAGATTGCCTATACTGTCAGTTATAATATAACTGCCTTTTGGTGAATCCTTCGAGATTTGACTCAATACCATGGCTGAGGGAAGCTTCTGAATGAGCTTGGACACATGTTCATGAGATGGCTCATGTGGTACAATTATGAGCTTGATTTGTGGATATTTTTGATCGAGATTTCGAATCGATTCGATAATCATATCCTCGTCTTTCTCCCACGAACTCCCCACAACAAGTACAAAATCATCCGGGGTAAAATAATTCTCAGGAAGAATATCATTCTTCAAATGCAGATTATCGACAATTGAAAGAATACGATCAAAGCGTGTATCACCGGAAGTCAATACAGGTAATGAAGATGCAAATGTATTGAAACGCTTTGTCTCAGCTTGAGACACAGTATAAATGGCAGTAAATGTACGTAGAATTGAAATAAGAATAGTGCGAAAAGGCAGATAAAGCCAGACTTTGCTGCCGGGGAAAGTAGCACACATCAGAAAAGTAGAAATGCCGGTATCTTTTAAAATAGTAAGATGGTTAAGCCATAATTCATATCGAATAAAAACTGCCACATCCGGCTTGACGAGTTCTAAGAATTCACGTACATTGGAATGAGTGTCGAGTGGCATGTAGACTACTGCATCCGCAAGTGGATAATTTTTTTGATTACGGAAGCCAGAAGGTGAGAAAAATGATACGATTACGATGATATCCGGATGTTTTGATTTAAGGCGCTCGATAATTGGCTTGGCTTGTTCGAATTCACCCATTGATGCTGCGTGGAACCATACGCGCGATTTTGTAGATTTGGGTAGATGTGATAAAACATCGAGAGTCGATTGATAGGCATTCTCACGCTCTCGGAGCTTGGGACTAAAAAAAGAATATATAAACACAAACAGTCGTAACGGCTGTATTATCAGCACATTATATAGTATGAGTGTCGAATTCATCGTTGTGGACCGATGATGGAAATAATCATTTTTTGGAGAATGATTTCGGCAGATTGAGAGGTGGATTTGATCTGTAAATCAGCATCTCGGAGAGCAAAAAAAGCATTGTTGAGTTGGCGGGGTGAGTATTTCTGGAGAGCGTTCAAGTATTCAGGGATAAAATACGAACTGATACCGGTTGATTTGCTGAGTTCGAAAGTGTTTTTTGATTGTTTTGAGGCTTCGAGGAGTTTCCAAAGGACTACAAAATATCGAGTTAACATCGAGACAATGAGTATTTCCTGTTTTTCGGCAGATAGCATGTGAAACATCACCTCGAGTGAACGGGAGAGATTCTTCTCACCAATTGATTTTTGCAACTCGAATACATTGTAAATCCTTGAATCTCCTACAACTGCACTGATATCTTCAGTAGAGATTTTCTTTTTATTCTGCAAAAAAGTGATGTTTCGAGCCCAAAAGTGCAGAGCCGATTCCGTTGAGTTCGGACGCTGATGAACGTAAAATCAGCAAAGTAGTAGGTTGCGGTGATTGAAAATAACGAGCAAACGGAGATTTATCATCAGATTTTTTACTGCGACCGCTAAAATATTTCTCGAAATTTTTCACAGATACTACTCGACGCTCGGACATAAATGGAAAAGAGCTTGCCATCGAAACAACTGTTTCCGCTGATGCAGAATCACTATCAACCGTATCAATTGTGCAGCTATTTTCATCATTGCCAATAGCTGCTGTTATGAGCTTGTTGTATGCCTCTTCGAGTAAAAAGTCCTCCTCGCCAAAAGCAGTACTATCGGAGGTAATGGCTTAGTAGTAATTAATGATGTGATGGACTCGTACACCATTGCTTATCTCGTCTTCATTAAGTTGGTGTTTCTGTTGACTGACAAATCTATCGTGATAGTTTCGTCGCTACGGTAAGAGTTGCCGCAGCAGCACTCGCCAGAAGTGCTTTTTTCTTTGGAATTATCTCATCAAAATATGTCTTGAGACGGTCGGAAAATCCTGCGCATCAAATGGCTTTAAAATATATTCTTTAATTCCGAGCTTTGCAAGATCGGTAATCAGCTTGGGGGAGGCGTCGGCTGTACAGGCAAAGACAGGTATGGTACGAAGTTTTTCATTGGAGTTAATGAGTTTCATAGCTGCATATCCACTCATGTGCGGCGTATGCATGTCCAATATTATCAAGTCGGGTATCGTCCCACCATCGCTTTGAATGCCGTGACAGGACTGCCAAATTCATAGACCGTAGACCAAAACTGATTCTAGGATGCGACGGAGATAGGAACGCATTGACAAATCATCATCAACGACAAATACATTGAGCTAGGAATAGTCCATAGAATCCACGGAAGTTTAAAAATATTAAGAAAGAACTGACCATCTCTTGAATGTTGTAGCAACGTTTCTATGTGACCTTATAAAAACCATGCGGCAGCGCGTGCGTTAAACATCGTTGGATAGATTTCGGATCTAAAGCATCCCGCAGACCATCACCCAAGAGATTGAACCCATAGACAGCGGCTGCGATTGCAATACTTGGGTAAATCGTTAAACCCCAATTTGTTCCGGCGGCGATATATCCATAGCCGTCGAAATATCAAAATACCCCAGGACGGTTCCGGCTTTTGAATTCCCAATCCCAGAAAACTAAGTCCTGCCTCAGTAATTATCGAAGATGCAATTCCTGCCGTTGCAAGCACAATAATTGGACCGAATGCATTGGGAAGGATATGTTTAAATATTGTGCGCATCGAACCGTAACCAAGTGCCCGTGTCGCTTCGACATACTCCATCTCCCGGAGGGAGAAAAACTGTCCCCGAACAATACGCGCAATATCAACCCAGCTCGAAATTCCAATGGCGATAAATGTCTGCCAAAAGGCATTTAATTCAAACCCAAAAACATCATGTGTCGACTTGAGCACCGATGAAAATAAAATCGCCAGAAGTATAGTGGGGAATGACCATACAACATTGATAAACCATAAGATTACATTATCCACCCAACCTCTGAAATATCCGGCTAACGCCCCTAAAAATATACCGATTGCAAGCGCAATAATCTGCGATACAACACCCACCATCAAGCTAATACGCGCCCCATAAATCAATCTGCTTAAGACATCACGCCCGAAATTATCGGTTCCTAAATAATAGACCGGTTCGCCATGCCATTCTTTCTCACTCGTGCCCCAAAGTTCTTGTAATGCAAGGGTTTTGGTCTGATCGGACAAATCAGTAATCTGAATCGAATCGCCGATTGTGCGATAGCTTTACCGCAAGAATCGATGGTTGATCCGGATTAGATGGATTCTTGGTATAAATCACATCCCCTCGAAACATCGACGGCTTCACCGAATATTCGAGTACCTGCAAGCGTGGATTAAAAGGTGCGAGTAATGGTGCAAATACAGCAATAACAACGAGTAACCCAATGAGAATCATGCCGACTATTCCCGCAGGATGTCGCCGAAGCTTTCTCCATGCTAATTGACCCAAGCTTTCAGATGTAGTTGTGATTTTACTTTTGCTCATTATTGTAGAATTAACATTATTGTAGTTTTACTTTTGGGTCTAAAAACACATAAAGAACATCGACGACCATATTGACTATGACAAAAACCATCGCTGTAAAAAGCACAGTGCCTTGGATCATCGGATAGTCTAATTTTAAAATTGAGTCAATTGCAACGGTGCCGATACCCGGCCAATTAAAGATGTATTCTACGAAGAAAGTACCAGCTAAGAGTCCGGCAAACCATGCACTTACGGTAGTGACTACAGGATTGAGAGCATTGCGCAGGGCGTGTCGCAAGATGACGCGACGATTCGTGAGGCCTTTGGCTTTTGCCGTGCGAACATAATCCTGACCAAGGACATCGAGCATACTGCTGCGAGTCACCCGTGCGATAATTGATAATGGCCTAAAAGCAAGCGTGAGCATAGGTAATAGTAAATATTCAGCTCCACGATCTATATAGCCGGAAATCGGGAGCCAATCTAAATACACACCAAAAAACAGCAGAAGTAAGAGTCCTATGACAAAGGAGGGAAGAGAAATTCCCAACAAAGCAAAACCCATCAGTGAAGTATCAAGCCAAGAATTAGGTTTGATGGAAGCGATAATTCCGAGTATAATTCCCAGGAAGGTAGAGAATACCATAGCAGTTACAGCGAGAAGAGCTGTAGCGGGGAAGCGTTCTTGAATGGTGGTAAAGACATCTCTATTTGTTGAAAATGACCGTCCAAAATCACCCTGAGATAGACTGACGAGGAAAGTACCGAACTGAACAATTTTAGGTTTATCGAGCCCAAGCTGTTGCCGAAGTGCTTGAATTGATGCCTGATCGGCGCGCTGACCAAGCATAAGCCGAGCCGGGTCACCGGGCAACACAAAATTGATGAAAAATGTAACGGTAATTACACCAAACAAAACGAGTAGTGAATAGAAAATTTTACGAAGTATATAAGCAATCATTTATTTGTAATTTATTGAGATATATAATAAATACAGCAATTCGTTGTGTGTAGTACCGACAGTTTCCAAAGAAATAAAATCGAGTTTATCCGTGTCAAATCATTTCATCACGAGTACTTTTTGTGGAATTTCACCGAGTTCAGCAAGACTAATTAATCGATTGACTGCTATATCGGTGATAGGTTCACCTCGTGCTGCTATCAGTAATCCGTACGATGTATGATAATCGCTCGCAAATACCATACCCGGCTTGACTTGATTCACTGCTAGTCGCATGATAGTTTTTTCACCTAAATTACGGCGGTCATTTTCTATAATAGCTATGAAGGCATCAACGATAATTGGTGCGAAAGTCGAACCCGACCGATGATTCAAATAATTCATCGTCTGAGCAAATCGCGGCTGTGTCGTGTGTAAGTATGTACTCGTGCTCGTGATTTGTGCATTTGACTGACTCGATGGTGTTTTTTCTTTCTGCACGCGCTCCATTGCATTATGATAATAATTGACCACACTTATTATCTGTGCGCCCGGATGAATTTCGTCTCGTTTCAGCTTTTGGGGAAAACCGGTTCCATCATGTTTTTCATGGTGTTGATAGACTATTTCGGCGATGTTAGAGAGGCCATCCTGCATCGACAAAATTCTCCGACCGTCCTCGACATGTTTGGAATAATACTGATAATCATTGGTCGATAATTCCTGAGGATGCTTCATAAGGAGAAAGTCCGGGAAACCGATTTTGCCAATATCATGCAACAGTGCAGCCGTTTTAATTTCAAAGACTTCACCCGGTGATAAGCCGAGATTCGTCGCTACTTCGGCTGATTTTTCAGCCACAAATTGAGAATGACTTCCATTATAATTTTTTTCATTCGCCCGGACTAATGTACCAAGTACTTGAATTGTCTGAAATATACTCGACGCAAGCTGAGTAGCCAAGTCTTCGACAGTATTGCTGTATGCATTATTCCTATTCATATTGAGTTGCCGGTGTTACCAAAATGTTCTAATGATATACGTTCGGGTAATGACACCGAAAAACCAAGAAAACGTTCGGCTATTTCTAAAAATGTCGTCGTCGTATCCGTCAGGAAAAACGTAATCTGAGGCGAACTGTATTGATGTATCATTGGCTCATTTCTATCATAATTGAGAAGTCGTTCGGCTTCAATTGCTGCATATTCTCCGCAATCAATTAGTCGTACTTCCGGTAATTCATGAGCAATGAGTGAAGTGAGGAGGGGATAGTGCGTACAGCCCATCACCAACGTATCGACGTTTGTCGTATGAAAACCCGCAAGATATTCCGATGCAATCAGTTGCGCAGCCGGATGATTGTGAAATCCTTCCTCGGCGAGCGGCACAAACAGCGGACATGGATTGCTGAATACAATCAACGTCTTTTCACTTAAATGTTGAATCGTCGTCGGATATGCATTACTGTTCATCGTGGCACGCGTTCCGATCACACCTATTTTTCCATTTTGCGTCAGGCGAACAGCAGCGTGAGATGCGGGGATAATCATTCCGATGACCGGAACAGGGCTCAGTAACTCTGCTTGTTTCAACGCGAGTGCCGATGCAGTATTACAAGCAATGACAATGAGTTTTGCACCTTTTTGCAACAAAAATCTTACTGCTTGTTCGGTATATTCAATAATCGTTTCCTCCGATTTATTCCCATACGGAACTCTTGCTGTATCACCAAGATAAATGTACTCTTCATTCGGCAGAAGCCGCACTAAATGCCTCAAGACACTCAGCCCGCCAACACCGGAATCAAAAACACCTATTGGATTGGAATTCATACAGTTAATAAATTTTCGTTTTGAGAATTGTCGTTATAGTTTCTAGGAAGTTCAACCATCAATGAATTATAAAATATACTTCGATTCTCGACCAAAGTAATAAAAACATCTCAGTCAATTTGTCAAATAGAACAAATTAATCTATTCTGAAAGCGCCCATATTGCCGGTAAATTGCGCCCTAATTCTGCATAATCTAAGCCATAGCCAACAATAAAAACAGGAGGAATTTCAATACCTACATAATCAACCTGTACATCAATTTTTCTCATCTCCGGCTTTGATATCAAAGCCGCAACCCTTAAAGAAGTTGCTCCGTGTTTTGCAAGTGATGATATCAAGGTAGAAATTGTAAGTCCCGTATCGACAATATCTTCGATTAGTAAAATATGCTTTCCTCTGCAATTGAGGTCGGGTAAATCCATCACTACTTCACCGGATGTTGTCATCGATGTGCCGTAGCTTTTCGCCGACAAAAATTCTACCCTGCATGGTAATTGTATAGCTCGCAATAAATCAGCTGCAAAGACAAACGAACCTTTCAGTACGACAAGACAAACTAACTCACCGCCATGATAATCATTCGTAATTTCACGACCCATTTTCTCAACTGTTTGAGAAATTGAATGCTCAGATATAAACTCTTCGAAATTTCTATCGTGAATGTGCATCTTTATTTAGGAGTTACAAAATCTTGCTTTTGTGGCACTTCTGCTTTGTTCGTAAATTCAGCACATATCGTCCTTTTTGTCGTCGATGTTACTTTGAATTTATCACTACTTCTCAGTCCACATATCCAAATCACTTCCTTGCCTGCGCAGAGGACGAGCGTTTTTTCTTTATCAAGTAATTCTACTTTTTCATTGGTTAAATAGTCGCCCACCGTCATCGATCCCAACATACCAAGTGGTTGAATTCTATCGCCATCCTCCCATGTTCTCAGCGTAAGCCATAACGGTAGTAAATCGGCATCAAAGTATTCTATCGATGGATTATCTGTAAATTTAACGTCTTTTTTGGTGAGTTCCTTCATCGAAAGAATGAATGTTTCGCCTGTTGTCTTACCGACTTTCGCGACTTGATAATTGACCACTTCGAGCAAGTGATTTTTACGGAGAACAATTTCCTGACGGTCTCGGTGTGCATCAACAGCAGGCGTTACGTTGCACATTGCATTCTCAGCACCGGTCGCGAGTCCGATAATTCTATCAATTGTATGCATCGAAACAGGCAATGTTTGGAATTTCTCTTTGAGAATTTTCTGTATAATTTCACCCTTAAGGAAATCACTGACCGATTCAAAATGTGGAATTGAAATGGCGACAGCTGACTTGCCGACTGACCGAACCATCATAGAAATCAACGCCTCTGCACGTTCATTGACAATTTCATCCGCACCAAGAAGGAGACGGGCTGTGCGATTGATCGTCTCGACTATTGCAGGGCTAAACTGTTCGCGAAGCGCAGGAAGTAACTGTAATCGTATCTTATTACGAGTATAGAGAAGTGAAGTGTTGCTCGAATCTTCACGCCATTCCAAGCCCCTGACCGTAGCGTAATGGATCACTTCACTTTTTAATAAAGGAAGGAGAGGGCGAATAACATGTACACGTTTGGTAAGTTCGCGACGGGCCGGAATTCCGGCCAATCCCGTCAGCCCCGAACCTCGAAGCAGATTCAAAAGGAATGTTTCTGCGGAATCATCGGCTGTATGGGCTGTAGCCACAAAACCCGCAACTGTTGTCTTTGCCATTTTCTCGAAAAAATGATAACGGAGGGTCCGTGCTGCCTGCTCGACCGAGTTTTTGTGTTTGTCGGCATACTCCTGCACTTTCAAAGAAGTATGATGAAAGTACATTCCATATTTATGGGTTATGCGCTTTACCAATCTCTCGTCTTCGTGTGAATCTTCGCCACGTAAATGATGGTTGCAATGCCCTACATGAATCGAAAAATCAAATTTGTACGATAAATAAGCAAAAATATCGAGCATAACCATTGAGTCCACACCTCCGCTCACTCCTAGAAGAAGAGTCGCTTCGGGATAGACGTTAAGCTCATGAAGTATAAAATGTTCGACGCGTCCTACCATCTCCATTAGCTCTACAGGCAAAGGCGGCAAAAGAGGATGTGGCTTCGGTGGATATTGCGTTTTTGGTGCCACAAGTGGCGGAATCGGAATATGCTCGATTACCGGCTCCGGTATTCTTCGCTCTTGATGAGGATGCTCTTTCTTCTCAGGAACAGGTAGTATTTTCTTTCCTTCAGGAACCGGAAGTATTTTCTTAGCTTCTGGAGTTGATTTTTTCCCATCTGGTACCGGCAAAATTTTCTTCCCATCCGGTACCGGCAAAATTTTCTTCCCTTCCGGTACAGGTAGAATTTTCTTCCCTTCCGGCACTGGGAGCACTTTTTTATCTTCAGGTACGGGAAGCACTTTTTTACCTTCCGGTACAGGGAGAATTCTCTTACCTTCAGGAACAGGTAGGATCCTTTTTTCGATGATTACATCAGTTGCTTTATCCACAACCACTTCTTGCTGATCTTGTCCTTGCTCGAGTTCTTTTTGTTTTGCAAGTTTTCTGTTGAGGCGCTTTTGTTGCCAATAGGTTAGTTTCTTTGCCGGCTCTAAATTATCTGGTGATTGTATGATTTCTTCATCTTCCCGAACAGACTTGTTTTCAGAAATTGTTTGTATTTGTGTGGGAACATGTTGTGATGTAAGTAGCTCGGTCTGAACATCTTCCGGCGAATCTGTTCTTACATCAACTTGCTTGAGTTTTTTATTCAGTCTACGTTGCTGCCAATAGCTGAGTTTTGGTGCAATTGGTTCGTCAAAGGGCTCGAGTGTGTCATCGGTCGTTATATTCGGAGCTTGTACGGTTGTCTCGGAGAGTTTGATTTGTTCATTTGCAAGGGCTGCACTTTCTTCTTGTTCGAGAAGTGCATCTTGTTCGGCTTGTAACTTTAGTTTCTTGTCAAGCTGCTTTTGCTGCAATTTGGTGAGTTTGCGTGGGATGATTAATTGTTCTACAGGCTTTACTTCTTCAATAATTACATCTACAGGTGGTACAACTCGTTTAGTCACAAACGGTTGTAGTGTTGATGTCGTAGCGCGATGTTCCACTTTCGGCGAAAGAACTTGCGGTGTTAGTTCGCTGTCAACCCTCTCGCTTTCATCAACTTTTTGAATTTGCTGTTTGAGTTTTTTATTCAGTCTGCGTAGCTGCCAATAGCTGAGCTTTGGTGCATCTTCTTCATTTGTATCGAGTTCGGTATCCTGTTCCGTGCTGATTTCTTCAGCTTGTACAAGTATTGATGGTGGGGGTACATTTGGGATATTCTGCGATACGATGAAGTGAGTCTGAGGTTGTACTGGAGTATCGCTTACCAAAGACGCCTCATCAGTAGGCAGACCTTGCTGCTTGAGCTTTTTATTCAGTCGTCTTTGCTGCCAATAGCTCAGCTTTGGTGCATTTTCATCGGAATCAATACTCGATGTTTGTGATGCTGTATCATCTTTACCATCAATTGGTTGCAACGTTTTATCTTGTTGAATTTTCTCAACGATAGCTACAGAATTTTCTAACGGTACTGTTTCATTCTCATCCAATGCTTTGAGGATTGCTTCGACAAGGAGAGGATTTGTCGTTTGATGTTTTGGAGAGACATCACGTCGCGGGGGATTTGCATTAACCGCCGATGTCATAACAGGTGGTGGTGTAGCAGGCAATTCCACTGACTCTGATTTGCTACTGCTTTCTTGCTGCGCTTGTTGCTTGAGCTTTTTATTGAGACGTCGTTGTTGCCAGTAGCTCAGCTTAGGTGTGTCGTCATCGGTCTGATCAGCAATCGTTACATTAGCAGGATTGTGAACGTTAACTTGTTGTGATGGAAGATGTTCCGTACGGATTTGTGTGGTAATGGTCTTTTGATTTTGAGCTGATTTCGAACTCGTTCCGAATTGCTTAGTTTGCTCTTTCGGCTGAACCTGAGTCAATTGTTTTACATGATTCTTCTTCAATGGTGGAATTGTCTGCGAGGGAGGAATAGTCTTGCTTGGAATACTCTCCTTCGTTGAAGCATTATCCTTCGTTGGAATATTTTTCTGGGTTGGAATACTTTTCTTCGTTGAGGTAATTTCCTTCGTTGACGTAATTTCCTTCGTTGGAGTAATTGTCTTAGTTGGTGTACTAAGCTTCGTTGGAGTAAATGATTTAGGAGCTTGTGTAGATCTCAAGTCATTCCCATATCTATCATCAATTGCCTGAAGTCGAGCTGACAAGACATCATCCATCGGTGGTGCGGGAGGTTCGTTTGTAGGTGTAACCGGTGCTGAATCAACAGCTTTGGTTGTAATACTTTCGTTTCGGGCGGCATTGTCTGCTTTCTTTACCTGTAATTTTGTACCACTCGTTTTCTTGGAAAATGTAGACAACGGTACATCACTTTTTCTTTCAGCCGGTTGAGTGATAACAGCAGGGGATTCTATTGGCTGACTACTCGTTGCTTTGTGAAGTGTAGGAGATGCATTAGTCGAAACGTTTGCTCCTTTATTCGAAGAAATTGATTTTCCTTTACCGAGTGGGAGTGCACTTTTTCTTGTTAGTGGCTGAACTGAATTGATAAAAGGAGCAGGAATATCAGTCGCTGTTACCGGTTTATCCGTGTTTTTTCGGTCGTTTGATTTTTTAATTTCAGTACGAGTCGTTGCATGAGGTGTAGTGGTGACAGGAGCTTCTGTGTCAGGAGTAATTGGAGCAACTGCAATAGAAGGAAAGAGTTCCATGTCATTTGCAACAAGAGCTTTCGTTGCTTTGCGTTTACTTGGTAGTAGTGAAGTTGCTTGTTTGTTTTCGATTGGTACTGCAGTCGGTGCTTTCTTGGAGCTACCGATTGTACTTTTCTTTTTGCTTGCTTGAGGGGGTGTATGAACAAGATTTTCAGTCAAATTACCCACCAAAACATCAGGTTCTGTTACTGTTACCTGAGGTATAGTCGCTGTATTTTTACTAAATACACGTTCATTTTTTGATTTCCGGATTGGCGTTTTTACTGCGCCTTTTCCCGTAGCTTTCGTTTTGGTATCTTTAACACTCACAATAGTTTTCCTACTCTTTATATTTGCTCGATTTCGTGGGTTTGTACTTTCTCACGCTCGGCTAGAAATTCAATATAGCGGTGCAAACGTTCTTCGATTTCGTTGTATGATAATAACTGCTGAATATCCTGTTTTACAGGTGCGGAAGTATATAAACCCCGCAAATATCCGGCATAAAATTTCCGAAATTCGAGTATTGCCCGCCGTTCTGGTTTGTGAGCAATGGTTAATTTCAAATGCTCCAAACATACCTTTATTCGTTCCTCTGCGCAGGGTTCGGGAGGAACCACTCCGGTCGCAAGAAACATCTTAGCTCTTCTAAAAATAAATGGGTTACCTATGGCACCACGACCTATCATCACCGCATCGCATCCTGTTTTCGCGAATGCTTCAGCTACATCTTGGACGGTGGTCACATCACCATTTAAGATCACCGGTATCGACACTTCGCGTTTAATTTTTTCTATCCAAGTCCAGTCTGCATCGCCGGCATGACCCATGTCTCGGGTTCTGCAATGGACTGTCAGTGCAGCTGCACCTGCTTGTTCGAGCAATTTCGCCACTTCAACAATGACGATATTATCTTTATCCCAGCCAAGCCGAGTCTTTACAGTAACCGGCAGCTTCACGGTATCGACCAATGTTTTGGTCATTTTCGCCATCATTGGAGGATCTTTGAGAAGAGCAGCACCGGAATTACGGGCGACGACATTCTTGACCCAGCAGCCGCAATTAATATCAATAAAGTCCGGACCTGCACCTTCTGCCATTAAAGCAGCTTCTTTCATCACATCAAGATTACCACCAAATATTTGAATCGCGACGGGGTGTTCTTCGTCAGCAAGTCTCAATTTTTCCAACGACCTACGAGCGTCGTGGACTAATCCGTCAGACGAAATAAATTCAGTATAAACAATATCAGCACCAAGACGTTTGCACATCACGCGAAAGGGGAGCTCGGTGACATCTTCAAGCGGTGCAAGGAGGATGCCATTTTCAACGGAAACATTTCCAATAGTGAGAGTAGCCATTTCTATAATCGTTCCGCATGAGCGGCAATTGGTTTGCGATAATTCCGCCGCAAAAATACACAACTTTGGTCAAAATATCGCAGTCAAGCCTGAGGGTATCACTTCTT
This sequence comes from Ignavibacteria bacterium, assembly GCA_016720145.1. Classification (GTDB taxonomy): domain Bacteria; phylum Bacteroidota; class Ignavibacteria; order Kapaibacteriales; family UBA961; genus JADJXV01. The sequence continues at coordinate 399,073 of JADJXV010000003.1, read as the reverse complement.
AGTGATGCTCTCAGTGGTCGAGCGGAGGTGGTCGAGCGGGTTGGTCAAGCGAGTTCACTGAGATCATCACGAAGAAGTGATCCTCTCAGAAGAGTCACCGCACCACTACTATAGTCTGCACATTCACATTCCCGCCACCACCCCACACGGCATTATACACCCCCGGAGCAAACTCAGCAGTTCGCAGCGTGGCAGTAATACACTCATCCTGCATGGTAAGCTGCTCCGTAAGATCAGCTATTTCAACGCCTACGGGAGAATAGATCTTGAGGGAAAGTGCGCTATTACCCGCCACAAGTGAACGTGGTATTTTCAGTGTTGTGCTCACGCTAGATGGGTTGGGGTAGGGAGATGGGAGCGGGGAAGTAGTTGTAAATTCTACACTTGTAGAGATTGTGTCTTTGAGATCGGAATAGATGATAGTGCCGTAATACATGCCGAGATATAATCGACTACCAAGCATGAACATCCCAACCGGTTTGTCGGTAGGAGAAGAGGTGTTTTGAAGGTACGTGAGTGATTTATCCGCGATTACATTCCTGAGAGTCTGCCCGGTGTCACTCGATACTTTGATGATAAAATTCCTGCCTGCCTCGAAGATTTTATTCTGATATGCTTGTACCATCGAAAAATTAGGGGCGAATTTGTCCTTGGAAGCACCTAAGGTACTGAGCGTAGCAGTTCGTTCATCGGGAGCGATGATGAGAGTGTAGGCTGAATCAATACCGATAATGACGATTGTGTGTTGCGACAGAAATATACGTTTGCCGCTTGGAATGGAAGCCAAGAGCACTTCCCATTGATTGCCATCTGCGAATCGTAAAAGCGTAGTGGAATTGTCTGCTTTGGTTGCAAAGGCGAGGAAAGATTGCGACGTGGTCGCAAGTGATAGGTTGGTCGGACTGAATGGAAGTGTCAACTTGGTCCACGACTCTCCGCCGGTCGTTGTGTGATAAATTAAGGACGTTCCGGACTGCACCATAAATTCCGTAGAAGATTTAGCTACCGGATTGCTAAGTCGAAGGTTGGTATCGGGTGTGATACTCTTCCATGTAGCACCACCATTCGTCGTAGAGATCAAACGTTTGTATATGTAAGTACCGTCCGCAGCACTGGAGTCTGCGAGTATAAGAGCATTATTTTCAGAGAGATACGTAGCTGACTCAAAGGACAGATTCGTCATAAAGGTTGAGTCGTATCGTGCATCTTCGTGCCAACGTTTAAGAATTGCACCTTCTTGTGAACGCTCTTCGAGCACGTTGAATTGGTGGGGAATTCCACCTATAAAGCGGGACTTACCTTCCCTATAAAGAGAAAAAAATGAACTTGCTGATGCTGGTGAATACTCCACAGGACTATTCTCGGCACCGGTCATATATCGTGAGATAATTTCCCGACGTTCATAGAGATACGGCAATGAATCGGGTATCAGACGAATCGATGAGATGCGCGTACTATTTCCAGACGACATTGATCGCAGACTGCTGTCCGGGAATTTGACATCGGTGACATACAGTAATTGACTCGCAGGGTCTCCAAGTATATTCTCGCCTGTCTGCCAAGTAGCGCCTCCATCGGAAGTACTGTAGATAAATGCAGTTGCAAGGTAATTATTCCATCCGATGAGCAAGCCGTGTTTGTTTGTATTAAACGCTAAAGCAAGCGGATAGAATACTTTTTGGGTAATTGTAGGGTCAAGTGAGATCTGTGACCACGTCGTTCCATTATCGGTCGTGCGGGCGAGGTACGAAGTATCACCGGCAATTATCCAGGTACTGTCACTGACAAACGATATTCGACGAAGTGTTTTATTATTATCGGCTTGCATAGGTGTGTGTTGCCAAGTGAGTCCATTATCCGTGCTGTGAGCAATCATCCCGTTTGCGCCTACTGCGATACATGTTCCGGTTTTGGAGGAGGCAATGGAATAAATTGTTGAAGAGAGCGAAGTCACTTTGTTCCATGTAGTTCCGGCATCTGTACTGCGAAAGATTGCCCCATTTCCTGAGCCAATGAGGATAATATTTGCACCACAATATTCAATGGTGTAGAAGCTATTGCCGGGATTGATACTGCGCTTCGTCCAAATTCCACCCGAAGCAGATCTGCGATAGACGTGTCCATTATCATCGACGGCAAGGACGCCTTCCTGAGAGAAGAACGTTGCAGACAGGAGATCTCCTACGCTTCCAAAGGATTGTTCGAAAAAAGAGGCACCGTTATTATTACTTTCAAGAATACACGTAAATTGACCAACAGCAACGACATACTTACCGCTTGCCGAGACGGCAATTGCATTCATTGCAATTTTTTGGGTAGGAGTCGTGAGGAGATTCCACTTGTACTGAGCGTGGGCATCGCTTAGTGAACCGGTAAGGTGTGTGAGGAGGAGAAAGAGGATGTACCAAAATTTTGTATCAAGTAGTTGCATGAAATTCCTCTGGAAAATAAATGAAAAAAATTGACCGGTTTCATAGCAGACACGTGTGCTGAAGGAATGGTTACATTGAATATTTACTGTTATTACTATAGAATTTGGACATAATACACAGTTTTACCAAGTAGCTTGCAAAAGTTTTCGCTAAGTACGCAAAATTGAGAGCATTTTTCGAAAGTACAATCACTTATATCTATCCTCTTGTACTTGTATCTCGTTATCTTCAATATGGTTGGACGGCAACGGGTGTCCGCAAGCGACGTTTGGATATTGATGAAGGAATACAAAAATTTATATTTATTGAGGATTAAAATTGAGTGTTGCCTAGCTCGATGTTTACTGGACCACCACCACTTTCACGGTCTGATCGACTACTCCGGCGCTCATTCGACAGAAATACAATCCGATTGGGAGATCAAAAGATGCTGAATAAGTACCCGGCTCGAAATGAGCGTCAGTGAGAATCTGATACGACCTGCCTAAATAGTCAAATACTTCAAGGCGAATTCTGCCGGGGAGCCCAACACCAAAATTGATATGCTGATTCGTAGAAGTGAGAAAATATATATTACCGGTGCCGCTGACATAGCGGAAGTTTTTCCCACAGTAATCTAACGTTTTGAGAGTGGTACCAGTGCCAAAAGGTCTGCCACAGGGTAGTGTTTTTGCCGAATCAACCACCATTTGAAGAGTAAAAATCGAGTCATTGGTATGGGGAAGGTACGTTTTAAATCGCAAGAGTACGGAGCCATTATCACCGACGCCGTTAATGGATAGTTGACCGGTATTATTGTCTAGTGGCAGTGGCAGACTAATATTGTTAGACTTTTGTAGAATGGTGTCAAATTTTGCGATAAGTGAATTATAGAGCAAGCGGATATGCCATTCAAATATACCCGGAGGGATGTGGAGTTCGGTTTGAAATTGTTCATTAGGAACAAATCGCACAGTATCCGGACTCAACGTAAACTCAAGAGGAACAAGTGGATTAACCACCACGCGGACTGTATCAGTTGAAACGCAACCGGTTGGACTGGTGGTAGTTAGGATATAATCGGTCGTCATTAAGGGCTTAGCAATCGGTTGAGCGGCAGAAGGATTGGATAGACTTGATTGTGGTGACCAACTATAGCTGTACCCGGCTTGTGCAAGCGAACCGATAGTAGTGGTGTCGTTGATGCATATTGGTCGGTCGGCGCCTGCGTCGGCAGTGCCGGTAGATCCTGTGATACTACTTTCCGGAATTGAATAATTATTAAATATACCGCCATCTTTTCCAGAGGATGCTCCAAATGTTGAGTTATCAACTGTAATCATACCCGATACTCCACCTGTAACTGAACACGTAACACCATTTGGAATAATAGGTAACGATAGATAAATTCCACCTCCGCCACCGCCACCTCCGGGAGCTATTCCTCCGCCTGTATAGACATTATTTCCTCCACGTCCACCACTAACTGAAATATTACTAATCCCGTTGAATTTGTTGAAAGAAAGAATGATAGATCCGCCACCTCCACCGCCACCTGCACCATCTGGTAAAGCGTCACCTCCTTGATTGCCATCGGCGGTAATAGGATAACTTGGTGAAGAAATAATCTCTTCTGCAACGATAATAATAATACCTCCACCTTTTCCTCCGCTACTCTTGTCGTTTTGATTGACGTGACCTGAACCGCCACCACCACCCATGAATAATCTATGGTTTGAATTATCAATGATATAGCCACCTAAGCCGAGTGAAAGTAGATTATCTCCGGTGTAGGTAGGTTCCCAACCAAAGCCACCTGTCCCACCTGCACCAATGTTCGCACCACCACCTCCGCCTGCGTTATGATTATTTCCACCACCACCGCCATTTGCCGGTGCACCTTTCCCGTTGGTATTTGGTGACTTACCATAATACGCAATTCCTTCTCCCTTAGCCCCACCGTAGCCGGGTAAAGAATTGAGATTGTAATAATCCGTTGTATGATTAGGAGGTATGATAGGTGCATTCACGGCAAGACCACCTCGGAAACCGATTCCGGTTGCAGAAATAGTGGCTTTAATGGTAAGAATAGAATTTACATAGAGCGCAATTACACCACCAACACTACCATTCCATGATTGTCCTGACAAAGTATTATCTATTGTAACATTCTGATACTCGGGTACGCGTATGAGTTGTACTTTGCCGGCAATCGTGTATGCCTTAAGTAGGGGATTCCGAAGGTAAATAGTATTGTTTGCAATAAGATGAATACGTGCAAATTCATAATTACCTGCATTGTTATAGGATACTATTCGCCCATAGTTGGCAGAATTAGATACATCAATTTCTGCGCCCTGCATTTGAATAATCAATACTCTATCACCTACTGAAAACCCATTGCTATTCTCTACTTCTAGAATAGGTGAGCATCCACTGGAAATTGATAGAACTGGTGTATATCTGTTAATAATCCCAGATATAGTACTGTCTGCAGCGATATTAGATTGATTCTGAGACAACAGTTGGTGATTCACTACCAGAAACACAAATACAATCAATACAGAACAAAAAACACCACTTTTCCTGATATGATGAAAAAATAATCCCATAGAATCACCTTTAAAAAGGAAAAGAATTACATATTGGCCTGTATTTTTTTAATATTTTAGTTCGAACTATAACCCTCCACCTCACCCAGCCCACTCACTCACTAGTTTCGAATACTGCTCCGAAAGCTCAAGAGCGCTTCCATTGGTATCACTCTCAGCAATAATAATAAACGCTGCTTTTTCGCGATCTGGCAAGAGCAAAATTGAATTGCCACCCTTGAATATCTTCACTCCGTCAATTAACATCCTTTCATTACCCTCGGAATGCTCCATCGCACGCCTCATGACAGTGCCCTTGCTCTCCCATGGGCAGTCAACACTCGTCTGATGCTGATATCTGCGAGGTAATCTGCTGTCTAATTCTGAAAGGCGAATTCCGGTGAGAGCAAGCATTTCCATCAATTTTGCTACAGTGAACATACCATCGGACGCGAATAGAAAATCCGTAAAAATAAATCCACCGCGTGTGCCGCCGACAAATGCAATATCCTTATTTTGTGTCGCATCCATCATTGCAGAATGCGTGTTTTTGATGCGCACGATCTGAACGTTATAGTCCTTAACAATCATATCAATTTCACTGCTTGCCATCACAGGAATAGCTATCGAATAGGGTTCGTGATCACGATTTGACTCTAAAAATAATTTGGTGATTATCGTCAGTAACCGTTGCCGTGAGAACCAATTACCACGTTCATCGACGATGGCGATTTTCTCAGCTCCGGCATCGATCTTGAACCCAAGTTCATACCCCAATGACCGCATGACGGTTGCCGATTCAGCCGCTTCTTCATCGGTGCTTGTGTCGGAATACGGTCGTGACACATCCATATAATTATTCATCGACACGACAGTTGCCTGAAATTTACCAAGGATTTGCGGGAAAATCGTCGAAGCAAGTCCAAACGAATAATCCACCAATATTTTAAAATGCTTATTTACAATCGCCTCACTATTCAATGCCTCCAAAAATCGATTACGATATGCCTCATTCGTGCGCTCCGGGAAATTAATATCTCCAACTTTATCAAACGGCACGCGCTTGATATCTTCTCCAAAGAAAAAACGTTCGATATTTTTTGCTTTAGATGACGGTAAGTCTCTTCCGTCACTATTAAATACAATAATATCTGTTCGGTCATGCTGCCGAATTGAGCGCCGCACATGCAGTCCGGCAACGGCTTTGCCGTTCCGCAATTCCTGTCTTGTCTGCGGTATCGACGTCACTTGCAAGTCATTGACTGTCACACCTGCCGACATGAGACCGCTCATGAGTGCACGGTGCGTCATCCGGCTCGCAGCATCTGCATCGCGGCTTGCGACGATCGTTGTATTAGCTCCAACGGCATTCCCGATTGCAGAGCCGAGTTTTGCAGCGAATTCAGGATTGATTTCAATATTCGAGAGTCCGGTAACTCGTGCGTCGGTAAAGAGTTCGCGGAGCCACTTTTCTTCCTGTACCAAGCTTCGCGACAAGATCGCGCCCGCCTCGACCTGTTTCCGTGGCCATAATTTGATATTCGGCATCAGGGTCGCTTCGCGTCCAATAATACAGCTTTCAGCAATAAAAACATTCTCCGAAATGGTCGAGTCACCACCAATAACCGCATCATTACAAATCACATCGTCTGTCAGCGATGCGCCCTCACCGATGATAACATTATCCCAGAGCACCACGCCTGAAAGGCGCGCACCGGCACCGATGGTAACATTATTACCAATCACACAATTACGCAAACTCGCATGGTCACCCACGGTCGTATGATTGCCAAGCACGACCATACCTGAAAAACTCGCAGATGGAGAAATACTTACACCCTGACCAACAATACATTTATCTTTTTCTTCACCCGAAATCGTGATTTTTACTTTGCTGTCGAGCACGTCCATACAGGCGATTTGATATTCATTCAAATTGCCGATGTCACGCCAGTAACCCTCTGCAATATAACCGTAAATCGGCATATTCTGACGCAGCATCAGCGGGAATAAATCCTTGCTGAAATCAAAATCACGTTGATAAGGAATTAAATCCAAAACATCGGCATCGAGAATATAAATTCCCGTATTAATCGTATCGGAAAACACCTCGCCCCAGGACGGCTTCTCGAGAAAACGGGTGATGCGACCTTCGGTATCGGTCATCACAATCCCAAATTGCAGTGGATTCGGCACACGCGTGAGTAGAATCGTCGCCTTCGAACCTTTTTGCTTGTGGAATTCAAGCGCCGCCGAAATATCAAAATCCGTGAGCACATCGCCGCTGATAATGATAAAGCGATCGTTGAGCAAATCGGCAGCATTACGCACACTCCCGGCCGTGCCATAGTCGGCAGCCGCTTCACGATACTGCATCGTAATGCCAAAATTATCGCCGGTGCCAAAATGATTTTTTATAACGTCGGGTTGGTAGTAGAGGAGAGAAACAATGTCGGTAATATCGTGGGATTTGAGCAGGTTAACAATGTGTTCCATCATCGGAACATTGATCAGTGGCACCATCGGTTTTGGGATACTTGTTGTTAAAGGGCGAAGCCGCGTTCCGAATCCACCCGCCATAATTACTGCTTTATTCATTGAAATTCCTCGTTTGATTTTCAGAAAAATGTAACTATCCAATCCTACTCGAGCAAAGTTATTTAATTTGACTGGCTTTGGCAAATGTTTTATTCCAATTCCCCAAATTTTATTTTTGTGACCCCGTAATTTACCTTCCAAGCGTTGCCTGCGGTCACCCGTTGCCGTCCAAGCGAACCATTTCGTAACAAAACAGCCCGAGATGAATACATCACGGGCTGTTGTTTTTTACGCCACTCTTAACTATTTTCTCCACCAAGGACTTCGCTGCAAATTCTCAAAATTAATTTCCTCACCAATCTGCGGAGTCGTGATTGTTGTATTCGCTTTGCCGGCGAGCTCAAGCAGATGTTCGATTGGCTCATCCCACGGATGCAACGCAAGATCAAATGTGCCCCAATGCACCGGCAACATCACTTTACCACCCAACGTAATATGAGCATCATGTGCTTCCTCGGCATTGGTATGAATATCCCGCCATGCAGGATGATACGCGCCTATCGGCATAATCGTCAGGTCGAAAGTACCGAGTTCGTCGCGGATTTCTTGAAAACCGTCCATGCGGCCGCTGTCGCCGCAGTAGAAGACCGATTGGTCGTTGCCGAGGATACTCCACGAACACCACAAAGTCTCAAATCGATTGAACAAACTACGTCCCGAAAAATGCCGTGCGGGAGTTGCAACTAATCGATTTGGACCGTCCAATATTTCGTCCCACCAGTTTAATTCTATGATATTATTTGGCTTGCATCCCCATGATTCGAGGATTTTCTTCATCCCAAGAGGAACGTAAAAGAGCGTATTTGACTTTGACAATATCTTAATAGTATGATAATCTGTATGGTCGTAATGGTCGTGCGAGAGAATTACAGCGTCAACCTGTGGAATATCGCGGATCTCTACCGGACTTGGGTGAAACCGTTTCGGACCAATGAGCTGCGTAAATGATGCCCGTTTACAGAAGACAGGATCGAGTAGATACCGCCGCCCACCAAGCTCAAGTAAGGTCGAGGAATGACCAAGCCACCATGCACGAAGCGTATGAGAAGGGGAATACTGAAATTGGGAGGATGTAAGCTGATGAACAGGGAAGTGATGTTGGGGAGTACGGAGCTTTTTGTCGGCCATGAAAAACTGCCACATGACATTACCTGAACTGTAGTTTTCTTCATTCGGGAGCTGTACACGTTTTTCACCCAACATATTCACATGCTGGATGTTACGGAATTTTCCATTGATGAAGTGAGGTTTTGATTTGGGCATTGAAGTGAGTCTGTAGAAGTTAATACCAATTAACGGAACTAAATTCGGTTATCGTGGTATCGATTCGTAATGTAATATTTGATGGGGCAGCTGGTACAAAATAATCATACCCGGTCGCGGAAAAGACGGCAGTACTGAAACTATAGCCGTTACTAAATTTACTAATCCAGCTCGTGGGCTTGGAGAGCGTACTGTCTTCAATGTATATAACGGCTGCACTATCCACTACACCATAAAATTTCATCAAAGGTGGAAGGTCAGACACGATTCCATTTTGGGGAATCGCCGAACTGACGAGTGCGATATATGCTAGACCAATGCCAGAATTGGGGCGAGCTTCATACGGTGGCTTATTAGCAAATTTTACCGTAAATGTGTTATTTGTCAGGTTAATTGCTCCATCACCGTACGTATAGACATATCCTGAATGCGGGTCAACAACAAACCACGCCACCACCAAACGCGCATCATTCGGCAAGGCGATATGGTTCTGATTGTCAATTCTACCACTTAATGTGTACATTGCTGTGGGCTCAGGTTCGGATGTAGATTTGCAGGAAGAAAGCGAGAAAAGATAACCGCACAAAGCGAGTAAGAGAGAGGTTTTCATGAAAATACCTTTTAATATATGAATATAACTGTTCTAAAATAAATAGGTTGTAGAAATTAGTCTTGAATGTCTAAATACTAGGTCATGTAATCGGTTTCTGATGAATTGACTGTGTTGTACAAATTCTAAACCTTGTAATAAAGATTTTATCTTTCGAGTTATTCCAAGCGGCGTCAGGTAAAGATTTCGCTTTTCATTCTATTGTGACGCATCTCATATAAAAAAAGAGCCCGATATCACCATATCGAGCTCTTTTTCGATAGAACTCCCAAATAATTACACTACAGAATACGCTGCTCGTAACAGCGCAAGGCGTTCCTGTTCATGGACTTTACCGTAACCTGCTGCAGTGCTTGCGCTTTCGGGACGACCAGCATAAAAGAGGCGTTGATTGCCTCTGAGTATGGGTGCAAATCGAGGGGCGATAAAACTCCAACTTCCCATATTCTTAGGTTCTTCCTGCGCCCAAACGATAGTCTGCGCTTTTGGATATCGTTCTAAAACTTCAGCGGCACGTTTTTCATGGAAAGGATATAACTGTTCCACGCGTACAATTGCCACGTCTTGTGCTTCGATTTTCGTACGCTCGGCGAGGAGGTCGTAATAGACCTTACCCGAACAGAAAATCACACGTCGAACAGAATCAAGATTTGAAATAGTAGAATCGTCGATAATTTCTTCAAATTGTCGATCTGTAAATTCGGCAAGCGAGGAAATCGGCTGACGTAATATGCCTTTCGGAGACATTACAATCATCGGTTTTCTATACGCTGCATATACTTGGCGGCGGAGTGCATGGAAATATTGAGCAGGAGTAGTGAAATTACACACAAACATATTTTCTTCGGCGCATAGCTGTAAGAAGCGTTCGAGCCGCGCACTGGAGTGTTCGGGTCCCTGACCTTCATAACCATGCGGAAGCAACATTGTCAAATTAGAAACCTGTCCCCATTTTTCTTCGGCACTCGTAATAAATTGATCGATAATCACTTGTGCGCCATTCGTAAAATCACCGAATTGCGCCTCCCAAAGCGTAAGACCACCGGTAGTAATTGCGCTGTAACCATATTCAAATCCTAGCACTGCAAATTCTGACAGTGGACTATTGTACAACCACAAATGTGCTTGATCTTCAGATAAATGATTGAGAAGGATGAGCTGTTCTTCCGTATTATAATCATGGAGAATAGCATGGCGATGGCTAAACGTACCACGTCCGCAATCTTGTCCTGACATACGAACAGTTTTTTTGTCTAACAGCATCGACCCAAAAGCTAGCGCTTCACCCATTGCCCAGTCGATGGATGGAGTCTGAGCATCAATCATTTTACTACGTCGTGCTAATAAATCAACCACTTTAGGATTGGGAGTAAATCCAGAAGGTAGGGTTGAAATTTTTGAAACAATGTGATGTAATACTTCTGAGGAAAGGGAAGTATGGACTCTCGCAAAAATATCTGCGCCATCATTGATGAATTTGTTGTTAGTAAACGTCGCCTCGACGGTTCGATCAGCAAAAGCTTCGTTGAGCTCTTCTTTGAAATCACCGCTCAATCGATCGAGCTCTTCACTCAACAATGCTTTTTCTTCAATAAGTTGCTGATGGTATAACTGTCGTACCGGCATTTGACGTTTGATTTTTTTATAGAGAAGTGGCTGTGTATATCCAGGTTCATCGGCTTCGTTGTGTCCCCATTTACGATAGCAAATGATATCAACAATGACATCATCTTTGTATTTCTGCCGGTAATCAAACGCGAAGAGAGCGGCTGTGCGGACGGCTTCCGGATCGTCACCATTGACATGGAGGATTGGTACTTGAAGCATTTTTGCGATATCTGAGGCATACGTCGTCGAACGGGCGTCATCGGGAGAAGTCGTGAAGCCGATTTGATTATTAATAATTATATTAATTGTTCCACCGGTACGATATCCTGCAAGACGAGATAAATTAAGTGTTTCCGGTACTACTCCCTGACCGGCGAAGGCAGCATCGCCATGTATCAAAATTGGCAATGTGAGTGAACACGTTTTATCTTTAATTTCATCATCCATGGCTCGTGCCATACCTTCTACCACAGGGTTCACAGCTTCGAGGTGGCTTGGATTAGGAGCTAAGATAACGTTGATTTTATCATTGAGTCGTGATACAAAATCACCTTTGGCACCAAGGTGGTATTTCACATCACCCGAACCCTGATACGTGCCTGTTTTAAAATTACCTTCAAATTCATCGAAAATCTGTTCGTATGGTTTCTCTAGAATATTAGCAAGTACATTCAAGCGACCTCTGTGTGCCATGCCGATGACCACTGAATGAAGGTTAGTGGATGCAGCTAATTCTAAAATTTTATCGAGAAAAGTAATCGTCGTTTCTGCGCCTTCAAGTGAGAAACGTTTAGCACCTATGTATTTTGTCTGTAAATACTGCTCAAATGCTTCAGCTTCTAAAAGTTTTAAATATGTATGTACTTGTTCTTCTTTTCCAATTTTTGTCGAAAAATGATTTGGTTCGATACGCTTTTGAATCCAATGTTTCTTCTCAGGATCTTGTATATACATATACTCAATTGCAATTTTACCACAATAGGTGTCACGAAGTATATCGATGATCTCTCTCAGTGGTGCACGGTTGTGACCACCTACTCCGCCAGTGTCGAACTCTCGGTCTAAGTCCCATATAGTAAAACCATAATGTGCAGGATCAAGCTCTGGATAATAGTAGGATTGCAAGCCAAGAGGATTAATATTGGAAAGCAAATGTCCTCTAACTCTGTAAGAATGAATCATCTGTGAAACACATGCTTCTTTATCCAATTTCTCGAGTTCATCTTGAGAACCAAACGGATTCAACCGTTTGTCCATACTCCATTTCATCGGTTCGTATGGGATACGAAGCGTAGCAAATATCTGATCGTAAAAGCGTTCTTCGCCAATGAGTAATTTATGAAGATACGCTAAAAATTCACCAGATTCTGCACCTTGAATTATTCGATGATCATAGGTACTTGTGAGTGTAATTACTTTGCTGATAGCGAGAGTAGAGAGAATATCAGGCATGACTGCCATGAATTCAGCCGGATACTCAATGGCTCCACTTGCAATGATTAATCCTTGTCCTTCCATGAGTCGAGGGATAGATGCTACCGTACCTATTGTACCGGGATTTGTGAGTGAGACCGATGCGCCCATCAGTTCGTCAAGATTCAGTTTGCCGGCTCGCGCCTTTGCAATCAATTCATCATATCCTTTACAAAAGTCTGAGAAATTTAAAAGTTGAGCTTGCTTTACGCTTGGAACGACGAGTAAACGGGAGCCGTCTTTACGGGTGGTATCGGCAGCAAGTCCGATATTGACCGAACTCCGTTTAATACGCGACGGCAGCCCATCGACCATTGCAAATGCATCATTCATTTGGGGATACTTGATCAGTGCTTTGACGATACCCCAAGCGAGGATATGGGTAAAGCTTACCTTTGGGCGACGGAGAATGGCTAGATGTTTGTTTATAAGTCTGCGGTTTTCTTCTAATACTTTGACCGGAATCGAACGGACTGAAGTGGCAGTAGGTACATTCAGACTATGTATCATATTTTCAGCGATCTTTGCTGTGATACCGCTCATTGGCTCGATTGTGTCTCCTGCTCCCAGATATACAGTGCTTTTTGGCGTAGATTGAGGAGTTACGATAGGATTTGATTGCAAGACAGGAGTGGGTGTAGGCGGCGTAGTTTGTTGATTTAGAATAGGTTGTAAGGATTGTACATCGTTAATTCCATTAGAAGAACTACCATTAGATGTATTACTATTAGAAGTATTACCGGTAGATAAGCCATCCGAAGAAGCAGCTCCGTTTTGAGAATTTCGGGTATAATTTTGCTGAAAATAGATTTTCCATTGTTGGTCAACCGAGTCCGGGTCACGGAGAAAATCGGCGTACATTTCATCAATGTAAGCAGAATTAAGAGTTAGCATATTGAAGTAGGGGTTGTTGGACAAATAATCATTACAAAATTACAAGAAAACTCGCTTGCAGAACATAAAGGTGGGCTCGAAATTAACAGAACACTAGAATTTTTTATAGACAACCGGTAGTTCTATTGTAAATATCGTGCCTTGCGTAGGTGTACTTTGAGCAGTGATCCTACCGTTGTGAAGTTCGATAAACTCTTTACTAATAGACAAACCGATTCCGGTGCCCGGTATTTCTGCTGTATTAGAACCACGATAAAATTGAGTGAAAATAAAATCAATATCCGACTCAGGAATACCTATTCCAAAGTCTTGGATTACAATACTAATTGTATCACGATTAGAGGAATAATTGATAGAAATATATATTTCACCACCTTTTCTAGAAAACTTAACAGCATTAGAAATAATACTACTGCATACATAATGCAAAATATTTGCATCACCTTGAATTATATAAGATTCTTCCGCAAAATTACTGTTGATGGTGATTTCTTCTTCTTGTGCAATTCGACGGATATCATCGATAGAATGCTCAAGAATTAGTCTTACATTAATTGGTGTAACTGTGAAAAACTCCCGTAAAGATTCGACTGTACTGTGTAATAAAAAATCATCCATAAGATCCGTCAATTCACTAACTCTCTGTTTAATTTTATTGATTTCAGATTTTTTCTGCTCTAATGTCAATATCTCATCGTAATGTTCTAAAATATCAGCAGATATACCAATTCCGGTGAGAGGTGTTCTGAATTCATGAGAAATAGTATTGACGAACCGGGTTTTGAGCAAACGCATGTCTCGTTCTTTAATTAGTGCTTTCTGCAAATTATCGACCATTGTGTTAAATGATGCTGCAAGATGCCCAATCTCATCATGGGATAAAACAGAAGCTCGATGAGATAAATCTCCGGACGTGATTATTTCGGCTGATTCTACCACCGAACGCAGTGAGTTGGTAATAAATCGGCTGAAAAAATATATCAATATTGCCCCGATTACAAATAGCACAATCACAATCAATAGAAAGGTACGTTTTGTAGAATCGAGCTGATCTCGAATGGTTTGGATCGAAACTCCAAGTGTCAGCTTCCCAATAATTATTCCATCATGCTTTATCGGCTGTACCACGCAATAAATACTCCCTTCGGATGTAATACCTGTTGTATCCTTACGACCGTCAAATTCAGTTCCCTTGACTTGATCATAATCTATAGAACCGAGTATAACACCGGTAGTATCTCGCACCACAATAAACTCTATTGACGTTGATTTCTTTATCGTGAGCAATTCATCTTTAATTGCAAGTGTATCGGCAAAGAGTACGCCGGAACTGATATTATTGGACGTCATCTCCGTCATCGTTTTTGATAGGTTGGCGACGGTTATGAGTGCTTCATCCTCAAGCTTCGCCGGCAACAACAACGTCAATCCAAAAGATATCGATGCTATAAAACCACATAAAAGAAATACTAATTTCGTGCGAAGCGAAAGTCTATTCAGCATAGAAATTATATGCTTCTGGATTTTGGTCAAGACTGATATTGTATTCTGAAACGATTGAATAATCATATAATTTACTCGATAATTCGAGATAGTTTTAGCAGTTGAGCAGAATAATCCGCTCCCTCTCTATTGCTTGATGGTCGATTAATGATAATCTCAGCTTTACCCCCTTTTGTGCCCACACCTACTGAAATTCCTTCAGATACATAGTCTGATACTCCGGTGATAGACCGGATTTTTTTGGTAGCACACAACCCATGCAACGACGCAATATTATAAGCTCGAAGCGGCGCAATGTAGAGTACCGTAATATCTTCAGAATTAATGATAGTTGACAAATTTTCTTCCGAAAGATCTATCAATCTAACAGCTACATTTATACCGGAAATTTTAATGGAATGTTCAATAAAATATCGCTGTATTTCATACATGGTATTGAGTGAAGTACGGTATTTACTTTGATAAACCAAGCCGATCTTTATTACTGTCGGTGAGCGCTGTTTTAAATTACGGTCGAAAGAAAGCACCTTGCATAAAATAGGTATGTGATTCGAAGGGGATAGATCTGTTTCTTGGGCATAGGAATTAGGTGAGCTACCAAAGTAACATTGGATGAGGATTAGAAATACAACTATTTTAGAGAGAATCTGGAATTGCATTATTATAACTCGAGAGATACTTTTAACCAAAAATTCCGTTTGTCTTGCTCGATCATAGCATTATCATGTTCAATTCCACCAGGATAGCTGTACGAACTGTTCAGCAAATTTCGAACCTGAGCAGTAAATGATAATCCATTCCATAATGGTAAAGAGTTGATCGTAAGATTAACTAAAGCAAAGGGTTCGGTAGCAACAGCATGATCTTTATCATCATATTTAACGGTAATTCTCGAAGTCTCAAATAGTCCGTCGAGTGAAACTGATAAATAAGATGCTATCTGGAATGCAATCCCACACTTAAATACTGCTTCTGGAGAATTAGTGAGTAGAGAATCGTAAGAATTCCTGACTCTTTGATAGCAGATACTGGCATAGCTACGTAAGCCATTTGAAAGTCTTATAGTTGCCTCAAGCTCAGCTCCATAGGCAATGTTCGAAGCGGAATTGCGGAATTGTGACATAGAATCAGTACCGTCAATCTCTACATCAATTAAATTAATGGTTGAAAATCTATAGAGTGAAGATACCAAATAAAACTCTTCACTGAGCTGCTGTTCAGCGACAAATTCGAAAGTACGACATCGCTCAGGCTGAAGATTTGAACTAATTTTCGTGCCCGTCTGAACATCATAATACGAGATTTCATATAAATTCGGCGTTCTAAACGCAGAACCATATAATAGCTTCAACGTGGTTTTTTCAGTTGGGTTATAGACAAGAGCCATTCGAGGAGTAATTGCATTAGTACCGGTAGAATAAGTATCATACCGAAATCCGATTGTTGAGGACAAATCCGTCGTTATTTGATATTCATTACTTAGGAAAGCTGAAAACATTTGGAATGGAGAATTAACCTTTAATATCATAGAATCCGACGGCATAAATTCCATCTCTGCTCTCAAATTCGTGCGATATTCTACGCCAATATTAAAGCGATTACTCGCCGACACATCCCACTTCAATAATGATTCACCACCGAGTGCGTAATTAACTGTTGATTCTTCAGAGACATAGCTTGAATATGGATATGCTCCTTCGTAGTAATATTGTTGATAGTATAATCTATTAACTAGTGATAAATCGGGCGAAAAATCATGTAAATAGTGCAACTGTGTATTCATATAATTGTCAATTGTTTTGTGCCTTTCATCATTAAATTCTGTTCCCCAAGCACCTGTCGGTACGTGTTTTTCTCGATGAGATTTAAAGATCTGAAATGACCAATTCTTATACTTTGCCGTTGCGGCTATACTATACATCTGTTCGGCATCTGCTAGCTTGTCACTAAATCCATGGGAAATACTATCACCTTCAAAATCTTTAAAGAATAATTTTTGTCCTGTAAAATTACCATAATAAGTTCCTATTGAAAAGTCAATACCCGATAGTACATTACCGTACTGCACGCTGGCTGCTTTTTGACCAAAACTCCCGTATTCACCCGATACCTGTAATTTATTTAATGCACTGCCTGATTTGGTAACGACATTGATGGTTGCAAAGACCGCTCCTGTACCATACATGACCGAGCTCGGTCCCCGTACGATTTCAATTCGAAGAATATAATCCGGAGAAATAGGGAAATCATTACCGAGAGGAGCAGAACCGTAGATATTTTCATTCATCGTCTGACCATTGAGTAAGAGGAGAATTCTATTGTTATAATCTGTCGGCCGGCTGAATCCCCGTACTCCTATGTACGTGTAGTTTCTGTCATTACTTACATAAAAGCTCCGAACATTTCGAAGTACATCTTCAAGCGTACGATAGCCGAATCGTACAATATCTTTATCAGTAATAATGGTGACAGAAGCCGGAGTTTCTTTCGTTTTTTGCCAGGATTTAGTTGCAGTATTGACAGGGATAGAAAGAAGTGAATCTAACGAGATATCAACTTCATTGGTAGATATTTCTTGTGCTCGAAGGTATGATATACTACCAAAATAGAAATACAATGAGATAATTACAGCAAGCAGCTTGAGAGTATCTTTCATATCTATCTTCTAAATTAAATAATTACAGTAACTGTAGAGTTGAACTTTCCTATTCATCGTTTTTTAGTTCATCTGCTAATAAAACATGCTTGTATCTTTGGTAAATATACGATGTTAACAGCAAAATAACACCTAATCCAAAAAAAGAAATGATACGATTGAGCATGGTCAAAAAATGCAGGTCAAATATAAACACCTTGAGAATGACAATTCCGGATAAAACAATAGATGCAATCCGAAGTCCACGATTTTTTCTCCAAAATCCAATCACCATCATAAGTATTGAATACACAAGCCACACGACCGATAGCATAAGTTGCCTGGTATTATTAAGTGCTATCATGTAATTCGAATCATAATAATTTGCGCCTGTTTGATTACGAAAAGCGATGATTTTGTGTTCGTAGTACGAAAATGTTTCCACTGTGATGAGTTCGAATATCAAGAGCAAAATTCCAACCCCAAATGCCTGCACAATAACGCGCTGTGCACTCGGATATCGTCTGATTAAATTCAATTGCATTGCAAAAATCATTATTGTGTATAGAAGCAGTCCGGCACGTATATTATTGACCAATACAAAATCCATAATCGGCTTATACATGAGAGAGTTAATGCCTACACCAAAAAATGCAATGAGAGATACAATTATGCTCGCATGTATGATCATTATGTTCTTGCGCCACCTTGCACCTACCAAAAGTAATAATCCATAACTGCCCCACACAAACCCAAATGCCATTTCTAAGTAATAATGCGTTCGAGTCCATACTTCGACAGCATTATTATAATTGATATACATGCCGAAATAATCATTTGTCTCAACCGTGAGCCACGCAAAAAGTACTGCAATCCATCCGTAGGTAAGTCCGTATTTAACAATATCCTTAAACGAACTCTCCTCGAATCTTTGTATCACAATTGACGCACCAAAAAGCGACAGAATAATTGCCCACATTCCAAAACTCCGCTCATTGAAGATAAAGTGGTAATATGATGTGTAATCATAGGTTGGGAACGTTCTGCAAACAAGTAATTGAAAAAATACCAAACCGTAAAGTACAAGCCCTGTACTAATCACAAATCTCAGACGCCACCTCACTCCACACCACAGCAATATTGCTGCCTGAATTGACCAAGCTGCTACAAGGTCATATTGCTTGAATTGCAGTCCGGTAGCAATAATAAGCAGTGTGATCGCCGCGAGAAGATAATGAATTTCAAGGAGCTTATCACTCTTGCCTTGTTTGCGTAACACTTGATACGCCCCAAAATACACTGCACCAAGCATAAGCGTCACCCAACCGGAATGTTCGTGATACGTACCATCAATCATCATCATTAGCCCAACGAAAATGCTAGTGCATTCATCACTGAGCCAAGAGTCATCAATATGCGATGAGTGTCCTTTTGGGAATATAATTTATAAAATTCACCGGCAAAAAACAGCGCCCAAAAGAGCGTCAAATGAAAGAGCGTCGGCGCTAAATCGCTTGGCTGGTAGTATTCCTGAAACCATGAAAAATAAAGAAGATACGTTGCAAATCTTGCTAAATGCTCGATCAGTACCCACCGATCTTTTGCCACGACTAGGATCATAATACCTACATCCAAGAGAGCTAAATATGTAAAAAGACCTACTTCATTCGGCTGTGGCGTCGGCAGGAGAATAGGTGTTAAAAATCCACCGACTGTCGCCATCACAGCCGCTGCAAGTGAGTTGTATTTCATAGCTTGGAGAAACGCAATGACAGTAACTGCCATCATAAGTACAAATGCCGGAAGCTGAGGCATGAGCTGATAAAAGTTATACGCCGCATAAACTGATAAATACAAGCTCGAAATTCCAACTCCGACAATTCCTTGAGAAAATACCGTGAGCTCTTTTCGGTGGAAATATCCTGCCAAAAACAGCATTCCTACACCAAATGCCGCGCCCATAGTCACACGCGTCCATTCGTTAATCCAATTATTATCAAAGGCATACTTTAGGAAAAATCCCACTGCTATGATCATTGCAATCGCGCCGATTCGATTGAGGAGTTTCCCTCCGATGAGCGCTTCGAGTTCACCTCGTGAACGTGGCTTTGGCGGTACATATTCTTGTTTTTGAGAGAAGGGTTGATGTGGCTTTCCGGCTGTCGATGGAGTGGATTCAGGTTGGATAGACAGCGGTATTTGGTGTTCGCCACCATCTGTTACATCATTCAATTCAGTCTTGTCAAGTGCATGTAAATCATCGGGTTGTAATGGCGAAGTACTCTCTGCGGTTTGAAAAGCATCAGTCGGTGTGGTAGAGGTAGAAGTTTGAGATTTTGTTTCAAGAATTGAAGTTACCTTTTCTGTACTTGTACGATCTCCCAAAGTACGAATTTGGTCACGTAGTTTGGCGAGTTCTTTTTCTATTACGAGTAATTTATAGGAGAGTTTAGCGTTGGAATTCGAGGAGGTTACAAGAGCAATAATCGATAGAACGAGACAAATCAAGATGAATAATTCTACCATGACAGTATCCTCTTTGGAATGTTATTAATTGATATGACTGTGTTTTTTAACATTATTCACTGCAAATTGTAAATATTTTGAGTTTCGGTCAAACGGAATCTTGTAAATTTGCAGCACGTGAAATTATTACTACGAAAGTTTGTTGATGAAATATTGGCTACCACTTACCAAAATTCGGTTAATACTGTTACTGTGCTGCAGCTCGATACTTATGCAAACGGTTGTATATAAAGCTGTTGCACAAGTCGAACCCCTCGCCTCCGAGAAATTCGCCATTCATCCCAAAGTAGGATTTGCATTCCACTCCTATTCGGCTAATTTTAAAAGTTTTCAAGGTACTACTGATTGTGGATTATTCGAAAAAGGAAGCGGTTCCGGCGTTACAGGATTTGTTTTTGGCGAAATTCCACTGTCTTCTTCATCTTTTTTGGGGTTGGGAATAGGCTATACAGACAGAAGCGGCAAGCTCACTGTGCCGGGAAATTTTTCATCCTTCGACCCAATAACTAAAACTACATCGACCATTTCTACTGAGAATGCAATACATGCCACACTTGGCTATCTTGAGATTCAGCCTGAGGTTAGAGCGGTCATCATACCAAATTTTCTTTCCGGTCCACTCCGTGCTGTCGGTGCATTTCGGTTTGCAATTCCTATATCCGCTTCATTTATTCAAGACGAAACAATTGTGTCTCCGGAAAATGCCGTATTTGTAGAAAAAAATTCACAGATCAGACAAATTGCAGCAGGACAAATAACAACGAAATCAACGGGATACGGACTCAGTGCCGGACTCGAGAATATGCTCAAAATAGGCGCAAACACGTTCTTTACCCAACAAGTGTTGGTCGATTACAATTTTTCCAATATCGTCTCGGACGCCGATTGGAAAATGATGGGTGCCAGAATTGAGCTTGGACTGAGATTCAGTGTATTGCCTACAAAAGCAGAACCCGCTCCACCACAGGCACCGCCTCCGCCACCGCCACCACCACCACCTCCGCCAAAACCTATCCTGACTCTGCAGATTACAGACATACAAGGCGAAGTACACTCAGGAAATGAGTTGCTCTCGTCACCGCCGCTGGTTAATGCTGTATTTTTCCAAAAACAGTCGTCCGAACTCCCTGAAAAATATGATAGAAATATCGCTGATATACAAAAAACGTCGAATGTGAATCCTGTTGAAAATCACACACAGATTCTGACGCAAATTGCTAAAATTGTGAAAAATAATCCTAAAGCGACTATCGTACTTGAAGGAGCAACGAGTGGTGCCGAAGATGAACCTCAAGGATTAGAGTTAGCTGCTGCAAGAATGGAAACCGTCAAGAAAGCATTAGTTGGTCTTGGAGTCGAGCAGAGTAAAATTTCAGGCAAAAGTGCATTGATGCCCCGTAATCCGTCGAATCAGGACTTCCCGGAGGGTAGAATTGAAAATCGACGTGTGGATATACTCGTTCAGAATGCACCACTTCAAGAATACGTAAGCCGTAATCAATACTCAGAAGTAAATGGTATAGCTTCAGCTGTTATTAATGCTCAAAATATACCGTCAACCGAAAAAGTAGTCTTATCGAGCAATTGCCTTGAAAAACCGATTACAGAAAATCTTACTAATTCGATGAGTCTGCCTTTAAAGTGTCGTATCTCTAATGAACAGAAAGAGTTTACGTTTACTGCCGATGCAAAGGTTTATTCAATGAACGCAACCGCAAGCAAAACTATTCCCGTTGCATCACTCATGAATAAACAGGTTGAATTAAACGTTGATAATTTCAAAGCAATATTGAGGTTTGACTATAATAGCAGTGAACTGTCGCAATCGAATAAAGACCTTCTCAAACAAATGATTGAGCCATTACCGGCAGGTACTTCGATTACAGTGTATGGTAGCACAGATGCGCTTGGTTCGGGAACCGGGAATCAGCAATTATCACAAAAACGCGCTAAAGTGACAGAAGATTACATTCGTTTACTCTCCGGTGATAAATTTAATATTTCCACAGAAACAGAGACCGATAAATTCCCCGAATTGACACCTGAAGGTCGGTTTTTGAATAGAAGCATGCGTATCCGATTAAAAAAATAATGTGGTCAATAGTATCATAAATAAAACCTGTCCGGCTTGTAAGCATCCGACAGGTTTTTTTATTCAGTTTGAATATTCTTTTATAAGTCGCAATTGCATGATAAAATATATATTTATCATATTTTTATTACTTCAGGTACCTTCTGTATCGCAAGAAAAAAGTACGACCATTTCTCCAGATACGACAAGTTTGCGATATTTACTTCATCAAGGAAAGGCAAACGGGAGAGTTCGAAATCTATTCATGATGACGAATAATGCTTCCGGCCTAACTGATTATTATGCCAATGGATTAGGCTTCGGTATCGGATACGAATCGGCTCCCATCTTTCATATACAGGTGGGAATAAGTGGGTTTTTTATGTATAATCTTGCCTCATCCGATCTCACGACTCCTGATAAAGCGACCTCTACACAGAATAGATACGAAGTAGGATTGTTTGACTTACAAGATATAAGCAGAAAATATCTGATGCGATTGGAGAATTTGTATATGAAGTATTCAACAAAGGAATTTACTGCAATTCTTGGAAAACAAGTAGTACGCACTCCAATTTTGAATCCACAAGACGGACGTCTGAGTCCGACATTCATCGAAGGAGTTGTTATAAATTGGAATAGTACAGGGTCAGCCATTGATGCCGGATTCATCACCCAGATTTCTCCTCGTAGTACCGACGGCTGGTATTCTATCGGAAAAACAGTCGGAATCAATCCGACAGGAGTAAATACTGACGGCACAAAAGCTCAGTATTCGAATAACATTGACAGTAAATGGATCGCATATATGGGTTACACATTTTCCGTGAGTGATGAAGTCAAAGTGCAGTTCTGGGATTATCATGCCGATCG
Organism: Ignavibacteria bacterium; assembly: GCA_016720145.1. Taxonomy (GTDB): domain Bacteria; phylum Bacteroidota; class Ignavibacteria; order Kapaibacteriales; family UBA961; genus JADJXV01. The sequence goes on along the minus strand of JADJXV010000003.1, from coordinate 376,017 downwards.
CTTGTTCAATTGTGGATTGGTACAGGTAAATGCTGAAGTTGAGGTGTCATCAAAACAAGATAAGCTATTGTCTGCATTGCAAATAACAGGCGAAACTGCCATAGGCGACGGAGGGAATTCAGACCCCCAAAAAACATATATGCAGGCGAATTCACGTGCGTTTTCGATTAGTTCGCGGCTCGGATATAGTGCACCCGGATGGAGATTCCTCATCAATTATACCCGTATCACCGGCGACGGCCGCTGGCTTTTCCCCCGAGAATGGGGACGTGATGTGTTCTTTACGTTTATGTTACGTGAACGAATCGAAGGTGCCGGGAATGTGAATGCAATCAATTGTTCAATTCTCCATGAACTAACTCCGGGGCTAACTGCCGAACTCTCCTACGGTCTTTATTACATGCCCGATGTGCTCGATTACCGCTTGAATAAATACGGTCTTCCATCATATAATCACTGTAATGTTGATATTCGATATAAGTTTACAGGGGTTTTGCAAGGACTCGATATGCAGCTTCTCACAACATACAAAGGTCTCCTCGGTGAAAGTCATTCAAATGAAAAATATATAATCAATCGAGTGCGATTGGCGAATATTAATTTTGTGACGAATTTTAATTTTTAAATCAACAATGAATCTTCCAGTGGGAAATATCAGTGCACGGAAAATTACCTTTGTAGCTGTCGCAGCTCTGTGTCTAATGCCATTTATCAGCAGTCCGCTTGCGCTTTTTCTCGGTATAATTGTCTCGCAAGTCATTGGTAATCCATTTGGAAAGCAAGTTTCGAAATTTACCAAACTCCTTCTCCAAGTTTCGGTCGTCGGTCTTGGATTTGGTATGAACCTTTATGATGCAGCCGAGGCAGGGCAGTCGGCGATTTTGTTTACTGTTGGTTCGATAAGCGGAACGATACTCTTAGGTCTGCTGCTAGGCAAAGTATTATCAATTTCAAAAAAAACGGGTTTGTTGCTTTCAGTCGGAACGGCAATTTGTGGCGGAAGTGCAATCGCTGCCGTGTCGCCGATCATCGAAGCAGATGAAAAGGAGATGTCGGTATCGCTTGGTATTATATTCATTTTAAATGCACTTGCACTGTTTATCTTTCCTCCGCTCGGTGAGATGCTGCACCTGTCACAGACGCAATTTGGTTGGTGGGCTGCCTTCGCAATCCATGACACGAGTTCAGTTGTGGGTGCTGCTCAGCAGTTCGGTCAGCAAGCTCTCCATATCGCTACAACTATCAAATTAGAAAGAGCATTGTGGATAATTCCTGTTTCATTTGTAACTGCAATTGCTTTCAAAACATCGGGAAAGAAAATTTCTATACCGTATTTTATTCTCTGGTATGTGATTGCAATGTCGATTAATACCTTCTTCCCGGTGATTGCTCCAGTAGGAACAGTAGCGGTACTACTTACCAAAAAAGGACTTACGTTAACTCTCTTTTTGATTGGTACCGGAATGACACGTTCAGCAATAGCATCGGTCGGACTGCGCCCGCTACTACTGGCAGTGATATTGTGGGTCGTGATTTCAGCAGGTTCGTTGATGGTAATTCTCGGAACGATTGGGTAAGGTAAAAGCTCTACTATTGTCTTCAACATATCACGTAATCGACACTACACACGTACGTTGTCTCATTAGTTTTGGAAAAATTATATGCAAAAAAAAATATATCAATTCTTTTTACTTACTATAACATCATGTTTTATAGTAAGTTGTAACACTTCTGAAAAACCGGCTTCCATACATTCCATCTACAAAACTTCAAGTGACAGTATTCAAACTGCTGTCTATGATACCTCCGCCATATCCGAAGGACCCGAAAAAGTTGCTATTCTCTACGGGAGAGAATTGTTTATGAATACACACAAATTGATCGGTCCGAAAGGAACAGTATTGCAGCAGACGGGCAACGAAGTAGATTGTAGGAATTGTCACATCAATGGCGGCACAAAACCTTTTGGTATGCCACTATTTACATCAGTTGCTCGCTATCCGCAGTATCGAGCAAGAGAGTCGAATATTCTTACGATTCAGGATAGGGTGAATAACTGTATCGAACGTCCGCTCCTCGGAAAGGCTATCCCATTCAATAGTAAAGAGATGAATGCTTTTGCCATGTACTTGAAATGGTTATGGGATTGTAATAAAAACGCTATGAAAATCGAAGGTGATATTCCTAATCGTATTCCTTGGATGAATCGCAGAGCCGACTGGCAAAAGGGGAAAGCTGATTATGCACAATTATGCGCTCGTTGCCATGGTATTGATGGTCAAGGAGTTAAAGCGCCTGGGGGCTATGGGTATACATATCCACCTGTCTGGGGTGAACATGCGTACTCGATTGGCTCGAGTATGCACAGAGTCGGCAAGCTCGCTGCTTTTATTCGCAATAACATGCCGAATGATATGGACATTACGAAGATACACGTGACCGAAGAACAAGCATACGATATTGCTGCGTATCTCAATAATGAACAGGTGAACCCACGACCTGACTTCCACGAGGATGATATTCTTTATCCGAATCACGCCGACAAATCGGTCGATTATCCGATTGGTCCTTATGCCGATACCTTCTCTCAGGATCAGCATAAGTACGGGCCATTCAAGCCGATAGATGATTATTGGAAAGCACGGAGAAAGAAATAATTTTTCTTGAAATGTTTGTCGTATAGACGTATTTTCCCAACGTAGGGGCGAATTGCATTCGCCTCTGTCCTGCACGACAGATGCGAACACTATTCGTAATCAATCAACCAATACTTTTACTTTCGTATGATACTCCATTTTATCGTCGGCATCTTCTGCCTATTTGGTTTTGGTCGTATGTTTATTCTTTTCAAGCGCCTCGGTGGTCCGAATCAACAACGTAATGTTCGGGAATTGATAATCATATTTTGTCTTTTGTTTATCTCTCCGGTTGTACTGTCGCTGTTCGCAATTCGTTGAAATATTGAATAGATAGTCAAAAGCCCTGCTACGTGTTTGTAGCAGGGCTTTCTTGTATTGATCCGGTCATTATACGTAGCCGAAATGCTGATGTGGAGGATATTTGGGTGCTTAGACAATTTTTGTGAAGTAGTGAATTAGGGAAGTCTATTTGTGGTCGCTGTCATGCTGAATTAATTTCAGCATCTCCGCAAGCAGTTGGCACGAGCACGACAGAACAGCCACGGGGATTCTGAAACAAGTTCAGAATGACAAGTCTTTTTTATCAATCATTATTCTTGAAAATTACTTATCAACCACAAACATAAATTCCCCTACATCAATCACTTGCTTCTGGTCTTTGAGGCGCATCGTGATTTCTTTTTTCTCTTCTTTGCCTGTCGCGTATCGGGTGTAGAGTTCGAGCTGGATGGTCGTCGGAGCAGCTACCTTTTGCTGCTGTGTGCCGTAATACTGCACCTGCACTTTGTATTTGCCGGGTAATGCTTTCTTGAGCAGGAATTCTTCCGGACCGTATCCTCCCGTCATATCGCGGGAGAGAATGCCGCCGATGCGCGTGCGGCGATTACTATAAAAACACTTTTCATTATTCGGGTCGAAAACCCAGAGATCCATGTCGCAGTTGTCGGCGTCCCAATTGAGCACGACGCGCACATCGACCGGCATGTGGGCAAGGAGGCGCGGGTCGTAGCCGATAGTCTTGACGGTGTTTTTGCTTTGATAAAGCACATGGTTGAGTTCGCTGAGGGCGATAAGCTCGACCTCAGAGAACCGTGAATCCCACTTTTTAGTAATCACCCGATAGAGCGTATCGGCCGCCGCCTGATACTGTTTGTCCTCGGCGAGGGCGAGCGCGAGATCGCGGTAGGACTGCGGTTCTTCCTCGCGCATTTCAAGCACATCCCGAAAGACAGTAATGGCGAGATCAGTATAACCAAGCTGTGACAATCGGTGCGCAAGTACCCGTAATAATTGATGGTTTTCGAGTTCCATCTCAGCAATATTCGTCAGAATCCGCAGCGCCACTGATTTCATACCTTTCTCAGCAAAATAGTCCGCGCAATCGAGATAAAACCCCGGGCTCGCACCATATTCCTTCTTGAGTGTCAAGTATTCAGAATATTCCTCTCCGGCGATAACATTTTGTAATTTCTTGAGATACGGCGCACTTGCATCCCATTTTTTGAGTTCGATGGAGGAGGAGAGAGTACTTTCATTTGAATTACGTGGCGAATTAGATGTTAAAGAATTGACCTCTTCTGCTGACAATGTTCTGATTCCATTTCCTCCAGAAAAATTACGAGCGCCAGAAGCTACGCTTGGTTCAGGATAGTATCCATCAACTCCTCTATCGCCAGTTGGACGCGCTGCATCACTGACCGCTGCCCGAGCTGCCCGACCTGCATTAAAAGCATGGCTAGCTGTGTCAATAGCACTATTAACAGTTTCTCTTGAAGCTATGCTCAATTCATCTCCAGATGCAGCTCGAATCGAACCTATTCGACTTGGAGGCACATTTGTGTCTTCACGGTCAGACGCGATTATAACATCCCTAATGGGTTCATGTGACTCTTCCATTCTTGCAATCAACTCAGTAGTTTGTTGCGGTAATATATCAACCGTAGTAGTGTACTCATTATAATTTATTGCTTTTATCGACACTTGATATCTACCGACCGGTATCAAAGCAATAGTAAAATTGCCTCTGATTTTTGCATTCCCACCGCGATTTGTACCTTTTACTCGGATGGAAGCACCGGCAATTGGCTTCCTTCGCCAATCTATCACTTTGCCAATTAAAATTCCTGTGTTCGCAGGTGCTGTTGTATCAATTCCTGCACAGACAGTAACTCGCGATAGGGTATCGGGCACGATGATTCTTCTTCCTTCCACGATCTCACGCACAATCGGTTTCTGTTCAAACGACTTATTCCACCACTCTTTCCGCTCTTTCATCATCGCAACGACCGATTCAAGATGCTTGCTGCCGTCATCGGTGGTGCGCTTGGTTCGCTCAGCTATCATCTTGGTATATAATTGCTTTAAGCTGTCTTCTTTGGGGATAATGCCATGCTCGACATAGTCCTCAATGCGGTCTAAGACAAGCAGGGACGTATTGCGTGTGACGATGGAAAATTCCTTGCCGATGGCGGTGATGGCATCTTTTTGTTCTTTGTAGCGCATATCGAGTTCGGCGAGCTTTTTCTGCGCCCATAAGTTTGGTATAAGTCCTGTTTTGACCATACCGGTTGACTTATCAAGCATGATTTTTTCAGAGTACGTGACTTTATTCCCAAAACCATACTCAAGGATAATTTCCGTGCTATTTCCTACAAGTTCACCGGCGAGGGTAATGCCTTCATGGACAGGAGTCGTGATACTCGGCACAAGCTCACGTATGCCACTAGTGTTGCGGGCTGCAATGAACGAAAAGGGCTGTTCGGTGAGCTGACGGGTAGCATTCTCATTGGCAATTGAACTGAGGTCGATATAGGTGCCGCCGGTCGCCTGCGCGCAATATTTGAGGTAGGAATGTTCGGCATGTTGGGTGGAATTAACCGCAATCACCGGCTTTTTCGCGAACATGATTTCTGATGAACCTACATTTGAAATTCCATCGCTAAAGAGGAGATATTCATCGCACTTATAATCTTGTAGATGAAGAGCGCCGAGTTGTGTGCCGCCGTCGTAGGTGACAGCTTTGAGAGATGCTTGCAGGGCAGACCAATTTCCACTCGATACTGAAAATTGCTGCGGTTTGTCCGACGCATTGCTAAACGTCACGAGTGTAACTGTGCAATTGCCGATTGTCTTGAAGTAGGCGTCGAGAAGGGAAAGTTCACGGTCAATATCACGTCCGCTAGCCGAACCCGACGCGTCCCACAATATACACAGCGAACGTGGCAGCTCCTTCGGCATCGAGCTGACGGGTGGGTGAGCGGCTATGTAGAAGTAGGTTTTTGTCCCCAAAGATTCAAGGTAAATCGTTGTTTTGGTAGTTGCTTGCGGTACGCTGAATTCCAGTGGAGTATTCGCCTGATATTCATAATATTTCATCCGTAGCGCGTAGCCGCCATCGCCTGATTCTTGGGTAAATGCACCGGTGAGCGCGCCTTGTGCGGTGACGGGTGCGAGCGAACTCAGAACATGCGCGTTGAGGGTAAATTCGGTGAGGGTATCTTTGTAATCGAGCGGGAGAGAGTAGTTCAAGTCGCCGGTTCCATCTGAGGAGAGTTCTTGTTGGTAGGCAACAACAATTTTCTTAACACCATGAGCAGGAATAGGATACACGCGTGCTTTGAATGAATTGCCGCGCGTGAGTTCGACCAATCCCGGGTCGATATTCTGCCGCACTTTTTCTTCGAAAATTTCACGACCTTTGGCTTTTTCGACGACGACACCTTCGCGTAGACTGCCATTAAAATCCATTGCGAAACGGGAAACGGTTTGGCCATTGCCGAGTGGGAAGCTCAGTTCGCCTTCGAGGATGCGGTTTTGGTCATTGCGGAAGGTCATTTCCATCGTTGTCAGCGCGATATTCCCAACAATATTTACCGTCACATTCAGGCGTTCGATGCGGAGCGGAATCGAAGCGCCGCTCTCGTTTCGAATCATGAGTGCAGGAGGAGCGGGAATTGCCCGTTTGACCGATGCGCGGCTTGCAGTATCATCTTTAACTTTATAAGAATCAAGAGGTTGAAAGTGTGCAAACATACTGACGGCAGCAAAGGTAGAAAGCACAGAAGTTGCGAGAATATTCATAGCGATATCCTTTCAGAATTGAAGGCAATGGAGAATTATATAGGGTTACCGCATCAATTTAACAGCGAATTGCTTAGCTCCAGAGGAGCGACCTGTTTGTAGCAATGAAGTACATAAGTTGATAATTAGCTCCGTAGGTGCGACCTGTTTACCCGATAAACAGGTCGCACCGATGGTGCTACGATGGTTCTTGGGGGACGCAATTGCTACAAACAGGTCGCCCTTACAAGGCTAAGGATGCTAAACTGTTCGTTCATGAATATTGATGCGGAAACCCTAATAAATATCGGAGAATTTCTATTAACAGAGGTTGATTGATAATAAATAGTTACAATTCGGAATTGCAGGGGCTGTTATCTGGCAATAAGCAATCTTTGAACGACAGGCTGACGATTTTCGGCAATAATTGTCACGAAGTACATTCCGTTGGTAATGGAAGTAAGTGGTAATTCAAGTATTTGCTTTCCTTCGGGATAGGAAGTCTTAGGATAGAATTCACGGATTCTATTTCCGCTAATATCATAGAGGGCAATAGTGAGTGAGGTAGGGGAATTGAGGGTGAATTCGACGGTTGCACTACTACTTTGGACAGGATTAGGATAGACTATCGATGTGATGAGTTCACTTGTGCTTCGCCATGAATCGGTGAAATTACCCTCAGCGGAAGCAAGGATACCTTTATCGGCAAGTAGTGTTTCACTCCAGATCGGTTCGGCGATTTCTATAGGAAGAGCATCGATAAACGTATTGGTTGGTTCATACCACAGATAAACAATATTTTTTCCTGAATTTTTGACTTTGGGAGTAAATTCTACGACAACACAGACGAGTTTGTTTGCCCAGTCCGCATTGATAATTTTAGTAGAATTTCCGGATAAGAGTGAGTCTGGATAGGTGAATTTCTTTGTATCATTGATAGTTCGGTAAAATGCTGCACTGCCACTTTTAAAAGTATTAACTGCGAAAACCGGCGCAAACTCTCGAACATCGCTCAAGTCTTTTTTCTTGGCAATAGAGACAGAGACCGCATTCTTTGTGAGGAGAATTTTGCGTTTGGGAGATGTTGAATTCTCCGGCTGGACATTTTCTATAAATGTAACTCCCTTATCGGTTACTCGAACTCCAATCTTTGCCAAATTGTATTCAGATAAATGAAGTAACCGTGTAGCCGGAATTGCTTGTGAGAATAAAGAGTGTGTGAGGCAACCAAAGCAAAATAGTAGGGTTAGAATTTTCATGATAGTTCTCCGGAAAGTATCGAAAGCAACAGTTATGAATAGGTACACTTTTGAAGTACTCCCACTGATACGAGGTTAGTTTGTTAATATTGTTTGACGAAAATCAGATTGGATTGTGCCCCCACCATCCGGTCCTTCTCCGATTGCATGAGCATGGAAAAGGACAGGATGATTCTACCGTTGTAGGGTAAAACTAAGGGTGGTGTTCTCTGATTGTAAATCTTGTAGGTAGTTATTTTCAATGGTGATGGAATCTGATAGCTACTCTTGGTCTATGGACACAAATCTGAGAAATTAAGTTACAGAAACTGATCAATTGACGTACATTATACTTCTAATTAATTGTGATTCTGATGTTAGATTTGGCTATCAAACGAGTTTGATTTAATTTGCCAATAAATTAGTGACAAATAGTATGAATAAACCTGACATTATTAATTGGTTGTATGGGTAAAATGATTTTACGAGATGCATTGACTTCCGGAATGATATTGGAATAGTCGGTTGTTAATAAGTTCGGTCAAACTCTCCTGCCTGCAGGAATTGAGTTTACCGAACACAAAATCGAATTACTCAAGACATGGGGTATAAAAGCAGTGTGGATTCATTCTGTCGAAGAGCTGCCCACGGAAATGAATGAAGACGATAAGCGTAAGGTAGCGATGATATTAAGGCGTAAAATATCGTGGAAACCTCGTAATGCTCTTGAATATGAACTCTACAATCTGGCTTTTCAGTCCACACTTACCTCATTACAATCTTCTCAACGGGAAACTTTAGATGCGGCTAGACCATAAAATTCTGCAGAGAGTAGATGAATTTCCGACATTACCGACAGTTTATTCTGCTCTTTCGCAGGTGATTGCAAATCCGCGCTCGACTGCCAATGACGCAGCTATTGTGATTGCAGCAGATCAGTCATCGGCGGCAAAAGTACTCAAAGCTGCAAATTCTCCGATTTACGGCTACAGCGGCAGGATTGATACAATTACGAAAGCTATATTTTTCATAGGGTTTACTGAGGTTCAGAATTTGGTTGCCGCAATTTCTATTATTGATATGTTCGGTAAGACAAGTACAAACGGACTCTTTAATCCTGTCGAATTCTGGAAGCATTCCATAGCAGTAGGTGTGATTACTCGATTGATTGGTAAATATTCCGGATCAAGTAATCCTGAAAATTATTTCTTGGCAGGAATTCTCCATGACATTGGTAAGTTGTTTTTTTTTCAATTTGTTCCCAAAGAATTCTCTACAGTATTGGCATTAGTGGCCGAAAAACAAATTCCTATTCGAGTTGCCGAACGTGATGTATTGGGAATTACTCATACCACCGTTGGTGAAATATTAGCTCAAAAGTGGCAAATGCCGAGTTCGATCAGTAATAGCATCCGTTATCATATTTCAGGAACTATTGACGGTAAAGCCGATGAATTAACAGCTTCTGTCCATCTGGCAAATATCATAGCACGGTGCCTATCGCTTGGAAATGCAGGAGATGACATTATTCCTGAACCGAATGAAATGATCTGGGATATACTCAAATTACCAAAGGGGACAATAGTGGGTATGCAACAGCAAATAGAACATGATTATCAAGAAGCTGCAGCTTCAATTCTACTGTAACTATGGAATTACAACATCCAAAACTGCATCAATTCCTCAATACCATCGTTGCGAATTCTGCCGGGCGTGACAATACGAAGACCTTATCTGAAATTATAGAAGATAGTTTGCTCGTATTCAGAAGTTATCCCGGAAATACAGCAGTGATGCTTTTTCTTATGGATGAAATTGATTTTGATTTTCGTTTCAGTACATCAATTCCTGAAATGGAAAGCGATAAATCAAGAGATGCATTTGCAGAATTACAAGATGCCGGAATCATAGGTGATGCATTGAATACCGGAGGAGCTGTGTCGTATGATAACAGTAAATTATCTGATAATGACTATATAATTATACCACTTGCTGTACCAACATCTGTATTAGGAGTCATCGTACTCCAAAATTCCAAGACCGACGAACCGCCCATTTATTCACTCCTACAGCTTTGTGAATTGTCTGCCAATCAATTTGCATTTGCTCTTTATAATGCCAAACTTGTGCAACAGCTTACGTACAATCAAAGTGTACTGGAGCAGAAAGTAGCCGCTCGAACTTTTCATTTAGAGCAAATTCAGCGTGAATTAAAACTATATTGGATTCGATTCAAACGGGGATACTAATCTCTGATGCTGAAACAAACAAAATAATAGATACAAATCCTGCTGCAGTAGAATTACTGAGCGAGTCCCGAGACACAATTCTCGGCAAATTACATACTCTATATTTACCGGAACCCTCTTTACATTCTGAAGATACGACTGTTCAAAAAGCAGAATCCATTTTATATAAATCAAATGGTGAAAGTATACCAATCATCCAAACATCGGTCACGGCAAATTTTGGGTCAAATCGTCGCGTAGTGCATAGTTTTATTGATATTTCTGAACGTAAAAATTCAGAAGATGCATTACTTCGAGCTAATCTGCAGCTCGAAGAACGGGTAAAAGAACGTACAACCGAGCTCAATGATCTGATTCTAAAACTTACGAATGAAATTACTGAACGTGAAAGGGCAGAAGAAGCGGCAAGAATTGCGCTTGAACGTGAAAAAGAGCTCTCGGAACTGAAGTCTAATTTTGTTTCTATGGTGTCTCATGAATTCCGTACACCATTGACGACAATTCTATCCTATACACAGATACTGCAATTATACAAAGGCAAATGGACAGAAGAAGATGAAGAGAAGTATCTTAAAAATATACAGATAGCAGTAGCTCGCATGACAGATTTGCTCAATGATGTTTTGTTTATAGGTTCATCAAATACAGGCGCTATTTCTGTTAATTTACGAGTAGTAAATCTTTTCGAGATTGGTACTTCGGTGATTGAGGAATTACGGTTCTCAGATGCGAACAAACACAATATTAATTACAAGTTTGATTTTATAGGTTCGGGTATCAGAACCGATGAAAAGCTGCTTCGACAGATATTAGTTAATTTACTTTCAAATGCTGCGAAATACTCACCGATGAATTCGGATATCGATGTTCATATCTATCGAGAAAATAATAAAGCTATCATAGAAGTTAAGGATTATGGAATAGGAATACCGGCCGATAGTATAGACAATGTATTTGAATCCTTCAGAAGAGCTGAGAATGTTGGTAATATTTCAGGAACAGGATTGGGACTTGCGATAGTAAAACAATCAGTAGATTTAATCGGTGGTGAAATCAGTGTGAAAAGCGATGTAGAAGTCGGGACAACTTTTACCGTAAAGTTACCAATACAGTAAATACAAATTTCAGAGCATCTTACAGATTATCATACAGCAGAATCTTTAGATAATTATTCGGCTTACACTATGAAAAAAATATTAGTTATAGAAGATGAGGACTTGATCCGCGAGGCAATTCAGCTCATTTTGCGAATCAATGGATTTAATGTGTTTGTTGCTGATAATGGTGCAGCAGGTATTGCCCTTGCGAAGGAATGTGTTCCTGACCTCGTCGTATCAGATATCATGATGCCCGAAAAAAGCGGATATGAAGTGCTCGAAGCCCTGCGCGCCTATCCGCCTCTTGCGACGGTTCCATTTTTGTTTTTATCTGCAAAGGCAGATTCCGGAGATATCCGGCAAGGTATGAATCTTGGTGCCGATGACTATCTGACCAAACCGTTTGAGCATGACCAGCTCGTGGCGGCAGTAAATACGCGTCTGGCAAAAAGTGATGAAATTAAAAAAAATGCAGAACAAAAACTCGATAATTTGCGGACGAATATTGCCTTCTCCTTACCACATGAATTTCTCACTCCTCTCAATGGTATCTTGGGAATTACCAAGATGATGCGTGATAATTATGATATGCTTGATCGTGAAGACGCGATGGAAATGTTCGATGAAATTACAATTTCAGCACGCCGATTACACAGAGTCACCGAGAACTTCCTCTTCTACACCCGCCTCGAAATATTATCCAATGATCTACAATCTATGGGAGATTTGCTGGACGAAGTGACACATTCAGCTGAAGAGATTATTTTTGATGCAATTAGTTCAAAATCAACTACATTTAATCGCGCAGATGATGTCATCATGGAAGTAACTGATTCTCCAATAAGTATCTTGCCATTGTATTTTCTCAAAGCAGTGGAAGAGCTGCTTGATAATGCGTTGAAATTTTCAGAACCAAACACAAAAGTATTGGTCAAAGGAGCAGCATCGGGTGGTAAATTCATCCTTAAAATTGAAAATAAAGGACGTGGAATGACGCCGGAACAAATCGCAAGTATTGGAGGGTATCAGCAGTTTGAGCGTAAACAGTACGAACAGCAGGGGAACGGACTCGGATTGGTGATTACGCAAAAAATAATGGAAGTACAAGGCGGGTCCTTTGCAATTGACAGTATTCCCAATGAAACGACAACCGCTATATTGACGGTAAATGCTTCAAAACACAGAATTTAAGAGTAATATAGAAGATAAAGGTGATGTGTGTTTGTGACAGATTTAAACATCTGCGCGAACATCTTTAATGGAAATCTGTGGAGTCGTGGTTCCATTATACGTATTTTCTTCAAGAGTATATGCAATTGTAAAGGGCTTACCACCTGTACAAAGTGAAATCTTATCACCGAGATTAAACCCTATCGCATCAATAATAAAATTTGACTGAAGTGCACGAAATTTCAAGTGGTTATTACCGACTACTTGTACTCCGTTCGCACTTACCACACTTTTTGAATAGAAAATAGGTTTGGGATTTTTATGTCCAAAAGGAGCGAATTTTTTAATAACGTCAAAAAATCCCGGAGAGAGTTCGTTGAGTCGCATTTCTGCATCGATGAGGAGTTCGGGAATGAGCATTTCCTCCGACATGTGCAATTTGGCATAGTCATCGAAAGCTTCTCGTAAATCTGCTATATTTTCCTCTTCAAGAGTAAGACCTGCCGCGTGTTTGTGCCCGCCGAATTCCATTAAATACCGGTCACAGCTTTTGAGAGCGCTATGTATATCAAATCCTTTAATACTGCGAGCTGAACCCTTCGCATGGCTGTCAATAGTCGTGAGCATGACTGTTGGCAAATGATATTTTTCGACTAAGCGAGAAGCGACAATTCCTATCACACCTGCATGCCAAGTTGGCTTGTGCAGCACTAAAGAATGTCGTTTTTTCTCTTTGAGTAATCGATCTGCTTCTTGCTTTGCTTCAGCGAAAGTATATTCATCAAAAGTACGGCGCTTACGGTTGTCTTGTTCTAATTGCTGAGCAATTGCAAAAGCAGCACCTTCATCCGTTTGCGTCATCATCTCTACAGCTCTTCGTGCATCACCCACTCTGCCGGCTGCATTAATACGTGGTGCTAAGCCATAGACTATACTTGAAGTTGTGAGATTGCCGGGCTGCATATCCGCACATTCGAGCAGACCACGAAAGCCGGCGCGTGGAGTTTCGTTCAGTACTTGCAATCCAAAATAAACCAAAGCACGATTTTCACCGATAAGAGGAACGATATCCGCAGTTGATGCTAAGGCTACGAAATCTAAATACTTTAAGGCGAGATCGGGTTGATGACGACGTATGCTGAGTGCTTGTGCTAATTTAAAGCACACACCGCATGCGGCAAGATATTTAAATGGATAGGTACATCCGGGCTTGAGAGGGTCTAAAATCGCGACTGCTTCAGGGAGGGTTTCGCTTGGCTCGTGGTGATCACAAACGATTGTATCAATTCCGTACTCCTTGGCTAAGTGTATTGATTCTACAGAGGTTACTCCGCAATCAACCGTAATGATGAGTGTAGCGCCTGCATTTCGAGCTTGATTAATACTTGTATGAGATAGACCATAACCGTCGCCCTGACGATCTGGAATAAAATATTCTACACGCGCACCAATTTCACGCAAAAATTGAAGCGTTAATGCAGTACTGGAAGTACCGTCAACATCATAATCTCCGTGTATCCACATCAATTCACCCTTGCTGATTGCTCGCTCTATCCGCTCAACTGCAAGCTCCATACCGTCCATTAAGAATGGATCGTGAAGCTCAGCAAGAGTAGGAACAAGAAATCGGTCGGCTGATTTGTCGCTATCAAGCCCTCGTGCGGCTAACACCTGTGCTAAGCCACGAGGAATATGGAGGAACGAAGCTAAATGTTGAACTGTACTTTCATCAGAAAACTCACGAAATATCCAACGGTATTTCAAGGAAATAACAGTATATTGTTGTTAAAAACTGACAACAACTTACAAAATATCTACTGAATATTGTCAATATATTTTGACAGATTTAAAATTAGAGTGTGGAAAATATCTGACACATGAAGAAAATTGAAAAGCAAACTCATAATACCAAAAAACGTTTAGAGATGTTTTCAAGCGAGAATGAAGACGACAATATGCTGCCTGATTCGTTGCGAAAAAAGCGTGAACGGTCGAGTTTGTCCTATAAGAATGAAACGAAAACTTTTCGAAAAAATGAATATAAAATCAAAGAAACAACAGTGCACGGTCGGGTCATTTACAGTAAAGGTAAATCGTGGTTTGTTCAGTCTGAGATATCATCAAATACTGTCGTTCGATGTACGGTCGCAGGTACTGTCCGCTCGCAGAATTCGGATTCAACTTTGATTGCAGTCGGTGATAGAGTAGGGTATGTATGTAACACAGATGGAAAGGAAACCGCAAAAATTGTCTTTGTCGATGAAAGGAAAACGAAACTTTCAAGGCGAGGAATTGGCAAGAGCTCAAGTGAACAAGTTATTGTGAGTAATACAGAGCAGTTACTGATTGTCATGTCTGCTGCTGAGCCTTTTTACAACCGCAGATTAATAGATCGATATTTAATTGCCGCTGAAAAAGGTGAATTGACACCGATTATTTGTATCAATAAAACAGAACTCATGACCGAAAGGTTCGTCAAAGATGATATGAAAGTCTATCAATCTCTCGGCGTGAAGGTACACCTGGTAAGCGCTAAAAATAAAAAAGGGTTACGTGCTCTTGAATTGTCATTGCACGGAAAAATAACTGTCTTCTCCGGTCCAAGTGGTGTCGGTAAATCGACGATTGCCAATTCACTTCTTGGAGTAGATCATCAGGAAGTTGGAGAAATAAGTGAACGTACCTGGAAAGGGAGACATATCACGACAGGGGCGCGAATGTTTGCCCTGCCAAAGGGTGGATTCATAGCTGATACTCCCGGCCTACGAGAGCTTGGGCTCTGGGATGTAAGTCGTCAGGAAACACAGTATTATTTCCATGAATTTGATGATTACTTTCCTGATTGTAAATACTCGCTGTGTTTGCATCGAAATGAACCGGAATGTGCAGTGATTGCAGCGCTGAAACGTGGTGAAATTGATGCTGAGCGATATCAAAGCTATTGTAATATCATTGATAGTATAGAATAAAACCGAAAGTAATATTGATAAAAAAAGCCCTAAGTTGTTTAAACTTAGGGCTTTTAAATGTGGGTGACATATATCGCGAATCACCGTAAATTCTTACTGTACACTGTTTGCCGTAATCATGTTTATGCCACCTTTATTCATGATTTTCCCGGTAATCGTAACTGAACCACCATTTGCTAATTTACTAGCGGCTGAAGTTCCATCAGAATTGACAACTAAATAAAGTTTTTTCCCGGATAACACACCTAACAACTCACCTTGTTTTATCATATCAGCTGCTTGAGCTTTAGTTACCGCAGGGGCTTTACCTTTGTCAGCGTAAGTCATAACACTTACAATATTGCCTTTAATGGATTTACCCGAAGTTGTTTTTGTAGCTGAAGCGCCTTTTGTAGGCTCTACTTTTGGAGTAGTAGGGATTGGAATATTGTTACGTCTAACTCTTTCTTGTGCTACAACAGAACCGCTTAGGAATACTATGACTGCAAGAAAGCAAAGTGTTTTTTTCATGATTTGACCTTAAATAAATATATAAATAATTAGTTACCAACAGTATTTTTTGAACCTGCATGAGGAACAGCTTTAATTTTTTGATAAGAAATCTCTACCTCTACATATCTATCACCTGGTGTTCCTTGAAGAATTTCTCCATTTGCATTTGGTTTGATAAAAACTTTTGCAAAGTTTCCATCTCCGGTTCTAACGACAAATACAAATCCCTTCGGTGATAAATTAGGATATCTAATAGCATCGTCTGTAGTTGCTACCAAATCTGATGATTCAAAAACTTGATTCAAACTATCAATACCTGAATAATCTTTACCTATGAAAGTAGCTTTACGGGAAGTAGTAAAATTGATTCCAGTCAATTGAGTTGGCGATCCTGAATACAAGGAGTCGGTAAGTCCCTTATTATCAATACCAATATCCCAAAAGTCACCGGCATCAACTTTTAAATTTTTAGGTTCACCAGTAACGTCATCATATAATTGTAATCCACTGCCTTTAGAGGATGAATTTTCGTACAATCTGATTGGAAGACCACTTTTATAAGTAGCAAATCTCATTGCACCTGCCCACTTCATACTCTTAGTGGTACTTTCTAAATTATCTGAATTTAATGAAGTAACTGTAAATGTATATACAGTTCCAGAGGTCAAACTTGATATATCTAACATCTCAGTACCACTAGGAGCAGTTACTTTCATTGAATCCGAAGCTGTACTGTTGTACCGTATGATATAGCTTGAGTATGAGCCGGTAGGAGCAGTCCATTTGAGGCGAACAGTTGATTCATTTATTGAAGTTGCCATTAGCCCTGATATAGGGTTTGGAGGAGTAGTATTCGGTGTCGTTGTATTTTCATTACAACCAACCATTATAAGAGCCACAAGAGTTGCTGCGGCAAGAAGAGATTTGTATTTGAACATAAATGTTCTCCACTAAAAAATTAAAAAAAACAATTGAGATTCGTAGTTAACAGACAAATATAACCCTAATTTGTCCACAAAACCAAACAAAGTACGTTAAAATTTGACCAAATGAACACAAATTAAATAATCTGCCGGAGGAAAATTCATGAATCTGTTCCAATGGATAATATTCATAGTTTGTTATAAACATGACAACCGAATTTTCGCATTATAATCCTACCGTATAAGAAAAATACAAGTGGAATTATTCGTTGAAATTGCTCTTGATTCGACTTGTCGAAACATTCAATAAATAATGAGCGCACGTGCAAGAGTATTACAAAGTTACTACGCAGGAATTCCTTTCGAATTATATAATTATAGTTTTTAATTATAAAATTCACACCGATAATTATTTAATTTTCTTTGATGAAAGAAACTCATTCATTCATCACGTAATAATTGCATTTCTTTTAACTCCATTGCCGTAAACGACTCATTTTTACCGTAAATTTGTAACCCTAATAATCTTATATTCAATTTTTTAGTAACTATGCTTGGCTCTCCCTATCAACGCTCCGGCGATGTACCCTTTACTCTCGGCATTCTTGGCGGCGGTCAGCTCGCTAAAATGCTTGCTCAATCTGCGTATCAGCTTGGGTTACGCGTTGCAATTATCGAACACGGTGCTGATTCCCCTGCCGGAATAATGACCAAACTCGAATTTTCCGGAGGATGGAATTCTGATGTTGACCTCGAACTCTTTATCTCCGCAAGCGATACCATTACACTCGAAAATGAATTTATTGATCCGAAAATAGTAGAGAGAATCGCAGAAAAACGCCTCGTCTTTCCCACAGCGCAAACCCTTGAGAAAATTCAAGATAAGTACATTCAAAAGCAAACCTTCCGTTCATGCGGCATCCCAACAACCGAATTCATATCACTTGACTCACCCGAAGATGCGATAGAATTCGGCACCAAACACGGCTTTCCATTTATTATTAAAACACGCACACTCGGCTATGATGGCTACGGCAATGCAACCGTTCGGAATAGCAATGATATACATAGCGTATGGAGAAAATTTACTGAATCCGAAGAACCACGCGCTCTCATGGCTGAAAAATTTGTCCATTTTACGAAAGAACTCGCCGTAATGGTCGCGCGTAATCGAAGAGGAGAAGTGGCAGTGTATCCATGCGTGGAGACAATTCAGGAAAATCATATTTGTAGAGCTGTGATAGCGCCTGCGCAAGTGGAGAAACATCTCCAACTTCGCGCTAAAGAAATTGCACTCGAATGCGTGAAAGCTATTGATGGAGTTGGGATGTTTGGTATAGAATTGTTTCTCACTAATGATGGCGATATACTCTTTAACGAAATCGCGCCACGACCTCATAATTCAGGACATTACACAATCGAAGCTTGTGTGACATCACAATTTGAAAACGCAGTCCGAGCCGTTTGTAATTTACCGTTAGGTTCACCTGAAATGATCGCTCCCGCTGCCGTAATGATCAATATTCTCGGTGAGAGAAGCGGAAGCGCAATACCAGATAGTGTCGTCGAAACTCTCAAAATTCCAACAGCTTCGCTGCACTTATACGGCAAAAGCACCTCTCGCAAAGGACGTAAAATGGGCCACATCACTGCTCTTGGAAGTACTAGCGATGAAGCAATGCAATCCGCGCTCAATTCTGCCAAATCATTAATCTGGTAAATGATACCATGAATGTACTTGCTCCCGAATTTGAAATCACTGAAATTATTACTTCATCCGAAGATTCACCGGCGGCTTTTATGTGGGATGAATGGTATGCAGGTGTGGGAGGACGGGAAATCGATATCCCTGAAGTAAATGAATATCTTAGGAAGATTCATACCGAACAGTACCCACGCTTCGACGGTGAAGTATCACCACTAAAAATGACATTTGCAACTCCTGAAGATGCATCAAATTACATCAAATCAAAAGCCAAAGAATTTGGTGCTGATATGGTGGGTGTGTGCATGATTGAGCCCTCAGACATGTACAGAGGTCGGTCGGTGACTCATGAATTTGCCATCGCTGTCGGACAAAAAATGCTCTGGAGAGAATTTCAAAAAGTGCCGTCACGAGAGTCGGCGATTGAATGTCTGCGGATTTATTATTCGCTTGGCGAGACTGTGATACAGCTTGCAGAATTGATTCGTTCGATGGGTTATGAGTGTAAGGTTGAGCATCCAATTGGAGATAGCGATGTGCTTCATATACCTATCGGACTGAAAGCCGGCTTCGGCGAACTCGGCAGACATGGCTCAATTATAAATCCAACATTCGATCCTCTCTTTCGGATGGGTAGTGTGCTGACCTCTCTACCAATGGCAATTGATCATCCAATTGATGCCGGAATTGCGAAATTTTGCGATAATTGCCGCGCATGTAGAATTTACTGTCCTGCTGACGCAATCGGTGATGAACGTACGCCCGAAGCTGGAAAAGATCATCTGGGGAATGATCGATATAAGGTAGATACAGGTAAATGCTTTCCGTATTTTGCGAAACATAATTACTGTTCGATATGTCTGCCGGTCTGTGTCTATAATCACAAACAATGGGCACGCGATTTTGATGGAATTCCCACCAAACTTTTTCCGGAAGTGATCATGCATACTCCACCGGCACCGTGTGATCTTGTTGCTGATGAAAACAAACATTTCTACCCGAAAGTAAAGAGATAAGAATTTATAATTAACATATATAATTTTCAGTTACGATGAATTTGAATTCCACATATTCCATACGCCTAATTTCCGAAAGCGATACTGAGTCCGTTCTTGCTGTGTATGCTCCATTTATCCTCAATTCAGATGTTACCTTTGAGTATGAAGTGCCAACTGTAGTGGAATTTGCAGAGAGAATATCATCTCATACCGTTGAATTTCCATGGCTTGTGTGCTTGAGTGGAGATTGTATAGTTGGCTATGCTTATGCAGGAAAACACCGCACAAGAGCTGCGTATCAATGGTCTCCGGAATTAACAGTGTATTTATCGGAAGATGTTCAAGGTAAAGGAATTGCACGGATACTGTATGAGACTTTATTTGCAATTCTCAAGCTGCAGGGATATTATACCGTCTTTGCAGGTGTGACTATGCCGAATACCAATAGTGAAGGATTACACAAAGCAATGGGTTTTGAGGAAATTGGAATCTTCAAAAAAGTCGGATTCAAACATGGTAAATGGCATGATACCAAATGGTTTCAATTACATTTATCTGAGTACACATCCTCACCTCATATACCCCGAACTATTCATGAAGTAGTAGATATGCAGGAATTCGCTTCCATTATTTATACGGCAAACAGATCCTTGTCAATCATTACAACCTAATACAAAATATATACTTATGAACAAGCAACACACCTATACTCTTACAAATACGTGGACAGGTAATCGCGGCACCGGAACAAATGACTACCGAGAATATGATCGAAGCCACACCATTTCAGCAGATAATAAAGTGTCAATCGAGGCATCGTCCGACCCTGTATTTCGTGGTGATAGTACAAAGTTCAATCCCGAAGAATTTCTCCTTGCTGCGCTCTCATCTTGTCACATGTTATGGTACTTACATCTATGCGCAGATAACGGAGTTGTTGTGGTACATTACATTGATAACCCAATCGGAACCATGGTCGAAATGCCGCATGGAGGCGGACATTTTACGAATGTTCAGCTTCGCCCTACGGTGACTGTAACCGATAAAACAATGGTTGAGAAAGCAGAACACTTACATGAGAAAGCTCATGAAAAATGTTTTATTGCGAACTCCATGAACTTCACGGTAGAACATCAGCCAACAATCATCATTGAATCTGTATAAATTTTGTAATCAATTGACAATAAAACTCATAATCTCATTTATACGAAGTAAGAATGACCAAATTACCGGGCAACACAGCATTACCAACATCAGCAACTGACCTAGCTCGTATTACACAGTATGAACATGGGTCGTTTTCATATTCTGTCAAGGATTATTTCTCCAAACCCAAGCTCAGTGCATTCCTTCTTTCACCGGATGGAAATTATTTTTCCTATCGTGAAAAAGATGAAAACGGTAAAAGTCATGTGTTTGTAAAGAATCTAAATTCTAATGAGATAACAAAAGTAGTTGAAGAGACTGAGGAACTGATTGACACCTATTGGTGGGCAAATAATGAGAGAATTATGTTCATCAAAGATCAAGGTGGAGATGAAAATAATCATGTCTTTGGAGTGAATATAGACGGCACGGATCTCAAGGACTTGACGCCATTTGCAGGAGTACAGGCGAGAATGATTCATGAACTCAAAGAACAGCATGATCACTGCATTGTGAGTATGAATCTTGATAACCGTCAGGTATTTGAACCATATAAGCTCAATATTGTAACCGGAGAATTGGTGAAATTATATGAGAATACCGATTCGGACAATCCGATTATACAGTATACATTCGATAAAGCAGGTATTCTTCGAGCAATTACGCAGCTTTTTAATGGAACTGATTATCACTTAATGTATAGAGAGTCGATCGAGAGTCCTTTTCTTCTAGTGAAAAAGACAACGTGGAAAACTTCTTTTGGTATCATAGAATTCAACTATCAATCGGATAATGCACATGAAGCATTTGTCATTAGCAATATCCATACAGACAAAATGGAGATTCAGCGATACGATTTAAAAAACAATACAATTCTTGAAGTACTTTATAATAATGACACATACGATGTCGGTGAAATTGAATTGTCCCGCAAACGTAACTATGAAATTGACTATTGGGCCTATCAAGGTGAAAAACAGGAAATAATTCCTGTGAGCAAGCATTATCAGGCACTTGTAGATCGATTGAAGAATGAATTCCAAAACACCACTTTCTCGATCTATGCACATTCAGACAACGAAGATAAATATCTTGTCTTTGTCTATAGCGATAAGATTGTTGGCAGAGTGTATCTCTATGATTTACAAAGCGATACAATCTCGATTATAGTCGATACAATGCCGCACCTCCTCGAAAAAGATATGGCGACAATGAGACCTATATCTTTTGTAAGCCGTGATGATTTGAAAATTCATGGTTATTTGACAATCCCTGAAGGCGCCGAATCCCGCAAAAATCCTCTCATCGTTAATCCTCATGGTGGACCATACGGACCTCGTGATAGCTGGGATTTTAATCCTGAAACTCAGCTCTTTGCAAGTCGCGGATATTTGACATTGCAGGTTAATTATCATGGTTCGGGAGGATATGGTAAAAGTTTTGGCTTAGCAGGCGCAAAACAAATAGGTCGCAATATGCTCAATGACTTAGAAGACGGCGTTGAATATTGCAAGAGTTTGGGGATGGTTGATACTTCGAAAATTGCAATCTACGGAGCAAGTTACGGTGGACTTGCTACGCTGGGAGTTTGGTCAAAACACCAAATTTGTATCGATGTGGAATTGACTATGTAGGAGTATCGAATCTCTTTACTTTTTTGAAACGATTCCTCCGTATTGGAAGCCGTATCTCGATCAGATGCACGAGCAATGGTATGACCCGTCGAATCCTGAAGAACGAGAAATCATGAACAACGTATCACCTGCTCTCAATTGCAATGCGATTACCCAGCCACTTTTTATTGTTCAGGGTGCCAATGACCCGCGTGTGAATATTGATGAGTCAGATCAAGTAGTCATTGCTTTGAGAGATAGAGGAATTGATGTGCCGTATCTCGTTAAATACAATGAAGGTCATGGCTTTAGACATGAAGATAATAGAATCGAGTTATACTCAATTATGATGGGATTCCTTGCACAATACTTAAAATAAGTAGTTTCAACACATTATACTTTATTATGAATTCATCTCACAATACAATTCTCATTACAGGCGGTGGCACCGGTATCGGTCTCGGTCTCGCAGAACAGTTTTTGAAGGATAATAATACCGTCATTATCTGCGGTCGTCGCTCTGATGTACTTCAAGAAGTGCAAGCAAAATATCCGGCAATTATCACGAAAGTATGTGATGTGTCGGTTGCTTTTGAACGGGAAGAACTATATATCTGGCTGGCTGAACATTACAGCAATCTCAATGTGTTAGTCAACAATGCCGGTATTCAACAATGGATGTCAATTGATGATGAAAATTTCTATGAACGGTCCATAGAGGAAATCGCAATTAACATCGAAGCACCTCTCCATTTGACAAAGCTACTACTTCAATTTCCGGGGCTTACCACGATCATGAACGTGAGTTCTGGATTAGCATTCGCGCCTCTCGCCAAGACGCCTGTTTATTCAGCAACCAAAGCATTTATTCATTCGTTTACTATGTCTCTTCGGCATCTTTTGCAGCCGAAAGGTATTGAAGTAATTGAAATTATCCCGCCTGCTCTCAATACTGACCTCGGTGGAAAAGGGCTCCATGACTTTGCTCCGCCGGTGAGTGATTTTATCCATTCAGTGTTTGAGCAGCTCGCTGACGGGAAAACAGAAATTACTTTTGGATTCAGCGATGCAATGAGTAAAGCGTCGCAACCAGAGATTAAGCAAGCGTTTGCGAGGATGAATGGAACTTCTGCGTAGCTGTATTTCCCACAAGTGTTCATTCATGAACAACAGTTCTGATGTTTTATATCGTACGTTATATAATTATGTAATTTATTCTTAAGTAGTTTTAGTATTTTGTGTTACAAATAATAGAATTTATTAAATCGTACTACAAATTAAACTACGTGTAGAATGAAATCAAGTAGGTATAGTACTCAAATTCTCTAATTCTCAAATTTGAGAATATAATGAACCAATCAATTCAATTTTAAAAGGATAACCATGAAAAATGTATTTTTCGTATGTGCTTTATATCTAAGCATAGTATCGATTTCCAAAGCGCAGGACACAGTTCAATTCAGATCAATTAAACCAATTGAGTATAATCATAAACTTGGCTTTGCGGGTTCGATGTTTTCCGGCTA
Source organism: Ignavibacteria bacterium (assembly GCA_016720145.1). Lineage (GTDB taxonomy): Bacteria > Bacteroidota > Ignavibacteria > Kapaibacteriales > UBA961 > JADJXV01. The sequence continues at coordinate 352,193 of JADJXV010000003.1, read as the reverse complement.
TGGAATTAGCTACGAATACAAGGCAAGCAAAGATATCACACTGGAATTTACGGGTTCGATTTATGGTTCGGGTGGTAGCAACGATAATAATTCGACCTATGATTATTCAAATTCCTATCTTGTTGCTGTCATTGGCGCAGAATTTCAGAGAAATTTCTTTGCCAGCAATGACTCACGATTTTATGGATTGATAGGAGTTGGACTTTGGATTGACAATACGGATTATTCATACAACTACAGTTATTCAAATAAAACAGATTATTCCGGTGGAGTAGGATTAGGATGGGAATTTACGTTCGGTAAGAGAATTATTTTTAATGTAGAAGGCGGCTATCTCTATAGATATATGAACACTACCGGCACGTATGACTATTCTTCCGGTAATAGGGCAGTAGTGACTACAAAACATAATTACTACCTCGGATTTGGTGGTGGGTTAGGGCTTTACTACGCTTTTTGATGATATAATCATCTCAACAAAAATGCTAACACATGGCTCTACATAACTGGTTAGATACTTTTTGTCTGCGGAGGAAAATTAGTGTAAATTTAAGGTAATTGATTCTTTTTTAATAATAATATTGTGGTGTATCTATGAAGTTTTCTAGTATGATAGCAGTCCTCATAGCTTTTTGTTCCTTGTTTTTTGATACTCTTCCCTTGCAAGCAGCAGTCGGTGATACGACTCGTGTACAAATGTATGCAGGTCGTAGATTCTACACAACAGGGGATATGGAATATGATCAATCTGTTAAATTCCCGGCTGCAGGCAAAACCTATTCTCAAATTAAATTCAATCTCAAGCTCGCTTGCCCTTGCGGTCCACTCATGGGAGAGTGGGATTATACGGTGACATTCTACACAAGAAGACTATCAGGACTGACAGATTCGACGGGAAAGCCGCTCTTTGAATTTGTTGAGTTAGCCCGCTTTATCACACCCTATTGGAAATACAAGCCAACAACTCTCGAATATACATGGGATTGGGATGTGACAGATTATGCAGCGCTTCTGCAAGGTGATTCTGTATGGCTCAAGACCAGCTACAGCGGGTATTCACAAAGTGCATTGTTTACCGCGTGGTTCGATTTTGTCGAAGGTACGCCTCCTTATACTGTTACCGATATCAAAACACTATGGCAAGGTTCATGGGGGTATGGTAACCCCGCAAGTCCTATTAATAATCACCTCTCGAATAAAAAATTTAAAATGCCTAGTACTGCGAATTCAACTCGCTTGCGTATCATTACCACCGGACACGGCGGTGGCGGCACCGATAATGCCGCTGAATTTTCGAATAAAACGCATACGATTTGGGTGGGTGGACAGCAACGCTATTCTCAGCATTTATGGCGAGAGGACTGTATGGTGAACCCCGTCTATCCACAAGACGGTACCTGGCCTATAAGCCGTGGCGGATGGTGTCCGGGGGATATCATTACACCATGGGAACAGGATATCACCTCATTTATCACTTCAGGTGATTCGACCAGAATAGATTATAAAATGCAGGATTATACCAATCTTGACCTTTCAAAAGGTGCTTCCTACTCGACGACAGGTCAGGTGATTTATACTTCAGCACCTAATTTTCAGAATAATGTCGCTCTGATGGATATCAAACAACCCAATTCAGAATCACCCTATAATAGGTCGAATCCTATTTGTGGTGCTCCATCGCTTCGCATTAAAAATCTTGCCGGGAGTGATTTGTCCACACTTGAAATTCAATATGGTATAAAAGGCATGACTCCGGCTACTTATACATGGAAGGGAACACTCGGATTTCTAGAAGAAACGGAAATTGTATTACCGAAAGTCGATTGGACTCAAGCATTTGAAGGCGCGGCTATTGATAGAGTTTTCGAAGTGACACTCCTCAATCCTAATGGCAAGCCAGATCAAGATATGGTAAATAATAGTGGTAAATCGACATTTTCAGTGCCTCCACTCATGTATAATGAATTCGAAATGCGTCTGCTGACTAATAAACAAGCCGGACTGCAATATTCCTACTCCCTCTACAATGCTGACGGTGACCAGCTTACAAGTCGCTCAGGAATGTCGGACGATACCCAGTATGTCGATTCGCTTTTCTTGCCAGATGGATGTTATGAATTTCGCCTGAAAAACTCCCAAGGTTACGGACTTAGCTGGTGGGCTACGCAATCAAGCCTTGGCAACGGTTCACTCTTGTTCAGCTCCCTTGGCAAAACAATTACGACCTTCCCCGGTGATTTCGGCGGTGAAATTTTCCATCAATTCCGTGTAGGACCAAAGCCGATCGGATTGTATTCAACTTCACAACTCAACTTCGGTGCTGTCAACATTGGAGCAAAAAAAGAAATGATCGTCAATATTACTCCCAAAAATGATTTGGGGTTGGAAATTACTAACGTATATGTATCATTGAAAATACGAGGATTCTCTCTCAAAAAAACCGAACCTGCTATCTCTGGTAAGCTCCAACTTAAGTTTGGAGATACCCTGAAAGTAACCGTAGAATTTGCTCCCACAACGGTCGGAAGCAAGACGACCACGCTTGCTATTGCAAACAATGAACAGAGAAATTCATTGGCGCTCGTGAATTTGATAGGTTCAGGTGGACCGACTTCTGTTGAGGAATTCGCCGAACAGCACCTCCTCCTCGAGGTAAAGCCCAATATTTCAAGCAATGAATCAATTATTCAATTCAGCGATGAAGCAGCCTCCGGAAAACAAGCACGATTAGTACTCATCAATAGCTTGGGACAGGAAGTAGCGCAATTATTTAACGGAATAATCCCCGACGGCGGACATTCAATCACTCTCAATAGCCATGAATATCCGATAGGCGTGTATTATTTGGTGTTACGTTCTGTACAATCGACTATTACATCTCCGGTATCGATAGTAAGATAATTCAAGGATTGTTCCGGAAATTCGAGCCGAAATACATCGAAGGTGATATAAATTGGTCAACAATGAAAACGGGGTGAAGAATTAATCTTCACCCCGTTTTTTTTGCAGCTTATGTATTGTCTTACCATTCCAATTTACCACTGATATTCCTCTAATCACATGAGCTATCAACAAGATCCTCTACTTTAAAGTCGCAGATAAACTGAGCCCTCACCGATACCATCATCATTGCAATTTGCTCTGAACATAAATTCCCAATACTACCCTCATGCGTATGATGGAACGAGCGCAGCGGAAGAAACGTTCCATCTGCAATTTGTGCTCCCACCGCACGATATGCCTCCCGAAAAGGAACACCCGCAAGTACCTGATTATTCACCGCTTCCACACTAAAGAGCAGGTCGAACTTTTCATCACTCAGAATTTCCGTCTTCACTTCAATATGCTGTAGCATGAACGTACAAATCTCGATACATTCGGTGAGTTCTTTGATCGCCGGAAAGAGGATTTCCTTCGTTAATTGCATCTCACGGTGATACCCTGAAGGGAGATTAGCGGTCAACAGCGCAAGTTCATTCGGCAATGCCTGCAGGCGATTACACTTCCCGCGAATTAATTCAAACACATCAGGATTCTTCTTGTGCGGCATGATACTCGAGCCCGTGGTGAGTTCGTCGGCAAAGCCAATAAAACCAAACTGTTGGTTCATCTTGCAGGCACACATCCATACTGAATTTCCCGAGCGTCGCGGCGATCGAACTCATCGCCATCGCAAGGATTTTTTCCGTTTTGCCGCGCGTCATCTGCGCATAGATCACATTGTAATTCAACTCACCAAAACCCAGCAATTCAGTCGTCATCCTGCGGTTGAGTGGAAAGGACGAACCGAACCCCGCGCCGGAACCAAGAGGATTTTTATTAATCACTTTGTAGGCAGCAAGCAGCATTTCCATATCATCAACCAAGCTCTCGGCATAAGCTCCGAACCACAAGCCAAACGACGACGGCATCGCAAGCTGAAAGTGCGTATAGCCGGGCATGAGGTGATGTTTGTGCGTCTCGCTAAGTAATTGTAATTGCTTGATGATAGATAGAAAATCGACGAATAAATAGTGAATGTCCTTTTTCATCAAGAAAAGAAATATAATTCCCTTAACTTGTATATTATCAACGCGATTCTCACCGGGCATATCTCAACTTTATTCAAATCATACCAATCTGTACATTATCATAGACCAAGCTGATAGATGTATATCATAAATGTAACCAACTTATTTACCTTCGATTTTTCAAATCACAGAATATGAATTGAATTCAAGTAATGATGTCTTAAAGGGTAGTCAACATGAAACAATTATTACAAATCAAAGACAGAATAGATAATCATTATCCATTTCTCTGGAAAAAAAAAATCACTTTGCAGCGGAATGAATATTTGATTCACGAAGGTGAATTTGCCAATGGAATGTATTTTATACAGAAAGGTGCATTGCATGTATTTCTCAATTATGACGGTGATATTCAGACGATGCGATTCGGATATGAAAATTCATTTATCTGCGCTTTGGATTCATTTGTAGGTAATTGTCCCACAAAATTTACGATACAGGCGATCAAATGCACCCAACTCCTAAAAATCACCCGATGTGATTTTTTTCGGATAATTGCGACCGATGAAGTACTACGAGAGAGCTGGATGCAGGCATTGGGTATTACTCTCAATCAGCATATTGAGCGTGAAATTGATCTGTTGCATACTTCACCTGTCGATCGATATTTTCGGCTACTCGAGCGGAGCCCTAAAGTCTTTCAGGAAATCCCAAGTAAATACATTGCATCGTACTTACGTATGGCACCGGAAACATTGTCACGATTATTAAAATCTTGAGTTGAATCAAGAATTTCCATTTATTATGGTTATAAGTTTGCATTGAATTATTTGTAATTTTTATCTTTTACTCTCACGGAGGCAGTATGAAAAACAATACGCTTTACTTCAAATATATAGGGATTCTTGTTCTGCTGATACGCTGCATGATTCCAACTTCAACCTACTCACAACTTTCAAAATCCTATCCCGGTGATGTCAATATTTCATCGGATAAGAATGTACTCTTCTCGGAAATGTTTGAGCAATCCACCGTACAATCTATGCTCGCTAACTGGAGTAATAATTCTCCCACACTAAGTAATATCATCCTCGATGCATCATCTGTGCCCTCACTGAGCCCGGGTCATCAATGCCTGCGCTTGCAGACAATCAGTGACGCAGACACAACAAGCGTAACGCCGTATGAACAAACGAGTATATACAAAAAAATCCTTCCAGGCGTCGATGACTCTGTCTTTGTACGATTTTATATAAAATATGATAATTCAACAAGATACCATCACTCAGGCGTGTGGATGGGAGGAAAAAATCCTCCGTCTAATTTCCCCGGACTTCAAGCCGGCTACTTGTCAGACGGTAGTAAGGCATTTCATGTAGGCACAGAAGTACGTGGGACAACCTTCGCACCGGCTAACACTTCCGTCTATGGCTTCTACAATTACTGGATGGGTATGCACCAAAGTTCTCAGATTAACCCACAGACAAAGCAAGGATATTATTGGGGAAATCAATTCTACAATAATACAACTGCCGACGAAATCGATATGAATTCATGGAATTGCGTAGAAGTGATGATTAAGCTCAATAATCCCGTCTCTGCCAGCAATGGTGAACTTGCACTCTGGATAAATGGAGTCAAAATATCACATTATGGTCAGTCATTTCCGAATGGTTCGTGGAATATGAGCAATTTTACTGAAGGCACGGGCAGCCCGTTTGAAGGGTTCCAATGGAGAAATAATGATTCTGTAAAATTTAATTATGTATGGCTTACAACCTATGTTACCAATAGTGTTAACCATACCGGAAATGTGTATTTCGACCATCTCGTCGTCGCTAAAACATATATCGGACCAATAGCGACATCCGCCGTGCCACTTCCGCCGTCTCAAGTAATATTAACTGCTCCAGACAACCAAAGTCTCAAGAATTCGAGTGACTTCGATTTTTCCTGGAGTGAACTCCCAAATACCGAACTTTATGAAATTGAAGTCGCAACAGATTCACTATTTAAGTCAAGAATCGAACTCAAATCCACGACTGACCACACCTATCACTTATCAGTATCCAATTTTGAAGGAAAATTATACTGGCATGTACGAGCTAAAAATGCTGCCGGATGGGGTGCTTATAGTCCTACATGGATGGTGCAAGTCATTCTACCGTTACCACTTCCTCAGGCATGTGTTCTGGTGATACCACCGGATAAAAGTGTAATTAAAGGCAACGAAGTTACGTTGAGTTGGAATGCTTCGACGCCAAGACCACTACTATACCAACTACAAATTTCGGATATGCAGGAATTCATGACCCAAATTGTCGATAATGCGTCACTCACAGACTCAATCTTTACTTTTATTAATCTGCTTGACAATACCAATTATTTCTGGAGAGTACGTGCTAAAAATAGTACAGGTTGGGGTGATTTTAGTGCTGTTCGGTCATTTACCAAATTTATGGTGAGTTCTATTCAAGAACTCAGTAATGACAAGGAAATTATGGTATTCCCGAATCCTACTGCATCAGAAATAATCATCCGTGCAACGACCGGTAAGTATTCCTATTCTGTGTATGATTTCCTTGGAAAAGTACAAATTTCAGGCTCGAGCTCATCCGGTGAAGAACAAATCAACACCGAAATCCTATCGAGCGGTATTTATACTCTAGTAGTGAGAGTCGACTCAGGCGAACAGTCATTCCGGTTCGTGAAAAAGTAAAGCCGTAATAGTCAATACATTAATGAAGATACGAATGAATTGAGAATTTTTCCGCTTTACTATCAAATTTTTTATGAGTCCTCAAGTACCAACTTGAGGACTTTTTTATGCCCCTCAAATTTGAATTCAGCCACAACTGTTGCCATCATTTCTCGGATATCATCATTGCACAAATTCCCAATACTACCCTCATGCGTATGATGCAACGAGCGCGGTGGAAGAAACGTTCTATCGGCAATCTGCGCACCCACGGCTCGATATGCCTCCCGAAAAGGAACACCTGCAAGCACTTGATTATTCACCGCTTCCACGCTAAAGAGCAGGTCGAATTTTTCATCATTCAAAATTTCCGTTTTCACATCAATATGCTGCAGCATGAACGTACAAATCCCGAGACATTCGGTGAGTTCTTTCATCGCCGGAAAGAGAATTTCCTTCGTTAATTGCATCTCACGGTGATAGCCCGAGGGGAGATTGGCGGTCAAAAGCGCAAGTTCATTGGCAATGCCTGCAGGCGATTACACTTCCCGCGAATTAATTCAAACACATCGGGATTCTTCTTGTGCGGCATGATACTCGAGCCCGTGGTGAGTTCGTCGGCAAATCCAATAAAACCAAACTGTTGGTTCATGTACAGGCATACATCCATGCTGAATTTCCCGAGCGTCGCGGCGATCGAACTCATCGCCATTGCGAGAATTTTTTCCGTTTTGCCGCGCGTCATCTGCGCATAGACGACGTTGTAATTCAATTCACCAAAACCCAGCAATTCAGTCGTCATCCGGCGGTTAAGTGGAAAGGACGAACCGAATCCCGCGCCGGAGCCAAGAGGATTTTTATTAATTACTTTGTAGGCAGCAAGCAGCATTTCCATATCATCGACCAAGCTCTCAGCATACGCGCCGAACCACAAGCCAAACGACGACGGCATCGCAAGCTGAAAGTGCGTATAGCCGGGCATGAGGTGGTGTTTGTGCGCCTCGCTAAGTAATTGTAATTGCTTGAATAATGCTTCGACATGTGAAACAATACCAAGTGTTTCATTCCGCAAAAACAGTTTAATATCGACCAACACCTGATCATTCCGGGAGCGTCCACTGTGGATCTTCTTGCCGGTGTCGCCGATACGTTTCGTAAGAAGCGCTTCGATATGGGAGTGAATATCTTCTTCATCCGGATCGATGGTAAAATTACCTGCTTTGATTTCGTGATAGATTGCGGTTAATTCACGGCGGATTGCGGCAAATTCCTCACTCGTCAGTAAGCCAATAGAAGCAAGCATTTGCGTATGCGCAAGCGAACCGAGCACATCCCATTCAGCAAGAAGAGTGTCGAATTCCTGATCACGACCAACCGTGAATGATTCGATAAATTCAGGGACCTGAGATGCGTTTTTTTGCCAGATTTTCATAGGTAATTGATTGAAGGTAAAATAACAAAACGAGAATGACACAACATTTTAAAATAGCCCATGATTTTAATCAATGGGCAAGCAAGTTAGAATACTATCTTCTCCAAGAGCGCAATATACAGTTCAATACCTTCTTTAATTTCATGAAGATAAATAAATTCATCAGCCGTGTGCGAGCGCGCTGAATCGCCGGGACCAATCTTGAGTGACGTGGCTGGAATCAGCGCCTGATCGCTCGACGTAGGCGAACCATACGTCGAACGCCCAAGGGCAAGACCCGCCTGCACAATGGGATGTTCCATAGGAATCGACGACGAACGCGAGCGCATCGACCTTGGCGTAACCGTACTGTGCAGCATATCCCGAATAATAGCAAGCACTTCCTCATGTGTGTATTCATCAGTAATACGCACATCGACCACAAACGTACATGTATCCGGCACCACATTATGCTGCGAACCTGCATGAATAATTGTCGTCGTCATTTTCACTTTACCAAGATGTGGCGATACGCGTTCAAATTCATAATTTCTCAATCTGTTAATATCATCAAGCGCGATGTAGAGAGCGTTCGTACCTTCTTCGCGGGCTGCATGACCGGACTTGCCATGAGCCACACAATCAAGCACCATGAGTCCTTTTTCGGCAACTGCGAGATTCATGAGGGTAGGTTCGCCGACAATGGCTACGTCAATTGGACCGAGGTCAGGATAGATACATTCAATTCCATTCAAACCCGATATTTCTTCCTCTGCCGTTGCAGCGAGGATAAGATTATACCGTAAGTTGTTTTTATCATAGAAGTTGCAAAAGGTCGCAATCAGCGACACGAGACACCCGCCTGCGTCATTACTTCCCAAACCATACAACTTACCATCGATGACAGTCGGCGAAAATGGATCGCGCGTATAGCCACTATTCGGCTTCACGGTATCATGATGAGAATTAAGGAGAATAGTAGGCAGGTTGGGATTATAATGTTTATTCACCGCCCAAATATTATTCAGTTTCCGGTGGGTAGGGATATTTCTATCGGCAAAAAACTTCTCAATTGCATCCGCAGTACGATCTTCCTCTTTGCTGAGCGACGGAATGGAAATTAATGTCTGTAATAATTCAAGTGCTTGTGAATACATGTGTTTGTCAGATAATACTGTAATACTGTTTCGATTTGCGATACTAATACTTTTATTATGTTCGTACTTTAGAACTATTATCGTGGATTAATTATTCAACAAGTGGTTTTTTAACACTAAGGCACAAAGTAACCACGAAGTTCACAACAAGATAGTTGTATCTATGGTGACCTCTGTGGTCACTTTGTGCCTTCGTGTTAAAATCTGATTAACCATACATTATACGATAACATCAGTACCTGACAGATTCTTGATAATGCTCGCTACCTCTCTCGCATGTCCGATACTTACACGGCCTACTCCACTGTGAAGCGCAGCAAACGCATTATCCAATTTCGGGATCATCCCGCTTGCTATCGCGCCGGTGGATTTTAGCGCTAGATACTCCGATTCGGTGAGCGTGGGAATCACAGAATCTGCATTTTCCACATCCGAGAGCACACCATTTTTCTCAAAACAATACACAAGATGCGTTTGATAATACTTCGATAAACTCACTGCAATAGTCGAGGCAATTGTATCTGCATTTGTATTAAGAAGTTGCGCGCCTTCTGCCGTGATAGGTGCGACGACCGGCGTATAGCCGCCGTCAAGGAGTAATTGAAAAAAGGGGATGTTGAGCTTGCCGGGCTCAAGGTCACCTACAAAACCATAATCAATGGTGCGTACAGGACGCTTTACCGACGGAATACACATCGCATCTGCCCCGCAGAGTCCGACCGCCGGTGTGCCGATTGCGTTGAGAGAAGCGGTAATCGAGGTATTAATCCATCCGGCATAAACCATCGTTACGACCTTTAATGTTTCGGCGTCGGTAATGCGTCTGCCATCAACCATTTGCGTAGGAATGCCGAGCGTTTTGCTCATCGATGTTGCAAGCTTGCCGCCGCCGTGAATGAGAATTTTCGCGCCGTCAATTTCATTGAAATTTGAGAGAAACTGCGAGAGCTGTGATTCATCATCGATGATGTTCCCGCCGATTTTTATGATAGTTACTAGTTGCATAGATTTGAAGAGATGGAACGCTGATGGCGCTGATTGTGTACTGTGAATTTGAGAACTCTACAAAATCCACACGAGAAGCCCGAACGGGCTTCAATTTGAATAGCCCCGCATGAAATGCGGGGAACAAAGAAAACAATAGCTTTCACCCCAATTTTCTTTAATCACGCCCATATCGTCATTAAACCCCGTTGGGGTTTTGTTAGGGAACGCTGCATTTCTCCACCGATTTCATCGGTGGCTATTGAAGTTCATCCCTTTCAGGGATGGGGAAAATGTAGTAACAATTGTACTTCCATCGATTAAGCTTATGTTCTTAAATAGTGTGAGGAATTGTTATCTCAAATTCACGTTATTTATGATAAAGTGCATTCCAATAGAGAAGTTACACACCTTCCAATAATTCCTTCAGCACCGCCTGTGCTGCATAAATTCTATTCTCCGCCTGCTGCATAATCAGCGAATTTGGTGAGTCGAGGACTTCATCCGAGAGCTCGACATTCCGGCGAACGGGGAGGCAATGCATGATTTTGGCATTGGCGGTATTCTTGAGTTTGTCGTTGGTTAGCAGCCACGAATCATCCTGTGTGAGAATTTTCCCGTAGTCTTTATACGACGACCAATTTTTTACATACACGAAGTCCGCACCATCGAGCGCTCTCTCTTGATTGTGGTCTATGGTCGCTCCGTGCGTGAATTCTTCGCTCAGTTCATACCCCTCAGGATGCGTAATTACCACATCATACTTACTCGCAAGTGCCCATTCTGCAAAGGAATTCGATACTGCCTGCGGGAGAGCTTTCACATGCGGCGCCCAGGTGAGCACGACACGCGGCGTGGTGTGGAGTTTGTGTTCTTCGATCGTAATCATATCCGCAAAACTCTGCAGCGGGTGGCGCGTCGCCGATTCCAAACTCATCACAGGAACAGGACAATACTTGATAAACTGCGAGAGCACATGTTCGCGGTAATCATCCTCGCGGCTTATGAGCCCGGGAAAACATCGAATCCCAATAACATCGCAATACAACCCCATCGCGCCGGCCGCATCTTTGATATGTTCGACCGTTGTGCCATTCATCACGGCGCCGTCGCGGAGTTCGAGCGCCCAGCCCTCTTTATCGATATTCATCACCATGGCATTCATGCCAAGATTCATCGCCGCTTTTTGGCTGCTCAGCCGCGTGCGAAGACTCGGATTCATAAAAATCAATCCAACAGTTTTATTGGCGCCAAGAACAGTATGCGCGTGTGGATTGGCTTTTAATTCTAATGCCTTGCGTACCATTGCAGGCACGGAGGATATGTCGGATACTTGTGTGAATTTTTCCATGAATTATAAAAATGAGATGTCAATGTGATAGAGTAAATAGAGGATTTTTCAATGATATCTCATTGAATCTAGTTGAGTAATTGTTGACTGACCAAAGAGTGCAGTAACAAGTTTTTTGTGAATGTCTAAATCTTCTATGTCCATGCTTTTAATAGCAATAGATGTTGTTTTGTACCTAATTCTAAAAACTTCACTGCTTGTCGAAATTCGATTAGTTGGTTTATATGATTTCAAGAACTTTTCAAATCTACGATAGTAAATAATTGCGCTATCGGATACATAATTAGAAATTGTTTTTTTGTCTTCAAAACCATCGTTTTGAAAGGTAAGGTTTGCGTATAACTTATTGGATTGATAATACACTCTGATGGAATCTACCCAATGATATTCGCATCCATATGACACGTATGTAATATATAATGTATCGTTCAAATTAAGGCTGTCAAGAAGACAATGAAGTTGTGTCCGCTGAAATTGTGAAGTATCATTTGTCGTTAAACTATCAACAGATTTATGAGAAGTTTGAATTTCTTTGTTTGAGTCTTTTGAGTCGCTTTGACAGCTACTACAAGAAATAAAAGCAATTGCTAGAATAACCGTAACAAATTTATTTATCATAGAGATAAGAATATTTAGGTTTATTCACTATTTCATATTCCCGCTAGATTTTCTATTCAAAATTGAAGCTCTTACTCAACAGCTCCGATAGGAGCGAAATCGTAATAGCAAACGGTAGTTCAAGGATAAAAGCTCCGGCAGAGCGACATAAACGTCTCCATTTCCAAGAAAAATATCGCTCCTATGGAGCTTATTTGGTTTTTGGGGTCGCATCTTCTATTAAGATTTCGCCCTTCCAGGGCTTTCTGCAACGTGCAAGTATTTATGAAAGGTTAACCTTATATCCTCTCCAACGTCTCCCGCGTCAATTCACTCTCTGCATCTCCGGTATTGAGTGTAGTGGCGGGTTCGAAGAGCAGAACCGATACTTCATGTTCAGCGACAGGACGATGCTCGACGCCGCGGGGGACAATCAGGAATTCATTCTCCCGGAGTGTAACGGAGTGATCGCGGAAATTCATTCTAAATTCACCACTTAACACATAGAAGAGTTCATCCTCCTCGTCATGCTTATGCCATACGAATTCGCCCTGAAACTTCGCGAGCTTGACGTGCTGTCCGTTGAGTTCGCCGACGATACGTGGATTCCAATGATCGTGGAAGAGGGAGAGTTTTTCGGGGATGTTGATTTTGTGCATAGGGTATAATTAGTTTATTTTTAATACTTCAAATTTCATAGCTGAATCACTTTTTGATGATATATGAAATAGTATCAAGAAGCAGAAATAATCGTATGGAATTTTCAATAGTATAAAGTTCATCAATGTATTTGCCATGTTCGATAACATGTCTATTGGGAAAAGCATTATCTACTTGTTGTTCCCATTGTTTGAACGTTTCAAGAACTGGACCTTGTGTAATAAATTGAATAGTAGATTTAATAATAGAATTATACGAATAGGAAGAAAGCTGTCCTTCCATTATTATTTGACCGAATATTTTTGTTTTAGAATCTTGTCGCCAAGGTATCTTACCTGCTTCTACATTAGAATACATCCAATCAGTTATTATACCTTCGATGTGTGGCAATAATGCATTTATCGAGAGAGTATATTTCTCATTCGTATGGGCAAAAAATGCGTCCTCAATCAGCTGTTTTCTTTTGTGAAAAGCATCGAGAGTATACCAGTCGTCGATTATGTTCCTTAGGAACTTTATATCACAATAATTAACTAGAACTTCAACAGCTACATCCAAATTTCCCGATTCTATTTCAACAGCAATTTTTGATAATGGATAGGGAATGATGGCAGGAGCTGCCCACAAAACCAAATCGTATTAAATAATTCATAATTCTGAAGTTGTATTGCGATAGTATTTTCAGAAAGTATTTTTTGAAATGATTCTCCAATGACTTCTCCGTATTTCCATATCTCTTTTTGCTCTTTAGCGATGATATCGTCGGGTATATTTGGAGTAAAGTCAAAAATGACATCATATTGTGTATTGTTCCAGTATAAAAATACAAAAGCAACCCTTGTATCATTTATTATCGGAGCCTTAACATTTTTAATTTTCTTTATTTGATGGAGATAAACTAAATTTCCAGCCTGAATGTTTTCATTTGGTGCCGCTTCAAATTCTGCTTGTAAATTTATTTCCTCATTAAATTCAATTATAGGAGCAATACCTTTTGGTAATTTAATTAAACACCGATGGATTTTAAAATCGACAGGAAGTTTCTCACTTATTTGTCTCTTTTTAATCTCTGGAGCAATCCATAAACTATCTATTTGTTGAAAAAGTAATTCAAAAGATTGTAGGTCCATTTTATGATAAATTTTAGTAGAAAACTAGGATAAACCATGTGTGATTAATCTAACTAATTCATATTGATATGTTAATATCGAATCAAGCATCTCCAATCACCGCGCGACCACAGGGCGAATGCAATTCGCCCCTACGATATTGTAGAAGAAAATGTGCATCACACCGCCCCCATCACATCCCTAAACGCCGCCAAAAACTCATCCGCATCTTCCTTACTCAGCGCAAGCGAAGGCAGGAGCCGAATCGTATGCGCCTCGGAAGAAGAACCTGTAAATATATGATATTCATAGAGTAATTTGCTGCGGATAGGAGCACAGGGAATGGTGAGTTCGATGCCGATCATGAGACCTTGTCCGCGTACTTGACGTACTCCCGGGACTGTTTGTAATTCGCTCATGAGATAGTTGCCGACGGTGGCTGCGTTTAGGATAAGGTGTTCGCTTTCTAATACTTCGAGAACAGCAATCGATGCCGCGCATGCCAGATAATTCCCACCGAATGTCGTGCCGAGCATACCGTGTTTTGCCGTAAATTTTGGGTGAATCATCACACCGGCGACCGGAAAACCATTGCCCATGCCTTTGGCTATCGTGATGATATCGGGCGTGATTCCACTGTGCTGATGCGCGAAGAATTTCCCGCTCCGACCATAGCCAGACTGCACTTCATCGAGAATCAGAATTGCTCCGTGTTTGTCGCATTCCTGACGCACTGCCTGCAGGAATTCCGGGGTCGGCACATTAATACCGCCCACGCCTTGAATTCCTTCGCAAATAACGGCGGAAGTATTGTCATTCATTGCGTTTACCAATGCATCTATGTCGTTGAGAGGAAGGAAGGTGATATTTGGATTCTCATTCACCGGTGCGATAATCTTTGGATCGTCGGTGGCAGCCACAGCAAGGGAAGTGCGTCCGTGGAATGACTTTTTAAAGGAAATAATCTGCGTGCGTCCCGTATGAAAACTCGCCAGTTTAAAGGCATTTTCATTCGCCTCAGCACCGGAATTGCAGAGGAAGAGGGAGAAGTCATCATACCCGGATAACTTCCCGAGTAAGTTTGCAAGCACTTGCTGTTGTGGGATTTGCACGGAATTGGAGTAGAATCCCATACGGCTGAGCTGTTCGCTAATCACTTGCACGTAATGTGGGTGGCTGTGACCGATGGAAATGACCGCATGACCGCCGTAAAGGTCGAGATATTCCTGTCCTTTTTCATCCCACACTCGCGAACCGAGCGCGCGAACGGGTGTGATGTTGAATAAGGGGTACACGTCGAAGATGTTCATAGGATTTTTAGTAGAAAGTAAAGCTATACCGAAATGTAAGACTTTGCGTTCTCTGCGCCTTTGCGTTAATTATGGAGAATTTAACGCAAAGGCGCAAAGGTCGCAGAGATTACGATGTTGAGTTAAAAAAATGATCAATACACCACACTTTTAAGCCGTAAACCGCTCATTTCATCGAGCCCGAACATCAGATTCATATTCTGTATTGCCTGCCCGGAGGCACCTTTGAGCAGGTTGTCGATGATGGATTCTATATACAATTGCTCACCGAATTTCTGCACTCGGAGAAATACCTTATTCGTATTGACAATTTGCTTAAGGTCAAGCGCGGAATCCTTGACAAACGTAAATGGATGATTTTCAAAATAGCCACTATAAAGCGCGTGCGCATCTGCTGCTGAAATTGCAAGTTCAGTATGAATCGACGCGAAAATCCCACGCGTAAAACTCCCCCGCTGCGGAATAAAATGAATCGGCTGATCAAAGGAGTTCTGAAGGGAATGAAGCGAACGCCCAATTTCATACAAATGCTGATGTTCAAATGGCTTATAGACGGAAAGATTATTCGTCCGCCAGCTATAATGCGAGGTTGCATTCAGCGATTGACCCGCTCCGGTCGAACCTGTTGTAGCGGTGATATGAATCGGACTAGAAAGCAGTCCGGCTGATGCAAGGGGAAGCAAGGCGAGTTCGATACACGTCGCAAAGCAACCCGGATTGGCGATAAATTGAGCAGTCTTAATGCGCTCGCGGTGCAATTCCGGCAAACCATACACAAAATCCCATGCGCTTTCCCGATACCGGAAGTCCTGACTGAGATCGATGATACGCGTCTGCGGCGCAAGAGTATTTGAATTCATAAACTTCACCGCTTCGCCATGACCCGAACAAAGAAAAAGCACATCCACATCCTGCGAAATTGTACTTGTAAAGCGAAGGTCGGTATCGCCATAAAGATCAGCATGAACATCATACACATAATTCCCGGCATTACTAGTACTTTGCGCAAATGCAATATGAACATGCGGATGCAGCACAAGCAAGCGGAGTAATTCACCGCCCGTGTAGCCGGCTGCGCCGATAATTCCTACTTGTATGGGAGTGGTCATGGATTGATTCTGAATTGTTGAATGGAATGTAATTCGTTGATTATGTATATGAATGTGCAGAATCTATTTGCTATTGAAAATTTCTATGCTGTCATCCTGAACTTGTTTCAGGCTTTTCGTTGCTGTACCGTTATGCTTTACCGGATGCATGCGGAGATGCTGAAATAAATTTAGCCCGGGCAGCGAACCCTGTTATATTACCTCAATTTACTATTGTACACAATTGATCATTATTGTTTTCTATTTCTCTCCAGATAATAGAAAGAAGCGCAGTTATTTATCAGCATTTGAAACTGCATCAAAAGGAATTTATCTATGAATTAAATACTTACCACATATATCAGGAGAATAGTGGTAATTCCCCAGAATACTGTCCTTTGTAGCAATTGCAATCGATTCATTTAAAGTAGAATCTTTGAATAGTAAGAATAACGAAGTTGGCCTTTGAGTTTTAAACCCACTGTCTATAAAATCTTGTTTTGAAGGTTTTGCTATTGGAGTAATTGCTATATCTATCGTATCATCAATATTAATTTTTTTTGCTAACGTATTACTATCTGAACAGATAGCTTTTGAAAGAATCAAATAGTCCGTATTATTATTAGAGCAAAAGATTAAAAACTTATTCCTAAAATAATTATCAGATATAGCTATTACTTTATACAGTTTTTTTTCAGAAGCTTCATTAATCTTTTGTATAGAAGTACAACCTACACAAAGAATTACAAGAATAATTGTTAGGAAAACAGCTTGTTTTATCATCATAGTGTTTCAATTTGCGATGTTATGATTCGATGACCGGTTGTTTAATTGATATGTAGTTGAACACTTCGACAAGCTCAGTGTGACCGACATATAAGTAATCGCTTATTACTTACTACTTACTACTTATTACTTATAATTGGTAAGTAGTTGAACACTTCGACAAGCTGTTAATGACACATTCTAAATTTTGATACTCTAGTACCATATACAGACGCTTAACCCACCCCTTTATCCCCTCCCGAGAGGGGAGTTTGGTCGGTAAGTAATTGATTATCTTACTCTTACCCTCTCCTTTGGAGAGGGCAGGGTGAGGTTCTTCTGACGGTATGTTCTTTAACGCAATGTCATTGCATACTGTTACGGGTGTTCGTACAACTGTTAGGAACTCAGCGTGACCGACATACAAGTAAGTACTTTCGACCTAAGACATTCGACCTACAACTTTCGACCTACGACCTACGACTTTCGACCTACGACCTACGACTTTCGACCTACGACTTTCGACTTTCGACCTACGACCTACGACTTTCGACTTTCGACCTACGACTTTCGACTTATGACTTTCGACCTACGACTTACGACTTTCGACTTTCAACTTTCGACCTACGACCTACGACTTTCGACTTACGACTTACGACTCTCTTCCCCATGCACAAGATGATACATCGCCACCTGATTGCCAAAAATTTTCGTAAAACCCTTCACATCGTCGCCGGTCCAACCATTATTCATCTCGCCATAACTGCCGAATTTGGAATTCATTAAGTCGTGTGGCGATTCGATGCCGATGAGTTCGAATCGGTAGGGGAGGAGGCGGACGTTCACCGTGCCGGTTACGTAGAGTTGCGTATCATCGAGGAAACGCTCGATATTGCGCATCGTGGGGTCGAGGAATTGTCCTTCGTGGAGGGCATTTCCATACCACATACTGAGTTGATCTTTCCAGTACAATTGCGACTTCGTGAGAATATGTTTTTCGAGTAAATGATGCGCTTTGATGATAATCATCGGCGCTGCTGCTTCGAAGCCAACGCGACCTTTGATACCGATAATTGTATCGCCGACATGGATATCCCGCCCGATACCAAAGGGTTGCGCCATTTCCTGTAAATGTTGAATAGCAAGAGCCGGATGCCCGAATTGCTCGCCATTAATTGCGGTGAGTTCGCCACGTTCGAAGGTCAATTCCACCATTTCTTCCTCCGTTTTAGTCATCTGCGTCGGCCAGGCAGACTCCGGCAAAGACAGATTCGATGTCAGTGTTTCCTTGCCGCCAACGGATGTACCCCACAGTCCTTTATTAATCGAATACGCCGCTTTTTCGAAGTTCATCTGCACGCCGTGGGAGGTAAGAAAGTCAATTTCCACCGCACGCGACAGCTTTTGGTCGCGGATAGGCGTGAGAATGGTCGCCGTAGGATGGATGATATTGAAAATCATATCAAATCTCACCTGATCATTCCCAGCTCCCGTGCTGCCATGCGCTATGGTGTTAATTCCCAAGCGTTTAGCATGCGTAGCAATGGCTGCTGCCTGCGCGATACGTTCAGCGCTGACCGAAAGGGGGTAGGTATTATTCTTGAGTACATTCCCAAAGATCAGGTATTTGACGACTGAGGAATAGTAGTGTTCGGTCTCGTCGATATGGGTAAACGTCGCCGCACCAAGCGCAAGCGCATGACGCTCGATTGCAGCGATTTCATCTGCGGAAAATCCACCTGTATTCACCGTCACAGCATGAACTTCCATGTTCATAATCTTGGATAAATACACCACGCAATAGCTGGTGTCCAATCCACCGCTAAAGGCAACGAGTACTTTGTTTTTCATTGGGATATTGTTTCGTTAGTTTTTTGTTTGTTGTTTACACCGTCTGCAACACCGTAAGTTCAAACTCCGGCATTTGATTTTTCGCATCATTCAGCTTTTCGAGCGGGTCGTACAGCATGGCTGTGCAAAGACAATTCTGCCGTTTTTTTGCTTGGAGAATTTCGAAGTTCACGCAGTTTTCGCAACCCTTCCAGAAGGCCTCGTCGTTGGTGAGTTCGGAGTAGGTGACGGGTTCATAGCCGAGGTCGGAATTGATTTTCATCACCGCGAGACCTGTCGTGAGTCCGAAGATTTTCGCCTCGGGATATTTTTTACGAGAGAGTTCAAATATCTTATTTTTAATACGTGTAGCGAGACCATGCTTACGGAATTGCGGGGCCACGATAAGTCCGGAATTGGCGACATACTCGCCATGACTCCACGTCTCGATATAACAAAACCCCGCCCATTCGCCACGATTGGTGAGTGCGATAACGGCTTTGCCTTCGTGTATCTTCTGTTGCACATACTCCGGCGAACGCTTGGCGATACCCGTGCCTCGGGCTTTGGCGGATTCTTCCATTTCGGCACAGATCGCGAGAGCAAAGTGGAGGTGCGCGTCAGTGGCTAATTCAACGATAAAAGAGAGATTGTTTTTCATAGTTTATACAAGTATAATTGTAGAATAGCCCCGCACAAGCCCCAAAGAGGCAAGCGTATGGAATTCCAAAAGGATAGTAATACAACAGAATCAGGGAGTGGGGTGCGTAAAGTGTGTACGCATTAGCGCCTGATGGCGTAGCGAGTGCGTGGGGAAACAAAAACTATTCCGGAAGGAATAGACAAAAACGCCGAGTCCGATGTGGATCGGAAATTCACGGTCAAAGAGCCGTAGAAAGAGTCGTTTTTTTTCATTTTTTCGTAGTCGAGGAAAAATGTCCAAGCCAAAGGGCTTGCAAAGGATACACACAATTTTTGAGGGCGCAAAAATACGAAAAAATGAATGCTGTGAAGTCAATAAATTGATGTGTTATCAAAATGAAATACTATACGCACATCAATTTAAATGCTAAGCCAATGATATCAAAATAATTATAGAAGTATTTGTTCTCTTCTTCAAGTTCCAATCCACCGCCTGCGGACACCCGTTACCGTCCACACCTTTTCGGAGGAATCGCAAGCCACATTATAACGATAAAAAGCGTTTGGGTATGTAGCAAGTTTGGTGTAATTTGGGTGAGTTGGAGTGGGGGTGGATGGAAATGATAAAGATTAATTCACCACGACTTGTAGGTGCAGAATATTTTCTGCCCGTACAGCCAAATGCAATTTGCGCAATTTCATTCCAATGAAATCAGCTCTTCTTGACTAGCCATCGGCTTCAGCCGGTGGGATACGATGCACGAAACTGCAAGGACGGTAATATTTAATTATCAGATTGTATAACATTAATATATTTGTGCTAAATACATAAAGCAATGCCTAAACGAAAAATTAAATGGAATGATGGAGATGTATTTGCCATACCCTTAGAAGATGGTTCTTTCTCTTTGGGACAAATATTAGATTTAATGACTGTAAATATAGTTCGTATTGCTCTTTACGATGAAAAAATTATAGATATTCAAAATCTAAATCTCGAGCTATATTGTAAAATGGAAAATTTAATTTCTTTGGTGACATCTACTAGGGAACAGTTAGATTATAATATTTGGAAAATTATTGGTAATAAAGAACAGGTAGTTCCAGTTAAGATGTTCCCTTATGAAGATAAGCGAGATAATGGATGGATTGGGGCTACTACGTTTGATGCTGCAATTATAGAAGATTTTGTGAATTCATTTTATGGCTTCTTGCCATGGGATGATTGGTATGACCCTAATTTTCTAGACGAAATCTTAGTTGATATAAATAAAAAACCGTTGAAACTAATCTATATTAAAAAATAGGCTAAATTCCTCGTCCAATCGGCAATTTATAACAACATTCAACAAATATCTCAGAAACGAATGCGCATATCATACATGATGTATGTTTTTAGATGATAATTATATAGACTGTAGGAGCAGAAAATTTTCTGCCCCTACATCTCAAATTGAATTACCAAGCATAAAATGTCAAACTTTCAAATTATCTTAGCAATCTTAATTAATAACATATCCAATCAATTACAATCCAATCATCCCCCCATGGAATACACACAACTCAACATCCATACAAATGATAGCATGGATCAAAAACTAAACGAAATGATCGGCAGCTTCGAGGAGCTTCTTGCCGCTCTCCGCACGAAGGATGTACCTAATGCCGTTGTTCAATCGATTAATGCTGAAATACACACCGCCAATTCCTTCTCCGGTACAAGTAAAGAACATCGAAAGAAATTCAGGAAATTGCAATTGAATGTGCTCAAAATTCTCGAAAAAGAACTCAAACTAGTTATTAAAAATCATTATCGGAATATGTGGTTAGTGCTTGGTATGTCTGCCTTTGGCATTCCTATCGGTGTTGCTTTCGGCGTTAGTATTGGTAATATGGGTTTCCTTGGGGTGGGTATGCCCATCGGTATGGCAATCGGTATAGCAGTTGGAATTGGTATGGAC
The DNA here is from genome assembly GCA_016720145.1 of Ignavibacteria bacterium. Lineage (GTDB taxonomy): Bacteria > Bacteroidota > Ignavibacteria > Kapaibacteriales > UBA961 > JADJXV01. The sequence goes on along the minus strand of JADJXV010000003.1, from coordinate 330,620 downwards.
AATAAAGCGATGCTCGAAGGACGACAGCTTAATGTGGAATTGAAGTATTAAGCGATACATCTGTCGTTACGATGCGATACGAAACTCCAGTCCGGTCGGTTGCTACAACCGACCGTAAACTTATACCAATGAAACGTCGGGAAGGTGAAACAGGAGCAGAGCATACAAAGTATACAGTTAGATTAATCTTCTTGACTTGGCGATGGGTGTATAAAGTATAGATAAGCAGGTCGTTTCATCGGTAAGTATGACGGGCAGTTGTAGCAACTGCCCGGACTGGAATATAACTTACAATTTATTCTCAAATAATCAAGGTGTATGTATGAAAAATATAGTACTTGCTGCGTTATTGCTCCTCTGCTTCCTTCACAAACTCTCTGCTCAAAATGCCTGCCCGATGAATTTCCAATGGAAATCTGATATTGCTTCCACGTGTGCTACTATGACAATGACTATGATGCATGACGCTGGCGACCGTCCGTATCTCTATGTCGCAAATAAAGAAGCAGGTTTGAAAGTGTATGAGATTACTGCACTTACTGCGCCAACACTTCTTGCAACCGTACCTACATCTGCATTGGGGAATTTGGATGTGATGCATCTCACTCAAAACGGTAATTTTCTCTATCTCGCGCTTGGTAATTCTTTCACGAATCCTCAGCAAGGTGGAATGGCTATTATCGATGTGACCACTCCGGCGCAACCTGTTGTAATGGACTACTTTATTGTGCCGGGTTCGTCCAGCGGTGGAGGAATTGTAAAAACAGAAGGCACTATCGCATATCTCGGCGCAATGCAAAGTGGACTTGTAGTACTTGATGTGACCGACAAACAAGATATAAAATTTGTATCGCAGGTTATTCCGTCGATTCAATTCCCACGTGTTCCCAATCCTAACCCAAATCTCTACAATGCACGCGGCATGGAAGTCAAAAATAGTATCGTGTATTTATGTTATGATGCAGGTGGTGTACGCATTATCAATTGTACCAACAAACAAGCTCCCGTCGAGACAGGACGGTGGTGTAATCCGATCATGTATAAGCCACTTAATCACCCAAAGGCATATAATAATATAATACTTGACGATACACTTGCCTACGTCGCTGTCGATTATGCCGGAATGGAAGTGCTTAGTATAAAGGACACGACAGCGATATCACTTGTCGGATGGTGGAATCCCTACAACGCGCCGAGTAATAATTGGTTCACCAGCCCGGTGCACGCCAATGAAATGCACTACATTCCTTCAATGAAGCGAGTTTTTCTTTCCACCGGTAAAAGTGATATGGTAGTCGTTGATGTGACGAATCCCAAACTACCTGACTCATGCACAATTTATGGAGGCGAATCGAACGGTCTCGGAACCTGGGGAATAGGTCTTCACAAAAATCAACTGTATCTCTCGTATATATGCGCACTTGTACCGTTTGTTTCGAATTGGACTGGAGTGAAAATTATTACTTTTGATACTTCGGTTACTGAGGTAGAAGAGCCAATCGCGACGCAAAATTCATTTATTATGCCGAATCCGAATAATGGGACATTCACAATCAATAATGGTGAAGTTCTTGGAACAAATTCTACGCTGACTATCCTCAATATTCTCGGGCAAATCACTCACCAACAAATGCTGTACAGCGAGCGAGAAACGATTGTTATGACCCTTCCAAACGGACTCTACTCGTATCATTTATTCAATATTTACGGAGTGAAGAAATCCGGGAAATTGATAATTGAAAAATAGAAAATAAGAGCAAGATTCGATGGTAAATTCTAAGCGATAGTACGTGAATTGTAGTGAATTTAGGAATACATGTTATGGTACGTATCCGATTATTTATGATGGAATTGCACTTGTTTACCTGTTATTAGCTTTAACAATTTCAAGTAGTTCAATTTTAGAGAATTAACGTTGTTAACTTTAGATTCGGTGACCTCCATTCAAAAGACTTAATTATTTATTCAAATACTTTGAAGTGCGGAGTCAGCACTATAAACTCTGACAACAGTACTATGAATGCTTTATCCACATTTTTTGCTGCTTGCACACTCATTATTTGCCTCTTAATGCCGGTAATTATTACCGCTCAAGACGGTACTTTAGACCCCACGTTTGACGTCGATGGTAGAGTTTCTACAACTACCGGACTATTAGATTGTTCAGGCACTTCGATGGTGATTCGAGAAGATCCCCTCAATCCATTACATCTAAATCTCCGCAAAATTATAGTGGCGGGACAGACATTTAATGGCATGGATAGTGATTTCATGATCGCGCAGTACAACAACGACGGCAGCCTTGATAATTCCTTTGGAAACAACGGGATAGTGATTACTCCTGTTGGAGGGTTTGATGATAGAGCAAGCGCGATAGTCCTGCAAAATGATGGTAAGATCGTAGTTGCGGGAGCGAGCTCTGATGGATTAAAGGAGAGTATTGCCATTGTGCGATACAATTCCAATGGGAGCTTGGATCTTACTTTTAACACAACAGGTAAGGTCATTACATCAATCAGTGCCGTAGCGGATAATGCGAGTTCGGTGGCTGTGCAGAATAACGGAAAAATTCTCGTGGCGGGTTTTTCGGATATGGTACAAAATTTAGATTTTACTGTCGTCAGATACAATTCAAATGGTACGTTAGACAACACTTTTGACACCGATGGAATAGTGACGACTCCTATCGGGAATTCAAATGATATAGCAACAAAAGTCATGCTTCAGTCGGATGGTAAAATCGTCGTAACCGGAAGCAGTTTACGGGCAAATAATATGGATTTTGCGATGGCGAGGTACATGAGCGACGGGAGCTTGGATCTTACTTTTGATAGTGATGGCAAGGTCACGACAGCGATTAACGGTAGTTTTAATGAATATGGTTTTTCCGGTCTCATCCAAAACGACGGGAAGATACTCATTACCGGCAGTAGCAATAGCACATTCAATGATTGTATCGTTGCCAGGTATAACACAGACGGCAGTTTAGATCCATTTTTTGGAGTAAATGGAATAGCGATTACTGATTTTGGAATAGCTGCAGACTATGGACAAGCGATCGATATTGCCTTGCAAAAGGATGATAAAATTGTCGTTTGCGGTTTGCGAAATGATGGAGCAGCGCTCAATTATGCAGTCGTCCGATATCATGTAAATGGTCTAATCGATTCTACCTTTGGTACCGATGGCATAGTGACGACAGACTTTGGAAGCGCTGATGATGAAGGTCACGCCGTTGCAATGCAAAGTGATGGTAAAATTGTCGTTGCGGGTGGAAGCCATGATGGAATGCAAAAGCGAGTTTCGGTGGCAAGGTATAATAATCCTTCGGTTTCACCGGTGAGGGTTGAATTCGATAGAATTGAATCAGACAATTCAGTCACGCCTAATCCTTTTCACATTTTGACGACAATTCGAACTGCCAACATACTCCAAAACGCAACGATTGAAATTCACAACAGCATTGGCAAAAAAGTACGTCAGGTGAACGGAGTAAATGGCCAATCCTTTACGTTACAAAGAGATACATTGCCGGCAGGATTGTACTTTATCCGGGTAGTACAAGGATATTCTATTCTATTCTCTGAGAAAATCTTGATTGTTGATTAATGAATTCATCCAGTGCCTTGTCTATTTTTCAATTGTTTGAAAATACAGCAGTTACAACGTCTGTATAGTGAAACAGAATATCACGTAGAATTATACAATATGACTCGTAGGGGCAGAAAATTTTCTGCCCTCACTTCAGCCCAATCAAAATAAAGAAAAGTAATGAAAGCAGTTTATAGTATATTGGTATCTATCATACTTGGTGCGGTTACCGGATTGTCGCAAGAAAAGAATCCGGACTCATTGCGTGTTCTCTATGCAGAATATGACTCAATTACTCACACACAGATAATCCCGTTAAATGCGTTGAAGAATGGATATGATGTTCTAGTGCTGTGGTATAGTTTTGGTAATGAAAACGAATGTTCAATATCATGGCCGGCGGACGAAATTGACGGACAGTATTCTTTGGTTATCAATCCAAAAGAAATGTACCTGAGAACATGCCACGAAAATCCTAACTCACCCTATCTCTACTGGATTGACGGCATACAGCCCTCACAGTATGAAATACTCAAGACTCAATATAAGAAACGAAAACTTGAATTTCATAATTACAAAAGAGATAAAGAAACACGGGACGGCTGGACAGATAACTGCTACCAAAACTTCAAAACCTTGATGAAAAAGATAAATACAATTTTAAAAAATCAAAAAATAGAAATACCGGACTACCATACATTCAATTCAATTACTCAATTAAGAATAGCTCGTTCTGAAGATGATATTAATGGCGGACTGAAAGCAACTACAATTCCAACTCCTGAATAGTGATTCAATGGGACCGGTAATACTGTATGCAGCTTACTGCTTTGTGTATAAAGCAACTATTCGTAAATCAATGTTCAATATTCATATTCAATGTAGAATCGTTACCCTATGCTACAAGACTTAACACCACAACAAAAGCACTTGGCAGATACCATGAGCGATATATCTGAAAGATGTTATTATGCAGGATGGATGCTGCATCTAGAGTATGTATTGTGGAATGCAATCGAAACCGGACCTCGACCATACGGGCATGGTGAGATAACTGAAGCAGATATAAAGCTCCTTACATCGCTCGCCGAATTAACAGGATGCTGGATAATCTTTCACGATGAATTCGATGAAATGGCAATTGACCTTCCGAGTTGGAGGGCAGTCTATCAGGCGGAAATTGCACGAGATAGTACTCTGTTCGGGTGATTTAACTATTTTTCTTAACAAATTAAATTTATACTACATTCAATGAAGAAGAACTTCTGCAAAGTAAATTCAAATCAAATGGTATAATAAAGTTTAAATCCAACCTATTATTAAACCTAAACAATGGACATTCTCGATCTTGTAATTTGTATAATTATCTTAGTTTATTTTGCCTCTTGGGTGATTACATTTCGTGAAAAGAAATTCGAAGGACTATTCAAAAAGGTATGGAAAATTGTTAATCTTACGGCATTTTTCTTGACAGTAGGATTGATACTTCTTTGGTCATTTTACATACATTTAAACATTCTCTCTCTTGAAACAATTCCGTTTTGGTTGTTTATAATTTCATCACTTATACTCTTTGGACTAACCGAAACACGTGATATTGAACGTACATTCTATGGATTAATATTTTACGGAAATTTATACCTATCGCTGCTAATGGTCATCCCATTTCTTGGGCTGGGAATTATTTCGAAGGTGTATTCTCCCTTCTATCCCGATCTTATTCATTATCAGGATGCTAACATTATTGTGACTGACGAAATGGGTGGCTTTATGGCGCGAAAGCCATCGCCGACGGTGTACTTAACGTGCGGACTATTCTTACACAAATTCAAGACATCGCTTCCGCCTGTCTATACGGTAGATAGTGTTTCAATTGTAAAAATTAACCAACATACCATTGAAATCGAGATTCATGGTGATAGTCAGAGCAACAGCCAGCATAATAAACAGATAATCAACTGCAATTGCTTCGAAAATAATGACCTAAACCCAACCACACACACAAACTAAATTCCCATGATAACTGGAAACGATCTCATCAACTTAGGATATAAGCCCGGCAAATGGTTCAGAGAAGCGATTGACGTTGCGAATCAACATCAGCTTAGCGGCGTGAACTTGCTGGCGTATTTGGAAACAGTACGTCCGACCACGATCGAACCTCATGCGCAGCCCGTGTCCTATTATAAAAATATCAAGCCGGAGTCCGTAGAAGAAATTGCTAATGTCGAAAGCGTATTCGAGACGATGGATGAACTCATGAAAACGCCTACCATCGTTGGTGGGGCGGTGATGCCGGATGCTTGTCCTACCGGAGGCGTCGGGCAGATTCCCGTCGGCGGTGTGGTGATTGCTAAAAATGCAATTCATCCTGCCATGCACAGCGCTGATATTTGCTGTTCGGTGATGATGACAAACCTTGGCATGATATCACCCAAATCCGTCCTCGATGCAGCGCATTCCATTACCCATTTCGGTGGCGGCGGACGTAGTGAATATTCTGACGTACCGAGGGAATTGCAAGAGAAGATTGAAAGCAATAGATTTCTATCTTCCGAACGTAGCATCAGCTTCGCGTCATCTCACCTCGGAACACAAGGGGACGGCAATCATTTTTTGTTTGTGGGAATTTCAAAAAATACCGGCGAAACAATGATGGTAACCCATCACGGCAGCAGAGGGTTCGGCGCGAATCTTTACTCGCAGGGAATGAAACTCGCCGAAGTCTTCCGCAAGCAGATTTCCCCCAAAACCCAGGAAAAGAACGCATGGATACCCTTCGATACTGACGAAGGGAAAGCGTATTGGGACGCACTCCAAATTGTGAGAGAATGGACGAAATTAAACCACGAAACGATTCATACGGCAGCAGCGGAAAAGCTTCGCAAAGATCCCTTCGACAGGTTCTGGAACGAACATAATTTTGTGTTTAAATCGGGTGATTTATTCTATCATGCAAAAGGCGCGACGCCGCTCGACGACCAATTTGTTCCCGACAGCAAGGACGGATTACGGCTCATACCACTCAACATGAGCGAACCGGTGTTGATCGTAAAAGGGCAGACGACGCCAAGCAATCTCGGATTTGCGCCGCATGGTGCAGGACGAAATATCAGCCGCGGCAGACACAAAAAGAATCTTGCCCACAAGACGATTGAACAAATTTTTCAAGAAGAAACGCATGGCTTGGATATACGGTTTTTCTCCAATCACATCGACATCTCCGAATTACCGAGCGCTTATAAAAATGCGGCCATGGTGCAGCGCCAAATGAAAGAGTTTGGACTCGGCGAAGTGCTCGATGAAATCATGCCCTACGGTTGCATCATGGCAGGAGATTGGGAAATTGATGCGCCATGGAAGATAAAAGCACGCGAGCGGTATGAGAGTAGGAAAGCAGAGGAAGGTGCTGGGGAATGAACTGACTAACTATACGTAGAGTATAACAGATACATAATAAATTCCAGTCCTATCCGATATTCGACTTGAAGTGCAATTACAAATATCACAGCTAATTCTCAACATCATTCAACTAACCAACATAACCTCATGAAAAAAACATTCCTCGGAATACTCATCGGATTCATCCTCGTATTGCTCAGGTATGTCGGCATGAGTTTCAATTATACCCTAGAAATGATGCCTCATACACTTGCAAGGGTGGCAATTAAAAATGAATCCGGACAACATGTGAAAAAAGTGCTGCTCCGGCATAATCGAGGTTCAATTGAAGCTACCAATATCCGAAACAAAGATTTGGTACTGTTTCAGTTTTCTAACACTAATGAGAATTCCTATACGCTATCGGTAACCTATTCCAATGATTCAATATTGATAACGCAACCAAATTATTTTGAACACGGTTATCGGGGAACAGAAACCATTACAGCCGGTGGGATTATTTCTTCAAATAATTGGTAATAGGTGTAGGAATGTAGTCTTTTTCTAAGTCCGGTTGAATTCTTTGCAACTGTCAATGAACATGTGACGAGTACATACCTGCACGATGTAAAATACATACCGAAGTATAGTTCAATAACCTCAGTAGGGGCAGAACATCTTCTGCCCCCACAAATCATCGGACATTCACCTCAAGGTAGAGAAACTGCTCGAACACCCTTGCATACTAACGATTTGGTTGCTCAATCCATTACCTCAAATACTTCGATACATCAATCAGGTTTTTTTCGCCGCCGACGGGGGCGAGTTCGTTCCAGTTGCCGGTAACGCCATCGGTGACCCAGCCGGGGACTCCTGCAAAGAGCAGATTCACCCAGAACCATTTCATTGCCATTGTTGGCTCGAGTTTTACGGTGCCGGATTTGCTGCTTGTGACCAGCTTCAACGTATGCGGCTTGGTACAATTCAACGTCACTCCCCATGCCGAATATGAAGTACGCGTAGAGTTCGCCTCATCGCTGAATGAATCGCTCATCGAATATAATTCGTGTGCATCCATTCTGTTCATCGGGATGAGTTGATCATTTTAATACACTTTAATATCTGCCGGCGCATTCACGAGATAGACATTTGACTTGTCACCTTTCATGATTGTGGCGCACCCTGTAGCCACCAGTGAATACACTACGAGACCTACAAATATCACCAAGGTCTTTATTTTCATACCACCTCCTCTATAATTTATTAATAATTTCGTAGCCGATTGCTACCGGCGGCAAAAATAAAAAAGCGGAATTAGTGCACACCTACGTATGCCTACGTAATTTTACAAGTAGATGAGAAGTATATGAGATGACGTGTTTCAATTTCAGATTGAAAGGCACCAACACACAATATTCTCCCTGCCCGAGTAGTAAGAGAGAATTTCTGTCACTCTCATCATTCGTATTTCACGCAATATCTTTCTCATGTTTTGTGCTTCTTCGAGAGTTTCAATCTCTTCCCATCCGGTAACCTTTCCCATACCACCCGTGTCATCTTGCTGCAATACACACTGTATCCACGATCAATTTTTTATGAAAATCTCTTTCATTTTTGTCTTCTTTTGCCTCCAAATTTCTACAACGGAAGCCCGGCAGGATTCACTTCGCATTGCGCCGAATGTGCGACTTGTGCGTGATACTACTACACGATCGATCCTGCTTGGAAGTATTCGTGAATTTCTCTATTCATACGATAAACCCTTGGAGGAGAATCACTTGGTGTTGCCGGCTGATATGCTTGCTACTTCACTTCTTCTCGATGAACTCAACGGTATTGAATTCGACAAAATTTCAAATGATTCAGGGTTTTATAAGCCGTATCTGACGAACATCGTTCACCACTCGGACTCACAATATCTCGTTCAGGTTGCGTATTTGGGACTCCGTGACTCGATGCCAATTCTCAAGGCAAATGTGCGATTTATGGCACTGCTGCACAATGGCGTATTCACTTTCCGTTCCGTCCTCCCTGAAATGACTTCAGCTTGGAAATCGAATACCATCGGGCAATACACCTTTCATTACAAATCGACGTTTGACAGAGCTAAAGCCAAGGAATATCAAGCTACTATAGCGTTCTATGATGGTAAGCTCGGAGCGCAAACCCCGCGAACAGAATTTTACTGCGCTTCTTCCTTCGACGAAGCGCTTCAATTATGCGGCATCGACTACAAAAGTGATTATAATGGTATCAGTCATACATCGCTCGTCGGCAAAAACTCCAACTTAATAATCAGGATTGATGGTGAGCTCACCAATAATTTTGATAAGTATGACCCTCACGATTTATTTCACGCACGCCTTCGTTTAGTACTACCGGCGGCTACGATTAATCGTCCGGTCGATGAGGGTTGTGCATATTTATATGGCGGAAGTTGGGGGATTCCATGGAAGGAAATACTTCGTCGGTTCAAGGTATATGCTACCAATAATCCAACGGCTAACTGGCTGCAATACTATAAAGATACAAAAGAATTCGAGGAAGGCGACAAGCCACTGACCATTGGATACACGATCAATGCCATGATTATTCAACTGCTCGAACGTGAAAAAGGGTTTGCAGCTGTCAAGCAATTACTCCAATGCGGTAAACGTGAAAAAGGCGATGCGCAGTACTTCGCAATGCTTGAGAAATTAACCGGTATCGGAGAGTCTAATTTTAATACGAAAGTGTGGGAAATGCTACGAAAGAAGTGAAAAACTAATAATCGCTTTTTACTACTTGGAATAAATGAACGTCGAGACCTGACAGGTTCAGGAAAACCTGTCAGGTCTAAAATAGCACCGTCGAGACCTAACAGGTTCAGGAAAACCTGTCAGGTCTAAAGATAGCACCGTCGAGACCTAACAGGTTCAGGAAAACCTGTCAGGTCTAAAACAGATCCTCCCGACCTGACAGTTTTTCTTCAACCTGTCAGGTCTAAAGATAGCACCGTCGAGACCTAACAGGTTCAGAAAAACCCTGTCAGGTCTAAAACAGATCATCCCGACCTGACAGGTTTTCTTCAACCTGTCAGGTCTAAAGTAGCGAGAACCGACCTGACAGGTTTTCTTCAACCTGTCAGGTCTAAAGTAAGAGCAGAACCGACCTGACATGTTTTCTTCAACCTGTCAGGTCTAAAGTAAGCGCAGAACCGACCTGACAGGTTTTCTTCAACCTGTCAGGTCTAAAGCGATTAGCTTTCAGAAAATCATCTCCAAATTCCTTATCCAAAGACTATGATTATGTTGAAATTCTCCAATCACTTGAAAATATTCTTTGCGGGAAAACATGAGAGAGGTATTTTGCAGAAAAAACTTATTCATTTTTTGAATAGTATGCAACTTACGAGTCAGGAATTACTTGTTCAGGCAGAAAACCTCATGCATTCCAACCCCTTGGAAGCTATGAAGAATGCGCAACTCGCCCTCGAACTTTCAAGTGCAATTCTTGACCTGCCATCCACCGCCGCCGCCTGCCGAATGATTACCAATCTCTCAATGATGCAAACGAAGTATTCTGATGCTATTCCATACTGCGAACGCGCAATTGCTATTTATCGTGAAATCGGTGATCGATTGTCGTTGTCACAATTATTGGGCTGGCTCGGTGTGCTGAATCGTAAAAACGGAAAAATAGATAAGGCATTAGAAAATCAACAAGAAGCGTTGAATGTCAGTCGTGAGATAAGTTCAAAACACGGTGAACTCCTCGCACTTGGTAACATAGGACATATCTATTTTGACACCAGTAATAATGATATCGCTCTCTATTATTATTTACAGGCGATATCGCTCGCAGAGGAAGTAAACGAACCTGCCATTCTCCATAAACAGCTTAATAATCTTGGCACTCTCTACACACGTATAAATGACCACGAAAAAGCGCTCGATTATTATTCACGTTCACTTGTCATCCGCAGAGAATTAAACGACAGACTAGCAATTGCATCTTCACTCGGAAATATAGGCGAGGAGTATCGCCACCTCGGCGAATATGAAAAAGCACTCGAGTATCAGGGACAAAGTTTAGAAATTGCTCAAAGTGAAGGAAATTCTTCACAAGTAGCTCTCGCACTCGGTAATATTGGTGTGATTCATGAGTCGCTCGGCAATCAAGAACTTTCATTTGAATTCCACAAAAAAGCGTTGGAAGTGATTGAACCTCTTACGGATAAACAAAATTACACTCTCATGCTCACACACATGGGGAAGTTATTTTTCCAACTAAAAGACTACGATAATGCCCTCGAAACTCTTGTACAGGCACTCGTCTTTGCCGAAGAATACGGTGGACGCGACGCCCAAGCAGATATCCATAAAGTACTTTCGGAAGTATATGAAGACCAAGGAGATCCTAAAAGTGCACTTCATCACTTCAAGCTATATAATCATATAAGCAGGGAAGTGAATCATCAAGCGCAACAATCGTCAATTCTCCTGCTTGAAATGAGATTTAGCAGTCAAAAAGCTGAAAAGGAAAAGGAAGAATTACGGAGAAAACTCCTCCAGTCCGAACATAAAACCCTTCGCGCGCAGATTAATCCGCATTTTATGTTCAACGCGCTTAATTCGATACAGCATTTTCTCACCAAATCCGATACCGAACACGCCAATCGCTTCCTCTCAAAATTCGCCCGTTTGATGCGACTTATTATGGAGAATAGTCGCTATACAAGCGTGCCGCTTGGTGATGAAATTGAAACAATTTCTCTCTATCTTGAGCTCGAAAAGCTACGATTCGGCGATAAATTCACATACGATGTCATCATTGATCCCAGTCTCCCAACAACAATTCTCATCCCGCCGATGCTTATTCAGCCCTATATTGAGAATGCTATTTGGCATGGAATACTCCCACGTAAGTCTGGAGGAAAAGTAATAGTTACCATCACTCCATCGGAAAATGAATATATCGTGTGCAATATTCAAGATGACGGTATAGGACGAAAAGCAAGCAGCGAAAAAAAAGACTTTGAACAGAATAAACACCGTTCATCCGGCATGGCTCTTATCGATGAACGCCTCGCGTTGCTCACCGAAACAAGTGGTATGAAGCTGTGGGTGGAGGTGGAAGATATGTATAATGATAGCAATCAACCAACCGGTACGTCGGTCACTCTTCATTTACCGCAAAATTTAGAATTGTAATCAAAAAAATAGAGTACATTAATCGCATGATTGTGAAATTAGTTCTCGGTATATTGTTTATTTTATTAGTAATTACTTCTGCAAAAGCCGATAATTGCCGCGATGAAATGATCCTCGACGGCGCAGACTCTGTTGTTCTTTGCGCTCTCGACACCACGGATCACTGGTGGGCAATTACGAAGCCGTTTTCAGGTGCATATAGTTTGATTATCGATGGCGAACCTTCCCCCAAAAATTATGAAGACCTGAGAATTCCTGTTTTCTCACCCAATAGTATTGGTTGGGCTGCATTTGTGCGTTCGGTCACCGGCTGGCAACTCCTGACCGCTGACTCTGTAATCCCGATAGAATGTACTGATATTGGTGAAATTGCGTTCGGGCAGTCAGGTGAAATGGTGTATTCATATATGGAAGGAACGAATGAAGTCGTTGTATTTAAAGGAAAAACATATCGAATTCAACAGCGACTCGGAGACTTTTTCATTAGCCCCGATGGTACTCAGTTAGCATGTGTCATCGGCCGCATCGGTGGACAATATATCTATACGACTGTCGGTGAGAGTCAGCAATTTGACGAAATCAAGCTGGGCGGATTCTGGTATGACGGCACCACATTCTATGCAGCTCGCCAAGGTACACAGTGGAAAGTGTATCGTGGAAGTGAGGCGATTTCCGGAGTTTGCGAAGCAGTAACCGAACTCACGATTAATCCAACAGGCACCGTAGCAGCAGCAGTATGTACCCAACCACAAAGCGCGCAAGCATATCTCTACTCCGATGAATATTACGAACCTCTCGAAAGCAAGCGCTATGATGCAATTACGAATCTCGTGTTGCATCCGTATGCAGCATTGATGGGTTTTCGCGGGGTGGTGAATTCAGTGGCGCATCTCGTGCTTAACCGTACTGAATACGATGGAGGTAAAGAGACGTCCAAGCCGTTTTTCACACACGACGGTTCGGAATTTGTGTATTGCGGGTTCGATACCGAGTTTTTTATCTCCTTCAATGGTAAGAAATATGTGCAGAACGCAGCCATCAATCTCAATCAACCCTGTGCGGTCATGCCACGCGGAAGTACATACTGTGTAGCCACTTCCACAGGAATGGTTGTTCGTGAATTCGAAAAAAGCTATTCATACGCCGGACGGATGGTCGATGCGGTGGACATTCCCCGCTATAGCTGGAGAAACGGCGAATATCAGACCTTGGGTAAGATTCGCAACCGAGTGTTTTTGTTGAAATGTAGAATGGATGAGTGAGGAGCGTGAGTTCGAGATAACAAAATCGACACATTCGAGAAGCCCGAATGGGCTTCAATTTCAATAGCCCCGCATGAAATGCGGGGGACATAAACGAGCAACCTTCAAACCCTGAAGGGGTTTAATAACGATTATACCGAAATTAAACCCCTTCGGGGTTTGATGGAGGAAGGGCTGCATTTCTCCACCGATTTCATCGGTGGCTATTGATGTTCATCCCTTTCAGGGATGGTGTAGGTTACAGTATGTAATTTTCGATCTAACTTACTTATATCCTTTAATAGTAGTATAGATCGATAAGCCGAACTCATGTTATGCTCACAACATTAGAATTGCACTTACCCGAACATCAGCACGACAGGAGCGAATGCAATTCGCCCCTACGACATTTACAAATCCCACAAAACAATTTGGAATCCATCCACGAATATCATAGAAAATCTGCGGCATCAGCGTGCCGCCCACCTTACTCCTGCACAATCATCGGCTTACACTTCACACTCAGCGCTTGAAACATAGGAGCGAGCTCTCGTTTGACGAGTTCGGCTGAGTCGTTGGTGTCGTAGCAGTCAGACAATACCCGGTAATTTTTCCCGCCATTCCCGGACGGTGAAGTGAGTATGCGAACATAATTAAACTTCTGACTTTGGATCTCTTTTTGAAGTTTTATTGCATCAGCTTCGGATGTAAATGTATGAAATAGAATAGAATAGCAATTTGTAGCCCGATCACTAATGTTCGCTCGCGTCTCGATTGGCTGAGTGATTGGCGTTGAAATTCTATTCTCTACTTTTGTCGTTGGTATTTTCTCTTCAGAATTATATGCTTGTGTGCGGATACAATCTTCACCACAAACCACCACTGATGAACTCGGCAGAGGAATTTTTTTACTGCCTTTGACTTCGTTATCATCCTCGGCAATGATTCTCACATTCACCGACCGCTGTTGTCCATAAGTAGCGTTACGTTCGAGAGAGACTGCCTTGCCGATTGCAATCAAGCTCAACGCTCCACTCTGCTTTCTCAATGACTTATATTCAGGAATACGTTCCTGCCATAATGTATCAAGCATAGCTGCTGTATAATAAGCACGAAGGTCGCTCAGCATTTGATTGCCACCGGCGCCTGACTTTGAAAAAGCTGTTCCCGAGCGGAGAATCCCACCGGAGATATAGGGTTTCTGTTCGGACTCCTGTATCTTCACAAAACTCGTCATCAGGTTAATATCCCGTCCGGTATAAATACATCGTCCATCAATCGAGCGTGGGTCAGTCCATCCGACAACCTCAATCGTCACCGGTTTTTTTGCGCGAATTGCCCGCAAGACGCATGGCTGACGAAGCGCGATCTCCATATTTTCGACAAACTTCGACACTGCCGAATCGACTTTCATTGCGTATTCTTCGCCGTGTTGCTTGGCTTCGTTGAGATCGGCGCAAAGTCCGTATTGACGGCTCACTTCTACCGTCGGCTCGACATAGCGTAATTTATAACTATAGACATCATTACTTTCGCATTGAAGGGTTGGCTTAGCAATTTCAGATACTTTGCAATCAGGACGTTGTAAAATTGAACCGCACGGCGTGTATTTTTGGAATTGCAACGTAGTTGGGCACCAATATGCTGACACAAAAAACTGCACATTGACAATTGGGAAATCTTGTCTGCAGCCGGTCGTAAAATACGTAGCTGTGTCCCAGATTATTAGAGTATGGGTGAGTGGAAGCCGGCAAAAGCCATCGTATAAAAGGGTATCAACCGATGATATTTGCTTATCGGGATTTTTCTCATGCGCACGTACGACAATTGAACGTACCCTACGATCAAAAGCAGGTTCGTTTGTAGCTACTCGTGGTATAATAAATTGTGCAAGACCTTTATTATTAGAAGCTTGTATCATTTGATTGCCTGAATTATCTTTAGCAAACACTCGAGTTGCTTGAGGTTCGGTAATATCCTCGAATTCACCATTCTGCAATACTTTCTGAGTGCGGAGCAGGACAGTGATTTGCAATGTATCATCCTGCTGAGGAATATGAATGGAAAATACATCAAAGTCCTTGTTAATTTTCGTACCCGAACGATTAGAAGTAAATAAAAACCATTCACCGCTTGGCGAATAGAAGGGCTGACCTTCGTCACTTCCCGGCTTGTTCACATCAGGCATATCAAGGATAGAAGCTCCACCAACCGGCATACCTGTCGATCGATCGATACGCGTACGCCATATATCATAATCTCCACTTTTATTGGTAGCGTAATACAAGTACCCGTCACCACTTACGAACGGAGTTTGTTCAGAAAATTCGGAGGTATTAATAATATCTAAAGCTACAGGAACGCTCCAACCACTACCGGTACGACTTGATACAAATACATCCGTTTTACGTTTGCCCGGTGAACGTCGGTCGGAGGCAAAATAGAGGAATTTACCGTCCGGAGATAGAGCAGGAGTATCATCCCAAAATTCAGAGTTTACATCATCGAGTCGCTTGATGCTCCATTCACCGGAAGCTGATGCTATGATTTCATATAAGTCATTGCCGGCGCTTTTGTTATTAGGGAGCAGGCGATTGGACACCATGATACCATAAGAGCCATCGCATTGGGAAAATATCGGGCAGCCGTCGAGTTCGATCCCTGAACTTTTCCCCGACTGCGATTGATTGATTGGAAACGGAAGAGCAGTGAATTCACCCACACCGGAGGCAGTGACGGGCGCCATCATGATTTTCCGGGAACGTTTCGACGCCGAATCTTTTCCACGTGAGGTCGTGACCCAGAGTTCAGTACGATTCTGCACCGTGCGAAAAGCCACTGCATAATCATCTTGCCTCGAATTAAGACTAGTATAAGGTTGAGGTTGTGCGATTGCGTTTTGCTCAAGGCACATAGACATCAGTATCACAACACAAGCATGACAAAAGTATTTCCGAATCATACAAATTCCTGCGATTAAAGTAAAAGTAAAATCATGCTATATGTAAGAAATTTTATGTTATATGTCAATAGAATAGAACAAATTACGAATTACAACGGATAACATATCTGCATGCACGCCGTCGGAACACCGGCACCGCTTTGGGTGTCATTGCGTATATCGACAATCCATATAATCCCGCAAAATTGGCGTCCGTCGGTATAATTAAGAGTAAACGATATCACATCCCATAATTTCACGGGAATCTGTCCTGTCGGTGCGGCTGCATCACACGAATTGATATACTTAGCACCGAAGCTACAAGCGGTCTCTCCGGCAAAAGCGCTTGGATGATTATCGACAACAGCCCAATGTGCGAAGTCTGAATTGAGAATCGTTGTCAGAGCGCCAACGTTAATATTATCAATGAAGATATCGCGGTCAGTAGTTATAGCTGGATTGTTTTTGTAGGTAATGATGTTGTTGTTGCGATCCATTTGGATCACTTCGAACCATTTACCCAATGTTTCTGACCATTTGTGCATACACTGATAGAGCGAGTAATTACAAGCAGTATCGGCAAGTCCTTGAATAGTATATAATTGAGTTACACAACCGCCGATGGTGAGCAGCGAATTAAAGTTAATTTTCCCCGGGATATTTCCTCGTCCACCACTCCACACATCACTCGCTTTCGGGAGAAACTTCAGTGTAAAGATTGCTGTGTCACCTGCGTCAACAAGCATAGAAGATGGCGATGCTGAAAATACTGTCGAGTTGAATGCAGCCGTCATATTCACTTCACATTTGCCGGTATTTATCACTCGTAATGTGCGAGCATTTTGAGGCAAATCCACATCGACGCAATTCTTAAGTGTATCAAGCACTTTCTTGGCTGGAGAGAGGAAAATTGACGATGTCGTGGTGTCAATTCTGCATGATGGCATACCGGCAGAACCTCTAAACCGAACCAATAATTCGTTAGGACATTGCTTGACTGTACCGTTCGATTGGATAATTCTCATCGAGTAACGAATGTCATAACTGTATGGGATGTTTTGGGATGGACTAAATCGCACCGAAAGCTTTCCAAAAGAAGACCCGGGAGATATTCGTACACTCGTCGGTAGGGAATTATTAGCGGAAATTACTTCAAACTCCTGAGATGTACCCGGAGAAACGAGAGTAAACTCTATATCACATCCGGCGGCGCGATTGTCATTTGTAAATCCAATAGGAATGTCAACTGTAGAATCATTACCGATACAGACTTCGACACGTTTGGTGGTATCTGTTGGAAAATCAATAGGTTTAATTACTTGTGGACAGTCACAATCTTCTTTTTTACGGGTTTCGGTTGTGAGAGTAAAGCTGCAAGTGAGACACGAAGGATTCGTCGGCGATGAGGCGACAAGATTCACGGTAAATTGATCGCGACTTAATGCTGCTGTTGAATTTGGCGTAAAGTAATAACACACTTGGAATCGTGCACCGTTCGGCACGGTCGCCGGTTGGGCGACAACAATTCCATTGACCTTGATACTAGTGGTCACAAATGGAATTGCAAGCGATACCTGAGTGAGGGTTAGAGTTTCGTTGGTGGAATTGACGTATTCTGATGTGCAAGAAGAGTCAGTGGTGATATCGGGAAATTCGCAAAGGAGATTCACCGGTGAACAAGACAATGAGCCACATCGACTTACGATTACTCGTCGTGAAAGTGTAATATCAATTGTGGCATTGCGACAGACACGAATTGTATCGAGGCGGAAGTCACCGTTCGTTTGATTCCCTTTGAATTCGAGTCCGGCACTGCCGGTTGGAATATCGGTACGAATAACGACAAGTGCGCTGTCATTAGAGACCGGGACGGGCAGTACTGCAGAGAATTCACCATCATTACCGGCGGGTGACATGGTCGTGAAATCTATCTGTTTTGCTGTACCGAGCAACGCCCATTGTACGCGCACGCCTTGGAGAGGCTGACCTGATTGGTCTTGCACTCTGACTGTCACTTCAAATCCATTCCCAACGACTATGTCTGTCGGCTCTGTTGCCTGCTGACATCCGAAGCATACGACAAGTGTTAAGAATGTAATGAGTTGCAGAAGATTATTTTTTGTATGCATGGCAGAATAGTAAGAAGTAATCATGGTAATTGAGATTAAAGTTCGACGAAATTTTTAGACAATATGAATGAATACTGCACAAGACTACCAATCAAAGTGAAGACCGACCTTGAGGAGAATACTATGGACTGAATTAGTATTGACGACATAGAATTCATCGGGATTACCATTTGGTGCAGGCGGACAGGTGAGGCATGGTGTGCGGAGATTGAGGCGCATATATCGGTATCCAAGTGAAGCAGTAAAGATAGTTGCAAAGGGGAGTCCGATACCTCCACCGAGGAGAAATTGACCGTAATCATCCGGATTAATAGAAGGCTTGCTTCCGTTTCCTTCGAATGAACTATTAAAGACTACTCCGCCTTCTACAAAGAGATAGGGTCGGAAATCATCCTGAACAATACTGTTTTTTCGGTAAAAATAGACAGAAGAGTCCGTTACAGTCGGTGATTGGACTTCGGTATAACCCGATCCGGGCTCTATATGCTTACCGTCAGACGTTCCGAATTGGCATGCTGACGGCACGAATTCATAGACGGTCTCATAATGTGCTTCACCGAGAAGAGTATATCGTAGATGTCCTATTGCAGGAAAGCGCATTCTACCACCTTCGAGAAAAGCACCACCACCAAGAGCAAGGGAGAATTTCCGTCCGAGGAATGTGCCGAAGGGTGCGATGAGGAGTTCGCCGCCATAATACATACTTCCGAATCCAATAGATCGTGAGGATTCATCACTACCGCCATAGCCGAGATTGCCGGTGAGCTCTACAAAGCTTGCCGGAATATCGTTTGTATCGAGCGTAGATAGGAATTCTCGAGCAGGTAAGACTTGCAGGGTGAAGGGATTACCGTCCAACCCGAGACTTCCTGTGGAGATATACTCAACCTGATGAGCCATCACTATCGTATCGCTACACGTGCTGTTTTTCAGGAAACGCAGTCGGAGAGCTTGTTGTTTACTTCCATTAATTTCAATCATTTCCCGCTTGACGGATACACAATTTGATAACAATGTTTTATCTCGAAATTGTACATCCATGACCGTATCACTAATACTATGGGCTGTCGGCAACTGGCATTCTGCGCACTTGCTTTTCAGTACTTGTGCGCTGATTGGGTGGAAGGTAAGTACGGTAAGGAGAGACAGAAATCCCATTTACATATAAAAAAGGAGTGGAAAACCACTCCTTTTATGTCATCATCTATAGTTGAAATATTAAAACTTCGTAACTACGAAATACGTTGAACCTACATATCTTTTACCTTGGCGGCTTTGAATCGGAGGAGGATTCATTGAATCGACTGTATCCGATGGCTTCACGGATAAACGTTTGTCAGAAATTCCAGCTTTGGCAAAGTATTCACGTAATGCATTACATCTGTCTTGTGTGAGCTTTGTATTTACTGCTTTGTCGTCATCATTATCCGGAAAACATTGAATTTCAATGTTTACATTAGGATTGATAAGAAGTGAACGCTTGAAATCATCAAGAATATCATTTGCTCCAATACGAAGTTTAGATTTTTTAAGATCAAAAGGTGTATTACGAGCTGGGAATTTTGTTCCTTTTACGAGTGGCTTTACCAAAAAATCACGTGATATTTCAGCATATTTTCCTGTATTAGGGAGAGCGATTTCATATTCAGCCTGGAAATACTCAGATTGCTCGAGGCGTACTTTGTATTTTTTTCCGGGTTTAAGACCAGTTACTAAGTATGATCCATCTTTAGAGTTACTGCGGGAAGAACCAGCTCTGGTACCCGTTTCGTCGCTAAAAACGACATTCACCATTACCGGATTACGAGTCACTTCATCGAGTACATTGCCGGCTACGGTAATTACCGTTCCGATTTGAGCAAAAGCAATTGTCGGGACTGTCATTAAAGCAGCAAATACTACCGCTGCAGCATATTTATATATTTTAGTTGTCGTCATAATTATTTACCTCCCTTTTTCGGCATTTTGCCTTTAACTGTTTCGGATAACATACGAACGGAGCCGTCGGCGCAACCGATAATAATAGTGCGCGCATTGCTTGTAAGATCCACCGACCAAACTTCTACGCCTACATCCATTGTCATTAAATTTTCACCGGTATTGACGTTCCATAGCTTGACCGACTTATCCAAGCTAGCGCTTACTAATGTTTGATTATCAGCAGCAAAAGATACATCTTGTACTAAATCTGAGTGAGCATTAATTGTGCGGACTAGTTCACCTGAAGGCATTTTCCAAATTTTAATAGTACCGTCTTGGTCGGCTGATGCCAGTAGCTTGGAGTCGAAACTATATAATGCAGTAAGTACATGTGAATTATGACCTGTCAGTGTGAGGATAGGATCTTTCGAAGAAATATCCGTTGACCAGATTTTGATTGTCTTATCATCACTGCAGGAAGCAAGATATTTACCGTCATAACTATACGCAACGTTATTGGCTTGCATAGTATGACCTCGAAGTGTTTTCACTTCACTTTGTAATTTTGTATCCCACAATTTGACGGTTTGGTCAAAGCTCGTACTTGCTAAAAAAGTACTATTTGCATCTTGGCTGAAATATACCCCAATTACTTCAGCGGTATGACCATTGAGAATTGATTTTTGTTTGCCGGATTCGACATCCCAGATACGTACTGTTCTGTCACTGCTTGCACTTGCAAGTAATTTTCCATTCCCTGAAAATGAAATGTTATTAACTTGACCTACGTGTCCCGTTAAGGTTTTGAGTTCTTTCCCCTCAGGAAGACTCCATAATTTTATCGTTTCATCTATGCTACAAGTAGCAAATTTTGTGTTGTTTTCATTCACAAATACGCCGAGCACCTCATCAGAGTGTTTCCCGAGAGTTTTCATTTCGTACATACGCTGTGCTTGCAGGTAGCCGGCGGCTGCCTGAATTATCACCAGCATACATACTATGCCTTGCCAACGGAGAATTTTCATAGACACTTACCTCACATTAAGATTAAAAAAACGTTGAATAAAATCGAGCTGAATAGTATAGAAATTTAGAACAGATGAGAGCAACTCTATACGTTATGATATTGATTCTAAAGGATATTGAATCTATTTGATATTGATTCTATATGATATTGATTCTACAAGTTGAATATTGTGATCCAAACAATTGAAATCCAAGATAATCCAGATATAACATGAACACTGTAGGGTATTATGTTACATATAGTTAATGATAAGTGACATGTCTTTTAACAGTTGGCAGAGGTCCAAGACATCTTGCCGATGCAATGTAACTGTATCAGTCGATTGATGCGATGAAATACCTGGCGTTACCACCGAACGTAATTTGCGTTTGCTGCCGTTAATTACGGTATTATAATCTTCATTCTTGCTTGTTGGGACTGGTTTATACTCTTCAATAGATTCCAAATTAACAGATCGCAGTGCATCTTTTGCACCCTGAATAGTGAGTAGTTCATCCCTAAGCATACTGCGTATTTTCAAGATAATTGCCACGTCTTTGGCAGTATAAGCTCGATTACCTGCGCTGTTTTTACGCGGCTTAATTGCAGAGAATTCACGCTCCCAATAGCGCAGAACATACTGTTCTTCGTCAATTATCTGACTGACATCGCTAATAGAATAATATAGTTTTTCGGTTTGATTGTTTTTCACAAGCAGGATTTTATCGAATTCTTTTTTACGAGCAAAACATTACTATCCGAATTTGAAATTATTTTCAGGCAAATTACGAAAAAATACGTTTCTACAGAGTTGTAAAAAGTAGAATATTATCTTTCATTGACAAAGTTTTAATGAGGCATTGGTTATATTTGTAAAAACAACAACAGCTACTATTGAAGTGATGTAGAAGATTTGCACTACCATCGATGGTATAAGATTTCAAACATCAGAGATCTGATTATACCCAAACATAATTTTAAATTGAGCTGATTCTACTGAAATTGAAAATGGATAAACGTGTTAGAATAGCATCATTATAAAGACTGATTTTTATCCTTTCTGACACAAATATTGAAATTCAATCATAGTAAATTATTTACGAAAATTATAATAGAACAATTTGAATGTGTCACTTCAAGTGTATGCATGAACTCATAGTTACTTAATATCTTAGCTCATGTAGTCATTTACCAATTCCTTTGAAAATTTAACTTATATACTATAATTATCACATGAATATTACTTTCCCCGACGGAACAATCCGTCAATTCCCCGATGGTACATCCGGTATGGATATCGCAAAGTCTATCTCCGAAGGGCTCGCTCGCGTGTCTCTCGGTATTTTCGTCGATAACGTTCCTTATGATTTGTCACGTCCAATTCTCAACGATGCTTCCATCCGCATCGTCACGTTTAATGATGATGACGGCAAGCAGATTTTCTGGCACTCCACTGCCCACCTTATGGCTGAAGCACTTGAGTCGCTCTATGCCGGTGTGAAATTCGGTATCGGCCCACCAATTGAAAATGGATTTTATTATGATGTGGACCTGCCGAACGGAAAAAAGCTCTCCGTTGAAGATTTGCCTGTCATCGAAGCGAAGATGAAAGAACTCGTCAAGCAGAATTCTACCTTCGAACGCGTCGAAATTTCCTGGGAAGACGCCGTTAAATACTTCACAGAAAAAGGGGATGAGTATAAACTAGAACTCCTCGACGGACTCAAAGGAAGTGAAATTACCCTCTACAAGCAAGGCGGCTTTACTGACCTTTGTCGTGGAACACATGTGCCTTCTACCGGCGCAATTAAATTCCCAAAACTGCTCTCCATCGCCGGCGCATATTGGCGCGGAGATGAAAAACGCAAACAATTAACTCGTATCTACGGCATTGCCTTCCCTAAAAAAGAACAGCT
Organism: Ignavibacteria bacterium; assembly: GCA_016720145.1. Lineage (GTDB taxonomy): Bacteria > Bacteroidota > Ignavibacteria > Kapaibacteriales > UBA961 > JADJXV01. Next base: position 307,303 of record JADJXV010000003.1, on the reverse strand, counting down.
CGAAGAGTTCATCCACCTCCGCGAAGAAGCCGAACGCCGACCACCGCAAGCTTGGTAAGGAATTAGAATTATTCTTAATTACACCGGTAATTGGAGGTGGACTGCCAGTTTGGCTACCCAATGGTACAATTATACGCCGAACTCTCGAAGACTTCCTTAGAAATCTCCAAAAACAACGTGGTTATCAGGAAGTAATCACACCACATATCGGGAATCTCAATCTCTATAAAACATCAGGTCACTATCCATATTACGCTGACTCGCAGTTCGCTCCTATCGTTGTCGATGACGAAGAATACTTGCTCAAGCCGATGAACTGTCCGCATCATCATCAGATATATTCTTCAAAACCAAGAAGTTATAGAGATTTGCCGGTGCGTTTGGCGGAGTTCGGCACTGTGTATCGGTACGAACAGTCCGGCGAATTAAACGGTCTCTCCCGCGTTCGTGGCTTCACTCAAGATGACGCACATATCTACTGTATGCACGATCAATTGAAGAACGAAATCAAAGAAGTGGTCGAACTAACTAATTATGTTTTTAAGACCTTCGGTATGGACGTAACGACACGCCTCTCCTTCCGCGATGATAATCCCAACAAATATGGTGGTGACCTGGCACTATGGGAACGCTCCCAACGAGAAATCAAGGAAGTCGCCGATGAAATGGGACTTGAATACTTTATCGGTTTAGGAGAAGCTGCGTTCTACGGACCTAAAATCGACTTTATCGTCAAAGATGCTATCGGTCGCAAATGGCAGCTTGGTACGGTGCAGGTGGATTATGTAATGCCCGACAGATTTGAACTTGAATATACGGGAGCTGATAATCAAAAACACAAGCCGGTGATTATTCACCGTGCGCCGTTTGGTTCGATGGAACGATTCTTAGTATTTTGATCGAACATTACGCGGGGAATTTTCCATTCTGGCTCTCTCCAGTGCAAGTAAGTGTATTGCCAATATCCGATGACCAAAAAGAGTATGCTGCAGGATTGGTCGCTCAATTAGAAGCAATCGGTTATCGAGTGAAATATGATGACCGCGCAGAGAAAATTAACCGAAAAATTGCCGAAAGCGAACAGAAAAAAATCCCGTTTGCATTAGTTATCGGTAAGCGTGAAGCTGAAAATGGACAGGTCTCCCTTCGCGAACACGGTGTAGGCGATAAAGGCGTGATGAATGTCGATGAAGTATTGGCACTGTTTGCCGGACTTGCAAAGCCGTAATCACAAAGCCGTAATCACATAAGTATATTATTTAATATTTAATAAAGAGGAGTAGGAATGGATGATCAGGAATTAGTCGTAAAAGACTGCAATGGCAAGGTATTAGTCACAGGTGATACGGTCACGTTAATCAAAGATCTGAAAGTGAAAGGTTCGTCGCTGAATCTCAAGCAAGGCACCGTCATCAAGAAGATTCGTCTGACGGATAATGATGAAGAGGTCGATTGTAAAGTCGATGGAATGAGCATCGTGCTCAAGACGATGTTTTTGAAGAAGAAGAACCCAAGACACGGAAGGCAGGTGGTCGTCAAGTGAAGAGTTCACTGGACGAGTGTTATAAATCTAATACTCAAATACCTTTCATTGTTTGGAATCGAAAGTATCAATACCGCCAAACCTCAGTATTTTGAGGAAGTCTTGTATTTCCATAAATTCACAAGAGAGAATGAATGTTGTAAATTTTTGAAACTTGTCCACACTATCCTGGCAGAAGAACAGATATCAAGCTTCTGCGCGGATTAACCGCCGCCTGATTCTTCATACCAGTCTGACTTGTGCAAAGAAGCTTGGTGTCGTTCAGGAGAATATTCCTAGTCCTTTCCCCCGGCCGGCCGCCAAACCCCCGAGGGAGGTAGCACAAAGAGTACTATTTTGGCTTTCTCATTATTTACCTTTGTTCTCAAAAAGTAATTCTTTATAGTGAAAAGGTGTGCTTCTTATTTGGCCATAACAGATTAACGTATAGATCAAGGTTTACGCCGAAAATTGAATGGATTACAATAAATTGGAGGTTTCTTAGTGGTTAATTCTTAAACTCTCTCCACCAACACAATAATTCTGCGTATCGCAATGGTCAAAGAGCTAGGTATTTGGAGACCATAATATTATTCTGTGTAGCTCCTTGAGTAAAGTACTTAAAGTAGCTTTTCGCATTAGAATGGAGCGGATCATTCTTGTCTAAAAGTCTGATAAAAAAACTTGTATCACAAAACACACCATTAAGCATCATATCCTCCACGTACTTGTCTAAGCCACGCAGTTTTGTCGGGTACTTTTGCCCAAGAATTCGATCCTTTTCCAATCAGATCGTTTAAATATTCCTCATTGTATTTGGGTTGATAATTAACTAACTCAATAAATACTAATGATGAAGTATCGATTTCGCCGTTTTCTGAGTGTTGCTTACCACTTGCTCGAATTCCAAAAGATTTATACAGTAAATTTTCAGAATATTGCTCCAAAAAGCTAATCTTCGTTTGAATCCTTACGGTACCGAATTTCTTCAGTTAAAATATGAATATTCGCTTTGTCTTTACCGCCTGCATTGGTGATTTTGCCATAAAAGTAAAACTCTGCATCTGCCCAAATTGCCTCTGATCGATAAAAACTTGTACTGCTATCAATTATAACTTCGTTTGAATTCTCTAAAGTCGTTTTTATTCTGAAAACATAGTTTTGTTTTGTAGCTACATCTTGGATTGATTCAAATGCCTTGGCTGTAGAACTATCAAGAAAATCAATGTGTTGTACTTGATTAATTTGACCGACTACAGCATTAAAACCTATAATATACTGAATGGATGTTTTGAAAATATGCCGAACGGAGCCGGATTCAATTTTGTAGCTTATAATAGGTCTTACTTGTTTTTCACCAGAAAAGAGTAGTTTTTCCGCGTTTTCAAGGATAGATATTATCTCTCGAATATCATAATTATCGGGAGAAAGTTCTATATTACCCTTCGAGCCGGTAATACTTATTTCAATGAAGCCAGTTTTTTCCACGTATCAATAATTAGAATTGAAAGAAATTTATAAGTGTATATGAGGCTGATGCTTAGCAATTTACTTGGCTTGCATCTTATATTGAATTTATAGCACTACAATTAATAAGTTACGAAACTACATAAAATATATATTAAAAAGTCAAAAGCGGTATATAATACACATCAATTAATGTTATTCATTCCTATAACACATCACCACGATTCCACACTCAAAGCCAATAGAATGCACGAGCTTTAGGTTCAGTTTATGGTCGAGCTTTGCAAAGATTGGCAGTCCACTTTCAATAGCTGTCGGATTAATAAAAAGATGATATTCATCGATTAAGTCGTTCTGTATCAAGCTCGATGCGAATCCTGCCCCTCCATACGTTATCATATCCTTACCATCTTGCGCCTTGAGATTATTAATTTCATTGACGATTGGACCCCTCGCAAGCGTGGTGTTTTCCCACGGACAATCGGTAAGTGTTTGTGTAAAAACTACCTTGGGTGTGTCAGTCATAATCACACCAAACGGACGCTCGGGGTTACTATCATCAACGGCTACTTTTGCCCAATAGGGAATAAATCCATCAGCAAGCTTTGTACCCATGACGATACAGTCGATTCCGGAAGTCAATTCGCTCACATAATTCTTGAGTGCATCATCCCAAGTCCAGGTCATCCAATCCATTTCACCGTTTGGTCCTGCGACAAAACCATCGATCGATACCTGCATCTGTAATTTTAATTTGCGCATAAAAGTATAAAGTAGTTGAATACTATAAAGTTAGAATTAAATTTTCAAAGTTTTCCATTTACCTTTTGTAAAGTAGTACCACGCTACAATTCCGATGAACGACTCTGCGACAGGAATCGCAATAAAGGCACCTGTCGATTGGAGATCTAGTCCTTTTGCCAAGAAATAAGCAAGTGGAATTTGAAATAGCCAAAATCCGACAAAATTTATAATGGTTGGTGTTCTCGTATCTCCCGCTCCATTAAGCGCTTGTGTCATTACCATTCCGATACCGTAAAATATATATCCTGAACCGATAATTTGTAAGGACAGTATGCCGTACTGAGCCACTGCTTCATCTTGGGTAAAGAAATAGATGATGGGACTTGCTCCAAATAGAAACAAAAACATCACACATCCCATAAAAATACTATTATAAAAGGCTGCAAGCTTCACGCTTTGTACTGCTCGTTCAATTTGGTTTGCTCCTAGATTTTGACCGACTAACGTTGCGGCTGCATTGCTCAATCCCAAGCCGGTAAAATAAAGAAAACGAAGTTCCGAACAGCAATTTGATATCCTGCCGAAGCATCCGTTCCACCGGTATCTGCAACTAATCGCGCTAGTACAATCCAGCTTCCGCTTGCAATTATAAATTGAAACGTTGCAGGCCAACCTATGGCAATTATCGATGCGATAATCTCCTTATGAATCTTGAAATGATGACGTTTGAATTTCACGATTCCACTGCCACGAAATAGATGATATGTCTGATAAGCAACACCTGAAGATCGTCCTATGACTGTCGCAATTGCCGCTCCTGCAAGTCCATAAAAATGAATGAATATTGGACAAAGTATGATATTAATTATACTCGCAACCCATAAGCTTTTCATAGCGATAGCAGCATTGCCGGCGCCTCGGAAAATGCCATTGATAAAAAACAAGAACATGATAGATGCACTTCCGCCAAACATAATACGAGTAAATGATGTGCCCTCACGAACCACATCAGCACTTGCTCCCATCATTGACAAAATATCCTCAGCAAATACAACACCGACTAGTGTCGTCGCAAGTGTAACAATTACTGCAACTATCAACGATTGTGCACCGGCGAGTGAGGCCGCTTCCGGGTCTTTTTCGCCGACTCTTCGTGCTACAATTGCTGTGGAGGCAACGCTTAAACCTATTGCAATTGAATAGACTATTGTAATCACCGATTCCGTAAGTCCTACGGTAGCAATTGCATTAGGACCAAGCTTGCTCACAAAAAATATATCAACGAGAGCGAATACCCCTTCTAAGCTCAATTCCAATATCATCGGAATTGCTAATAAAAACACCGCCGTCCGAATACTCCCTTGTGTATAATCTCTTTCCTCACTACTGAGTGAATCTTTGACTATTGAATAAATGTTTGATAGCTTTTGAGAATATGAAGAAGTCGGCATAGTTTGGATTCACTTGTAATAGTTTGCGTTCATTCGTAATAGTCTAACATGATTAATTTTCATGCGCTTGCAACAGGTCTGCTATAATTATTTTTTTCATTTTCAGCATTGCCTGCACGACACGATTAGATCGTTCAGTATCAGGGTCAGTCATGAGTTTTCCTAAAATTGACGGAATTATCTGCCAGGTAACACCAAATTTATCAGTCAGCCAGCCACATTGTAATTCTTGCCCACCGCCATCGATAAACGCGTTCCAAAAGTTGTCGATTTCATCCTGCGTGTCGCAATGAATGTAAAATGAAACAGCAGGGGAAAAGGCATAGTACGGACCGCCATCTAACGCCATGAATTGCAACCCCTCAAGCTCAAAAGTAGCCATCGAGATATTTTCAGGGATAATATTCATGGATAGGATTCTAGAATTGCTAAAGGTAGAAGTATAAAAGCGAACAGCTTCTTCAAGATTACCGTTGAACCAAAGATAAGGGAAGATTTTTTGAGAATTTGAGGGAGTAATTTTTTCCATAAATAAATGAAATTATATAAATAAACAGAAGAATATTATTTACTGTTTATGAGTTTAGTTTTCGTTGTAATAGTATCAATTAGAAAAGTAATGGCAATTTCTTTACATACTTAAATTACAATTACTTATAATCATAATTCACCATCCATTGTACGTTGAATTTGTCTTTGCACATTCCAAAATACGCTCCCCAAAAAGTTTTTTCAAGGGGCATTTCAATTTTGCCATCAGCAGAAAGCCCGGCAAAAATTCGATCAGCTTCGGCTTCACTGTCAACGGAAACTGAAATTGAAAAATTATCACCAAATGTGAGAACCTGCCCAAATGATTCTAAAGCATCTGTTCCCATAATCACGTGCCCCGGACTGATTGGTAATGCTATATGTAATATTTTCTCACTGTCAATCTCCGACATCGCGGGCGTACCGGGATTACTCGGCATATCTTTGAATCGTGAAAGAATTGCGAACTCACCGCCAAAAACTGATTTATAGAAATTAAACGCTTCCTCGGTATTGCCGTTGAAGTTGAGATAAGGGGATAAAGTAGCCATAGATGTAAGTAAATAGAATTAAAAAATATGAATTCACTAAAGTAAGTAATATGTTGGAATGTATTGAAATAGAGTGATTAGATTTAGACAGATTTTGATCGAACCGGTACTAATATCTCAAGTTGTGATTCCGGATTATCAACCCCTAAAAATCTCTCATCATACAGCTCTAAATTAAAGTCAAAAGCCATTTCGAATTCTGAATTTGGTAGCCACTCTTTAAAAACAAATGTATATAATTCATGAACACCGGAAATATCACCGGTATGGGTAAATACTGCATATCGTGCCGCAGGAATAGTCTTGGCTACCATGAGAATAGGTATTTCATCAAACTCCGTAACCTCTATACATGGCATATAAAACCATTTACCTTCTGTGTGAAATTCCTGTCCCAAAAACTCCACAGCATACGAAGTCTCTGACTTGAGAGCATGTGGAATTTCATCCATTCGCTTGATAAATACATCCCAAATCTCCGGAAAATCCGACTTTGTGCCGGAAGTATAAATAGAGCATCCAATTAATTTTTTTGCTCCCATTTCTCGAAAAGTAGGTGTTTGCATTGGCAGGTCTCCTAAGTTAAATTGTTATCAGAAAAATCTACATGCTTTACTGCATATCCTATGCAATAATGGGGCAAAATTACGGTACCGTACTGACAACTCAATGTCAGGAGTGAAAGAAAAGGCAATAAAAATTATAATCGAAAAACAAAATGTAGGAACGAAAGTAGACCTGTTCGGCAAAATAACTTTCGTATTTTTGATAAAAAACGAACTTCTATATTGAAAACCAAGCGATTCTAATTAGTTTAATTATCTATCATTATGTCCTGGAATCCCGACCAATACGATAAATTTAAATACGAACGCACAGCTCCGGTGCTAGACGTGCTGTCTATGCTGCGAATTCGTCCGAATGTAGAGGTGATAGACCTTGGATGCGGAACAGGCGAGCATACCAAACGCTTGGCAGATTTGTTACCCGGGAGCAATGTACTCGGCATTGACAATTCACCTGAAATGCTTGCTCAATCAATGCAATACGAACGCCATGGACTGACTTACGGGCTAGCATCTATTGAAGAAATAGAAGGAGATTATGATGTGATATTCTCGAATGCCGCTCTTCATTGGTGTGAAAATCATGAACAGCTTTTCAAAAAACTATGGGAACATCTTTTACCCGGTGGACAATTTCTTGTGCAGATGCCATATAATAACGATCACTATACTCATCAATTAGCGTATCAACTTGCAACTGTTGAATTTGCTGAGTATTTTCCACAAAATGACAACAATCCTACGAATCGATTAGGATGGATGCTCCCACCCGAGAAGTATGCTGAAATACTCTATTCGTTAGGTGGCGTCGAATTAAATGTCATGGTCAAAGTATATCCTCATGTTCTCGAAAATTCGGATGCGATGGTCGAGTGGACAAAAGGTACGCTGTTAGTACCATATTTATCACAACTTTCACCGGAGATAGGAACTCAATTTTTAGATACTTATAGAGAATTACTACGAATCCGCTATCCAGAATGTCCAGTATTTTATGGATTTAAAAGAGTTTTATTGTCAGCCGTGAAAGGGAGAAAACATCAAAAGATTTAAGACGATATTTTTAGTTGTACTTTATATAGTATTTGCAGCGAGTATGGTGTATTTTTATCCAATACTTCCGGAGAATATAGCTGTGCATTTCAATTTTAGTGGTGAGCCGGATGGTTGGCAGCATAAAGGTACATTCTTTCTACTTTTTAGTATGTTAATTATTGGTATGAATGGGTTATTCTTTGGAATTCCTATCATTATACGTAAGCTCCCAATTTCGATGATAAACCTGCCAAATAAAGAATATTGGCTCTCTCCACACCGAGCAGAACATACCTATCAATGGTTCGATAACGCATTCAAACATTGGGGATTAATGATAAATTTCCTGTTGATTATGACTTTTATCGTTACATGCTATTCCAATTCCATCTTTCCTGTTCAGCTGTCATCTTCTTTCCTGATGCCGAGTCTCAGTATGTTTGTAATGCTCACCGGAATTATCATTTATTCTTTGGTTAGTAAATTTAGAAAACTACCTGAAATTAATGGAGATTCTACTAAAGTATGAACAAAACGATACACATTTTACCCGAGTTTATAGCCAATCAAATTGCAGCCGGAGAAGTCGTACAGCGTCCTGAATCTGTCGTCAAAGAGCTCGTCGAAAATTCACTCGATGCCGGCGCTACCCAAATTTCAGTCATCGTACGTGGTGCCGGTAAACAACTGATTCATATAGTAGATAATGGTTCGGGGATGAGTAGGGAAGACTTGTCTCTTGCTACCAAACGCCATGCGACGAGTAAGATCATGACCGTCCAAGACCTCGAACGTATCATGACACTCGGCTTTCGGGGTGAAGCCCTCGCGTCCATTGGGGCGATTGCACATTTGGAAATTCGTACGCGGCAAGAAACCGATGAATTTGGATGGAAGCTGACCGCCGAACCGCTCAAAGAGGATAGTATTGAACCATTTAAAACAGAAACAGGCACCCAAATTTTCGTTCGAAATTTATTCTACAACGTACCTGCCCGCAAGAAATTCCTCCGTTCAGACCTCACCGAATTCCGCCATATCTCCGAAACAATGCTGAAGTTCGCGCTTTCTCGTCCGAATGTTCGGTTTACCTTTTTTGATGCCGATGCGTTGGTATTCGATGTGAAGCCGTCTGATTTGGAACATCGCATCATTGCACTCATGGGTGAAAAATCAGCATCACAGCTCATAAAGGTCGATTTTAGCGCGCCACTGGTGAAAATTACCGGTTACATCGGTCAGCCATCTATGGCAAAGCAGTCAAGAACCGGTCAGTATTTTTATCTGAATGGTCGTTCAATTTCGAGTCGATCGCTTTCTCATGCCGTTTTCTTTCCATTTGAACATTTACTTGACAAAAATTCGCATCCATTCTTTGTGATTAATATTGAAATTGACCATGAAAAAGTAGATGTGAATGTGCACCCGCAGAAACACGAAGTAAAATTCGACGATGAGCGTATGGTGTATAACGCTCTTTCTCAAGGAGTTAGTGAAGCTCTGCAACGCAGTAATTTAACGCGTGAAGTGCATTTCCGAGAACAAGTAGCACAGTCACCTTTCGAAAAAATGCAATTGTCGCCGAGTTCTACTCCCAATGATGTTCTTCTCGTCAATCGACTGACCGGTGAAATTATTAATTCCATATCTACACCGAAGCAATACTCGCTACAATCGACTCCTTCGCTTTTTTCCGGACAAAAAACGTCAGATTATTCACAGAATCTGTTGCAGAAAACCTTGCACACATTTACTCCCACGCATCAATCTGCATTCGAAGCTTTATTTGGTAATGAGAATCCGGTTGCATCCGAAGCAAAAGAGCAAAATTCCGATCTTGAATCGCAACCTGAAATCACTGTATGGCAATTACACAACAAGTATATATTTGTGCAGACTGATAAAGGCGTGATGATTATCGATCAGCATAATGCGCATGAACGAATTCTTTACGAACGTGCGTTAAAGGCTATGAACAAACAATTTACGTATGGTCAGCATCTGCTATTTCCGGTAAAAATTGAGCTCAGTACATCTGAACAATCACTAATCAAAGAGATTGAAGATGATCTGATGTTGTTGGGATTTGACTTTACTATAGAGGGCATGATTATAGAAATCCGAGGTGTTCCACTTGATGTTCATTCCGGCGAAGAAGAAAGTGCATTGAAGGAAATTCTCGTTCAATTCGAAGAATATCAGCAAATCAGGCATTCGGATAAACGCGATAATTTGGCTGCATCGTTTGGATGTAAGGCTGCAATCAAGTCCGGTCATAAGCTTTCAGCAATCGAAATGCGTAGATTGGTAGAGGATTTGTTTGCCACATCTACGCCGTACGTCTGCCCTCATGGTCGTCCTGTGGTAGTGGATTTCCCGCTTGTTGAATTCGATAATAGGTTCGGCAGGACGTCCTGAAAATTCAAACAGGTCTGGATTCATTACCTACATGCATTTCAGTACCTTTAATTTCATTGTATAATTTATTTGTCGTAACTGATATAAAGCTTTAGATTTGTAAGAGTTTCTATCAATATTATTTAATATAAGCATAACGTTTCTCAAAGACATACAATCCTAAAATCAAACGTAAAATACCTCCCACTATGAATTACCAAGAGCTCCAAGACACGCTTAAAATAGCTGAAAGTGAAAATAAAAAGGGCTTTTATGATGTAGCCGAGCGTCTTCTCCGTGAAAAGCTACTCGAGCTTGACCTACGAAATGAATCGCAGGAAACATACGAATACAAAGCTTTTGTTAAAATAGCGTTAGCGCAAAATGCTTGGTACAAAGGTAATTATGCAAAAGCTCAAGTGAATGCACATGAAGCTATCGCAGATATCAATCACCAAATCCAAGCTGATTCTGTTAAATATTTAATTCAAGCTAAAGCAAATAATATCATAGGGCTTGTAAATTGGAATACTTCGAATTACTCCAAGGCATTAGAATACTATACCAAAGCGATTGAAGCAGCCGAAATAATTAATGACCGAACAGGTATATCGATGATCACCGGAAATATTGGTATTGTCTATTCAAAGCTCGAAGACTATGAACGCGCATATATCTATTATACCAAAGCACTTGCTGAACACTTAGAACTTGGTATGGAGTCCGAAGCAGCAAATGTTACGTGTAATATTGGGATTTTACACCGTTCTCAAAAAGAATATACTCGGGCACTTGAATATTTTACTAAAGCACTGTCGGCTCATGAAGCATTAGGAATGAAGTCTGAAGCAGCGCGTATGCTCGGAAATATTGGCTCCGTATATTATTCCATAAAACAATATCCTCTCGCACTTGAATATTATACTAAAGCATTGTCAGAATTTGAATTAATGGATCTTCAGGTCGATATTGCTACGATATTGGGTCATATCGGCGGGCTCTACTCAGCAGAGGATTTTGACGGGTGTAATTTGGAGCTGGCTATCGAGTATTTATTACGAGCAATCGAAATTGATGAAAAATTCAATCTTCGGCAGGATTTGTATGAAAACCATCAAACATTAGCCGAGATTTATAAACATAAAAAAGACTGGGAAAGTTTTGCGTATCATTTTGAGAAATATCATGATATCGAACAAGAAGTAAATACTGATGAATCGATGAGAATAGCGCAACGGCTTGCAATTCAACATGATCTTGCTTTGATACAGCGTGAACAAGAAATATTAAAAGAAAAAAATGCCGAACTCAATGTACTCAATCAAGAGCTTGAAATAAAGAATGAACAGCTCCTCCTCCTCAATGTTGAGAAAAATGAGTTCCTCGGAATAGCTTCCCATGATTTGAAAAATCCTCTCAGCTCAATCACCATGATTGCTAATGTGTTAGTAAATGAAGTGCGTACTCTTTCTTTTGATGAAATTGTGAATATGGCGAATGATATCCGCACGTCGTCAATGAGAATGCACGAACTCATCATCAATATTCTCGATTTGAATAAAATTGAACTCGGAAATGTGTTTACTGAAAAGGAAGTGTTCGCGGTGAGCGATTATACCCGCGCCGCAGTAGAACACCACAGGACTGCCGCACAGACCAAACACATCACCCTTGAATTGAAAGTCATAGATGCTCATATAGAGTCAAGTCCATTGCTTTTCAGACAAGTACTCGACAATTTAATATCCAATGCCATTAAATTTTCACACTCCAATACCAGCGTCAGCATCTCTATCGAGCTCATTGATAATGCTGTTCGAATCAGCGTTCATGATCAAGGACCAGGACTGACCGAAGAAGATAAACCTAAACTTTTCAAGAAGTTCTCAGAGCTATCAGCACGCCCCACCGCCGGCGAACACTCCACCGGACTCGGTCTCTCCATAGTCAAAAAATTAGTAGAAGCCATGAATGGTAAGATATGGTGCGAGAGCACGTATGGTGAGGGTGCGACATTTATAGTGGAATTCCCGGTGTACGAAGGGTGATGACGTAACATATTGAATAGTAACTGCTTCCGTCACACTGAGCTTGTCGAAGTGTTCAATTAAATGCCATTTTTTAACGCAAAGGTTGCAAAAGGAGCGATAGTTCGCAATTGCAAAATTGTCAGCAAGCAGGTTCAATTGATATCCCTAAAAGTTAAAACATAAGTAATTGCGCACGTTTGCGCCTATTGCGTTAAAAAAACCTATGCTCGGAAAACTTCGCACACTTGCCTCGGACGCACTGATTTACGGACTGACGACGATCCTTGTGCGATTTATGACCTTCCTTCTTACCCCGCTGTATTCTAATTTCCTCACCAAAACAGAAGTCGGCGCTTATACCGATCTTCTTTCTGTGCTTGGGTTTATCACGATTATCTATTGCATCGGGCTCGACTCGGCGTTCTTTCGGTTCTTCTCGCGCACCGATGATGAACAGACGAAAAAGGCGTTTTCGTACTCGTTTTGGGGGATATTTGTCGTGAGCGTGGTGTTTACGGCCGTCGTGCTCATCTTCTCCGAACCTATTGCGCATTACTTCCCCGAACTCTATGCTATGTATGGTACATCCGTCATACTCATCGCGGCGTTTATTCCGCTGTGTGATGTGCTCACGTTTATTCCGTATGCCGTTTTGCGGATGAATCGTCGCGCTAAGACCTTTGCGATATTGAAGATAATGACTGTTGCCGTCAATGTGGGCGCGACTTTTGTGCTGGTCGTGAGCTTAAAAATGGGAGTGCGAGGGGTTATCGTCGCGGGGATTATCTCATCCAGTATTGCAGTCGTGGCATTTGTGCCGACGATTCTCCGGTGGCTTGCGCCGCTTCGGGACAAAAAGTTTTTTCGTGAAATGCTTGCTTTTGGGCTGCCGACGTTGCCGTCTGCTTTGTCACTAATGATGCTGCAGCTTGCCGATCGACCAATTATGAAATTACTTGCCGGCGCGGAAACGCTTGGTATGTATAGTGTTAATTACCGGCTTGGCATTCCGATGATGTTACTGGTGGCGGTCTTTGACTTCGCGTGGAAACCATTTTTATCTGGGTCATCACGAGGAAGCCGACGCGCCGAAGTTATTCAGCCGGATTCTGACGTATTTTACGCTTATATGCGCGGGAGTATTTCTATTGGTTAGCTTTGGTATGCAGTACATCGTGCAGATGCCGTTTGTGGGTGGGAAATTTATCCATCCTTCGTATTGGAGCGGACTTGGGATAATTCCAATCATCATGGGCGGGTATTTTTTCAATGGTTTATTTGTGAATTTCGCGGCGGGTTTTCATATTCAAAAGCGCACGAAATTCCTGCCAATCGCGACCGGTATTGCGGCCGTGACAAATGTCGGGCTGAATTTTTTACTTATTCCGTACTATGGTATTTACGGCGGTGCATGGGCGACGTTTGGTGCGTATTTTCTAAGTATGCTTGTCCTGTATGCGTACTCGAGGAGGATTTATCCGATTGAATACGAGTGGCGGCGGGTGTTGGGAATTATCGCGCTCACGCTTGCCGTCTATGGTGGAGTCGAGTGGGGAATGCCGGATCGTGTGTGGAGTAAGTTGTTAGGAATGGTGGTATTTGTGTTTGTGCTGTGGGTGTTAAAGTTTTTTAATGCGGATGAAGTGCGGGCGCTGAAGCGGGTGATGCGGAGATCGTAGAGTTTCGATGGCACGCTGATTTTTATGATTGTTTATGATTGAAGATGATTTTTGTGGTTGAATTGCCAATGACTCATCGTCCTCCTCAATCGCGTTAGCGATGACATATCGGTAGAAAATGAGGACGAGTGCGCGAGTAAGTCCCGTAGGGACGGAACGTTATAGAATTGATATATCGTCCCTACGGGACTTTGGGGCATATCAGAATCTCGTTTTCTACTGATATATCGTCCCTACGGGACTTTGGCAACATAGGATTGTTGGCATTCATTACACCGTACCACAAAAATTGTCAGAGAACCATTATTATGATTGAAGATGATTTTACCAGACGTTGAGATAATTTTGTATGTTGAGGATCAGGCGCGTAGCCGGGAGTTGTATGCTGCTATGCTTGGGCTGGTGCCAACGCTGGATGTACCGGGAATGACGGAGTTTACATTATCGGACAGGGTGAAGCTTGGACTCATGCTGAACTCCGGTATCGCAAAGATACTTGGAGATACTTTGCCGCATCCGCAGAGTGGAACAGGTATTCCGCGATGCGAACTCTACCTCAAGGTCTCCGATGTTGATCAGGCATATAGCAATGCGCTTTCAGCAGGAGCTCGTTCGGTGAGTGAGCCGGCGCGGCGTTCGTGGGGAGATGTGGTGTGCTATGTGGCTGATTATGATGGACATATCATTGCATTTGCTGCGTTAGCTGTCACAGATTAATTGAAGCGATACAACTTGATAATTCAAATAATTACTATTACATAGGAATAATCTATGCCGTCAGAACTACAAATCGAAAAAGTAACGCCTGAGAATTTCGAGACCTTATTCATGCTCATCACGGCGCTTGCTGACTTTGAGAAGCTTGACCCGCCGGACGCGGAGGCGAAGATGCGCCTGCGAACGCATTGTTTTGCCGATAAGCCGAAGTTTGAGTCATATTTAGGGTTTTTGGACGGCAGGGCAGTGGGTTATGTGATTATTTTTGAGACGTATTCGAGTTTTTTGGCGAAGCCGACGTTGTACTTAGAGGATTTGTTTGTGTTGCCGGAGGCGCGCAAACAGCAGGTGGGATATCGGTTGTTCAAGTTTCTTGTCGATCTTGCTCTTGAGCGCGGATGCGGGCGTATGGAGTGGCAGGTGCTCGACTGGAACATCAATGCAATAGATTTTTACAAGCGATTGGGTGCGAATCACTTAGCAGGATGGTATCCATATCGGCTGACGGAGGAAGAGATGAGGAAATTGGGGGAGAATATATAGTTTATTAGGAGGTTGCTATGAAATTACTGATTCTAATTCTAATTTTTTTACCAAATATTTATGGAGTGTCCCTTGCTGACACTGATGAAAAGAATTGTACAGAAAGTGTAAAGATTGACTATGAAACAATTTACAACACTATGGCTTATCCTAAATGGATGTTTGAATTTGATATAAGTGGATATATCACTACGTTCGGGACTGTCGATACGAATGGATATATGCATGATATCATCGTTGTCGATTCGTATTGTGATGAGTTCAATGACGTTGCAATAAAAGCACTTAGCACTGTAAAACATAAGCCGGCGAAACGAGATTGCAAGACTGTGTCTCAAAAAGTGATTGCAAGAGTATGGATTGCAACCAAACTATACAGCAGACTCCCTAAAGTAGATCTCGTGATGAGTAACTACAATGAACTAAAATCTTCGAAGAGTGGAAATGCAGTTGGTCGATTTTATTATCAGCGTGGCATGCAGTTTTTTCGAATGGGAGAAGACTCCCTAGCACAACTTGATTATTTTCAGGCAATTGCGGAGTTAGGAGTTGAAGATTTGCCATACTTTGACGAAGCGATCTATGAAGAAATCAAACATATATTACCTAATGATTTTCAAAATATAGATTCTCTTGAAATTCGTGCATCATTATTGAGTAGATTCTATCTCTTTGCGAAGTCAAATGCATGCTATGATTCCCTCATTCTACTCAATCATAAAAATTCATCAGCTGTGTCTCTTTATAAATATTATCAAGCTGCCGCTTATGGACATTTGAAGTACTATGAAGATGCGATAAATGGATGTCTGGAATATTTGTCATCGAATCCGAATGATACCTCGGTACTTGTTAATCTCGGCTGGAACTACTATTTATCAGGTAAATATGATAGTTGTTTGTTCTATTCGAAAAAAGTAGTGGATATGAATCCTTATTTAATGACATCACACTTCAACTATGCACTCGTCCATTTACGATTAGGAAAAGTAGAAGAAGCTGTCAATTTGTATAAAGAAGCTATCATTACTTCCATTAAAAGAAAATATCAAATGGATGGGGCAATTGAAGACATTTTAGATTTGATAAAGGCTAAAATTCAGGTAGAAGTTTCGAAAGACCTACTTATCAACTATTTCAATATCAAAGAAAAAGCCCTTCGGAAGCTCTTGAAACTTTAAATAAAATCTTATCTCAAATAGTAATGTTCCTTTATGACCATAGCGGAGGAATATCCGGGTAAAAAATGTAGTATTTTCCATGTAACTACATTTCTGAACGAAAAATGAACAATTCGATGAAAAACAATTAAGTTGGACAGGAGAGGCAAAGTATCGATTTTTGTAGTAGATATTTGTACTACTTTAGACAAAAGCGTTTTTTAATGGCTGAATCTTTGCCGCTTACCCGCCTTACCGCCTCTTCTGGGAATGGAAACTCCCGCCTTTTTGTGCTCGATTTGGCACGATGTGTCGCCATGATAATGATGATTCAAGGTCATACCCTTGATGCACTTGCCGACCCACAACTCCTTGATATTCATGCTTTTCCGTGGAATATATGGAATTTTATCCGCGGACTGACCGCTCCTGTGTTTCTCATCGTCTCCGGTGCTGTACACGTGTTTGCTATGAAGCGTGATTCTGATGGCAGAATGAACGAAGCTACGATGATGAAAAGAATTCGATGGGCACTTTTGATTATGAGTGTGGGGTATTTGTTAGTGTTCCCGGCGAACCGAATATTTGACTTACCCTATCTTAATTATGAATCCTGGAAACAGTTTTTCCAGACGAATATTCTTCAGCTCACCGGCGTTGCATTGCTATTAGTAGTGTGGGCATCACGTAGTACCAAATCCGTGAAATCCTTAGGAATAGTCTCCGGTATCGTAACTCTCGCTATATTTGGTCTTACGCCGTTTATGCATGCTGTTAATTGGTCGGAATTCATGCCCGAACCAATCTCAAGCTTCCTTAGCTATCAGCATGGATCGCTCTTCCCAATATTTCCATTTGCAGGTTTTCTTTTTGCAGGTGTGAGCTTTGGCGCGTATCTAAAATCCATGACCACCGAAGAACGTGATGAATTTTTACTGCGAAAAAGCGCTTTTTATGGTGTAATAGTCCTCGCACTTGCAGGAGTAACCGCATTGATTCTCAGTCAATTACCACTGCCTGCTCATGATTTTATGATGTCGAATCCTGCCTTTATGTTGATCCGTATTGGACTGATTCTCATCGTTTTTACTCTCATGGCACGTCTTCACAGACGAATCAGCGCTTTTCGTGAGATCTATTCATTCTTCAGTAAAAAATCATTTCATGTTTATATCGTGCATTTGTTGATTCTATTCGGTACTCCGTGGTTTTCGAGTTTTGGGCGTATTTATGCCAAATCACAGGATATAACGACAAGTTTTTTGACAGCAATATGTGTGATAACTGTTACCCTCGCAACAATTTACCTCAGCGATTATATCCAGCGTAATGTCTATCGGGCGTCGGTGATTATGCGATTCTCTTTTGGTACAATGCTCGTCTATGCACTGTTACGATAGTCTTGATTCGAATAGATCTTTAAAAAAGGCGGACAGCAATGTTCGCCTTTTGTTTTTGGCATGATAATTCAGTTAAATTTCAATAAATTTAAGTGTGATAGTTTGAAATATTGGTATTCATTGTAAGGTGCATCTCTGATGATATGTTCGAAGTGCCAGAATGCAACTGATTGTGATAATTGATTATACGTTACTTCTATGTTCCCAAATTCCGACGAACCTTTTCAAAACGCTGACGATATTTCGATAGTCGAAAATGCTGAAGTTGCTGAATTCCTTCCCGGTGCAGGTCAATTCGCTCAAACCCGTGAAGAATATATTCGTACGCTTGAAGTAGCATTGCAATTACTACAGCGTGAGGTGGAACACTTGCGTCAGCAGCGGCGGAGTGTGGATCAGACGGTGCCGGTATCAGTCTCTTCCAAACCTGAAACGACGTATGGATTATTACAGAATGCAACAACAGTCGATGAAGTAATTTATCAATTACAAAAACACTTAGAAGAAATTCTTGAAATTCGTGAATGTGGTATTTTTACGTTGACCGCTTCTCAAACGCTTATTCAAGCTGGTACTCAACTAATTGATAATAATCCACTTATGTTGATTGTTCGACATTTGGATGAGCAAGGAATTATCAGTTGGGCAATCGAACAGCGCGACGCTCGAATAATTCCCAATATCACAGAAAACCCACCCGCTGAAGAGGCGAATATTATCCTCGTGCCGCTCTTCCTCCGCAATGCACCGGTTGGAATATTCGTAGCAGCGAGCGCAAAATCGGCAGAATCATTTAGCGCTGAAGACATTTCAACCCTTCTTGCGGCGACTGAAGCTGCGATGATGTCGCTTGATAATATTCGTAGTGCTGAGGAAATCACACGGATGAATTTACGCCTCACCGTCCTCAATAAACAAATGGTTCAAACTTCCAAACTTGCCTCCATCGGCGAGCTTGCCGGCAGTGTAGCGCATGAAGTGAATAATCCACTTCAAATTTTGCTCGCTCATTTGCAGCTTTTGGAGTCCGGTGTGGGGAGTTCGGAGCGTCGTATCGAGATCATCAAGCAGCAAGTTTTTCGCATCAGTGATATCACGAGACGTTTGTTGGACTTTGCACGTAATGCCCCGTCAGAGACTCAGTTAGAGCGAGTGGAAGTGAATTTTGTCATCAATGAAGTGTTGTTTTTTATCAATTCTCAACTAAATCGAGACGGAATACAAATCTATACAGAATGCGAAGAACCAACTCCTGTCATCTCGGCGACCAAAACACAGATTGAGCAAGTATTATTGAATTTAATGCTTAATGCCCGTGACGCAATGCCGGACGGAGGAACAATTACCATTACATCATCGACACAAAACAATCGAGCGTTTATTACTATTGCTGATACAGGAATTGGAATTCCCGAGGACAAAATCGCGTCGATCTTCGAACCGTTTTACTCAACGAAGCCGCAGGGAAAGGGAACAGGACTTGGACTATCCATTGTGAAGACAATTACAGCGCAATTCAGGGGAGAAATTCAAGTGATGTCACAAGATGGCAAAGGTACAACTTTCAAATTGGCATTTCCATTGCTTTCATAGGACAAATTCTACTTTGTACTATCGCAGGGAAGCGCAATGAAATCAATTCTCACTCTATTTCTTCTTGTCATTATCGGGTCAGTTTCGAATGTATTTTCAGCCGAAAATACTCTCCAACGTGTCGTTATTTCTCCTACAAGAATTCTACTGTACTGTTCGCACCCGCCTCAAGGATTCACCTCTCAATTATCACCCGACAAACGCCGCATCACCCTCAATTTCCCCAGCTATTCAGCGACGGACGAAACTCGCATGACCCAAGGCAGGGGAGTGATTGAAGATGTGTATGTCAAGCAAGCGGGAAAGAATATTCAGGTGATGATACAATTGAATGATAAAAAAGGATTTACGACTGTACAATTGCCGTATTCTCATGCACTTATGATCGATGTATTTTCATGGGATTCACTCTCCAAATCGGAAGATGTCTATCGCACTGCCTTGCTTGGAAGTGAGAAAGAAATCACACCATCCGCGTATCAGGCAATTGCCAAATCGGCAAATATGAAATGGGCTGATGCACTCTTCTTTTCCGGTGTCAATGCGCTCCAATCCGGTGACCTAGACAAGGCAAATGCGCAGCTTAATTCTGCACTTGAATACCAATCAGCGATACCTGATATCTACGCCGCTCTTGCCCAAATTGCACGGATGAAAAATCAACCCGACAAAGCAAAACGTTTTCAAGAAGAGTATGCGACAAAATCCGGCATTCGGTCAATACTCGACATACCTGCACAATATCAGCCGCCAACGGATACTTCAGCCACACAAGAACCAACATCATTTGCCTATATTTTGGATGAACATTCGCCATCAGATTCTATAGAAAATGTTTCAATTCCAACGGTAGCTGCCCAAGAAAAACCGAAAGATACGACAAGATTTGCTTCAATTTTTTCAGAATCAGATTCACAATCAAAACCCAAACATACAGAATCAGGAATGATCGACGATTGGATGAAAACAAGCGCCATCGCCGGAATTGGATTCGTTGTGTCGGCAGCATTTTATCTGGCTTGGTTGTATTTAAGGTGGAGAAAATCCAAATTGAAAGAGAGAATAGCACGTTCGCCTTCGTCTACTTTTGATGAAATCTTAGCTGAAAAAACAAAAGAACCAAATGCTGCAACCCTTCAAAAAGCGAACACACTCTATAGACAAGGGTCGATAATAAACAGAGAAATCAGTGAAGATGAACCTCAGCAAGTGACTACATTAGATGAGGATACGATGTCAGACCTAGCGCATCTCGAGGAATATATTCCACGCGAAGAATTACTGGAGTTTTGCGAAACCGGCGATGATGAAGTCGAAGAAACACCGTCGCTCGGTGAATATTTCCCAAGGAATGAAGTAGAGCTTGCGCTTCATTTTCAGCAAGAGGGTTACCGGCATAAATCGACTACACTCAAAAAGATAACATCGACTGATATTCCATTACAACCGTACAAACTCTCCAAAGTAGCCCGAAAATTTGGTGTTGAGCGGAGTTCGCTCGAAGTAAAACGCACCCTCGCAACCCTCGAAACCGACACTCGAGCAATGGAAAAACTGTTAGAAAAAATTCTCAGGCATTATTAATAACCAAATGCCGCTAGTCAAAGGGTAGGGCGTTCTGCAATGGTGTCAACATACCGAAAATAGAGGTAGATTTCTAGTTCTGTCAAGCAGAGCAGTTTGAAAAAATCAATAGCCCGCTATGAATATTGCGGGCTATTGTTGTTTGTGCCGAATTATCTCACAGATATACGATACTCTTCGTAAACACTTGCCGGTGAGATATTTCCTCGATATTTTTGCATGAGATTCGACTGAATGATTTATTCCGTTTCAGATGTAGTTGTAGGGGCAAACCCTTGCGGTTGCCCGGTTCCACCAACAGACCGTGAACCTATATCATTTCTGTCATTTTGTGTGACTGACCCGACGGAAATCTAATCATTTTGGAACTATATACTATAATTCAATTTTTACTAACATCAATATTTTTATGATAATTAATTCTAAAAGAATATTCACGATTGTTTTCAGAATATGCTTGTTCAGTATTTTGTCTAATAGTTGCAAGACTGACGAAAATCAGCAATATTCTGCTCCATCATACTGATAGATTAATTATGCTCCTCAAACATGATGTTGGAAGGATACTTAGATATCGGAGGCCCGGTACACGTAAGAAAATCATGCAATTGCGTTTTCAGTCGGGAAAAGTAAAGTCTTTTACGTTTGCTGGCGATACGCTGAATAAAAAGTACGGTTATATCCAATTTGAAGCAATAAAAGGAGCTGTTGAGGACGTTTTTTATTCGTATGATGATCCTACCAACTGGTACTATATGCGATTGTATCCCAATGGTATAAAGCAATCTATTATAAACGTAAAAAAGAACAAGAGGCTCGATTCACTTGTCGCCGAATATGATAACGAAGGGAAAGCATGGAATATGAGTAGATTACAAAATAGTAATGTTTTTATCGTACATGGCATGACTACACAGGCCAATATGATACTACATTCGTGTCAAAAGGAAGAATAGTTGGAAAATAAACGTGAAAGTGGTGCTAGTCCGGGCTGTATCCCACAACTGACTTTTAACACTTGTTACTGAATCAAACTGCGCATCCGCACCGAGTGTAAGCATCACCAAAACAAACGTTCGACCGCTCTGAGGTCGTGATTTCTCGGGGCTACACCTTTCTACAAATATTCGACCTCTCTGAGGTCTAAGATTTCCAGTCCGACCAGTTGCTACAACTGGTCGTCAACACATACCGCTGAAACGTCTGTCTGATAGAGATAGCCGCTGCTTTGGGGTGAAGGTATCGAATGTACGAGAGTTGTTATAAAATGTAATTGAAATAGAAATTAAATACTTACCTACTGTACAGACGAGCGCGACGCTTCATAGGTAGGTGTTAACGACTAGTTGAAACAACTGGTCGGACTGAAAATTATTGAGTTATCTACTTTATTCAAAAGATACTTTATGTATAGACTTCTTTTCATTGTATGTGTATGTATTTTTCTTGTTCAGTGCAGAAGCAAGGAGGAGGGAGAATCATCTAAAAGCTTATGGTCAAATTTTGGAAAGCTTACTGAAAATGAAGAATCCGGTATCAATAATATTATTCGATTTTATGGGGGGCAATGCAAGTATGGAGCCGGGAATTCCGTTACGATTAGTGCAGGCACAAAGAAATATTTTAACATTGAAGTCAGTAAAAGTGAATTGTTAGAAAAATTTTCTGATAAAGCGGAGCTCCCGGCATCTAATATTGCTCAAATATTTTTTTCAAATTTAAAAAGTGAACAAAAAAATTATAGTGAAATTCAAGTAACCGTCGTATTTGAGAACGGGAAGAAGTTGCAATTTATCTATAAAACACCTCAGTTGTTACAAATTACAAAGCGGTTTGGTCTTTGTTATAAGATTGTAGAATATATAAAGTACAAGCAGTATGATGAGATAAAAAAACGAATTAAGAGTTCATTTCCAGAAGAGTTTGGTAAGGATTTTAACGAAAAAAATGCTATTGAAGCGGCATTATCTGAAATGCAGATAGTTGATAAAAACTTGGGTGATATTCAAGGTTTTAGGTTGCATGGTTTTTATGTGTATCAAACGAAAGATTTAAAAGATATACTTCATATTTCGGGTGTAATTATAAGGGATACAGAACAACATAGTCACGAGTTCAGCATTGAGATTGATTTAAACGGTGACAAAGAAGATGTTTATTTTCTTGATTATAAATTATTAATATTCCAGTCCGACCAGTTGCTACAACTGGTCGTCAACACTTGCCGCTGAAACGTCTGCTTGATAGTGATAACCGCTGCTTTTTCCTGTCCGGTCAAGAACTGTATTAATCCACAAGCGCTGATTGGACAGGAAAACACATTCAATTCAACAATTAATCTTAGATAACCCTATGAAAATAAAAGCAATACTAACCGGTGCCACGGGCATGGTAGGCGAAGGCGTACTCCATGAATGTCTGAATCATCCAGATGTAGAAAGCGTGCTCGTGCTTGGCAGAAAGCCATGCGGCATCTCGCATTCGAAGCTAAGCGAAATACTTCATTCGGATTTTTTTGATATTTCTTCGATAGCCGGAAAGTTGAGTGGGTATAATGCTTGTTTTTTCTGTCTTGGAGTTACGTCGGTTGGGCTCAAAGAAGCGGAATTCTTCAAACTCACCAATACCCTTACCTTGAATGTAGCGCGCACTCTCAGCGAACTCAATCCGGAAATGACATTTGGGTATATTTCTGCTGCATTCGCCGACAACACAGAAAAGGGAAAGACCATGTGGGCGCGTGTCAAAGGCAAGACAGAGAACGATTTGATGAAATTACCGTTTAAGCAGGTCTATATTTTCAGACCCGGATACCTACATCCCACACCCGGACTCCTCAATCAACTCTCGTATTATAAGTACATTACGTGGATGTATCCTCTCCTCAAACTCATGACACCGAATCATGTTTCCACGCTCAAAGAATTGGGACTTGCTATGATACATTCGGTGACGAAGGGATATAGTAAGAATATTCTTGAAGTGAAGGATATAAAAGCACTTGCGAAAGAGTGAGGTGTGAGGTGTAGGAGATTTTCTGCTCGACCAGATGGATACTAGTGAGACAGATACAACGAGAAACACGAACCCAATCCCAGCGGGATCGAATGTTTGTAGCACGTTGCACATCCAAGAAGGTACGACCCCGGCGGGGTCGAATATTTACGTTGAGATGCTTACACATTGTACGGACGAGTAGGGTGTTTGATCGGTAGATGTTGACAACCAGTTGGAAACAGATGGTCGGACTGGATAATTAGTAACTGGTTAGTGGCATCCGACACAGTACGGTTAGTTATTCTCAGCTATCTCGGCTTCCGGTTTTTTAAGCTGTATTAATCCAAACATCATGACTATCGCGGACAGTATTATTATTTGTGTTATCAATGATTTATCAATTTGTTCAATTTGCTGGGTCATGGGAATCGAGAGGAACAGCAAAATAGTTATTAAGCCACGAGGGGCAATAAATACCAATGGATTGAATGGTAATTTGAATACTTTCAGGATTACAATCCGTATCAAATAAATACTGAACGTAACACAGGCAGCGAATATAATTGTCGTAGAATTCAGAACATCCGATACTTCGATAAGAAAGCCGAAGAGCATAAAAAACAGTGCTCTAATTAGAAATGCTAATTCAGATGTAATTTCTTTGAATTTATGAACATCTTTACTGAAATTGATCGGGTGAAATTTTCGGGTGAACTTGAAATGTCTCAATTCTTCTAAATTGCCCATAAATAATCCAAATATCATGATAAAGATAAGCGCCGGCAAATGGAATACTTTAGATAATGCATATATCAACAGCACCAAGATAATTATAGGTACGAATTTAACGTGGTGCTTGATTTCATTTAATAAGCCGGCTAATAAAAGAGTTGCCACAAAAGATATCATGAGCATTACTATCATTTCAACAGCGAAATGTCCGACCGACTGAGAACCTATATTGTCGTTTAGAGTGATGAAGTTGAAGAATATTACTCCAAATATATCGGACAAGCTGCTTTCATAGGTAACAAATTCTCGTTCGTGACTTTTCAGATTTTTTGCGCTTGGTATGGCGATAGCACTGCTTATTATTCCTATGGGAATGGTGTTTGACAGTGCTGTTTTTAAGGGTATGTTGAACGTGTAGTATAAATAATATGCTATACTAACACTTAGAATTAACAGCGGAATAAGCGCAATTACGGTGGATTTGAATATTAACGGTAATTTAGATTTGTTAATTTCTAATTCTAAAGAGCCCTCCAATACGATGAGAATTAATCCGACTGTCCCAAGGATGGGCAAAAACGAATCTAGATTGGGCACTTCAAAGTTAAGATTCGCTGACATGAGTTTTACACCGAATCCTAACAGTAGCAACAGGATTACCGAAGGGATTTTGGTTTTGGAGGCCGTTATGTCAAATACATAGGCCATTAACAACAGTAGTGAGAATGCAATAATTATAGTTACTGTCATAATTACGATGCAAAAAATGGTAATAAAACATCTTCGAAATTATAAAAACCCGGTTTTTTATTCCTAAGGTTTTGAGCGGCAAATAAAGCACCATTCCCAAATGCTTCTCTTGATATACTCTCATGAATGAGTCTGACCGTTTGATACGGGAATCCAAATATAACTTCATGTTTTCCCACTATACCACCTGCACGAATTGAGTTGATTTCGTTTTTACTTATTTCTAGTGCATCCGCAATTTTAATGGCCGTGCCTGAAAGACCTTTCTTATCCTTAAAATGCTCTTCAATTATTTCGATATCTACCCACGGTGCGATTTTCTTGAGATATCGAGAAGCGAATAGTAAATAATTCACCCCTAACGTAATATTAGGCGACCAAAATACAACACTCGTTTTTGACAATTCTTTGATGTACGCTATTTCTTTATCGGAATAATGAGAAATAGCCGATATAATTTTTATCTTTCGTTCTTTGGCTATTTCACCATACACATATATTCCGTCTGTAGAAGAAAAGTCAATAATAAATTCCACCGGCTGTCGGTCCAATAAATCACTAAGATTCGTAGTAGATGTAGAATAAATTTTCCCCGGTTCATCAGAATCTATACCCAAGAACTCAGGCACACTTCTCTTCTCCAGTAACGTACTTTGCCGTAACACCCATTCTAAAGAAAACTCTTGATTTTGAAGAATAACATTGGCAACTGCTTTCCCTGTCTTGCCAAATCCTATAAGTCCTACTTTTGTTTTCATAACTATTTTTAGATAAAAGGTTAATTGAAAATCTACCTAATTTTCAGGCAGCGTAGTGGAACATCTTGTTTAGACATTCAAGGCAAATTGAACTCACCCTGACAAGGGCATAGTCTGAGCTCCGCGAATTGCCTCTGCAGGAGAATTGTTATTGAGTGTGATAGCGTACAGTTGGAACAATTTCGACTAACATTCTGATATACCGTCAAAGAAATTTATATTTTGAAAACTAATCTTCTGCTTTCCTTAAGTAATGTATGTATACTTATCTGTACCTTCAAAATACAAAATCTTATCTTATTAACTTTTATAATCAGAAATATAAGGTATACTTTCACACACACCTACATACACTTTCCGTACAGTTTTTGAGTTTTCCTTTTCATTTGAATTCCCGATTTCCAGTCCTCTCAGTTGTTTCCAACTGACCGTCAACACGTGCCAATGAAAAGTCTGATACATGAAAATAATAGGAATTTCCAGTCCTGTCAGTTGTTTTCTAGAGACAGTCAATACGTGCCAATGAAACGTCTGCAAAGTGAAAAAACAGGAATAAAGTATAGATTGTATTGAGATATGTCTTCTACCGGTGCTTGGTGAATAAAAAGTACATGCGAGCAGTACGTTTCTAAGGTAGAAGTTGACGGTCAGTTGGAAATAACTGACCATACGGGGAATTGTCTGAACTGTGATTTATATGATGTATATGATTAGAATGATGATAGAATGATGATGGTATGAGGATGAACTGTTTCCTGCTCAATGAATCGTAGAAAACATAATAATCACAACAATCACAGTAATCATAGTTCAGACATTCAGTTGGAAACAACAGACAGAACAGGAAATGAATTTAACTCAAAGCGGCGACGAGCCTATAAATTTCATTGCCAGCAATACATCTGCACATTGAAAATCTCAAGCTCGCCGCCGCAGTAATGGCGCAAGTATCAGTGGCGTAATGAGCGTTGTAAGAATTACGACAATTACTATAACTGAGAAATTTTCACCGGAAATCACTCCGAGTGACATACCAATCGAGGCGAAAATGAGTCCTACTTCACCACGTGGGATCATGCCTACCCCGACGATGAGCTTTCGTACTTTACCTGCTACAAGCCCAGAAGCAAGTTTGCCGAGGATGGCTACTGCTGTAAGCCCTAATACTACAAGTATAATGTGGAAATTTGCAAGGATGTGTACCTGCACTGCAAATCCTGTCATAACAAAGAAAATAGGGGAAAGAAAATGTCCGATTGGTGCAATAATGTCATCGAGGTGATGAATAGCATGTACATCAAGTATAGTCTGCACTCTCGCTTGTGTGGCAGGTGAGGAAGCACTCAAAGCAGATTCAATTTCACCTACTATAGCAGGATTGTCGAAATGTTTGAAGTGGACTGCGTCAAGGACAATTCCAGCCGTGAATGCGCCAATAATCGGTGCAAGCCCAATAGAATCAGCAACAAATGAAAATAATAGACAGGTAACAAGAGCAAAAGTGAGCTTCATTGCCGTACCTCCGCTTAGCTTGGAGAGGAGGTTCCCGATTAATCCTGCCGAAAATTGACCGATGAGTAACCCGCCTCCGAGAAACCCTATTGCCTTACCAAGTATTATTGAAATGTCAAGAAGGGATACATTACCTGTTTTCACTATCGCTGTGACGACAGCCAAGAGTATCAGCCCCATAATATCATCAATGACAGCAGCTCCGAGTACTATCTGTGCCTCCGGCGTTTGAAGTGCTTTCGCATCTTTGAAAACACGAGCAGAAATGCCGATAGAAGTAGCTGTAAGTATTGCACCTAGAAATAGATAGGTCGTAAATGGCAGGCCGGGCATAAGTAATGGACCTGCTATGTACGTTCCGAGAAAAAACGGAAAAAGTACACCGACTAAAGCTACGGCGAAGGCGCGCATTCCTACTTTGCGCATGGCTCGATAATCTGACTCAAGCCCAACCTGAAAGAGTAAAATAACCACACCGAGTTCGGATAAAAATGTAATAATCTCATCCTGCCTTAATGGCTCTAGCGCTGTAATTCCGAACAATGTAAGATTACCAAGAATTACACCTGCAATAAGCTCACCGAGTACACCCGGCTGTCCGAAGCGCTCGACTAGTGCAGAAAGTCGTGATAAAATCAACAAAACCACGATCCATAATAACGTGAGAGCCAAATGAGATGGTGCAAATATATTACCGGCGCAACCAACCATAGGAAATATAAAGAGGATAAGAAGCTTTGAATGTGAAAGCTTTCGATGCGATAGGAATGTACTCATAAGTCTTTTTGTATAGATATATCTTAATAATTATACCGTTTGAATTACACCCAAACATGGCTTACAACCATGAAAATTGAGGAATAATTCGTATTTTTAGGGTAAAAAAATATTGTATTCTTTCAAAACTACAACGAATGTCGCAATTATCTAAATCTTACGAACCTCAAGCGCTCGAATCAAAGCATTATGCTACCTGGCAAGCGAATCAATTATATACTTCAAATGTAAACCCCGATAAAAAACCGTATTCGATCCTCATGCCACCGCCGAATGTGACCGGAATTCTCCACTTCGGACACGTGCTCAATCATACGTTGCAGGATATTTATATCCGTCGTAACCGTATGACAGGCAGGGAAGTATGTTGGTTTCCGGGGCTCGATCACGCCGGGATTGCTACACAAACAAAAGTTGAACAAGAGTTACGAAAAGAAAAGCTCACCCGCCACGATCTCGGCCGCGAACAATTCACCGAAAAAGTATGGGATTGGAAAGAAAAATACGGGGGAATTATCCTCCAACAGCTCCGCACATTGGGAATTTCGGCCGATTGGTCGCGTACACTCTTTACGATGGATGAGGGAGCTTCAAACGCCGTTCGTGAAGTGTTTATCCGCCTTTTTGATGAAGGACTTATCTACCGAGGGAAACGAATTATCAATTGGTCACCCCTCGCTCAATCGGCGCTTTCGGACGAGGAAGTGCTCTTCAAAGAAGTCAAGGAACATCTCTACACCCTTCGCTATTATATCGAAGGTACGAATGATTATTTAACACTATCGACCGTTCGACCGGAAACAATTTTTGGTGACGTAGCTGTTGCGGTGAATCCTAATGATGAACGATATACTTCTCTCGTCGGTAAAAATGTCATCGTGCCGATAGTAGGCCGCTTAGTTCCAATCATTACAGACGATTACGCAGACCCAACTTTTGGAACCGGCGTCGTGAAAATCACACCGGCGCATGACCCGAATGACTTTGAAGTGGGTTTGCGGCATAATTTACCACAGCCAAATGCAATCAATCCTGATGCAACGCTGAATGAACTTGCCGGTGAATTTCAAGGGCTTGACAGATTCGTCGCTCGAAAGAAAGTTGTTGAACGACTGACTGAACTCGAACTCATTGAAAAGATTGAAGATTATACCCACAATGTAGGATTCTCCGAACGTGGCGGTGAGCCCGTCGAACCATATTTAAGCGATCAGTGGTTTGTTAGTATGAAGCCACTCGCTGAGCCGGCTCTTGCAGCTGTGATGAATGGTGACATCTCATTTTACCCAAATCATTGGGTAAAGACCTACGAACATTGGATGACCGGTATTCGTGACTGGTGTATTTCGCGGCAATTGTGGTGGGGACATCGTATTCCGGTCTATTACGCACCGGACGGACAATTTACGGCGGCTCGGTCGGAAGTTGAAGCATGTATGAAGTTAGGATTACCGGCCGGCACATCATTAAGGCAGGATGAAGACGTGCTCGATACATGGTTCTCATCGTGGCTCTGGCCAATGACGACCATGAATTGGCTCGCCGACGGCAAGACAGAAGAGTCGGCAGAAATGTCGTATTTCCTTCCAACGAATTTATTAGTGACAGCGCCTGAAATTATTTTTTTCTGGGTTGCGCGGATGATCATGGCAACGCTCAAATTCAAAGGTCAGATCCCTTTTAAGAATGTGTATTTCACGAGTATTGTGCGCGACAGTAAGGGACGCAAGATGTCGAAGTCTCTCGGTAATTCTCCCGATCCTCTTGATATTATCGCTAAATACGGGGCAGATGCCGTGCGATTTACGATGATATATCTTGCACCGATGGGACTTGATATTCGCCTTGAAGTCAATGAAAAAACGCAGGATGTACCTTCAATTGAAATTGGTCGAAATTTCGCCAATAAAATCTGGAATGCGGGTAGATTTTTACTCATGAAGCAGGAGGAGGCAGGTATAGGAAAAGCGGTACTTCATGAAAATGATTATTCAATGGCAGATAAATGGATACTCTCGCGCTATCACTCGACAATTCAAGCAATTGCTGATGGATTAGATAATTACCGCGTGACCGAATATTCCAAAATTCTCTATGATTTCATTTGGCGTGACTTTTGTGATTGGTATGTTGAAATTGTGAAAGTGCAGTTCAATTCCAATGAAGATCCGGCATACCGAAAAGGTCTTGCTTCCTTTGCATTGGATATTTTTGACGGGATTCTGCGGTTGTTGCATCCGGTAATGCCGTTTATTACCGAAGAACTCTGGCTTGGCATTGCTGAACGTGAGGATTACGAGAGTATTTCAACGACCAAGGCACCTGATTCTGATCGTAAACTCATCCAAGCTGACGTAGAAACTCAATTTGCTCAATTACAGGAAATTGTTGAAGAAATTAGACGACTTCGCAGCGCTTCGACTATCCAACCTCAGGAGAAATTACCAATCACTTTATCGACGGAAACACTTGAATTTGCTGCGTTTGTAGAGAGTCAGACGAAGATTATTGCGACACTTGCGAAGTGTTCGAACGTGACAGTAGGCATGCAATTACCCAAGCCCGAACAGTCATCATCTTCCGTCATGCGCGGCGTGGAAGTGCATCTTGAGCTCGCCGGCACGGTCGATATCGAGAAAGAACGTCTCCGTTTGCAGAAAGAATGCGAACGTCTTTCTGGACTTGAGAAGTCATTTGAGGCGAAATTGAACAATCCGGGATTCTTGGCAAAAGCGCCGGACGCGGTGGTGTCAGCTGAGAAGGAAAAATTAGTGGGAATCAAAGAATCGCTCGAAAAAGTCAAGGCGAATTTAGCAGCTCTTTAGAGATAACGGCATTATAATTGCGCGACTGTTAGACAAATTTCAAAGAAGAATTAACCGCAAAGTTCGCAAAGTGAAATCACGCAAAGGAAGCAAAGAATTCTTTGCGAAACTCTCTGCTAAAACTAAGGTTACCTCGCTTTATTATTCGAATTCTTTAGTAGTAGTCCGTCATTTATCAGAAAGAATACAACATACACATGCCTACTCTCTCCGTTTGTACATTAGTTAAAAATGAAGAATTCTACTTACCAAGAATGTTGGCGAGTGTGAAAGGTATTGCCAATGAAATCATTGTGTTGGACACAGGTTCGACCGATCGTACCATTGAAGTGGCAAAGGAATGTGGTGCGCGTGTCGAAAGTGAACCGTGGGTAGATGACTTTAGTGTCATGAGGAATAAATTGCTCAGCTATGCAACAGGGGATTGGGTGCTGATGCTAGACGCAGATGAGGAAATCACTCCTGAAAATGCTGTGAAAATTCAAAAAGCGATGCAAAGGCCAGACAAAGCATTTGCGTGTTCTATCATGAATATATTCCCGTATAAATTAATCACTTCCATCGTTCCCCTTATATCGACTCGCCTTTTTAGACGTGAACGTCCATATATGTATTCCGAACGTATTCATGAGTCTATCAATCATTCTTTGTGGAAGCTTACTTTGCTTCCTTCGCAATCGGATATTGAGATTAATCATTATGGCTTTACGGATGAAAAACCGGTTCGCCGGCTCCGTAATCGTCGCATTTTTGAGCTAGAATTAAAGAATAACCCTACGGAAACATGGGTGCGAACGCATCTTGCACTTGCTCTTTTTTTAGAAAAAGACTATGTCAAATCTGAGAATTTTTTTGATTTTATTCTCAGTAGTCAATCAAAAGATTTGCCACACGAAGCCAGATCAATTATAATGACTCTTCAAGCAGAAATCTATCGATTACAGTTAAAACCCGTACAGGCAAAAATGCAGGCACAGAGAGCGGTTAGATTACTGAATACAAATTCTTTGGCTGAATATATTATGGCCAATTATATACTGAAATTGTAAAATGCGCCTTGCGGAGCGGACATATAGAAAAAGCACGACAATACGCTGACACGATATTAGAATCTCCTACACTTGACGGAATGCTTATCGGAGGTTCACTCGCCGAAAAAGTAAAAAACTACTCCGACGCTATCATCTATTTTACAGCAGCACTTCCTCTCTCACCGAATCCCGACGAAGTACAAGCTAAGATTGACAATTGTACTAGGCTTCTCACCACAAAGAAATAATTAACCACAACAATTTATTATACTTATGAATGAAGCATTTTTAGTAGAACCTCTTCGCACACCCGTTGGAAAATATGGCGGTGCATTGTCTAAAGTTCGTCCTGATGATCTTGCGGCACATGTTCTTCGCCATCTCATAGATAGAGTTGGAATTCCACCGGAAGCTATTGATGATGTGATACTTGGCTGTGCTAATCAAGCCGGTGAAGACAATCGTAATATTGCCCGTATGGCAGTATTGCTCGCAGGATTACCACAATCTGTGCCGGGCGTGACAGTTAACCGACTATGTGCATCGTCACTTGAAGCTGTGATTCAGGCGGCAAGAGCAATTCGGAGCGGTGAAGCTGATATTATCATTGCCGGTGGTGTGGAATCGATGTCACGCGCTCCGTATTCGATTCCCAAGAATGTATCGGGAGCTCCGATGTTTGGTAATTTAACGGCTTATGACACAGCACTTGGATGGCGATATCCGAATCCGAAGATGGAAAAATTATTTCCTCTCGAAGTAATGGGTGAAACAGCCGAGAATGTAGCCGAACGTTGGAATATTTCACGAGAAGATCAAGATAGATTTGCATTAGAATCACATCAGAAGACCATTGCTGCGCGGCTATCAGGTGTATTTGCCGATGAAATGCTACCGGTGATAATTCCCGATAAAAAAGGAGATATCACTGTGACAGAGGATGAAACACCGAGAGCCGACACAACACTCGAAAAATTAGCAAAATTAGGTGCAGCTTTCCGCAAGGGAGGCAGTGTAACTGCAGGTAATTCATCGAGTTTGAATGATGGTGCTGCTGCAATGCTTGTCGTGAGCGAAAGAGCATTGAAAGAGTATAATCTCACGCCAATTGCACGGTTTGTCGCCTCCGGTGCAGCAGGACTCGACCCACGGATCATGGGAGTTGGTCCTGTGTATGCTTCTGGCATTGCCCTCAAAAGAGCTGGACTATCCCTAAAAGATATTGGACTTGTGGAATTGAATGAAGCATTTGCTGCACAATCGCTTGCTTGTATTCGAGAGCTTGGGCTCGACCCGTCGATTGTCAATATTTCCGGTGGCGCAATTGCAATTGGGCATCCACTCGGTATGAGCGGTGCACGCATTACGGGGACGCTTGTGAGAGGAATGCAGCGAACGAATACTCGCTATGGTTTGGCTACATTGTGTATAGGTGTGGGACAAGGATTAGCAGCGATTTATGAAAGAGTGTGAGCTGACTTTATTATATATTAAAGCATTGTAACCTTATGGCTACTAGACAAATACTTGTAATATTAGTTATTGTAGTATTTGCTACGGGTGCGCTATTTTCACAGGTGCCAACTCTAATCCCTGATAGTTCTAAACTAGTTACTATTTCATCACGAGTGGGGTCTGTCATTGATAGCATTGATATCAAATACTACCGATTGTTATACCACATAAAACATATTAATTCTGCTACAGCTTATAAAATAGATTCAGTGAGAGCTGTATTTGTGTTGAAAAGATATGCCCTACCCGATACAATGATTTCAACTTCAGTAGAAAATATTGAAAAATATTTACCATATTTTATTGAAAATATTGAATACATAAGTGATAAATCTGTGTATTCTACAATACCACCGGGGCAATTGGATCAGTTACTTTTTCAGGAAGATTATGAATCTCGATTTTGTCGTAACCGAGATATTCGAATTGTAAAGAGAGATAATTCAGAGATTCAGGGCAAGATACTTTTAATTACAAACACTTATGTAATTATTAGTAATAGAACCGGAAATTATAATTGGAAAGATGTACATGCCGACTTACAGTATGTATATTATAATGAAATTGACAGAATTGTAGGGTCAGAATATCGATTTTACAGAGGCAACGAACCACTGATATTAGATTATCTTTCAAAGGAATATAGTACATCTTTATCAACAAGTTTTTTCAATATAAATGACGGTAAACCAATACCTTCCGAGGTACGGCGATTATTAATACACCCAACGCCATCTCAAAATTCCTATTCAGGTTTTGCAAGTTTGGATTCACTTCGTTTATTGAAACCAAGAAAAAGTGACTTAACAATTGGAGTAGGAATAGGAGGGTCATTTCCGGAATATGTTACGCAACACAACTTTGATTGGAATAATCAAGGATATGGAAGTCATGATTCTTATGCAAACTCTTTATATTTTCCTTTTGAAATCATGATTGGATATAAATTTTTGAAAGATAGATCCGAAGACAAGTGGTCGATTTCCGGAAATGTGGCGCTAATTACAAATTCTGATATGCTGATCTCCAAGAATATTTGGTTGTGCGAGCGAGTAGGTGTACAGTTTCAGTATGTATTTAATCCTTTAGAGCATCAATTCAACATTGGTTCGGATATAGCATTTAGTCTTGGAGTAGATGTAGTAGCAGCAACTTTTTCAGGTGATTTTGAACGAATACAAGGGAATAGTGAGGTGCCATTAGATGGTATAATCTATCCAAAAACCTTGAATATGACGACACTTTTAACAAATGCAGGAATTTGGTATCGTTATCATCTAAGTGACAATATTTCAATAAATTTCCATGCGATATCTAACTTCACAATCAATCAATTCACTCACGAACAGATAAAACAGACTTGGGGGAAACATGGTCGTAATTTTTATAAAACCATGCAACTTCTGTCGCCTGATTTCTCGATGAAACTTGGAGCTGTATTATCTTACACTTTTTGATTCAACAAATTGAGATGTAAAGAACAATCTTGTACAGTCGATGACATTTAGATTTCTCATTTAATGGTCTTAATATGAAAACCCACATATCTGACGATCTCTACAATCAGTTGCAGGCACAAATCAGAGAAGCAGGTGCTATCATAACGACCAATCGTGAAAAAGCAGAACAAATCGCAACTTCAATACTAGAACAACTTAGTGAATCAGACTGCAGCGACGAACGAACTATTACTTTACTCACCCAAGCAAACAACCAGATTGCTTATTCCCGCTTTAGCGTATCTGAC
Organism: Ignavibacteria bacterium; assembly: GCA_016720145.1. Taxonomy (GTDB): domain Bacteria; phylum Bacteroidota; class Ignavibacteria; order Kapaibacteriales; family UBA961; genus JADJXV01. Next base: position 271,689 of record JADJXV010000003.1, on the reverse strand, counting down.
TACCCGGCTGCACTTGAAGCAGCTCAAAAAGCATACGACGGTGCCGAGAAAATAGGAGATAAAGGAGTCCAAAGCCGCACCCTCACCATCATCGCACATATCTTTAGAAATCTTGGTGACTTTTCAGAGTCAATTAATGCTGCACAACGAGCGCTTTCTATTGCTGAAGAAGAACAAGATTTCTTACAATCTTACCGACAGAATAATTCCATTCAAGAAGTCCGAACTCATAAAGAATACGATAATATTCGTGAACGAAGCCATGCATTGAATGCTCTTGGCAATGTTTATCGTGATCTGAACGAATACCAGAAATCCTACGAATATTACAGAAAAGCTCTGGCTGGCTATGAAGAAATGCAAGATGCAATGAGCAGCAGTAATGCTTATATGAATCTTGGGGTTATCTATCAAGTACTTTTAGAATACAACACCAGTCTCGAATACTTTCACAAAGCATTAGCAGAGGCAGAAACCGCGAATTATCTTCTTGGTAAATGCAAAATTCTCATGAATATGGGAGCTGTCTATTCCGATCTTAAAAATTATGACAGTGCACTTGAAAACTATCGTCATGCACTTGCCATTAGTAGAGAAGTGGGCAATCGTGCAGCTACAGGCGCAATTCTCTTAGCTATTGGAAAATTGTATTTACAACGCAATGACTTTCAAGAAGCAAAAAGATACTTTCTTGAATCACTTGAAGAAAATTCTACCATCGGAAATAAACTTTACCTACTTGACACGAAATTCAGTTTAGGTGAATTATTCACCAAACTCGGTGAATATTCTCACGCAGTAGATTACTTCGAACCTCTTCTGCAAGACTATGCATCTATTGGAAATACGTTTGAGGAGTCACGTACGAAACGTGCTATTGGAGAGCTGTATTCGCTCAAAGAGTGGGATCGCTACAATCCTGATAAAGCAATTCACTTATTGACTTCTTCGCTAACAAGTTTTCATGAAATTGAAAACATCAAAGAAGTATATAAGACTCACAAAGCGCTTGCTGAACTGTACCAAGGTACTGAAGAATGGGAAGATGCGTTCTTTCACATGAAAAGTTATTATGATTTAGAGCGTGATATTGAGACCGAAAAAGCTCAAAAAAGAATCGCCGATCTCGAAGCTCACAGGCAGATTTCGATGCTCGAAAAGGAAAGGGAAGTGGAGCGTATTAAAAATAACGAACTCGCTCTAGCATTTGCAGAAGTGAAGATGCTCAATGATGAGCTTGCTGTTCAAAACCGATCATTAGAATTACTAAACAGTGAAAAAAATGAATTCCTTGGCATTGCAGCTCATGATATGAAGAATCCTTTGGCGTCGATTGTTCTGACCGTTTCGACCATTGAAAAATTCACGGAGCACCTTTCAAAAGACGAAATCACTCAAAAGCTTGGAGGAATTCGTAAAACGACCGAACGTATGCTGACAATTATTTCAAATCTTTTAGATATCAATGCAATAGAGTCCGGAAAGCTGAAAGTAGTCATCGAACATGTTGATATTCATGACGTTATCGATACGGTTTGTGAGAATTATACTCCTGCTGCTGCCGCAAAAGGTATCACATTGATTATGGATTCCAATCCTGGAATTTACGCTATTGCAGATACAAATCTCTTGACCGGCGTTTTAGAAAATTTGCTGTCCAATGCAGTGAAATATTCACCAAAGGATAAAAGAGTGTGGATCCGCACTCAGGAACATGAGGATGGAGTGCAGATACATATTCAGGATGAAGGTCCCGGTATGACTGATGATGATTTGAGTAAATTATTTGGAAAATTTACTCGATTGTCGGCTAAGCCGACCGGTGGTGAACATTCAACGGGATTAGGACTATCGATTGTAAAAAAATTAGTCGAGGCAATGAACGGCAACGTGTGGTGCGAAAGTCAGGTAGGACACGGCGCTTTGTTCATCGTAGAATTACCAATCGCAGCTAATAATGAAATATAATAGTTAACAGTTTTAAAATCAATTCTCCTATGTCAACTATTATACTTATTTCACGATTACCAATTTTGTAGTTTCTGTAAAATGACCAGCCGAATAGCGAACATTATACAAGCCTGCCGATAACTTATCGAGATTCAATGATATTTGATGTTCTCCGGCAACAAGCTGTGGAAATGTCACTGCATGTACTACTTCTCCCATAGAATTACAAATGCTAATACTCGCAGAAGTCGTCAGTCCAACGCCAATATCGAATGTCACTATTTCACTCGAAGGGTTAGGATGAGGTGCACTTAAGTAATATGTATTTCCTGTACCTTCAATCACACGAGCTATTCCAAAACATACATTAGTCAAATCTAAATGTAAGTCAGTATTTTGTGTAGTTAGATCGAGGCATCGTCGATTGTTTTGCGCTTTGAGTACGAAAGGATAAATACTATCTTTTGCAAGATAAGTAGTAAAATTTGCAGTCCAAAATCTTTGTCCTGTCAGTGACTGAGGATTGACGGCAGTACCGATAAACCGAATAATTCCAATATGCTGATCAACTGAATCAATATCCCAATTCCAGCCAAGAGGCCACACATCTACGTACCTAAACCCAAAAGCATGAGGATCGAAATGGAGATCAAGTGTGAGATTCGTGAGCTTGGTTCCCACTAAATCCGCAATATTGGCTTGAGCAGAAATTGAAAAATTTGAATAATTACCTCCAATTTCTACTTCTCTCACTTCTCTTGATGTATCAATTCCACTTGCAAAGAGCTTGATCAAACCTGTTGAAATATAACCACTTCCTGAAAGCCGCACGGTGAATTGTTCGCCGGTTTCAGTTGTTAAAGTAAGAATTTCAGAATAAGAACTTGAGCTATCAGGACTAAATTGTACTAGTATCGAATCAGATCCACCGGCAGGAATTGTAATTGAATTAGTTGGACTGAGAGTAAACGCTTGAATGAAATTTGGTCTGTCAATCTTTGTAATTTTAATTGGATTTTGAGGATCAAGATTTTTGATAATTATACTTTTACCTGGAGAATCGCACGTCAACACCGCACCAAAATCGATCACTGAATCTACTTCGAGTGGTGTAAAATAGCCAATACCCGTTATCACTATTGTATCCAGTTTTATAGGAGATACGTTCGGACCGGGAGCCGCATCAGAGGAAATTTCAACATGTGCAGTGCGTAGGCCGACTGCTTTTGGAGTAAACCGCACGTCGAATGATCGAAGTTCTGTACTACTTTGTTGGACTGAGAAGTTAGTCGGTGGGTTGGTACTCCACGCAAAATCACCCGGATTATCAATAAATTTAACCTCTCTTATTAAAACATCAGAAGTCGTACTTGGGTTAAGTATAGAACAGGTACCGAGTTCCGGAGAAAGTGTATTCAAATACGTTGGTTTAAAAGCATACCCTTTTCCAATCATACCCGGCAGAAATCCATATCCGGTTAGCGTGCCTACGAGTGGTTTTGAAAAACCTTCAATTTCAGCAAAAACAGAATTTTGATAAGAAAGTGTATCTTGTGGATTGAAGAATATGAGGAGTTCGATTGAATCCTGTGGAGAGATTATCAATGGCAGAGTAGGGAATACCGGTATAAAATTATTATCCGGGGTATTTTCCAACGATAACTTAATCAATGTAATATCAGCGGTTCCGGTGTTTCGAATAATCATAGATTGAGAATTATCAGTATAAATCCTTTTCCGTCCCCAGTTGAGCGAGTCAATATTTGCATCGAGTTCGATGCCGAAACCGGTGAGGATTACTTGCTGATCTGTACATCCGGCCCACACCCGTAAATAAGCAGATCGATAGCCGGTAGCACTAGCAGTAAATCGTATAGTAACCTGTAAACAAGAATCTTTTTGGAGTGTCACACCCTTTAGTGCTGAAACAAGGGCGAAATCTGCCGGGTAGTTTCCTTCGAATTTGTAATCGGTGAGTGTAATAGGATAAGTGCCTCGATTACAAATAAAGGCAGTAAACGTTGTGTCATGAAATTCACCAACTTGAGAAATACCAACGGTTAATGGCTGATATCCAAAGCTAAAATATGGAGCAGCTACTGTACAAACTGCATCGCTTTGATCCGAGGGTGCATAAATTCTTCCAATTCGTCGGATGAATACATCTTTTGAGCCACGGCTACTAATGGTCGTATCGCCGGATACTAGATTACCGCTATATGTGCCTGTCTCGAAAGTATTTCCAAGACTGTCTTTTGAAATGCGGGGATTGAAAGCCGGCTCGAATGTGCTGTCTTGGATATAAGTACACTTGCCGTCAGGATCGAAAATTGCAAGGAATATTTTAGGATTAATTGGTGTAGTATTGAGAGAAGCCGTCATGCCATTTTTTAAGGTAACTTTCATGACGCCGGAATATCGTCCTTCGACATATACATAGTTCGTAGCAGAATCAAAGCCGAGACGCAGTGCAAATATATCTAACGTACTTGTGATTGAAGTCATCCAGTTAGCTGTACCATTAGAGAAATACTTACCTAAGAAAATTTGACGTTTTGATGTTGAATTCGGGATCACTTCTCCCATCACATACGCTGATTTATCGGCTTTATCTACCATCACACCTTGTGCCATTGAATAAGTATATGGGCTGAATTGATTAAGCATCGATACACCGCTTAAAGCCCAGGCAACCCTACCACTATTATATTGTGTGAGGAATGCTTCTTGAGCTTTCGAAGAAGTGATAGTACGATTATCGAATGTAATGGATTTATTAAATGTCCCGGCAATGTAAACTATTGATCCATCAGCAGATGTAGCAATTGCGTTTGACGAATCGCCGCTTGTACCGCCACCACTTCTAGTCCATGCAATGCCAATTTTGGGAGTATAGGGGCTGACGCGTACCATATACGATCCAGCCGAAGGTGGCTTCCATTGATATGAATTTTGTAAAGCGAGCGGAGTAATATTCTGCCATGTAGAGCCGAGGTCTGAGCTGTACTCAAGCATGACAGAATCGGTAGGATCGACACCGGTCCATGTGATGAGTATCGAATCGCATGTTGAGTATATTTCACCACCATTGGGAGTGAGAAGTGTGATTTTTTTTATCCCTCCACTCAAAAGTACCGGTGGCGATGAACATGGTGTACCGTTTACAATTAGTTGAGCTGACCGTGCATCACGGGGTGCTGTTTGGGTAAATTGGACTGTTATAGTACGCGAAGTACCTTTCGTAAGAATAAACGGAGGATTGGTCCCACCCCAATTGATAACAGAAAAATTTCCGGCAGGGATGACGCTCGCTCCGGTAATGTTCATGTCTGCATTAGCCGCTGAAATGGTGAAAGTCGATTGAGCTGTGTTACCCACAGGAATATCAGCAAATGGTGGAAGACTGATCACAGAATTCACAATACCCGAGATACTCGACTGAGGTGCTGTATAGGAGAAATTTCCACGAGTATTAGTTGGCCTGTGTTGTAAGTTAACATTCCGTAACGTACTTGCTTGGTTACAACCAGGTGGGGAAATCCATTCGAGCCAACAATACGTCACAGTAGGTCTATCCCCACTGAGCGATTTATAGATGTTAATAATACCGTTTGCATCATTGGTTCTATATGTCTGTCCACCGGATTGTGTGATAATATCCCGCAATTCATTGGATGCTTCACCCGGTGTGGTAATTGCATACGCTTTAATTTTAGATGAAATGAGTTTGGAAATAATGGTTGAAGTCGAAGGCTTCATATTTGGAAAGCCGTCTGTGAGGAAGATAATCATTCTTCGGATCCACGCTGGTCGTGTGTTTAGAAGAGCTATTGCACCTTTGGTTGGGTCAAGGAAAGGAGGGTCATAGTGGGTTGAGCCACCATTTGAGAATTCTATCTTGTCTATTGCTTCGATTAAAGGAGCGGCAGTATTCTGAAACGCACTTTCTAAATATGTATTACCGTCAAATGTGATGACTGCAACCCATGTATTAGGACTGAAATCCAAATTGTTGACAAATGCTTTAGCTCCATCTTTTACCCAGTCCATTCTGATCTTACCGCCACCGACAGATTCACCCATCGAGCCGCTTTTGTCAATTACCAGGACAACACTGAGGGCAGGATCTGTGAGGACGGTGTTGCACTGAGATTTCAAGGTCGCTTTCATATCGATGCCGTTTTCGAGAACCGTAAAATCAGTTGTCTTTGCATTGTTGAAAAATGGACCTGTTCCATAGGCGCGTACTGTCGGATAATTCGAAGCATCGACACCTGTAAATTGTGCTGAAACATGTACTGTCATAACACACAAAAAAATCGACAGAAAGAGATAAACGCGATTGTAAAAAGTATGCATAATAACCTCGAAACACTAAAAGTAAATCAACGATAGAAAATCAATTAAAAAGAAGGGATGCAAATTGTAAAACAATATGCATCCCTTTGTGTATCAGAAGAGATAAATAATTACTTGGTTATAATTAATTTCTGCTGTTCCATGTAAGGACCGGCTCGGAGTACGTAGAAATAAACACCTGCAGGTAATCGGCTTACGTCAAGAGATATTTCATAGAGACCGGATGTGTGATGCTGATTAACGAGTGTCATTACTTTTTCACCCATTGCATTCATCAGTTCTATTTCAGCATTTCCATCGAGGCCGATTCCATACTCAAATTTTGCTTCATTTACAGCCGGTGTCGGCTTTGCCTGATGAAGTTGATATGTCGTAGTGCCGGTATTGATTAATCGTCCGGCTACAAAGCATATCTTATCATCGAGAACAAATACAGTCCCTTTGCTGGTCGTTGGCAAACATGTCACCAAATTAGACGGAATATTAGAAGTCATTGCTAATGAATAAATTAACTTATCAGCTAAATAACCGACAAAGTCAACAGCGAAAAGTGATTGACCGGTTGCAGGTCCTACAATTGCCGGTCCTTTACCACTCACGATTAGTGTACCGAAAGACAGAGATGCATTCCAATTCCACCCTGCAAGCAATGGTGAAATATTTGGTACACCGCCGGTTTTGGCGACCGTAAACAACTGATCATCATATTTAAAAGTAAATGTCATTGTATCTAGGACTGTAGTTAGTAGCGACGCTCCGATATCAGCTTTGACTGTTACTTTTGTAATGTCTCCCGGATGAATTTTAAGCGAATCTTTCTCTAAAGGAACTGCAAAGAAGTCAATTGGAGTAACTCTTGCTGTACCTTTTACTTGTACATTTCTTTGCCCCATCGTCACTGTCCCGAAATGTGTGCCAACAGTTGTAGGAGCAAATTCAACAGTAAAGGGAACTTTATTCCCATCGAAAGGAATTTTGATTAATCCTTTAGGACTGACTTCAAAATTTGCATTATCAGAGGAAACCAAGATATCTATATCACCACCTGTAAGATTCGGATAAAACATTGGATCTGTTTTTGGTCTATCGCAAAGTAGAATAGTACCAAAGTCAATAGTTGTATCTGGAGAAAAAGCAATTCCGCAAACTTCGACGGTATCGCGCCCAGGAATACCATCAGATACTATTTCCACTTTGGCTTTCAAATTTCCTACAATACCTGGTGTAAATGTAGCGGCAATTTTTTGCGAATCTCCCGGAGGGATAGAAAATGTAAAAGGCTGAAATGCTGTAGTATTGAATGCAGTTATATCGCCGGAAATAACAGTTATAGAGGTTACATTCAGCAAGAAATTACCGGTGTTTGTCACTACTATTGCATCAGATTTATTTAATGCAGATCCGATAGCAGTAGGATCAAAACAATTTTTTGATAGACTTACCACCGGCACACAGCTTTCACCGGTCAATGCACTTGTGAAGTCTTTTGTACCTGATGCAGCCGTTGCGTTTACAGTTAAGGTACCTGTGAATGTACCTACTGTGACAGGAGCAAACTCGACAACAACGTCTTTCTTTTCTCCTGCACCGAGTGTAAAGGCAGGGACTGCAGGTTGTAGGGAGAAAGGTACAGGAGTAACAGTTATAGAATTGACGGTAGCGACAGAAGTACCAATATTAGTGATTGAAATTGTTTGGGTTGACTTAGTGCCGGGGCGTGTACAAGTCCAATTTATAGCAGGCACATCAATAGCAAGTGGAGCGAGACCTTTTCCGTTGAGGAGTGACTGTGCAACTTCACATCCGTCAGGTAAATTATACTTCAATACTGCGGTTCTATTTCCGGCTGCGCTTGGTTTGAATCTAATAGTAATAGTTAGACATACATTTGGGTTAACAGTAATAATTGTATCTGTTAGTTTAGGAATTGAAGTAGGATATATGGGGTCAATTTTAATTATTTCGAAATCTTCAGGATTAGCTCCCTCTAATGTTAATTTCCCTTTTATTTGAACTGCACTTGTATTGCAGAAAATAGCTGTAACGACACTGTCTCTTGATCCACCAACAAGAACAGAATCCATATCCACATCTTTTTTTGTAAAAGTACAAGGTTCAACCGCCTCAGCGCAAATAATCAGTTTAAGAGGATCTGAACACGCGGATATGATTAACATTTCAGTACAGGTATCGCCGGGGTGAGTTGGAGTAAATCTTATTTCCAAGCCAACGGTATCGCAGTTCGGAACATAAAAATTACGTCCGATGATGGAGTTACTCATTTCAAATTCAGGATTCGAGAATAACACATCCAGTATTTCAGTGCTTTTGGTACCGTAGTTACAAATACCTGCTGATATGATTTCATCAAGAGGTACACCAACCGATGCTTTCTTTGTGAAGCGGAAGACAATTTTAGTGGTATCAACAGATACAAGTTTTGGTTTTGCAATTACAAATGGGAAAGCACTAGAGTCTATACTTGCCGGTACACCACAAAATTTAGAAATTGCACCATCTTTTTTACCTGTACTTGTAATCGGAGCAAGAGGAGTTTTGTCAGCGAGGATATTTTCAAAATTTTCTGCTCTATACAGACAGCCATCTTTGTCAGTAGCAGTTAATTTGGTGTATGGACGTTGATTTTCATTCTTTCCTCTTTCAATGGATAGCAATGTCCCATCTTCTTTGTGAACGGCTGTAAATGGTTCATATACATTGGGGTTGGTGCTGACTAATTGAAGGAATTTAGGGTCATTATCTTTAATTCGTCCTTTAAACATCCCATGTACGTAAACAAATCCAGTTGATGGGTCATAGGCTATTTCAGTTCCGTAAGATTCTCCGGTTATGCCAGATTTTGATTGAGTTTCACTATATACGGTTGGCATTTGTCCACTGGACGAAACACGTGCCATGAAATAATTTTTAGCGGCTTTATTGAATGGAAATTTCTGTTGACCTCCGAAAAATGCATCTCCTTTGAAATATCCGGTTACGTAGGATACATTATTAGGTCCTGCAGCCACACCGGTTGCCATATCATCGCTCGAACCACCAAAGGATGATGCCCAGACTACAGCACCGGATCCGTCTAATTGTGCGACAAATCCGTCCATCGACCCTCCCACACTGTTGAGTGTCGTTCCACCAAATGAGGCTCCTGTTCCTTCGTAACTTCCACTAATGTATGAATATAATCCATCACTACTTAGTGCGATACTTGTCAATGAATCCTCGAGTACACCACCGACTTGTTTCAACCAAACGTAGCTTTTCGTAGGTGGGATTTGGATTTTAATTTTGTATGTTGTACCAATAGGCAATTTAGCAATCTGGCTTGCAGGCCATACATAGCTTAGTCCTGTAGCACTGTCGGATATGAGCTGCCAAGCTCCGTTTATGTCCTTATATTGAATTAAAACCGGTTGGTCTGGTTTGATACCCGCCCAACGGATGAGAATATCTTCACAAGAAGTAGAAGTATCGGTAGATACTTCACCGGGACTTAAAAGTACGACATTAGATAGGCCGGCTACAAGAGAAATAATCGGAGGATCACAAGGTATGCCTTTAAGAACTAAAGTACCTTGACGAAAGCTTTTTGGTAATGATTGAGTAAATTCAATTTCAAATGTTACACTTTTTCCACTATCAATTGTGATAGGGAATGTATTATTTGGAGGCAAAAGTTGGTAAGCTCCACCTGAAGTTGATATTGAACCACTAGTTAAAACTATTCGACCGTTTTTTGCAGTAACCGTTACTGTTTTCTTTACAGGTGGGTCGCCGGCACCTGGATCAGGATCACCAAAAAACACAACAGGATCAGATACATCAATTTTTAAAACACTACTTGCTGGTGCGACATAGTTAGTCGAGCTTGTAATATTAAACGTTTTTTTAAGTTTTACTTCTACTTTTCGTTGGCGTCCGCCTTCATCGCAGCTCATTGGTGAAATCCATTCTAGATAACACGTTTGTTTACTTTGAAGTTCGCTTGCAATCTGTTTGTAAATTTCAACCAATCGCGACTTTGCATCCTGTCCATTTGCTTCAAATGCTTTACCTCCTGTTTTGTCTGCCCATTTTTGGAGATAAGGATTCATTGCATTGAAAGCCGTAATAGCATAGAAAATTATACCGTTAGCATCTAATCCCTTTTGGACGAGAGTATCTGTTGGATCTGGCTTTGGAAAACCGTCAGTCAGGAAAATAACGACGCGTTTGGTGGGAGCGACACAATTCCCATCTTTAAGTAATTGAATTGCACCCCAACGAGGGTCGAGCATTGGAGGGTCGTATTTTGTAGCTGATCCTAAAATAATGTCATTAATTTTTGTGTTTAATAATGTACGATTATTTGAAAATTCTTGCTCGAGATATGCCTCCCCATCAAACGATACAACAGCTACTCTAGAATTTCCTACGAAGTTAACAGCATTTACAAACACTTGTGCGGCTTGCTTTACGAAATCAAATCGTGTGGAACCTGTTTGCTGATCAACTACTTCACCCATCGAGCCGCTTTTATCAATGACGAGGACGACACATACTGATGGTCCATCAATCATTGTTGAGCAGCGCTTCGAAACGTTCACGGTTGGTATCAGAACTCCATTTTCATACAGATCGAAATCAGTCGAATCCAAAGGATTAATATCTACAAAATCTGGTCCTACTTGCTCTTGTGCAGTAAAGAATGCAGATACTTTAGGATATTTTTTAATTTCGGGTTGATTAACTTTAAAAATCTGGGCGACCGAACTGCTCATCGTTAGCAGAATGAGTACGGGTAGTACTATCCAAGAGCGGAATGAAAAAAGGCGTGAAGGATTCATGATATTTCTCCGTAAATATAAGTAGAATAAATAATTTCAAAGTAAGTATGTGCGCAGATGTAACTCATTTTAATGCAACACAGATGGTTCGATAATCGTAAAAGTTTTGTCCGTCGTATTAAGCTCTGCCTGTACACCGATAGGTAGAGTCATTTTGCTCTTAACATGTCCAAACGGCAAACCGTACATTGCGGGAATACCAAGAGATTGAATTCGTGCTTCGAGTACCTGCTGCAACGAAAAAGAGAGGTCAAATCCTGACCTCGAAGTAGCTTCACAATTTTTAAATTGACCGAGTGCAATTCCAGCACATTGCTGAAGTTTACCGGCTAGCCACAATTGAGTGAGCATTCTGTCAATTTTATAGGGTTCTTCCGATATTTCCTCAAGAAATAAAATAGCTCCTTTTGTATCTATTTCATACGGCGTACCAAGGGTACTGACTATCATCGCAAGATTACCACCTACCAGCTTACCCCTCGCTGTACCCTCTGTAATTGTTAGTAAATGTGCGTCAGAATACGTGATAGAAGGATGCACGATTTGTTGGGCTTCACCGCTGTCAGTTGTTGGCTGGAATAACGTCTTCAAGAAATAATTTAATGTAAAAGTATCAAAGGTTGAAGAAGCGACCGGGCCATGAAACGTTACGAGTTTTGTATGATTATAAATAGCTATCAATAAAGCGGTTATATCACTATACCCTATAATTATTTTTGGATTTTTCTTAATTGCACCAAAATCTAACATAGGTAGTATCCTCATGACGCCGTATCCTCCTCGCGCGCATAGGATGCAATTGATATCAGGTCTTTCGATAAACTCCATGAATTCAGCTGCTCGCTCTTGATCGGGAGCAGATAAATAGCCGTATTTTTTATTAATGGCTTTGCCTATTACGACTTCACATCCATTAGCTCGCAGGGCATCAATTCCTTCTTGAATTTCTCCGGGATTAATTCCGCTTGCAGGTGCTGTGATCGCTACGACAGAACCTTTTTTAAGTGCAGGAGGAAGCACTATTTCTCTCTTAATAGTCGGTATTTCAAATTCTAATTCACTTTCAATTCCATCGAAAGCTGCAGGAGAAGCTCTTAGTATCGTACCACCGGTGATAAATGTACCAAATGATGCCCCAAGAATTGTACGTCTAATTGAATTCATAATTATAAACTGTGTTACGGCGATAAATCAAGGTATGCCCTCTATTTCACGCGCTACGATACGGAAAAATACAAAAATTGATTGACTTCTACAACGGCAATAATCATTCCAATGTATTTTTTACATAAACAAAGTGATTTATGTTTGTAATTACATTAAAAACACTAAAAACAGTCAATTCCTTACCAAACAAAAGTGGGTGAACCGGTATGTTCAATAGCATAATTTTTTGTATATTTGCGACTTCATGATTACAAGGAAAGGTGCAGGAGTGGTTTAACTGGCACGCCTGGAAAGCGTGTGTACTCGAAAGGGTACCGAGAGTTCGAATCTCTCCCTTTCCGCCCACATTAGCCGGATGCTTCCAGACAAAACGAGGTGTCCGGTTTTTGTTTGGTTGGCAGATTGTATTTTTTAGTATAGGTTTATTAGAAAATGATTGATGTAATTTGCAGCTATGTCCAAGCAAAAACCATATCATGATGATGAACAATATCGATTGTCGATGCAGGAAGATATTGCTTTCATTGAAAGAATAAAAGCAGGTGACGTTGATGATTTTAAGCATCTGCAACGAAAATACCAACGACTCATCACATCACTGATTCGCAAAATGATCCGCAATGATGATGATGTTGCTGATTTAGTCCAGGATTCTTTTATCAAAGCGTTTACTGCAATTCACACCTATCAATCTGATTACGCATTTTCTGCTTGGCTCTATAGGATAGCTTCCAATACCTGTATTGATTTTTTACGAAAAAGGCGACTACAAGCATTTTCAATAGACAAGCCTATTTCAACTGATGATGGTGATTATCAGTTTGAAATACCAGATTCTTCCTATCTCGCTGATACTCCTTTAATCGATGATGAACGGAAAAATGTACTTGATAAAGCAATGGCTTCACTGTCACCCAAGTACAGGAAAATCATTAAAATGCGTCATGAAGAAGAAATGGATTATTATGAAATTTCAATTGCTCTTCAGTTACCTCTCGGTACGGTAAAAGCGCATCTTTTTAGAGCCAGAAAAGCCCTCTATAATTATCTGAAAAAACATACCGTGCATTTTGAACAATGAATTCTGTAATCTAATAATTATTGGGAATGTTAAAATTAAAAAACAGGAAAAAGTGGAATTACCTGATGCATTCCAAGTTTTGGATTTTTATACTTTTGCTTTTGATTGTCGTCGTGATGATTCTCTCGGTTCTCTTTCGATTCGTCTTTTCCCGTCCTGTAACTGCTGAAATAGCAGAAGGTAAAGGTAGAACCACCGCCGAAAGAATAATTCAAATAAATATTCTTAATGCTGCGGGTGAGAACAAAATCGCTAAAAAAGCAATGGATTATTTTCGGGCTCGAGGATTTGATGTAGTAGAAGTAAACAATTTCAACAAAATTGTTGAAAAGTCTTATGTAATTGACCGCGTTGGAGATAGTACTTCATCAAGTGAAGTAGCCTACGCACTCGGTGTACCTGATTCGCTCATCGTATCCGAAATAGATTCTTCACTATATTTAAGATGTAGTATTGTCCTTGGGAAGAATTATATGCTATTGAAACCATTTAAATATTAATGATACGAATGATGGATACAAATGATGGATACAAATGATGGATACAAATGATGGATACAAATGATGGATACAAATGATGGATACATTAGAATTATAGTCTTATTTTGAATTTGTATATATTTATCGATGACGATTTATTTAACTACAATGAAATTAATGAGTAATTTCATTTACTTTAAGCATTAATAATGCTTGTTCCCCAAAGAAGGAGATACGATTTTGGCAGTTACCGTCAAAAAACCTCGAACAGTCAAGGGATTTGCTACTCTCTGTGCGCAGCTTGCAGCCGAGAAATTAGCTGAAAATATCCAAATACTTGACCTCACCAAAATTGAATCGGCTCCGGCTGATTATTTTGTGATTTGTACTTGTCAATCAGATACGCAAGTCCGCGCTGTAGCAGGGATTGTAGAACAAGGCGGCAAAGAAGCCGGTAGTGGAATTCCTCGAAGCGAGGGATGGGATAGTCAGTGGATAATTATTGATTTTTTTGATGTCGTCGTTCATATTATGCACCACGAAGCACGTGATTTCTACAAATTAGAGAAAATGTGGAGCGATGCTGAATTTTCGATTTTAAATGAAAATTCAAATGTAGTACCTCTCAAAGCACCAACAAAAAACAGTAAAAAATCTGTTGAAATAGTACCTGAAAAGGAATAACATGATTCAAAAGCTTATCGCGTTACCATTTGAAAAAGCCTTGCAAGCCATTGGTGTGCAAGAACATGTACAGCTTAATTTCGAAATCCCCAAAGTGTCTTCTCATGGAGACCTCTCTGTGAATATTGCTATGGTACTTGCCAAGAAATTAGGCAAATCACCCCGTATCATAGCTCAAGAAATTCTCGATAATCTTACCTTTGAACCCAATATTATAAGTTCTGTTGAAATTGCAGGTGCAGGTTTTATAAATCTAAAGTATGGTCCCGGCTTCTATATTCATGCACTTTCAAAAATCTTATTACTAGGTGAAACATTTGGAAAATCCGACGAAGGCACAGGAAAGAAAGTAAATGTGGAATATGTGAGCGCAAATCCAACGGGTTTACTTCACATAGGACATGGGAGAAATACTGCAATTGGAGATACAGTCGCGAATTTACTTACCTGGACAGGACATGAAGTAGTACGAGAGTATTATTTTAATAACGCCGGTAACCAAATGAATAACCTCGCACTTTCAGTCTATGCACGGTACCGTCAGGCAGCTGGGGATGTCGATTATGCCTTTCCGGAAGATGGCTATCATGGAAGCTATATCAGACAAATTGCGGATGAACTGGTTATACAATACGGTAATTCACTCGGTGAAAATTCTAAAGAAAATCTTGAAATATGTAAGCTCGCCGGAGAAAAGTGGTGTTTTGCGGCGATCATGAAAACTCTCCAGAAAATGAACGTACATCAAGACGTCTTTTTCAATGAAGATTCTCTCTATCATGATGGCAAAGTCCAGCGTGTCATAGATGATTTACGGGCAGCAAAGCTTGCCTACGACCAAGATGGCGCAGTATGGATCGCCCTCTCCAAGTTAGATGAAAAGTTAACCGATCGTGTGATTGTAAAGTCAAGCGGTGAGCCAACATACCGATTACCTGACATAGCGTATCACCGTGATAAACTTGAACGAGGATTCGATCAAATTGTCGATATTTTTGGTGCGGATCATATCGCTACGATTCCGGATGTAATGGCAGGCGTACAGGCATTAGGACTTGATTCATCAAAAATTAAAGTGTTGATATATCAATTTGTGACTCTCACTGAAAACGGTGAACAGGTTAAAATGTCGAAGCGGACAGGTAATAGCTATACCTTGGATGATTTGATCGATGAGCTGGGTGCTGATGTTGTGAGGTTTTTCTTTATAATGCGTGGTGTGAATACTCACTTGGAGTTTGATTTGGCACTGGCACGAGAGCAAGGAGATCGTAACCCTGTGTTTTATTTACAATATGCACATGCTCGAATTACGAGTATTTTTACAAATGCCGCCGAAAATGGAATTTCGAATACAGGATCAGTGGACTTCTCTTTATTGAATCATCCTGCTGAATATAACCTTATCAAGACATTACTGCGTTTTCCTGAACAAATCAAAAAATCTGCTCAAAATCTCGAGCCACAGATTTTGGTCGAATATCTTCGTGAAGTTGCGAGCTGTTTTCACGTATTTTATCATGAATGTCCAATCATGAAAGCAGAAAATGAATTACGTTCGGCTCGGCTATCATTGCTTAAAATTACTAAAATTACACTTCGAAATGGATTGTCAATCCTTGGTGTAAGCGCACCTGATAAAATGTAACTGTTTTTATTATATAGAAAGTACTCTAAATGACCGAACCTCATCAAGCTGGTTTTAAATCAATTCCCATCGAAATGCAACCCGGCACATATCAATGGTGTGCTTGTGGGTTATCAAAGAATCAACCGTTTTGTGATGATTCTCATATTGGAACATCATTCGAACCGGTCGAAGTCGTTATCACCGAAGCTCGAAAATATTCATGGTGTGCGTGTAAAGGCAGCTCAAAAAAACCATTTTGTGATGGTTCACATAAGCAGTTACCCGAGTTTGTCGCCTATATGGAAATGATAGCTGTTCAAGCTGCACCTATACAAGCAGGGAACATATAATTACAATTGTTAATATTGCAAGTCAACGTATTTCATGTTATTACATAATAACAGTAATTGGATATGATAGAACATTGGACGACCTCACGTATAACCAAAATTGGTGATTTTAAGATATTTACCTTGTTTGAAATCGAGAGAAATCACCCAACTCTCCTTGACAAACGTGGTGAATTTTATACACTTGAGACTGCTTCGTGGGTTAATATTATTCCGATTACACGAAATAACACAGTAGTATTTGTACAGCAGTATCGGCATGGAATTGATAGACTTACATTAGAAGTACCCGGAGGACTAGTAGAAATTGGGGAAAATCCACTTCTTGCAGGTATGAGAGAATGTTTGGAAGAAACAGGATATGCATCAACGGAAAATGCACATTTCTTAGGAGAAACCCTTCCGAATCCGGCATTTTTGAATAATTCTTGCTATTGCTATGTATGGCATAATTGTGAAAAAATTAGCGCGCAAGCACTTGATGGTAATGAGGATATTCGAGTAATTGAAGTGCCGTTAGCAGAAATTCCAACAATGATTTTGTCAGGTGAAATTCAGCATTCGTTAGTATTATCAGCATTTTTGTATTATTGGCTACGCTATGGAATGCCTATAAATTGAGGAAAACAATGGGAAAAGTTATTGCGGTCACAAATCAAAAAGGCGGTGTCGGTAAGACGACAACAGCGGTCAATCTTGCTGCTTCACTTGCTGCTATCGAACAGCGAACATTGCTCATTGATATTGACCCTCAAGCGAATGCTACTAATGGGTTGGGCATTGATTCACGTACTTCTGATAAAACAATTTATGAAGTCATGATTGATAATCTTTCTATTAAAGATGCAGTCGTGGCGACTGATATGCCATTTTTGGAGCTCATACCATCCCATATTAATCTTGTCGGTGCAGAAATCGAAATGGTGGATGTGACGAATCGAGAAATGGTACTCAAAAACGCAATTGCAGAAATTCGTGATACTTACAACTTTATCATCATAGACTGTCCGCCTTCTCTGGGTCTTCTCACCCTCAATACCCTAACCGCTGCTGATTCAGTACTTATCCCGGTGCAATGTGAGTATTATGCACTCGAGGGGTTGGTCAGCTACTGACGACAATTTCTATTGTTCGCAGACATTTAAATCCAGCTTTAGATATTGAAGGTGTGCTTCTCACTATGTTTGACGGTCGCTTACGGCTCTCGAATCAAGTCGTCGAAGAAGTGCGCCGCCATTTTGAAAATAAGGTCTGCAAGACCATTATTTCGAGAAATGTTCGACTTTCAGAGTCACCAAGCCATGGAAAACCTGTCATTCTTTACGATGCTTTATGTCAGGGTGCCCAAAATTATCTCCAATTGGCACAGGAAATTTTAGTTAAAAACAATATTACTATAGCTGCTTAATATGTCGAAAGTTAATAAAACAGGATTAGGTCTGGGCAAGGGATTAAGTGCACTTATTCCCGGCGGGAATATACAGCAATCTAACTCATCGGACAAAACACTTACGACTGATGATGGTGCTTCAATTGGAGTGACAGCATTTATTGATATTTCAAAAGTTCGTCCAAACCCTCTACAACCTCGCCAAACATTTGACACACAAGCACTTCAAGATCTTGCAAATTCCATAAAAGAACATGGTGTCATTCAGCCAATTACGGTCAGAAGAATGGGTAATGGGTATGAATTGATTTCCGGTGAAAGGCGTTTACGCGCATCAATGGAAGCAGGTTTAACAAAAATTCCCGCGTATATACTTGATATAGATACTGATGCAGAAATGCTCGAAATTGCAATTATTGAAAATGTTCAGCGAGAGAATCTCAATCCAATCGAAGTAGCACAGGGCTATCACCGGCTAATTGAAGAATGTCGTCTAACACAAGAAGATGTAGCTGATAAAGTCGGTAAAGACCGTTCAACCGTTACGAATTTTCTTCGATTGCTGCGGTTGCCGGTATCTATTCAAGATGCTGTGCGTCAAAAAAATATCTCACCCGGTCATGCACGCTCGATGCTGTCTTTACCGGATGAACCTTCGCAACTTGCTGTATTAGATGAAATTATAAAGAATGAGCTCTCGGTGAGGAAAACAGAATCGCTCATTAAAGATGTAGAAAACGGTCGGATGACAGTCTCAAATGGGGCGATTATTCAATCCAAATCAATTCCAAGTACACAGCAAAAATCTCCACTTTATGTCAATTCTGAAGTTGCGGCTATGTTGGGTGAGATAGAAATTCGACTCCGACATGTGTTTGCAACGCAAGTACGAGTAAGGACAAAGACAAATTCTACCGGCTCTATTGAGCTTGATTATTATTCACTTGAAGAGCTCGAACGTATTCTCGATCTTTTTGCGATTATTGAAAAAAACTCAATGTGACCGGTAAGAATTGAATGTAGATGAAAATGTCCTGTACGAAACCGAAGAATCTATCAAATATTCTATATGGATAATCGAGAAATCAGTCATACAACAACAGTTAGAGTACGATATGCTGATACCGATAAAATGGGTGTGGTCTATAATGGTAACTATCTGACATATTTTGAAATAGGACGGACTGAACTTCTAAGATCGATTGGATTACCATACATTGAATTAGAAAAAATGGGGTATTTATTACCCTTGTCTGAAGCTTAAATTCTCTATAAAATTCCGGCTAGATATGATGATTTACTTGAAATAACAGCAAAGTTTTTATTGGTAAAAGGTTCGGCAACGATACGTATCAGCTATCAGATTAAAAGAGAAGCAGATATAATATCAGAGGGGTACACCATTCATCCATTTCTGAATGCAACGACTATGCGACCCGTCAGACCACCAAAAATTTTTGCTGAGTGTGTTGAGCGTGCAGAATTATTTACAATAGTACCTATACCGTAACTACATAATTATTGATTTATTGGAGAATCTGTGATGAATAATTGTAAAAGTATCATACCTATCCTTTTTATATTTATAACAGTTGGAGTAGCATCTGCTCAATCTTCTTTTCATTTTCTTACTTTGAATTCAAGTGCCCGTGCTGCTGCTCTTGGCGGCGCTTTCGTCTCGATGCCGGAGGATGCGACTGCTATATTTATCAATCCTGCTACATTATCTACGATGCAGGACAGCAGATTGTCAGCCACTTTTTTGAAACATGTTGTCGATATTAATTCAGGATTGATCTCCTATAATGCCAATAGCGAATTACTTGGAAAATATGCTGTTTCCGCGCAATTTACTAGTAATGGGTCATTTCAAGGAGCAGATAAAAATGGAATTAAAACCACGACTTTTTCCGGTACTGAAATAGCACTTTCCGGTACAATTACCAATATGTTCGATTCAAATTTTTACTATGGTGCTACAGTAAAGCTTATCTATTCCGGGTTAGAAAAAACCAGCTCGACTGCTTTGGCAGCGGATGTAGGATTGTTGTATCAGATTCCCAAATCACGTGTAAATATTGGATTTTCGATTTTAAATTTGGGAGCGCAGCTTTCAAAATACGGTACAGAAAGCGAGTCGTTGCCGGTAGATGCTCGATTAGGAATCAATCATCGTTTACGGGGATTGCCGCTCCTTCTAAATTTTTCTTTCCATCATTTAGCAGATGAGACGGATGGGTTTTTCGACAGATTTGCAAATTTTTCAATCGGTGGCGAGCTCACGATAAGTAAAGTCATTGATTTACGGCTTGGTTATGATAATTTGGTACGTAAATCTGTCTCTCTTGAAACTCAACGTGGTTTTTCAGGATTTGGTGCCGGTGTTGGTGTGAAGACCAAGAATATACTTGTTGATTACGGTGTGTCTTCGCTTGGATCACCGGCTACATTGCATCGATTGAGTGTTAATTTGAAACTTTAAGTTCTATATTTTTTGTATTTTCGCGGTGAGAAAATCATTTAACACATTTATTTATAGTTTATTTATAGTTTATTGGAGACAAAGAATGGTTCGTTTTAATTTTAGAATTGCAGTAGTATCTGCGTTCGTCTTGTTGTTCAGTTTAAGTTTTATAGCCAGTGCTCAGCAAGCTCAATCGATTAAGCCTAAAATGCCAATTACAGAAGTAGCTTTTGCGGCACAAATGCTTGAAACAATTGAAATTCGTGGTGGTGAGGTCGATGCATTTGTCGAAGTGAAAAAAGTATTTATTTCTACACTTGAAGTCGCTCAAAAAGACAAAAAGAAAGCAGAAGATGTGGTAACGCTTGAATTGACTATAGGTCAAGCACAAAATTTATTAGCACTGCTCCAACGAGCAAAGCTCACAGGTGCAGATGCTGAACGGTATAAAAAGTTTGTAGATACTGTTGTATCTTCAGCTCAACCTGATACGAAGAAATAAGAAAACTCAAACTCAAGATATAGCCCCGTTTCTCATTCCGAGAATTCGGGGCTTTTTTTGAAATGTACATGGTTACAATTATAAGAATGAATCTATTTAATAATTACAAGTATAATTTTATGAAGTAATTAGCAATGTCTATTATTGATTATTTATATTCCCATTCATTAAACCCTGAGACTTTATTAGTCGGATATACCAATGGATTTTTCCCAATGGGTAATCCAGATTCGGGAGAAATAGATTGGCATTGTCCGGAATTAAGAGCAATTATTCCATTGGACGAAGTGAAAATATCACGTTCATTACGGCAAACTCTCAAAAAGGGACATTTTGAGTTTAGGTTTGATACTGCCTTTGATCAAGTCATACACTCCTGCAGCATGAGATTTGATACATGGATATCAGATGAAATTATCAAATCATACACGGAGTTACATCGATTAGGATTCGCACATTCTGTCGAGACATGGTGCAATGGTGATCTCGTCGGTGGACTATACGGAGTAGCAATCGGTGGAGCATTTTTTGGCGAGTCGATGTTCTCACGAATGAATGATGCCTCAAAAGCAGCATTCGTGGCACTCATCGAACGAATGAATATGAATGGATTTACTCTTCTTGACTCACAATACATCAATCATTTCACTGCAAGCTTGGGTGCAATTGAAGTTTCGCGGGATCAGTATTTGACACTTTTGGAAAAAGCCGTACATTTGCCAAATAAATTGGTAGATTAAAATGAAATAATGATATTATGAGCTCTTCAATACTGCGTCAACTGTTTATATTTATATTGGTTACGATAGGTCTTGCTGCGTGTCAATTTCAGCAGTTTATTACAACAAAACCTAAAGAACTCTACTGTCCACCACCCCTTCAAAATTGTAAACCTGATACATGGTCAGGCATACCATTTGACACTATTTCAACCAAACCTACCATTTCAGGTAATTATCTAAAAATTCAACCAGTTGTACTCATCAATTCACCCAAAGATGAATGGGGCGTCTCTTTTTATTCTACTAAAGAAGCCGTCCAGACACTTTCTGATGACAGCAGTATGCAGTTTATGCGACTTGTGAGATTCAAAGCACCAGAAATTGCTACCGTAGAAAACATTTTGTCCAATCAAATTGCAGGTTCATTCGGAGGGGTATCATCGCGCTCATCTACTGCAGTTATGAGCGGGTTACCGAAAGATAATCTCCCTGGAGATGCATCTATTTATTTGATTGATTTTAAGTCAAAACAAATAACAGATCCAACTGTAATTAATGAACCAATAAGCAGATACAGAAATTGGGATGCACAGCCGACGCTGACTTCGGATGGAAAAGTGATGTTCTTTGCTTCTGATAGAGAGGGTGGATTCGGCGGAACAGATATCTGGTTCTCAATCAACAAAAACGGTATGTGGTCATCTCCTGTCAATTGTGGAGAGCGTGTCAATTCTCGATGTGATGAATTGACCCCGTTTGTGACACTCGATGACAAACGATTACTCTTTTCTTCAGCAGGTCATGCAACGGTAGGTGGTTACGATATATTTACTTCGGACATTTCATATTCATTCAATGAATATATTCAATCTGAAACCCGCGAATCCTCATTCTTACCTTCGATGTTTTCAGAAGCCAAAAACTACGGTATGCCATTGAATACAAAAGATGATGAACTGTTTCCGTCAAGTCCTGCAGGCACAGATACACTCCTTTATTATTCTTCTAATCAACTGCCTCCCAATGAAATATCACCGCAACAAAAAGGAAAATTTGATGTGTATGTACTCCATAAATTATGGTTTGTTAAAGATAAAATTAGTACTCAAAATATCAAAGATGCTCCTGTTAAAAATCAACAAACGAGCGAAACTGTCAATACACCGATAATTTCTAAGGCAACCATTGATGGGAAAGTAATTAATACTACGACCAAACAACCGGTTGAAAATGCTGATGTTACCGTCAAAGAACTCCCGAGTCAGACTATTGTGGATCAGACCAAAACAGATAGTAACGGGTATTATTCTGTCAATGTGCCGACCATGACCGAACTCGAAATATCAGCACAAAATGAAGATTTGTTTTATGATTCTCATAAAATTCGTCTTAACCCAAATGACTCTGCCCTTAAATTCACACAAAACTTCTCCCTACCTGATAAACTCTACCTGAGAATTAACTTTCCATCAGATGTATTCGACAATCCCTATCAGTTCGTCCTCGATAGCAATGGCACCGAAACTAATCAGACATTTACCGAATCTCTCGATTTATTAGCTCAAAACCTCGTCAAATTCAAAGATAAAATTAAAAAGTTAATGCTAATCGGGCATACTGATGATGTAGCAAGCGATGCCTATAATATGGCACTCGGAAAGCGTCGTGTGGAGTTCGTCGCGACTGAACTTACCAAGCGTGGCGTACCCAAAGCAATGCTTGATACAAAGTCCGTCGGAGAATCTCAACCACTCGCAGCACGAAAGAACGAAGATATCGAAGTATATCGTAAGCGGTTGAGAAGAGTAGAATTACAGAAAATTATGCGGTAGGATAGTTATATAATTTCTATGTCAATTAAAAAATTCATACTTACGCTTGTATCAATCTTCCTCGGAGGGTTGCTGATCTTCGCACTCTATGCAATGAGTGTGGTATCAGGGAATTTGCCATCATTTGAGCAGCTTGAGAATCCCAAACAAGACTTGGCGACTAAAGTGCTTAGTAGTGATGGGGAAATTCTCGACCATTTTTTTATAAAGCGCAGAACGTACATACCATTCGACAGCATTCCAAAAGGATTTATTGAAGCGTTGATCTCAACAGAAGATCGTGAATTTTATAATCATTGGGGAATTCACACTGCACGTATATTTAAAGCTATTTTCGTGAAAACGATAATAATGGGGAAAAAAGAGGGCGGATCAACCATTACCCAACAGCTTGCCTGGAACTTGTTCTACACACATGAACGTACTCTCAAACGTAAGATTCTAGAAGCAGTTACAGCCGTGAAGATAGAGCAGACCTACACCAAAAATGAAATTTTGGAACTCTACGCCAATACCGTCTATTTTGGGCGGGGTGCTTATGGGATTCAAGTAGCGTCACAGGTTTATTTTAATAAGACTCCGCTTGATTTGACGTTGGCAGAATGCGCCTATCTAGTGGCATTGCTCAAAGGACCTGAAATTTATAATGCTGAGCAGCACTATGAACGAGCGATTGGAAGACGCAATTTAGTGCTTCGTCTGATGATAGATAATGATAAGTTATCTGTCAATGAGTATAACCTTCGTATCGACGAGCCAATCACTCTAACCAATCCTAAATCTACCAACGGAATGAGCGGAGTAGCTCCTCATTTTGTCGAAATGGTTCGGCAGAAATTGGAAAAAGACGAACGCTATGGCATGAAAGGATATAATTTATATAGAGATGGTTTGGTGATTTACACCACCTTGAATGCGCAGCTTCAGCGCCATGCTAACTCTGCAGTTGATGAGCATTTACGGGAATTTCAAAAACAGTTCATGACTTCCTGGACATGGAAAGATAAAGCTCAGTTAATTAATGCTGTTGTGCGACAAGCTATTAGAGAAAAGCCGGATTATATTGCTGTCCGTGATAATGAAGTCAAAAGAGAAAAAATACTGAAATCATATCTTAAGAACCAAAAATTCATCGATTCTGTGAAACGTAAAGTGACACTTGTGCAGACCGGTGTGGTGGTAATTGACCCCACGACCGGTTATATTGTAGGGTTAGTCGGTGGCTCTCCCGAAGCAATGAAAGCAAATATTGAATCTCGATACTCACTCAATCATGTGACTCAAATCAAACGTCAGCCCGGCTCAGCTTTTAAACCGTTTGTCTATGCATCAGCGATCGAAAACGGTATGACTCGGACTCCGAAATTGATAGTGGACCATATAGTTACACACTTCCAAGTGGACAAGTGTGGAGTCCGTCAGGTACAGGTACAGATGGCGGAATTATTCCTCTTTCCGTTGGCCTGAAATTCTCAATTAATACAGTAGCAGCGAGGTTGATTACACAACATACTACTCCAACTGAGGTCATTGTACTAGCAAAAAAAATGGGAATTACGACCCATTTAGATCCATTCCCGACGATTGCATTAGGAGCTGAAGAAGTGATACCTATTGATATGGCAAGCGCGTATGGTACTATTGCGAATCAAGGAATTAACATCGAACCGGTGCTTATCACTCGTATAGAAGATCGTTTTGGTACCGTCCTGTATGAATACAAAAACAACGGGAAAATTACCGATGCTCTCAGCCCGAAAATCGCGCAACAAATGACGACAATGATGCAAGGAGTGGTCAATGGCGGAACAGCGTCGAGCATTCGTAAATGGTACAAGTATGCTGCAGCAGGGAAGACCGGCACGACGAATGATTTTACCGATGCATGGTTCGTAGGGTTTACACCGCAACTCGTGGCAGGAGTATGGGTTGGATTTGACAATCCTCGCATAAAATTCACCGGTTGGTATGGTCAGGGCGGTAAAGCAGCGGCTCCTATTTGGGGACGAATGATGTCAAAAATTTATAGTGATACGAAGCTCGGCTATCGTAAGACGAAGTTTGGATATGACTTGGGTGCGCCGGCTGATACAGTTAATATTGATGCAGTGAAAAATCCTCCTTTAGAAAACATACCGGAGCCACCAACGATACCCGAAAAAACTATTCAGAATGAAGTAAAATAGTATATAACCTTTTGTTAATTGATATACTTGAAAATATTAAAATTGCTAAATATATTAACGGTACGACTGTCATTATTGAGTTCGATACTGATAGTATTATTGTATAATTCGACTCTTTCTCAAAGAATAACCGACATTGGTAATATTCGACTTTCGATTGGGAGTTTTGGAATTATTGGGAATAATTTTACAGGCCTACCGCAAGTGCCATCGTGTGAATTTCCTCGTGGCAGTGGTATTGAGCATCTCTCGCTCGGTGGATTGTGGGTGGGTGGAATTAAGGATTTTAATGGAAATAGAGTGACTGCAGTATCAACTGCTGCGGTTGAAGGGAATGTAACGATAGGGCAAGGATTTGAATTTACTAACCCGCTAGGTCAATCACTCAATCAGCGTTCTTCTGATATTACGAGCTTATTCTATACACCAAAAGCTATTAGCCAACTAGACTTTTATTCTGATTTCACAGACACTAATCTCATCGTACCGACGAACGGAGAACGAATTCCGGGACATAGTTATCCACTCGGTTTGTCCGTTCATTTTGAGTCCTATACATGGAGTTATTCGTTTGCTGATTTCTTTGTCATACTCACTTATACTATCAAAAATGTAAGTGATACTCCAATTGACAGTGTATATGTTGGCTATTGGACAGAAATGGTGGTCGGTAATTCACGTATCGGCAAAAACAGAGCCGGATCTGCTAATTTTTACCTCGAAGGCGGCAACGGACTTATCGACTCCATGCGCATGATGTATGAATGGGATGCAGGCAGTGATAATGGTAATGCGGATACGTATGTGGCGGTGAGATTGCTCGGGAGCGAACCCGAACTCAACACAAGTATATATAATGCATGGGCATACCGCAGTACGACCGGTGACGAATGGCAACAGGCACCAGCTGATGACGAACAGAAATATCGTCGTCTGACATCATCTTTCCTCGGTCAAGTGACAATGGACGAAGCGATTCAGAAATGGCAAACCCCGAATAAACGTACTTCTGTCATAGCCACCGGACCTTTTACACGGCTGAATCCGGGGGATTCAGTGAAATTGAATTTTGCTGTGATTTGTTCGAAAAAATCCGGTACACAAACTCTTGATAATGACTTTACGAGAAAACAGCTTGTCAGTAATGCTAACTGGGCGCAGCGTGCCTACAACGGCACCGATCAAAACGCGAATAACCGACTCGATTCAAATGAAGTAGATCTTAATGGTGATGGCAAAATTGTTCGGTATATATTGCCTGCACCTCCTCCGGTTCCACGAACAAAAGTAATACTCGCAGAAGGTAAAGCAACGGTGTATTGGTCGGATAATGCAGAAAATTCGGTGGATTTGCTCACGAAACGGAAGAATTTTGAAGGGTATTCCATCTATAGATCCAATGCTGCCGATAATTTAAGCGGCACGAATGAACTCAAGCTCTCGGCGACGTATGACAAGCAAAATGATAAGGTTGGCTATGATAACGGCTTCAAGAAAATTAGAATTACTGATGAATCTAATGCGCCTATCCGCCAATATTTCGAAGGCGATACAATTGGCTACACCTATAAATACGAGTATCAGGAAATTCTCTCGGGGTGGCAATACGCCGTGAGCGTGACTGCCTTCAGTGATGGTGATGTTCTCTCAGGATTGCCTTCGTTAGAGTCAAGTATATTGGCAAATGAAATCCGCTTTATACCGGGTTCGCAGCCAGTTTCTCTCGATACCGTCGGTGAAATCGGTATTTTCCCAAATCCATACTACACTTCTGCAGGATGGGATGCGAAGTCCAATGTCGAGCGCGGTAGGAAAATCTATTTTTACAATCTTCCGAAGAGTGCACGTATGACGATATTTTCGATCGCCGGGGATAAGGTGCATTCATTCCTTCATGAAGCAGGCAATGAGGAAGGTCAGGATATTCAATGGTTTACGCAGACAGGGACGACGAGTGCGACCAAGCCGCAGTTCAGTGGTGGGCTTCATGCATGGGACTTGCTCACTGAACATGATCAGCCGCTTGCTTCTGGTTTGTATGTAGTACAAGTTGAAGATACCGTTACTGGCGCTATAAAAAACCGGTAAGTTTTTGATATTAAAATAATCGTCAATAACTTTATTTCTCTATGGACAGTATTCAACCATAATACAAGTATAGTTTATTATAACCTTCTGGTTGTGAAGCACGACCTGTATTGGAAATGAACGATTGTTCGCGCATTGCAACAGTTAAAATAGAGACGGTTCTGCTTCGAAATGGCGATATAGTATTGTTTAATGAAGATGGTGGAAGATTAGAAAACCCACAAGACACTCTGGAATATAAAAACAGTTGGAATCCAATTGCTGATGTTGTAAAAGTGGGAGGAGTGGAAGAACAATCAAGTTCTGGGCGGACAGCCATCTTAACGGTACTATCAGTTCTTGTAGCAGAATATATTTTGTTGATATTGTTCATTAGTCTGTCTATACATTTCACACTACTGATATGAAATCATACTACTTAGGATGATTTTTGCCTGTGTTGTGTGTTAAAAATGTAGAAACTGTCAAGATAGAAATGCACTTTACCAGGGATACACTTAACGGAGGCCGGAAGAAAGACGCCGCGACGGTCACGAACCTATAGTAGCATTGTTATCCAATCTTAACTATCATTAATGCACAATTTATTTTATGATTATACCCTCAAAAATTTCTCGTCCTACGCCTCTTTATAATGAAAATCGAATGGTCAGACGGAATTTCAACATCCATTCTCCTCGAAAAATTGCGTGATGAATGTCCGTGCGCGATGTGCAAAGGCGAGCAAATAATGGGTCAGACAATATCATTGGGTATGAAGATGTTCGCTCCAGGCATGAATGACCTCGAAAAGCTTGTACCGGTAGGGAATTACGGCGTGCAAGCTACATGGAAAGATGGTCATGATACAGGGATTTACCCATGGAAATTACTTCGTCAAATTGCTGTACAAAATGCACTCTCCGATGAACAACTCGCAAATTTTATGGCATAATTATCAAAAAATTACCGATTTTTGCAATCCGAAAATTTGAAAATCGAGATTCAATCATTATTCAATCAAAGCAGAAATACTGCTATTATTAATTTACAGGAGTTATACTTATGAAATTCAGCGCAATCGCTGTTTTTTGCCTTTGCTTCATCGCAATGCAGGCATGTTCGGGAGAAAAACCGAAAGAAGGAACAACAATGTTGAAAACACAAAAAGACAAAGTCAGCTACGGTATTGGCGTTCAAATCGGAAAGAATTTGAAAGATCAAAAAATTGATATCGACTCCAAAATCCTCGCAGAAGCTTTAAAAGCTGCTTTTGCAGGTACAAAGCTTTCGATGACAGATGAAGAAGTGAGCCAGACGATGCAACAATTCCAAACTGAAATGATGGCAAAGCAAGAAGCAGAAGCTAAAAACGCAGGTGGAGACGCCCGCAAAAAGGGTGAAGCATTCTTAGCAGAAAACAAATCAAAGCCGGGTGTGATTACTACTGCAAGTGGCTTGCAATACATGGTGATAAAAGAAGGAACAGGACCGATGCCTAAAGCCGAACAAACAGTGTCGGTGCATTACACCGGTACTTTACTCGACGGTAAGAAATTCGACAGTTCGGTTGACCGTGGTACTCCGGCAGAATTTCCGGTCAATGGCGTTATCAAGGGTTGGACAGAAGCATTACAACTCATGAAAGTCGGTTCAAAATGGAAGCTGTTCATACCAACTGATCTTGCATACGCAGACAGAGGCGCACCGGGTGCAATCGGACCGGGCGAAACATTAGTATTCGAAGTTGAATTATTAGCGATAAAGTAATACAACTATAGAAAAGTAAGAAGCCGTATTTCTGAAAATGAAATACGGCTTTTTTTATTGATTGCAATTCATTTCAAGTATGTGAAGACTTTTTATCTCGCATCAAGTATCATTGTGTAGAATACGTTGCAAGCACTTGATAAATATCTTGACTCACTTCAAGTTTCATTTTTTTACGCAGGTTGTGGCGGTGAAATTCTACCGTACGCTTGGCGAGAAAAAGTGCCGAGCTTATATTGGAAGAGGTGAATTTCATGTTCAGCAGAACAGCGATTTTAAGTTCCATCGTCGTGAGATCGGGGAATGCCAGTTGCAATTTTTTAATAAAACAGCTATGAATGACTGTCCATTGTTTGTCTAATTCTTTGACCGTATCGAGAGGTGTGATGTGGCGCTCACGCGGTCAAGGAGATGTTCGATTGCGTCAATGCCTTCACGCTTGGTATGGGGAGCGATTTTCTTAATATCCGATTGAATTTGCTGGAGTAATCCATTTTTCTTGACAAGCTCTTGAATTGAATTTTCCACTTCAAATGCTTGTGTTTCGAGCCGCTTCTTTTGGTGGAGAATAGTTTCATTAAGGAGTGCTTTTTCAGCATCTGTTTTAAGGAGTTCTATTTCACGTTCTTTCTCCATATCGGCTAACTTCTGTTCCCACACAAACTTATCGGCCTGCTTTTTTACTTCTTCGTTTTGGACTGTGATAGTGAGTTCGTGGAATTTTTTATAGTATTCAAGAGCTTTGACATGGTCATTTTCTTGCTCATAGAGGGTAGAGATATGCTGATAGACATGACCAAGCTCAACCATTGCTCCTGAGTGTTCAATAATAGAAATTGCATTTTTAAAATAGAGCTCTGCTCTCATGGGATTATAATTCGAATAACCTTTATTCCCATAAATTCTACCAATATATGTCAGCGCATTTGAAATATGACTTTTCATTCCAAGTTCTCTAAATTGTGCAAGTGCACGAAAATTAAAAGTGAGAGAATTCTGGAAATCTAATAAAAAATAATAGATAGCCCCAAGTGAAGCATGAGAGTTCGCTATATTAAATGTATTGCCTACACTTTCAAATATGATAGTAGCTTCCTTAAAATATTCCAAAGCTATTTGATAATCCAATGTATGTGTATATATAGCTGCTATATTACCCAACATACTAGCCTCTAGCTCTTTAAGTTCAAGTTTCCTAGTGAGATAAAGAGATTTATTGTAATATTCCAAAGCGGAAGAATAGTCCAATAGATACATAAATAGAACACCTATATTTCCCAAAAGACCCGCTAACTGCCTTGTATTACTGTTTTCAAAATAGGTTAACGCCTTCATATAATGTGCTAATGCTAATGTATAGTCTGATAAAAGCATGTATGCACTACCAATATTCAATGATACCACATTAACTGTTTCAATATTACCAACTTTCTCATAGTATTCAATCGCATCTTTGAAATACTTAATTGATGTGAAATAATCTGATTTTTTGCTATAAATGCAACCTAAGTCATTTAAAGCTGCCGCTTGTATCTCTAAATTATTTATCTCTTTAGCATGGAGTATAGCCTGATTTCCATACTGTAGAGCCTCATTTATCTGACCTTGACGCCATAATGATTCACAAAGTAATTGTGATGATTGAGCAATGAAATACCATGATGTTTTTGTGTATAGATGCGTAGAATTATCTATCAACTTTTCTGAAGACAAATTATCAATTACTCTTCTGGTAAGTACCTCTACTTCTTTAATGTTATTGTTTTTCAGTTTAGTCTCAGCAAGTCTCAGCAAGCCCTCTATTTCTTCAATAGTCATAAATGTTTTCGTAAAAATTTGAAGAATCGTTATAGATGATTTGATTTCATTCAAAATACCAAAAAGAAACTGAAATACCAGTATATCCCAGTAGTGCATGGAAAAAAAGGTAGGGTATTTTCGCTCTGTATTTGTGAATACATCACAAGACACAGGGAAGCCGAAAACTGCAAAGAGTAGGCAAATTTCTAAGGAGTAAGTCTTTATGAATAAGTTTTTATCTGGTGTTATCGTGCTTTTGACAGTTGCATGCTTCACGGGCTTTAATTACACAACTAACGCTCAATCAAGTGCTCCCGTCGGTAATATTTACGGTGCAGGAAGATTTCTTGGGTGGGGTATAAATAGTGGTGATTTGTTTTTTAAACAAATGACTTGACTCGCATGACACTAAAAAATAATACCGGATTTTTTGGCGTTGGCACTACCGCTCCTTCGGCACTTCTGTCTATCGGACCTTCATCTCAATTTCGTGTTGATGCAAATGGCAACCTCATTCGCATCAAAAATATTCCGTATTCGTTCCCCGCTGCGCAGGGTACTGCAGGCACAGTGCTGACCAATAACGGTAGCGGAACTCTCACATGGGCATCTCCCAACGATTGGTCACTTACAGGAAATACAGGAACTATTGATGGGACAAACTTTATCGGTACAACCGATAACAAACCTATTAATTTTAGAGTGAACAATCAAAAAGCTGGAAGAATAAGCTCAGTAGGTCAGGTATTCCTCGGATATCAGGCCGGGGTGAACAACAGTAATACTTTTGGAGCACGCAATATCGGTATTGGATATCAATCATTGAATTCTAACACCAACGGCAACTATAATATCTCCATAGGATATAAGGCACTTTATTGGAACATAATAGGAAGTAACAATACTGGTATCGGAGATCAAGTCCTTTTTGCTAACATAGGTAGCAACAATACGGCTAACGGATGGCGTGCCCTCTATAGCAACTACACAGGAAATGGCAATACCGCGAACGGTTGGCTTGCACTTTATTCTAACTCAACCGGTGACAACAATACTGCTTTGGGGAATGGTGCAGATGTATTATCTGGCGCACTTACTAATGCAACAGCTATTGGGTACAAAGCAAAGGTAAGTACAAGCAATAGTTTAGTACTTGGCGGCACAGGCGCTGAAGCTGTGAAAGTAGGAATTGGCGTAACAGCTCCTGCTGCTTTCCTTGATGTATTAGGCAATATTAAAATAAAGGATGGCACTGAAGGTGCAGGTAAAATTTTAACTTCCGATGCCGATGGACTTGCTTCATGGGCAACACCATACGACGGCGGCTGGTCTCTCAATGGAAATATTGGAACAGTTGATGGAACAAACTTTATCGGTACTACCGACAATACACCATTTAATATAAGGGTGAACAATCAAAAAGCAGGAAGGATAAGCGAAACAGGTCAGGTGTTTCTTGGGTATCAGGCAGGTAATAGCAATTCCGCACCTCAAAATACAGGCATCGGATATCAATCTTTATATTCCAACACCACAGGTAACTCCAATACCGCTTATGGATATCAAGCACTTACCTCCAACACCACCGGTTATGAGAATGTCGCAACAGGTGAGCAAGCTCTTTATAGCAACACAACCGGCGCTAACAATACTGCAAACGGACATTGGGCGCTGTACCAAAATACAACTGGATTCGGAAATACGGGAACAGGGGAGCAGGTACTATATTCTAACACTACCGGATACTCCAATACCGCGACCGGTGCTTATTCCTTATTTGAGAACACCACTGGATTAGACAATTCTAGCAATGGATACGGTTCTCTTAACCGCAACACCACCGGGAGCTATAATTCTGCAAATGGAAGTAATGCACTTTATTGGAACACTACCGGTTCTTACAATACGTGTAACGGATATTATGTTTTGGCAAACAACTCAACAGGAATTAATAATACCGCCAACGGTGCATCTGCACTAGAATCGAACACCGAAGGTAATGGCAATTCTGCCATTGGATTTGAAGCACTTCGAACCAACATTACGGGAAGTAACAATACCGCTTTAGGTTTTAACGCAGATGTCATTTCAGGGAATTTAACCAATGCAACAGCTATTGGTTACAACTCCAATGTAAGTACAAGCAATAGCTTAGTACTCGGCGGCACAGGCGCAGATGCGGTGAAAGTAGGTATTGGCGTTACAGCTCCTGCTGCTTTTCTCGATATATTAGGCAATGTTAAAATAAAAGATGGCACCGAAGGCGCTGGTAAAGTTTTAACCTCCGATGCTGATGGACTAGCAACGTGGGAATTCGCCGGTGGATCATCTGCGTGGTCGCTTAATGGAAATACTGATGCTATAAATGCCAGTTATCTCGGAACTCCGTCCGGTACATTGGTTCCATTAAACTTTAAAGTAAATGGAATGCCGGCTGGACGTATTGACGTTGGTTTGCCTGCCAACACTTTCTTTGGATACAATTCGGGTGCAAGTATTACAACCGGTAGCGGTAACTCAGCTTTCGGCGATGAATCACTTTTCTTTAACGGCGATGGGAGCTTTAATACTGCCTTCGGTTTTCACGCTCTTCGCATAAACTCTCCTTCGTATTTTGCCAATGGAAACGGTAATACTGCCGTAGGAGCCAATGCATTACTCGGAAACGTTAGTGGTTACAACAACACAGCTTTGGGCTTTGGAGCAGATATATTGATGGACGATCTTACCAATGCTACTGCAATCGGATATAATGCTAAGGTAAGTATAAGCAATAGTTTGGTGCTTGGCGGCACAGACGCAGATGCCGTGAATGTAGGAATTGGTACATCTTCACCTGCAGAAAAACTTGAGGTGCATAACGGCAACCTGTTACTCTCTAACTCCGCTACAGCATCTGAGCTTCGCTTTCAAGAACCGAATACCGGTGGCACTGACTATACGGCATTTATAGCACAGGAGCAGTCCGGTAATGTAACGTATACACTTCCTGTAGATGGCGGGACTGCCGGTCAGGTACTTTCGACTTCAGGTGGTGCCACACCACTATTGAGTTGGGTGCCGGCGGCTACCGGTTTGAGTGAAGATTGGAAGGTTGGCGGAAATAGTACACCAACATCCACGGTCATTGGCAACGATGCTGCCTTAGGCGATCTAGATGTTCATGCCGGTGCTATGACACGTATTCTAATCAATGGTACAAGTGGTAACGTGGGTATAGGTACAACCACTCCGACTCAAAAACTTGATGTGGCCGGCAATATCAAGACAGATGCAGTTTATGGTAATGGATCTTTGTTGCTTCAGGGAAGTCTCCCTGACGCTTCATTTGCAGAATCAGGATCAATTACCTTAACACCTACTGCCACGCACTTACCAGCCGGAGATGTGGAGATCAAGGGTGGAAAAACAAGCGATTATTATGGTTCCAATGTCGGAGCAAAAATTACCGTCAAAGGATGGAGCTATCCCGGTACTGATGAAGGGAGTAACATCATATTACAAATTGGTAATGCATGGGGATATGATCGGTATTTAAAAATTAATGATGAATTCGGTACAACAAGGATGACCGTTGTCAACAGTGGTAATGTTGGTATCGGAACTATAGCGCCGAGTCAAAGACTGGACATAGATGGCAGGGCTCGAATTCGGAACCTTCCGGTAAATAATGATGAAAATATTGTAACAGCAAATGCAGATGGTGAATTGAGCGTTCGACCCATAACAAGTCTTGGCGGGTCAAACAATTGGTCGATCTTAGGAAATACCGGAACTGTGGATGGTACAAACTTCATCGGCACAACAGATTATATAGCTCTGAACTTCCGGGTCAATAATGAGAAAGCGGGAAAAATTGATCCCAACGGTCTTGTATATTTAGGGTATCAGGCCGGGTATACCAACCCCGGAACGAACAACACCGGTATCGGACATCAAGCGTTGTATTCAAACACCGCAGGTGCCAATACGGGTCTTGGAGTTCAGGCATTATACAACAGCACCACCGGTGACTCAAATACTGCCGTTGGATTGCGGGCACTACTAACCAATACGACCGGTACAAATAATACAGCGATTGGAACTGGTGCAGATGTAGCGGCTGGCAACCTCTATGGAGCTACGGCGGTGGGCTCGAATGCAGTGGTTGATGCGAGCAACAAAGTGCGACTTGGCAGCGCATCTGTGACCGTGGTTGAAGGGCAAGTAGATTACAGTTTTCCCTCTGACGCTAGGTTCAAAGAAAATGTGAAGGACGACATTATGGGCTTGGATTTTATTCTCAAACTTCAGCCGGTTTCTTATAATTTCAACCGCCTTTCGTTTGCACGGTTTATCAAAGAAAAAACAGGTGGTCGCGAAAGTGAATTACAGAGGTTATCGCAAATTCGTTCGTCAGGATTTCTTGCACAAGACGTGGAAAAGACCATCAAAGAAACCGGCTTCAATGCCTTCGATGCCGTTCATGCTCCTACCAATGAAAACGATAACTATAGCTTATCATACGCACAGTTTGTAGTGCCGCTCGTAAAAGCAGTGCAAGAACAGCAAAAAATGATCGAACAATTAATGGCTAAAGTGGATGCTCTACAAGGCAATTCTACGACAGACAAAAATAAAATCGGTGAATTACAAGGGCAATCTGTCGTGCTTTCGGATATAAATAGTGCGTATCTCGGTCAGAACATTCCCAACCCTTTCAGAGATGAAACGCGGATAGAATTTTATATTCCGGAAGCCATTTTCTGTAATAACGCAAGTTGCAGAATTATTTTTTACGACCAGGTTGGAAGATTAATCCAGGAGACCGCAATTGCAAAGTCCGGTTTCGGTACAATCAATGTCAGCATCAAGAACCTAAGTCGAGGAGTGTATACTTACAAATTGGTTGCCAACGGTGAGGTTATTGATGTTAAAAAGATGATGTTGGAGTAAATATCAAAAATTCCGGTCCGGTCAGTATCTAGTCCGGCAAGTTGTTTCAACTAACCGTAAACACTTGCCAAATAAATATATGCTGTACTTATAAGAGAATAAATTCTTGTCGGTTTGATTGCAACAACCAATGGGAATTCAACACAAATCGAAATAATTAGGTAATATACAAAACAGCGAAGCCGAAAACTGAATAGAGTAGGCATATAAATTATTATTGAAAGGAATGTATGAAATCATTTCTAATTGCATTTGGTGCATGCTTCTTACTGCTCAGTAGCTATGTATTGGCGCAAGCACCAATCGTTTTATCTTCTGCACATTGCGGTAGTATTTCTTCGGGATGCAACTGTCAATCAATACGAGTACGTATGGCTCAAGCTACTTGTCTTGCCTATCCGGCCGGTCAATTACGACTTTATTGGAGAAAAAGAAGTAATGACCAATGGTCGGCTGCTATTCCTGAAACAAGTCGAGCCGGATATTGTGTAACGTTCAATTTGAGTTTCACCGACGCAGTAGAAGTTAAAATAGGTACTACTGTGAATGGATTGTTTTCTACGATGACTGCACCATGTAGCAATTGCTGCGTTGCAAGCTGTCCTTGAAAATAACTACATCTTGAATACTCAAGAAACTTTCCGTAATAAATATTAATCAAACAAACAGGGAAGCCGAAAACTGAATAGAGTAGGCAATAATTATACTTTATAGGAGAAATAAATGAAAAAATTCTTAAGTTTTAAAATACCCAGTATGGCTTCAACCCTTGCCCTACTCTTTCTGGTTTCTTCAGTTGCAATGGGATATCACCCAGATCCTTTAAAAGGGCTGAATGTGTGTAAGGGACACCCACCGGATGGCAAAAGCTGTGGTAATAAGGGTTCGTCTATAATTCCTATGGGAAATGGAAATTTCCAAACTGAAAAATTATCTGCAAGAACTTATAGGATAGCGTGTCCAAAATTAGCAACTCAGTTGAATAATTCTGCCAAGATTAATTATCCTTTTAACCTAAAACTCAATCCCGGCAATACAGTTATGGTTGATGGCAAAATATGGGATCCAGCTCGTGCTATTCTAGTAAAAGAAGGGATAGTAATTGATGTGATTGTTAAAATTGGTGATTCTACAATCAGTGGTCATGTTGAAAGCACTGAAGATACTACGAAACGTGATGTCGACCACAAAGGACGACCCGCCAGTGGTAAATAGAAATAATTAAAAGAAAAAAAATATGTACTCTTAATGATTAGTAAATATTATAACTTAGTTGCAAAAAACAGGATCGCCGAAAACTGAATAGAGTAGGCAAAAAATTTATAAAATACATCTTATGAAAAAATCCATCTTTATAGCAGTAATCCTGCTTGTTACCAGTATTTTTTCCATTGCTCAAGGGGCTGCTATAAATACCTCCAGATCTAACGTAAGAAATCCATCTGCTAGTTATACTACTACAGGTGGGCTGGTACTTACCTTTGACTCATCGAAAATGACAGATGCAGATAAATTGGCTCTCAAATCCGGAGTATTTATTGTTGAAGCAGACATAACCCTTACTGCTGACGAGTGCAAAGCCATAGGCGTACCACCGAACAAAGTTTTAAGTATAAAAAAAGGAAGATATGAGATAAGCAAAATAAATGGCATAGACACTTGTAAACCGGGATTTGCAATCAAAGATAATGGGGTTAAGTAAATTCAATCCAACAGCAATTTTTGTCCTGTTGGTTGAAAGAATCAAAAGGACGAAAATTATAAAGATATTTAATTGAATATTAAATGATAAAATGCAAGAAAAGCCAAAAGTCCAGAATAGAGATTTCATACGCGTAGGGAAGTCAAAAATCCAGGGAAGTGGGGTGTTTGCCAAAAGAAAAATACCTAAAGGAACCAGGATTATCGAATATGCAGGCGATAGAATCCCAAAGAAAGACTTACTCTCAGATGTAGAAAATGGTCTGACTTCTCATATTTATGTGTTGAGCATCAATGATGAATTATCAGTCGATGGAGAAAGAAATGGCAACGATGCCAGATTTATCAATCATAGCTGTGAGCCGAATTGTGAAGTGTATATATTTGATGAGATTCCGTATATTTATGCAATGGTAGATATTCGAAGGTTCGAGGAATTGACGTTTGATTACAAGTTACAATCATCTATCGGGACTAAGCTTACGAAAAAAGAGAAAATAGCACTCTTCCCTTGTAACTGTCAATCAAAGCAGTGTAGGGGCACAATACTTGCCAAGTAAAAATAGTAGTATTTATATATTTAATGGAGTTAATATGAAGATTTCGAAACGAAAAACGGCTACAACTAATGCAAAAATTGTAGTAGCTTCGGTCCTGCTGTCATTGCCAATTGCGCAGAATTCTTTGGATGCTCAAAACAAAGCACAAGAAAATATCGGTATAAAATCCGGTAGTCAGTCAACTTCAAGAGAGAAAATGCACATGAAGTTTAGTAGCAATGAAAAATTTAAAGGCGAATTAAGTATTGTCGGAATTGATAAAGGAATTCCGGTCTATAAAAACGGACGTGGTGAGTATTTCTCAATTGATCCTGCAACCGGTGATATGAAGTTTATTTCGGCTGAAATGTTTTCAAAATATATGTGTTGCATAAAAATGGGCGATCGTTCTTCGAGTAAGATTTCCATGCATAAATATGCAGAAAAAAGTTTTCAAACGGTAACTTTTGCTGGAGTGGATGATAAAGGGAATGTAATTCATACTAATAAAAGAGGTGAAAAGTTTTATTTGGATTCCTATACCGGCGACATGATTTATGTAAAATAGGGTTTGAAATAAATCCTGAATTCAACGGATAATGATAGATAAATTTGTTTTGGAATTGAATCAGAATACCATTATGAATTGTCTAAATAATCCACAAACTGCAGACCAATCTCAATCATTATTAGAATCAAGATGTAGCGCAGAATTCGAACAGACATTGCGAAAACAAATCGGTGGAAAACTCAATCTCAATGCAAGCACGAATGCCGTCATGTTCAGCAAAGAAGAGACCTATCAAGACCTTATCAAGACTCGTGCTAGCTCACTCATTCTCACATGTGTTTCATACTGTTAATTTTCAATTGATTCCACTATGCGATTACTCGATAGCAGCAGCTACTTTTTCGCCGAAAATTAGCACAATCACTCATCGTCATTTTACGATATTCGTACTAAGAATCAAATAATATGGTCGTTCAACGATAAGTGCCAACAGCATTCTGCCGAAAGGGTAGAATCATTGAATTACTGTCCGAAGCCGCTCTTCAATTCCATGAAGAGTGGTTTTTATTGAGAAGAGTAGGTAGCAAGCACTTGATAAATATCTTGACTTACTTCAAGTTTCATCTTTTTACGCAGGTTGTGGCGGTGAAATTCTACCGTTCGCTTAGCGAGAAAAAGTGCCGAACTTATATTGGAAGAGGTGAATTTCATGTTCAGGAGGACAGCGATTTTAAGTTCCATCGTCGTGAGATCGGGGAATGCTTCTTGCAATTTTTTAATAAAACAGCTATGGATGACTGTCCACTGTTTGTCTAATTCTTTGAACGAATCGAGTGGAGTGATGTGGCGGCTCACGCGGTCAAGGAGATGTTCGATTGCGTCAATACATTCACGCTTGGTATGTGGAGCAATTTTCTTGATATCCGATTGAATTTGCTGGAGTAATCCGTTTTTCTTGACAAGTTCTTGTATTGAATTTTCCACTTCAAATGCTTGTGTCTCAAGTCTTTTCTTTTGATGATTTATCGTTTCATTGAGGAGTGATTTTTCAGCTTCCGTTTTGAGTAGTTCGATTTCACGTTCTTTTTCCATATCGGCTAACTTACGTTCCCATGAGAATTTATCAGCTTGTTTTTTTACTTCTTCACTTTGGACTTCGATGGTGAGTTCGTGATATTTTTTGTGGTGGTGGAGAGCTTTAACGAGATCGTTTTCAAATTCGTAGAGAATTGAGAGAGATTCATGACAAATCAACTGTTTGCCTTTGACTTCCATTAACTCACAGAGTCTTAATGCTTCTATTAAATTCATTTCAGCAGTTTTAGAATCTCTGTATTCGTAACTCGAATTAGAATAAACATTTGCTTTACAAAGGTGTGTTTTTACGATACCAGTTTTATCGTTTAAATAATAATATTTTTGCTGAGCATCTCGAAAGCATTCTAAAGCTAAACCAAAATTCTGTTCTTCATAATACACTAACCCTATGTCACTTATAACGTTCGGTAGATATATGTTGCTTTCAGAAATCTCAAAGATTTGTTTTGCTTTAAATAGCATTTGCAAGGCAGTTTCATAGTTTTTTTTTATTCTATAGATATTTGCTATTGCATTATAATTTATGCCGGACAAAATTTCCATGTTGATTTCATTTGAAATAGAAAGTGAATTATTGAATGTTGCAATTGCATTGTCAAAATCACCTAAATTATTGTATATATTAGCTATACTGTTTAAGATTGCTGCTTCTGCATACCTACTTTTCGCTGCTGATGATTCATTTAATGCTAGATTCAAATACTTAAATGCATTCTGATAATCTGATAATAAAACATGAATATTGCCTATACTTGAATATACACTTGAAAGTGCATAATGATCATCCATCGTACTAAAAATTGATATAGCTCTGTTAAAGTAATCCAGTGCAATTTGATATTCATGTAAATCTGTATAAACTAATCCTATATTAATTAAATTACCTGATAGATCTTTAAAATTGCCTATTTCCTCGTAAATAGTAGATGCCTTTTTGTAGTGCTCAATAGAAGTAAGCCTATCTCCAAGAGATTGTAGCGTCATCGCTATGTAAGTATGTGATATTGCAATATAATAACGATCATTTTCATTTTCAAAAATTACAAGTGATTCATGATGTAATGCTAAAGCAAGCTTAAATTCTCCTTGTTGAATACAAATAGCACCTTGAGTACTTTTTGCAAAACCTAAAATTAGTTGATAATCAAATGTCGTTGCTAATTCTATTGCATTATATATTAATGATTTAGCTTCATCAAAAACTGAAAATTCTCTGAGTCTATTCGCTAAAACTACAAGTGCTCTTGCCTTTTCCTCTGTAGTTTTAGCTTCTGAAATATTCACTCTAAATTGTATTAATTTTTGTTCTATTTCTGTATTCATTTCTGTTTCCAATGCTCTTAATTTACTTAGTGTTAGTTAGACAACCTATATATGTAACATAATGGTAAATACATTCTTAAATATTCATTGAACATACTATTGCATTTTGATTGAATACATGATATGTATAGTACTTGATTTCCAAATATATTCGACCTGTTTTATTCAAGATATTTACTATTGTCGATGACAATTTAACCCTATTTCTCATTCATAAAAGTATAGTATGAGATTGTACTTTCATAATGTTTGATGCTTTATATGATTTATAAGTTATAAGTACAATAAAAAATGCTATACTTATCGTGAAACAATTAGGTAAATTAACAGCTAAAGATTCTTGGAAGATTGTACTAAACAAATCAAATAATTCAATCAACATGCTTCACATTTAATTACCAATAAATACTGTATATTGTTACTGTGAAGTCTTCACTTTTTATTTAAATATTTATTCATAAACTTATGATCAATACAATCCTTTTTCTCTTCACCAATTTTATAATTGTGGCTTCAGTTTTTGCACAAACAGACTCAACAAACGCAGCTACAGACTCAATTCCTCCCGATATCACTCCCTCTCGCTTTACCTATTCACTCAACGCGTCATTTGGCCTCACTTTTCAGAATATCAGCAAGTCGGATGATGAGACTCTCACCACACAGTGGCTTACAAATGTCGATACACGCATAAGTTATGATGATTCGACCTTCGGACTCGCTAGTAGCCTCTACTTGCAGTACGGTCAGCTCCATAATGGAGGATTATTTCCTGAAAAAACGCAGGACAACCTCATATTTTCCATTACTCCCTCCCTTGTTATCTTGCCATCATGGAATATTCGTTTATTCCTCGAGACGACCGCCGAAACGCAAATGAAAAAAGGAATGGTGGATAATAGTGATTCGTATTTTCTCGATCCGGTGTTTTTGTATCAGACAGTGTTTATAGGACAGAAATTTGCTACTTCGAGTACAGATGGTACAGGTGAATTTGCCCTAACATACGGAGTAGGCTATGCAATTCAACAAACAATTACCGATAAATTTGTCCTGAAGTCTAATAGAAATTATATCATTGGTCCGAACAACCCGCTTTCGGCAGTTCAATCTCAAGTTACATTAGAATCTGGAATTAGCGCAGTATTCGACCTCACAATGCGAAAACAAATCGGCGAAAAACTCAATCTCAATGCAAGCATAAAGACCGTCCTCCTTGGCAAAGAAGAGACCTATCAAGACCTTACGAAAACACGTGCAAGTTCTCTCATTCTCGCAGGCATTTCGTACGGATTATTCTCAATTGATTATACGATGCGATTACTATACGACAGCAATTATTCGTTCCGTCGGCAACTTGAACAATCGCTCGTAGCCGGGATTCGATATTCGTTGTAAGAATGAATCACTACTTCGATCTTGTCAAGTGCCAACCGTATTAAATATAACATGTAGAGATAATGAATTTCTTTCTGAAACCGCTCAACTATTGAATAGTGAGCGGTTTTTTATGTTTTCTATCGAGAGTTAACTTATTATTTTCTTTCCAAAAGAAACAATCGTATTTTGCAGTGATATTTTCACAACATTATCACAATACTATGGATACACACCACCCACATGGTATCCGTGTAGCGATTGCAGACCCCTGTCCTATGTCGCGCGCCGGACTTACCTCATGGTTTCTTCAAGAGCCAGATATACAAGTAGTTGCAGAAGCCGATACAGCGGATTCTCTTCAAGCAATAATACAAGCATATTCTCCGGATATTGTCTTTCTTACCTTTGGCTTAGACTCTTTTCCATGTATGGAGTTACTTGAATTCATCCTACGAAATTCTTCCGCACCTAAAGTACTTTTGGTAGCGCCGCGTGGCATGAATTTATCGTTAAAAGCACGATCATTCGGAGCTCATGGGTTTATATTCAACAATGAAAGCCGTGAATTATTTGTAGCAGCGGTAAGAAATCTTGCAGAAAGGAATGTTGAATACTGGATGAGTGACAATACTAGAAAAATAGTAAATAAAGCGTCGGTAGAACTTAATTCTGCACGACTTACGGCAATGGAGAAAAAAGTATTCGCCTTTATATGTTATAATAATCACACAATTGCAGAAAAGCTCTTTCTCTCCGAAGGGACGGTGAGGAATCATATTTCATCGATTTATCTGCGACTGAATGTAAAGAACCGAAATGAAGCCATACAACTAGCCCGGCGATTTGGTATTCTACACGAGATGACTCGTAGTGAACCTACTATAGAGGAATTCTTCGAGTGGACGTAAAAGAATGAATCCAGCGAGTAGTGGTAGATGTTTATTCGAACTCAATAATTCTTAATACTGTACAATTTCCTCTTCAAGTAATTGACGCTCGTACATTTCTGCGTATATACCATTTTTTTGAAGTAGTTCTGCGTGTGTGCCACGCTCAGCAATGGTCGTAGTATCAAGGACGATAATCATATCGCAATTTTTCACCGTCGAGAGCCGATGAGCAATTAAAATCGTCGTCTGCTCGTGCATTATCTGCCGTAAACGACCAAGAATCATATCTTCGGTGGCGGTGTCAACCGCAGAAAGAGCATCATCGAGGATGAGAATTTGAGGCTTACGAAGTAATGCTCGCGCAATAGCAGTGCGCTGTTTCTGCCCGCCCGAAAGCGTGATTCCACGTTCACCAACTAGCGTTTCATAACCATTGTTAAGCCCGATAATATCCTCATGTAACGCTGCAAGTTTCGCGGCTTCAATTACTTCCTCCATCGTTGCATCCGGCTTTCCAAATCGAATATTATCTGCAATCGACATCGAAAAAAGAAAAGGTTCTTGCTGTACTATACCGATCGATGAACGAAGCACCTGCAACGGAATATGTTGTATAGAATTCCCGTCTATGAGAATCTCGCCTCCCGATGCCTCATGCAATCGAGGAAGAAGATTGACAAGTGTTGATTTACCGTTGCCGGTTGCGCCGACGATTCCGAGAGAATTACCCTTGGGAATAATTAGGTTAATATCTGATAATACAGGTGTTAAGCGACTTTTATATTGAAATGCTACTCGTCTGAATTCAATGGAACCTTGAATAGATTCGATAGAATAATTAGTCTTAATATTGTCATGAATATCCGGCTGATATTCCATAATCTTGCCAAGCCGTGCCGTCGAAGCAGACGCCCGCTGCACGAGATTGGTTACCCAACCAATCGCTGCCACCGGCCAGATGAGTTGGTTTAAGTAAATGAAAAATTGAGACAAATCACCAAGCGATGCCCTGCCGTTCATTACCTGCATACCGCCATATCCAAGCACTAACACATTTGAGAGACCAACGAGGATCATCATAGCCGGCATGGAGAGAGATTGTAATTTCGCAAGATGAAGATTTTTGGATGAATATGTTTTGGAATATTCGTTAAAGTCTTGCCTTTCATAGTCTTCGCGGGAATATGCTCGTACGACACGTACACC
Organism: Ignavibacteria bacterium; assembly: GCA_016720145.1. Taxonomy (GTDB): domain Bacteria; phylum Bacteroidota; class Ignavibacteria; order Kapaibacteriales; family UBA961; genus JADJXV01. Next base: position 226,832 of record JADJXV010000003.1, on the reverse strand, counting down.
GCTGAGTGCCTCCTGTACCTGCGTTGTGAGTACGCCGAATTGTTCCTGTACTTCCTTAAAGGCAAAGTGGACTTTCCGCCCGATCGCATACGTCGCATACGCCATAATCGGTAACGGCAACAGTCCGACGAGCGTAATACTCATATTTAGTTGAATCATCAAGGAGATAGCGAAGATAAAAGTGGTGAGTGTATTAGCAGTGTACATGATAGCCGGACCGATGAACTCACGCACGGCAGATACATCATTCGTCGTATGTGCCATAAGCGAACCGGTCGAGTATTCGTGAAAAAAGACGACGTTTTGCTTTTCGATCGCACGGAGGAGGTCATTACGAACATCGTATTCGATCAGGCGTGAACCTTTGATAATGGCATACCGGGTGAACATCATAAACGCTCCGCTACCGGCAGTGAGAAGAAGTATTTTGAAAATCGAAATCGTGATGATATCATTAGTTATCGTCGAATGACGAAGTCCGTCGATGATACTGCCCACAACCGGTGGAATAGCCGTCGAACAGTAATTCGAAATCGTGACAAAGACTATTCCAAGGATAAACCGAAAACGGTATTTTTTGAAATACGGTAAGAGTCGAAGTAATTCACGCATAAAAGTAAAAAGAGATGGGTAGGAAATTTATTTAATACGGTAAACCGAAGAATTTGGCATTTGCTTGATGCTTCGACAAGCTCAGCATGACGAACGGGTTACCGTCACACTGAGCTTGTCGAAGTGTTCAATTACTTACCTATTTCTTCTTAAATTGACAGTAATAAATACATTTCCTACCCATTAGAATAAAATTCCAACAAAGTAGTTAAAGGCGTTACGCAATCGTAACATCATCACACAAATACACATCCTGGATTGCATTCAAGAGCTTTACACCTTCAGCCATCGGACGTTGGAATGCTTTCCGTCCGGAGATAAGCCCCATTCCACCTGCACGTTTGTTGACCACTGCCGTCGTCACGGCTTCGGCGAAATCATTATTTCCGGATGCGCCTCCGGAATTAATTAGCCCGACTCTTCCCATGTAACAATTTGCGACTTGATAGCGGCAAAGGTCAATGGGATGATCGGTCGTAAGCTCGGTATAAACACGCTTGTCGATTTTACCATAACTCGAATTACCCATATTGAGAGCGGTATAACCACCATTGTTTTCAGGAAGTTTTTGCTTGATGATGTCTGCCTCGATTGTCACGCCGAGATGATTTGCCTGACCGGTCAGGTCTGCCGATACATGATAATCTTTGTCAGATTTGAACGCGTTATTCCGCACATAACACCAAAGAATCGTTGCCATACCCAGCTCGTGCGCCTGATAAAATGCATTTGCAATTTCCACGATTTGGCGTCCGCTTTCCTGCGAACCGAAATAAATGGTCGCTCCAATTGCAGCAGCTCCCATTTCATACGCTTCTTTGACCGTTCCGAAGAGGATTTGATCTGCTTTATTGGGGTAGGTGAGGAGTTCGTTGTGGTTGATTTTGACGATGTAGGGGATGCGGTGAGCATATTTCCGAGCGGTAAGTCCGAGAACGCCGAAGGTCGAGGCAACTGCATTACAACCGCCTTCAACTGCAAGCTTTACGATGTTTTCAGGGTCAAAGTACGCAGGATTTTTTGCAAAACTAGCGCCTGCTGAGTGTTCGATACCTTGATCAACCGGAAGGATCGACACATAGCCGGTACCGGCGAGGCGACCGGTGGAATTTATATACTCCAAATTCCGCATCACGCGATTGTTACGATCTGAACCCGTAAATATCCTGCTCACAGAGTCACCGGTCGGCAAATGCAGACTTTCCTTAGGAATTGAAGTAGATGTATGTCCCAAATAATACTCAGCTTTATCGCCTAAATACCCAGTAATCGTTTCTATCATTGTTGTACCTAATTATACATGAATAAAGACAAAATTATTTGTGCAAAAATAAGGAAATTTTGGGTTCTGTTTTGCGAATTCCAACCGTGCAGTTTGCGGTCACCCATTGCCGTCCAAAAGGTGAGGGAAAAGGCATCTTTCTTATATATTCCGTTGAGACATGATGTATCGCATCTCTACCCCCAATCAGGTAACCATCCTATGCATTTATCACACCCGTAGAGACGCGATGCATCGCGTCTCTACAATAGATTTCATTTAGATTATTTCCTTGTAAGATTCGCCTCATACACCCTTATCCACTCTTCAGGCGTAATTTTACTCGCCAGGTCACCAATTAACTCGAACGGAATATGCTCCACCTTTTTGAAACGAACGCAACCCTTCCCCATATCTAATTTGGTCGGGACGCGTTTTGCGTATTCATTTTGGAACCATTGAAGGAGTTTGGTGTCGCCATATAACCCCATGTGATGCATGACGATAAAATTTTTCTGTGAACCGATGGCGATGAACGGAAGAGGCAATTTAGGAGTACAATGATAGCCATTCGGATAGATTGAGTGAGGCACTACATAGCCAATCATTCCATAACTGATGGTTTCTTCAAAACCGATGGGTAGGTGTTGTAAAATTGTCGAACGTAACTCCTTCATCGGTTGTTGTCGTTCTGCAGGTAATTGATGGATGTAATCTTCGACAGTAGTAGCTTTAATTTGCATAGGATAAAATGTAAAATTAAGTGTGGAATATATTGTATAATAATGACTTACTGTACTAATTTTCTAAGCGTCACGAGATGTGAAAAAAGCACCACCGGCACAATGAAGCAAGGTAACCATACGAATGGAAAATACATTACACCAATGTTTGGTTCGGCAAAAGAAAATTGTTGAAACGTCGTTGGAACCGATAGAATTGCAGTAATTACGATATTGAGCAGCAGTCCCAAGCAAAGACAATTCCACACAATTAGAATACTCTTGCCGAAAAGTTTCTGTTTATAGCCGAAGTAATAGACAATTGGTGCACTTATACCGGACAGAATATCGAAATTCCGACCCTCAAAGGTCATGAGCTCGGGTACCATTTTCGCAGTGAACAGCCAAAAGAGCGTGATTTCTACCGGAATTCTAACAGTATGGAGGAGAGTGAGGAGGGAAGTATCGATAGAGTCAATGTACTGTTTGCCTTTTTGCGTGAAAAACATACCGGCAATGAGTAGCATCGGTGGGACTATGAGCGCTATCATTCGCGGTGGAATGGTCGTCGTGTTTAAATAAAAACCCGCTAAGCCGAGACCTGCCTGTATGATGAGCCAACTAATCATTAGCCAAAGAGTCGGCTTTGAAGAAGCTGTCGCTTTGAAGAATATCCAAAGTGTCATCAACGTAGTAACTATGAAAAATATCTCGACATAGAGTGGCGCAGTATTCATACATTTAGCCTGAGTAATTGAATAAAACGGCTCATTTTCACGGCGTGAGACTACTTATATTTCGACAACTGAAAGTAAATGAGCTCTTGACAATAATTTCCCTGCAAAATTAATGAATGAAGGTTTATTCGCTGAGTACTTTTCGATATAAATCCTCGTATTGAGGTACAATAAGAGAAGTCTCAAAATGCTCGATTGCTCGTTTGCGAGCGCTGGCGCTAAAAATTTGCCACTTTTTAGGGTTGGTTAATAAATCGATAGTGTATTTTGCCATACGAGAAATATCACCGAGTTCGGCGATAAAACCATTCTCTCCATGAACGACTACTTCCGGTATTCCACCCATGCTGGTCGCCACGACAGGTGTACCACAACTCATTGCTTCCAATGCAGATAACCCAAAACTCTCTGACTGGCTCGGAAGTAAAAACACATCGGCAGCCGAGAGAATATCCGGGAGTGCGTTCTGCTTACCGAGAAATCTGACTTTGTCGGCGATACCTAATTCACGGCTCAAGCGTTCGACATCTGTTCTGTCCGGACCATCGCCTACGAGGACAAGAATTGCAGGCGTGGACTTGAGGACTTCATTGAGTATTAAGACTGTGTCGTGGACTCGTTTGACAGGACGGAAATTCGAGATATGCATGAGGATTTTTTCGCCATTCGGTGCAATTTGTCGGCGGATGGTGGGGCACTCATCACGGTTATAAATTTCGGTGTCAATGAAATTATTGATGACGTGGATTTCTTTGTTGGTATTAAAACCGGTTTTGGTTTTTTCGGCAAGGAAGCGGGAAACAGCAGTGACGCCGTCTGACTGTTCGATAGAAAATTTTACAAGAGGTAAAAAGCTCGGTTCTAACCCGATAAGAGTGATGTCAGTACCATGCAAAGTAGTTACTAATTTTACATTCGATACACCCTGGAGAGTTTGCTTGGCAAGGTAGCCGCTAATTGCATGTGGGATAGCATAATGAACATGGAGAATGTCGAGATTTTCGTATTTTACAACGTCTATTATCTTACCGGCGAGAGCTAAAGAGTAAAGTTGGAATTCAAAAAGGGGATAATTGGGCATTTCAACTTCGTGAAAAAAAATGTTATCCTGAAACTTGTCGAGCCGCATCGGCTGCGCGTAGGTGATAAAATGTACTTGATGACCGCGCTTTGCAAGGGAAATTCCGAGTTCAGTAGCGACAACGCCACTACCGCCGTACGTAGGATAACACACTATACCAATTCTCATTCAATGTACTTTCAATTTGTGGAAGAATGACCGAAAACCCAGCCCTTGACGTATATTCTACAATTACCGTGCAAGCCCGTGCCGAAATAAAGGTAAAGGGTTCGCGGTTCATTGCTACCGCAATTCCTACACACTCCAAAGCCATTGCTCAGACTGCACTTGAACAAATTCGTTCTGAATTTTATGATGCTACTCATAATTGCTATGCCTATCGGCTCGGTTTGGGTGGTTTTGATTTCAGAACAGCAGACGATGGAGAACCTAGCGGAACAGCAGGGAAGCCGATACTATTCATGCTTCAAAAATTTGATGTAAGTGATATTTTAGTAGTCGTCACACGGTATTTTGGAGGAATAAAGCTTGGAGTCGGCGGGCTTGCACGAGCATATTCCGATGCTGCACAGGAAGTATTATCAAAATGTGAAAAAGTAGCCGTCCATCGTACGACTTCCGTGAGAGTATTCTGCACGTATGAAGATGTGTCGATTGTCAAAAAAATTATCGAACAATCGGCAGTCAGCTATGAGTCGGATTATCGTGATGTGATTGAATTCACGGCTCATGTTCACGATTCAGAAGTCACCGGTTTTTGTGCATCGATTACCACTGCTACGAATGCAAGAGCTGGAACGTTGATAATTCCTGCATAACTAATTCTATTTCCCTGACTTATAAAACGCCCCAAAGAACCGATACAAATTCCACACGTCAATCTTCGACGACACCTCATACGTTGAATGCATCGACAATATCGGAATCCCGATGTCGATGACTTCCATATCTTCCTTACTCATAAAACCGCCGATTGTACCGCCTCCACCGCTTTCTACCTTGTAACTCGCTGTCTGCCAAGCAATTGCATTGTCATCCAAAATCTTACGTATGCGAGCGGTAAATTCTGAATTCGCATCAAACGAGCGTCCGTAGCGTTTGATAGCCACACCATAGCAAAGACGAGCTGCATTACTTGCTTCTGATAGTGATGGGAATAATGGATTAATCCCATCATTGACATCTGCTGAAATTACTTGCGCCAAATGCAGAGAAGCGCGAGTATCCACATCCGAGTACTTGTCACCAAGTTGCGCTTGCGTTAAACGTGCGTACAAACCGGTGAGAAAGCTCGATTGCGCGCCGGTATTATTGATACTTCCAGTTTCTTCATTATCAGTCAGATAAGCGATAGTGGTGAATTCCGGGTCAGAAAGTTCGGTAATAGTTTGAACTGCTATAAATGAACATAACCGATCATCTTGACCATAGGAAGCTGTCATTGACTTGTCGAATCCCACATCTCTTGGTTCGGTAGCGGGCACAAGATTCAGTTCCGCACTTACGAAATCATCCTCTGTAATTCCAAGCTGTTCAGAGAGTAAGCTCAGCGTCTGAGCTACGACTGAGTTCTTACCATTCGGCATCGAACCAATAATAGGGTCTAATTCTTCACCATCAAATACTCCCGTATAGACTCGTGAGCGAAGCGGAGCATCGGCATGAGGAGCTGCGTCAGGAATTATCAACACAGGTTCATCATGCGAATTACCAATCGCTACATCGACCGTTTTACCGTTTTTGAGGTCAATTCTTCCTAAAAGCATGAGGGGAATATTCGCCCAATGATGTTTTTTAATACCACCGTAGATCATTGTCTGGAACATAGCATAGCCATTTGCTTCATACAGAGGGCGTGCCTTGATGTCGATTCGTGGACTATCGTGATGTGTTGCTATTACCCGAGAACCGGCTAAGAGCGGATTCTTTCCAACCACAATCAGTGCAATAGCGCGTTCACGATTATTGACATATAATTTTGATCCGGGCTTTACTTGCGATGCATCTGTAAATTCTTTAAATCCCTTTGACTTGGCGATGGAAAGTACTTCTCTGGTAGAAGTCAGCTCAGTACGTGCTTTGCTGAGAAAACTTTTCAGCTCATCATTTACTTTTGTGATTGACTTTTGCTGTTCGGCAGTGACCGTGAGCCAAGCCGATTGCTTGGAAATTGTTTGAGAATAAGCAGGTTGGATGAAGAGAATTACCAAAATAAGAAGTAAAATTTTCATGCTTTTATTCATTAAGAATGGCGAAATGTTGTTTCAACAATTATATCCGGATTTATACTTTTCATCACTAAACAGGTAAGGGCAGCATTTTTCAGAATAGTCAGCTCTGTGTCTGAATATGAATGTGGAAAAAGAATATCGACGATGAGTCTTCCGATTTTACGTACCGGCACGCTGGTCATCTCTTTGTAAACATTAATAGTTGTACCTGTTACATCTATATTATTGTCGCGTGCCTTGATTCCCATAAGAGTCGACATGCATGCGCCAAGTGCTCCTGCAACCATGTCTGTCGGTGAAAAGCTCTCTCCACGACCATGATTATCTATTGGCGCGTCGGTTTCGACGGTAGCGCCGGATGGTATATGCACAAGTGAACAGTGCAAATCACCCTCGTAAGTAATTGAAATTTGAACCATAATAAGTAGAAATATTTTTGAGTAATTATTTGTGATTCGACAAATTTAATCCGTTGTACATCAATTCGTGTATTCAATATGATTGAGATTTTCAGATTAGTACTGTATAAACAGCTCTATTTATGAATTTGACACGGAGAAGTATAAAGCTTGCCATCATATTCTATAATAAGGTGATATACTCCAGATGCTACGGTAATAGTAGGAATTGAAAATACTATTTCATTGCCTGAGTTTGTCATCCCTGTTCGCTCAAAACAGCGCTCGCCGAGTGTGTTGTAGAGCGATAAATGATAATACTTTTCCGGAAATTGTACCAAAGGTTTTGTGAGAACAGCATAGATAAATTTGCCTTGTTCGGTCGGAGTTGGAAATACCTCAAGTGTAATATCTTGAAGTAGTTCCGCCGGAGTAGTTCCCATAGTATCGTCATAAGTCTTGATAGAAATATCCCTTACATACATTCCGTCAAAATTACTTTTAGGGTCTGCTAATACACCAAAACGAAGGAGGATTTTCTTGCCTCGGTATTGATCGAGGGTACATTCTTGCCGCACCCATGTTGGAAAATTTCCATCGAACCCCACACTGTTTTCCTCTTGCATCGATCCTTTGACTCCACTTGCATTTTTCATGCGGCTCGTTTGCAAATACTCCCATGTTCTGCCATCGTTGACAGATACTTGCACTACTCCATAGTCAAAATTCGACTCCAATGTCCATTTCGTCCAAAATTCTAGGGTGACATTGTTCGATTGAATCACATCAATTGGTGTTTTTAACTGAATAAAATTCGAAGTAGAATCTTCGTAATTACCATTAGGACTATCTGTAAGCATAAATCCACCATCAGGGTTAGGAACTATTCCCCACGTTCCCATCGACCAAAGAGTATCGGTGAGGGTATTGTCAAATAAGCTCAGGGTTATGGGCTTGTTAAATTGAAATGTAAGGGTATCTCGCCGAGCGACGCCATTTTGTGTAATGATGGCTTCTACCAACGAAACATCGCCATTGGGATACTGACCTATTATTTCTGCATCGATCGATTTTGTTGTCGATTGAGCAGACTCTAAAGCATTGAGAATAAATACTGATTTGGTGATTCTTAGTCGCGGATCCAAAGAATTCAAGACAAGTGTTATGGCACTATCTGGAGTAGTAAGTCCTGTATTTTGAATAGTAATGGATAGTTTAGGACGTAGGATTTCATTTGTAATAATTGTCGTTGCATCGGTAATCCTATAATTGACATCAGCGCTCCAAAGTGCCTGCAAATTAAAGTAGAGATTCTCTTCACATTGTGGGATGATACGTTCAAATGGTGCATAAAATCCATCGAGGCGTGTTCCAACTTCAGCCGTGAAGGAATATGTTCGTGGCTTCGTACCCTCGAGTGAATACATCCAATCATCCGACACACCACGAGTTGTATAGCCCACGGTTTGTACATCTCGTCCTGCTGAGTATTTATTGATTTTCAAAGCATCAGCAGAAAATGCTCTGAAAAAATTTGAATCTGATGTTTCTTTGTTACTATAGCCAAACGGATAAATTAAAACATTGCTAAATGTATGATAATTAACACAGATATTGAAATTTTGCTCCAAAACAAAATTACGAATTGCTTGTGTTTCAGGTTCGGAAAAAGGAGCTGTCCCACGATATGTATCCTCAAATGCCTTATCCGATGACCCGCCTTCGGGTGAATTCCAATATTGAATTGGACCGTAATTTCGATTCAAATCCACACCGAAAGTACCATCGTTGTTGTTACGTCTATTTTTACGCCATAGCGAACCAAATCCATTACGTTCATTATATAAATACCCGTCAGGATTCAACACAGGGATTACATAAATTACTCTATTATCAAGCAAATACGTTGCCTCAGCATTCCCGGATGCTGCATCTTCGAGTAATTTCCATAAAAAATAAATTAGTGTTGATGCAGAACCTGGCTCACGTGCATGATGAAGGGATGTAAATAGTATTTGCGGCTTGGAATCGGACTCGGTATTTCCAAATCGATAGACATACAATGGACGCTTCTCAAATGAACTACCAATGGAAAACGCTTCTGTAACGGTTGCAGGAGCAAAGGTTCTCATCTTTTCAAAATTGCTGTAAATTTCATCAAGTGTAAAATAGCCACCATTTGACCCAAGTGAGAAGTTTTGAGGTGAATTCTGAACAGTAGCAATCTGTTTTGAAAATGAATGAGAATTACGTGCTTTATAAAACGTGGAAAGATCCTCAATAAGAATTGTTACTGATACTCCATCACTACGTAACCTATTGAGAGAAATGTCAGATACAACTGTTTCTATCCAGAAATTATCTTTTATGAGAGCGTGTTCGAGTTCGATACCATACTCTTCGGCATCCTTAATCGTAAAAGAAGGAGTGAGTGATACACGCACTGAGTAATAGACAGGCATTTCGTCGGCATTCACTCGCTGACAATACGTGACATTAATAATCAAGAAAGAAAAGATAAGTAGTAGTGTAAATTTCATAATAACAAATATGTTACGTATGACTAATTCCTGTACTGCCGAATCCGCCTGCGCCACGCTCTGTCTCGTCAAGTGTGGACACTTCATTCCAAGTGACTGTTTCATACCGTGCCACGACGAGCTGTGCAATTCTGTCACCACGATGAATGGTAAAGGGAAGAGTGCCAAAATTGGCAAGGATTACTTTGATTTCACCACGATAATCACTGTCGATAGTGCCGGGGGAGTTGAGGGTAAACACGCCGTGTTTGGCAGCAAGACCGCTACGGGAGCGAACCTGACATTCGAGTCCTGCAGGTAATGCCATGGAGAGCGCCGTCGGGATCATAGCCACACCACCGGCCGGAATTTGAACTGATTCAGTAATTGCTGCATGCACATCCATTCCGGCGCTACCGGAAGTGGAATATGTAGGAAGCGGTAGGTCAAGAAAGTCTTGAGATGTACGAGAAATATTCATTTATTACAATAAGATAACGAGAATAAAAAAGGACGTCTGCTTTGAGGCGAAACGTCCTTTGGGAATTAGTATTAATTATTGATTGAATTATTCTTCAACTGGTGAAGAAATACGAATCTGAACTGTACGATTGTAGAAACGACCTTCTGGAAGTTCATTTGTATAGAGAGCTTCTTCTTCTCCAAGACCTTTAGACATTAAAGTTTCAAATTGTCCTTTAGTGAAATTTTTAACCCCTGTTTCTACAGTTCTAGCTCGATTTCCGGAGAGTTTTGCATTATGATCAAACATACCCACAACATCTGTATGGCCATCTACTTCTATGATAGATTTAGGCATACAACGAGGATAGACATACTCTTTCATAATACGTTCGTTGAATGGACCGGCATCGAATCTATCAAATGGAAAGAGAATAAGGTTGTATCTTTCACGAGTTCTTTCTCCATCTCTAACTTTTGCGAAGCCAGGCTTGTTTTTAGCAATCTTAACTTTAATAGTAATGGGATCTGATATGCATTCGGATCCATTTTTACTTGTTATTACTAATCTAGCACTAAAAGGAGATTCTGAAGTTACAGATTCAGGAAGTTCATCTCCTTTTGTATTTTTCCAATCCCAATTAAATGCAGGTTCTTTAACACCAATATTTTTTAAAGTATTCCATTCTTTTCCATCTCGGGTTACTTCAATTCTCCGAGTAGCGACTAATTCTTCTTCTATCCCATTTTTCATAGTAAATGTCATCGTTTCTGGAGTAGGGAATGTCTTTGGATCATTATCATAAATAGGGCGCATGACCTGCCACACTTCTTCTGGGTCCCCACTGAACCACAATTCTGTACGACGGTTTTCAATAACTGAAAGCGATTTGCTTAGTGGATCTCGGTCGCTTGTGGATGATGGGGTCTTGGGTAAATTTCTTGCATCCAAGCTCATCCGTTCTTCTGGAATCTGCCATACATTCTTTAAATAATCATAGACAATCTGAGCCCTCTTTTTAGATAATTCAAGTGACTTTTCGCTAGCAGAGACATTGTCATTATTTCCGACGATTTGTACTTTCACAGTCGGATGTTTAATCATTCGATATCCGAAAATATTCAAGCAATGATAGTATTTATCAAGTGTTTGTCCGGGTATGCGTTCATCAGAGAATCCTGTAGTTTGAGAAGGATTGGTGAAGAGAACATATCGTTTTGGAAACTCAGCTGAACCTTCATCAAAAAATACATAGTTAAGGAGAGGATAAAGTTCAATAGTTGCAACTTCTTCCAGAACTAAACCTTTCCACCCTACAAGACTTGGATCTTTTCCTTGAGCCCTTGTAATGTAAGGAGAAAATGCCATTTCAGCACCGATCACAGGTCTTTGACCGAGTTTGAGTTCGACTCGTACTTCGATTGGTTTGCTGGCTTCTTCTTTGTCTTTGGTTTGACCCGGCTTGGTCACGGTTACAATTTTCTTTGTTTGCCCGTAGGTAGGATTTTGTGCTGAGATTTCGAAATTAATTTCCTTGATTGAGTCTTTGGGATTACCGTAGTCAGCAGGGAGGACAACGAGCTCAAATTCTTTGTTGCCGGAAGTACTGAGTGTATCATAATACACAGAACCGGTAACAGGATTTTTGATGGTAATATACGCCGGGATATTAGCATTTGTACATTCATCAATTACGATACCTTTGACGATAGTCGAACGGAAGAATGATGGAACAAATGCCATGAATATATCAAGCTTACCTTGGTATCCTGCAATATCTGTACGTGTAGAGGAGAAGTAAAGCACTCGACCGGAAGCAGAGAAAGTAATAAACTCTTCGCTTTCAGGAGTATTGATTGGTGCACCCATGTTTTCGGGTTTTGACCATGATTTACCATCTGTACGAGAGAAGTAAAAGTCTTGATCGCCGAGATTAGGCTTGAGTCCGTCAGATGCAAAGAAGAGGGTTTGGTTATCAGCAGCAATAAAAGGCGAGCGTTCTCTACCATCAGTATTAATCGTTGGACCTGCATTGACGGCTTGCTTCCATTCTTGTGAATCAAAGTCGAAGTCTGTGTACCAAATATCAAAGTTGTCAGAGCCATTTGGTCCGGGGCGATTAGAGCAGAAATAGATGCGGCTTTTATCAGGTGAAATACTTGGCTGAGAGTCCCATTCTTCAGAATTAACTTTACGCCCTAAGTTTTTTGGTTTTCCCCATTTATCACCATCAATTTCTACGATGTACAAATCACAGTCACCGAGACCATCGGTGCGTTGGCAGCCGGTAAAAACAAGAGTTTGTTTATCTGCGGCTATGGAAGCGGCACCTTCATTATATGCAGTATTAACGCCTAAATTACCGAGCTCTTTCGTTGTATCGATATTGTAAGGTTGGAAGAACACAGTATCAAGGTCATTATTCTTTTTGGCTGCCCAGAAATCGTGCGAAGGATCTCTATCCGGCTTTGGTTTACTACCTTTTCTATTTGATACATAATATAGAGTTTTACCGTCGGCACTGATGGTCGGAGCGTAATCTACGTCTTTGAAATTAATAACGGGACCAAGGTTAATAATTCGAATATTTTTATTCTTGGACAATTCTCCTTCATTTTCATCAGCAGGAGAGTCAAGATTTGCTGAATAGAGAAATAATTCCGGCACCGATGCCTTTTGCGCTGCTACTTTCATCCCCTTGAGTAGCCAAGTATATTTTGAACTTATTGCAGCCGTCGAAACGCTGTGTGCTACAAGGAACGCAACCGCCACCGTCAAAGTTGTAAATCTTCCCATATTGTAAAACCTTTTATGAAAAGGGTTATTAAAAATAACGTTAATAGAATGTATGTTTTTTCAAAATTATTAAAACAAATTACAGTAATTCTCCAAAAATGCCAAGTATTTTTCTTGACTAATGACCAATCAATCTCGAGAAACTTACATGAATCAGTCTATCAAGTATCTTACTTCGAGCAATAAAAGTGTGCTACGTAATCGAAAATTTGTTCCGCTCGAAGAGAGATCTGTTACAGGAATACCGAACTGGATTAGAGGAGTTATAGTCATTTTTTTACCGGCTTTGATTTCCACACCGGTTGAAAGGTTACCGGCAATTTGAACTCCATTCATCTTTGGGAATTCAGTATCTTGAATTATTGCTTTCGTATCAGAAATTGCTGTAGGGTATTTATCGCGATCAATGGTGAGATGGACAAGTTCTCCGTCTGGAAGGGTAGCTTCAGTTTGAGTTAGTTCTTTCTCATGAAGCAGGGAAGATCCTATATTGAATGAAAGACCAATGCCAGCACGGACAAAAAAACGTCGAGTGATGAAAAGATTGAAAAATGGCTGAAGGGTAAAAAATGAATATGATGAGGTAGTAGCATGGTGAAATGGAACGCGAATTTTCATAATATCGCTAGAACCTTGCCTTTTTAATTCAACAGTTTCATCTTCTGTGTATCCGGCTTTTAACGTACGATAATCATAGACTAAAGTAGCTCCTATAGACATAGACTTAGAGACCCCGTAATCAATTAATCCTCCGAATAAAACATTAATACCTGTCCCATATTTAAACGATGGACAATCACATTTATCGGTTAAAATTCACCGGATTGGTTGCTTGGACCAAACCCAATTATACCACCAAGATATAAAGGTCGAACATCAACTTCAGGGTCGAGAGGACTAGAAAATCCTCCTTTAGGTATAAGATCTTTCTGAGCGTAAATCACAACAGGTAGCGATACTGCAGCTAGAATAAAAGTGATACTGACTAAAAATAATTTTCCCATAATTTGGGCTGGTATATGTAAATTGCACAATTGAAATTATGTTATCTTGAGTGCAAAATAACGTTATAGTGTCAATTAACGAAACAATTATTATCACCTTGACACATTTTTTTTTAATATTTATAAAATATTGTGGAGAACTAAGTTTTATCCTAATGTATAGTATAATTTTAACCTTGTGGAGCAAGAAAAATGAACCCCGTAGTACCTGTTGAAAACAATCAAGAAAACATATCATTTGGAGTATATTCTCCTCTCTATATCGGAGCCCGTGGTGCAGCTGTGAAAATTTTGAGTCAATTCGACAGAAGTGATTCTTATTTAGATAAGCTATTAGAATATGAACTACATACCACCGACCTTAGCCCGCAGGACAAAGCACTCTTGACGGAGCTTGTCAACGGAACAATACGCTGGCAAGGTAAGTTAGATTGGATATTGACCGGGTTTTATCACGGTGAATTCGACAAATGCCTTACACCGATTAAAAACGCAATGAGAATCGCTCTCTATCAGATAATGTTTCTCACCAAAATCCCCCATTCTGCAGCAATTAATGAATCGGTTGAAATAATTAAACGATTGAAAGGTGACCGTTCAGCTGGTATTGTCAACGGTGTATTACGGAATGTACTGCGCCATATAGATGATATCAGATATCCAAATACAAATGAAGATAATCTATGGTATTATTCGGTAATCTATTCACATCCAAGATGGTTAGTGAAGCGTTGGACTGATATTTTTGGAGATGCTGAGACAGAAAAAATGCTCAAGGCTAATGTACAACGCCCAACCTTGACCTTAAGAACTAATCTCCTTAAAGCTACACCCGAGCAAATCACTGAATGGCTCGATGTACAGCAGATACCTTATTCCGCATCTCAATATTTACCTCAATCACTTCAAGTAAGTTCTCTACGAGATATTGCTTCTAATGAAGTATTTACTAATGGCTGGATTACCGTGCAAGATGTGAGTGCGTCGCTTGCTGCAAAGCTTGCTGCACCAAATGAACATCAAACTGTCATTGATCTCTGTGCTGCTCCCGGTGGTAAATCTTTTTACATTGCTGAATTAATGAATAATACCGGTAGTGTGATCTCAATAGATAAGTATGAGGCAAAATTAAGATTTATCAAATCTGGAGCAGAACGTTTAGGACTTACAAACATCCAAACGGAAGTGGCCGATGCACGTGTCTTTAAACATTCAGAAGTCGATATAGTTGTTGCTGATGTACCGTGCTCTGGGCATGGCACTTTATCGAAAAAGCCGGATATCAAATGGAAAAGGGAAGCGACCGATATTCTAAAACTCGTCACCCTTCAGCGTGAAATTCTAAAGAATGCTGTGAACTTGGTAAAAGTTGGAGGTGTATTGCTCTATAGCACTTGTACCGTCGAGCCGGATGAGAATTTTCAAAATATAGAGTGGTTCTTACGTGAATATCCTAGCTTTATCCTAGATAACGCAGAAAAATATTTACCGCCTACAGTATGCTCGAATGGATGTTTGCAGACTTTTCCACACATTCACGGAACAGACGGTGCCTTTGCAGCTCGACTCGTTAGGGTTGAATAAAAGTTCGTAGTAATTACTAAATGTAGAAAAGCAAAAGCCGCTCGTTACAGCGGCTTTTGCTTTATATATTATGTAGGATACGAAATTAATGTTGGGATTCGAGCCAACGTTCTGCATCTATTGCTGCCATACAACCGGATCCGGCAGCAGTGACTGCCTGCCTATATACCGAATCTTGTGCATCCCCGCATGCAAATACTCCCTCGATATTGGTGTAGGTTGATTTACCTTTTGTAATAATATACCCTGTCTGCTCATCCATGTCTATGATTCCACGAAAGATATCAGTGTTTGGTTTGTGACCGATTGCTACAAAACATCCATCCGCAGGTACTTCACGAGTTTCTCCGTTCGCGGTGTTTTTGAGACGTAATTTTACTAATTTCTTAATTCCATTGGTTTGAATTTCTCCTAAATATTCATCAACTTCGGTATTCAAAATAAATTCTATTTTAGGATTGTTTTGACATCGCTCGAGCATTATTTTCGATGCTCGAAATTCTTCTCTCCTATGAATTATACTCACTTTAGAGGCGAAGCGTGTTAAGTAATTCGCTTCTTCCATTGCGGTATCCCCGCCACCGACTACATACACTTCTTGATTACGGAAAAAGAATCCATCACATGTTGCACATGCCGAAACGCCGTATCCCATATATTCCTGTTCACCTTTTGAACCTAATAATTTTGCTTGTGCACCGGTTGAGATAATTACCGAATCAGCTGTGTATTCAGTTCCACGATCTGACCACATTTTAAATGGACGGCTTGTAAAATCTACTTTATCTATTGTTTCAAAAATAGAAATCGCACCAAACCTATGTGCTTGTTTACGAAAGACATCCATCATCTCAGGACCCATAATTCCATGCTCGAATCCCGGATAATTTTCTACTTCCGTAGTGATGGTAAGCTGTCCTCCGGGCTGAATTCCCTCAAAAACTGCTACTTCAAGTCGTGCACGAGAAGCATAAAGTGCTGCTGTAAATCCCGCTGGACCTGAACCAATAATTATAACTTGATGATGTGCCATGCTAATAGATAGATAATAGTAGTAGAATAGTAATAAATGTTTGTTGAAGAATTTGTGCAAATTAACGTTTTGTCCATTCGTAGAAAAGAAAACACCTCGAAAAGGAAAATTTACCCGTTGCAAAAATGTACTTTTCTCAGTTGTATAGTGATAAAAAATGAGTAATTTTGGCACTGAATTCCACAGTATATAGTCACAATTACAAGTACATTGTCAAGTTTTCAATGTACATATTATCAATGAACATCTCACTTTTACATTATTTATGAAAGCACATTTGATGAAACTACTCTTTTTAACTGTTTTTGCAATTTTATTTTCATGTTCAAGCCACGACGCAAAGCAGCCTACGACTAAAATTTCAGATACATCAACTCCTCCTCCTTTCATGCTCGGGCACGGAGACAAAGTGACCAAGCTTACCGAAATACCCTCAGATACTATCATACCTGCAGTTGCAAGAAAATATGGAATTAAATCCGGAATTCTAACGATGGATTTGGAAATTATAGGAGCAAATTCTTCGATGAAAACTATTGTCTATTTTGACGATTATGGCAATCGTGAAAGTTCAGAGACTTTCAGTCTTACTAAATTAGAAAACGGTCAAAGTTTCAAAGCTCATGTAATGGCATATAATATCGATGGGTATCAATATCAAGTGGATTTTGACAATAAAACGGCTATGAGATTTACGTACAATCCACAGGCAATGAGTGGTGGATTCAGCTATGCAACAATGACTGACAAAATGAAAAAAGACTATAAAGTCACAAAAGTAGGTACGGAAGTAATACTTGGTAAGGTATGCGACAATTATACTATGGATTCTCCGGATGTAAAGGGTAGGTTTTCAGTGTGGAAAAATATTACATTCAAGCTTCATACGGTATCCGGTGGATTTACTACGAATGTTATTGCAAAGAAATTTGAAGAAAATGTACCTATTCCACAAGATAAATTTGAAGTTCCGAGCGGATTTAGATTAAAGACTAATTAAAAGTTAATTTGCATTTACTCCTATAAATACCATAAGAAAAGCGTGGTTGTTGTTAATTCTACAGTAATAACTCCATAGAATATAAGTACTAATGTATAATAAATTAACAGTCTCTTTTATAGCAATTACTCTTATATCCTGTAATTCGAATACGAATTTCAAAATAGGCTCAATTAATTCACAAGGTGGTATTGGGAGAACGAATAGCTATGAACATATAGGTTCTTTTGTAGTCCAGGAAGCAAACAATGAAATCACACCCGGACCCGACTCGTTATTCGGAGCAATTGTTCCACCGTTAGTTATTTCATCGTATCAGACAGTTGTCGCTACTTCAAACGGGACTATTAGTCAATTGAATTCTTCTCGAATAGAATGGCGCACGAAGCTTGATGATGATGCTTTTGTTTGTTCGGGAATGTGCGCTGATGTACAGCGTAACATCTATTGTTCTTCTAGTGATGGGCATCTTTACTCCTTTTCAAGTGACGGTAAGTTAAGATTTAAAACTACATTTTCAGATTCAAAAAATTTGATTTGCAGTGATTTATTAATGCTCACCGATGGTATCGTGCTTGCTGATGGGGGAGGCGTATTCACTAAAATATCTGTAGATGGTAAAATCCTTTGGAGTTGGATTTCATCTTTACCCACATTGCCAACATTTTGTGCAGATGAAACAGGGTCTATATATGCAGCAATTACTCACAACGATTATACAAATAGTGACACACTTATAAAAATTTCTTCTTCAGGAATTTGTATATGGAAAGCAGTTTTTCCAAGTATGCGAATACTGGAAGCACCAATAGTATATAATAATAGAGTTATTGTTGGCGTTATTTCTCAGGGCAATTCACCTGAAATTGTAGAATGCTCTTCACAAGGACAAATTATCCGTACCATACCATTACGTGCTACTCCACGTGGATTGTCGATTGCAGTTGATGGTTGTATCTATTGTGTGGGTTATAATTCAGGGCTAGGAGAAACACAGAGTGTAATTCAAGCATTCTCAGTTGAGGGTAAAGAATTGTGGTATTTGAAGTTGGGTTGCAAGCTAAGTTCTTCAATATTGATTGGAACGGACAACATCGCGCTCATTGGATCGAAAGGGATGGCAATTGCGGTCTATCTGCTTCATAAAACAGGTACTTTAGATAATTTTTTATCTCTTGATTCTGCTCCTTCGTTGCTATATCAGCCGGCAGTTGCACCAGATGGTTCAATAGTTTTCGCCGGTAATTCGATTGGCTGCTTGACCCGAGTTGGCAGAAAAAAGGGATTGTTTTAATACTTATATTTTAATAAAAAGAATATAAATAAATCGGGGTAACATTTAGCAGGCATGTATGTTAGTGCTACGCGAATGAAAAGCCAATTCAATATGATACTATGTCCATAAGTATTTCTCAATATTCAGATGCAGAGCTTTTTTATCAAATGAAAGATGATAAAAACATTGCAGAGCGTGCTTTTGGAGAGCTCTATTCTCGCCATTCACCGAGAGTATTTGCGTATTGCAGGAGAATTTTAGGAGATCGAGAAAGAGCTCAGGATGCGTTTCAGGATACATTTGTGAAGTTTTATCAGAGTGCTCAGCAAGATCGTATTATGACAAATGTTCCGGCATTTTTATTGAGAATTGCCAGGAATTTATGTCTCAATGCACAACGTACCCGCCATCAAACGGTTCAATTTGAAGACTATCATGCATCGATGAGTGATGAACCGGCTGAAAAAACTGAGTTATTGAAATTAATTACGACGGCGTTAGAATTGTTACCGGATGATTACCGAGAAGCTTTTGTATTAAGGGAGTATGATGGTCTCTCTTATCAAGAAATAGCTGAAATTACTAACTCTTCAATGGCTACGGTAAAGATCAGATTATTTCGAGCAAAGCAAAAAATTCGAGATGTACTCGCACCGTATTTAGCAGATTTGGCTAAATAGATATAAAAATGAACATTATATTTTTTCAGAATTAACTATATGGATACTAACTCTACTTCTAGCTTTCTTCATGCATTTCTTGACGGTGAATTAGATCAAGCTCATGAGAAAGCTCTCTTTGATGAGCTTGCATCAAGCAATGATTTGAGATCAGAAATGAAAGATTTGCTTACATTGCGATCTGCAGTCCAGCATGATGTAGAAGCATTCTCACCTCCTTATGCCGCAACTAATAATGTCTTTAGTACATTAGGATTTACACCTCCTACTTCTTCGCCTTTGGCAGTACCTACCCCTATAATCCCATCGGGAGCAGCCACTTTGGTAGCGACTACATGGTGGAGTAGATTGTGGCTACCTGCTACTACTTTACTCGTCGGTGCAGGATTAATGTATCTATTACTAGATATGAGACATACTTCCGCACTTGCCACTAAAGAAGCTGAGTATAATGTTACTATGCAAAATATTCAAGTTGAAAATAGTCATGCAATCGCCTTAGCTAAAGATAACGAACGTCGAGCAATTGAAAAAGCAATTGCCGAACCTCAGATAATAATAAAAAAGGTGTTTTATCCCGTGATAAAATATAGGGATGCTCTCCCTATAAATCCATCGGACGGAAGTTTAAACTCACAAGAATTCCCCGTAAACTCTTCATCTCAATTTACTAACAATACAGTAGTAATTAGTTCGGCATCGATGCGTACAGTAGATGAATCAGAGAAAAACAGTGCTATTAACGCTCTAGAAAATAATACTAATACAGTTTTCTTTGCTAGTTCAGTATCAAGTGACTTACTTGATCATCTTCCTTTAAATGGAGGATATTCAGACAAAGATTTAGACCTTGAACAAGACACACCAGCTTTATGGTTTAAAATCAGCCAGAATACGACAACTCTTGGCTCTACCATTTCCACAAATCTACAACCACAACAAGCAATTCTCAATAATTTTAATGGAGAAATTGCATGGGCAATATCTCCAACAATTTCGATTGGTGCAAAAATCGGAAGAGAAGCATTTCCTATGATTTACTCAGGAGTTACGAATAATAGAATTTCGAGGTATGAACAATACTCAAATCTAGTATGGGGTGGAATATCTGCTCAGTTCAGACCTACTGAAGTTTCATTTTTGGGTGGTATTCAGCCGTATTTCTCGACATTAGTTGGCGGATCTGAGCTGGGTCCATTGGTTCGAGGTGAGCTCGGACTTCAGTTTCCATTGTCTTCACATTTTAGTATTTCAGCAGGAACAGACGCGACAGGAATGTTTTATCAATTCCTAAACACCAATTTTTCTACATGGAAATTTGGTTTAAATACCGGAGTAACATTCAATTTTTAATTAATATAATTTTAATTGTAACCGAACTATGAAAATCAGATTGATTCTAATAATTATCCTAACCATTTGTTTATCATCGTGCTTTAAAAACCCGACGGATATTGACGTACCAGGTCAAGTGGTAATCACCGATCCTGCTTCACCGATTATGGTAAAACCCGGGAAAGTGTCGTTAGAGGGTCGGCACATAATAAATAGCACCACCGTTAAGCTTGAAGTTGGCAGATTTATAACAGATAGCGCAAAACTTGATACGAATGGAAAAACACCATATATATGGCTAAAAGGAGAATGTGCTATAGCATTGATTGGCGCCAAGCCACCTCAGCCAAATTTGTTAAATGTTGCTTTACAAAATGTTGTTTTTAGAATAGATTCATTACCACTTTCAGAGATCGATAGTCGGCTTAGAAATTCACCCCTTGAGGGCTCAGGTATGTCTTTTTTAATTCGAAAAAGTATTATCCGAAGAGATGGTGGTGGCAAAGAGTTCAGAGATACATCATCACAAACGTTAGCAACAGATAGAGGAAACGCTATTTTAGCGACGGCAAGACTTATTAACACTTTTAATACATCGGCTCAACATCAACATCAATATTTGATTGAAATTAGTTTTCACATGATGATAAAAATTGATGATAAAGGTATAGACGATAACGATGAGGATGAGTACCCAATAGTAGGTAAATTGATTATACCTATTAATTATTGACATTTGTTTATAGATTCTAAATTGCTTTGTTTTTTTTTATTTTTTATTGGAGTTATTTTATGAAACGTTTACTTTCTGCATCATTGCAAATGGTAGCGATTTTAATCGCATTCTTTGCACTTTCGGGAACAGCACAATCTGCAGCACCCGGAACGCCACTTTCCTTCACGGCTCGTCTTCTCGACGGCACAAAATACGTCTATCTTGAATGGAAATCCAATCAAGAAAATGGAGCCGGAAAAGCCGATGGCTTCAAAATATTTATGGCTACTGCAAAGACAGATGATATTAATCTGTTCAAAGAAGCAGCAATAGCAAAAGACGGTAATTATTATAAATTCAGAGATTTATCATCAGGTGAGTATTCTTTCTACGTTATTGCTTATAATGCTGATGGCGAAAGCAATCGTACAGATTTCCGAAATGTTACCGTACCGGGATCTAACAATGATTTATATATAAAATTTGTATCTGATCCAATAAAAACAGGAACTCCCGGTAAAGAGTATATTTACAAATCTGTCGCTGTATCGAGTATTTCAAGTTCTACCATCAGCTATAAGCTTGACGGAAATGCACCGGATGGAATGACAATTGACGAGAAAACAGGCGTTGTCACATGGACACCTTCAAGAGACGGTGTGTATAAATATACTATTATTGCTTACATAGCTGATAGATCAGACATCAAGGCAGCTTCACAAACAATCGAAGTAAAAGTTGGCGCAGGTGGACAAGATAATACCTTGAAATTTGCTTCTGAGCCAGCACGCGAAGCTTCTGCAGGAAAAGAATTTACGTACCAACCCAAAGTAACATCCTCTGACCCTAATATTCAAGTATTATTCAAGCTTGATTACTCTCCTGAAGGAATGACAATCGATGAAAAAACCGGCCTGCTTACATGGACTCCTGAAAAAGATGGTGAGTACAAAGTGATGTTGACAGCTTATGTACCGGGTACGAATATCAAAACAACACAAACATTTGTAATCGTTGTCGGTAAAGGAAATAATGGTGGAGATAAATCAGCTGTAAAATTCATTACAAAACCAACTGAATATGCATGTATTGGTAAAGAGTTTATATATGATGCTGAGGCAGTTTCATCTCTTGCATCTCTTTTACCAATGTCATACAAAATAACAGTAGGAATTGATGGAATGACAATTGATGAGAAAACAGGTCTTCTCAAATGGACTCCTTCCCGTACCGGTGAATATAAAGTAAGTATCTGGGCTGGATTAGGTAACGATCCTGCTACAAGTGCTACACAAACTTTCAGCCTTCGAGTGAAAGAAAATTGCGATATACCACAAGCTCCTTGTGCAAAAGTATTTGGAAAAATTGTTGATGAAGCAGGCAATGTAGTGAACTATGGTTATGTAAAAGCAGTTCGACTTGACAAATCAAATGGTGAAGCTTCATTAGTTGGAAAAATTAACCAAGGTACCTATTCTTTAGGTGTAGTTGAAGGAAGCTATGCACTCTATGTTTCAGGCGAAGAATTTACATCGGAATGGTATATGGATGCAGAATCAGTAGATAAAGCAACACCTGTCGTAATTACCTGTAATACAGAAACACAAGCTGATTTTGTCGTGGTTCGTCGCGAAAAAGCAAAGAATGTAGTTGTTGAAGGTTCAGTGAAAAATGCAAATGGCGAGCCTGTTTACTCAACGATTGAGTTTATTGTCAAAGACATCAATGGAGCAGATCTAAAAGAATTCATGGGTAAATATGTGACAAAAACTGATGAAAAAGGCAACTTCCGCATCGAAATTCAACAGAATTTAATCGTTATTGCTCATGCTATCCCTAAGGGAACAGATAAGTATTTGGATCAATATTACAAAGGGGTAACTAATCCAGAAGAAGCTACCCGCCTCACACTTTCTGCTAATCAAGCAATTGATTTTGTCTTGACTGACCGCCCGATTTACCAAAATGGTTTTTCAGGAAAAGTTCGTGATTCTGCAAACTTGGGTGTTGTCTCTAGAGTACTCGCCTATAGATTTGTTGCTGCAAATGGCAAAGAGCCGTCAAAGTACGAAGCAAGAACAGTAGAAACAAATGCAAATGGTGAATTTTCTATTTCTAATTTGATTCCAGGTGATTATATCCTATTTGGTATTCCAAAAGAAAAACAAGGGTTTGCTCCAGGATACTACAAATCAGGTGATTTCGCTTCAGTTAAATGGCAAGAAGCGACTGTAATATCAGTTGGTGATGTGATGATTCAACAAGTATTTGAAATCATTTTACGCCCAAGTAACGGTAGAAAAGGTGCTGCTCACTTAGGTGGTAAAGTGACTCGTAAAGGTGGTATTATGAAAGGCGAATCACCACTAGAAGATACACCGGTAGCAGGTGCTATGATGGTCACACTTGATGCAAATGGTAATATTTCAGACTATTTGTTTAGTGATGATCAAGGCAAATTTGACTTTACAGAGCTTACTCAAGGTGACGTGGTCTTAGTTGCTGACAAGCCAGGGTATGTAGCAAGCAGCTCAACAATAGGTGTCGATTATGCTGCAAAAGCTAGTGTATTAACATCAGTTCTGATGGTTGCACAAAATAGCTCTTCATCAGTTGAAGAAGGTTTTACAGATAACTCAGGCGTTACTGTATTTCCGAATCCTGCTTCCAACACTATGACATTGTCATTAGAAACAACTGCAGGAATTGCAACAGTAAGTATTGTCAGTACATTAGGATCGGAAGTAACTAACTTTCAAACTACTACATACCAAGGAATGAACCAGCTGTCGTTTGACTGTTCAAATCTTCCAACAGGAATGTACCTTGTACGAATTCAAACTGGAATAATTACTCGTACGGTTTCAATGAGAATAGTGAGATAACTCACTGATATATCGAAAATAGCCCGATAATGATTATATCATTGTCGGGCTTTTTTTATGTAGAAAGTACTTTCATTGAATTAGATGGAATTCAACAGTAATATGTAAATAAAGACTATTTTTGCAAAAAATGAATAGAGATGAAAATGACCATGGCAAGAGAATATTTCTACACGATAGATAGACAAGGTAATGTGCTTCATGAGGGTACAATTATAGATGATGCTGATTTTATTGATTATTTTTTTAAACAGTTAGGACCAAACACCACGAGTAAGTACTCTCAATTTCCGTATCTATCACAATGTAATAGAGAAAAAAATTATGTACATGTGATAGATTGTCCCATAGTTTTTCATCATTTGTCTAACGGCAATTTGTTTTACGGCAAATCACTTTCTGTAGAATTCTCAAGAGAAAAATTACGATTTTCTAATGTTGGAATACTGTATCACGAAGCGCCAATTGGCAACTTTGGCAGATTAATTCCACAGGTGGCTATGGAAATTTCTCGATACATCCAACCATTCGGAATATATTACAGTTATCAAGATTCGACTAGTAAATATCCTTGGATTATCGAACCCATTGAGGCACATCCTGAAATCAAGATTCTTCGTCCTAGAGCAGGAAATAATTGTGCAGGTTGTGGTCAAGATAATCCGAATGGATTGTATCTGTCTTTTTTGTTTAACACGCACAATTCAACAGCCGATTCATGGTTAGTCCCGGACTCAGGTTTAGAAGGCTCACTCGGGATAATGCATGGTGGTTATGTATCCCTGCTTCTTGATGAAGTAATGGGAAAAGTGCTTTCAGGAATGGGTATAAAGGCACCGACAGGAAACTTAAATGTTAGATTTCGTAAGCCAACACCTATCGGTAAAGTACTTCATCTTCACGGGAAATTTATTGAAAATAATGGAAGAAAATATTTTCTGAAAAGCGCATTATACGATGAAAATAGTTTACTTTTAGCCGAGGCAGAAGGGTTGTTTATTAAATACGTATCGTAATTATACCAAAAGACATTACCGTAATTTACAAAAAGAGTAAATATTATAAATATTTGAATTATTAATTGCTTTTCAAATCTCTCGAAAGTATGTCTATGCTCCAATCTAATCTCTATATCCCGACTCTTAAAGAAGTGCCTAACGATGCTCAAATCCCATCACACCAACTCATGCTACGTGGTGCGATGGTTCGTCAGCTCGGTTCCGGTATATTCTCATATCTACCATTAGGATATAAAGTTGCCAAAAAGGTTATGAATATTATCCGCGAAGAAATGGATGCTATCGGTGGACAAGAATTCCACCTGCCTGCTCTTAATCCAATTGAAATTTGGGAGCAAACCGGAAGGGTGGAGGCGATGGGGGATGTGATGTTTCATATCAAAAACCGAGAAGGACTAGTACTTGCACCAACCCACGAGGAAATCATAACGTTTCACGCACGACAACACATTAAATCGTATAGAGATTTACCACAAATCTGGTATCAAATCCAAACAAAATTCCGCAATGAACCAAGGCCGAAGTCCGGGGTTTTACGCGGTCGTCAATTCACCATGAAAGATGCCTATTCACTTGATAATTCTTGGGAAGGACTCGACGTAAGCTACAACAAGCATGCTGAAGCTTACCGAAATATATATTCTCGATGTGGACTAAAATTTTTCGTCGTCGGGGCATCAAGTGGTGCTATGGGCGGGAGTGCATCTCAGGAATTTATGGTAGAATCTCCTTACGGTGAAGACACTTGCGCAGTCTGTGAAGATTCAGGATATGCTGCTAATATAGAAGTTGCGACCTCAGAAATTGCTCCAATTGAGCGACTCACCGACAATCCTGAGGTCGAAGAATTTCCAACCCCCGGAGCGCGGACAATTAATCATTTAATTGAAAAATTCTCTATTCCTTTAGATCGTTGTGCCAAATCGGTGGTATGTTTTGCTGATGGGAAGCCATATCTAGTGCTCATGAGTGGAAACGATGAGCTCAATGAATCAAAGTTACAATCTGCTTTGCAAGCAACAGCTATAAGACATGCAGATGAAACGGAACTCTTTGACTTGACGGGTGCACACGCCGGATCTATTGGGCCTATTAATCTCAAAACACCAATGACTGTTATCGCCGACAAACGACTCGAAAATGTGAATGGACTCGTCAGTGGTGCCAACAAAGATAAATTCCATTATAGAAATATTGACATGAGTAGAGATTGCAAAATAGAAGGATACTACGATCTGAGGTCAGTCAAAGGAGGTGAGCTTTGTCCGACCGGATGCGGTAAAGAACTACGTGTCGTCAACGCAATTGAAGTGGGGCATATTTTCAAGCTTGGTACAAAATACTCACAGGCATTGGGTGCTACATTCCTTGATGATAGTGGCGTTGAAAATCCAATTATCATGGGGAGCTATGGCATAGGAGTAGAACGTATAATTGCGTGCTTTATCGAACAAAGCCATGATGAAAAGGGGATAATGTTTGTGCCGTCAATTGCTCCATATCACGTTCATTTACTTGGGCTTGGAATTAAAAAATCTGATGCTGTTAAGCGAACATGTGAGCAATTAGAAATCGAACTTCAATCGAAAAACATCGAAGTACTCTACGATGATCGAGATGTATCACCCGGTGTCAAATTTAATGATGCAGATTTACTCGGAATGCCAATACAACTTATCATTGGTGAGAAGAATTTATCGGCCGGGAATGTTGAAATAAAAAACAGGATTACGGGTGAACGACATGTAGTATCAGTCGATGATTCGACTGATCTAATCAAAAAATTACTTGTTTCGAAATGAAAAAACTTCACCGTCAGATACTGATATGGTAGGTAATATTAACAGTCTAATGCGGTCGATGCGTAAATTGAAAAAAAAATATATTTGTGCAAAACTTTCAAAGTGACAATAACTCTTTTGAAGATAAAGGGAGTAGAATTGTAATGCCAACTCGCTACGTACCACCACGAAAATTATTTTTAAAAATCATTTGCCTAAAACATGAATTGCTTGTAATTTTGAGTGTCGAATAGAATCGAAGTAACATTGTAAGACGATTTTTTGAATAAATATCCAGAATTATTGCATGATGAAATTTCTACTCTCTTCAAGATTTCTGCTCTCATTATCTCTCTCCAGTTTTCTCTTAATTGCCGGTTGCAATTTTAGCGGACTTTTCGTTCACCTCGAAGATGATCCTGTTTTCGTCGATCCTACTGCTCAAGCAACACCAGCAGGTGGAGCTATAGCTGCAGGTGGTCCTGGTGCTGCTTCATTTGCTAAAATTTGTGCATCATGCCATCAAGGTAATGGTAAGGGAATTCCCGGTGTTTATCCTCCACTTGCCGGATCAGCATTTGCCAACGGAGATCCTTCTGTCCCTATTCGCATTGTTCTTCAAGGGTTCAAGGGCAAAATTGTACGTGACGGTAAAGAGTACAACGGTTTAATGGCACCTTGGAAAGATCAAATGACTGATCAAGATATTGCCGATGTATTGACTTATGTTCGATCAAGTTTTGGAAATACAGGTGCAGCTATTACTCCCGAAGAGGTGACAGCTGTCCGTGAAAAGACTAAAACCCAGTTATCCGGTTGGGATGAAGCTTCCTTACAATCGCCGCTTTGATGCTTATCAAGACGGCTTTTTTTTGTTTCATTTCAGTACATTTTAAGACCCGAAGACATATTACAGATTATTCCGAACTGACTTATAAAGGTAAAATTTATGCTAGAATGGCTTTACAAAGATATGCTCACTTTCTTTCCTGAAGGTGTCAGTACATACAGCCAGCAGTTAGATGATATGTTTGCAGTGATCTATTGGTTCTCTGTGATTATATTTTTTCTAACCTATAGTTTACTCTTCATATTCCTTGTAAAATATCGATATAATCCGAATAGAAAAGCGTATCATTTTCATGGTAGCAATCTACTTGAGTTTACGTGGACTTTATTACCTTCAATAGTATTTGTGGGTATCGGTCTATGGAGCGAAGATATGTGGACTGCCACAAAGTATGAGTGGAAAGTACCACAGCCTGATGTTCAGGTAGACGTAATGGCTTATCAATTTGGATGGAATGTTCGCTACCCCGGCCCGGACGGTCAATTTGGTAAAAAGGACAGAAGCCAGATGGAAGCATCTAATCCATTCGGAATTGATAAATACGACCCTGCCGGTTATGATGATTTTGTGACCATGAATCAGTTTCATTTTCCTATTAACAAGAATATCGTCGTTAATTTATCGACGATGGATGTGTTGCACAGCTTTTTCCTTCCAAATTTCAGAGTAAAGCAAGACGCAGTCCCCGGTATTTGGATCAAGGTTTGGTTCAATGGATTTAAAACTGGGAAATACGAGCTTGCTTGTGCAGAGCTATGTGGAAGTGGACACTACGGTATGCGTGGGGAAGTATTCATGCATTCGCAACTTGAATATAATAAGTGGCTTGACGAACAGTACAGTGCTATTAAAGCAAATTTAGCAGCTAATCCACCTGTTCCTCCTGAGCCGAAAAAAGCTGAAGAGCCAAAGAAATCAGCGCATCACTAATTATTAAAGCAGCATTAAATTCTCAATTAACAGGTAAAATAATGGATACCGCAACTGTTTCTTTGCATGGTTCAGCACAATCACATGACGATGCTCATTCGCATGATGATCATCATGAATTGTCCTTTATACAGAAATACATTTTTTCAACTGACCATAAAGTAATTGCGAAGCAATTTTTGTTCGTTTCGTTGTTCTTTTTGATGGTTGGTGGATTTATGGCAATGCTAATTCGTTGGCAATTGGCTTATCCGGGTCAGGCAATACCATTAATTGGTCAATATTTGCCTGATACGTGGGTTGCAGCCGGAGCAATACAGCCGAATTTCTACGCGCAATTACTTTCGATGCATGGCTCGATAATGATATTCTTAGTCATTATACCACTTGCTGTTG
Source organism: Ignavibacteria bacterium (assembly GCA_016720145.1). Taxonomy (GTDB): domain Bacteria; phylum Bacteroidota; class Ignavibacteria; order Kapaibacteriales; family UBA961; genus JADJXV01. The sequence goes on along the minus strand of JADJXV010000003.1, from coordinate 197,524 downwards.
GGGCATTCGGTAATCAATGTATTCCGTTAATGATTGGTACGGATGATATGGCCTTGCCGAAGTTAAATATGTATTCATTTTGGTTAGTCCCACCTGCCGGTATGATTTTTTGTTCAGGGTTTTTCGTAGAAGGTGGAGCTGCCGCCGCCGGCTGGACAAGCTATCCTACTCTCGCTCCGCTTGCTGACACCGGACAAACACTTTGGCTTATAGGGCTTTTCCTTATAGGTTTTTCTTCGATTATGGGGGCGGTCAATTATATTACGACGATTCTTAATAAGCGTGCTAAAGGTATGCACATGTTTCGTATGCCACTTACAGTATGGGCATTGTTTATTACAGCTATATTGATCGTTCTGGGAACACCTGTACTCGCTTCAGCTATTTCAATGCAATTTATGGATCAATTCATGCATACGAGTTTCTTTATGCCTGATAATTTAGTTCATGCAAAGCGAGCATTGTATTCCGGTGGTGGGCAGGCGATATTGTGGCAGCATTTATTCTGGTTCTATTCTCATCCTGCCGTATATATAATGATTTTGCCGACGATGGGTATAGTATCTGATGTAATGTCAACATTTTCTCGCAAGCCGATTTTCGGTTATAAAGCGATGATATTTGCTATTATGGGTATTGCATTTCTTGGTTTTATTGTCTGGGGACACCACATGTTCCAATCAGGAATGAATCCTCTTTTAGGTACTACTTTCATGCTTTCGACCATTGTAATTGCAGTTCCATCAGCTATCAAAATTTTTAACTGGCTCGGTACTTTGTGGAGAGGTAATATCAAGTTCGCTGCAGCACATCTTAATGCATTAGCTTTTGTCGCTACGTTTGTAATCGGTGGGCTTTCAGGTGTATTTATGGCATCTGCGCCAGTTGACATTTATATTCATGACACATACTTCATTGTAGCACATATTCATTATGTACTATTTGGTGGGTCTCTCTTTGGGATATTTGCCGGTATTTATTATTGGTTCCCTAAGATGTTTGGTAAAATGCTTAACGAATCTTGGGGTAGAAAACACTTTTACTGGACATTTATATTTTTCAATTTGACTTTCTATCCGATGCACATTTTGGGAGTCGGTGGTCACATGAGAAGAGTCTATGATCCTTATGTGTATGACTTTCTCAAGCATTTTCAACCGATGAATCAGTTCATTTCTATCGCAGCTTTTATCCTTGGTGCGTCACAATTAATCTTACTTTTCAATATTTTCTGGTCGTTAAAATATGGAAAGAAAGCCCCTCGTAACCCTTGGAGAGCTAATACGTTAGATTGGGCTGCTCCTGCTCAGTTTGGTCATGGAAATTTTGATATGGATATCACAGTTTACAGAGGTCCTTATGAGTTTTCGCATTTTGATAGATAGTTAGATTATTGGCCTCAATGGGAAGCACCCGTAGCGTTGGACGGTAGTACGGAGGAACAACCCAATGTAAGTAGTCATAGTCATCACTAACATTGAAAAGCACAAATCCATATAGATTCTTACACAAGTTCTCTGTATTTCTAGTAGTTAGTACATTAGTATTGCTCACACTCGGTGGATTGGTTCACAGTACAGGTTCAGGACTTTCAGTTCCGGATTGGCCGACAACCTACGGACAAAACATGTTTACCTATCCTGTTAGTGAGTGGACAGGTGGTATTAAGTACGAGCATGGTCACAGACTCTTTGCCTCTTTTGTCGGGTTTTTAGTGATAATTGAGCTAGTATGGCTTTGGGGAATTAAAAGTAAAAGTGAGAGCAGGTTTTTGAGGAAGATAGGAGTTTTAGCGTTAATTGCGGTTAGTATTCAAGGCATACTCGGTGGATTGACAGTACATTATCAGTTGCCAACGGCAATTTCTGCATCACATGGCTTGTTAGCTCAGATGTTTTTGGTTTTGACAGTATTGCTCGCGATGGCTACTTCTGACAGATGGCAGAATTCGAAGAACAGTACGTTATCATTGAGAAAGTCGAAAAGAGCACTGTTTGCTATTACATTTGTTTTTACGTTAGTTCAGATACTGTTAGGTGCACTCACGAGACATACGTATAGTGGAATGGCGATTCCAGATTTTCCACTAGCTTTTGGTACAGTAGTACCGGATTTCTCTCTTTATAATTATCAGGTAGTAATTCATTACCTTCATCGTGTCGGCGCTGTCATACTTACTATTTTATCAGTAGCTCAGTTTATAGCAATTATTCGTGGTGGTGATCAACTGAAAATATTACGACCACCCATGGTTGTAGCAATATTCCTAATAGGTATTCAAATAACACTTGGTGGACTTATTGTTTTGACGGTTCGGGATGTAATTCCCAATACTTTGCATGTGACAGTCGGGTCTTTACTTTTGATTTGTCATGCTGTTACATGGATAAACTCAATAAAATATTTTAAGACTTCTACGAGTAGTTATCGCACGACACACGTTGAAAATCCAAGTTTGGATAAGATGTACTAAGACTTGATGAACAAAATACTTGCTTATTACAATCTGACCAAGCCCGGAATTACGAGAATGGTAATTCTCACAACAACAGTTGGTTACTATTTAGCGATACCGATAGCCACCGTTGAGTATTTTGGTGAATTAGAGCATTTGATGCGATTGGTAATGACGGTAATTGGATCAACTCTTATCTGTGCCGGAAGCTGCGTTCTCAATAACTACATCGAGCGTGACATCGACAAATTGATGAAACGTACGATGAATAGAGCCCTCGCAACAGGTGATATATCAGCGAAAAATGGACTGCTGTATGGAGCTTTTCTTTCGATATTGGGTGGTGTAACACTTTGGTTTATTAATCCGTTAACATTTATCCTGGCACTCGCAACTTGGATTTCGTATGTTGTAATATATACACCACTCAAGCGAGTAAGTAAGTTATCACTCTTTATTGGTGCAATTCCAGGTGCTTTACCAATGCTCGGAGGGTGGACAGCGTATAAAAATTCGATAGATACACCGGCGATTCTTCTTTTTGCGATAATGTTTATTTGGCAATTGCCTCATTTTTTATCGCTGTCATGGATGTATAAGAAAGATTACGAACGTGGTGGATTCGCAATGAGTGCTGTCACAGATGAGACAGGGAAGAAGATTAGCACAGAAACATTGATTTATTGTTTGATATTATTGCCGGTTTCATTAGGTCTGTGGCAAACAGGAGTTGTCGGTTCGGTATATGCAGTTGGTTCCGTCGTTTTAAGTGCAGTATTTATATTTTATGGAATACGATTTAGAAGAAATCCCTCAGTAGAAAATGCACGTTCAACTCTCTTGGCTTCGTACTTTTTCCTGACAACGCTCATGATTCTTATGTTTTTGGATAAAGTGTAGTTTATTTGCAAGGTGTTGTTTATCTACTTTACATTGATAATTTTATAGATTTACTAAGGTTACTATATGTCTGCTGGACTTTCATTGGCTCACGAACCCAACTCAGGGGTGCCGCACGGAAAACTCGCGATGTGGATATTTCTTGCATCGGAAATTATGTTTTTTAGTGGTTTCTTCGGTGCTTTTATCGTGCTTCGTAATTCCAATATTGAAATGTTTTCACACTCAGCCGGTGAACTCAATTCATATTACGCTCTTCTCAATACTGCAGTTCTTATCGGTAGCTCACTGACGATGGCACTTTCTATCCTTAATCTTCAACGTGGGAATAACAAGAATTTTCAGTTATTCTTGGGCTTGACCATTGTATGCGGTTTTATATTCTTAATTGTAAAAACCATAGAATATTCGACGAAGTTTAGCCATGGAATCTACCCAAGCACAAATGTGTTTTTTGCCTTTTATTTCACGATGACCGGTTTCCACGCACTTCACGTAATTCTAGGAATGATACCGATGGTGTTTATGCTTATAAAGTCTTATAATCGTGGTGGTTACAACAAACCTGTTAAAGTGGAAACTCTTGGCTTATCCTGGCACTTTGTGGATTTAGTATGGATATTCCTCTTCCCGATTTTATATCTAATTTTTCCGGCACATCATTAATTTAACGCATAAATTTAACAGCATAAATTTAAACGAGAGAAACAATTATGGAACATCATGATCATCCGGCTCCGGAGCTAATGATAAAGCAATATTTAAAAATTGCTTATACTTTATTTGGACTTACATTGTTGACTGTCGTAGCTTCATGGAATTGGGTGCCACAGTCTTGGGGTGAAATTGGTACTTCAGTTCATATTGGTGTAGGTTTGCTTATTGCTTTTGTCAAAGCGGCTATGGTTGTTTATATCTTCATGCACATCAAATTTGACAATAAATTCTTACGCGCTTTTATATTTGTACCGCTGTTTCTATTGGCAGTCTTATCATTTGCATTGAATGTGCTCGGACCGTAAGACAATGAAAAACAAGATGATAAGATTTTTCATTCTTTGTTTTTGGTGTATGGGAGCTCTTCTAGGATGTTCAAAACCAGACTCAAAGAATAATGCTGAAAAAGTAATAGTTAATTTACCGGTCATAAAGCCGGCGCCTTATATATCCGGTGAAAATTATGACGGTAAGCGCATCACTTCGAAAGATGTTGAGGGTAAATATTGGCTTGCCAGCTTTATGTTTACAACGTGCCCGGATATTTGCCCTCGTCTAAATTCACAGCTAAGTGCTTTATATGGTGAATTTAAAGATTATCCTGATTTGAAGTTTGTATCAATTAGTGTTGATCCGGAAAATGATACGAAGGATGTATTAAAAAAATATGCAGAGCGATATGGAGCAAAACCGGATAAATGGTATTTTTTGAGAATGCAGATTGATACGGTGAAGAATTTATCTCTCGAAGGATTTAGAATTGCAACTCTTGATGCTCCACTAAGCCACAGTAAACGTATAGTGTTAGTAGATGATAAAGGGCAAATTCGAGGATATTATGACGGGCTTGAACGGGATGATGTAGATAAGCTTCGCAAACTGTTACATACGATGCTGCCACATTAATAATAGACAAAGGAACAATGAAGAATACAATTAACAAGATTATAGGATTTATAGCTTTTTTTGTTGTTTTTGGTACGATCACAATTCAAGCTTGTCCAAATTGCAAAGATGCATTTGAAAAGGGTTCGGTCGAAGCGTCGATAGGTGAGGGATATTCGCTAAGTGTTTTATTTATGATTACGATGATAATGAGTGTTCTGATTGGATTTTCCCTACGAATATATTATTCAGCAAAGAAGAAACAGCTCTCCTCAACTAATGAAGTCTCTTAATTTCAAACTCGAAGGTATCAACTATGTTTTCTCAGGAAATTGACAGTAAAATCAAGAAAATCTCGCTCATCGTGCTTACGTGCGTGGGTGTTGCGTTTGTTATCGGATTCTTCGGATTTCATAATCGAGTAACCGATGTTGGCTATCGCCCTACACAGCCGGTTCCGTTCTCTCATAAAATCCACTCCGGCGTTAATGGCATAAAATGTATGTATTGCCATACATCAGTTGAGACTTCCGCACATTCTCCTGTACCATCGACAAGTACTTGTATGAATTGTCATATAGCTGTTAAAGCAGATAGCCCTCAGTTAAAATTGGTACGTGAAAGCAACGAAAACAACACACCAGTTGCTTGGAAAAGAGTTCATTACTTACCCGATTATGTACACTTTGACCACAGCAGGCATATTCGGTCACAAATTGACTGCGCTTCTTGTCATGGTAAAGTAGAAACAATGGGTGTTGTGTCACAATTCAAACCGATGAACATGGGATTTTGCCTCGATTGCCATCGTAATCCTGTTGCTAATATTATTCCTGCTCGTCCGATTTCCGGTATTTTTACGGGAATCAAAGCCACAGCGTATGATTCGACAGCACAAGCAATTCTTGCAAATAATATTGAGCCGACAACTAATCCTCAATTCGGTTCATTTATGAGTGATATTCCAAAACAAGAAGTCGAAGGAATTCCAACGCCGAAGCATCCGGGTATCGGTCCTGAGAACTGCTCAACATGCCATCATTAATTAATTTACGAACACAAGACGTTAAATTTTCAAGAGATTAAACGAATGTCAAATTCTCTACTTTCAGGCGGTAAGCGATATTGGAAAAGTTCAGATGAATTTCTAATAGCGAACAATCAAGAAAATACTCATCAAGAGTTTTCTGCAGATTATGATAAACCTCCGGTATTCGAATCGCCTGTAACACGCCGTACATTTATGGCGCTTCTTTCTGCTTCTATGGCAGTAGGCGCAGCCGCTTGCCGACGTCCTAGTCATAAATTGGTTCCTACAGTCAAAGCAGTTGAATACAGAACACCCGGGATTCCAAATTACTATACCACTGTCTATCAAAATGGCAATGCAGCTATTGGAGTTTTGGTAAAAACGACAGAAGGCCGTCCCATCAAAATTGATGGAAATGACCGACATTCTGCTTCGATGGGTGTATCTTCATCGAGAATACAGGCATCTTTGTTATCATTGTACGATCCTGATAGAGTACTTCGACGTCCAAGAATCAAAGGCGGAGATTCTTCTGTCAATAATGCAATATCAACAATTGCAGATGCTTGCAAAGTTGCAATGGCTGACGGAAAATCAGTTCGCGTACTCATGCACGAACATAGCTCGCCAAGTTTGTCTGCACTCACCTCAGAAATCGAATCCAAAATCCCCAATCTAAAATTTGTACCATTACCTGCTACTATTGCTGATGGAAGTGCATCTGCCAACATGGCTATTCTCGGTATAAACGGTGAAATAGTTCCTGATTTATCAAAAGCAGATGTGATTGTGTCAGTCGATGCTGATGTACTGGGTACCGATAAAAATTCAGTCTATCACATTCGAAATTTCTCATCGAAGCGTAAGCCTTCCAAGAAGAATCTAGAAATGAATATGTTGGTTGCTGTTGAGTCGATGATGTCACTTACAGGCGCTAATGCAGATTGCAGATTTGCAGTCGCTCCGACTGAATTTGAACAAGTCCTTGCAAGCATACTTAAAGAAGTACTTGCTGCCAAAGGTACTTCCGCAGTCGGTACTGGTGTTGCTTCGTCCGTCTCCTCTGCCTCGAATTCCCATGGTAAGAAAATAGCTGAAATGCTACTCAAAGCAGGAGACAAAGGTGTCGTAGTGACCGGCGCTCATCTTTCGGCAAATGCAAATGCTATGGCACTTTGTATCAATCTTGCACTTGGATCCATTGGCGCAGGGAAAGCACTTGATAATTCTCATATTCTGCCTAATAGCGGTGTGAAATCAACGGCAATTACAGCTCTTCGCGATGAACTCAAAGCAAAATCTGTCGGTGTTGCAATCTTTGCCGATGTTAACCCCGAATATTCGGGTGACCGCGAAATGAAAGCACTCATTGCGGGTATTGGTAAGCGTGTATCGTTATCTCAATATGCAGACGAGACGAGTGAAATTTGCTCAGTCAATCTTCCGACAACGCATTATTTAGAAGCTTGGGGTGATGCTGTATCTTTTGATGGTACTTTGTCCATTCAACAGCCGATGATAGCTCCCCTCAATGAATCTTCGATTTCAATTGCCGATGCGATGATGCAAATCGCTAAGGCATTAAATCCCGAACTCTTTACAACAGCTGCTACGTATTATGATTATGTTCGAGCACGCCATCAAGCAGCTCTTCCTAATCAAGCTGAGTGGGAACTTGCCCTTCAAAACGGTATTATTAAAACAACGGAAGTCATATCTGCTGTCACTCCAATTGTAAATGAAGCCGCTGCAGCACAATGGACTTCAATTTCCTCGAATGCTAAATCAGGCAAAACTATTGCTCACATCCACTTATCTCCGAATGTTTATGACGGTGATATGGCAAATAACGGATGGATGCAAGAATTGCCAAATCCAATTACAAAAGTGACTTGGGGTAATATCGCCGCAATGAGCAGTAAAACTGCTGCCGCTATGAATGCAGCAATCGGTGATATGATTCGTATTTCGACAGCTAATGGATCTATTGAAGTACCTGCTTTTGTACAAGAAGGTATGGCGGATGATGTAGTTTCTGTGATGACCGGCTATGGTCGCACTGCAGGTGGGAAAGTGATGGAATCCGTTGGAGCAAATGTCTATAAATTACTCGGTGCCGGTGAGTCCCTTGGTTATATATCCGTGACTCTTGAGAAAACAGGTGCTAACGAAGTAATTGCTGTGACGCAAGGACATAATTCAATTGACGGTAGAGATATTGTTCGTGACTTTACTCTTGCAGAATTTGCTGCAGGTCATGCCAAAGCAGAACATCCTATGATACCGCACGATTTAAGTATTGTTGATAGTTACGAGTATAAAGGTCACCGCTGGGGTATGACAATTGATATGTCTGCCTGTATCGGATGTAATGCATGTACGACGGCATGTCAAGCAGAAAATAATATCCCTGCTGTCGGCAAAGATCAGGTGATCAAAGGTCGCGAAATGCACTGGATTCGTTTGGATAGGTATTACTCAACAGACAAAGAAGGAAACGTGGAAACACTATTCCAACCAATGCTTTGCCAGCACTGTGAAAACGCACCTTGCGAAAATGTATGTCCTGTAGCAGCCACGACACACAGTCCTGAAGGGCTGAATGAAATGACCTATAACCGTTGCGTGGGTACTCGATATTGCCTTAATAATTGTCCATACAAAGTACGCCGATTCAACTTCCTTAACTGGCACAAAAACGAAAAAACACCGATGGATTTGGTGTTTAATCCTGAGGTAACAGTTCGTATGCGTGGTATCATGGAAAAATGTACGTTCTGTGTACAGAGAATTAACGAAGCGAAATTCCATGCAAAAGATCACGGAAGAAGTAGAGTGAATGACGGGGAAGTAATCACAGCATGTCAGCAGGCATGTCCTGCAGGAGCAATTATCTTTGGTGACATGAACGACAAAACAAGTCGTGTATATGCATCGAAGAATACAGATGACCGTAACTTTAGAGTATTAGAAGAGTTGAACGTACGACCTTCGATTACTTATCATGGAAAAATTCGTAATAAATCAGTAGTAAAAGCATAAAAAACAATAATTGCCATTGTTTGGAAACAAACGTAGGAAAGATACATGAACGTTACCGATACAATCAACCAAGATAAAACGCCTCCCAACGGACATAACGGAGCTACTATGATGCATTCAGCATTTGAAGAACCGTTTCGCGAGCCATTGGTCTTAGGAAATCCAAGCTTACATGATGTTACTGAAAAAATATCGAGTATCCCGGTATTGACTCCTAATTTAAAGTATATGATTACTTTATTTGTCTTTGCTTCGATGGCTTTGTGGGGACTGGGATGTATGGGATACACCATCGCAACAGGTATAGGAGTATGGGGGTTGAATAATCCTGTTGGGTGGGGATGGGACATTACCAACTTCGTTTTTTGGATTGGTATTGGTCACGCAGGTACATTGATTTCAGCAATTTTGTTTTTGTTTCGACAAAAGTGGCGTACCGCAATTAACCGTTCTGCAGAGGCGATGACACTTTTTGCTGTTTTGTGCGCACTTATCTTTCCTCTCTTACACACCGGTCGTCCATGGGTTGCTTTTTACTGGCTTACTCCTTATCCTAATCAAATGCAAATGTGGGTGAATTTTAGGTCACCACTTGTTTGGGACGTGTTTGCCGTATCAACGTACGGAACAGTTTCTCTCCTTTTCTGGTATATTGGATTAGTGCCTGATTTGGCAACTATGAGAAATTATGTTAAAAGTAAATTAGGGCAGACACTTTACGGAATATTTAGTCTCGGCTGGACCGGCTCAATGCGCCACTGGCACATTTATGAAATCTCATATATGATATTGGCAGGACTTTCTACTCCACTTGTGCTTTCAGTTCACACTGTGGTTTCTATGGACTTTGCGACATCTGTCCTTCCCGGATGGCACACAACTATCTTCCCGCCTTATTTCGTTGCGGGCGCTATCTTCTCAGGGTTTGCAATGGTTATGACACTACTTGTCATCGCTCGAGAAGTATTAGACCTCAAGCAATATATAACGCTCAAGCATTTTGATAATATGAACAAAATCATTCTGGCAACCGGAATGATGGTGGGGTATGCCTATGCTATGGAATTCTTTATAGCTCAATATAGCGGTAATCCTTATGAATCTTCTGTCTTTATCAATAGAGCATCCGGAGATTATGCCTGGGCATATTGGATAATGGTGAGTTGTAATGTGATTTCACCATAAATCTATTGGTTCAAGAAAATGCGGCGGAACATACCGGTGATGTTTACAATGTCTATTTTCGTGAATATTGGTATGTGGTTCGAACGCTTTACAATTATTTCTACATCCTTGCATCACGATTACTTGCCTGCAAGTTGGGGCTATTATTCACCGACATGGGTTGAAATTTCAATCTTTACCGGTACGATTGGAATATTCTTTACGTTGTTTTTGATTTTTGCTAAGTTCGTTCCGATGATAGCGATAGCTGAGGTAAAGAGTATATTGCCGAATTCGCAGCCAAAACATCATCATGATCATTAATTGAACATTGAAAATAAATAATATTATGAGCAATACACAACCTGTAGCCGTTTTGGGGAATTTCAAAGACCCAAATCTTTTGATGAATGCCGCCAAACGAATCCGCGAATCCGGATATCAAGACTTTGATATTTATACACCTTATCCAATTCATGGATTGGATAAAGCTATGGGTGTCAAGCGAACTATTCTACCGTATATTTCTTTTGCCGGTGCGATTTTTGGTTTGTCAAATGCGTTATTTCTGATGCAATGGACAGGTGCTGAACATTATAAGCTGAACATTGGTGGAAAGCCACTCTTTGCTTTGCAGTTTTCTGTTCCGGTTGCTTTTGAATTAACAGTCTTATGCACTGCACTCTTTACCTTCTTCGGTTTGTGGGGGTTATGCAAATTACCGACATGGTATTCACCCTTACAGCACGACGCCGGCTTCAAATCTGCTGTCGATGATACATACGTCGTGAGCATTTTTGCAAAAGACCAACGGTTTTCGCTCGAAGCCACGACAAAGCTGATCAAAGATCTTGGTGCTGACGACGTACGACTAATTGAGGCTTGATTTATCAGTCGATATTCTAAAATAGATACTACATATATTTGAGTTTAAAGGACTTAGAACTAATGGAAGAAAAACCAAAAAAAGGGATACCCTACGTTAAAATTCTCTTCGGCTTAGCCGCAGCGGTTTTGGTGGTCATGATTTTAACCGGTCAAAAGACTTGGTTTTCCGATGAACCTCCTGTAGAATTCCTATCTGACATGGATACACAATTCAAAGTAAAGCCACAAGTAGGTTCATCTTTCTTTGCTGACGGCAAGGGAGAGCGTGATGTGCTACCGAATACTTTCCCTCGTGGAGGGAAACGCTATCCTCTTGAAAAGCCGGATTTTGAAAAAGCTGACTCTGTCAATGGAACGAATCAACTTGCTTCTTCTCCTTTCGTTCTAGCTCGCGGTAAAAATCGTTTTGAAACAATGTGTGCACCTTGCCATGGCAATGACGGTCAAGGTAATGGCATGGTAGTGCAACGTGGATTTCAAAACCCACCAAATCTGAGAGCCGACCTTACAAAAGGAAAGTCTGACGGTCTCTTATATCATGTCATTAGTGCAGGTCAAAATATAATGCCAAGTTATGCTGATAAGCTTACAGAAGTCGATCGCTGGGCAGTGTTGCATTATGTACGTCAGATGCAGGCAGAAGGCGTAAAAGAAGTAAAACCTGCTCCAACAAAATAATCATCCTTCAACAAGAAACCCAGACACTGAGGAATTACTAATGAATTCAAATTCTCTACAAGGTACTCCATTCGTTGCAAAGCTTCAAAAACTAGCAATCGCAGCTATAATCATAGGTGCAATTGGATTCGCAGCTTCCTTTGCAATGGGTGAAGATATTCATCGATTACTTGCCGATTATTTAATTGGATATGTCTATTTCGCCGGAATTAGTGTAACTGCTATGTTCTTCTCAGCGTTGCAATATCTTGCACGTGCAGGGTGGGGCGCTTCTCTTCGTAGAATTGCCGAGAATTTCGCCGGATTTGTTCCGTTTATTATCATAGGACTGATACCAATTTTTCTCTTCAGAGAAGAGCTGTTCCATTGGATACATGAAATAGCCGAAGACCCGATGCTGATGAAAAAGACATGGTTTATGAACGAAACATTCTTCGGTGTACGGTTGCTTTTATACTGCGCATTATGGTTCTTGATGTACAAATACATCGTCGGAAATTCCAAAAAACAAGATACAGCAACGGATTACACACCCACCTACAAAAATTTAAAAAGAGCAGCACCATTTATTATCCTCTATGCTGTGACAATTACCTTTGCTGCTTTTGACTTATTGATGTCACTCGAGCCACATTGGTATAGCACGATTTTTGGAGTCTATTTCTTTGCAGGTAATTTCGTGGCAACTCTTTCCTTGCTCTGTATTTTTACGATTAATCTCCATAAGGCAGGACATCTTAAAGGATATGTAACACTCGAACACTTCCATGATATTGGTAAATTAATGTTCGCCTTTACTATTTTCTGGACATACATCGCCTTCTCTCAGTATTTCCTTATCTGGTATGCCAACATGCCTGAAGAAACAATATATTATACCAAACGCTTACAAGGCGGATGGGAATATTTCGGCTGGGGTTCGATATTCTTACACTTTATCGTCCCTTTTGCTACTCTTCTTCGTCAGGATGTGAAGCGTCGTTTGCCGATCATGATGTTTGCTGCATGTCTATTGTTATTCGCACATTACATTGATTTATGTTGGATCGTATTGCCGGTCTTCAGCGAAATACTCCGTTTCGGTTTACCGGAAGTATCTGCATGGGTGCTCATGTTCGGTGCGTTTATGTTTGTGGTAGCCCGTCAATTTAGCACCAATAATCTCATTGCGAAAAACGACCCGTACATCAAAGAATCAATTGAAATGGTATCGTAAATTTGCTGACAGTTTTTATAAAAGCCCAATCGTTTGATTGGGCTTTTTTTTTGTTTTGATTTGAATATATTCATCAACAGATAAACTATTCAGTAGTATATATTTCTTTCCTATCTGCATGAAATTGAGTAGTTTGCGCCTCGCAAGTTTACACAATTCCAATATTCACAAAGGTGCTGCCATGACACACATTCTACCTTTCTTCACATCCTTCAAAGCGTTTTGGATTTCCATAGTATTTTTTCTCACCTTTTCGGGTGTCCAGGCGCAGTGGAAACAGTGTAATGGGCTCAAAGGTGAAAATATTACATGTTTTGGAGTAATTGACTCTACCATTTATGCAGGCGGTAATGGAGGTCTGTATTGTAGCACAGATAATGGCGAAAGTTGGAAAATTACAGATTTTACCTTTCCAATTCAAACTATGTCAGTCAGTGGTAACACCTTGTACGTAGGAGTAAGTGCATCACGATATAATTCTAACGATGGAATATATAAAAGTACAGATAAAGGCATTCATTGGGATATAATTGATTCAACCAACTATTGGGATGAAGTATATTCTATAATAACTAATGGATCTACAATAGTGATTGGAACAAAAAATGGAATTTACCTAAGCCAAGATGATGGAATGCATTGGAGAAATTTAAAATCAGAATATAGTATCACTGCTATTGAATTGATAGATACTGTTTTGTTTATTGGTACAAGAGAAAATGGCATCTTCAAGAGCATAGATTACGGGGGAAATTGGGTGCCACTAAATAATGGGATACCTTATCAGTATTCAACATATTATTCCGAAATTTCATTGATAAAACACTTTGGAGGTACATTACTTGCCGCAAATAACTATACTGGTCCGTTCTACATCAGTAAAAATGGTGGCTCAAGCTGGAATGAGATTCGTGTAGGACTCAAAGCCGGCAATACAGTAAAAATACCAGGAGGGTATTCTTTTTTAGAATTTGATTCAACCATTTTTGTCGGCTCATACAGTGGAGTGTTCCAAAGTGCTGATTCAGGAGTAACTTGGCAACAGTTCAGTCATTGTATAGAGGGCATGAAAGTCCAAAGTTTTGCTCGGTTCGGTTCATCACTATTTGCCGGAACAGCCGGTGCTGGTATCTATAAAAGCACAGAGAATGGGCGTACTTGGAAACAAGTAAATACCGGTTTGCCTTCCGTGCAAGTAATAGCACTCTCATCTGTTGGCGAAACTATATTTGCAGGTACTGCTACAGCAGGATTTTATAAAAGTGATGATAAAGGGGAGAATTGGAAAAACCTAATAACCGGAATTTATAATACGGATCTCTACAGGTCTATTTATAAATCTCCTTCGCTAACATCCAATGATTCAATACTTTATTTAAGTGCATTTTATGGTGGTAGGTTATTATCCAAAAGCTTTGACAAAGGAGAATCTTGGACAAACTATGACTCAATATTTAAGGATCAATACATTATAACTATTGCAGCAGCCGGATCGAAAGTATTAGTAGGTACAGAGGGTAATGGGGTGTTCCGCTCATCTGATTATTGCAAAACATGGCATCGAGATACAACAGTTACACAATGGGAGACAATTCTTTCTCTGGTCCTGAGCGATTCTACCCTCTTTATTGGAACAGAGTACACTGGCTTGGCACAATATAATATCAATACAGGAAAATCAAAATACATCCTGTTGGGAGATCATTCTGAATTTTCGGAATTTAATATCGCCGTCAGCAAACAACATGTTATGGCAAGTATAGCTAGTTATGCAAATTTCGGATATAATGTGAGTACTGACTTTGGGAAAACATGGAAACCCGCTAAAGAATACCTCTTAGGACCCTTTGCAGTCAAAGATAACACGGTATTTGCGGCTAAATATCCTCACCTGATACTACAGAGTAACGATAATGGGGAAACCTTTTTTGAAATTGATTCATTAGAAGGTCGGTATATTTATGCGTTGTATGTTTTGGGATCCACATTGTATGCAGCCACGGATTCTGGCATATGGAAACACGAGGTGAGTTTTACGGGAGTTGAAGAAGTAATTTCGCCATCATCAACCCGCCTTACCTGCTACCCAACTCCTGCCGCAAACTCCCTGACGATCGACAGAAGACATCTTGATTTCTTGAATACAATACCCGTTCACTATTCCATCTCCACCCTAACCGGTCAGAAAATTATGGGGTTTGAGAGGGAAGAGCTACAATTTGTCTTGCCACTCGAATCATTGGTAAATGGTGTGTATATCCTCACAGCATCGCAGGGAGCAGAGCGGTCGGCTACGCTGTTTAATGTGCTTCGTTGATATTCCTGGTTCTAATACAATTTTTGTGGTACGCAGTGATGAATCCCAAAATCGTATCTTGCCAAAGTCCCGTAGTGACGATATATCGGTAGATAACGAGATTATGATATGCCACAAAGTCCCGTAGGGACGACATATCAATTCTATAACGTTCCGTCCCTACAGGACTTACTCGTGCATTACTCCTCGTTTTCTACCGATATGTCATCGCTAACGCGATTGAGGAGGACGATGAGTCGGTAGCAATTCAACCACAAATATTGTCAGAGAATTACATTTCTTTGTCAAGTCTATTCTATGGTCGCAAAGCAGGGGATGAAGCGGCGGTCGGTGGTGTTTTCGGTGGTGCGGTGAGGGTGAAAACAGGATTGATTTTAAGGTGAATTCGGGATAACTTTCAGGCATACTTCTAAAGGAAATAAGAATGTTAAGTGGATGTAATATAGAGTATATACCTCTTCCATCCCTGAAAGGGATGAATATCAATAGCCACCGATGAAATCGGTGGAGAAAGGCAGCTTACCCCCACCAAACCCCAACGGGGTTTAATTTCGGTATGATCGTGATTAAACCCCTTCAGGGTTTATGGGTTGCATACCGATGTCCCCCGCATTTCATGCGGGGTTATTGAAATTGAAGCCCATTCGGGCTTCTCGAATGTCTCCAGATCGTTATCTCGAATTCATGTTATTTATTAGAAAGCCCAATCTTTACGATTGGGCTTTTTTATAGTATTTTTGTTCCTAAAATCTCTGTATTTCTTTACTATTACTAGATTAATTATGAAATCGTATCTTCTTGCCTCACTAACGGCAATGATCCTTCTCAGCTGTTCAGCGGCTGAAAAACAACCCGAAAAGACTATCGTTTCCGATAGCGCGCAATCCAACCAAACAGCTCAAGCCGGCGCGCAAACACTGGATACTTCCTGGTCGTCAAAAGTCACCAAAACTAATGAAGAATGGAAGAAAATTCTCCCGCCGGATGTCTATACCATCACCCGCGAACAAGGCACCGAACGTCCGTTTAGCTCCAAGTGGTATGAGAATCACGAACATGGAGTCTATACCTGCTATTGCTGCGCGAATCCACTGTTTAGTTCGGAGACGAAATTCAACTCCGGCACCGGCTGGCCAAGCTACTACGCGCCGTACTCCGGCAAAAGTGTTGATGTATCGGATGATAATACAAATGGAATGTCCCGCGATGAAATCTCCTGTAAACGTTGCAATGCGCATCTCGGGCATGTATTTAATGATGGACCGAAGCCAACAGGACTCCGCTATTGCATCGATGGTGTGGCACTCAATTTCGTTCCCGCGCCAAAAGCCAAGAATATCCACAAAGCGACCTTCGCCGCCGGATGTTTCTGGTGTGAGGAGTATGTTTTCGAACATATTCGTGGCGTAGGTGATGTGATATCAGGGTATGCCGGGGGAAAGAAAGACAATCCCACGTACGAAGAAGTAGGAGCCGGCACAACAGGACACGCCGAAGCCTTTGAATTTGAATATGATGCGTCGGTGATTAGATATGCTGATTTGCTGAAGGTCTTCCTCGCTTCCCAAGATCCAACCCAAATCAATGGTCAGGGTCCTGACCACGGCAGCCAATACCGCTCGGTGATTTTCTACCGCACCGAAGAAGAGAAGAAAATCGCTACTGATTATATTAATCAAGTAAATACATCGGGCAAATACCCCAAGAAAATCGCCATCGAAGTAGTACCATTCACCAAATTCTGGAAAGCGGAAGACTACCACCAAAATTACATCCAAAACCATCCGAATGACTCGTATGTGCAGCAAGAGTCGATTCCACGATTCATGCGTACGAAAAGCAGTGTGCCGGAGTATTTTGTGAAGTGATAGGTGAATGCGCGTAAGTACGAATTGCATTCGCTCATGTCGTGCAGGCAATTTGGAACATCATTTCCTCCACCAGCTAAAGCTGGAGTATCATAATTCATCTTCCGTAGTGATATAAACAGATCAATCTCACATTATTCAGAAAATTCTGAATGAAAAAATGTTGGGTGCTTTTTAACTTTTTTATGAAAGGAAAGAGTGACAAACTGTATGCGCAGGTGGTTGTTTGGTAAGAACTTGGCGTAGAGCGAAGTAAAAAGAGGAGTAGATAAATATTACAACGAAATTTCCAATATTTTGTGTATTTTGGATATACATGGTAGGAGTATATGTAAAAGGAGTTACTTCATCTATAAATTGTGATATTATTAATACTATTGATTGAACGCTACAATTAGGTAGCATCAATATTCATTTATATACTTTTTAGGAGTCTGAATATGTATTTATTTACTAATGTTGTTCTACATAGAAACTTATGTTTTTTATAAGCATTTTTTTAACCTCACTTTTAAGAATACAAGCACAAGAATTTGTGGTAAATAGTACTGAAGATTTACCCGATGCTGATATTAGCGATAATATATTTTTCCCACAGACTCTTCGCTCTGCATTGGAAAATATTGAGGCCCATGGTGGAACTCAAATTAGATTCCTTTTTGACAATCTAACCTACAATCTTAGCCAGAAATACCAACTTCCAACCATTAACAAACCAATCAAAATCATTGGGAAAGGCAGCACTATTCATGGTGAAAATTACATCAAGTACGGTTTATTCTTTCAAAGTGGTGCGAATGGATCTGAAGTCGAAGATTTACGATTGACTGGATTTACGGTTAGTCCTCTCTCTGTACAGTGTAACAACTCAATCTTCACTTCTATAGAGATTTTTAACAATTTAGGGGTAGGAATCCTTCTGAACAATGCAAGTAACAACATCTTTATATCGAGCAAAACAACGTACTCAGGATTTAAGATTCACAGCAATAGCGGTGATATTGGGTATGGAGTTCAAATTGACGAAAAATCCAATGATAATACATTCGATGGTATTTCTTTCGGTTGTGACCTAATCAATTTCAATCAAGATTTAGGCAATTCAAAAGACGGACTATATATACGTGGAGAAGGGACCGTTGTACGAAATTGTGTATTTGCATATAATCGTAGAAACGGGATAGAATTAGACCAGCCAAATTTAAATGCAAGACCTACCACAATTATAAACTGTGACTTTCAAACAAGCAGATTAATGCAATATGCCGAAGTAGGAACATCAGATTATAACGATACTGCAAATCAAAAATCAGGGATCAGAATCTTTAGAGGCAATAACATCACTATCAGAAACTGTGTATTTGCAAGACATCGAAGTTATGGAATTGAATCCGGGGTGAGTGGTTCCAACATAGTAATTGACAGCAATGTATTCTGTTTAACTCCAGCTAACAGACAAATGACTGAGTTTGTAGGAAATGCTGAAATGATTGGAGAATCAGCAATAAAAGCACGAGGAAACAATTTAAAAATAGCAAATAATTATATTGGGAAAGTTAAGAATGGTGTTTCATTATTCAATGGTGATGGGATTTCCATTATAGGCAATACAATTGGGGTTGTGGATAGTAATGTTGTGTTTTCACCTACTAACGATGGTATCTTTATAGGAGACAATGTAAAGAATCTCAAGATAGGCGATGCTATGGTTCCGGCTTTAGGAAATCGTATTATTGGTTCAGGGCGACATTGTATTTGGGCACAATGCTACGACACGTCAAAATTATTTGTTATTGCTAATAACAACTTAGGTGTGGACAAAATCATCAAGCCAGCTCTGCCATGTGGTGAATCGGGAATTCTTTTAGAAGGTAATATCTCGTTTGTATCAATTGAGTTAAATAACATATCTTCACTACAGTATGGTATTAGGATTCGTTCATTACCATCTACAATAAATTCTACGATAGTTTATACTCCCGCTTCGCTTACTATTACTAAAAACACTTTGGGTTTTGTATTACTAGATTCTACCCAAAAAAACAATTCGGAAGCTGCTCTCGCTTTAGAAGGTGTAAAAAATATTGATGTTTCTCGTAATGTACTTTCTTACTCGAATAAAGGTATTGTATGTTCTTCGGACATCAACCAAAATATAAGTATTTTTCTAAATCAAATTGGTGCACTTTCAACTACTGATTTAGTCAAAGTCAATGCATCTCATGGTATTCTACTTAAAAATGGTTGTACTGGTGTCTCCGTAGGATTATTACTTGATTCGACATCTGGTAATTTAATATATAATAATGGTGGCGCTGCCGTTAAAGTTGAAGATTCCTCAATAAATAATTTAATTGTCTATAACATTATGATTGGTAATAAACAAGGAAGTATCAGTTTAGGTGATGGAAAATTATATTATGACGAAAAAAGAGATAGAGATTCTTCAGATCTGGACTCCGGACCAAATTCATTGCAAAATGCCCCAGTGGTAACGAATATAGATATCAGAAATTTAGATGCTGTTTATCTCGCAATGTTAACTGGAAAATCAGGAAGAAAATATAGCATAAATGAGTATCTCACTCTCAAGCTCCCAACATCATCGCAATATCTTATGCCGGCTATCAAACCGATTCGACAGTATCAGGTGGCGATTCCGGAATCTGGAGTTGTAGAAATCTCAAAAGATATCATTGATATTGAGTCAGTTGAATTAATGAAAAAAGGAACACATACTATTACCCTCACAGCGACGAATGAAGATTTGGAAACATCCCAATTAGGAAGTGTGTTTTCACCTAGTGGAACAGATTTATCTATTTCCTATGATACCACCAAGAGTGTGGTCATTGGTAGGGTAATTAAAACATATCTAACTACCAAAAATATCTCAGAGATTAAAGCACTCAACGTTCAAATAGTGGACTCAATGCCGGCAATGTTTGTGATTGATTCGGTCATGTCAACAATCGGTGTTCCTGTCATTGAAGGTTCATTAGTAAAATTAACTTTGTCCGAACTCAATGCTCAAGATTCAGTAGAAATTTTGGTAATTGGTCGCCATACTACCCAAGAAATTCATAAGCGATATGCCTTTGTTTATTCTGATAGTAAGGAAATAACACTTGCCAATAATGAAGATTCATTGTTCATAATAATAGATCCAACTCAAGTACACCATTCAACATCCGAATTTCCCCCTACTTATTTTAGTAGTGGACAAACACTGAGAATTACGTTGAATTCAAACTATAAAGTAGTACAATTAATTGATATTTTAGGGAATAGAGTGTATCATAAAGATGTGAATAAAAATCATAGGATTTTCATCGAAAATATACCTTTTGGATTGTACATGGTAATACTAACTGATGAAGCAAATAAACTCAATGTATATAACATCTTACATTTCTAGTTTGTATTGATTCAATTTGGATTTTTCTTTATTGAAATTTATTTCTATCAGCTAATGTGAAATATAATCCTATGTGTTAGACTGAATCAACCTGCCTTAAACGTATCTCCAAGTAAATCTATACAGCATTTATTGTAGAGTAAATTTTCTATTTTAACAATAGAGTCTTTCAGACATCCATCGCAGAAAGTGTTTGTTTTGCAAATAGTTGGAGATGATTTAATAGGGTGGTAAGACTAGAAAATTAGACTAAAGATTCCCACAATTAATCTTCATTTCCTCCAGCTGAAGCTGGAGTCTAGTCAGGAAGATTGTCGCCTTCGGCATCCAATATTGACTGTCATTTATATATGCACATGCATGTATCACATTGACTAGACTCCAGCTTCAGCTGGAGGAAAAGGGAAGATGATAGAAAAGGGCTTTAGCCAAAACTGCTTTTTTATTCATTCCGGTCAGTCCTCTGAACTGACCGTAAACACTTGCCAATAAAACATTTGCAAGATTAAAAAATCAGTACCTGTATAGATTACAGTCTAGATTTGTCATCAGCTTAGGCGAGGTAACTGCCTAGTGAATTACATAAAGAGTTATCCTGTGTATGTTTCCTAACTTGTTATAATTACTACTGAATACAATTATTTTTACCTGTTCACATTTTTTTTGAGGTTCGTATGAGATTCATTGACCGCTTTTTTCTTACCGTCGTTTGTTTCCTCTCCGTTACGGCAATCTGTACTTCACAGCTCCAACCAACAATTAGCGGAACATCATCCACCGAAAGCACACATTTCAATAAAGGTTTGGTTGTATTGGGAATTACCGGCAACGAAATCGATACATTACCACCAGTGCTGACCTTTAGCGAAGAATGTGGCGATTATCTCTGTAGGGCAACCGAACTCCGTGATTATGGCGTGGATCCAAATATTTCAGCGCAAGTCGATCAGGGAATCTTTGATATTTTTATTCGAGATTCTGTCAATAGTAATTACGAGCTGCAGTTGATTACATCTCCCAAAATCTCACCCCTGCCGAAGATAACAACCTTTGATTTCAAGCTCGTCGTAAAAGACCGAACACAAGACGCCGAAGCAATGCTTGTGGTAATCGACAGAGCAGGTAAGTTTGTGGAAAAAACGTTTAGCTATAAGGCAGTGCCATTACCTAAGATTTCACATTCAGCGCTAACGTTTCGGGTATTCAAAGCAGATAGTACGGTCACGACTACGATATCCATATCGAACCCTGGTATGGATACAATGTATATAGATTCCATGAAGTTACAAGATGGGTCGGTATTTACGATTACGAAAGGTAAGATTCTCTCTCGATTTGCATTGGCTCCTAGAAATGAGCACCGTTTTACTATTGTTTATACATCAGTTAAAGCATCGATTAAAGACACGACCCCGGACAAAGACTTGTTGAAAGTGTTTTTTGCTTCTTGCCGAATGGACAGGAATATTCCGCTTGAAGGCAGGTATGAGAAGTCGTCCATCGCAGTTAGTAAAAGTTCTATTGTTCTTCAATCGGTTTCTGATGGAAGTAATGGAGGTTTTGATGAAACCGGTTATGATACGCTTTCATTTGTCAATACTACTAATTCCAACATTACTATCGAATCTATTTATCTCGGTTTCAGATACTGTATTTACAATTGTGGAGGGTCGAGTTTCATCCTCGGTGTCTCTTAGTCCGGGTGAAAAACACGAAGTAATCATTCGGTATTTTCCATTTGGTCGTCGTCTTAATAGTTACGATAATCATCATTACGATACTCTTCACATCAAAATTCTTGGTGAGCCCGAACGATTCGTTCCAATCAAAGGTACTTTTTTTGCGTTGGATGTCGATGAGTCAGCATCCGTTTCTCCTGAATTTTCAATCCTTGCAACTCCTAATCCTGCAAATGAGAATGTGCTAATATCTATGAATGGTAATTACTCAAATCGTATTTTTCTCCGCCTCTATGATGCAATCGGACACGAAATGACGGCATGTGCGACAGTACTCGAAAACGGAACCGGAGTATTGATACCGAATATCACAGCATTACCAATCGGAACATATCGTCTTGTAGCCACCACCACCGCCGGCACCGTACTTTCAACGAAACTACTATTGATTCAGCGATAAAATATGTGCTAATTGACTTTAAAACTGCCCTTCACCTAATATAATGGATTGTAGAGACGCGATGCATCGCGTCTCTACGGAAATTGGATAAGATACAATGGATTTATAGAGACGCGATGCATCGCGTCTCTACGGAACAAACCGTTTTACAATCAATTACAATTCACAATCCCATAACCATCTATGATACAACCAACAAGCGAAATCATAATCTATCAAAATCCTGATGGATTAATCAAAATTGATGTTCGATTAGAAGAAGAGACCGTGTGGCTCACACAGGAACAAATGGCAATGCTCTTTGGAAAGGGCAGGAGTACCATTGCTGAGCATATACAAAATGTATTTAAAGGAGGTGAGCTGGATGAGCAAGTGGTATGTCGGAATTTCCGACACACCACAAAACACGGTGCTATCGAAGGAAAAACTCAAGAGAAAGAGGTGAAATACTACAACCTCGATGTCATAATTTCAGTAGGATACCGAGTAAAATCACAGCAAGGTACGCAGTTTAGAATATGGGCTACGCAGCGCTTGAAGGAATACATCATCAAAGGGTTTGCCTTGAATGACGATAGATTCAAGTCCGGCAATTCCATGAATTATTTCAATGAGTTACAGGAGCGAATCCGTGAGATCAGACTGTCCGAACGTTTCTTCTATCAAAAAATCAAAGACATTTACACAACGAGCATTGATTATGATGCAAAGGATGAAAAGACGATAGAATTTTTTAAAGTGGTGCAGAATAAACTGCTTTGGGCAATTAGCGAGCAAACGGCTGCCGAGCTGGTCTATCGCAGAGTGGATGCTCGCCTTCCATTATTGGGGATGCAATCGTATGATAAAAAAGGGATTCGATCGATAAAAAAAACGGATGTCAGCATTGCCAAAAACTATTTGCAGGAAGTTGAGATGAAATTGCTTGGTTTGCTCGTGGAGCAATATTTAGCATTTGCCGAAACGATGGCGCAGCAACGCACTCCCATGTATATGAAGGATTGGTTGCAGCGGTTAGATGCGCTGTTGCAATTGAACGGAAGGGAACTTCTCACTCATGCAGGCACAATAAGTCATGAAAAGGCAATGGAAAAATCGGGTGTTGAGTTCGAAAAATATAAAGCAATCGAAAAGCAGGTTCTGAAAGAGGAGAGCTTGAAGGAGATTGAAAGTGATATTAAAAAGATGGCTGGCTTTGGGGAGTAAGGAACATGCAACGAGTTCTTCAAATTGGTAGTAAAATCTTGCTGAAGAAATACCTACAAGGTATAATTTATAGAAATACTTGCATAGATTACGGCTATAGTTTTCATCTACCTGGGAGTGAAAGAATTAAATTTCCGACAAGCATGGTATTTTATCAGTGTGTGTTGGCAAGTAATGGTAGTAATAACCGGACTTATAATTGGAGGTACATGTGAAATTTCATGCGATGAAAAATAAAAACATAAAGTACGCTTGTTTGTTTGGTAATATAGTAATTCTATTGTTTCTGATAATTGGACAGTTTGGTGCGTTATTGAATGCGCAGATATACTCAGGTTGGCATGGAGAAAGTGGACACGCCGCCTTGAGTATTGGTTTAGGACACGAATTTTCATTTGTAGATTATGCACAACCATTTTTCAATTCTACGCCAGTTCCATTGGTGCTATCAAGTTCTTTTACTCAGCAGTATAGTGTGCTCGTCAGTTCTCGTCATAAAAATCCATTTCTATTAGGAAGAATGAATAGGTACAAGTGTTTAGAACTGGGATTTGGTTTCAATGTTCTTCATCGCTCAAATCAAGGTAGTGTACAGCAACAAACCCAAGTGATAGAACGAGCAGATTCTTCGTTGCGTATTGTTAGTGCAAATCGTGAGGTCGATATGAGTAATTTGTCTATTGGCATAAGCGGATTAATAGAAATGCCAACGTATATATTTGACAAATTGCGGGTTCGGATTGAACCTAATGTTAATTTTATCGTGTGGGATAAAACTCGAAATGTATTATCAATTGCCGAAAAAGATACCTCTGTAGTATTCCAAAACAATGCTAATATAACATATTCGAATAATGGTCGAGTTGCCTCTCTTGAGAGTTCTGGAAATACAACTTTTGGAATGGTCTATTCGCTGAAGTTAGGTATATCCTATTCAATTCTTATATTGTTACGCGAAACCCCTTGGATACCTGAAACCAAGCAATATGGTGAAATACAACCCTATATCAATTATACACTAAGTTCGGCACAAACATTATCGAGTTCTCATAGAGTAATTTCAGGTTTACAGATAGGTGTAAGATTTACAATCCCTCAAGATTTATTTAGTGATGAGTCAGATTACGACCCAAGTATTACTTGGTAACAAGCTTACATTTATTTTAGTCCGGTCGGTTCTTTGAACTGACCGTAAATACTTGCCAATGAAACGTTTGCGAGGAGAAAGCCCAAACGTAACAATCACAAATCCATGACTTGTCTAAGAGCTTCTTTAATTTCACTGAAGGTAAGGGTATCGATTTCACCAAGCTTTTTGATTAAACGAACGTGTGAAACCGAGCCGAGTTGAAAACAATCGGCAGTGGAAGTTTTCGAAAGTCCGTTGATGGCGTCAGGAGTGATTTTAACCATCCAGGGAGCAACTGTATAATGATTCTTCCAGTCGGTAATTGGTACAATTATTCTGAGAGGGAGTTTCCCCAAACTATCGTCATTAACAATCACGGCGGGTCTTGTTTTCTGGATTTCAGCACCTTTAGTAGGGTCAAGGTCAATCAACCACACTTCACTTTGCTTCATAGAAATGTTCGTAATCTAATGATGTGAAAGCAGTTAATTCTGTGTCGGTGTTGTAATCTTCAGCAAGCTGTCTGGCAGCCAATTCCATTTGAAGCTTTACATCTTCTTTTTTAATCGACTTGATAGTTTCCTCCACGATGTAAAAACGTTCCGTAAGCGGCAGGTGCTGTATTTCGGAGATAAGTGTACTAGTTTCCATAAGAGTCGTAACGTATAGGTATTTACAGATAGATAATTATTCCCATTCTATTTTCAATCACTGCAAAACTATGAAAAAGAACGAAAGTGGATGGATTATTTTTAAGAATGAACATAGCCGTATCAAAATCCTTTGCTTAGGACGGAAATAGGTGATAGCATTCGTAAATTTGCAGGTGATTCCCGTCTGGTCAGTATTTTAAACTGTCCGTAAACACTTGCCGATGAAACGGTTGCAAGGTGATAGTGCAGTAGGGCATGTATGGAGTATGGGTGGAATTGACTGTTTCTGAGGCGAGGTGGATAGAAAAGGTTGATGAACATAGCGATTGGTGTGTAAATGTGGATGTGCAGTTCAAAGAAATGCCCGGACGAGTGAAATTTCCTGATTTTATATCTATAAATGAAAAGCAATGAAGCGTATTTTTATATTCCTATTTGTCATAATTACATCATGCGAACAGCAATCACAAGACATATCGATAATTAATGAGTGGGAAGATCAACGTGGGACAAGATCAACCGGGGATTACATCGATACATTTAAAGTATTAAAAATGCAAATAGATTCAATTCAAAACTATTCTGAGCACGTTAATTTTTACTGTAATATTGAAGAATTAGTTAAAAATAAGTTCAAAATGTTAGTGTCCGGAGATAAGTTAGTGTTTGAAAAATTCACCTTGTCAAATGTAGGTAAGTACGATAAATCTGACTCTGATGTGGTTATGTTAATTGAAGTAAAATATAATTCTTTATCAATGGAAGACTATTATATTTATTCACAGAAATATGGAATCATTTCAAGATTGTATTACCACGGTCCTTGTTTATACCTTAAAAAAAGATATAGAAGAATTGGGAATAACATTGACACTTTATATTTTGATAAATACATAGACGAAATCGTTAGGTTATCAGGATTTTGGATGTTTTCGCAATGAGCATTAATGACGTAACTTGAGTTCCCCCCCCCAAAAAAAATCCCTCCCCAACCCCCAAAACCCCACCCCTCTGTGAGCAAACTGTGAGTGCAGAACTGTTGTTTTGTAATCGAAAATCGATTCTTCCAACATTTCTTCCACATTTTGTTTTTATAAGAGGTACAATGAAAACACTTCTTCTCTCTGCTCTTACTGCCGTGCTGGTGCTCGGCGGTGCGTCCTCGGCAGCGGCTCTCGGGAGCCATCCTCGGTTACTTATGACCGGCGCGGTGAAGCAAGAACTCATCGCCAAAATGAATGCAAATGATGCCTCCTGGACATCATTACAAACCAAAGCGAATACTATGCTCGCGCAAAACATCGTGCAGTACAAGTATTCGACCTCGTCCAATTGGTATAATAATTCCATTTTCTACCAATATGACGGTCGCGGCTGGTATGAAGCCGCCTTCACATTATCCATGGCATGGCAAATGACCGGCGACACCGCCTACGCAAATAAAGCCGTCGCCCTCGCCGATGAAATGGTCCGCGCAGAAAACGATGCCGATAATATGCCGTCTGCGACAAGATCGCCGCTCGTGCTCAATAGGTGCTATCCCGCACGGAATGTAGCACCTGCAATGGCAGTGATTTACGACTGGTGTTATGACCGGCTCGGTGCGCAGCGCAAAGCAAATATGATCGCCGTGATGAATAAATGGTTCCAATTCATCCGCACCGGCACAAGCTACAGCTCGACCTACCAAAAAGACGGTTACTCGACAGGGAGTTGGTTCTCCTCGCACATGACCTCAGTCGCCTGGATGGGCTACGCCACGCATGATGATAATGCAAACGCAGCGCTCATGGAAAGCTGGGCACGAACCCGCTTGGACGGCACAACATCTGCATTACTCTCAGCAAGCGATTATCCGCAAAGTAATCGTAAACAAGCGTTTACGGGACCGATGAAAACATCTTTCGGGAATCGCTATGGCGTTTCGGCAGCATCGCAAGGTGCCACCGGCGCACCATTCAAAGGCGGATTGTACTTTCAGGGATGGAAATTCGGCAACGAAGATTTCAGCCGTATGCTCGATTATTTGATGATTATCAATACTGCCACCGGCGAAGATGTGAGGGCGCAATTTCAAAATGATATCACGTCGATTTTTCATGCACTTAAGCATTCAACTCTGCCCGGTGGACTGCTGCTTGACCCTGTTGGCGAGTGGCAATACGAAGGCGGCGCGGTGAGTATCCGTTCGCTTCCGGCACGTCTAGCGGTGGCGCTTGGTGCGACGACGCTTGGTTCGGCAGTGCACGATTTCGCTTGGACAGAAATTCCTGCTTCGAATAAAAGTGTTAATGGTGTCAGCGTGCCACCACTCAAAGAATGGGAAGAATTTTTCTTCAAACGCACGAAAGTCCTTGGTAATCCTGCTCAATTTCCACTCTCCTACACAGGATTTGCTCCGAATTACCCGCAAGGTGGCGTTGGCAATGGCGCTCTCCCGTACTTCTTGATGCGTTCATCTTGGGACACCAATGCTGTGTGGGCGACTGCAAGCATGGGCGCTCAGAATTATGATGAATATCAGCATTATCAGGCAGGACATATTCAGATTTCGAAGGGGAATCGCCACTTGCTCACGAGTCCATCGACCTGGCACGGTTCGTCGGCGAATGGACTTGGTGTAACGAGCTTAGGGCTGAGCGGAGCGTATCATTCCGGCGCGAATAACACGCTCTTTTTCAATGACTTCGGTGATTATCAGAATGCAAATTCATCTAATACAGTCGGCGGACAAACTGCCGGTGGGAAAGATAAAGTCATCGCGCAGGGGCAGAACGATAAGTATTCGTACATTCATTCCGATCTCTCAACCGCGTATAATAATTACGAGTATCCACGCCAGATTTCAGATACGGTGAATCGCAAATTAGAGTATTTCTATAGGAATTTCCTCTATCTCCGCGCGCAGAATCTCTTTGTCGTCTATGACCGAGTAAAAGCGAAGAATTCGAATAATGCAAATGGACAGTATCAAAAGAGGATACGTTGGCATTTCCCGGTCGAACCGACTCTCATCAATGGTACATTACTCAAAGTTGATAATGCGAATGCGAGGTTGTATGTGAAGACTGTTCTTCCGCAACTCCCAACAATTACAAATACTAATCTCGCTAATAATCCCGACAATAAATGGGGAAGCAGCTATAATTATCTCTTCAAAGCTCCGGCAATATGGCGTGCAGAAGTGAGCGATTCGACCAATCCTCTGACGCTGCCATTTCTCACCGTCTTGCAGGCAGGCGCTAATACTCTCGGTCAGCCAATCATTGCCAAACTCCAAAGTAATGACTCACTGATGATGGGTTCGTACATCAAATCAGCCGATAGCTTGGAAAATATCGTGCTCTTCAATAATCGCCCGGGACAAGTCCCGACGCCGATTACATCCACCAATTACCCCAATCTCGGCAGCAAATACGCGATGAATACGCTCTGCGGTGTGAAACCAAACACGGTGTATAAGGCATATCTGCAAGGTGCGAATATTGTAGTAAATCAAGATTCAACAGGTGCTTATACCTCTTCACCTGCAGGAGTACTCCAATTTCAATTTGACTCTACTGCCATTGCAATGAATGACGACACGACCTCTACCGATACGACAGGTACAGGTGGCGGTTCGGGTAGTGGCTCGGGTTCGGGTAGCGGCTCCGGTAGCGGTGGCTCAGGGAGCGGTTCGGGCAGCGGAAGCGGCGGCTCGGGCAGCGGTTCGGGTTCGAATAACAACAACGGCGCTTCAATCACTG
Organism: Ignavibacteria bacterium; assembly: GCA_016720145.1. Taxonomy (GTDB): domain Bacteria; phylum Bacteroidota; class Ignavibacteria; order Kapaibacteriales; family UBA961; genus JADJXV01. The sequence goes on along the minus strand of JADJXV010000003.1, from coordinate 168,073 downwards.
ACCTCTATGTCGATGATGACGGTGCGGCTAACGGAACCGGCTTGAAAAATAATCCATTTAAAACGATCACATTAGCGTATAATGCGGCGAGTGGAACGGGCAAATACCGCATTTATGTCGCAGCCGGCACGTACACCGAAAATATCGGTTCATCGACCGATTTGTATGGTAATACCCGTCAGTACGAATTCTTCGGCGGTTATAATGCAGCGTTTACCGGTAAAGCAGCGCAGCCGAGCTATGTCATTGCAGCAAATAAACTTAAACCGGTGTTTGAGTTCTATAATGCAGCTGCCGTGACGATTGACGGCTTCGATATCAGCGAAGGACGTTCGGGAATTCAAGCCAATGGCTGGTCAAGTGACCGCACGGTAACGATTAAGAATAATCGGATTCATCATAATGGTCACTGGAGTACACATGCGAGTTATGACAGCGTGCAGGCAGGCGGGGGAATGAGCGTTACGGCGACGACGACGCTGGTGGAGAATAACATCGTCGAACAAAATATCGGTAATGACTTCGGCGGCGGATTGAGAATTTCAGGTGTATCCTCGAATGCGTATGCGAAGATTTCGAAGAATACGGTGAAGAAGAATCTCAATGTCGGAGGCGCATCGCATGGCAGTGGTATGACGATGAGTACCAATGGGTTAATAGAAGGGAATACCTTCGATCAAAACACCTTTAATACATCCTACGGCGGCACGACTTCCGGTGTGGGTGGTGGATTCATCGTCATCGGCACGGGCACCGAAGCATCCGTCTCGGTGACAATTAATGCAAATGTCGTCACGCGCAATACCGGTCATTCCGGCGCCGGACTCATGATTGATGACGGCGTCGCGGCGACAATTACCAATAATATCGTGGCTAAGAATTACAGTTATCAGCGTGGCGGCGGTATCCGTGTCGATGGTGCGGGTGATAATAAATTTAGCACGGCAAAGATTATCAATAATACCATTGTCTATAATACCGCCGGTGCTGACCCTGATGGCAATGGCGGACACGCAATTCACGTGACAGACGGGAAAGTGGTATCAGCAAATAACCTGATGTGGGGTAATGGGCTTAGCAATAATGATGTGTATGTGGCAGGGCTGAATTCCACGCTCGATGTCGCGTATTCATTAGTCAATGACTTTGCAATTCTCAATCCACCAAACGACAAAGGGAATGTGCCGTCACTTGGAAATGGAAATATCCTTGCCGGTCAGCAGGTTACCGAACCGTACTTCATGGACACTGCATCGATGAATTATAGACTTCTCGCGCAAAGTTCGCTGATTAATGTCGGTACCAATTCCTACGGAAGTCCAAATACTGTACCCGCTAAGGACATCGACGGTGGCGCGCGTCCTTACGCCACTACCGTCGATATCGGCGCCGATGAATGGGGTTCGGGGATTAATTATGCCCACCCTCGTATCTGGCTCACACCCGAAGTAAAACAAATCATGCTCTCGAAAAAACAAGCCAACGACGCAGATTGGCAGGCACTTAAAGCTGATGCTGATATGTATAAAAACTACCAGATCACGCAATACAAACATGCGACGGCATGGAACTGGTACGGTGGCACAATTCAATACGGTTACCAAGGGGGTGAATGGTACGAAGCAGCCCTTCCGCTCGCGCTTGCGTATCAATTAACCGGCGATACTGCGTATAGTAATAAAGCAGTTGCGCTCGGTGATGAAATGGTGCGCGCGATGGCCGACGCCGATAATAATCATGGCAATAAGAGTCCATTCAACCTCGCCAATACGTATCCTTCACGCTATGTAGGTCCTGCCGCAGCCGTGATTTACGACTGGTGCTATGACCGACTCTCCGCCACGCAAAAGCAACAGCTCATCAATATCTTTAATATTTGGTTCGATAGTACGCGCAAAGAAGGCGGACTTGCCTACGAGAATAACAATCACTCGCATGGTAATCACTATGGTGGGCACGTACTAGGAATCGGACTCCTCGGACTTGCGACTTTTGGTGACAATCCAAGAGCGCAGCATTTGATCGACTGGTCGCATTACCGCATCGACGGCACACCATCCAATCTACTCGAAGCGACTGATATTCCAAATGATTACCGCAAAGAGAATTTCGATGGCGGTATCCGAAACTGGGTAGGGTATATCTGGGGAATTGACCAGAATACGCAAGGAATCAAGTCACGTCCGTTCGCTGGTGGGCATAATCCGCAAGGGTGGTCGTACGGTAATTCCGACTTTGGGAATCACTTCGTCGATTTGTCGCTCGCGTTTAGGTCAGCTATGAATATTGATATGATAACTCCTAATATTCATTGGTACAAAGGGATGTTCAATTCCCTCAAACACTCCATGCTGCCCGCTCGATTTATGATTGATCCAATCGGAGACTGGGGTGGAAATTATGGCATTGGATTCCAGATTAATCTCGCAAGCCGGCTGGCGTTCCTGCTTGAAGGCACGGATGTCGGACCTCAGGCGCAGTACTTCCTTACCAACTGGGCGCCAACGCAGCATGACTGGAGTGATTATGCTAATGGACTCAGAATACCTGACTTACGCTCGTGGGAACGTATGATGTTCCGCAATAACAATCGTCAAAGCGCAGCGTTTCCGGCAAATGCAACGACGCTCTATAATAATATTCCGGTCGTCAAACCTAATGGTATCTTGCCGAAGAATGAGATTCCCTACTATATCATGCGATCATCGTGGGATACTGGCGCCGTGTGGACATCAGCACAAATGGGTTCGGCGCACTGCACCGACCATCAGCACTTCCATGCAGGGCACATCCACATTGTTCGTGGTAAAGACCAAGTCCTTATCAGTCCAAGTAATTATAAAGTAAGTGATGACGGTATTGGCGTCAATGGAAACGGCTTAGACTATACAGAAGCAAGTGCCGCCAAGAATACGCTCTTCTTCAACGATTGGGAAGTGTATCGTCCCAAATCGAGCGGTAGAGCAGGAGGACAGGACGGCTATGGTATGGAACGTCCGATCATAAATGACATGAAGCCAAACTATTCATACCTCAGAAGTGATCTCGCAAGTGCTTATAATTATGTAGGTTGGCACAGCGGTAAAAGTCAGTCGGTGACGCTTGCCGATACGGTCAATCGTCCACTTGAACAGTTCTTCCGTCACTTTGTCTATCTTCCGAATAACAGTATGTTCGTCGTGTATGACCAAGTGAAAGTCAAGCAGTCAAGCCATGCAAATGGTCCGTACGAAAAGCACTTACGCTGGCACTTCGCTAATGAACCTGTCATCAACGGCAATACGCTCCGAGAGGACAAGGGGAATTCCCGTCTGTGGCTCACGACGCTCGCACCGGCAGTGCCTAAATACACGAAGTATTTTATGTTTGATACTAATCCCGACAACTGGCAAAATAGCCCTGATTTGAATTATATGTTCAAGTCCAAACACTGGCGCACCGAAATGCGGGACACAACGAATCCCCTTACACAGACATACCTTACGGCGATGAAAGTAGGGGAGGCAAATCTTGCCCAGCCAACAATGACCGAGGTATGGACCAATAATTCGACCATGCGCGGCGCATCGATGACGTCCGGCATTGATGCCAATATCGTGCTCTTCAACGTTGCTACGGGTACGATTCAGCAACCTGTCGTCTCGACATCGATCAATTATAATGGTGCTTCCAATACGCAATACACGCTCTGCGGTATGAAATCTTCGGTGAATTATCAGGTGAATCTCACAAATAATGTGATTACCATCGCCGAAAATGCAAACGGAAATTTCATGGCATCCGAAGGCGGAGTACTGCAATTCAAGCCATCGCAATTGTCATCGGCGAAAATCAGTCAGGATTTTGGCGGTAATTCCGGTGAATTCTTTGATCTTAGCGCCTATCCTAATCCGGCCGGTGAACGTGCAATCGTGAACTTCACCATGCCCGAAGATGGAAGTGTAACATTGCGAGTTGTCAACAGCTTCGGTAAAGAACTTGTAGTGCTTTCCGAGCAGCATCTCTACGCAGGAGCGCAGGCAATCGAACTCAATACGACAGACTATCCGACAGGTATGTATGTCATTGAGCTCAGACGGGGAACAGTATCGACGGCTGTCAAATTGATGGTTGTGCGGTAAATTCTCAATCAATACAAACGGGGCATTCCATTGTAGAATGCCCCGTTTTTTATTTGGATTCTAATCTTGGCGAATGGTTTTCCGTCACCCTGAGTTCTCAACGGGTGAACACCTAACAGTTGCTGAACAGGTTGCCAGAACGAGGGGCTTAAAGGGCAAAGCTCTGCGTCCCTGAGGGTGTTGAAGCAAACGAGGATTTAAGGCGATGGAATAACAATATGATTTATATAATAATTATGTTGTTAGCTTCAAATGTGTCATTAATAGCTTGTCGAAGGGTTCAATTGCTTACCAATTTAAGAATTTGGCATTTGTTCGAGACTTCGACAAGCTCAGTCTGACTAAAGGGTTACTTACAATTTCGTTTGTTCTAATCTCAGAGCTTCCCCCCTCACACACTCCTCCCCGCAGCAGCCCCCGAAGCCCATGCCCATTGAAAATTATACCCACCGAGCCAGCCCGTCACATCGACCACTTCTCCAATAAAATAAAGACCTTGGACTGATTTGGCTTCCATGGTTTTGGAGGAAAGTGCATCGGTATTCACGCCGCCGACCATTACTTCTGCTTTTTCGAATCCTTCTGTACCGGCAGGAGTGAACTCCCATTCGTGGATCATGCGGGCGAGCGTTTCGCGTTCATTTTTTGAGAGTTGATGTACTTTTTTGGTTATTCCACTGCGTTCGCTGAGTACATCAGCGAGACGCTTGGGCAGGTGCAGCGCGAGGAAGTTTTTCACATCCAAAGGTGTCGTATGCGCTTCAAGTGATTGGAGGATGTCAATTCCTGGCAAGAGGTTAATGGTGATAGGTTCGTGCGGGCGTTTGTAGGAGGACACTTGCAAAATCGCAGGACCACTCAGCCCACGATGCGTAAAGAGGATATTCTCCTGAAAGCTGCAATCATTGGTACTCACGAGAGAATCAACCGATAGACCGGCAAGCGACGAAAAATCATGGGCATCTTCCTTGTTGAAGGTAAGTGGGACGAGTGCCGGCATGGGAGGAACGATAGGGATTCTGAATTGTCGGGCGATTTGCAAGCCGAAGTCAGTCGCTCCCATTTTGGGGATGGAGAGTCCGCCGGTGGCGACGACGAGAGCGTGAGATTGATAGATTCCTTGTGTTGTGTTGACGGCGAAATAGTCTTGTTTGTCAAGATCTTGCACTGAACAGTTAATTTTAATATCGACTGAATACTCAGCACATTCATCAAGAAGGAGGCGGAGAATTTGTCGGGAAGAATCTTTGCAAAATAGCTGTCCTAGTTTCTTTTCGTAGTATTCTATCTTGTGCTTTTGAACTAATTCGAGGAAGTCGTGCGGTGTATACCTTGCAAGGGCAGATTTACAAAAATGAGGATTATTGGAGATGAAATTTTCGGGTTTGGTGTTGATATTGGTGAAGTTACAACGTCCGCCACCGGAAATGAGGATTTTCTTGCCGCATTGCTCGGCATGCTCGATGAGGAGTACGCGTTTGCCACGTTTGCCGGCTTCTATGGCGCACATGAGTCCTGCTGCGCCTGCGCCAATTATAATCACATCATAGAGTTGCATGAAATTCCTGTGTGCAGTCGTGAGCGTAATTCAGGGTAAAGGGGAGCGCAACTCATTATTGAAGTTTGTTCTTCTGAGACAAACTCCACACAAAAAAACCGATACAAGGAATCACAAGCGCTGCAATCAAAAGTGGTTCGAGAAAAAGGAGTTGCGGTAGTAACAAAAGTGTGAGTAGTAATCCCGTCATAGCGCCGCCGAGATGTGCTTCATGACCAATATTATCTTGTGATGCGCGCATGCCGTACATGGAATATCCGATATAGAAAATAGCGAACACCCATGAAGGCATTGGAATTGGGAAGAGCATCAGGGCGATTTTACCTTCGGGGAAAAGGAGGATACTCGAGAACATTATACCCGAAACAGCACCCGAAGCGCCTACTGCACGATAATCATCTTGTTCTTTATTGGAGAAATACGCGGCCACATTACCGCCGACTAAACTTCCAAAGTAGATAAGTAACGTCGAAGTTGTGCCGAATACCTCAGCACAAATACCTATAAATGAAAACAAACTGATCATGTTAAAGATCAAATGTGTCCAATCTGCATGGAGAAAACCTGATGTCAGAAAACGGTAATATTCTCGGTTGTGCCGGATATGTCCGATGCTGAAGAGCAGATTTTCGTACAGTGCGCGGTTCGAAAAGCAGATGACAGTTACGATAAGATTCGCGCCGATAAGGAGTAAACCAAGATATGATTCCATGATTGTCTTTAAGTATGTAGAAATTTTCTCATGTTTCGATGGGGAATACCAACTTCGGTAAACGGTTCGCCGTACAATTCATAGCCGAGCTTTAAGTAGAATTCTATGGCTGTTTCGCGGGCATGAAGAATAATTTCATTATACTTTCCATCCAGCGCAACTTGTTCACAATACTCGACTAACTCACGTCCAATGCCTTTGCTTTGATAGGATTCATCGACAGCTACTTGCCGCATTTGAACGGTATGAAGGTTGATAGGGCGTAATTGAAGGGTACAGACGATTGTAGTATCTTCTTTGCCAATGAGGTGAATTTCGTTGTGTTCAAGGGCTAACTCGTCTGATGTAAACACCAATCCGAGCGGCTTTCGCAGTATCAATACCTCAAGACAACACTTTGGAAATACAATGATGAATTATGTTCAATTTTTAAAAAAGTCATCGATTCAATTATTTATTGAGAAATAGGTGAGTGAACCGGGAATTCGACAAAAAAAGTAGAACCTACACCTTCAATGCTTTCACACCAAATTGATCCATGCATTTGTTCTACGATGCTTTTCGCTATTGACAAGCCAAGTCCGGATGAACTTTCACCGCCGGTCGGCTTTGCAGATAAGCGGACAAATTTCCCAAAGAGTCTTTTTTGATCCTCGACAGAGATACCTGGACCTTTGTCTTGTACTTCTACGCGAAGCTTACCCGCGGGTGTAAATGATAAATTAACGGTAATATTCTTGTTCAGAGGTGAGTATTTTACTGCATTGGAGAGCAAATTTTCCAACACTTCACGAAATGCATCTTTATCAATATGCAATTGAAAGAGTTGTATAATTTGAGTTATGTGGATTCCTTTGTGATTCGCCTGTGACTCAAACGTATCGACAGTGATTCGAACTACTTCCGAGCAGTCATATTCATTAAATTCAAAATTATATTTACCTATTTCAAGTGCGTGTGAATTCAATAAATTAGTAATGATCTCATTCATGCGATGAACAGATTTTTCGATATCGAGAATATAAGTATTGGCTTGCTCGAGCTGACCTTTTTCGTAATACAGCTTGACAAGTGAGCTTTGAAGAAGAATTCCTCCAAGTGGATTCCTCAAATCGTGAGCGGTGATACTTAGAATTTCATCTTTATCTTGGTTCAAGACGACTAGCTCCTTTGTTCTCTGTGCGACTCGCTCTTCAAGAAGCTGATTCATTTTCAAAATCTCTATTTCCGCAATTTTCCGATCAGTTATATCTGCAATTGTACCAACGACTTCAATAGGTTCTCCACTTTTATCGACCTTAATAATACATTGATTCATCACATATCGCACTTGATTATCTTTCAGTACAAATCTCGAATCCCATTTGACAGGTTGCTTGTACTTGAAGAGCAATTCTAACTGTTTGGATACTAATTCTCTATCATCAGGATGAATAAAAGCATAAAAATCTTCTTCTGTTTTAGGGCAATTCAGTAGGAGTAATTCCATATATTTTGTACAATCCCGGCGACCAAATCACAGATTGTGTTCTCAAATCCCACGTCCAATTCCCGACATTTCCCATCAATTGAGCATCTATATACTTTTGTTCGTTGGATTTGAGACTATTGACTAATTCATAATGTGTGGTCATATTGCGGACGGAGGCGGCAATTAACCGTTGATCGTCAGTGAGAAATACGTGAGTGAAATATCTACCGGAAAAACTTCTCCGTTCGATTTTTTTATGGAGTGCATATTCGACACGTATTGTTTCTGAATTGATTGATTTAATTGATGATTCAGGGTTAATGGTCATATCGAGAACACTCAGCGAATGAAGAAAATCATTCTTTATATAACCGTACATAACACAAGCAGATTCATTAACTTCCAAGAATTTCAGGGTGTCTCTGTCGATGATAAATAATGCTTCATTCGCAACCTCAAAAATTCTAGCATATTTAGTTTTTCCGGTAACCACTTCCAGCGCATTGAGTTCGAGATTTGTCTCCACACGTTCGAGATGCCGCTGCCATTTCATACAGAAAAAGTAGAACATGCCGGATGTAGTACCCACAAAAAACAACCCCTTCAGAATTGAATATTCTTTAAACTGCTCGACGTTCGCCGAAAAAAAAGCAGTTAACAATATATCTGACAAGAAAATCCATGCCCCCGACATAACAGCATATAATACAACAAGTTGTATTATACTTTTTCTACGACTCTGAGGAGTTGTTTTCATAGTTGTAGCAATAAATTTGTTATAACGATTAATATTTCAAAGCATATCCTATAAGATTGTTTTTCAAAATTTAAGTTTTAGTTTTAAATAATTACCGTCCGAATTCCGGCTTGAGTCCCTGCCAGCAAGTATAATAATCCAACTGCAATTCACCGGTTTCCATCGCGTATTTTGTAGGTCGGCATACGAATCGCGTCTCGAACATAAACGCAAGTGTATTATCAAGATAGTGAGGTTTTAATTCTCCGTTGGATGCTTTTTCGTAGGTTGCTGAGTCCGGCCCATGACCCGACATACAATTATGCAAGCTGCATCCTCCCGGTACGAATCCTTCGGCTTTTGCATCATACGCGCCAATGATTAATCCCATGAATTCATTCATGAAATTACGGTGGAACCATGGAGGACGGAAGGTATGTTCGGCTACCATCCAGCGAGGTGGGAAGATTACAAAGTCACAATTTGCCGTTCCGGGAATTTCTGAAGGAGCGGTGAGAACGGTATAAATCGACGGGTCAGGATGGTCAAAGGTCACGGAATTGATGCAGTTAAAATTAGCTAAATCATATTTGTACGGAGCATAATTTCCATGCCATGCGACCACATTGAGCGGGGAATGGTCGAGTTCGGACTTCCATAAGTTCCCGAGAAATTTAGCAATTACATGATACGTACCAACTTTGTCTTCGAATGCTGCGACCGGTGTGAGGAAGTCCCGTGGATTGGCAAGTCCATTTGCGCCGATTGGTCCGAGATCCGGCAGTCGGAAGGAAGTACCATAATTTTCACAGATGTAACCACGAGAAGCGCCATCCGGTAATTCTACTCTGAATTTAATTCCACGTGGAATCACACAAATTTCTCCGGGTGCTACTTCCAAATAACCCATTTCCGTAAACATAATCAGGGTACCAAGTTGAGGTACGATAAGCATTTCACCGTCAGCATTGTAGAAGAATGTGTCGATCATGGAAGTATTGGCAGCGTAGACATGTATTGCAACGCCGGTGTGAACAGTAGAATCACCATTTCCTGCCATTGATACAATGCCATCAACGAAGGTAACAGGGGTCGATGGAAGTGGAATAGGACTCCATCGTAATTGATTCGGTGGAGTCGTCACTTCGTCAAAAGGTGTGGAGCGAAGGAGTCCGTTGGAGATTTGGACGTATGGTTTATGAACGACAGATGGACGGATTCGATAGAGCCAAGTACGTTGATTATAATGCCTTGGCGCCGTAAATGCGGTGCCGCTTACTTGTTCGGCGTAGAGTCCGAAGGGTGCTTTCTGTGGTGAATTTTGTCCTTTTGGCAGCGCGCCGGCGACAGCTTCTGTCGCAAATTCATTTCCAAAGCCGGAATTGTAAAGATATGTCATTCCTAATCCTTGTCTAATAATGAAAGAGAGTTTATTATTAAGAGTTTATCAATTGAGCGTTTCGATTGTAAAAGTCGTTCGACAAAAATACCAATCAATTTGCGTATTTTGAACTAATATTTCATTTGAAACATAATATCTTGTAAAATGATTTTTTGGTCGTTCTTATTCTGTTATGAAAATACTTCAATTGACTCCCCAATATCCTTTCCCGGATGATGATGGCGGGCGTATCGGTATCGCAAATTTTACCCGAGAATTCGCAAAAGCAAGGGCGGATGTGACGATGTTTGCGTTATCTGCCGAACATCCCTCGGCTCTGCATCTTAAGCAAGGTGAACAGGTTGCAAAGGTTAGAATTTGCCGTCATTCTACCAAAAATTCACTTCTTAGACTTGCAGTATCTGCTGTGCTACCACTGTCTATTTATATGTGGAAGCATCAAGGAAGTGAGATCATGAAAGACCTGAGCTCACTCTTACGAAAAGAAAAATTTGACATCATTCATGCCGATCATTCTTGTATGATGACGGCTGCTTTATTTGCACAATCAATTCAGAATATTCCGGTTTGCCTGCGCCTTCATAATGTCGAATGGATTATCTGGCAGCGCTATGCTGACAGTCTCAAGCCTTCCCTAAAGAAGATGTATATCGAGAGGCAAGCACGGTTGTTGCGTGAAGCCGAACAGCGACTTTTCCCTAAAATGGATGCAATCTTTGCTGTTACTGAGCATGACAAACAGCAAGCGTTGCGCCTTGAACCGACAGCAAATGTAATTGTTGCTTCACCCGGAATAAATCCCAAAGAGTGGATGCCGGATTCTTCAATTATTCGTAATCCCAAAGAGTTGGTTATCGCTACTACCTATAAATGGATTCACAATGTCGAGGGCGTTCGTTGGTTTGTTGAGAATGTACTACCACTCGTTCGTGCTGAAATTCCTGATGTGCGGCTTTCGATTATCGGCAAAAACCCACCCGAATATTTTCATGAATGGAAAGACAAAGGCGTCGATGTCATCGGTTATGTTGAGCGAGTGCAGCCCTATTTGAATCGAGCCGGAATTTCAATTGCTCCTTTATTTGTTGGTAGTGGCGTGCGCATCAAAATCCTTGAAGCGATGGCTATGGAACTCCTCGTCGTAGCTACACCTGTGGCAATGGAAGGTATTCCGGCTACTGAATCAGATGGATTATTTACATCTGACAATCCTACGAAGACTGCGCAGATAATTATTGATTTAATAAATAATTACGACCATTATTCACAAACCAGAGAAGCAGCACGAAAATTTGTTGTTGAGAATTTTACGTGGGAGAGTTCGGCCAAAATTATGCTTGACACTTACCAACAGTTGATAGAAAAATATCATTCTAAAAGCTGAATCTGAAGTAAAAAGGCGAATCGTTTGATTCGCCTTTTTGATTTGGGCTTTTAAGTACTAGAAACTAAATGATGCTTCAGCAGTTGCATATCTGCGGAGTATTGTTCCCCCAAATATCTGATAATGCTGACGATCTAGTAAATTAAACACATTCACACCAAGTCGTAAATCTTTCGTGAAGTTATAACTTGCGTTGAAATTGACCACCCAGTATTCAGGTACACTTCCTTGTACTGTGCCTGCTACCCATTCAAATCCTTTTGCGCCGTGAATATTGACTCCTACATCATACATTCCGCGCTCTTCGTATTGTACTCCAAGGTTTACACGGGTAGGCGAAGTATTCGGAACGATTTTTTGTGCAGTCACTTTATTTTCGACTATTTTATAGTCTAATAATGCAAGGTTTGCTGATACTGATAAGTTAGTGAAAGCATAGTAATTTACGCCAAACTCAAGTCCATATTCATTAATTAATCCAATATTGGTCGGTGAGATACTCAAGGCAGGATTACCGGTCTCCACATCACGAGATAGCCCGTTGTAACGGTCATAATTTCCTACACCAATCATAACACGCATGAGTGAATCTGCTTGTTGATTCCCATAGCGAATAGGTGTATAATATTCTGGAGCTAAGCCACCAAGTGCTTGAGAAATAAAGTTGGTACGATTGTTCAAATACGCATCGACCGTCACATACATATTTTTTGAAATGATACCTTTATATCCGAATTCGTACGAAAGTGCAGTCTCGACACCAATATTCGGATTACCGAGGAATAATACTTGAGGAGTGATTGATGGTAAATTGAGCTTAGCGACTCCTGTTTGTGCAGAAATTGTCGAGTCAATTCTTGCTAAATTGACTGTTGGAGGCAGACCACCGATTACAGAACGTCTAAATTTATCGCCATAGCTTGGGCGGAGGAACGACCTGTTGACGGTCATACGGAAAGTATGATCTTGGACAGGTGTATAGACTAGTCCACCTTTAGGGGAGAATTGAGTCTCAAAAAAAGTCGAACGGTCGAGGCGGGCTGCGCCGACAAGCTGTAGATTATCCATGAGCTTATATTCTATTTGTCCGTATAAACCACTAAAGTTATTGTGAAGGTTATCCGGTGAAAGAAGAGGAGTAGCATTCACGGTCGATGTATTGACATGCTGATATTCATGTGACACACCGCCTATAATTTTGAGATCATCATTGAGGAATGAGTCATTCCACTGAGCATCGACGACAGCTACATCGGAGCGTTCGCTTGACGTCGCTGTGGCGCTCATAACGATATGCGGTGACATGGCATTACGGCGGCTCCAATTCGCTTGTACGTTCCAGTGCTTAGAGTTATACGCTAGTCGTGCGAATGGTTTTTCGACATCATTGATCAAAATCCTACCGGTTGTATTGACAAAATATTCACCGCCATACCGTGAACTTCCGATTTCTGCTGTCAAACTTTCATCTTGGGAGAAGTTGTAATCTACCCGAGCTGTACCGGAAATACTTTCTGCTACATCATTTGCAGCTATAAGATCTGCAATATTACCAACACTGTCGATTCCTGCACGGCGTACTCTGCCATCGATGACATCTGCTCCGAGACCGGGATATTCAAGTGTGCCACCATGAGCTGTGTCGCGGGAGGAAATCCATGCTTGCTTTTGACGGGAGTAATTGGCGGTCACTTTGTACGAAAAATTATCATCTATCTCGCCTGCATGACGGATGTTTCCTCGGAAGGTCGAGTATTGTCCGCCCGTGATAGCGACTCTTGTGCCGAGCACATCGCGGGGAGTATTGGAAGTAATATTAATCACGCCATTATAGGCATTAGTGCCGTACAATGCCGAACCCGGACCGCGAACAACTTCGATTTTACTCACATCCGAAAGTGAAGTTTGGAAGGAATTCCATTCTACTAAATTGAGGAGGGGAGTCGAAGGATCGCGTCCGTCGAGTAATACAAGTACACGCCTGTTAATAGAGTTATTGAATCCGCGTGTATTCACATTGAAATCATTCATTCCCGATTGTACCACATCGACACCGGGGAAATGTTCGAGCGTTTTGGCGAGCTGTCCATGATTATTCCCACGCTCGATATCGGCAGGAAGCACGACCGAAACAGCTGCCGGCGCTTCGGTGATTTTTTGCATCCGACGAGCTGCACCATAGACAGATACTTCAGACATTGGGATGTCATTTGTTTCTATAGTTACATAGAGAGTGGAGTTTTCTGAGGATTTGACGGAGATTTGCTTGGAGGTTGTTTTGTAGCCAAGTCCTGATATTACAATGGTTAGTTCACCATTCGGCACATTTGAGAGTTTGAAGTTACCCTCGTTATTGGTCGTAGTTCTGAGTTTTAGATTATTAATCCGAACATTCAATGCGGAAACACCGGTTCCCTCATTATTGATAATTTTTCCTGAAATACTACCGGTTTGTGCAGAAACTGGTAGAACCATCGACACGACCAACAAAAGAGAAACAAGATACTTCATGATAAACTTTCGTAAATGTAAATAAGTACTACACCTAACGAAAGGTCAATATTGAATATTCAATTTAAAAGAATTAAAAAACAGTACTCAAATTAAAGAAAATTGGTTTTGTGCTTGATGCTTCGACAAGCTCAGCATGACTAACGTTTTACAACTAGTCTGAATAAATTACTCAGTCACACTGAGCTTGTCGAAGTGTTCAAATACTTGCCAATTACTCCTTAAGAAGCTGCATCAATCACGAACTATTCTTTAGAACGTTTCCAAAAGCCAAGTTTGAGATGTTTTCTTGTTTTGAGTGACATCACCTTGCGGAATCCCGAAGTCATAAGTCCTGCTCCTATCACCGATTGACGGAATTTATACGCATCACGAAGCGCGTAGGACTTACCATCTAAATCCATTGCAAGAAAATTCCATCCGAAATTCCGAGTTCGAGCCGCGAGAACGAAACAGCATCAACATCCGTAAATGCTTTTACTGCAATTAATTGGCGCGTTACCTCTGCGCCAAGATCTGCGAGTGTCTGTTTCATCTGCCGTATGCGTTCGAGGAAATGCGGGTTTTCGCTTCGCAGGGCATGCGCCCAAAATTCGAGGAGAATTGCCGCATACTGCGCGTGTGTTTCGTAGAAATCAATCGCAGTATCGATGAGTGCATCGGCTTTGGAAACAGGATTCGTGTGTTCGTCCGCGCTTGCTGTCATGCGGGCTTCGAATTCATCCATCCACTTGTCATAGACGGCAAGGAAGAGTTCATCTTTCGTGCTAAAGTATTCATAAACCGTACCCTTACCAACGGAGGCGAAGTCGGCAATATCCTGAATTTTAGCAGAATGAAAGCCCTTTTGCCCGAAAATATGAATAGCAGCCTTGATGATAATTTCACGCTTAACATCTTTACGTTCTTTGGATTTGAGTTGTTCTTTCATTATGAATAAAATATTGACCGACTCGTCGGTCGGCAAAAATACAAAATATGGACGGTCAAAAAAAGGGATTTAATTTGGTTGAATGGAGAATTTGAGAATTCATAGTAGTTCAGACTTAGAATTGAATGCACGATTAAAATAGACGATAACAAACGTGAGGAATGAAAGGAATATTCCACCGAAAAAAACAGTATTCAAATCAGAATATTTGAAGACAATTCCCATCAAAAGCGGACCTATTGTTTGTCCTAATAGAATTGACATTCGATTAAAGGACAAATTAGTCGCGAGCCGGCTTGGATTCGAGAGTTTGCTAATGATGCTTTGGGTATTCGGAAAATTAACTGCATTCCCACAACCGTATATAAATGATGCTATTAACACTTGAGTGATACTTGAAGCAGTCACGAATAAAATGAGAGAAATGGTGTAAATCAAAAATGAAAAAGCGAGCAGTTTATATTGAGATGTTTTTTTGGAAAGGTATCCGAAGAAAAGCGCAACGAGGAGTGTTCCAACGGATAGAATCGTCATACTCAGTCCGGTGAATATGGGCTTACCAACTAGTACATCGCTTATCAAAAACGGTAAATACGTCATAAAACAGCCAAAGAGAATAATATACGTCATCGCGCTTACTATATAGATCCATAGTAGTTTACGCGAGGAATTAGTGTCTGGATTAATAGTTGAATTCGGCGTAATAGTAAATGCATCTTTGAAAAATAGTCCGCCAAATAACCCGACGAGTATCGAAAATGAACTGATGAGAAACGGGAAATTCCACCCAAAATGAAGCAAACCGGCAGTCATAATTGGAAAAGCTGCAGTTCCTAAACTCATAACAGCAGAATTGAGCCCAAGTATTTTATTTTTATCAGTGTTATTGTAATAATCATTTATCAAAACGATGTTGAGTGAACCGAGTGAAGCGGCTGACACACCTTGAAAAAATCTCCACAGTAACAGTTCAGAGTAAGATGTAGCAAAAAAGCAACATATACTGAAAATTCCAAAGAGGATAAGTGAAGGAATGAGAATACGTTTTCGTCCGAATTTATCAGCAAAATAACCAAAAACCGGGGTCAGGAAAATACCGGGTAATGTATAGAGTGACATAATCATACCGATGTCTGCTTTTGCCACACCAAACAACTGAGCTATAACAGGCAAAGCAGGCGGCAATGAGACAGTGCCGATCACGGAAAGGAGAGTAATGAAGAATATGAAAAAGAGAATCGCAGGTTTGCTTTTGAGCATAGAATTCAAAGTAAAAACGAAATAGAAAGAAGTATGCCATTGATAAATAAAAGTTTGCCGCAATTCGCCAGTATGAGGTTGTATTCCTCTCCACTTTTAGCAATCGAAATTCTTTTCATAATATTCAAAGCAAACGGGAAACTCAAAAGTAGGAGAAGAAAACTATAATCATATCCATACATTACAAAAAGCGCAATGTCTGAGAGATAAATGCTAATCATCACACCAATAAAAATACGTATTGAAATTACTTTACCCAAGCGAACAGCAAGAGTATTTTTATTGACCATTCTATCAGTCTCAATATCACGTATATTGTTGGCTTGAAGGATAGTTACCGAACTGAATCCGGGAATTGTTGCAACAAGAATCATTTCCCAAGGACATTGATGGGTAAAGAGAAAATAAGTGCCGCACGTTGCAACGAGTCCAAAGAATACAAACACAAAGACATCACCAAGTCCTTTATACGACAGGGGATAGGGTCCGGCAGTGTAGAGCCATGCAAATACCAAGGAGATGTAATTCCAATAATGAATATCGGAATCCCGCCGGAATACACCAAGTACAGTCCACATAAGAAGATACACATTGTGAGCGCAACCGACACTATTGCCATTGTGGTGTCCGAGATGAGTCCGGAAGCGACAGCACGCTTCGGTCCTTGACGTTGTTCGTTGTCTGCGCCTTTCCGAGCATCAAAGAGATCATTGACAAAATTAGTAAGTACTTGTATCGCAACAGAACAAAAGAGAGCGACGAGAAAAATTGGGGCATCCCATTCCCCTGAATTGTATGCAGCACTTGTACCAATGAGGACAGGGACAATCCCAGCCGCAAGTGTTTTGGGGCGGATGGCTGATACCCAGATATGAATGTTTTGCTTGATAATGAAATCCTGAGATAATGACTGTTACGTAATTTCCCGTCCCGGCAGTTGCTACAACTGCCCGTCAACACTTACCGATGAAACGTACTGCTTGGCTGTATTGAGTATTTCCTGTCCCATCAGGTGTTGCAACTTGTGTCGAGTTTGCACTCAAACAGCACCTTTTGATTACCAAATGCTCTATCTTGCAACCGTTTCATAGGCAAGTGTTTACGACCAGTTGTAACAACTGGTCGGACGTGGAAACAACTGCCCCGACTTGAATATCAAAAGTAGAATTTCTGTCCAGTTTTAAGGGGTTTGGTACACTACCAATCCAATAAATGAGGCAATAATTATCACTATAGTTATAGTTTTTTTATTTTTCACTTTGTTAAATGTTTATGAATTATTGGAGCAATAATTTCCGTCCGGGCAGTTGTTACAACTGCCAGGCACCACTTACCTATGAAACGTACTGCTAGTCTGTATTGAGGCGTATCTGTCCCGTAAGGCGTCGAACCTAACGTCGAGTTTGTATTCAAATAGCACCTTTTGAATACTACATGCTCTATCATGCAAACGTTTCATAGGCAAGTGGTTACGACCAGTTGTAACAACTGGTTGGATTGAGTCACTTGTACATTTGTACTATACTATCTGGATAGTTTATGTTAGGTGTTTTAACGCGTGAATCCCAAGGCTTACCACCCCAAAGTTCACCTTCATCAGATCGAACACAATTTTTTACTTGAAAAACATATAATCCTGGTAATCTACTACCTTTTTGCCACAACAAACTTCGAGTCCAAAATAAGCTATCACCTAAATTAAACCCAATTGTTCTTTCATAACATTTTACTGGGTCTGGATTATCACTTAATAATTTTTTAATATCAATTGGTACCTTATCTATATAAGGTTTCCCATAGTTAGTGTCTACAACATTAACATTATACATAAATTCTGATAATTTGTTGAAATATTTGTGCCTATATAAAGCCAACGCTTCTTCTTTGTTGGGAAAATCAGTAAGCATAGAAATGTCTAACGGATACACTACCCACGGTTGATTCGTCGAATCTCTAAAGCCTATCATTGAATTCAGGTTGTAATCCATATCTTTTTCAGTCCAGCTTTTGTTTTCCCATTTTTTTATAATAGGACTAAATTTTGAAACAAAAACTACAATACGTAGTGAGTCTGGGCTATAATACGCATCAAATGTTTCATAAATAATCTTATCGACGGGTATAAAATAAACGAGTACCTCTGCACCATATCCCTCAATATTTAAACGAGTCCATTCTTTTAATGTATACGCAAAATACAAACTGTCTCGATAAGTCGGTTTTGAGTAATTGGTTACTGGATTATTGCTGTTATCTTGACACGATAAAGAGATTATAGCAGTGCTTAAAAGTAAAATAATGAATACCCGTATAGATCTATTTATATTATGGCTTTTTCGCATAATTACTCCATCGAAGCAACCGTTTCATAGGCAAGTGTTTACGACCAGTTGTAGCAACTGGTCGGACGGGAAACGTTGTTCGTCCCCGATTTGGGTCGTGTCTTTCGGGTTTGAGATTCCTGATACAAACATTTAATCCCTCTGGGATTTAAGCGTGGAATTTCAATACCATTACAAACAATGCAAACCATTTCCATCCAGCTAAAGATGGAGTCTAGTCAACATCGAACTCTATCCCTCTTTAATGATTTATGCAAACATACCAAAACTTGTTTATTTGAGGGAATTGTTGGTGAATGGACACGCTTTTTGAGAGTCTGGTAGAATCTTTCATAAACTGATGTTTTTGGCATTTCATTCTCAATTTTCAGGAATGTTTTCAGGTCAATTCTTGCCACAAAACAAAGTTTTCCGTAATTTTGCCGAAGTCAAATCTCAAAACAACTCATTTCTATAGTTTCAAAGGTTTTTAATTATGAATCATGGTCACATTGTCCAGGTAATTGGTCCGGTCGTGGATGTGGAATTTGCCGGTGGAAATATCCCCGCAGTTCTCAATGCTCTCAATATTCCACGTACTTCTATTGCTACAGGATTGGAAGAAAATTTGGTGTGTGAAGTGCAGCAACACTTAGGCGAAGATAGAGTACGAACAATTGCAATGGATGCGACCGACGGCCTCGTACGTGGCATGAAAGTCTATGATACAGGCGAGCCGATTATGGTGCCTGTCGGACAGGAAGTACTCGGACGGCTTATCAATGTAATTGGAGAGGGAATCGACAACAAAGGCCCTATCAATTCCAAAATGCACTACCCGCTTCACCGCCCCTCACCTGACTTCGCTAACCTCACTACCCGCAAAGAAATGTTTGAAACCGGAATAAAAGTTATTGACCTCATCGAACCCTTTACCAAGGGAGGCAAGACCGGTCTTTTCGGTGGAGCAGGTGTGGGTAAAACTGTTATTATTCAAGAGTTAATTCATAATATCGCTAAAAATCACGGTGGATATTCCATCTTTGCCGGAGTCGGAGAGCGTACCCGTGAAGGAAATGACTTATACGGCGAAATGACCGAATCCGGTGTGATCGACAAAACAGCACTCGTCTTCGGACAAATGAACGAACCGCCCGGAGCACGTGCTAGAGTAGCTCTTACTGCTCTGACAATGGCAGAATATTTCCGTGACGAAGAAGGCCGCGACGTTCTTCTCTTTATTGATAATATCTTCCGATTCACCCAAGCAGGTTCGGAAGTGTCCGCGCTTCTTGGACGTATGCCTTCTGCGGTGGGTTATCAGCCGACACTTGCAACCGAAATGGGTTTACTTCAAGAGCGTATTGCTTCGACAGATAAGGGTTCTATCACATCGGTACAAGCTGTCTATGTTCCTGCCGATGACTTGACTGATCCTGCACCTGCTAATACCTTCAGTCACTTGGATGCTACGACCGTTCTTTCCCGTCAGATCGCCGAACTTGGTATTTATCCTGCTGTGGATCCGCTTGACTCGAGTTCGCGTATTCTTGACCCGCTTATCATCGGAAACGAACATTACTCCACTGCCATGCGCGTAAAGAAAATCCTTCAAAGCTATAAAGACCTTCAAGATATTATCAATATCTTGGGTATGGATGAGCTTTCGGATGAGGATAAACAAACAGTGTATCGCGCTCGTAAGATTCAAAAATTCTTCTCACAGCCATTTCACGTTGCTGAACAATTCACAGGATTTAAAGGACGTTACGTGAAAATCGAAGATACGATTGCCGGCTTTAAAGCGATTCTAAACGGCGATGTCGATGAAATTCCCGAAGGTATGTTCAGCTACAAAGGCACACTCGACGAAGTGTATGACGCATTCAAAAAATCTAAATAATTCTCTGCTCAATTAGAAAAACTATGTCTGAACATCTCATAAAAATTGATATCGTAACGCCTCAACGCATTATTTTTTCGGGAGTAGGTGAGTCCATATCTGTTCCCGGTACAAAAGGTCCGTTCCAAGTATTACATAATCACGCTCCTATTGTGTCATCGCTTGATATAGGTGTCATCAAGATTCTCAATGAAGACCAAACGGAAACGCTTTTCGCGACTGATGGAGGATTCGTCGAAGTGGTTTCAAATAACGTGTCAGTGATCGTCGAAACGGCAGAAGAGGCAAGTACTATTAATACGACAAAAATTGCCGGAGAGATTGATAGTTTGAAAAGTACTCTTGATGCGACTACGAACGTTACGCTTCGGGATGAACTCAAAAAAGACATCCATAAATTAGAAAATCGTGTACGTGTTGCGAATCGATTGTGATAACGAACTCTCTACATTATAAACCCTTTTGCTGTCAAACAGTAAAAGGGTTTTTTGTACAGGACAATATCTATAGACTATCGACAATAATTTATCTGTACAATCATGCCTGAACGCCAAATTGAAATACGAAGCAATGAAGTGCAGGAGATACTGACACAGATGCCATCATGGGTTGTTCGGTGGGGAATTACTGTGATTTTTATTACAATTGCTGTGCTTTTTGCAGCATCATTTGTAATTAAGTATCCTGATATCATCACAGCGCGAGTAGTAGTATCCACACCGATTCCACCTGTCAAAGTCGTCGCTCAGGCGAGTGGTAAAATTTTAGAATTGTATGTCAAGGATAATCAATCAGTTCAGACGGGTACAGTACTTGCAGTTCTCGAAAACCCTGCAAATATTGACGATGTCTTTGCGCTCAGAACTCAGTTAGACCATTTTCAGGGAGTACTGACCCAGCCCGAACTCGCCGCAGACATGGTATTGGAGAAGAACGCAACTTTGGGTGAATTACAGATTGATTACTCCAATTTTGTGCAGAATTTCTTGGAATATCAGTTTGCTGTGAGAACAAATTTTGCTGCATCCAAAGCGACATCACTCCAGCAACAAGCATCATATTTCAGGGACTTAGACGGGAAATTATCACAGCAAAAAGAACTTCAAAAGCGAGATATGGAGCTTGCTCAGAAGAAATATGACAATGATAAAATTTTGAAGTCAAACGGTCACATTTCCGAAGCGGATCTGTCAACATCTGAAAGTGCATTTTTGCAGAAAAAATTTGCTTTGCAAACGACAGAAACGAGCGCGTTGAATAATTCGATTCGACTGGCAGAAACGCAAAAGTTGCTACTTGAATTACGCCAACAGTTCAATGAAAAAGTATATCAGCTCACTGTGCTGATGCAGGAGTCATATAAAAAGCTCGTGAGTAAGCTTGATATGTGGGAACAAAAATACATCCTCAAAGCACCGATGGACGGGACGATATCATTCTTTAAGTACTGGAGTACTAATCAGTTCGTTTCATCAGGTGAAGAAGTGCTCGCCGTAGTACCGCCGTCAGCAATAGTTTCCGGAAAAGCATATTTGCCGCGTGATGGGTCGGGAAAAGTGAAGCAGGGACAGATTGTAAAATTAAAATTTGACAGCTACCCTTTTTATGAATTTGGTTCGGTCGACGGGCGAGTGGAGTCAGTGTCTCAAGTCTCTCGAGACAATCAATATTTGACAGAAATATCGCTGCCGAACGGACTAAAAACATCGTATAATAAAACTCTTGATTTCAAACAAGAAATGCAGGGAAATGCGGAAATTATAACGGAAGATTTACGACTCATTGATAGGATCTTTTATCGATTTAAGTATTTGATTACATCGAATAAATAATTGTGACGAGTGGTAAATTGACTACGAACGAGGAAATTCTTTCGTCACGTCCGAAAAACACTGCATTTTTGCAGTTCAAAAAATTGCAATTCATCTCATTTTATCTATTACATTTAAGGAAAATCAATGATTATCGGCGTTCCAAAAGAAATTAAATCGAACGAAAATCGCGTCGCTCTCACACCGGGCGGAGCTGAAATGTTGAAGTTAAATGGTCATCGTGTTATTGTTGAAAACAATGCCGGCGTAGGCAGTGGATTTGACAACGAAGCATACACAAAAGTCGGTGCAGAAATCATCCCAACTGCAGCAGAAGTCTATGCGCAAGCAGAAATGATCATGAAAGTGAAAGAGCCAATCGCACCTGAATACAGTCTCATCCGCGAAGGTCAAGTGCTCTTTACCTACTTCCACTTTGCTGCTTCCCGCGAATTAACCGAAGCGATGATGAAAGCAAAATGCGTTGCAATTGCTTATGAAACTGTTCAGAAAGCAGATGGATCCCTCCCGTTATTAATTCCAATGAGCGAAGTTGCCGGCAGAATGGCACCCCAAGAAGGCGCAAAATACCTTGAGCGCACGATGGGTGGTCGTGGTGTACTCCTCGGTGGTGTGCCGGGAACTGAACCTGCGAATGTTCTTGTCCTTGGCGGTGGTGTAGTCGGTACCAATGCAGCGAAAATTGCTGCAGGGTTCGGAGCGCGTGTAACGATAATGGATAATAACCTCTATAGATTACGATACTTAGATGATGTGATGCCACGTAATGTGATTACGATGATGTCCACACCTTCGAATATTCGTAAAGCAGCAATGGAAGCAGATCTTGTCATCGGTGCAGTGCTGATTGCCGGCGCAAAAGCACCACGATTAATTACCCGTGAAATGCTCAAGGACATGAAACGCGGTTCTGTACTAGTCGATGTGTCCGTCGATCAAGGTGGTTGTATCGAGACCTGCAAGCCGACTACCCACGAAAATCCAATTTATGAAATCGATGGAGTAGTCCATTATTGTGTAGCGAATATGCCGGGCGCAGTGCCGTTTACTTCGACAATTGCACTGACAAATGCTACACTTCCGTATGCAGTACAGCTTGCCAATAAAGGATGGATCACAGCCGTAAAAGAGAATCATGAATTGTACTTAGGACTCAACACCATCGGCGGACATATCGTCTATGATGCGGTCGCACATGCATTTGACCTGCCTTATACAAATGCCCAATCTCTACTCAATTAATGGTAACAAGTTAAATTGAATTATGCGGCAGATGAGAATACATCTCACTGCCGCTTTTGTTTGTTTGTTCGTTGGTGATATAGTCGGTATAGTTTTCGTAACTGTATGATACCATTAGTAAAAAAAATAGATCGACTGCTTTTTGGACGCCTGATTGACAGCTATCCTCGGCTTTTAGCTCGGGAAATTGTGCCATCTTGCGATTCGCTTTTAGATGTCGGTTGCGGTTCGCTTTCACCTATATATTCATTTTCTTCAAAAATTAAATACACGATGGGTGTCGATGGTTTCGCGCCGTCGATCGAGAAAAGTAAGGCGTTGCATATCCATACAGATTATACACTTATGGATATACTTGAGCTCGACAAACATTTTGCACCCAAAGTCGTATGATTGTGTCATAGCTTCGGACTTGATCGAACATTTACACAAAAAAGACGGACTCAAACTCTTGGAAAGTATGGAACGTATTGCTCGTAAAAAAGTAATAGTCTTTACTCCAAATGGTTTTCTTCCACAGTCTGAATTCGATGGAAACATCTATCAAATTCATCATTCAGGTTGGGAAATCGGTGAAATGCAAAAATATGGGTACAGAGTAATTGGCGTTGGAGGGTGGAAGCCACTGCGCGGTGAACGCGCAATCCCTCGGTGGAAGCCACTTCCATTGTGGGCGAGAATATCGTATTTGACCCAACCTTTTACAACAAAAAATCCAAAACATGCCTTTCAAATGCTTTGTATAAAGGACTTGCGGTAACCAAGCATATTATTTATAAATATAAAATCTACTCTTATTAATCATTTATTGAAGGATTGTCGATGACTCCCCAAGATTTTAACGTTACTTTTTCAGAAATTATAGAACATGAATTTTTCTATATGGAGCTACCCGAACATTTAAAAGAAGGATTCGCTGCTCAAAATATCAGCATTAATCTTAATTTCAATTTTGGCTGGAATGTCGGCGACAGCTTGTTCGGCGTGAAAAGCTCTGTGATATATTCTCACCCTAATGAGCAGGGCTGGTTCCAAATGTTGTGTTATGAGAGTTCGACAATTTTCAAAGTCGATAACCTAATGGAATACATGACAATTATGGGTGATAAGAGCTTTGACATGCAGCCGGACTTGCTCCATCATATTATGCAGCTTACCACTTCGACTGCCCGTGGAATTATAGCTAATAAACTTGGAGGTACTCCCATTTCAAAAGTATATTTACCGGTGATTACGTCGATTGAATTCCTTTCCAAAACAGCCCCTGAGCCGGTCGAAACAGAAGAAGAAGCTCAGTAATTAATTGAGATAAAATAATTTAGGCGAACCGATCGGTTCGCCTAAATTTGTTTTTACGTACTCTAAATTTACTTTTTGCCTTTATCTTCGAATTACTGCATGTTTGAAAATTGTCCATAAAATCATATATCCCGCTTTGATTGAACCTTTAACTGTTCCCGACACTTTTGACTGCCAATTCTTTTCCGGTAACGTACCGGAATTTCAATACATTTCAACTTCTGTTTTGCTGCTTTAATTTGCATTTCGACAGTCCATCCAAACGTTTTATCCTGCATATCGAGCAAGTTCAGCATATCTGTTCTTATCGCCCTGAATGGTCCTAAGTCTGTAAAATGATAACCCCATAATAATCTGATAAGCCTCGTCGAAAGCCAATTCCCAAAGATTGCTTGCGGAAGTAAAGCTCCTTTTTCGCTTTGTCCTGTAATTCGTGAACCAACCACAAAATCATGATTGGTTGTAAGTATTGGATGTATAAGTGATTCAATTTCCTCAGGATAGTCGCTGTAATCACCATCAAGAAAGACGGTGATTTCAGGCTTGTACTTTTGTAATTCTTCGATACCTCTCAAGCAAGCATTACCATAGCCGCGAATAGGTTGACTCACGACAATTGCCCCACCCGAACGAGCAGCATCAGCCGTGGAATCAGTTGAATTATTATCAACAACTACCACGATATCGACAAAATCAGGAATTTCAGCAAGTACTTTTCGAATGGATTTTTCTTCGTTGTAGGCGGGAATGATGACACCGATTGTATGGTTTAGAAACATAGTCGGATTAAGATATTGTTCCACCACAACTGCTGCCAGCACCGGCGGTGCAGCCAAAACAGTGAGAAGCGAATAAGATGTTGCGTTGTAACAGCTTCTGCGCATCAAAATTAAATACAGTCATCTTTTCTCCTGCATGTATATTCATATCAAGCATTTGATTAAAATCACAGTCGTACAATGAACCATCGTAGCCAACACTGATAAGCGAACGACACATGATTCCACCTGCAGCAGTAGGATTGAAAGCATGAAGCAGTTTATCCATATAATCCTGGAATGCACCACGTCGCTGTAAGTTGTCTTTAAATCGATGAATTGGCATGTTTGTCATGGTAAAGAGATGATTGAATTCAATACCATATTTGGTGCGTAATTCAAGTTTGAAGTCTTGCTCAAGATTCGCTTGTGGTGCCGGAAGAAACGAACCGACCGGATTGTACACAAGATTAAAAAGCAATCCTGAATTTGGCATTCCGAAACCAACGGAATTTAGGCGGAGCGCGCTCTCAATGCTTTTATGAAACACACCCTTACCACGCTGTTTGTCGGTAAAAAATTCCTGATAATAGGGAAGGGATGATATGACTTCGACGTGATGTTCAGCAAAAAATGCAGGGAGATACTCTTTGCTTTCTGAAGTAGTCGGATGTCCCTCAAGTGTTACCGTCAGATTGTGTCGTATCATCACGTGTTTGCCAAGTTTTTTGGCTTCAATTACTAAATAGTCGAAATGTGGATTGAGCTCGGGTGCGCCACCGGTGATGTCAAGATTTATTATTTCTGGATGATTCTGTAAAATTTCCAAGCATGCGTTGACTGTACGTAAGTCCATACTCTCCGTTCGCTTAGGTGACGCATCGACATGACAATGGAGACAAGCTTGATTACACATCTTCGTGATGTTCACCTGCAAAGTATCAATTGATAATGGAGATAAATTCAGATGATGCTTGTTTACTACTTGTTGAAAATTATAAGGTAAGTCTGAAGCAGACTGCAGAACCGGCAAATCAAGGGTAGAAGTTAGTATTTTATCAGGTTGATACATAAAATAGTTTAAATGTTGGCAATGATTTATGCTGCTCCGGCTCGTTCCAAATGTCCGAGCATCTGAGTGCCGTGAACTAAGGTAATTCCGGCTGCCATTGCTGCAGCTACATGTATTGCTTCGGTCATTTGGTCAGGATTGGATCCATTTTCTAAGCATGTTGTCGTATAAGCATCGATACAATATGGACATTTGAGTGCGTGAGCGACCGCGAGAGCGATGAGTGATTTTTCACGTTTGGAGAGTGCTCCGTCTTCGCCGGTTACTGTACCGTAATAATCAAAAAATTTATCCATGAGTTCTTTACGGAAGGTGCCGACTTCTGCAAATCGTTCAAGGTCTTTTGAGTCAAAGTAATTCATTGTATTTGTAGTAAGTTGCTAAATTTTGTGTTAGGATTATATGCAGAATTGATGTTCATTTCATTGAACTTACTTTGTGAGAGATGATAGAGTATATGAGGCTTTAATATGCTGTCTTCCGGTACGCGAGGGTGACTAAATTCACCAATTTGTTCCATACCGATTTTTTGCATGACACGTTCAGACGGAAGGTTGAGTTTGGCAGTAAATGAGTAGATATCCTTAAAATCTAAATCTCTAAAACCGTATGTTAAACAAGCTTTCGCGCCTTCGGAAGCATAGCCTTGATTCCAAAACTCTTTACGAAGCCGCCAGCCAATTTCAGTACAAGGTGTAAAATTCGAATCGAACGTCGTAGGATTCAAACCTATAAATCCAATAAACTCTTTGCTTTCAATCACTTCTACTGCAAATAATCCCCACCCGCGTTCATCAATTCTTTGAAGCTGTACATCGATAAATGCAGCCGATTCTTCTTCAGTTTGCAATCGTGGAAAGAAATGCATTACATCTTCATCTGCATTCATTGAAGCATAATAATGGAGATCACTATCTTTCCATTGTCGTAGTAGTAAGCGTTTTGTCTTTATAACTGTTAGTTTATTCATAAGTAATCAATCGAGAGGCAATATTATATAATGGATGGGTAAGAGATGTTGATTGCTGTAGCCAAAGCTGCATGTCATCAACGGTATCGATATCGGTAAGTTGTTCAAGAATAGCAACGTTACAATTTAATTTTTCAGCTTTTTGAATTGTTTGTTCATAAACCTTCGGCGTACTCCAGTCTATTGACTCAAACAAACTTGCATGTAAAGTATTCATTCCGAGAAGGTAATATCCACCGTCATTAGCCGGACCGATAACTACATCATGCGATTCTAACAAGTGTTTAGCTTGGAGTATAATTTCAGGAGTGATATCAGGAGTATCAGTACCAATAATAATTGCTGACTGGTGTGGGAATCTATCAAATGTTTGCATAAAAGCATTTTTCATTCGTTCACCTAAGTCATTTCCTGATTGAGGGATAATGGAATTACTTTCACTAAACATATCAACCCAATCCTTCATCAGATATTCGTCAAGTCTTTCAGAGTAATAAATTGTCACATCAACTTCATCAGTCATTGAATACATGTTTTGATAAGTCAATTCGGCACAACTCGTATAGAATTCCTTGGCATTCACGTCGCCAATTGATGCGGCTAAACGTGTTTTAACTTTCCCGAGATGTGGATATCGAGCAAAGACAAGAAGTGAAGTTTTCAATACTATTGCAAAATTAAATTATAGTCAATATGATAGACAGATGTTCAACAATTAAGTTAGAAAATTGACATTATAATAAAAATATAGATTGCACTAACCATTTGATATAAAAATAGATGCGCACTTACTTGCATTTACTATGAGATAGTCTGAATCGCTTTTCTGCAACAATATGTTCAGGAAAAAGTGTGATAGAAATTTCTATCAATTCGCTGACAATAATAACAAAACCCACGTTGATGCTCGTGGGTTTATATATATCGATGAATGATTTATACCTTTATGTATCAAAATGAGCAATCACAATCGGTATCTTGCACGAAAGACAAGTGTATTATCTGAAAGACTAGTAACTCTTGAAAGATTCTAGCCCGTTACAAGTTACTTACTCAATACTTGAGGTATTAGAAGAGTAAATCTATCTTTGCATCATAAAAATTAGATGCTTGTATCGACATCTGTCATTCCGTCCGAACCAATTGGTAATAAATGAAATACTTCGAAAAATTGACTAAAAATCAATGAATATTCTCAGAAGCGGAATTATGATAGGATTACTACACATTGAAGCGTACAATAGCTGCAATATAACATTTTGGGATGTTTGTAAGGCGCGAAATCTTTATTGGTGTTATATTTGTCGAGAGTTGATCGAATGTAATATGATCGGCCATTTAACCAAAGATTGTTCATAATCAAGCTATATTTACTATGAGTACACATTCAAACCATTCATCTGATTCTATTTCTTCGGTACAAATTGAACACAGGACATTCAAGCCATCGAAGCAATTCATTGAAAAAGCATGGATTAGCTCAGAAGCTGAACATAATAATATTGTCAATAAAGCTGCAAAAGATCCGGTGAAATTTTGGACCGAACAAGCCGAAACACTTGATTGGTTCCGTAAATGGAATGGCGCATTTACATGGAATAATCCGACTGCCGAATGGTTCTCCGGCGGGAAAATTAATATTTCCTACAATTGCCTTGATCGACATCTCACATCTTGGCGTAGGAACAAAGCTGCTATTATTTGGGAAGGAGAGCCGGGCGATATTCGTACCCTAACATATACACAACTACACCTCGAAGTATGTAAATGTGCCGGTATATTACGTTCACTCGGCGTCGATAAAGGTGATGTTGTCGCTATCTACATGGGCATGGTACCGGAAGCAGTCATCGCAATGCTTGCCTGCGCGAGAATCGGCGCAACCCACAATGTGGTATTTGGAGGATTTTCAGCCGAAGCTCTCCGCGAACGTATCAACGACTCAAAAGCAGTGCTTCTCATCACCCAAGATGGCGCTTACCGCCGAGGTACAGAAGTAAATCTCAAGCAGGCAGCTAATGATGCCCTTGACCATTGTCCAACGATACAGCATAGCATCGTGCTGAGACGAACCGGTGGTGAAGTAACCATGAAAGCAGGACGAGACCATTGGTGGCATGATCTTATGCTTGGGGCGCCATCAAATATTCCTGCTGTAGAGCTCAGTAGCGAACATCCACTATTCATTCTCTACACGAGCGGCTCGACCGGTAAACCCAAGGGAATTCTTCATACTACCGGCGGATATTTAACGCATGTAGCTTATTCATCAAAAGTAGTATTTGATATTCATGATGATGACCTTTATTTCTGCACCGCTGATATTGGATGGGTGACGGGTCACAGCTACATCGTGTATGGTCCACTTGCCAATGGAGCCAGTATTCTTCTCTACGAAGGCGCGCCGAACTTTCCCCAACCTGATAGGTTCTGGGATATGATTGATAGGCACAAGGTTACGATATTTTATACAGCACCGACTGCAATCCGAGCATTCATTCGATGGGGCGACGGATATCCGCTCAAGCATGATTTGTCCTCGCTGAGACTCATAGGTACCGTTGGCGAACCTATCAATCCGGAAGCATGGATGTGGTATCATGCGATGATCGGAAAGGGGAAATGCCCAATCGTCGATACATGGTGGCAAACGGAAACAGGAGGAATAATGATTGCTCCAATTCCAGGCGTAACAACGACTAAGCCGGGAAGCGCTACGAAAGCTTTGCCTGGAATTCTGGCCGATGTTGTGCGAAAAGATGGCACTTCATGTGAACCAAACGAGGGTGGATTACTCGTTATCAAACATCCATGGCCAGGTATGGCACGGTCAATTTTTGGAGATAAAAAGCGCTATAAAGAGACGTATTGGAGTAATTTCCCACCGACAGACAAGCATCAAGGTTGGTATTTCACCGGTGATGGGGCACGGAAAGATGAAGATGGATATTTCTGGATAATGGGTCGTGTCGATGATGTGGTCAATGTAAGTGGTCATCGTCTCGGTACAGCAGAAGTTGAAAGCGCTCTCGTATCACACAAAAGCAGTTGCCGAAGCAGCCGTCGTCGCCAAACCTGATGAATTAAAAGGAAATGCGCTCGTTGCATTCGTCACGCTCAAGTCAGAAGCAGTCGTAGATCTTGCTACTCTCAAAGAAGAACTCCGCGCACATGTGGGCGTTGAAATTGGTCATATAGCTCGGCCGGACGAGATACGTTTCACCGAAGCATTACCCAAAACTCGGAGCGGCAAAATCATGCGCCGACTTCTGAGAGAATTAGTCTCAGGGAATGCCATCAATGGTGATACAACAACTCTAGAAGATCTATCGGTTTTGGAGAAATTACGATCTGATGAAGAGTAAGATTCTCAATCTATTTTGGAGAGAAGTGACATGAGGGACATGAGGGACATGAGGGACATAAGGGACATGAGGGACATAAGGGACATGAGGGACATAAGGGAAATAAAGGACATAAAGGACATAAGGGACTCAAATAGAAATACTACTTACAATTTACTACTTACTACTTACCACTTATCGACTTACTACTTATAGACTTATCGACTTACTACTTATAGACTTATCGACTTACGACTTCAATGCACCGCCGTCACACTTACTTTTTCTATACCTTTTAGAAGTACTTCGATTCCTTTATCGACTGCTTTATTGTGGAATTCGCTGATAATTTCCAGAATATCATAATCGATAAATTTGCTTTCACTGCCGTCGATGACGAGTACGCTGTTTTCGGGTATTTCATCAAGTGCATCGCGTAGTTTGACTTTATTTAAAAACGTAACATTAGAATTAAGCTTGATGTTGTATCCCTGTGTACTTCCTTGGCTTATGTCGGTAATTTTATAGTCCGAACGAAAATTATTCTGAATAATAAAATAGATAGAGATTAATAATCCGATGCTGACTCCAATTAATAAATCTGTTGATAGTATGACGACAATAGTGATTAAAAACGGGATGAATTGTTTTGTACCCAAGCTCCACATATTACGGTAGAGTTTTGGCTTGGTGAGGTTGAATCCTGTCATTAATAGAATAGCAGCAAGAGAAGCAAACGGAATTTTGTTTAAAACAAATGGAATCAAAGCCACAGCAAGGAGGAGGAATACACCGTGAGTAAATGCAGAAAGCTTTGACCGCGCGCCGGCATCGACATTCGCCGCACCACGCACGACTACTGCCGTCAGTGGAATTGCGCCAAAGAGTCCGCAGGTCATATTACCAATACCTTGCGCAATGAGTTCACGATTGACAGGGGTAATTCTATTATGAATATCAAGCTTATCGACGGCTTCAATGCAAAGCAAGGTCTCGAGGGTGGCGAGCAAACCAATAATTAATCCATCTTTCCAAATTTCAGATGTAGAAAATAGTTTTGAAAAGTCCGGAAATGTCATACTCGCAAATATATCGGAAGGAATATTCACCAATTGCGACTCTTTGAGTGAAAAGCTCGATGTTCCATTTGATAAAATAAGATTCAGGAGTATACCCACAATTACCACTACGAGAGGAGCTGGAATGACTTTATATTTCTTTGCAACCGGATGTTGTAAAAGCACTAAAAGTATAAGTGAAACTACTGTAATAAGTATAGCACCTTCTGCCGTATGTTCATAGAAATTCTGAATGTTACCTAAAAAATGACCGGAGGAAAACAGTTGAGGAAATCCACTCGTCCAAAAGTCAGGCTGATCGTAGCCGAGAGCGAGAGGAATCTGCTTGGACACAAGGATCACTCCAATTGCAGCCAGCATTCCTTTGATGACCGACGAGGGGAAATAATTGGCAATTGTTCCTAGCTTGAGAACGCCAATCACCACTTGAAACAATCCGGCAACCATCACCGCCAATAAGAATATCCTATAATCACCAAGCGAAATAATCGACGCGGCGACGAGTGTCGTGAGTCCGGCAGCCGGACCCGATACTGCAAGATGTGAACCGCTCACCATCGATACGACAAGCCCACCGATGATTCCGGAAATTAATCCGGCATAGAGGGGAGCGCCTGATGCGAGAGCAATTCCCAAACACAACGGTAAGGCAACTAAAAAAACAGAAAGTCCTGCCGGTAAATCATATTTGTACCACGTCGATTTGTACTGATTGAATTTTTGCTTCATGGAAGTGTATTGTTTATATAAGGTTATAATAATAATTAGGTGACTACTATTTCTACTTTTATTCTGTCCGGGTCCTCAAAAAAAACGGCGTAATAATCATCTCCGCCGGCAAAAGGGTGCTGGTCTTGGTAGAGAAGAGGAATATTTCTTTCGAGGAGTTCGGAGGTAAGGGAGTCAATAAATTCGCGGGATTCACAATGAAAAGCCAGATGATTGAGACCGGTATTTTTTCTGTGGAAGATGGTATCTTTATGATTATCCTCGGTTTGTACAAATACTAAATATGTTTCGGCAAGCTTAAAACTGATACCATGTTCCCATTGTTGATAGACACTATACCCAAGCTTTTCAGTAAGCAACCACTGCCAGAATTGGATTGATTGTTGGAGATTCGATACGTAGATTTCGATGTGATGGAGAATACCATTCATTACGTACCTTTTGAAAGGACTATTAACAGCAACAGTTTCATAGTATTTCTGACATCATTAGTTTCTTTTAAATAAGATCATTGTGAAGTATAGGGAGGTTAAATAGAATAGGTATATTTATCATAGTACAGAAAAGTAAAATTAAAACAATTACGCTCCAAACTGACTTAAATGATGATCGAGATGTTTGTACAGCATATTGTTCCATTCATTCTTAGTTAGTGGTCCGAATGAATTGGATTCTTTATTATCGAAGTAATTATCGCCAAGTTCTTGAGTTTTAATGATATAGGCAATTAATCGAGATTTTTCCTTATCGAAGTCCTTACTATCTTTAATAATAAAAGCAGGAGCAGTTCTCAAACTCTTCGCATACGGTTTTTCACCGACTACAGATTTCTTGACGAGTAGCTTAAGTATAAGCTTTAACAGAAGATTAGGCTTAGCATGTATATTGTCATAGATCATTTCATACGACACATTACAATGAGCGAGCATTTGAGAAACATTCATAGTACCCCAAAGAGCCGGCGAGGTTGATTTCAAAGTTTGAATACGTTTGATAACTTCATCTGTATCTTTTTTATTGAAGATGTTTTTCATAGTTGCATTTTTAACATAATGAATAATAAGGAGTTAAAATTTGTAGTTTCGTTTTAAGCTATCATTACATACTTATGGGCTCGAATTCAAAATGACAACCTGAAGGTGTATAGGTGAGAATTGAATCTACCATAGAAACAATACAACATCCTTCATCAATACAATTTGAATTCTTCAAAACAACCTATTGTAGAATATGATTAGTAAGTCGTTCGTATTCAATATGGTTGTTGAGGTCATTATGAAGAATATTTACAAGTGAAAGAATATGATTTATAAAGCTCAAGATTTATGATAAATAATACGATCTTTATCTGATTTTTCCTTAATTTCTTGAAATACAGCTTTCACACTATCTGCCACAATCTGCAGTATTTCTTCAGATGTCAAATACTCACGGTAGCTTTTTTCCATGATTTTTGCATCATTGTATAGAATATCGTATTTGTAATGATGGAAAACAATTTTTAAAGTAGATTGAATACTGAAAGGGTTCTTCTCATCAAATTTATAATCTTGAAGGGTTAATTGAATGTAAATATTGTTGTATGTATCTTTGATTGTAGATTGGGGTGCTAAATAGTCAAAGGGGATATCTGGATTTTCTATCTTTCTAAAATTCTATCTAACCACTGTATTCCTTCCTCGTCATCTTGCGACTACCATTTTTATATGCAAAAACAGTGATTTATGAAAAACATCATGTAACTGTTTGAACTTATCTTCTAACTTAACAAAAAGTTCCTTAATTCCATTAGTATAAAGATGATAAATCAATTCATCATTTCGGCGTAAAGTTTCAACTGAGTTTGTTGAAACCTGTTTTTTCCAAATCGAAATTTCCTTATCCACATCATCGGGTTCTTCAATGCTTTCACCATGAGCAGCTTTAATACTCAGATCCAAGCTCCATTCTAACTGCTTGGCAATGTAGTAAATAAATGAATCTAAGTCACCGGTATCTGCCTTATTGAGGGCGGTGAGGTAGCCTGCTTTATCAGCAGATTTAATAACCACCGGTGGCAAATTATTTTTGAGCAAAATATAGTTCATCAAGAGGCGTGCAATTCTACCATTCCCATCATCAAAGGGATGAATCCTAACGAACTTATAATGAAAAAGGGCTGCTATTACAAATGGAGGAAATACATCTTTTTTTTCTTCCTCATGATACCATTTAATCAGCTCACTCATTAAAATGGGAGTATCTGTGACTGAGGCAAATTCAAATTTTTCACCATTGGAAAGAATTACGGTGTTTGGGTGTTTTTTGTAGTCACCTACTTGAATTTGTCTTTGAGTATTTTGTCCATCCGATGTGATAGCTTTACTCCAATACGACCTGATAAGCAAAGACTTATGAAGATTTCTAATGTCTGATTCTGTTAATGGTCTATCTTGATCTTTTGCCCAAGTATCTATTAATTGAAATGCTACATCATGGGCTTTCATTTCCTCATATTCTCGATGAGAATGATTACCGGTAGTTCGATCAAAAATTAAGAGTAGCTCAGTCTCGCCATACGTTAGTGTATTTCCCTCTAAATGGTTAGAGTTGTAATTAAATTCCATGCGGAATTTCTTATCCAATATTTGCTGAAACTCCACTTGCATTGGCAAGAGCAATTTCAATTTTGCACTTTGTTCTTCAATTGTATTAATTGAAGTTTGTAGCGCATTCAGCATATCAGGGACTTGATTCATAGTACTACTTACAATTTGGTCAGGCGCGAACCGATAACTTTATAAGCCCCATAGCAACATGCAATAAACAACCCTAATCCAAGCAACACACTGATTTCCTGTGCAATTACTATAAAAGCAATGGTGAGCACAAAAGCTGCAACTGCAATAAGAATTAAATTAATTGCCATCATAATTCACCTCAAAAAATGTAGATATAATTGTTAACTATTTGAAATTATTGTAGTACTGCGAGCTCGTAGTCTAAAGCAGGAATTTTCCCCTCGATTGCAGATTTGACGAGCTCCATATACCACTGCGGTGTGCTTGTTGCGCCGCTGATACCGACGTTTTCTACTCCTTCAAACCATTGAGGAAGGAGCTCGGAAATGTCTTCGATGAAATAAGTACGAGCATTTGCTGCTTTACAAACATCAAAGAGTACTTTGCCATTCGAAGAGGCTTTGCCGGCTGCAAAAATAATGACATCATTATCTTGTGCAAACTTGGTCAAATGATTTTCACGACCGGACACTTGCCCGCAAATCGTATCTTTTGCATGAAATTCTGTAGCTATATTCTCGATTGAGTCGATTATAACTTCTTCAGTGATCTTATCTTTCATTGCTTTAGCTACTAGAATAAAGCCCGGTCTATCCATCGTAGTCTGAGAGAAAAAGCACTGTTTTTTTGTCAAATTTACGAGATCAAATGCTTCTTGTGCATTCTCAATGACGATACATTCATCATTGCAGACTCCACGTACTCCCAACACTTCAGCGTGATCTTTCTTCCCAAATACCACGACTTGGTACCCTTTAATGTAGAATTTACGGGCACGTTCTTGCAGCTTTGTCACGACAGGACATGTTGCATCAATAATTTCAATTCCTAAATCTAATGCTTTTCGGTAGGTAGCCGGCGGCTCACCATGTGCTCTAATTAAGACTTTTGAACCTGTGTGAGCAATGGAATTAAAATCATTCACAGTGATAGTCTTGAGACCTTTGCGCTCTAAGCGTTCTATTTCCCTTGGGTTATGAATAATATTCCCCAGCACATAGACCTGCTGATTCGCCATCAAACTTTCCTCGGCAATTTGTACTGTTCGCACAACCCCCCAGCAGAATCCTGAATATTTATCAATTGTAACTGTCATAATCCCTACGAATATGGTGGTACTTTACGTTGACTTTCTCGGACGCACTCAAAATACTGCAAATTGCCGTCGTATGCAAATCAAATTAAAATGAATTTCCGATGGAAGAATTCCAAACTGATTACTGATTTTCAACTAATACTTGACATGCGTTCTACATAAAAAGTATTCATCATTCCTTTCCCTTTGATTTCCAATGTACCTCGGTCTATAAAAGTCAAGGAAGTATCGGGATACAGTTGCAGGAATTGATCTCTAAACTCTTTACTCACATGTATTTTACTGGGCTCGCTATGCGACTCCATACGTGCCGCAATATTGACGCTATCGCCATAAATATCATAGCTTATCTTGCCTGTGCCAATCACTCCCGCTACAATAGGTCCGCAATGCAAGCCGATTCGTACTAAAAATTCCATCCCTTCCGGTAATTCTGATTGGTGATCGGAATTCTTCGCATACTTCAGCATTTCCAACGCCATATTGGTAATCCGAAGTACATGATCTTCTGCAAAGACCGGCGCTCCACATATTGCTAAATAACCGTCTCCTATAGTCTTAATTCGTTCACAACCGTACTTCAACGCAATCTCATCATAGCGTTCAAAAAGCATATTCATAAATGCAAGTAATGAAGAGGCAGACATATTAGTTGCGATTGGTGTAAATCCAACAATATCAGCAAATAAGATTGAAATACTTTCATGGTGATCTGCAATTTTTGTTTCACCGTTCATCATGCGGGTGACGATCGTCGGAGGCAACATTCTGTAGAGTAATGTTTCGGTAGCTTCAAGTCGTGCATTTTCTTTTTCACGCTCATAGCGTAATGCAAGCTCGCGTGCCTCTTCTGCTTGAACTTCATCCTTCACAAGGACATACCGACGAAAATGCTCAGCAAATTTACTCCATTCTTGTTGGTCGATGTACAAGTCTGCCAGTCGCTCATGAATTTGTGATTCCAATTTTTTTGAATGTATTTCAATGCACATTTCGAGCGCTCTTAGGAGATATTCTTCTGCTTTATTTGGGTCTAACACATCATGGGAATACAGTGCAGCAATGGATATTAATTGTTCAATAGCTGATATATCGTCGTTGAACTGCTCCCATAAATCTAACGCTATAATCTGATATTGCAATGACTTGCTAAAATCACTTAAATGATAATAAATCGACCCTGCGAGCTTGTATATTTGTGGACTATACGATAAATACTCTTTGGTAGTTGTTAATGAATAGTTTGTATCAAATAAAGGAGATGGAGGAGGAGCACTGTCATGGTGAAGAATATCTAAAAGCTGAATAATCAGCTGCTCAGCATCGGAAAAGCGCTTGTCTTCCTCAGCTTGCCTTGCCGATTGAAGGAGAGTCTGAATTTCATTAAGTATCATAGACGAAATTATAGTAGAGCTGAATTCATTAATTCAATCAAAGGATTGAATTAATATAATTTTTAGAAAGTATAGAATTGAGCATAGCTACAATTTGTATTGATTAACAAAAATACGGGAAATTGTGTGGAAGAGAGCATTTGAAGTCTTCACTACAGACATTGAACTTATCATTCTACCTAAATATACAGTGAGTTGTAAGGTCGATCGCAGAATGCTGTGAAAATAGAACCTGTAAGAATCAAAATTACGCACTAATTCCTTTTGATAATTGCGAGTGTAATATCATCAGATTGTGGAGCAATTCCGGCATGATATTGCACAGCTTCTATAAGCTTATCTACAATATCCACAGCCGGTAACGATGAAAATTCACGCAAGAATGACGTTGTCTGAGCTTCACCAAATTCTTCATCTTTAGGATTCATTGCTTCAGAAACACCATCTGTGTACAGGAGTAAGGTTTCGCCACGTTCGATAATTGTGTACCCCATCCGATAGGGTGGAGGCGTATCCAAAATTCCGAGAATTATTCCGCCTTCTTTGAGTTCGTGTATAGATTTGTCTTTTCGTAAAAGCATAGGTGGGTTATGTCCTGCATTTATATACGCGAATTGACCTGTATCAGAATCAATAATTCCACAAAAAAAGGTGATGAATTTATCGGCTCCGGTGTTCTGGTAAATGATTGCATTGATACGTTCCACCATATCCGGCAGGTCAAGACGAAGTGGTGCAAGTACTCGGAGCGCGGCTTGTACATTAGCCATGAGAAGAGAAGCGGGCATACCTTTACCGGAAACATCTGCAATCGCTATGAGCATTTCTGTCGTAGAAAGCTGAATAAAGTCATAATAATCGCCACCGACTTGTTTTGAGGAAATACTCGCTGCAGCAAGATCAAATCCGGGCAACGAAGGTATAATCCCAGGGAGGAGTTTTGTCTGAATATCATGGGCAAGGGCGAGTTCGCTCTCGAGACGCTTTTTATTGACTTCTTCTTGGAATAAACGTGCATTTTCGAGTGCAGAAATGGTCGTATTTCCAAGTGCTTCTATGAATGAAATATTATCCCTCGAATACAGCTCACCGTGCATTTTTCTGCCGACGACAAGTACACCTTTTACTTCGCCTTGAATCATCATTTGGGAAATTACTTTTATTCCATGAGATTCGGTAAATTCTTTAATATCATGACTTGTAGGTATGTATTCTGTAACGGTAGGCAATGATATTCCGGCAAATTCACGTAAGAAATCCTGTGGTATTTCTACACCGAGGCGATTGATAATTACTTCAAATATATCATCAGGTCTGCGAAGGAACATAGAAAATCTACTCACCATGAGCTGTCCCATGAGCCGGTATGAGAACATTTTCAAAATCTGATCTTTCGATAATACAGTACTGAATTCCCGGCTCATTTCAAACATTGCCGTCACAAGTTGATTGCGAATTTCGATTTGTGTTCGTGAGCGCAGGAGTGACTGTGTCGATCGTGCATTTTGAAGTGCATTCGCAGCAATTGTACACACTAGAGATGCATAGTGGCGTTCTTCGGAGGTCAATGCACCAAGCAACGGCTTACCAAGGCAAATTCCTGCAAGTAATGAATGGTGATAACATATTGGGATACCATAGACATATCCGGAATTTAATAATATCTGTTCTGAGGGAATAGTAGTGTCTAATTCACGAAAAGTCCGTAACTCGAAATACCTCACACTTTCTATATTTATGCGTCCTTTTGCTAATGCAATTTCAAATGTTGTTAGTTCGAGGTCGGGAAGGAGAGCACACGCACGCACAATTCGTAATTTACCCATCAGAGTAAGTAACGTCGAATTTAATATAAATTCTTCATCATTCGATTCATTAAGACGAGCACTGAGCTCGAGTAACGATTCAAGATTGATGAGTGAGGAGGAATTCATGAATTATAGAAATATAAAGTTAGAGTTTGGTACCAATACTGAAATACCCAAGAACAGGTCCGCGCACAGCACCATCAGGATTGGTAATAAAGTATATACTTCTACCGACGGATACTTTTGCAATGCCGAGTGGTGTATCGAGCTGCAGCGATAGCCCGAAGCCATGCTTGAGACCACTGAATTTAATAGTAGAAAAATTCTCCCAAACAGCTCCCATATCATAGCGAGTGGAAAGATATGTATCAAAAAACAAACTAATTGGTGATTTAATTCTATATTCTAAAGATGTTAGCGCTATTTGACGTCCGCGTTCTTCATCTTCTCTTTTACCATAAAACATATCCTCACCGCCCAGCGAAAACTGTTCGGATAGAGGCATCGTACCATCACCAAAGCCAAAATGAAGCGAAGGACTAAAAGCATGTACACCCACGCTTGTCGTAGATTTATACTTGAATTCTACTTTAGAGAAGCTCAGCGCATCCGGTGAATTAATGAGACTCGATTCGAGATTCATCGAGAGAATTCGACCGGAACCCGGCAGATCATTTCTATCTTGTGTATCAAAATTAGCTGCTATTTTAATTGATGAAAGTGGTTGAAATACTGGAAGTTGCGATGTGTTTTTCTCGAATAGTCGCTGGTGCTCATACCTGAACTGTATAGAAAATTTACCTTTACGCTCGAGCTGTCGGCCAAGCTCTGCCCTCAAGCCAAGCCGTTGAACAGTTTGCTCACCTTTTCTTTCAAATTCGAATCGTTTCCCCGGTAGATTGTCAGAGCGTTTGTACGTATAAATATCTCGTGAATCCCAATATCCAATTATTGCGTCTGACCAAAAGGAGGTGAATATACGAAATGCTTCTAAGCCAGTGAAAACAGATAAGTTGCGACCACCGCCGGTCAACCGTACAAATGCTCGATTATCTATACCGAACGGGTGCTCTTGTATAAAATCTACACCTGCTTGTGCGTTGCGCTCGTTATCTATACGTGCCCCAATTCGTAAGCGTTCATTGGGTTTGCTTTGTACGGTCACATGTATATCGACCATTCCACTATCGTTATAAGTCGGAGTAAAATCTATTCTTGAAAAATAATTAGAATTATGAATATTTTCCCAACTTGATAGTAATGTTGAGCTTTGAAGGGGAGTAGTCGTATTGGTTTCAAATTCTCGGACAATCACTGACTGTGGAACGATATCATTTCCATGAGTGTAAATTGTACTGAGTATTCCGTCCGAAATTTTCATCGTAATATAACCGAGTGTTGAATCAAATTGTATTGATTGAATTTTACCAAAAGAAAGTCCGGATGTACGCATACGGTCTATAATCTGATTGGATAATTTTCTGACTTCTGATGGTGAATATTTCGAGATTGTCAGTGGCTGCAGACTGAGTATAGAGTCTATTAAATTTGAAGCCAATATGATGATACGATTGACATTAGGGTATATATTTTCAGTGCTTACTAGTG
The DNA here is from genome assembly GCA_016720145.1 of Ignavibacteria bacterium. Lineage (GTDB taxonomy): Bacteria > Bacteroidota > Ignavibacteria > Kapaibacteriales > UBA961 > JADJXV01. Next base: position 126,752 of record JADJXV010000003.1, on the reverse strand, counting down.
TGTTTTTTTCTAATTTCCATGAGAATGACTCTATAGAAGATAACTGATTTTGAGGTATCGATTCGCGAACAAATTTTCCAATTTCAGAGACATGTACCATTGAACTGAGCGAGGGAGATGTTGTGTTTTCTGCAAGGAGAGTTTTGGATGAAAATTTATCTCCAATTAATTGCACAGAAAGTGTATTTGCAGGCATAAATGGGTGAATATACTCCAATTGAAAGAGAGAATCTTCGATGTGTGAGAGTAAATGAAGGAGAGAGTCTGTAGAACCTGCCATCGCAGCAACTCCTTGGTATATAAGCCAAGGTAGTTCTGAAAAGTCGGTGTTTTTCCAATTGTTGAGTTGAGGTTCGATTACCAATAAATGGCTGCCGAGGGTTCTAATAGACGATCTATTCTGCTGAAGCATCATTGTGGTAACTACTTGATCGGCCACATTCCACGGTGTATTGAGTTCGGAAGGGGATAGCATTGGTGAAGTAGTATTGACAGCTATGATCACATCAGGAGCAAACTCTACAGCGACATCGACCGGTACATTTGACAATAGTCCTCCATCTACTAATATCATCGAATCTATAGACAGAGGAGAATAGCGAAGTGGTACGGTAGCGCTCGCTTTCATAGCATTGACGAGGTCTCCGGATCTGAGAGATACCATTTTCCCTTTGACAAGGTCAGTCGCTACTGCGCGGAAGGGAATTTTCAGGTTATCAAAATTACCACTGGCGTGATAGGGAGCATTCCACACGAGCTCTTGTAGCATAGAAGTGAGCCGTGTACCACCGGAAATTGATTGGGGAATAACGACATTGAGATTATTGAACCACACCGTCAGCAAACTTCGGTCATTCTCTATTTTCTGATCAAGAAATAAGTCGGATCGTTGCTGTTCGTTCCGTAAAGAAAGGATTTTTTCCCATTCAGCAGTCCCGAGGATAGAATCTAATTCTACTGCCGAATAACCTGATGCGTACAGTCCGCCAATTATAGCGCCAATACTCGTACCTACTATATAATCAATTGGGATACCGGCTTGTTCTAATTGCTTGAGTACGCCAATTTGCGCCATGCCTCTCGCTCCACCGCCGGATAGGACTACAGCTACTTTTGGGCGATAAACTTCACGATTTGGAATTTTCCACGTAACCACTCTAGGTGAAGTATTCGCTGAATCAATACTGCCGTAAGCTACACATTGCAGCAGCAATCCATCAAGGACGATCGTACAAATGAGTAGCAAAAGTTTCATGAATTACAATACGTTACTTAATGTTTTTGCGGATATAGTTCTACATATTCTGCTTGCATACCTAAGAATAATGGTAGCATTTCACGTTCTACTTCAGCGCGATTTGTTACAGCACGGACTGCTCGATCTTTCGTACCATCATGAGTAAAAATATCAGATTCTTCTCCGGATTCGATACCGGCAATAATGATTTGTGCGGCTGTATCAGCAGATATCATACGGGAAAGAGGAGTACGTGGAATTTCACGGTTTTCTGCGATAACACGAGAACGTTTGATTCCTCCCAAAAACAAATCACCAATTACTCCACCCTCCGTCACTGTACTCCATTCGGTACTTACACCATCGGGACATATTACATACGATTCTACACCTGTTTCGACAAGTTCTGCTCGAAGAGATGCATGAAACCCAATCGCAGCGTGTTTTGCAGCAACATACGCAGAATCATAGGGATAGCCAATTCCACCCGCAACGCTAGATACCGTGACAATTGCTCCATATCCTTGATTTTTCATCATCGGAAGTACAGGTGCTGTCATGTACCATAATGCAAATACATTCACCCCAAAAATTGATGTTAATTGTTCACTCGTCGTATCTTCAACGGATCCCACATTACCTCTACCGGCATTATTGATTAGGAGTGAAATCCCACCAAAATGGCTGACAGTATCTGTAATAGCTTGTTCTGCTTGAGACTTAACAGATACATCCGCAACTATTGCCACCGCCTTGCCACCATTTGATGTGATACGTTGTACAAGCTCATCAAGTCGATGTTTTCTACGGGCTACAAGAGCAACAGAAGCACCACGATTTGCAAGCTGTATCGCAAGCGCTGCGCCTATTCCAGATGAAGCGCCGGTGATAACGGCTACTGTTGATTCTGTTATTTTCACTTCGTACTTTTATATATTCTTGTTAAGATGGATTAACGGCAAATTTACCGAATTACAACGGTTCACAGAACTTGTTTTTCAATGATAGGTTGATTGAAATTGAATACAGACATTTCGGTAATACGTATAAATCTAACAGTTACGTCGGCAAATTAGTTCACCTCAGACAGGACTTCAATTTCGCTCCAAAAAATAATCTGTATTTTTGTGAGCTAATCGACTAAAATTCAACTATTTCCCACAGTGAGTATCAATATTTTACTCCAACAAAAAGTAAAATCATGAAGAAAAATTCTCAAATTAACCCATTAGTATTACTGCAAAGTACATCAATTTCTACGTATGGCATTTTGTGGCTGCGCATTGCCTTTGCAATTGTTTATATATGGTTCGGTGCTTTGAAAATAGGTGGAATCAGCCCGGCACATGATCTGGTGCAAGCTACTTTTTCGTGGTTCCCATCGACGATATTTGTCCCTGCTCTTGGAATATGGGAAGTGATGATAGGCATGGGATTATTATTCAGGCGATTCATTCCGTTTACCATACTTATGCTTCTTATTCACATGATTGGTACATTTTTACCTTTATTCGTTGTTCCTGAAGTCTGTTTTAACACTTTTCCATACGGTCCATCTTTAGTTGGTCAGTATATCATCAAAAACGTTGTATTTATAACTGCGGCTTTGATTGTAGGGAGTATTTCAATGGAAAAGAAGAGGAAGTGATGTGAATTGATGAAGATACAGCTTAGAAATAACAATAGCCCATAAATGTATGGGCTATTGTTATTTAAAAGCTATGTCATTCATTTTCAAGGAGATCATCGCTCGGGAGAGGTTTGTATTGAATACGATGATGGTGAATTCCAACCAAATTCTTAACAAATGCATCTTTAATAAGCTGGATATCTTTCATCGTCAGGTCGCAACTGTCGAATTGACCATCGAGCAATCTGTCACGGATAATTGAGTCCATCGTTTGTTCAAAATCTTCACGGTCATCATCATTGCGAGCGCGTGTAAGTGCTTCTGCAGCATCGGCAAGCATCACGATCGCCGTTTCACGTGTTGAGGGCTTTGGACCCGGATAACGGTAATCTTCCTCATTCACTTCTACAGATGTCGTTTCTGCATCTTCTAAAGCTTTTGCATAAAAATGCTTGATGAGCATTGTACCGTGATGCATCGGAATAAAATCAACAATACGTTTTGGAAGCTTGTATTCCAGCGCAAGTTCAATTCCTTCTTCAACATGATCACGTATTACCGATGCGCTTTTCCGCGGTTGTAATCGATCATGCTTGTTATCAATATTAATTTGATTCTCCACAAAATACTCCGATTTTGCGATTTTCCCAATATCATGATAATACGCACCAACCTTCGCAAGTAATGCATTGGCTCCTATAGCTCTTGCTGCAGACTCGGATAAACGTGCAATTGTTAATGTGTGTTGATAAGTGCCGGGTGCTTTTTCAGATAACTCGATTAATAGAGGATGATCGAGATTATCGTATTCCTGTAAGCGTAAGTCTGTCATTATATTAAAGGTACGTTCCACTAAAAATAACAAACCATACGTAATCAAAGGCGAAATTGCAGAATTAATAAGTGCTACTGTTAACTGTGAAGCGAGCATCGGGAGCTCGAGGGTACGCTGCGCTCCAAGCGCTGCAATCGGTAATGCAAAGCCAAGAAAAACTGAAAAAATTGACTTGAAAATTTGAGTTCTGTTCTGTAAATCTCGTACGGTATAGGCAGCAAACATCCCCGCAAGCATCATTGCTACTGCAGTTGAATAATCATTTCCACGAATCCCGGCAAGCATAAGTGCCATCGCAACTGTAGCATAAAAGGCAGTTCGAGAGTCAAATAAAATCGCAAATAACATAGACAACGTCGGAATAATAACAGCATATTCAATTGCGAAGCTCACATTCCAGTGCATCGTCGCCCAAGCTTGAAGTGCGACGAACAGCATCATCGAACTGAGCCCGGCGAGCTGTAAGTTGTCATTAAACATTGCCCTGCGGATATAGAACAAGAAAAGCAGGAGAATAGAATAAATTGCAGCAGTATGCCCAAGATTGCCAAGGAGAATCACCCAAGAAATATCTTTTTCGCCATGAAGCAAGCGCGAGTTGCCATAGGATTGAATCTTCAGAACCGTATTCTCGGTGATTTGTTCACCTTTTGCTATGATAATCTCACCTGATCGTACGATTCCGATAGTTTTAGGTACGGAGAGTTCGGCTAATTTCCGTGCCTCTTCCGTAGCTTGAGACGAATACAACAGATTGGGAATAAATGACTTCATTGCAATTTCGAGTGCAATATCCGCTTCATTGGTCGGCAAAGAATTCCTCAGCATAGACTCTGAAAGCTTGAGCATACTTGAGGAGTCGAGAAATTTCTCTGCAGGTAGTATTTGTTCTACTATCGAAGATTGCTTGATGATAATATCGGTCGATGGAAACTTGTCATTGGCAATATTAATGAATCCGGTTTGATACACAGAATTCAACAATTTCAATAATTCTCGGTCGATTCGTAAAAGTGCTTTTCGACGGAAAACAGGATCAAATTGATAACATTTACGAGCATTAGACTCCGAAAGCGGAAGACTCGGATTCGCGTTTGGATTCGCGTTTGGATTGTCAGGTAGGGAGAGAATAGCTTGAATAATTGCGTCGGCATTGCGAGCTGCGATTCGCTGTGTCACAGGATTGAGCGTAAAAACAGGTGGTGCAAACTCACGTGCTTGCTTTACTTCAGCAGAATAGACAGGTTGTGATTTGTAGATAGGAAACGTGAAATTGGCCTTGAGTGTCTCTTCAGGCCAATTCAACCCAATCATCGAAGTGCCTGTCAGAGAAGGTGAGTCGGAAATTCCGCTCCGGCTGGGAAATAGTGCCGAGCAGCTCACAAGAGTGATGATAATTATACACCAACGTACAAAAGCTGAGTACCTCACACCGGTCGGCTCTTGAGGATTTTCAATAGCTTCCTCACTTTTGAGCTGCTCGAACAGTGTTGGTTTTATTTTTGCCATAAGTATTTGAAAGTATCGGTTTAACGAATATTCATGTACAATGAATTACTTACGAAGAATAATATGAGTGAAAGTTTGTCCACCAATGTAAATACTACAAAAATAGATTCCTTGTGTTTCAGGCATTTCCAGTTCGATCATTTCTTCTGTTCCGTTCATCTTAGCGCCCACTCCATGATAGACTTCTGCTCCAAGTAAATCTGTGATTTTTAGAGAGTATTCGTATGCTTTATCTCCGGAAATTGTAAGGTATGCTTTTTGTCCCGCAGGATTCGGATAGATATTGACAGAACATTTCGATGATTCTCGTTCATCGACACCTGTGATAGGTTCACCGGTTCTGAATTTCCACACATCCGACCATTCACTGCCTCCGGACACAGTGCGTGCCCGCACTCTCCAGTAGAAATTTGTGAGTGGTGGTAAGTTTTTGAGCGACTTTGCAATTACGATCAAGAGGGAATCTTCAAAATACTTCGATGTAAGTGAAGGATCTGTATATACTTGTAAGTGATATGACATTCCACCCGTTACAGAATTCCATGTAAGCGTTGGATTGAGATTCACTCCTGTCACTTGATCTCCCGGTGAGTCGAGCCGTGGCCGCGCAACCATAGTTGTAAATCTCCATACTTCAGACCAATTACTCTCCGTGCCATCAGCGAGGATCCATTTTACTCTCCAGTGGAAAAGCGTATAATTCGAAGGAACATTTGCATAAATTATAGTATCACCAAGAGTTGTTTGATTGAAAACGAGTTCGGAAAAGTCTGCTTTTGATGAAATCTGCACAACAAATCGTAAGGATATCTCCGGAGAATACCATTTGAGCGTGATATTGAGAGGAAGATTCGTAGAATTATTCAGTGGGAGCACGGGAGTCGGACTCGGCAGTAACCGCTTGAAATTCCGGTACTCTGACCAAGGGCTTTCGCCATCGGAACCCATAGATTTCACTCGCCAGAAGTATTTCGTATTGCTTTGCATGTTGAACGCGAGAGCCGAAGAGGTGATGATTGTATCGAGTGCGAGTGGGGGATTAAACGTCGTATCCTTTGCAATTTGAATGCGAGATTTCTCAGCACTCACCGGAAGAATCCATGTCATAGCGGATACACTTTGAATCGTCGAGCTCCCTTTTATTGGTGCAGTCAACAATGGAGTTAGGTAGGGATATGCTGTTGTTTTAAAACGATTTACAACTGACCATTCACTTTGTCCTCTCGCGTTCTTTGCCCGTACTCGCCAGTAATAATTGGTATTGACATCTAGCTTTTTAATGATAAATTCTACCGGAACGACACCTAATGAATCATGAATTATTTGAGAGAAATTCCTTGTTTTGGAGAATTGTACCCGATATGATCGCGCTCGCAAATCATGCTGCCATCTGAGCGCAAGATTAAGCGCAACACTCGAGTCGTGGTCGACAGGATAGACGAGGAATGGAGCATCCGGTAAGGCATCAGTCACTTCTACCGAACGTGATGTATTACGTTCGATCGGACCTGCCGGGAAGTCGCAGGTTAGATTCGCCGAAACTCTATAGATACCATTAGTTTGCGCAACGAACCAACCATTATATTCGAGCGGTTTGCCACTAACTTGCGTGAGCGCTACATTCGAACCTTGAATATCTGTTGGAGCAAAAACCAATGTTGTAACTTGTGGATTAGTATAGAAAAAATTTGGTAAAACGACCGTAAAGTGTACAGTGTCTTTAGGTGCAAAGAGCGAGTCTGCGATAGCAATTTTAAGTGAAACAGCGCTTAGATAGGACTGCACGAAGGTAGAGTTTGTGGCTGAAGTGACGATTTTCCATCTACCGGGGACAGGACGTGCCATGGTGTAATACGATACATTATCAGACACATAATTCTTATATCCTCCGGTATCATAAGGAGGATAGAGTGTTTTGGTGTAGCCGTTCGTATCCACCGACACGCCATTCGGAGCGATGAGCTTAAATCGCTGAGTGGCAGCTACTGTTCCTGGAGCAAGTTGAGAAGGAATTGAGTCATTTGGGGCAAATTGTACGATGAGCATGGTATCCATGTAGTCATCTACCGTGAAATAGATTGTATCATTGGACGGCCTGAGGAGCTGCACATCCTGACGATGATCGCTTCCAAGGAGCCAACTTTTGAGAATTGGAGAAAGAGGGCTCACCTCTTGCATTGTCGTCGATAGGAATTTCAGAGAAAAAGTAGTATCTGCTTCAATCGGAATAATCCGCGGTATTGGACGCCCTCCGTTCGTTATCCATATCCAATCGGCAAAACGTGGAGTCCATTTCCCCGTCGAAAACGGCATACCGATCCCTCCATTACCCTGAGAATTAATGCCGAAGTAATTATTAGTAGTGCCAAGACGTTGCAAGTATAATTGCGCATCACTCTGTGCTGAATACGGTCGCGCAAAGGTCAGGATATTTGAAGTAGAATTCGTGATAATATCAAAACGTGGATCTGTAAAATCAGGAATTCTGAGTTCGACAATTTTCTTGTTTTGGCTATACCGACTATCCGGCTTCACCACATAATCATGTCGTAGCCAAAGTCCTTCAACTGCAATTTCAAAGTTGAACGGAGGGAATTCCGGTGAATAATTCGAATTAAAAAAAGCATCAATGAGGTCGGATGAATTCTGAAGTAAATTTTTTGTTACATCCGTACTACTATTCGGCGCATGAGCGAGAGGCACAGTAGCAAGCGGAATATTCCATTCAAATAAATTCGCACTTTGAATCGCAACCGCGCCATCTTCTTGAGAAGGATTCTCGCTGTGTGTGACAGCGAGAGCCATAGGATTCGTACCGGCAACAGTTAAATAAGTCAGTGAGTTAGCAGAATTTGTGAAAAGCTGTTTTGGCGCTGTAGCATTGAGCGCAAATAAAAACGGACTCGCAGGAGTAATTTCCTTCATGAGCGGTGAATTCGCATCAAACCGTTGCAAAAATTCATTGCCGACGCGGTAGAATTCATCGGTAAATGCAACTTTATAATCGAGGTACGACCCATGATTCGGTGTGCCGAGCATGAGTAATTTACTGATATTGTCATGGTAATTCTTGCTTTGAATAAGTGTGCGAGCGACTAATCCACCGGTACTGTGAGCTACTACACCAATTGGCGCACCAGGATAATACGCCGAAACAATATCAAGCGCTCGTCCAAGAAAAGCTGCCGTCGTATCCATAGGTGAGTCAAAGGGATAGAGGTATTGCCATGTGTCATGTCGATTCGAAAGTTTATCGGGAGTAGAGAGCCATTGCCAGCCGCCCCAGCCGTGGACTAGCATAAGGGGAGTTTTGGCGTGGTTGATAGATTTCAAGAGACCTTGCGGAGGAATGAGCGCCGTCAGAGGAAGTTCGCTTTTGAGATAATAACTCCAGCCGGGATAACGTTCAGCAGGAATGACACTTTTTTTATGGAATTGCACCAGTATATCGACACGCTTCGGACTCGGGTAATAGGCGGTAAAGGTATAATCATAGTACATGTGTCCCATGAGCACCTTCGAATCGAGCCCTAGAAAATCAATCCTTCTAACGGTGAAATCACCCGCAAAGAGAGCAGGGAAGTCTTCTTCGGTGAAGACGACGGTGTTGTTGCTGTCGAGTGATTTGATTTTTGAATTAAAGTAAAATCCTGTCCACGTTGTGCCGCTGTTGAGCGCTACATAGCCGATAAGCGAGTCTGCACCGGCAATTTTAATGACAATTGCCTGACCGGGCGGAATGTCTGTTTGAAATTGACGGGCATTCGACCATTCGCCGACGCCCTCTAAATTTTCACCGCGTACTCTCCAGAAATAAGTCGTTGTATTCGAAAGAGTTGATAAGTAATAATACGTTGTCCCCAGATTCCCTTCGTAGAGTAATGTATCAGAAAAATCCTGTTTCAAAGACAAATGTAACCGATACGTACGAGCATTATGCGTGGGCTTCCATTCAATAAAGTTATCATTGGGATTGATATCTATGGCACGGTCGATTGGCGTTAAAAGAAGGGGAGTATCCGGTAAAGCGGTCGATTCATCCGAATGACGGGCTGAGATTGAAATGACGGACAAACAATAGACCAAACAAAGTAGTATAATTTTCATAAAGGTAGAGAAGATTCTCGGAGTAAAGACGAAACCACTGCAAAAATACAAAAGCCAAACGAGAATGTGTTCGGCAGTCAGAGAAAATCTCAATTTGTGCAATGAGTTGAGTCAATTCAGAAAAGCTATATATAGAATGAAGAGAAAAAAAGTCCGACAAATTATGGATTAACCGTATTTTTGCAGCAAAATTCTTGCCGTTTCATCCGATTGCAGCCGGAGCGAAACATTAGGTGCCCACCCGAATTGAACAAATGGAGACTACAATGTCGAAAATAACATGGCAACTCTTGATATGCCTGATACTTAGCTATTCGTTTTGTAAATCACAGCCGGACTCAACCCCGAAAATTGCGAATGAAAAGTCAGTGCTAAACCAAAAAGACAGTGCTGATGCAGTATCAATACTGCAAGCTCGTTTAAACGCTATACTTACCAAAGCAAAGCTTACGAACGCGAAGGCATCGCTCATGGTGTATTCGCTTGATTCCCGCAAAACATATTACCAAAAAAACGCGGATGCAGCGCTCACTCCGGCATCGACCACCAAGCTTTTTTCGACATTTGCTGCCTTTTATACGTTGGGCGGAACGTATGGAGTACCGACCAATGTTTATGCTGATGCACCGATTGTCAATGGCGTCATTAATGGTAATCTCTATCTCGTCGGACATGGAGATGCTCTCTTAACTACTACAGATATTGAAGAGTTAGCCGATCAGATAGATCATTTGGGCGTGAAAAAATTACCGGAAAAATCTATGGAGACGGTTCGTATTTCGACAATTTAACTGAACGACATGTCTATAGCGGTGATCATGACGTTGTCGAACCACTGGCACCGATTACCGGTCTGGGAATTAATAGAAATTCAGTGACCGTAATGGCTACTTCGGGCAATCCTCCACATGTCCAAACTATTCCACCATCAGATGCTTTTGTGGTGGTCAATAATGCGCAGGCTTCACCAGTATCACCACGATCAATAGAGCCGACGTCATTTGCAAAGTCTGTGGTCAAGGGAGAGACAACCAATTCGCGAATCAAAACTCGTAAATCTCGAGCGGCAATAGCTCCACGTTTTCAACCAAAAGTACGATCTAAAATTAGTTCACATCCCAAGAATAAAAAGACTAAGGTCGTAGCAAAACGTAAAAACAAGCAAACCAAGCAAATGGTTCGTAAATCTGTACATACCAAAAAAAGAGCCGCTCTTGGTGAGAGGATGTATTCTCCATTTGAAGATATACATAATCTTGGTGATGCACCACGTGCACCTCGAAAAAGGAGATATCCAAAAGTCAGGCGCTCGGGGTTTTCAGTGAGTGCATCTACTCTTCCAAACGGTGGACAACAATTCATCACCAGAGGAAGTGTAGGTCGCGGGGGACTTCATACAAGCAACTATACTATCAAAAACCCTGAACTTGCTGCTGCAGGAACGCTCCGAAATAGATTAACTTCCGGTGGAATTGAAGTAGGCGGTGGTATTGGAGTACTTGCAAAGCCACAGTCCGCTCAAAAAATAGCAGAATTTCATCGTCCTGTAGCCGAGATAATCGGAGTAGTCAATAAAAACAGTGATAACTTCTTGGCAGAACATATCTTTAAAATGGTTGGAGCTGCTACAGGTGGTCAATCCAATACTGCCAAAAAATCGGTCAAAGCTATTACTGAAGCACTTCAAAAAGCAGGTATTTCGACTGAAGGACTGTGCATTAATGACGGTTCGGGACTTTGCAGGAAAAACCTCTTTTCAGCTAATACCGAAGTCGGACTCTTGACCAAGGCAGCCGAGTCAAATTTCGCACTTGAATTCAAATCTTCCCTTGCAATCGCCGGTGTCGATGGTACGCTCAAGCGTAGGATGAAGCAGACGTATGCCGAACGTAATTTACAAGCAAAGACCGGTACGCTTCGCAATGCAAGCGCTCTCGCCGGATATGTGACAACGCGTGATGGTGAACGTCTTTGTTTCGCGTTCATCTTCAATGGCGGGAGTGCAGGACTCTACAAACAAACCGCAAACCAACTCGGTGCTGCTCTTGCTGAGTTTAGTTTTAATTCTAAGTAAGTAATTTTATAGTAATTAATTACGGTGACAGTATGCAATCTCCACGTGGCACACACGATATTTTACCTTCACAGATAGCGGCTTGGCACAAGCTCGAAACTGCATTTGAAGAAATCTCTTCTTTATTCGGGTATCAGGAAATCCGTACTCCAATGTTTGAGCAGACGGAGGTTTTCGTCCGGGCAATTGGCGAACATACCGATGTCGTCGGCAAGGAAATGTACACTTTCCCCGATAAAGGTGGCGACTCGATGACGCTACGACCGGAAATGACGGCTAGTGTGATACGAGCGGTGATTCAGCATAATTTGATTGCGATCAATCCCTTACAACGTCTCTGGTATGCCGGTGAACTCTTCCGTTACGAACGTCCGCAGGCAGGGAGATATCGACAATTCCATCAGTATGGGGTAGAATGTATCGGGGCGATGACACCGGAAGCTGATGTAGAAGTGATTTTACTTGCGGTAGCATTACTCAAACGCATCGGAATTAAAGACTATACTATTGAAATCAATACACTTGCAAGCAATGCAGTGCGCCAGAAATATCGCGAGGAATTAGTGAAATTTCTCCGTGAGAATCAAGAAAAATTATCACCCGACAGTCAGGCACGCTTGGAGAAAAATCCACTCCGAGTCCTCGATTCCAAGAATCCGAATGATAAGTTGGTCATAATTGATGCTCCAACGATTCTCGACTACTTAGACGAAGAATGCGACGAACACTTTACAACTGTCAAGGCGCTCTTAACTGCTGAGAATATTGAATTTACGATCCAACCACGATTGGTACGCGGACTCGATTATTACAGCCACACAGTTTTTGAATTTGTGAGTTCTGCTCTTGGAGCTCAGAGTTCACTTCTCGGGGGCGGTCGCTATAACGACATGTTTGTCGAGTTCGGCGCGAAACCCACCGGAGCGGTAGGATTCTCGATGGGGATCGAACGCCTCATCATGATCATGGAAAAATCACAACCAGACCTCTACCAAGCACCAAAACCTAAAGTGATGATTGTCACACTCGACAGAGATTCATTACACTATTCCCAAAGTATTGCGCAAACCCTTCGACAGGCAGGTATTTCCACCGTATCGGACTTGCAGCGGCGTTCACTCAAAGCGCAGATGCGTGAGGCAGACCGCCTCGGTACAAGTATAGCAGTCATCATAGGTGAAAATGAACGTCAATTCGGAAAAGCAGTGGTCAAAAACATGCAGTCAGGGGAGCAGGTTGAATGTGAGGCGAGCGAGGTGGTAATGGCGGTAAGTGCTTGGATGTAAAAGAAGATAGTTAATTCATATTTTTATATTGTTAAAAAATATATACGACGATTAGGGGCAGAAAATTTTCTACCCCTACATTTTCTGCCCCTACATGTCAAATGGTAAAATCGCAATTTCATTCCGATGAAATTGGCTCTTCTTGACGAGCCACCTGATTTAGTTGGTGGAGATATGGTGAATGGAGGTTTGGGGTTTTTGGGGGATTCTTATCCCTTTGGACTGGACTGAAGTCCAGCCCTACAATTTGGGACGAGCCGCTGGCTCTCTTTCGTTGGTCAACGTTTTCAACGTTTTCCAACGTTTTCAACGTTTTCCAACGTTTCAACGTTTTCCAACGTTTTCCAACGTTTTCAACGTTTTCCAACGTTTTCCAACGTTTTCCAACGTTTCCAAAGTTTTCCAAAGTTTTCCAAAGTTTTCCAACGTTTTCCAACGTTTTCAACGTTTTCCAACGTTTTCAACGTTTTCCAACGTTTTCAATCTTTTCAGCGTTTTCAACGTTTTTCAACGTTTTCCAACGTTTTCCAACGTTTTCCAACGTTTTCCAATGTTTTCCAACGTTTTCCAACGTTTTTTTGGATTTTGAATTCCGTTTATAACGTTTCAACTTGACACAAGGGAATTGTTACCGTTGAATTCAACGCTTTAAACTGTTGCATTGGGAATCAATTCGTTGAAAAATCTTAATCAGAAATCAAACTGTATTAGAATATTATTATTGATGCTAGGTTCTTTAGATAATCGCACTATTTTTGTAAGTCAGGACTGGAAATCAAAGAAAATAGATACTATAGCTGATGAAAGAATAGTAGTAGATATTGGATTCATACAACTATCGTACGTACTTTCAATCAAACAAACACTAGATCAGAAATCGATCTATTGTTTAAAAAATAAAATAAGTTCAACTAATGTTTTGTGATATGAAAAGTCTTTTTGTTTATGGAATGCTTTTGTTGATAGCCATGGGGGCTTCATGTGATCCTGTGTTGGGCGATGGTGTCAATTCAGTAGTGAAAAAGGCTACACTTCAGTATACTTTAGATCGAGATGAAGATGATATTAAAGAGGTTAGTTGGAATGCGGACGGTTCACTTATCGCAACTACAGGTACTAATTCTTTTAGCATGTGGAATTCAGCCACCGGTAAGCTCCTCTATACAATTAGAAAGCATTCTCCTCGTGCAGAAGTACATGTAAGTTGGAGTCCTGATGGAATGCGTATTGCAACGTCAAGTGATGAGTATGCACCTGCAGGTTTTGATATTGGATTAATTTCCATAAGAAATGCAATTGACGGCGAGGTTATTTGGACGTTAGGTAAAAACATTACATTATCTACTCCTCATTGCATGAGCTGGAGTGCAGACGGAAAATATTTATCGACATCAGAAGGTGGACTTATAAATATATGGAATCCTGATAAAGGGTACCTTCATAATACAGTGCGGGGTCATACAGATTACGTTCGTCATATATACTGGAGTACAAAAAGCAATTCTACATTATCTGCAAGTCAAAATGAGATAATTATTTGGAATTCAATTGCTGATGAAAAACTATTTACACTCAATGGGCATACATCTAGGATAAATGATATCGATCTAAGCAGCGATGGAACTCGCGTCGTCAGCGGAAGTATGGATAAAAATGCAATTATTTGGGAAGTGGCAACAGGAAAAAAACTTTTTACGTTAGTAGGTCATACGTATGATATTAATGATGTCAGTTGGAGTCCGGACTGTTCAAAAATAATTACCGGCGCTACTGATGGAGGTTCTATCATTTGGGATGCATCCACAGGAATTAAGCTATTCAGATTAGAAGGTTCAGACCAGGTTACTCTTACAGTAGCATGGAGTCCGGATGGAAAAAGTGTTGCAATGAATTCTTCTAAGAATGCTTCAATTTGGGATGCTTCTACCGGAAAAAAAACGCTATCTCTTGTAGGACATTCAAGTGGTATTCAACAAATTCGTTGGAGCCCTGACGGCAAAAGGATTGCTACAGGTAGCAGTGACGGGACAGTAAAGATATGGCTAGTTGATGAACAATAAATGGAGACAGATCTATTGTGCGGTCCAAAATTTTGATACAATTAGTTAGCAGTCGGTAAAGTTGGTCAACATGTTCCAAGGTATTATTTTAGTGTTCCAGTGGTCACCCTAGAAGTATATCCACAGAATCCTTTGTCTTGAAATAATTACTTCAGATCGCATCTAATGAATACATTCCGGTGAAAATAACCGTATCAAATTCTAACAACTGAATACAATCAATTGAAATACCGTATCAAATTATAGCAATGAATTTCATTTCGTAGAACTCTCGCAGCTTGGTTTATTTCAATGAATTAGCCACCGCCCACCACACACCAATCCACCTCCCCGACAAAAACATTTTTGCAAGTTTTGCACTTGTAGTTAATTTGCAGGAATTCACGTCCGTTTGTTTATTCCAACCGCTTGAACGGGTATTGAATAGGTAGCTCTTAAGTACAAATGCACTTTTAGTGTACTTCATGAGGTTTTGTTATGAATTCCATAGTAATCGTTGTTCTGTGTTCCATGCTTACGTATCAAGAAGTGAGAGAAGATTTTTATAATTTTGTTTTGGATGATAATGAATTGTTCGTTGTTGTTGATGTAAAAACCAAATCCTATACAAAACCTTCAGTTATTCAAAACTGGTATCTCAAGAAATATTATTACCAAACCGAAGCCTACAATGACCTTACTTACGCAGAAACGATAATTGAAAAATTTACCCATCATTTGCCAATCGAATTGAATGATTCAATTCTCAAGAAGCACCCAACTATACGATTTAGAATTATACCACAAGTTGAGAGTGTAGATAGTAATGCAAAGAAAGGGAAGGATGAGTTTATTTCTATCTATTTTAATCGTGGAGATGTGATCAAACCCGTCACATATGAAGAACAACTCGCCATAATACAAAAGCTATTTGAATGGAATCTGGCGACATATATCGATGATGAAACCGGCGCTTTAATTATAGCAAGACGTAAGTATTTCAAAAAGTAAATATCCTGTCCGGCGGACGTAAAGAACTGATCGGATGGGAAACTAATTAAAAATCAAACCCTTATCCGAAGGACGGATGAGCAGTACGTTTCATAGGTACGTGTTGACGTTCGGGTGGAAACAACCGACCGGACGGGAAAAAGAGGATCGAAACATGGCAAATAATATAGTTATGGTATTCACTATGTGTGTATTTGCATTACAATTATGTGGATGCGCAAGCTCAAAAATAGATAATAGTTTAATTTTATATGATTATGGAGAAGGAGAATCTGATGTATTTAACTATATAAACAGAAAAATCATCGGAACTATTGATTCTCAGGCAGATACTAATAACTATGTACTTGTTAATATTAGAAGATACTATAGTACTGTGGACTACGCGAGACATGTATTTTTTGAAACACAATATCTTTTTATATTTAAGCGCGATTACCTCAATTCAATGAATAAACAAATTCTCTTTGACAGTTGGCATTTGTATAAATATACCAATTATTCAGAGAAATTATATTTAGGTAGAATAAAAGATGGTAATTATAACCTAATTCTTGATAAAATAAATGATATAATAAAGAATAAGCAAGATACGACGAAAAATGAATATCAGGACATGGAGTTTCAAATGTGGATAAGTAGTAATGGTATCAGGATAGTAAAAGATATTTTAGATGAACACGACTCATTCGGTCGAACGGCTTCGAATAGTAGTTGTACGGTATTATTCAATCTCATGAAGTCAATGATATTCGAGTACGAACTCCACATGAAATATCAAGATTTACAAAGTATCAGAAAGTGAGAGCGTTCCATTATAGTTATTCCAATTGCTCCATTTCCCGTCCGGGTGGTTGCTACAACCGCACGTCAATAATTACCGCTGAAACGTACTGAACGATATCCATAGCCACATCTTGCTACGTGAAGTTATCGCATCGTGCAGAGATAATGTATGGTGTTGGTGCTAGGAAAATATGCCCTTACCTGAAGTACTAATGAGCGGTACGGTTCATTGGTACTTGTTGGCGGTCTTCTATAGTACCTGACCAGACGGGATTGAAGGGGACGGGGAAACCAATTAATCTTATTTTTGCTCTAATATATAATCATAAATTAAGACAATTCAATATGTTAAAGTATTTAAAAATTGAAAACTATCGTTGCTTCGAACACCATGAAATTGAATTTAAAAATCTATCTATCGTTGTGGGTAAGAATAATGCTGGTAAATCTACACTAATCGAAGTACTAAGGTTAGTTGCAATAGTAATTAATAAGTATCAGACTTCAAATTACGAACCACCTCCACTACAACTCGGTTTACCAAGGATATCAAGAGGGATTAGGCCTTCATTAAAGGGAATAGATATATCTCCTGAAAATTTATTCTATCATTATAAAACAGGTCCTGCCCGTATTGAAGTAGAATTTGAAAACCGAACCAAGATCGAAATACATGTGGAAAATTCTGATATCATATATGCTATGATATACGATAACAAAGGTCGAATGATTGATAGTAAGAAAAGTGCTCAATTGCTAGAATTACCGGATATTAGAATTCTTCCGCAAATTTCACCATTACCCGAAAAAGAAGTTATACTTGACGAATTTTATGTCCGATCAAATTTGAATTCTACTCGTACATCTTTGCATTTTAGAAACCAGCTAAAATACAATAACAATGAATTTACGAAGTTTCAAAAAATAGTCTCAGAGAATTGGGATGGACTATCCGTTCATAGTCTTGAAGGAAGAGATCTTGGTCAAGGCGAAAGATTAGGCTTGCAAATACGAGAAAATAATTTTGTAGCTGAAGTTAGTTGGATGGGACATGGTGTTCAGATGTGGTTACAAACTATGTGGTTTCTTTGCAGATGTAGTCCATCTTCAACTGTCATATTAGATGAACCTGATGTGTACATGCATGTAGATTTACAAAGAAAACTGATACGGAGTTTGAAAGGAAGATACAGTCAAATTATTATTACATCACATTCTACCGAAATAATTTCGGAAGTAGAACCGGATAATATACTTTTAATTGATAAGAGTAAAAGAAAATCTACCTATACAACAAATTTTCCTGCTGTAAAGAGGGTGTTAGAAAATATTGGCTCAATACATAATATCCAACTTTCCCGGCTTTGGTCTGCTAATAAGTTTCTAATTGTAGAAGGTTATGATATTGAAATTCTAAAAAGACTGCATTACACATTGTTTCCAGAAAGTAATGATCCATTGGATACAATTCCTAATATGAGCATTGGAGGTTGGGGTGGTTGGAATTATGCAATTGGTTCAAGAATGATGCTTAAAAATGCAGGTGACCAGACAATTGTCACATATTGTCTTTTTGACTCAGATTATTACCCAGAATCTGCAATTAATCAACGTTATGTTGAAGCAGAAAAAAATAGCATTCAATTGCATATTTGGAGTAAAAAAGAAATTGAAAATTATTTATTAGTTCCTACAGCAATTCATAGAATAATTCAAAGAGAATTGAGAGGACGTGTACCTCCCTCTCTGACAGAATTACAAGATCACATAGATACATTAGCTGAAACTATGAAAGATAATGTGGTTGACTGTTTTTCTTCAGAGTTAAAACATGAAAATAAAAGTATGGAAATTGGTACCGTTCTGAAAAAAGCCAGAATATATGTTCAAAATCGTTGGAATGATAAATTGTCAGTTGTTTCTGGAAAACAACTTCTATCAGATCTAAATAATAAATTAGTTACAGATTACTCGTATTCGATTAGTATTAATAAAATTGCAAAGGAATTACGAAGAGAAGAAATACATCCAGAATTAGTTAAAATATTAGAAGCAATTGAAAAAATAACGAACTTTCCTTTACGTTAGCTTTTTACGTCCAAACAGTTATCACAATTGGATTTATAGCATGACCATTTAGCGCTATTAGTTTTTCCGTCCGGTCAGTTTTTAGAACTGTCCGTTCACACTTACCGCTGAAAAATCTGCAGGATTGTCATAGTCCCCGATTTGTGCGATGAAGCTATTTTCCCGTCAACACTTTCCGCTAAAACGTACTGTACGATATCCACCTTCGCCGTTTGAAACAGTAAAGCTATCGCAATAGTGCTGAGATTTTGTAAATTGTAAGTGGAAGAAGAGGTAACCACATAACCTAAGTACGGATGAGCCAGACGTTTCGTCGGTATGTGTTGACGGTCAGTTAAAATAACTGACCGGACGGGAAATGAATTAGCCACTGCCCACCACACTCCATTCCACCTCCCCGACAAAAACATTTTTGCAAGTTTTGCACTTGTAGTTAATTTGCAGGAATAAGATGTGATTAATAGATACTAACCCGCTACTTCATTATGACAACACGTTCCGAATGGCTTGCTCAGGCAACGAAAGAACTCAAAACCAAATCTGTCGAATCGCTTACCTGGGAATCGCCTGAAGGAATTCCGATTTATCCGCTCTATTCTGCCGAAGACCTCGAAAAAATTGAATATCAGGAGTCTTTTCCGGGACTCTATCCCTTCACACGTGGCCCATATTCAACCATGTACACGAACCGCCCGTGGACAATCCGCCAATATGCGGGCTTCTCGACTGCTGAGGCGTCGAATGCGTTCTATAGACGCAATCTCGCCGGCGGACAAAAAGGACTTTCCGTTGCCTTTGACCTCGCTACACACCGTGGGTATGATTCAGATCACGAGCGCGTCGTCGGTGATGTCGGGAAAGCAGGCGTAGCGATTGATTCTGTTGAAGATATGAAGATACTCTTCCATGAAATTCCTCTCGATCAAATGTCCGTGTCGATGACGATGAATGGCGCGGTGATTCCGATCCTTGCAATGTTCATTGTAGCCGGTGAAGAACAAGGCGTGAACCCCGAAACACTCTCCGGCACGATACAAAATGATATTCTCAAAGAATTCATGGTGCGGAATACATACATCTATCCTCCGGCACCATCAATGCGGATAGTGGCTGATATTATTGAATTTACGAGTAAATTCATGCCCAAGTTTAATTCCGTGAGTATCAGCGGATATCATATTCATGAGGCGGGTGGGAATGCTGCACAAGAACTTGCCTTTACCATCTTAGACGGCCTAGAGTATGTGCGCGCTGCTCTTTCTAAAGGACTCGCGATAGATGACTTTGCGCCTCGTCTGTCGTTCTTTTGGGGTATCGGGATGAATTTTTTCATGGAAATTGCCAAGCTTCGTGCCGGACGTATTCTGTGGGCGGAATTAATTCAACAATTCAACCCTAAAAAACAAATCTCGCTTGCATTGCGTACTCATTGTCAGACATCGGGTTGGTCACTCGCGGCGCAGGATCCGTATAATAATGTCATCCGCACGACTATTGAAGCGATGGCTGCCGTTCTTGGTGGTACACAGTCGCTCCATACCAATTCTTTTGACGAAGCGCTCGGACTACCTACCGATTTCTCAGCCCGCATTGCCCGCAATACTCAGTTAATTATCGCCGAAGAAACCCATATTACCAAAGTCGCCGACCCGCTTGGCGGTTCGTATTATATCGAATCGCTCACGCATTCTTTGGTGAAAGAAGCTCGTGTAATAATGGAACAAATTGACGGCTTCGGAGGTATGACAAAAGCAATTCAAGCGCAAATACCCAAAATGAAGATTGAAGAATCAGCAGCAAGGCGTCAGGCGGCGATCGATCAAGCGCAAGATGTGATTGTAGGTGTGAACAAGTATAAGCCCGAGACTGGGGAGGACATCGATATTCTTGATATCGATAATACAGCAGTCAGACTCTCTCAGATTGAACGCTTGCAAGCTATTCGTACTACTAGAGATACGACGGCAGTACAGTCGGCACTTGTAGCAATCACAGATGCAGCGAAGGGAACAGGGAATTTATTGGAAGTGGCGATTACGGCCGCGAGATTGAGGGCGACTGTCGGTGAAATTACCGATGCAATGGCGAGTGTGTTTACACGCTACGAAGCGCATCATTCTTCAATCAGTGGAGTCTATGCTATGGCAAATCGAGATAATGCTGAATTTACAGCTCTTAAAAATGATGTAGATGCTTTTGCAAAACGCGCTGGTCGGCGTCCAAGAATAATGATCGCCAAGCTCGGTCAGGACGGACACGACAGGGGAGCGCATGTGATCGCGACAGGTTTTGCTGATATTGGTTTTGATGTTGATATAGGATCACTTTTTCAGACTCCGGAGGAAGCTGCTCGACAAGCAATCGAATCGGATGTACATGTGATTGGGGTGTCGAGTCAGGCAGCAGGACACAAAACGTTAATACCTTTATTAATTAGTGAATTAAAGCGTCAGGATGCCGGCGAAATTATTGTGATAGCAGGTGGAGTGATTCCTCCGAAAGATTATCAATTTTTATTTGATGCCGGTGTCGCTGCGGTATTTGGACCTGGTACTAATATTGTACATGCTGCACGTGAAGTGCTCGAATGTATCGAAAAAGTAGTCTTTGAATAAACTAATTATAGAGAAAATTATTTAAAAGTATATGCTTAAAGCGTTTGTACCTTCTATAGATCACCCGTATGATTATGCCAGCGCATCCCACTTGTTACGCCGAGCTACCATTGCTCCTACGCATGAAGAAATACTCCAATCAGTCGAAGAAGGACTATCTAAAACACTTGACAACTTGTTTGTATCCTTCGACTTGGGAGATGAGTATATTGATGAATGGTCAGGTAAATACTCTCCAACGTATCCTCAAAATGAGGTTGATTATGTGAATTGGTTTTGGACAAACAAACGCCATGTTGAGATGTTTTATCAATGGTGGCTCATGAATATCCGCGATACACCTGTGAGCTTACAAGAGCGACTTGTACTCTTCTGGCATGGTCATTTTGCAACTGATGTCAAAATGAATATCGAAGTAGCACAGCATCTCTATGTTCAGTACCGATTATTGCAGAAAATGTGTATGGGTAATTTTAAGGCGTTTATCAAAGAAATTACTCAAAATATGGCAATGGAACTCTTCCTAAGTCTTCACTATAGTTATGTACATGAAGGTAAAAAGTATATTAATGAGAATTATGCGCGTGAAATGATGGAGCTGCATACAGTTGGTATTTTTGATGAAAATAATAATAGAAACTATACCCAAAAGGATGTATATGAAGCTGCACGAGGACTCACCGGTTGGTTCTCAAAGCCAAGTGAGCTGGGAGAAGAATATTTACCAAAATTCAGTCGGTTTATTCCCGAGCGATGGGATGATAGCGAAAAGACATACTTAGGCCAGACTGGTAAATGGAACACGGACGATATCATTCGAATACTTTTTGAAGAGCGTGCCGAGCAAATCGCTGTCTATATTTGCAAAAAACTCTATAGTGAATTTATAGGTGATGAGCCGGATAAGAATATAGTTCATGAGCTCGCAAGTACTTTTAAATCAAATAATTGGGAATTGAAACCGGTACTGAGAGAGCTACTTGGCAGTGAAGCTTTCTTTCATGAAGATAGTCGCGGGGTTCTTAAAAAATCACGTATAGATTATATTATTGGTATGGTTCGACAATGTGATTTACAGGATGTTCCTGACTTTCATAAAGAGCAAGTGCGTCCGGGTGATATTACCATGCGGCTTGAGTTTTGGGGGCAGCTCATGTATAATCCACCTAATGTCAGTGGTTGGAAGGGAAAAAGGGATTGGGTGAATCCATCGGTGCTGTCGAGGCGTCTGCAATTTGCACGGGAAGTAGTTCAGAATAAAGTATTTACGATATCATATCCCACACCTCCGTCAATCTATAGATTTGATGTGCTCAAATTTGCAAATCGATTTGAAAACATTAATAATCCTGCACTTCTTGCCATTGAATTTGCCAACTATTTACTACCACATACCTTGACAACCGATGAAGTTCTTCAATTTCAGGAGGCAATACTCGATGGGGGTAAAGTGTATGAATGGGATATTAATGACCCCAAGCAGCGAGTGGAGGAACGTATTGTCAAATGTTTATTGAGTATTGTTTCACACCCTGCTTTTCAACTCTATTAAGGATAGTACATGATGACTCGGAGACAAATTTTACGGACTATACTGCAAACAGGTGCTGCGCTTCCATTCGTGAACTATACCTCGCTGAATCATGCACTTGCTAGAGATCCTATCCTGGCTCTTAGTGATAATTTACCTCCAATTGAAGACCGGGTAATCGTGCTCTTGAGAATGTTTGGCGGTAATGACGGACTCAACACCCTTGTACCGTTTACCAATGATATTTACTATAAAATTCGTGGTGATAACCCGGGTGGATCTTGCGCTATTGCACCAAAGGATGTGTTGCGAATTTCGGGGACAGATAGTGTAGGATTTCATCATGCTATGCCCGAGCTGAGAAATTGCTTTGATGACGGTAAAATGGCAATTCTTCAAAACGTCGGATATCCAAATCAAGATCTATCTCATTTTCGTTCGACAGATATTTGGCTCTCAGGAAGTGATGCAGATAAATTTGAGGAAAGTGGTTGGATGGGAAGATATTTAGAATCAAAATACCCTCATATTTCAGAATCACCTCCATTGCATCCACCGGCTATTGAGTTTACAAGATCGGTCAGCCGACTGCTGCAGGGGTCTCAAAACCAATATGGATTTGCATATCGAGGTACGGTACCTGTACCTGAAAAGCCGGGAAATTCAACCAAGGCTACCTTTGGATCAAAGCGAGAACAGGATTATGTGCTAACCATGCAGAATCAATCGCATGTGTATCTAAAAACACTCACTGCAATTGAAGAAAATTCTGTAAAGAATACATTGCAATACCCTAAAAATAATACAGTTGGTGAGGATTTGGCACATGTTGCTCGATTGGTGGCTTCGGGCTTGGAATCAAGTGTATTTTCATTAGTCACCGATAATATGTTTGATAATCACGAAGGTCTGATACTCTATCATGATCAAGCGTTGAAGATTATCGATTCAGCAGTAGGTGCGTTTCAGCAAGATATTGAAAACCTTGGAATTGCTGACCGAATTGTGTTAGTATTATATTCAGAATTCGGTCGAAGACTTGCACCGACCGGCTCTGGCACAGATCATGGAGCTGCAGGTCCTGTATTTGTCATCGGATCGAATATAAAAGGTGGTCTTTATGGAAAAAATCCGGATTTGAATAATCTTGATGCAGATGGAAATCTTCGATTCGACACTGATTTCCGTCAAATATATGCTACGCTATTGTCTTCATGGTTCGGCGTATCCGCAGAGGCAATGTTCCCTATGTTTTTACCACATTTAGTAAATAAAATTTCATTTATTAACTCACCATCTTTGTCTGAAACAGCACCATTGATCTCACCCAATCCCTGCACGACAAAATGCACGGTGTCCATCCATTCAAAAGAAATCAATTCGCTCAAAATCTTCTCAATCGAAGGCAGACAATATGAGCCATCTCTACGCTTTAATCAAAGCTACGGAGTAGATATTGATGTAAGTGTCTTGGCATCAGGGGCATACTACATAGAAGGCATGTCGGGCAATCAAAAGTTTCATGGAAGTTTTGTAAAGATGACTCAATGAACCTAAAAAATACTATTCTTTGGTTAGCCAGCGTGCTTCTGCTGAGTAATTGCTCAACTGTTCCTACCCTCAATCATTTACAACAGTTTGGCGGTACATCGCGCTTTACTTCTTCACAAATTCCATATCCGATAATTCTCGTTCATGGTCTTGGGCAAAAGTCCACTGTATGGGATTCTCATGCTGTGAAGTATTATGAAAAAGAACTCGGCTTACAGTTCGGAGGAGTACTCAAGAAACATAACGGTCGATGTATTCTCGAACCAGGCCGTGGATCGCAGGACAATTCAGACCCTGCTGATTTCTTTACAGTGTCATTTAGTAATCCGATAGATTCTGTAGAGTCTTGGCGTATGGAACTCGAACAATATATTACACTTGTACTCAAGCGTACTAACTCGGAAAAGGTGATTCTCATCGGCTATAGCATGGGCGGTCTCGCGAGTAGAAGCTATCTTACCCGTCATATTTCGGATCATAGAGTACAGCGTTTAATTACCATCGGCACACCTCATCAAGGTTCTGCATTTGCAAAAGCATGGAATTGGAAATCAGCCCTCACTTCCAAGCTCAAAGACGATCCAAATTTTGCTTCCAAATTCCTCCTCGAGCAGGCGCTCAATATCTTCAAATCAGCCGAAAGTGACGTGCCTTTTGATGCGTATGCTGTGCGAGATTTACGACGACCGGAGGATGGTGGCGTCTATCTGCAAAAGCTCGGCTATGCACCTCATCCGCTTGATGTAGAATATGTGAGTGTAGTGGGTGATGTACAATTACTCAAAGAAACAAAAGGACTTAATAAAACTGCTGTGCAGGAAATTCTTCGACGGGTGATGGGTGTGTTGGGTTTTGGAGTGGAGTCATTATTCGAAAGCGGTGACGGCGTGGTGAGTGTCAAAAGCCAGACAATGAAGGAAATTCCGTGGTTCGTCCAGGATAAGAGTCGGCAGAGAATTTCGCAGACAATTACTCTCAATTCTGTGCATGAAGACCACTTGAAAAACAGCACAGAGATTCAGCGTATTTCACTCGAAGACCAGCCGGAATTCAAAGGCGCAGAATTCTATAAAATTAATGATAATTCTCCTGCGCTTATGATAGAATTTTCAGACTATCTACCACCAAGCCGTTGCAAAATAGAAATAATAGCGTCGGAGGAAAATGGCAAGCAAACAAAATTCACCTCACAATCTGTTAGCTTGGTACGTAAAAATAGCGGTGCAGTCATTGTGCAGGCATTTTGTTCGTTTCCCACAGAAGTCAATTGGCAGAAAAATATAGAATTCACGATTACCGTTAAAAATTCATTTGGTAATCAATTTACGACGACTAAACAATGGTCAATATCAAGGTAACGTTATGATAAAAGTAATAGTTGTGGTGTTTTGTATGTTTATTGGGATAGTACATATATCTGCACAACCAATCGCAGGAAATCTACTTTGGCTCAAAGCCGATTATGGGATCAAGGACTCAAGCGGCTGGGTAATTACCTGGATGGATGCACTTGATTCGACAAAAGTAGCGAATTGCCAGCTTGTCGTAAACCGACCTTTTCAAGTAAAAAACAGTATCAATGGACTTCCTGCTATTCGAGGCAGCGGCTATGCACAATTCATGGATGCTCCGTCGGTTTATCCGGTAAAGCATGATTATTCTCTAACTTTTGTCGTTCAGTTGAATAATTTTGGTTCTGCTAATAACTCTGTGAGTGGTAATGGACATACGATGTATTACAATCCATTGATTGTCAATCATGGTAATTTCTATTACAGTTCGTATTCTTATATGAATTTTATCTTGTATCATCCTCATATAGTGACGGTCATCTACAATGAAGCCAAGCAGACAGTGAGGCAGTATCTCGACGGTGAGTTCATGGACTCTGCCTATATTGGAAGTAATACTGATCCTACGATATTTCTTGGTGCATATCAACGTTCAAATTTCCTGATAGGAGATTTTGCGGAATTTATGCTGTATGATCATGAATATACTCCGGAAGAGAAAAAATCGGTCGAAGAGTATTTATTTACAAAATATGCGATTGACAGGCCATTGGCTTCTCTGCCAAAGAATCCAATTTTCACTGCAATTCCTCAGGATTTGCAATTGTATCCACGTGATAAGAATGATTCATCGGTGGTGCGAATAGCCGGGAAAATACCTCAGAATTTGTACGACTCTGTTGTAGTTGTTGTTGAGAAGAACAACAAATTCATGAAAAGACTCACCCAAAAATTAGTTTATAATGGCATAGATGCTGCATTTGATTTTGCACCAACTATTCATGCAGAATTATCCGAATATTCATTTGCAATCTATGGAAGAAAATCCTCGAAAGACACGTTACTCGCTCGTCGTAGGGACATTGTGAGCGGAGATGTGTTTCTTATTAACGGTCAATCTAATGCTATACAAGGGAGATTGGAGTCAACGTATAGGAATGAATTTTGCCGTACGTTTGGATTGAACAGTTCAAAAAAGCCGGAAGATACCGTTTGGGCTTTATCGACGGCAATAACAAATCAAGGCGGGACAAATGTGAGTGCCTGGGGATTTCATATTCAGAAATTACTCATGCAGAACATGAATATTCCTATATGCTTGATCAATGCAGGAGAAATGAGCACAAATATCGAGAGACATCAGCCCTATGAGCTTAATCCACTAGACCAGAGTAGTTTATACGGACGATTACTGTATAGAGTACAGAAATCAGGACTTGCAAATGCAGTCAAAGCGTTGATATTCTATCAAGGTGAGTCAGATGTTGATCCGTATTATTTACGACTGTTTACACCACTCTATGAACATTGGAATATTGATTTTCCGAATTTAGAACGTATCTATATTACACAAATTCACCCAGGGTGTACGGCAGGGAGTAGTCAGGGTAAATTGCGTGAACTCCAACGATCGTTCAAGGATTTGTTTCCAAAAGTCGAAGTACTTGCTACTGCAGGTATTTTTGGTCATTTGGATTGTCATTTTACGTATGAAGGGTATCAGATTCTGGGTGAACATTTTTTCAGACTCATGGCGAGGGATTTATATGGATGGCATGATACAATTGCAATAGAATCTCCAATGATAAAGTCGGCGAGATTTACTGATTCTACCAAATCGACACTTGCAATGGTATTTGCACCGAAAAGTACGAGAATGTTCGTGGAGCAACGGTATCCCTTCAGGAATATTACTGCTCATATCAAGGATGCATTTTCTACGGATAAGAGTGATACAATTATAGGTGTTAGCAGTAATTATGACACTGTATTTGTGCATTTTGCAGCTAAGTCAACTGCAACGAAAATAACTTATTTACGGGATAATTATTATGAAAACACCGACACACCTTACGAGGGACCCTGGATCACCAATCAGCGTT
The DNA here is from genome assembly GCA_016720145.1 of Ignavibacteria bacterium. Taxonomy (GTDB): domain Bacteria; phylum Bacteroidota; class Ignavibacteria; order Kapaibacteriales; family UBA961; genus JADJXV01. The sequence goes on along the minus strand of JADJXV010000003.1, from coordinate 99,059 downwards.
CAATGGGAGCTTTGACGTTTTATGATTTCCCAATTACGAAGACGCCAATTACCGGGATACCACCGACATCTGATTCTACAAGTCAGTCGTTCGAGCTGTATCCGAATCCTTCAAATCATGGGGTTGTAGTAGAATTTATCGTGTCAAAGCCGGGTAGAATTTCACTGGAAATGTACGATATAACCGGTAGTAAAATCAAAGACCTCTATGTGAGTACTTATGGGAGAGTCGGTGAACATCAGTTGTCGCTTGATTTTTCGGATATAGCTTCAGGAATATATCTGATTGAGCTCAAAACACCTTCGGGTAATTCTGTTCAAAAGTTGAATTTACTGCATTGAATCATTGAAATAGTCAAATTAGTAATTCGATTCGTCCCGCCAGCGAACAATCCTCCATACCTCATCTATGGAATTACGACGGATGCGGAGCTCGACACGGCCATTGAGCCGCAAAATATCCGTCGGACTGAACGTGATAGTCAAGTTAAATCCCCGAGAAATATCTTTGACGACTGAGTCGCCAATTGACGTAACCACTTCATTCCAAACAATTTCCAAGCTTTGTGCAGCTTGAAATAATCCTGCAGTCGTGAGCATGTCCTGATCGCGTCCCCAAGAATTGTCGAGTCCTTTGTCATAATCACGATAGGTAAAAGTAAAGTCAGGTGCGAGGAGCTGTCCGTAGGTAAGCGTGTCCTTAAATTGATAGGCATATTTGAAATTTTGGAAGATCCCTTCAACGGTATGTTGGTCGCCGAGACCGGTGATTGTGGGTAGTTTATCGGATAATTTTGGTGCAAACGGGTTGGTACAGCTTGCGCTCAATAACCATAAAAATAAAGTGATTATGCCAATCACCTGAAGTGAGGTCAAGCGATATGAAATGTTATTTTCCAAAGGGTTTGTTGATATAGCCATTGGCCAATAGATGTGAATTGTTGTTCTCACTCCATGCAAGTACTTTTTTATATTGCATGATAGCGAGGTCACGCTTGCCTTGAAGGTCGTAAATATTGCCTATTTTCATATTGACTGAAATTGTAAAACCCGAAGGATCTTCATCGAGGTGACGACCACCCTCATCACATTTATAAAAATACCGTAGTGCAGAGTCGAGCTTATTACGGTTCATAAGCCCAAGTCCTACATAATAAAGACCTTCCCTCGCCGAAAGTAAGTCATACGATCCGTTTTTCTTGTCGATACATTTGGTGACAACATCTCGCCATGTATTCTCATATTCAGCACTATAGCCAAGTTGTACTTGACATCTTCCAACGTATTTCTGAAAATATGCATTATTCGGATAGAGTGTGAATAAGTCTTGAGCGATTTTGAGTGCTTCAGTGGGGTTTTTTTCGAATTGATAATAGATAGAGAGGAGCACGACTTTTGCTTCGGTGGTTGCATATTTTGCACGTTTTGCTGCTGTGATAAGTTGTAATATTCCCAATTTCTTATCACCACTTGGCAGGAAAAACATAGCAGCTTTTAAGATAGGATACTGTTCAGGTAATACGGCCGCAAAATAGTTGTAAATCCCTGTTCCAAGCATTATATCATGATTCTGAGGAGCAATTTTCTGGCATTCAAGCAGCATATCGAAGCCGATCCTACCGTCGTCAGCCGCCTTGAGGTATTGTTCACGCTGCGCATAGAATCTACCCTTGTACCCAACAGCTCCTCCTTTGAAAAATTTACCGGTTACGTCATATTTATCTTTTTCGATGAGATTATCGCATACTTCGATTGCCTTATTGATTTTCTCCAAAAATCGATCATCATAATGTTTTGCACGGCGGTTAGTAGCGATTCTCCACCACTCGACCATTGCATCGAGGAAGTAACCGGCCGGGTGCTCCGGATACATCTGTATGACTTTATTGAAATTAGCCGATGCACTGTCGAACTCAAGATTGTAGATTTGTTTGGCACCGATTTGCACCAAAACATCAGCGTCGGTGCGCATGATCGTCCATTGTGCAGATACACTGACAGTGGTGATAAATATGATCGAAAGTGAGATAAAGGTATGTACAAGCATAAGGTTATATCAGATTGAAACGTTAATTTATTAGGAATTGGTAAGTACAGATTCAGCATATCGTTGCTTAAATAATGCTGCTGCCGAGTATGGAGATACGGACGTGATATTCGGGAGTAGAACAAGAATTAAAAGTAAAATAATAGTTGTACACAAGCCTTGTTCTATTCCATATTCCCCCGTAAACCACCACCGATAATTCTCATGGATACCGGAAAATATTGCAGGGTCAGGATACCTGCCAAAGAGTGAATATTCGATATAATTCCATGCTGCATGAAAACTTATCGACATCCATAATGAACGTGTGAGCATGTACATCGCGCCCAAAACGAAGCCAGCGAGAACAATATTTAGAAATGCAGGGTAAATAATCGATGTTGAATAGAAATGAACTAACCCAAAGATAATACTAGAAATAAGTAATGCTACGATACCACCGAAACGTTGCTCAATTGAACGCTGTAGCACTCCTCGAAAAAAAAGTTCTTCCATCGTAGCTACGCATAAAGTCAATAGTATCGATTCAGAATGCCAATTTGAATTTGAAAGCGAAGCACCAAAGTATAGTGCAACTGCGGTAATAATCCCAAGACTAAATATCGCCAATGTGATGCCTGAGAATATCTCACGTATCATGAATCTGCTGACCGAAAAGCCGAGTGTTTTGTAATTACCTTTTTTACGCAGATACTCTATACCTGCCGCAACACTTACCATACTTAAAAGCAAAAATTGCTCAACATATTTCACGTTGGCATCAAGAATAATATAATGTCCGATTACAACTGCATTGATGAATATGAAAACCAGTATTCTCAACCACCAAATGGACATAAGGTGAGAAAAATCATCTCTGAAGTTGACCATTGCAGTTGAATGAAAGTGGTAGATTGAGTTAAAGGTTGTTTGAAATTTGGCTAATGTTTTTCCTCTGTCATCGCTGCAATATGTTCTAAAACATGCTTTTTCATGAGATTTTCCACTTCTTCGTGGGCTGTGCCTTTGATCATGTAGGCAAGCTGTGGACAATACGATGCATAGTTAGCGCCATTATCATAACGGCGGATGAGAATTTCATAATCGTTGGGGTTCGTACTTTGATTTTCTGACATTCGATGTGTTCCTGAAAAATAAAAAATGAATTGCGACTGCAAAATTACAGAAAAGAGATTATATTTGCCGATTACAGTTTGAAGTCAACAGTATTGTATTTGTCATTCGTATAAATATTAGCTAAGATTCGTATTTTCAAGCTTAGTGAATGTATTACAATGAAGACAATTCAGATGTTGTATCAAGAAAATTGGTGAGGAATTCTAATTTATATGTTGTGTTATAATTTGATTTAAAAGAAGTTATAAGACTCGAATTGATATTATGATTTTTCATTATCTTACATTCGAATACTCAAATTCTGAAATTGATTCGATGGTAAACATACTGATTTCAATAACTAACTGATGTACTTATGAAAAAACGCTACTTAATTCTACTCCTATCTCTCATACTTCAAGGATATTTTATGGCAGATGCTACTCCGATCGAACCAGATAAAGGTAAAGAAACTGATAATTCACCAGAAAAAATACTTCCTCCTCCTACAGTCACCAAACATTCAATTACCATAAATGGAAAAGCTATAACCTATTCAGCTACAACGGGCTATATGAAGATAGCTGCAGAAGACGGCAAGCATAAGGCTAATATGTTTTATGTAGCATATAGTAAAGATGGCGAAAAACCTGAATCTCGTCCAATTACCTTTGCTTTCAACGGCGGGCCGGGTTCGTCATCTGTATGGCTGCATCTCGGCGCGCTCGGACCAAAACGTGTACTTCTCGATAATGATGGGAATGCACTGCCACCTCCATTTAAAGTAATTAATAATGAATACTGTTGGTTAGACTTTACCGATCTTGTTTTTATTGATCCTGTTGGCACAGGATACAGCCGTCCTGCTAAAGAAGAAAAACATGAGCAATTCCATGGAATTGATGAAGATATAGCATCGGTTGGTGATTTTATCAGGCGTTACACGACTCAGACCAAACGCTGGCTCTCACCGAAATTTCTTGCCGGTGAAAGCTATGGTACGACACGTGCTGCCGGCTTGTCAAGCTATTTGCAGCAGTCTTATGGTATGACATTAAATGGATTAATCCTCATTTCGACGGTACTCCAATTTCAAACAATACGTTTTAATACCGGTAATGAAATGCCGTTTTTGCTCTACGTGCCCGCTTATGCAGCTACTGCATGGTATCACAAGAAGTTAGCTCCAGATATGCAAGCGAATCTCACCAAAACACTCAACGAAGTACGCGCCTGGACAATGAATGAATATATGCTCGCTCTTGCAAAAGGCGATAAAATATCACCCACCGAAAAAAAACTCATCGCCGATAAATTATCACGTTATACCGGACTATCCAAAGAATTTGTACTTAATAGTAATTTGAGAATCGATATCTTTCGATTTATCAAGGAATTAATGCGTTCAGAGCGTCGAACTGTCGGCCGTCTTGACAGCCGATTCAAAGGCATAGACCGCGATGCCGGAGGTGAGAATCCTGACTATGATCCTAGCTATGATGCCGTGATTTACGGACCATTCACAGCAGCGCTCAACGAATATATGCGAACTGATTTGCAGTATGAAAATGAATTGCCGTATGAAATCCTGACCGGTAAAGTACATCCTTGGAATTGGGGAAGCGGTGAGCGAGGTTATCCGAATGTAGCCGATAAACTACGAGAAGCAATGAGTAAGAATCAGAACCTAAAGGTATTCGTAGCAAATGGTTATTTTGATTTGGCTACTCCGTTTTCGGCTACGGAATATACGATGGATCATCTTGGTCTCGAAGCCGAACTCCACAAAAATATATTGATGAAATATTATGAGTCCGGTCACATGATGTATATCCACAAAGAGTCACTCATACAATTTACCAAAGATGTAGCACAATTTGTATCAAGTGCAGTACCGAAGTAATTGACAAAAATAATGTCCCTACTATCCATCACAACGACACCGAATGAATCTTCTGCAAGCAAGTAATATCGTTAAATCGTATTCTCTTCAATCACATAATGACACTTCTGTTCTCAAGAATGTGTCGGTGACTATCGCCCGCGGTGAATTCGTCGCGCTTATTGGACCTTCAGGTGCAGGGAAAAGTACGCTTCTGCATATTCTAGGACTCTTGGATACTCCAGACTCGGGAGAAGTAAAATGGAAATTCGCAGATAAGACTTATAACGGTAAAGAACTTACTTCTCAACAATCTGCGAGTATTCGCAATAAAAACATAGGATTTATCTTCCAATTTCATCATTTGCTGCCGGAGTTTTCCGCATTAGAAAATGTGATGATGCCTGCCCTCATTGCGGGTGACGATTCTACCTCAACATCTAAGAAAGCAAAGAACTTACTTGAAAAAGTAGGACTTTCGCATCGAGGTAATCATAAGCCGTCGGAGCTATCCGGTGGTGAACAGCAAAGAATTGCAATAGCACGAGCTCTCATCAATTCACCGGAGCTCATCATAGCTGACGAGCCGACCGGCAATCTTGACACAGCAAATGCTCAATCGATTCTCTCAATTATACAAGAAATTCGACGTGAATTTGCTCTTACATTTGTAGTGGCTACTCACAGCGCGGAAGTAGCATCACTTGCAGAACGTATCCTGACGATGCGTGACGGTGAGATTATTACAACATAAATGGACGGACATAACATTATTATCTTCAATAACCAACTATGAAATCAACGTTTTATCCTGAAATACGTTCAACGACTGTTGTAGGTGTACTCCGTGATGGGAAGGCCGCCCTTGGTGCCGATGGTCAGGTCTCACTCGGAAATACGATCATGAAGCATTCGGCGAAGAAAGTCAGACGCGTGTATAATAATTCAGTGCTAGTTGGTTTCGCCGGTGCAACAGCTGATGCTTTCACACTGTTACAGAGATTCGAGGAAAAATTGGAACAGCATCGAGGTAATTTAGAACGTTCATCGATCGAACTCGCCAAAGACTGGCGGACAGACCGGTATCTCCGCAGATTAGAAGCGATGCTTGTCGTGGCGAACTCATCTAAAATATTGATAATTAGTGGCACAGGAGATGTGATTGAACCCGATGATAACATTGTGGCAATTGGTTCGGGCGGGATGTACGCATTATCTGCTGCACGCGCTTTATATTCACATACAGAAATGACAGCGAAGGAAATTGTAGAAAAATCACTTGCGATTGCTGGCGAAATCTGCATTTATACGAATCATAATTTGACTATTGAAGAACTTTAACATTGAACTATGGCAAAACGTAAACCTAAAATTTCAGTTCCTGAGGAAACACAATTCTTTTCTTTCCAACAGCTTACTCCACGGAATATCGTCGAAGAGCTTGATAAATATATCATTGGACAAGATGCCGCAAAGAAGGCAGTCGCGATTGCCCTTCGTAATCGTTGGCGTCGTCAACAGGTGAGCGGAATAATGCGTGAGGAAATCATGCCGAATAATATTATTATGATCGGTCCGACGGGAGTAGGAAAGACAGAAATAGCACGAAGACTCGCAAAGCTATCAGGCGCGCCTTTCCTGAAAATTGAAGCGACGAAATTTACGGAAGTCGGCTATGTGGGACGTGATGTTGAGAGTATTATAAGAGACTTAGCTGATATATCCGTTGCGATTGTACGATCAGAAAAAGCTATAGAAGTGCGCCGTGAAGTGAAGAAAATAGTCGAAAAACGAATTCAAGATATTCTCATTCCACTGATGAAACGCGGTCCTTCATTTGATACAACGAGTGATGATGAAATTGCTGAAAACCGCCGACAACGAGAAAATATCCTTGATGAAATACGCGAAGGTACTATTGATGATAGACTTATAGATATACAAGTAGAGACAGACGCCATGCCTTCGATGCATATCATGGGTCCTTTCAATCTTGAAGAAATGGGAATTGACCTCAAGGAAATGTTCGGCAACTCGATGCCAAAGAAAAATAAAAAACGGAAAGTGACTATCGCTGAAGCACGGCGAATATTCGAAGAAGAAGAGTCAGACAAGCTCATTGACCATGAAAAAGCTGTTGAAGAAGCGATAACCCGTTGTGAAAATTCAGGGATAGTGTTTCTAGACGAAATTGATAAGGTAGCCGCTAAATCATCTGATCATTCAGGACCATCGGTGTCACGAGAAGGTGTACAGCGAGATTTGCTGCCAATTGTGGAGGGATCGACTATTAACACCAAGTATGGCCCGGTGAAGACTGATCATATTTTGTTTATCGCTTCCGGCGCTTTTCATATTGCCAAGCCAAGTGATTTAATTCCGGAATTACAAGGAAGATTCCCTATACGAGTGGAATTAAAGAACTTAACAGAAGAAGATTTTATTAAAATCCTGACGATTCCTGAAAATGCACTCATCAAGCAGTATAAAGCATTGCTTCTTTCAGAAGGTGTCAAAATTACATTTACGGATGCATCAATTGCAAAAGTAGCGGCGATAGCTGCCCAAGTCAATGAAGAAGTAGAGAATATCGGAGCTCGTCGGTTGCATACAATTTTGACTGCTTTATTAGAGGATATTATGTTCAATGCACCGGACAATTTAACGGAAAAAAGCATCGAAATTACCGCAGAAATAGTTCATGATCGCTTGAATGCAATTGTAAAAAATGTGGACTTGAGCAAGTTTATATTGTAAGAAAGTATCATTAGGTGATGCGATTAAGTAATTGAAAATAAAAAGGCATCTCGCTTGAGATGCCTTTTGAATTTACAATAGAAAATTAACATACTATTATTTCATCGGTACATGTGCCATGAAATCTTCGGCAAAACGCGGATAGTAATTCATGAGAAGTTCTTCGATGCGTTCGGCGCTTTCTGATTTCAACAATAACCCGGCATAATTCTTCTTTTTTTGTATCCACGTCACTTCAGGATCATTATACGCTGTCAAATCAGGGTCATCCTGACGAGATAAGGTAAATATTCCACCACCGTACATTTTGTCGAACTTAGGGAGCTTGTATTCACCTTTGGGTAAAAGTTCTATTTTCGCCCATTCGTGCCACAAGCAGAGTCCGGTGGAACGGAAAATAACGTCAGGAATTCTCGCACCGCCAACGCGCGCACTTGCTTCTAGAAAATAGAACTTACCATCTTCCTTGCTCTGAATGTATTCGTTGTGCATGGTGCCACGTACGAGACCAAAACTTGCAGTGATTTCTTTATTAATTTTCTGGAGTCCTTTTTCATCAGCACTGCCGCGTTGTATCATTCTTGTCGTAAAAATTCCACCGGTAGTGGTAAGGTCAAGCATTGGAATTCCGTATTTGGAACATGATGCAAAGACTACTTTTGAGTCACTCACGAGTGCATCGACATGAAACACATCTCCCGCTATGTACCTTTCAAGTAAGTAACTTGATTGTTTGTCACCAAGTTTCTCTATTTCATTCCACACTTCCTGCGCATGGTACATTTTCGTTACTTTGGCAGACGAAGCGCCCATTCTCGGCTTTAAAACCCAAGGTGTTGGTACTTTGTCCATGAATTCTTTGACTTCAGAATGATTCAATATACGAGTGAATTCAGGAACTGCGATTCCATCTTCATCTGCTTTCATTCGCATGGCGAGTTTGTCGCGGAAATAGCGTGATGTCGTCTCGCCCATACCACCGATGCGGGTGTGTTCTCGAAGGGCAGCAGCTACTTCAATGTCAAACTCTCCAAGTCCTATGATCTTATCAAACTTAACAACGCGTGACAGATAGCAAACCACATTACGGACGACTTTTTCATCGAATAAGTCGGGAACAGCATATACCTGATCGATTTGGTCACGTGGCCATGCTTCTTTGAGATAGCGCTCTTCAGTCAACAAATGTACATTCCATCCGAGACGCTTTGCTTCGAGCAAAAACGGGCGACCGAAAAGTGCTCCTACAACACATAAAACAGTTTTTTTTGATTCCATGTTTACACCTTATAAGTAGAATTAAATATGATTAGGGACTAAGTTTGGAGAAAGCCACGATTGAATTGCAGATGCTAAATTAGTGCGCCAATTCCCCCACGTATGGCTTTGATGGAATTCTTGATAGGTGACATCGGCGCCCATTGCGCGCAAGCGTCTGAACATCGACTCAGTCATTGCCTGCGCATCACAGATGGTGCCGGTTTGCAAATGAAACTCAATTTTCGATGCGTTTTTCATATAGGGAGAATGGAAAATCTCAGCTTGATTCCACCAATACGATGGAGATTGAGCAATACAAACACCAATATCTTTAGGGAATTGCAGTGATGTTTTCGTAGCGAGCAATCCACCGAGTGATGCGCCGGTAATTGATCTGAATTCCGGGCTATCTGCAATCGGTACTCCCCAGGAATTCCATATTTTGAGTGCTTCAGTGAGAGCTTCTTTTATGCAAAATTCAGGATACTCACTTTTGAGTGCATATTCACCAATACGGTCTTTAGGAGAAATAAATAATGCTGCACAAGGCGGGATTTTACCGGCGGATTGGAGATTGTCGAGAATTTGATGGAATTTTCCAATTTTGATAGCTTCAGCTCCATCATGGACGATAAGCAGAGGCAGTGTTTGATTTTTCTCAAGCTTATAATGTGGTGTATAGAGAAACATCTCACGGAGCTGACCAAGAAGCTTGCTTTTGAATTCGAACCGTTTGATATTACCTCTGTGGACGAGGGTAGAATGTGGCTGTAGCCAAGATTCGTCATGATATTGAGGCATCCAGAATTCAGAATTTTGACCAAAACCTTCGATAGATGAATGAGGGTTGGAGGGGTCTAATATCCAATTACCATCAACAATTAGCTTGTATTGGAGTCGAGCAGTGGGATGAAATTCCTGGATACTGTAAAAGAGATCGGTATGATCAATTTTTTGGAGCTTAATTGCCGGCTGCCAGTAGGTCCAATCACCTACAAGTGTTACGGATTCAGCATTTCCTTTGTAGAGAAAATAAGCGAGATTCTTGTGGGTAATCGGCAGAGTAATACCCGAAAGTCGAGTCCAAAGGTCATCAGCGGCTGTTTTGCGGGCTTCAGGCTTGTGGACATTCAGAACGGCGATGAAGTCGTCGATTAGTTTATGAGGCATGAATTCTTAGAACAGATAGAAAAATTTACGACAATTTTGAATGCAAAAGTACGAAAATCTATCCGTAAATAATTACTTGGCTAAATACTTGACAGCATTGTATCCTCCGAAAGTAAACGATTCAAATCATCAATTTGGTTGATGCTTACCATCATTCATCGACTGAAATTATCATATTTTTGTTCAGAAAAATCTTTATCAAACATAGACCTACGATCATATTCAATCACTCAAATCCTCTATGAGCAAATTAATTCGATATTTTGGAATTGTGCTTCAATTACATACGAAAAAAGTGATCCGAGCAGAAGACTTAGCCGAACATTTTGATGTAAGCGTCCGGACTATCTACAGAGATTTCAGAGCATTAGAAGAGGCAGGTGTACCAATAGCAGCAGAGGCAGGAGTAGGGTATTCCCTCGCTTCAGGTTATCATTTACCGCCTGTCATGTTCACTGAGGAAGAGGCAAGCGCATTATTTCTAGGTGGAGAATTTCTCAAGCAAACCACTGATGAGGCATTGCAAAAGCAAACAATTTCAGCTCTCTTGAAAATTCGTGCAATTCTGCCACGAGATAAAAAAATATACTTAGAAAAACTTCAGGAATCAGTTTCAATTCAGGCTCGCTCACCATGGCTTTCCAATAATCTAAGCAACGATATTCTCAATGATATTCAACATGCAGTGGTCCATCGGTTTGTACTTAAAATTGGATATCATGCTCAGTCTAACAATGACACAACTATCCGAGATGTGGAGCCGCTTGGTCTCATGTATTACGGCGATCATTGGCATTTGGTGGGGTATTGCCGCTTGCGCCTTGACTTACGTGATTTTAGAGTAGATCGTATTCAAACGTTGGAAAAGCTACCGGATACGTTTGCCGTTCGCCCGGACTTTTCAATTAAGAATTTTATTAGGCAAGAATTGAGATTGGAACATCCTATTGAAGTGAAGCTGCACTTTCCCAAGAGCTATGCACGATTCGCTACATCCAAATACTATTATGGATTAGTCGAGGAAATCGAAAATGAAGATGGAGTAATGATGACGTTTCTTGTGCCGTCGCTCGAGTGGATTGCACGTTGGGTACTATCTTTTGCAGAGAAGGTGACCGTCATTCATCCTCAGGAATTGTCAGGAATACTTATTGAAGGAGCGCAAAAAGTTGTCGATAAATATTCGTAATTACCTCTCAGACCAGCCGCTAAACCAACATTAAATGTTAAATTTTCGTGAAAAAACACTCCTGACAGACTGTTGTCAGTTAGGATTAGTAATTTTGCAATTGTAGCCAAAAGCAAGGTGCTTTTGGTGAAATTTACATACTATTTTGGAGTAATCTCATGAGAAATGCGATCAACTGGTTCGAAATTCCTGCAACCGATTTTGACCGTGCAGTGAAATTCTATTCTGCAATTTTAGCTACAGAACTATATACAACCGATATGGGTGGCTATAAAATGGCGTTCTTACCTAGTGAAGACAAAGGAGTAGGAGGAGCAATAGTAGCCGGTGAAGGATGTGCGCCAAGTGCTACAGGAACAATGGTTTACTTGAATGCAGGTGAAGATTTAACTGATATTCTCGGAAGGGTTGAGCCAAACGGTGGTAACGTCGTCATGCCTAAAACACTCATCAACGAGGAAATTGGCTACATGGCAGCATTCATGGACAGCGAAGGCGGCAGAGTTGCTCTCCATTCACAGCATTAATTTATAAAACTATAATACAGATATGAAGTTAATCATATAGTATATAACTAATTATGGTATCTTAGTTTCTTCGACAATAGATATGATGTCATTGATAGATTATTAGTTGGCAGAAAGCTTCAGGTTACCGAAAATAAGATTTTAGTTTAAAGTGTCAAAAATTTACCCCCCATCTGATTCCGATCGGCTGCAATCATCGGATGATGAAAAAAAAGCGCAATCATGATGTATGATTGCGCTTTTCTATTTTTTTCATAATAGGTTTATTGTTCGCGTAACGCTCTTGAAATCAAGGTTGTTGCTGCCCTATGTGCAGGATATATCGTAGCTCCGAAGCAAAGGAGTAAGGCAAGTACGCATACGACAATCACATCACCGGAATAGACAGATACAGGAATTGCTGAGATAATATACTTCGAGCGGTCCAAGCCGAACCAACCAAACTCTTGCTGACCGAGGCACAGACCGAGACCAAGTGCCACGCCTGCTGTGACAGCGATGAGTCCGATAATCACTCCTTCGGCAAGGAAAATATTACGGATTAATCGGTTCCTTGCACCGATGGCTTTGAGGAGAGCGATGTCGCGCTGCTTCTGTACGACCGACATAGAGAGTGATGCAAGTATATTAAAAACAGCGACTAACACGATAATGCTGATAATGCTGAAGGACACTAATCGTTCGAATTGCATGATACCGTAGAGTTCTTTGTGTAGGTCAAACCACGTCTCGACCTGTACGCCTGTCGGTAGGATGGAAGTGAGGTTTTGAGCGGTGGATTGTACATTCTGTAAGTCATGCAAGCGGATATCGATAAAGATCTTTTTGGGAGCGAAGAGTTTGTGACCGAGCTCTTGCGAACCGTATAAATAGAACTGATCATACTCTTTAGCATTTGACTGAAAGACGCCGGCAACGATTGCAGATAGTCCTTTGGGGCGATAAAATCCCACAGCCGCAGATTCTATTTCTGAGGGTGAAAGCAGTGTGAGAGTATCGCCGGGCATGGCACGGAGTTTGTCGGCGACGCCGGTACCTATAACGACATGATAAAAATTATCAATCATTCGTATCTCGAATTTACCGAATGACATAGCATCTTTCACCCCGGAAACGCCGTCGATTTCATCGCTTTTCACCCCATTGAGCATAAATACTTGAGAATTCCCACCTTTGATGACTATGACGCGACCTTGAACCACATCCGAAGCAGCTTTGACGTCAGGTTGATTGCGGATGAGAGTGAGCAGGGAAGAATTACTACGTGTAGCGGGAGCAGTAACACGGATATGCGGATCATATCCGATGAGCATCGATTGGAGTAAGTCACGGAAACCGTTAAAAATGGACATGACGCATATTAGGGACGCCACGCCAACGGCTATACCAAGCAAGGAGATAGCTGAAATAATAGAAATAAAATTTACATTCTTACGAGAAGTCTTTAAATACCTGAATGCGAAGCGTAAGGGTAAATTCATGGACGTTTATTTTTCTGTTGAAGGATTGAGTCGTTTCATTTTTGCGATAGATTTACGGCTACCTGTCCGTATTTCATCGAGGAAGAAATGCTGTGCAGTGAATTTTTCTTCGTTCTTCTGTGGAGTAAGACGGCGATACCTACCGTCGGGAAGCAGTACATGCGCCTTGGTATTATCCTGCCAGTAATTGACAAGAATGTGTTCGATAGTGGCGCAGATGCGTGGTTCATACGCAGGGAACATCAATTCCACTCGTCTTTCAAAATTTCGAGGCATCCAGTCGGCACTCGCCAGATAGTATTCAGGTTCACCGCCATTGGCAAAGTAAAATATCCTGCTATGTTCTAAAAATCTACCCAAAATACTACGCACTTCGATAGTCCCGCTTACACCTTTAATTCCCGGGCGCAGGCAGCAGACTCCACGCACAAGTAGTTGAATTGTAACGCCTTTTTGCGCTGCTTTATATAGCTCACGGATCACATCTTCATCGACTAGCGCATTCATTTTAGCTACTATCCGTCCCGGCTTTTGTGCTGTATGGAGTTCGGCTTCGCGCTTGATGAGCGCTAGTATTTTCTGCTTTAAATTACCCGGCGCTACCGTAAATTCTTGCCAATCGGAATAATGTGAATAGCCGGTAAGAGAATTGAACAAATGAATTGCATCATTGGCAAATTCTTCACGTGCAGTAAATATTCCGATGTCGGTATAGAGACGTGAGGACAAAAGACTGTAATTCCCGGTTGCAAGATGGAGATATGTCCGCAGACGTGTGCGTTCTTTACGAACAACCATAGCAATTTTAGTGTGAGTTTTCAGACCGAGTATTCCATAGACTACGTGTACGCCTTCTTGTTCTAACTCACGAGCCCACAAGATGTTATTTTCTTCATCAAATCGAGCTTTCAATTCCACAAATGCTGTAATTTGTTTGCCTTTTTCGGCTGCCTGCTTCAGTGCTTCGATCACAGGCGAAGATCGTCCTGCGCGGTAGAGAGTAATTTTAATGGCGAGGACTTTTGGGTCTTCGGCAGCTGCTTGAAGGAATTTGACGACACTATTGGTGAAGGAATCGAAGGGATGATGCACCATAATATCGCGCTTACGAATTGCCTCAAACATATCCTCACCCGAATCTTCAAATTCAGGTAACTTACGAGAATTGAACGGAATATCTTTTAAATCACGTCGGTCAATTTTTAGCAATTCTAAAAAATCGGGTAGATTCAGCGGGCGATTATTTTCATAGACATCGGCATGCTCGAGTTCCAGGGAATTCATGAGTAAATTAACAAGATATTCTGGCGTTTCTTCCTCGATTTCAAGGCGGACTGCAGCGGTACCCCAACGTCTAAGTCTGACTTGTTCTTCGACTTCCGTGATCAAATCACTTGCTTCGTCATCTGCGATTTCAATATCTGCATCACGAGTTACGCGGAACGGATACGAGTCTTCAACTGTCAGACCGGGAAAAAGAGTTTCGGCATGTGCTTGTATGATTTGTTCGAGAAGGACAAAATTGTGTCCGGAAGCTCGTCGGAAGGGAACAAAACGTGGCAGAACCGGTGGCAGCTGTAGGACGGCGATTTTACGTTCGGACTTGTCAAGCGTATAGTCCCGGAGTACAAACGCGAGATTCAAGCTACGATTAATAAGTCTGGGAAAGGGATGTGCAGTGTCGAGCGCGAGGGGAGTCAGCACGGGTAACACATCATCAATAAAGTAATTATGCAGAAATTCCTTTTCACGTTGGGTGAGCTTTGCAAAAGAATGAAGGGTGATCCCTTCAAGTTCCATTGCCGGGAGCACTTCTTTCATGAGGACAGAAGTTTGTCTGGAGACGAGCGCTAAGAGTTCTTTACGGATTGAACTTAGCTGTTGCTCGGGCGTTTTGCCGTCGCTGGAGGGTTCGATAATTCCGGATTCGATTTGTTCTTTAATTCCTGCGACACGTACCATGAAAAATTCATCAAGATTCGAACTGAATATTGAAATAAATTTTAGGCGTTCGAGGAGAGGATTGGATTTATCTTCTGCTTCTTCGAGTACTCGCTGATTGAATTGCAACCAGCTAAGTTCGCGATTAAAAAAAAGATCTGTTTTGGGTAGCATTTTAGGAGTAGGTACTGATTTGGTCATTTTTAAGTGCTCACATTCACCAATAATTAAAAACATCAACCGACAAATTGCCAAACTAATTCCTCTTTTGCAAGTTATTTTTCAGTAATCAACAATTTGATGTCTTTTCCGATATTCCGAGAATATCGCTTCTAATAAAATAGAACATTCTTATAAGCGATGCCCTCGGTTTTTGGGTTTACCCGAGAGTATCGCTTCTTTAGTAAATGCATGTTCTTAGAAGCGATGCCCTCGGTTTTTGGGTTAGTTATTGCGAAACCCTCACCAATCGAGACACCTGCACCAACGTCCCGGAAATTACCCGCACATAATACGTTCCAGTCGAAATATCATTGAGCGAAAGCGAGTAATTCACCTCACCACTACTACCGGAAGTCGTTGAAGTAGATAATAGTTTCGTTCCTGAAATAGAGTAGAGTTCAATTGTGACAGGCGCATTTGCTTTTCCCGAAAACGTCGTTGAAATAGTCGTTGAATTACCGGTAGGATTCGGATAGGCAATGTTTTTATTCTCTGTATAATATTCTTCTACTGCGAGGGTGATTCAAAGATTGCAACTGTGCTATCGGGAGTATAACTACCTGATCCAAAGGCATTTGCAACCCATAATTTTCCATTAATGACGGTCAGTCCTTCGGGTTTACCTTTGGAATTGAGTGTTGCGATGAGTGTGCCGGTTTCACTGTTAATTTCTAGAATACTACTATTATAAGTAGTTACAAAGAGATTCTTACCTAATAGTACCGACTCTCGAGGACCATTATAGCCAGAAGTATTGGTTGTAAAAGTCTGCATTATCTTTTTTTTGAGCAAATCTACGACAACGACTTTATGCGAACCCGTAACAGTTACAAATACATAATCATATCCATTAGCAGGATAGAAAATATGGTTACCTCCGTCACCGAGTTGTATATTATCAGGAATTGAATCCAGATTTGAGACAAGTTGTAAAATTGAATTATTAGAACCAAATCCACCTTCATTGAGTGTCACAAGTATTTGATCTTTATTTGAAGTAATTTCACACCATTCTGATTGTTGGGGGTTCACATTTGTACTAATAGTACCCATAATTTCACCATGATCTGCAAAAACTAATGTACCGGATTTATCAAAATTTTTTCTACATGAAAGTGCCATTTCATTATCAGAATTCAGACTTACGGCATATATTAACCCGATAGAATCAGGTACAACCACAAAAGAATCTTTGAAGAGTTCTTGAGATTGAATTAAAAAAGCACTTAATCTGTTCCCATTAGGAATAAAAAAGCTTCTTTTGATTTATCATGATCAATTCGGAATGGAAACGGTAAATACCGATCGGTAAATTCCCGATGCATGAGTACCGACCGCGTTTGTGTATCAATTACCCACCACGACGCAGCAATTTCACCGCTATCCGGTTCATAAATAGAGTTAAAATTCTTATCAAAGCCATTGCAAAAGACGTGTGCATTGCTTCCAACCTGAATTATAGCAAGAGGTTGCATACCAACCTTGACAATGGACTGACCACTTGAGTAGGTGGCTAATGCCATAAATAGAATACTGACTGCGCCAATAAAAGGTCGCAAAAGGGTAGATGAGAACATAAATTATCCCAGAAAAAATAAATAAAACCCAACTGACAGACAGTTGTCAGTAGGCAACAGTAATTTTGCACTATGAAATGGGGAAATGCAGGTTCGAAAGTCAGATGGGCATTTCCTCATCACATTCGTTTGCGCGAATGAACTTTATGATAAAGTAACGATGAGTATTGCAGGCAGGTCTTCTGACTTCGGGGGTCGTCCTCGTCTTTCGTGCCTTCCCACTCTGGTAAGTAGTGGCTTGATATTGAAAGAGTTGTATCCCGTTACAGCGGCGCAACCGTTCCCGAATTACACGGGATTCCCTATTCTCTTCTGCTTCGTGAAGTAGAGGCATCTTGCAATAAACGTTCGACAAAAATACATGAATTTTGAAGAGTACCAAACGATAGTAAAAGAATTTTGATTGGTTGTCAAGCCCGAAATCAGTATTTTGCCGATTATAGAGTCGAATTAAATTGAAATGGCGACAATTTAACAATCGACTTTCATTTTTTAATGCAATACGCTGGTTGAGATTTGGTAGTATTAATTTTCACATCAATGACAATCATCTGCATTAAAAAATACAACTAACTTTTTATTTATTATATATTTATTGAAGGATATAATTATGTCAAACGACGCAAAGAACGGTTCGATGAAAGTCAGCGATGCCAAAATGAAAGCTGCTGAAACTGCAATGGAGCAAATCGAAAAGCAATATGGCAAAGGTTCGATTATGCGCCTTTCCGATCAGAATGTGGTAGCAATTGATGCGATCTCGACGGGGTCGCTGTCATTTGATGCTATACTCGGTATAGGTGGTGTGCCAAAGGGTAGAATATGCGAAATATATGGTCCAGAGTCTTCAGGTAAAACAACCGTCTGTTTGCATATCATTGCAAACGCTCAAAAAGCCGGAGGGTTAGCTGCGTTTGTCGATACTGAACATGCCCTCGATGTGCAATATGCGCAGCGCTTGGGTGTGGATCTTAATAATTTGCTTTTGTCCCAACCAGAATTTGGTGAACAGGCTTTGGAAATAGTCGAGACTTTGGTAAGAAGTAATGCAATTGATGTAGTAATTGTGGACTCGGTAGCAGCGTTGACCCCACGTGCCGAAATCGAAGGTGATATGGGCGACGCACAAATGGGTTCACAAGCCCGGCTCATGTCCCAGGGTATGCGTAAATTAAATGCAGCAATCGGTCGCTCGAATACTTGTGTGATATTTACCAATCAATTGCGAAGTAAAATTGGTGTCGTCTATGGTAATCCTGAAACAACAACCGGTGGAAATGCTTTAAAGTATTATGCTTCCGTGAGAATTGACATTAGACGAAAAGATGCCATTAAAGAAGGAACAGAAATAGTCGGTAATCGTGTCAAAGTGAAAATTGTCAAAAATAAAGTAGCACCGCCGTTTAAAGAAACGGAATTTGATATTCTCTATAATGAAGGAATTTCGAAAGTTGGGGATATGCTTGATGTGGCTATCGAACACGGAATCGTCCAAAAAAGTGGCTCTTGGCTGACCTACAAAGAAGAAAGAGTACAAGGTAGAGACGGCTTACGAAAAATGCTACAGGACACGCCGGTGATGTTCGCTGCACTCGAAGCTGATGTGAAAAAAGTGCTGAACATCATACCATCTATTCCACAGACAAACGAACCTCCTAGCGAAAAAGCATCAAAAAAATAAACTGAACCTGCAATTAATCTCACGGTATAAAAACCGTGAGATTTTTTTTTATTTCTACCTGCAAACTCTTGAGCCGATTGCACCTCTTGCGTTAAATTAGTACTACGGTGTAGTAACACACAAGCATTTGAAAAATGAAGGACATACCAATCATCACTCGCATTTTGAAACGCCGACGAAAGCCGCTTTGTATCGTATTTACGGGTGACGAGATAGGTCTGGAATGTTCGATGGACTTGGTACTTGAGTTCAAATTAGGAAAAGGAGTGCTACTCACCGACGAACTCAAAACCACCATTCTCCTCCGTCAAAGGATCGTTGATGCCAAGCAACGTGCGCTTGCTTTTGCGACGTACAAGCCCCGAACGGAGATGCAGGTCAGGCGGAAATTACAGGAGACTTCCTTTTCGCAACAAGAACAAGACCTTGCAATTCAATATCTTACGGAGTTCAACTATCTCGATGATGCTGAGTATTCGCGTATGTTTGTCAAGGATTTCTTGCTACGTAAGCCGTCATCGGCGAGTCGGGTGAAGATGGAGCTTCGCAAGCGAGGCATCACAGAACTCCAGGCATTGGAAGCAATTGAACAATTTTTCCCTAAAGACGACACTTTTACGCTAGCTGTCAAAGCTGCTGAGAAGAAAATCCGTTCAGTGAAGCACAAGCCGCACGAAAAGCAAAGGATGGCTCTCATTGGATATTTGCAGCGTCAGGGTTTCACATGGGATATTATTAAAAGGGTTTTAGACGAGATGTTGAATTCGGAGACTGATTCAGATGAAAAATTGTAGTATATTACTAGTATAAATCAAAAATATATTTATTATAACATCTTTATATATATGACACATCACGAATTATCCAAAGCGATTTTCGAAGTTTCACATCTCACAGGAACATTCACACTCCGTTCGGGAAAAGTAAGCAATGAATATTTTGACAAATATCTTTTTGAGAGTCGCCCCACATTGCTCGCAGCGATTGCCGAACATCTAAAAGCATTATTACCGGATAATGTCGAAGTGCTCGCCGGACTCGAAATGGGTGGAATTCCGATTGCAACCGCGCTGTCACTAGCAACAGGATTGCCGGCTGCCTTTGTGAGAAAAAGTGCTAAGGGCTATGGAACAAATAAGGTTTCGGAAGGCGCTGAAATTATTGGTCGTCCGATAGTCATCGTCGAAGACGTGATCACCAGTGGCGGTCAGGTCGTACTCAGTGCAAAAGACTTACGTGATGCTGGAGCGAATATTCTCTGTTGTGTCTGTGTCATCGATCGCGAGCAAGGCGGTCGTGAAGCGCTTGCTGAGGTAGGTATTGAAATGCGAGCATTGTGTACAATGTCGGAGTTGAAGGCAGTGGGGGGGAAGTAAAAGTTGTAAACAATTGTGGAGTATATAATCGTATAGTAGGAGTAACTGTATGAAAAAAATATGGATAATGTTAGCTGTAGTTATCATTACCTCCAAGATGACGCTGCCGGTAATTGCTCAAAAAATCGAGATTGGATTGTCCCCATTTGCGGCTGTGTGGAGTATACCAAAAGCAGGACCGACCTTTAACAATGCTTTTGGAATTCTGCTTGGAGTAGCGAAAACGGATAGTTCGGCGCTGCAATTTCAAGTACGATATGATTATTTCCCTGCCGAACTCGATACAAGCACCGGCTATGACAACTCTTTCCATTCTATTGGGATAGGTGTCGGTAGGCGTCTTCTGACTCTTGAATCATTTGCATTTACGGCTTTTGCATCGGTAGGGTTTACATCTTCTAATCAAGTACCAATCTCAACACCGACCTTAGACTCTCTCACGAAATTTTCATCTCTTATGAGTAAGGCACCATCTTCTGTTACACTATCGCTTGGTTTACATTCAGAATGGTTAGCAACTCATTCACTTGCTCCTATTTTGAGGCGATGATCCTCAATTCTATTACAATGAAATCTAATAGAACAGACGCAGCCCGAGGTCATCGCGCTCCGTTTTGGTATTTTGCTGAAGTTGTAATGCTTTAGTTTTTATAGAGATCAGTTAGAAACCGTAATTTTGCTTAATAGATTTTCACAGATTCATACAGGTAATTATATGAAAACACATGGATTACTCTCCATTATTATGGTTGCACTTCTACATGGTGTATCCGTCAAAGCTCAGCAAATTGAAGTAGGTATTTCACCGTTTGCACTCGCTTACAGGTTATCAAGCTTTGGTAGTGAAAGCTACAACAACGCTTATAGCTTGCTCATTGAATATGGAGCTTCGGATACATCTCGACTCATGTATCAGGTGCGGTATGATGTATTTGATGGGAATGACCAGCCGCTCGATGGTGATGATAAATCTTTTCAAAATTTAGGGTTAGGCGTGCGATATCGGCTCATCGATGTGAGTAGATTCAGTCTTTCAGGTTATACAAATGTTGGAATCTTACTTTCAGACCCACATGATATCCGAAAGTCATCGGCATTGTATAGATACGACACTACGACAAAAACTGCCTATCGCAGTCGTGTACCATCCTTGGTTAATTTGTCGATTGGTCTTTGTATTGAATGGTACGCTACAGAAGTAGTTTCTCCCTACATCGAAGCATCGCTCCTCAATTCTATCAAACTCCAATCTGATGAAAAAACGCAAGTAGAATTGGTGGCTATGCGTATTGGTGTTCGTCTGAAAGTATAAGATATTAATTGAACATGTATAGACATACAGCAGTCCATATTCAACTCATACTGCATCATAACACCATGATAAAAATAGGTTTGTTCGTATCACTCATGATGTGTATTCTGTCGCTGCAGTCCGCTAATGCGCAAAGAATTGAAATTGGACTTTCACCCGTTGCGGGAGTATGGAATGTCTCTCAACCCGGAACAAAATATGGTAATGCATATAGTGCGCTCATTGAATTTTTTAAGTCTGATTCGTCGCGAATACACTTTCAGATAAGGTATGATTATTTTGAATCAACGGATGAGGATAATGGGGGAATTGACAATTCTTTCCAAAATTTAGGTATTGGCTTAACGTATGGAATTGTGTCGATGCAAGAATTTCAATTGGTTGGATTTACTTGTGTAGGGTTTTTGTTAATGGAAACTGAATATATGCCGTCCTTACCAAATTCCCTCATGACAATTCCAATTCAAAAGAATATGCCTTCTTCGACAAATTTAATAGTCGGGATAAGCGCGCAATGGCGGGCGACTAAACGACTTGTTCCCTATATTGAGTCGTCCTTTCTCAGCTCCTTCAAGATTAATGCAAATGAACGAACACGGGTCGAATGCTTTGCCTTGCGACTTGGGCTTCGTTTAAAGCTTTGATATTTCAGCAGAAAACAAGAAAATATTTATTAATTGTGAACCCCAAATCTACTTCCGCCATACAATCCTCTCTCGAAAAAATTCTCTCGCCAGAGCGTGTTCATTCAAGATGGATAGACCGACTTTCGTACGCCAGTGATGCAAGCTGTTATCGAATTATTCCCGAAGCTGTCGTGCGTCCGAATTCAATACAAGAGATACAAGAATTATTCAAATGGAGCACTCAGCATCAAATTCCGCTTTGCTTTCGTGCTGCGGGTACTTCGCTTTCAGGGCAATCAGTAACACATGGCGTAATTGTCGATATATCAAGGCATTGGAAAGGATGTGAAATTATTGATGACGGTTCTAAAGTACGAGTCCAACCTGGAATAATCGGTGGAAAAGTAAATCAACAACTCAAAAAATTTAGCGCCAAGCTCGGACCTGACCCGGCGAGTATCAACGCCTGTATGACAGGAGGAATTATTGCCAATAATTCCAGCGGTATGTGCTGCGGCGTGAAACATAATTCCTATCATACGGTCGAGTCAATTGCCTATATTCTGCCGAATGGTGTGTATATAGACACCGCAGAACCCATTGCTAATCAACAACTTGAACGTGAAGCACCCGAAATCTATAATGGTATACTCGCCCTCAGAAAATCCATTCTTGAAGATGATTCCCTCATCCATAAAATCCGCTCTAAGTACAAAATCAAAAACACCGTTGGTTATTCTATAAACGCATTTCTTGACTACGAACATCCGGCCGATATTCTTGGTCGCCTCATGGTTGGCAGTGAAGGCACTCTTGGGTTTATCGCAAGTGCGACGTTCCGCACAATAGAGGATATGCCTTGTAAAGAAACAGGGATGCTTTATTTTCCTGACATTCATTCCGCATGCAAGGCGATTGTACCACTTCGAGATGCCGGCGCAGAAGCATTGGAAATAATGGATCGAGCTGCCTTGCGTTCGGTCGAACATTTACCGATTGCACCTCCTGAACTATCAGGATTATCGCCCACTGCTACCGCTTTGCTTGTGGAATTTCAAGCCTCGTCGCACGAAGAATTAGAAAGTAAAATGAAGAAAGCGTGGCAAGAGATAGAAAAATTTGAACTTATATTATCGCCAAACTTCACACGCAATCATAAAGAACAAGCACTTCTCTGGCAAATCCGCAAGGGGATGTTCCCGACAGTGGGAGCAATGCGCGCATCCGGAACAGCACTCCTGAATGAAGATGTCGCCTTCCCTATAGAACGTCTCGCTGATGCTGTGCTCGATTTACATGAATTATTCAAAAAATATGCATTTGTTAATGCAATTGTTTTTGGTCACGCTAAAGATGGGAATCTACATTTTGTAGCGACGCAAGCATTTGACACAGAAGAAGATACGATAAAGTTCGGTGCGTTTATGGATGATCTGGCTGTGTTTGTGATTGGTAAATATAACGGTTCACTCAAGGCCGAACATGGTACCGGGCGCCACATCACGCCTTATGTCGAGACCGAATGGGGAGAGGCAGCATACTCAATTATGAAACAGCTGAAGATGCTCGTTGATCCAAATTCAATACTCAATCCCGGTGTGATGATAGAGCCGGATCACAGAGCGCATCTGAGAAATCTAAAATCATTTCCGCAAATTTCACCTGAAATTGACAAATGTATAGAATGTGGGTTCTGCGAGTCGAAATGTCCGTCAACACACTTAACACTCACACCGAGACAACGGATAATACTCTGGCGGGAAATGGAGCGCTTACCAAAGGAACATCAACAACTTGCGCTTGAAGAATTGAATCGCGATTTTCTGTATTCCGGTATCGAAACGTGTGCCACTGATGGAATGTGCGCCACGGTTTGTCCGGTGGGAATTAATACAGGTGAAATTGTCAAGCTTCGGAAACGCGAACAGCATTCGGCAAAGGAAGTGTTTGCAGCTAAAAGAATTGCGCGTAATTTTTCATTAGTAATGAAAGCTGCAAAGCTAGGACTCAAGCTTGGAGGGATAGGTGAACAAATTCTCGGAAAAGCAAGAATTCAAAATCTATCGCAGCATCTAACAACACTTTCCGGGGGGGGAATTCCACAGTGGAATTCAATTATGCGACGTCCGCCACAGTTGCCCAATACTCAACCAGAAAACGCGCAAGTTATTTATTTTCCAAGCTGTACGACTCGACTTTTCGGACAAATAGGAAAAGATAATGTTCCAAAATCTTTTCTGAAAATTGCCAATGTTGCTCGTGTACCAGTGTATATTCCACAAATTCAAAACACGTGTTGTGGACTTGCATTTTCTTCAAAAGGATTCACCGAATCGGGAATTGATATGTGGGAGAAGTTTGTAAATGATTGTTGGGAATGGACGTTAGAAGGGAAGCTCCCTGTGGTGATTGATGCGAGCTCATGTTCGCTCTTTGCCAAGACTCCACCTATAGACCGCGTTTCAAGGGAGACGCTGAAGAAATTCTCAAAATTGAAAATACTTGATATCGTTGAATTTATTCATGATTATCTGCTACCCAAGCTTGAGCTAGAAGCGCAGAATGAGTCGATTGTCCTTCATCCGAACTGTTCACTTATAAAGATGGGACACACAGATAAAATGGAAGAGATAGCAAAGCGTTGCGCCAGGAAGGTAACGATCCCCGAGAATCTTGGATGTTGTGGTTTTGCCGGAGATAAGGGATTGATTTACCCTGAATTAACAGCATCGGCGACAAAGGAAGAAGCAGACGAAATCAACAAGCAGCACTTTGGCGGCTACTATTCGAGTAATGTAATGTGTGAAATGGGGATGACAGCGGCGACGAATTGTCACTATAATTCAATTGTTTTTGCTGTTGAAAAAGCGCTTGTAAACGTGAAAGTACGCGCAGATTAGGAGAATTGGGTAATTTTGCACGCCAATGGTCTAAAAGTACATCTCACGAACGACTACATCTCGACCCTTCAACAAATCTATAATGAAAATTCTCTTTTTAACTTCAACCGGTTGTGATAATTTAGAAGATGGCATGCTTCACGGTTTTCGTTCACTTTTTGGCGCTGATGTCGTCGATTTCCCGAAAAAAGAAGTGATGTACAAGGGGATTCCCATCAAAGAACCGGAGAAAAAATACGGTAAGCTTTTCACTATTTGGCGCAATTTACCCGATATTCCCGTTGATAGGATGGATATTGAAGACCGCGTAAAGCGCAAAGATTTTGATCTTGTAGTTTTGGGCTCAATATGGCGCACTCAGCCATGGTATCGTGAATTAAAAAAATGGTTAACTCCTAATAATACCTTTATGATAGACGGTGAAGACACAGCTCGTATTCACCCCTCGGCGCGGAAATTTATGTATTTCAAGCGTGAATTTCTGCCCAAATCATCATATTATTATCGTTATAAACTAATCCCACCTGCAGTATATAATCGAGTATGGCTCCTGCCACAGACTGTGCAACCGATCAGTTTTGCAATTCCAAAGGAAAAAATTACATGGGGCATAACACGAAAAGATAAAAAAACTCTACTACCCCAACATATAGTGGATAAAGAAGTGCTTGAATTCCCTGAATTTAAGCAATCTTTGAATGGAAAAACCGGACATGTTTTTGATCGTGAAGAAGATTATTACCAAAATCTGCGAGAAGCAAAATTTGGCGTGACTATCAAGCGTGCAGGGTGGGATTGCTTACGACACTATGAAATTGCTGCAAATGGAAGTGTGATGTGTTTTAGGGATTTGGAGCTCAAACATCCAAATTGTGCTCCGCATGAACTCGTCAGTGGATTAAATTGCCTAACCTATCATCATCCAAAAGACTTGGCAGAAAAAATAGACAATCTCTTGATGAAAAATATGATGAAATGCTTGCTAAAAGTTATGAGTGGATAGCGCGGCAGACGACGGAATTCCGAGCTGAAGATGTCCTCAAAAGATTCTATGATTTATCGAAGAAGTGAGTGTTATGGTAGAAACTGAACTCATCCCTTCGCCGATTCGGGAAGAATTATTGGAGAAAATCCGTACTCTCAAGGCAGGAATTCAGTCAATTCTCAAGGACTGGTTCGAATTACAGAATGTCATTAGACCTCGTTTGCTTGAGCAGTACGATAAACATTTTCATGCACTTGAGATTGAAATTCAACAAAAAACTTTAGTTGCAGCCGAAATCGGTCGTCGTGTGGAGTTACTGTCGATCAAGCATGCGCGAGGTGAAAAATTAACGCCTGAAATCGTGAAACTCGTCCATACATTCGTCGATAAAGAATTCGAAAGCTACCGAAAACGGATGAATAAAGCGTTTGTTGGGAATACTCAAGAAGCAACATCGAATGCAAGTATACAGGGTAGTATTGAGTTGCCAAAACTCTACAGGGAAATTGTTAAAAAACTCCATCCTGATGTAAATGTAGAGAGTATAGAATTTACCCGATTCTGGCAAGAAACGCAGGATGCATTCGAAAAGAAAAATCTTCAGAAAATGAAGGCATTACATACGGTGATTTGCTTAGATGATGTGCCTACAAAGTTGAAAAATTATCCTGATATTGCGACCGAAGAAAGTGCTCTGCAATTGGAAATAAAAGAGTTGGAATTACGTTACGACCGTGAGGCACGATCGCTGAAACGACTACGATTGGAAGTGCCCTTTACCCTAGAAAATAAGCTGAAAGATGCGCAATGGATAGCTGATCAAGAACAAAAACTCAAACGTGATAGTATTAAAAAAGACCATGAAATCGAGCAATATCGTGCGACATTATACCACTTGACCGGGGGTGAGTATATCACGCCGAAGTTGACTCCTGAACAAAAAGAAGAGTCAATTTTTCAAGATGACTTTGTGGAAAATACGTATTTTGGAAATCGATAAATATTATATATAATTAATAGTTAAATTATACAGGAAATTACAAAAGTGCAGAATTACTCCATAGAGCAGCGTGATGAACAGTTACTCGATACTACTTCCAATATTCGATATCATCTTTATTTTGAAAAAGCTGCACAGCATACAATTCGTGTCGAGCTTCATATTGACGCCATTGATGCTCCTTCAACAGCTCTCATAATGCCGTCGTGGATGCCAGGTAGCTACAAAATCCGAGAAATGGTGGCGCATCAGGGGAATGTGGTAGTCACCGACGCTTTGGGAACACCGCTTCAGTGGCAATGGACCTCCAAAAACCGCATCTTGGTTTCTACAGAAAATACCTCTTCAATTCGCTTACAATACACTTACTTCGCCAACGAACGCGGTGTACGCACCTCTCATGTCAATCGCTTCCATGCTTATATTATGCCGGTGGCTTGCTTGATGTTCGTCGAGGAGAGAATTCACGAAAATCACCATGTATATTTTCATCATGACCGTTCGAATTGGAAGACAATCACGACTCAATTATCACCCGTAAAGCATAGTTTTGATGAGGACGAACCACTCATACTTGGCGCGTTGAATTATGATATTCTGGCTGATTCTCCCATTGAAATTGGGAATCATTCGGTTCGTGAGTTTGAAATAGCCGGTGCGAAGCACGAGCTTGCTATAATGGGGAATCAAAATGTTGATATAGATTGGCTTATGGGTGAAATTCATCAGATCGTCGAGACGGAGCGTGCATTTTGGGGAGAATTGCCGTATGATAGGTATGTATTTATGTTACTCGTCGGCGAAGGTCAAAGAGGCGGCCTCGAACATGCAAGGTCGAACGTAAGTGCAGTCGATCCAAGCGCTTTCTCCGATAAATCGAGCGCACAAGGGATGCTTGCATTGCTCGTGCATGAGTATTTTCATACGTGGAATATTAAACGTATTCGCCCGGAAGAACTCGGTCCATTTGACTATTCCAATGAAAATTATACGTCGCTTTTGTGGCTAGCAGAAGGTTTTACATCGTATTATGATGATTTACTGACCTATAGATGCGGGTTCTATACTCGAGAGGAATATCTTAACGTAGTATCTGAGCAGCACTTAGGTCGTCTCGAACGAATACCCGGTCGACATGCTATGTCGGTGAAGGACAGTAGTTTACTCGCTTGGGTGAAGCTCTATTCCCTCAGCCCGGACATGAATAACCGTTTTCCGTCTTATTATTTAAAAGGCGGGATCGTGACGATGATGCTTGATATGTGGATAATTGCGCAAACTAATGGTACGTATAGACTTGATCAAGCAATGCAAACGATGTGGGAATTGTATAAGAACCGCCCTGAACGTGGACTTTCCGAAGATGATATTATAAATTGTATAGAATTTGCCGTTGGTGTCAAGATACGAGAAAAGCTTTTGGAATGGATGGGTGGTACAGACGAACTCCCGTATAACGATATATTGCAACCGTTTGGACTGGTGTGGGGCACACGCAAGGAAGTCACACCATGGAACACATTTGGTGAAAATCGTCCGTTTGCAGCCAAAAAAGCACCTGTATTTATAGGTGTTTCTCTCAAAGATGAGCAGGGGAAATTGATTGTTCGTGAGGTAGAGGTCGGAACACCAGCCGAGCGTGCGGGTTTCGGCATTGATGATGAAATTTTGTGTGTCAATGGTCGACGTGTGTCGTCTGCTAGTACATTTATGCAAGAGATGCAATCGATAGGAGTAGGGAAGTGCGCTACGATTACAGCACTCTGCGATGGCACACTTTATGAAACATCGCTTCAACCGGAACCTGCTGTGAATAAAGCACTTATGCAAGTATCTGATATGTCTGATACTCAAAGAAAACTGCTTGAGTTTTGGCTCAAGAGATGATGTGATTGAAATAGAGAAAGTGTGTGAAAATTTGTTTGATGACTTTAATTTCTCAGTATTAATTTGCGGAAAACCATTACTGCCCAAACGTTTGATTATCGGCTGTATATTTGAGGAAATATTATGAAAAACCGTCTGCTTTTCATCGCAATTGCAACACTTGCTTCTTTTGGCGGTTGCAAATTTTACGACAATTCTACAACGCTTTTTAATACATATTACAATCAAAAGCGCTTGATGACCGAGACGGAGGATGAATTCTCGTTTACCGAGGAAAAGCGTCGAGTGAAGCCTCGTGTGCTTGTGCCGCTTGACAGTGGTGCGTCTTTTGGTCAAGTCGCCAATACCAACCAACTTCCACCGTATCTTAAGGATCAGATGATTGATCAGTCGAAGCTACAGCCGGTGGCAATCAAGCTCGATTCGGTGTTGATAAAGGGTTCGAAAATCATCAAACTCCACCCCAAATCCAACTACATCGAAAGCACAATTTTCCTCATGGCAAAGGCATATTTCTACCGTTCAGAGTGGTTGCCGGCTGAAGTAAAGTGTAGCGAACTTATTGATAAATATCCACTTGGAGAATACTCGCCCGACGCACATTTACTTCAAGCTAAATGTTATTTGATAGAACGCAAGTACGCTCTCGGCAAAAACATGCTCTCCCGCACTGTCGATGTTGCTTGGCAGATGAAGCGATACGATGTACTTTCAGAGGCATTTCAACTCATGGCGGAGCAGGCATTGTTTGAGGAAAATGTGGAGGAAGCTCTCAGGCCATATCGACAGGCAATTGCTCAATGTGACGATGATGAGATCAGAGCAAAGTGGCAGATTGAGATTGGGTCGATTCTCTATCGTATCAGTCAGTTTGAAAAAGCTGAAAGGGAGTTTGCTGCTGCGAGTGAGTATTCTCCGGACTTGCTGTCGGAATTTGAAGCCGCATTATTTCGTGCATCGTGCTATAATCAAATGGGAAAATTTGAACTCGCAGAACCGATTTTAAGTGAATTAGAACATAATCAAAACTACAAAGACTGGTCACAGAATGTACTTGCTGAGCGCATGAGGATGTATCGGTTACAGAAAAAAGAAAAAGAATTGACCCAAGCTGAGCAAGATGGAGAAAAAATTCCCGGAAGTCCTGCGCTTACTTCAATGTATTTTGAGAGAGCTATGGAATTTTATCAACAGAATGACTATACCAAAGCGCGGGTATATTTAGCGAAAGCTACGGCAGTGAAATCGCCGGTTCAAGCAGCTGCAACCAGCTATTTTTCACTACTGAATACTATTGAAGACAGACTTTCAAAGGCCGGAAAACTAAGCGAACAAATCGTTAAATTCCCTGAAAGCGACTCTCTAAAAATTGAATGGTCATCGGCGATGTTTGATGTAGGTCGTGCACACGAGAAGCTGGGACATCCTGACTCTACATTGAAGTATTTTCAAGCGGCAATGGATTCTTGCCCGGATAAAAATAAAGAAAAAGCAAGATTTACGTATGGTGTGGTGCGTATGCTTACAGTCGCTCAGCCAGAGGTAGCAGATTCACTTATGGAAATTTTGGCGTTGAATTTTTCGACGACTGAATATGGGAAAGAAGCTCGGAAAAAATTAGGTTTTACTGAAGCTGTAGTTATAGATACGGTAGCGGATTTGTTTCATTCTGGTTCGAAATTCAGATCAATAGGAGATTATGAAAATGCAATCAAACAGTTTTTGAAATTAGCTGATAAATACAGAACTTCTGTCTATGCTCCACGCTCACTCTATAATGTAGGATGGATTTACGAACGAAAACTATTAGTTAAAGACAGTGCTATTTTTTATTATAAGCTGCTCATGGAGCGCTATTCTAGTTCTATTTATGCAAAAGATATATCGCCAAGTTTGGCGTTTTATTCTGCTTATCAAGTCAGTAAAGTCAATATAGATTCAATTCCACCTTAACAACATCCCAAATCTATGACATCCGATTCATCTGCACTTTATAATGTGCAGCAACCACCAAATCTACCTGTTGACCTACCCAGTCAAAATATACCTCCTATGGTAAAGCCTGATGGTACTTTGTCGTTACCTTCTTCAGATAAATTACCGGTGGATGCCAAAATTGACGTCTCGAAGATTAAGCTATCCTTGCCCTTTGGCCTTGAAAAATCGATCCCGGAATTACCTTTTATGAAAAGTGATACTACTAAAAAAGACACAACTGAAAAAAAAGTAAAGCCTTAAATAACAAATCTGTAAACGTAAACTGAAGAATGAATTTTAATTTATGAAATTGGCGAATATTATTCTTTTTTAACGAGAAAAAATCTGTATTTTCGCCCTTGATTAACTATTATTGAGTAGGAGTTGAGGGTATGAGTTCGCGAACATTTCAATCTTCGTTTTCATCGCAACGTGATAAAGTTGCTCAGCTTGAAAAGCAGCTCGCATGGTATCGAGCTTTTTTTGAGAATGCAGCAGATGCAGTATTTATCGTGCAACCAGAGACGTGGAGTGTGTTGGATGCCAATGAGTATGCCTCTGTCCTCACCGGAATTCCCCGCACTCAGCTCCTCGGCACATCACTTCCTCAATTTCGAAGAATTTTCAAATTGCTCACCAAGTCCAGCTCACCGACAATTTTAAGTGAACTTTCTCTCGATTCTCCGCACAATGAGAACCTCATGGTAGAGGTTAGTGCACGTTTTGTAACCTATGACGGGCAGCGTTTGATTCAGGCAAATGCGCGTGATGTGAGTGAACAGCGTGCCCTCACCGACCGCATGGTCCAAGCAGATAAGATGGTACTTTTAGGACAATTATCTGCCGGAGTAGCGCATGAAATTCGTAATCCGCTTGCCGCAATTAATCTCAATTTACAAGTATTACAACGGAAAATAGCACCGGAAACAGCCGATGCTGTCTATGTGCAAACGGCGATTCAAGGTGTCGAAAGAATTGCAAAGATTGTAGAAGCCACGCTCGATTTTTCAAGACCTGCGGTGACAAATGTACAAGTCGAAGATGTGAACTTGCTTATCCGATCATCCCTCGAACTTACTCGGTCAACTTTTAGTCGCAAAACTATCAGCATCAACGTTTCTTTGGCTGAGGATTTACCTCAAGTTGCTTTAGATGCAAAACAAATCCAACAAGTTCTTATTAATTTATTAACCAATGCGGCAGATGCAATTCGAGCAAAGGGACAAATTACAATTCAATCCTACCGTGAGCTTATCACAAGACGTGGAGATCAATTTGTGGTAATAGCAGTGACTGACACAGGAATTGGCATTTCAGAAGATGACCTCACCAAAATATTCAATCCATTTTTTACCCGAAAAGCAGAAGGTACAGGACTTGGATTGCCAATTACCCAAAGAATAATTCATCAGCATAGTGGAAGTATAGATGTTGAAAGTACAATAGGGATAGGCACGACATTTTATGTGAAATTACCGGTACCTCAATCAGAAATTCGTCCTGCTCCGCTTCTTGAACGCAAAGCAAGTAAAATTATATAATGCTATTTACAATCAACTTATTGCCGGTAACTCGTTATAAATAAACAATGTTATAGATTGAGAAAATTATGGCACTTCAAAAATACTCCATCGTTATTATCGAAGATGATCCGCTCGTCAACGCTACCGTCCGTGATATTCTTGCCTCAAAATATGCACGTGTCCATGGATATACTGACCCTGTAAAAGGAATAGATGAATTAGATTCGACCCAACCGGATCTTATCCTTTTAGATATATTCCTTGGTCACATGAATGGCTTAGATATTCTTGAAGAAATCCGTGCATTCGGCTATACAATGCCGGTTGTAATGATGACTGCTTTCTCGGATATTAAAATGGCTGTGAGAGCAATGAAGCTTGGGGCTGAGGATTTTATTGTCAAGCCGTTGGATTTGGAACAGCTTGAAATAGCGGTTGAAAAATCACTTGCCAATTATGATCTCAGACGTCAGGTGAATTTACTCGAAGAGCGGCTCAGACGTGAAGAATCAACGGAGATTATTGGAAATTCCGAGGGGATTCGGAGAGCATTACAAATTGGACAAATCGTTGCCTCTGCTGATGATACGACTGCTCTTATTTTAGGAGAGTCCGGCACGGGTAAAGAACTTATCGCTAAGTATATTCATCAGCGATCTGCTCGTTCGAAGGGGCCATTTATTACGATCAATTGCGGCGCGATTCCACGAGAATTAGCTGAAAATGAACTATTTGGTTATGAAAAAGGTGCCTTTACCGGTGCTACTGAAAAGGTAAAACAAGGGAGATTTGAACAAGCAAATCATGGTACTATCTTGCTCGATGAAGTCGGTGAATTAAGCCCTGAAATGCAAGTAAAACTCTTGAGAGTGCTCCAAGAACGTACTTTTTATCGTCTCGGAGGTATGAAAGAAGTGAGCGTTGATGTTCGGGTAATAGCTGCAACTAACAGAAATCTAGAACAGTTAGTCGAAGAAGGAAAATTCCGTGAAGATTTATATTATCGATTGAATGTAGCGATTATGACGTTGCCGCCACTACGCGAACGTCGGGACGATATTTTGGAACTTGCTACATCTTTTGTGAATGAATTCAACAAGAAATTTGGTCGGAAAATCACCGGTTTTACGCCCGAGGCAGCAGATCTGATGGAATCTTATCAATGGAGAGGGAATATCAGGGAACTTCGCAATGTCATTGAAAGAGTAGTTCTTCTTGAAACCGGTACAGTCATTTCCAAAGAATCTCTGAATTTTTTACGCCCACCGAGCGCGCCGACAGCGGGCTCACGAGCTGCTATGGAATTAGCACCCGGACAACATTTTCTGCAGATTTCGAAAGAGGGAGCACAGATGAGTGATGTATTGAAAGATTTTATACTTCAGACATTGAAAATTACAGGCGGGAATCAAATTAAAGCAGCAAAAATATTGCAGATTTCGAGGGCTAAACTTAGATACAGAATTGAACAGTTAGGAATTATTATTTCTCAGAAATCAATCACATAAAATTAATGGTTAATGGTTAATGGTTAATGGTTAATGGTTAATGGTTAATGGTTAATGGTTAATGGTTAATGGTTAATGGTTAATAGTTAATGGTTAGTGGTTAATGGTTAATGGTTAATCATCGACATTTGCTGTTTTGAGGAGAGCGTTGTAATTGAGAATTGCGATGTTACGTCCACGAAAGTCCACATATTTCAATCGCTTAAACTCAGCGAGAAGTCTGATCACCGTTTCAGTTGCTGTCCCAATCATCGTCGCTAACTCTTCTCGTGAAAGCATAACTGCCAGCGTCTTTTTGTCGTTTTGCAATCCGTAGGTTTGGTGCAGAATGAGAAGCCCTTCGGCTAGTCGTTCTTTGACTGACTTTTGTGCCATTTCTACTACTTTCATCTGAGCATGTCTGAGTTCGGTCGATAAGAGCTCCATCATATTAAATGCTAATCGTGCATTCGACCGTACCAATTCAAAAAATGATTCTTTGGGTATAATACATACAATACATTCATCTATAGCTACTGCTGAGGAATAGAACTGTTCGCCGCTTAATAATGCTCTGTACCCCAATACTTCCCCTGCCTTCACGAGTCTGATTATTTGTTCCCTTCCGTCTGATCCAAGCTTTTGAAGTTTAATTTTTCCGTGATGAATACAATAAAGTGAAGATGGATAATTACCTTCTGTGAATATAACATCTCCTTTTTGATAGTGATTACAGTGTTTGCCGGTATTAATAACGTTCAATTCTGAAGCATGAATTTCAGCAAAAACTGATGAGTCACGCACTTCACAATCATCGCAATCGACAATTACATGTTGGGTTTTCATAAAAGTATATTTCTTTAAAATTATTCGAGATTTATGACGAAAGTCATATTTTAACGATACAAGTTCCGGTAATTTTGGACTAAGAATTAGACCATACTATTTTACTTGCATTATGCCAACATTATTACAACATTCAAAGATTAAATGTACTCATTGCGGCGAGGAATGTACCTCAGAGTCTATTTTCCTTGAAACCGGAGAGAAATTTTGTTGTTCAGGATGCAAGGTCGTCTTTGAGCTCCTTCGCGATAATAATTTATGTAATTATTATGCTTATGATTCAAATGCAGGAGTTTCTTTACTCTTTAAAACCGGCTCCAAAAGATTTGAATACCTTGATAATCCTGAAATTTCTCAAAAACTTATAGATTATTCAGATAAAGAGACATCGACCGCTACTTTTTACATACCTGATATTCACTGTACATCCTGCCTTTGGCTACTCGAAAAGCTCTATAAATTGAATGAGGGAATTGTACATTCCCAAGTAAATTTCTTGCGTAAAGAAGTGACTATTACTTATAATAACAAAGATGTTAGATATAGTACTATTGTTGAATTGCTTGCTAAAATCGGCTATGAACCTGAAATTAAACTCAGTAATCTTGGTGGAACAATTAAGTCAAAAAGGAATCATGACTTATATCTAAAGTTAGGGCTTGCAGGATTCGCTTTTGGTAACTCAATGATGCTCAGTTTTCCGGAGTACCTATCCTTTGGGCTTTCACTTGATGCAAATTTACGTTGGTTTTTTGGAATACTCAACATAGTACTTGCTATTCCGGTATTAGTCTATAGTGCACGTGACTACTTTATCAATTCATGGTATAGTATCCGCGAGCGGACAATGAGTATTGATGTGCCTGTTGCACTTGGACTTACGGCGTTATTTGTACGTAGTGCCATCGATATTCTCACGGGAATCGGCAGCGGATTTATGGATTCTTTCACCGGGTTAGTTTTCTTCTTGCTAATAGGGAAGCTATTGCAAAAGAAAACCATCGATTCGCTGACTTTTGATCGTGATTATAAGTCCTATTTCCCATTATCTGCGACGATTGTACGAGATGGAAATGAAATTTCACTCGGTATATCCTCAATTACCATTGGCGATACAATGATAGTACGCAATGCAGAAATTATACCGACAGACGGCATCTTGATGTCAGAAACTGCTTGGATTGATTATAGCTTTGTGAATGGAGAATCAATTCCGTTAGAAGTGCAAAGCGGTATGCAGGTATTTGCAGGAGGACGTATTCAAGGAGCAGCTGTACAAATTGAGTGTACAAGGGAATGTTCACAAAGCTACTTGACCCGCCTCTGGAATAACGAAGTATTCACCAAAGATAAGCCATCAACGCTCCTTGAAGCGAATAATATTTTCGGAAAATACTTCACTATTGCTACGTTGATTATTGCAGTAAGTGCAGCCATATATTGGCTTGTGATCAATCCGGTCACTGCGCTTAATGCCTTTACATCTGTGCTAATAATTGCTTGCCCATGCGCTCTGACACTTGCTGCACCATTCGCACTTGGATGGGCATTAACAATGCTTGGTAGATCGAAATTTTATCTCAAAAATGTCTCGGTAGTCCTTGATCTGGCGGCAATTGATACAATCGTATTTGATAAGACAGGTACTCTGACCAAAGCTCATAATAATTCAATTACTTATACAGGAACTATTCTGAGTTTTGATGAACAGCGCTTAATCCAGACCTGCCTTCGTAATTCTAATCATCCTTTCAGCCGAATAATAGCCAGTGAAATGCCTCAGCAAGATGGTTTGAAAGTCCAAGAGTTCAAAGAATACGCCGGGCTTGGCGTAGAAGCGAAGATAGAAAACCATTCGATTATGGCCGGATCTCATGATTTCATTTCACGAAACTGTTCTTCCATTCCTCAGATACAGATATCAACTACCGGTGTTTTTTTAGCAATTGACGGAGATTATAAAGGTTGTTATTCGGTAGAAAATTCATACAGGGAAGGTCTAGTAGAACTTTTCAGTCGATTGAAATCCAAGTATATACTCTATTTACTCTCCGGTGACAATAGCAGGGAATTATCAACCCTTCTTCCGTTCTTCGACGATTCGCACAACATGAGATTCTCACAGTCTCCGGAAGACAAACTTAAGTTTATTAAGAGCTTACGTGCTATAGGTAAAAATATAGCAATGATTGGTGATGGTCTCAACGATGCCGGAGCATTACAACAAAGTACGGTAGGAATTGCAGTCACAGAGCGTTCAGGGTCATTTTCGCCGGCTTGTGATGGAGTATTGTCTGCAGAGAGTATAGTGCTCCTTCCTGAGATTCTGAAATTCGCCAAGAGTACAAAAAATGTCATTGTCTATGCATTTATCTTGTCGTTACTCTACAATGCCGTTGGGCTTGGATTTGCTGTAACGGGAATGTTGACTCCAATTGTTGCGGCTATCTTTATGCCGGTATCATCGCTTTCGGTGATAGGATTCACGACCGGTATGGTGATATGGAATGCACGGAAACTCAAGAAAATTTCGCTGTAAATATTAGAATTTACAAAACAGTAGAAACTATAGGAATACATCATGGAAGTGCTTTATATGCTCGTTGGATTTAGCTTGTTGGTAGCAGTCGGCTTTTTGATGGCGTTCTTTTGGTCAGTAAAAAACGGACAATATGACGACAAATTTACGCCTGCTGTGAGGATATTACTCGATGATGATGGATCAAAACTCATAAATGCCGAGATCACTATTACTGATGTATAGTATTGTATAATATTAAGTTAGATTTTGTTTTTATTTCATATTTCCAATTAATTAAAGAGGTTGTCTGATGAAAGTTGAGAGCTTTGACTACGACAATAGGATAGTCCGCAATTTTGCTATCGCTACGCTGCTATGGGCAGTCGTCGGTATGCTTGTGGGACTTATTGTAGCTATTAAACTTGTGTTCCCTGCGTTCTTAGGGGGACTTGCCGAACTTTCCTACGGGCGGTTGCGTCCGCTTCATACGAATGCGGTGATTTTCGCTTTTGGAGGGAATGCAATTTTTCTTGGAGTGTATTATTCGCTTCAACGTCTCTGTAAGGCGAGGATGTACAGTGATTTATTGAGTAAAATTCACTTCTGGGGCTGGCAGACTATTATCGTCACGGCCGCTCTCACACTTCCTCTCGGATTCACATCAAGCAAAGAATACGCTGAGTTAGAATGGCCAATCGATATCTTGATTACTATTATTTGGGTCGTGTTCGGGTGGAATATGATGGCCACAATTTTTAAACGCCGTGAGAAGCATATTTATGTTGCTATATGGTTTTACATTGCTACTTTTTTGACCGTTGCCTTGCTGCATGTGGTGAATTCGCTTGAGTTACCTGTAAGCTTTCTCAAAAGCTATTCGATGTATGCCGGTGTGCAAGATGCACTGGTTCAATGGTGGTATGGTCATAATGCTGTAGCATTTTTCCTCACGACTCCCTTTCTCGGTATGATGTATTATTTCATTCCGAAAGCTGCCAATCGTCCTGTCTTCTCATACCGATTATCTATCGTTCACTTCTGGGCGTTGATTTTCCTCTATATCTGGGCAGGTCCTCACCATCTACTCTATACTGCTCTTCCTGACTGGGCACAATCGCTCGGAACAGTCTTCTCAATTATGCTCATCGCTCCAAGCTGGGGCGGTATGATCAATGGTCTGATGACTCTCCGCGGTGCATGGGACAAAGTGCGCGAAGATCCAGTTTTGAAATTCATGGTTGTCGCTGTCACAGCGTATGGTATGTCCACGTTTGAGGGACCGATGATGTCGCTCAAAAGCGTCAACGCACTCACACACTATACCGATTATATTATAGGACACGTTCACTTAGGAGCGCTTGCATGGAATGGCGGTATTGCATTTGCCGTGTTGTATTATATCATTCCACGCATATATAGGTCAGAATTATTCTCCAAAAAGCTTGCGAATTATCACTTCTGGGCTGCGACACTTGGTATCCTGTTTTACGCAATTCCACTCTATATTGGTGGAATTACCCAAAGCTTGATGTGGAAAGAATTTACACCGGATGGCATTCTCCGCTACCCTAACTTCCTCGAAACTGTTACACAAATTATTCCGATGTACTCGCTTCGGATTGTGGGAGGTTCGCTCTATATCGTCGGTGCGCTCATTGGCACATACAACCTCTGGAAAACAGCAAAAGCAGGTGTCTTGGTAGCCAACGAACACGCCGAAGCAGCGCCAATTCAACATGTTGAAGAGAAAAATACCCACTGGCATCGCGTTCTCGAAGGCAAGCCCGCAAAATTTGCATTTTATACCTTTATTGCTGTCTTAATCGGTGGCGTGGTAGAATATGTACCGACTGCACTTATTAAATCGAATATCTTATCGATTACTGCCGTTACTCCCTATACTCCACTTGAGTTAGAAGGTCGTGACCTTTATATCCGTGAAGGTTGTGTCGGCTGTCACTCACAAATGATTCGTCCATTTCGCTCAGAGACCGAACGCTACGGTGAATACTCCAAAGCAGGTGAGTTTGTGTATGATCATCCATTTCTGTGGGGTTCGAAGCGTACCGGTCCGGATCTTCACCGCGAAGGTGGAAAATATGGTGATGATTGGCATTACAGACACTTACGTGAGCCAAGCTCTACTTCGCCGAAGTCAATTATGCCGGCATATCCATGGCTCGTCGATGACAAATTAGATCTATCCCACATCGAAGGAAAGATTATTACCATGCAAAAGCTCGGTGTACCATATCCTAGCGGTTATGAAACTCAAGCACTGGCAGATTTGAAAGCACAAGCAGAGACGATTGCAGCTAACCTTAAAAAAGCAGGAATCGAGACATCACCCGATAAAGAAATAGTAGCGATGATAGCGTATTTGCAGCGCCTCGGAACAGATATTAAAGCTAAAAAATAATAATAATTCAAAAGGAAAAATTATGATAAGAAATATTTTGCAGTCAATACAAGGTGTTGAAATATATCCAATTATATCGATGATGGTGTTTTTTGGGTTGTTCATCTCCGTGCTGGTATGGTTCTTTAGAGCAGACAAAAATCATCTCCGTACAATGGCACAACTTCCATTGGAAACTTCGGACGAAACGGAGCATGTTCAACTACATAAAAGGAGTAACTGAAATGGCACAACAATACGATGATAAGCTCCTCGACCACGATGCAGACGGGATTCAGGAATTTGATAATAATCTACCGAAATGGTGGCTGTATGGTTTTTACTTTACGATCGCTTTTGCTCTTGTATATATGGTAATGTATCATGTAACAGGTTCGGCGCCGCTCAGTAAACAGGAGTACGAACAAGAAATGCAAATCGCCGAAGCCATAAATAAAAGTAAACCGAAAAAACAACTTGAGATTAAAGTACTTACCGATGCTCCAAGTCTCGCAGCCGGTAAAGCAATATTCGATGGCAATAATAATTTGTGCTATACTTGCCATAAAAATGACGCAGGAGGACTCGTAGGTCCTAATCTAACAGATGATTATTGGATCCATGGTTGTGATTTGAAGTCAATCATGAAAAATATCACAACCGGCTTTCCTGATAAAGGTATGGTACCGTTTGGAAGTGGCGCTAAGCTGACTGAGGAACAACTTCTCCAAGTGTCCAGCTATGTACTGTCTCTCCATGATACTCATCCTCCTGATGCAAAGCCAATTGATCCTGAACGTGAATTGAAATGTGAAGATGATGACAATGATGGTCATTAATAAGTTCTACCTGAAATACACTCAAAATCATTTGATAAGTTGTTAAATTATATAAGGAAATTGATATGTTTACGAATAAATTAAAACTGTTGCTTTGTGCATTGTCGTTAATAGGTATAGGTGCATGCTCGACTACCGACAGTACGCCTGCAGGTACTGTCACCGGTAATACAATGAGCGCGAAGATTGATGGCGCTAACTGGAATTCCACTATCACCGTTTCAACCTCAGAAGATGGAGATGTAGTCATAGGAGGTACTGACAATACTATTGGTATTTCAATAGGGCTATCTGACGCAAGGACGACAGGTGTCTA
Source organism: Ignavibacteria bacterium (assembly GCA_016720145.1). Classification (GTDB taxonomy): domain Bacteria; phylum Bacteroidota; class Ignavibacteria; order Kapaibacteriales; family UBA961; genus JADJXV01. The sequence goes on along the minus strand of JADJXV010000003.1, from coordinate 58,238 downwards.
TCAAATTGGACCGATATCAGCAGAAAATATGGCTTCAATTACTGAATCGACCACGAAACTATGGATGGCAGGTGCTACTTTTGGTTCTGGTACAATCACATTTACAAAGCTCACATCCACTGATGCAGAGGGGACATTTACAATTAGTGCTGTTCCATCTCCCACACATCCATCTACGACCGGTACAAAGACGGTCACAGAAGGAAAGTTTGCTGTGAAATTTACAAAAAAATAATTATAACCTGTTGTTACATATAAAGTAACTGAATGTACGCATGTAATGTAAACGCACTACCGGCGATTGAAAGTAAACAATGTCTATACTCAACCAAACAGAAGCCGAAGGCGATTTCAGAGATAACCTGTCGACTATTCACAAAGATGGATCACGGAATTGGATATATGTCCAAAAACCCTCCGGTAGATTTTATAATAGTCGTACAGTCGTGAGTGTGTTTCTCCTGACTTTTTTATTTTTAGCGCCGTTTATCAAAGTCGGTGGGAATCATCCGTTGATGTTACTCAATATCATCGAGCGGAAATTTGTTCTCTTTGGTGTTCCTTTCTGGCCGCAGGACTTCTATTTACTTGTATTGGTTTTACTTACAGCGCTAGTAGCAATTGTACTCTTTACGGCAGTCTTCGGGTGAATTTGGTGCGGATGGCTGTGTCCACAGACGATATTTTTGGAAATGCTCTTCAGGAAAATTGAGTATGCGATTGAAGGAAGTGCATCCAAACAAAGAGTCCTCGATTCCACACCGCTGAATGTGATGAAGTTCTTTAAAAAAAGCTCAAAACATGTCATCTTCTTCTTTCTTTCTTTTGTTATAGCCAATACATTTCTGGCGTATATTATTGGTAGTGAACAGCTTATAACGATAATTACCGACCCTATCGGTAGCCATATCGGAGGTCTCACGGCAATTACTATTTTCAGTTTTGTGTTCTATGCAGTATTTGCCAGATTTCGTGAACAAGCTTGTGTGGTGGTGTGTCCGTACGGGCGCTATATGTCTTCGCTCGTCGATGAAGATACAATTGCTGTAACGTATGATTTCAAGCGCGGTGAGCCACGCGGTAAATTCACGAAAGCAGATAAAATTCAACAAAAGGGCGGGGAAGTGCAGCAAGCGCCACGCGGTGACTGTATCGACTGCCATCAATGTGTGAATGTATGCCCAACAGGTATTGATATACGCAATGGTATACAGCTCGAATGTGTCAATTGTACTGCCTGTATGGATGCTTGCGATACGATTATGACGAAAATTGACAAGCCAATCGGTCTCATACGCTATTCATCGTTTAATGCTATTAAAGATGGTATCAGACATAAAATGAAACCGAGGATTATCGCTTACGCAGTCGTATTAATGGTATTAATTACAACGGTATCCTATCTATTTGCAATTCGTCCGGAATTAGAGATTCTGATACTCAGACAGCCGGGTACGATGTTTCAAAAAATAGAAATCGATAAGTACGCTAATTTCTATGTATTTCAAGGGGTAAATAAGACATACAATGACTTGCCGATTGAAGTCAGACTACTTCACCCTCAGCAAGGTACAATCACACCTCTTGGTTCATTCTCGCCGATTCTGCATCAATCAGCTAAAGAGATGAGATTCATACTCACTCTCCCCATGGATCAGCTTAGTAAATCTCAAACAAAAGTGAAATTTGCCCTCCTATCCAATGGGAAAACTATCAAAGAAATCGAGACATCATTTATCGGTCCTGAAAATCCTTAAGTAGTTGAATTAATTATATACTCATCATGGAAACTCAAACAAAAAAACAGCGCGGCAGACCCTGGCTATGGGGCACTATTATCGTCTATTGTCTCTTTGCAAGCGGTACTCTCGGGTTTGTATTTTTCGCCTCTAGTCAGAAAGTTGATCTCGTCAGCGAAGATTATTACAAACAGGAATTACAGTATCAGCAGCATATCGAGACCGTCAAACGCACGGGAGATGCAGCCAAAAAAGTACAGTGGAATCTCTCCGCCGATGCTACGAGTATCGATTTTCAAATCCCAAACTCAGCGACAGGTACGATCAGATTCTATAGACCAGCTTCCTCAACGTTAGATAAATCGTTTGCCATGAAAGCAGGTAGTGATGGAGTGCAGCGAATACCAGTTGCTGACATTGCAAAGGGATATTGGAAAGTAAAAATCGAGTGGAAGGAACAGAACAATTCCTATTATGAAGAAACTGAAGTAACTATATAATATCGAAGAACTAACGAACTGTACAGTATCAGGAGAACGGAAATGCCATTCTATCACAAACTCGGAACCTTTCCCGCAAAACGTCACGTTGTAAGTCGGCAGGAAAATGGAGCATTATATCAAGAAGAACTAGTAGGGACGCAAGGCTTTGCCGGAATGTCCTCACTCGTGTATCACCTTTATCCGCCAACACTTGTGAAAGAATTAGGCGAGCCATATTCGGTTGAGCCGAAAGTTGCAATTACCCATAATCTGAGGAATCGTAGCTTTCAGGGATTCAACGTATCACCATCGGCCGATTATCTCGAAAGCCGTAAGACATTGCTCGTCAACGGTGACTTGCATATCGGGCTCGCCGCTCCGACCCAAACAATGTCCTACTTTTATAAAAACGCCGACGCCGACGAGATGCTGTTTGTCCATAGAGGCAGCGGAATGCTGCGCACGATGTATGGCGTGATACCCTTCGAATATGGTGATTACCTCATTATTCCCCGTGGCACGGTTTATCAGCTTGAATTTGAGTCTGAGGACAACCGTTTGCTCGTGCTTGAGACTTTCGCGCCGCTTTTTACGCCTCGTCGTTATCGAAATGATTTTGGGCAATTACTCGAACATTCGCCGTTTTGCGAACGTGATTTTAAATTACCTCAAAATCTCGAAACACATGACCATAAAGGTGATTACACAATTATGATCAAAAAACGAGCGATGATGTATCCCTATATTTACGCCACGCATACGTTTGATGTGGCCGGGTGGGATGGCTATCATTATCCGTATGGGTTCTCGATTCACAATTTTGAGCCCATCACCGGACGCGTGCATCTGCCACCGCCGATTCATCAGACATTCGAGAATGCAGGTTGTGTAGTATGTTCTTTTGTACCAAGGATGTACGACTATCATCCTCAGGCAATACCCGCTCCCTACAATCACAGCAATATCGATTCGGACGAAATTCTCTACTATGTCGATGGTGATTTTATGAGTCGGAATAATATCCAAAAAGGTCAGATTACGCTCCATCCGGGAGGAATACCGCACGGACCTCATCCGGGGGCGATGGAACGGAGTATCGGCAAAACCCAAACGCAGGAATTAGCCGTGATGATAGATCCGTTTCGCCCGCTTGCAATTACTGAAGAAGCGTTAAAAATTGAATTCAAAGACTATTACAAGTCTTGGATGTCATAAACTAAGGTGTAATTATTTCAATTATTTAATTTCATACTATTATGCTAATTACCTCTGGTATTAATCAGGACAAAACGTCAACACAATCAAACGAAGAATTCCTCCCTATTAACGGTACAGACTATATCGAGCTCTATGTTGGAAATGCAAAGCAAGCTGCAGTGTATTACAAAACATGTTTTGGTTTTCAGTCGGTAGCTTATGCCGGACTCGAAACCGGCGTTCGCGACCGCACCAGCTATGTTCTGCGCCAAGGCAAGATAACCCTTGTACTTACGACGCCCCTTACGAGCAATAATCCAATCGCCGACCATATCAAAAAACACGGCGACGGAGTGAAAGTAATTGCCTTTTGGGTCGATGATGCCGAGTATTCCTATCAGGCGACCATCGAGCGTGGTGCGGAATCATATCTCGCACCTAACGAAATCAGTGATGGTCACGGTTCAGTAAAGCTTGCAGGTATCAAGACCTACGGCGAAACGGTGCATATTTTTGTCGAACGTAAAAATTACTCAGGTCCATTTCTTCCCGGCTTCGTCGAGTGGAATTCAGAATATAATCCTCCGGAAATGGGGTTTCAGTATGTCGATCACTGTGTAGGCAATGTCGAACTCGGCAAGATGAATACATGGGCGAAATTCTACGAGGAAGTCCTTGGATTTAAAAACATTATCACTTTTGACGATAAAGATATCTCGACAGAATATACAGCTCTCATGAGCAAAGTAATGTCAAGCGGAAACGGCTATATTAAGTTCCCGATCAACGAGCCGGCTCATGGCAAGAAAAAATCTCAAATCGAGGAATATCTTGACTTTTACGAAGGTCCGGGCTGTCAGCATATTGCCATTGCTACCGACGACATCATCGATACTATCACTGCTATGCGCAAAAATGGGGTGGAATTCCTCTATGTACCGGGTACCTATTATGATACAGTAGCAAATAGGGTTGGAGAAATTCATGAAGATTTGAATGTACTCAAATCACTAGGAATTATGGTAGATAGAGATGAAGAAGGATATCTATTGCAGATCTTTACCAAGCCCGTTGAAGATCGTCCGACTTTGTTTTTTGAGATTATTCAAAGAGTGGGAGCACGTTCGTTTGGTAAAGGAAATTTTCAGGCATTGTTTGAATCGATCGAAGCGGAACAAGCGCGTCGCGGAACCCTTTAAATACTTATACTACAGTACGGTGAACATCAAGAAGCTGTACTTATTAGTACGGCTTCTCGTCTTTTTGGGGTGATTATTACAGAGAGTAATTCACTCGCAACACATTGAAAATTATACAAAATCACATGAATCGCACTTCAGAACATACCTTCCATATTCCTGTTATGGGAATTGCCTTTACCCTTGATACACCTGTGAAAGTGGCTCGATATGGGATAAATTCGGTGGTTTCAATAGTCGAAGATCGGATTATCGAAACGATGCGGAAGCATTATTATCATGCTCTTGAACAAGAGTACCACCAGATTTCGACTCATGAGCCGGATTATAGGGCAAAAAGGATTACCGATTATCTTAACTTATTGGATACTATCGTTGAGCGGCAGATGGAGGCAATGCGGAGCGAACCTTTTGAACAGGGCACAGATATCTTAAAATACTTTGAATTATTGCCGGCGAGTAGTACACTCAAAAAGCAGTATTATGAAATGCTTAGAACTACTGACGTAAAGGAAAAAGTTCAGAAACAGGATGCATTGCGTCAAGCTCTGAAAGCCGGAAGAATTGATGTAAATATCATGACCAAGGTAGATCGTGAGCAGCGTACAAAGGACGGTGAAATTGTGCCAGATGGTTCGGATGCTGTGGCTGCTTTACGCGGATATATGCAAAGCAATCTTACGAATTCTTCAATCGTATTTTCTGCCGGTATGAACCCAAGACTATTTACCTATCTTGAGTCATCAAGCGCATTTGACCCGAATGAACATTTTGAATTCAATAAAAAAGTCATCATCAAGGTCAGCGACTTCCGTTCTGCGCTCATTCAAGGGAAGTTTTTAGCCAAAAAGGGAATTTGGGTGAGTGAATTCCGTATTGAATCCGGACTCAACTGCGGCGGACATGCTTTTGCAACCGACGGCATTCTCCTCGGACCGATACTTGAGGAATTCAAAACGAAGAGGAAAGAATTGACAGACTCTATGTTTGAAATTTATAAGTTGTCAATAGAAAAGAAACTTGGCTTCACACTCACTAAATATCCTGAAGTGGTAATTACAGTGCAAGGGGGCATTGGAACGGCATCTGAAGATGAGTTTTTACGAACAAATTATGCTATTGCAAGTACAGGATGGGGCACACCTTTTCTGCTGGTACCTGAGGCAACGACGGTGGATGAACATACCTTGCAATTGTTAAAGGATGCCACAGAGACGGACGTTGTTCTCAGTAATAACTCACCACTTGGCGTGCGTTTTCAATATCTAAAGGGCACGACGTCCGCGCACGAAAAGCAACAGAGAATCGATGCCGGTAAGTTTGGAAGTCCTTGTACTGAAAAACACTTGGCATTGAATACAGAATTTACGGAAGAGCCGATATGTACTGCTTCTCGCAAATATCAAAAGCTCAAGCTCAAACACTTGCAAGACCAGCACTTACCGGATTTGGAGTATGATAAGTTACAAAATGAGGTGCTTGCCAAAGAGTGTTTGTGTGTAGGTCTTAGTAATTCAGCAGCACTTGCATACGATGAACCTTTTTTAAAACATCTGACCGCGGTTACGATCTGCCCCGGTCCGAATATTGCAAATTTCAGCGAGATTGTCTCGCTACAAACGATGGTCGATCATATTTACGGGAGGACAAATATCATGACAAACAATCAACGACTGCATGTATTTATAGCAGAAATGAATCTCTATATTACATACTTCAAAGAACAAATCATAAAAGAGCAGATTCCTGTTCGAGATACAAAACGAAAAGTCTATTTCCAAGCTTTTCTTCGAAATTTATCCGAAGCAATTGTCTATTATCGTAGACTTGTTGAGATGTCAATTCTCAAAAGTGCTGAATTTGATGCAGAACTCAGCAAAGCAGAAGATGAAGTATTCTTTATAAAACATGAATACTTACTCGATTGATGCGTTTGGCTTGAGTTTGTAAAACTTCGAGATTATTAAAACATGGAATTGTGGAGCGCATTTGCGATAGGATTTTTCGGGAGTTTTCACTGCATAGGAATGTGTGGTGCAATAGCTTTTGCGTTACCGCAAAACAGCACGAAATGGAAGTTTCTTGCCGGAAGGATACTCTACAATCTCGGTCGTGTGATGACCTATACACTCTTCGGAGTATTTTTTGGTTTTGTTGGTCAGGCAGTCTCACTCGCAGGATTACAGGAAAAGCTCTCTATCATTCTTGGAGTATTGATACTTGCAGCAGTACTTATTCCGCATAAATATACTCAAAATTTCCTGTCAATAGGAATATTCGCACCACTTGTACAACCCTTGAAAAAAAACATCGGACGCCTTTTTGGTAATGGTTCGATGCTATCCTTACTCAGCATCGGCATTCTCAACGGACTCCTCCCGTGTGGATTCGTCTATCTCGGTATTGCAGGTTCGATGACCACCGAATCTGTCTCAAGCGCTGCGCTTTATATGGCGCTTTTTGGTCTTGGAACACTCCCAACAATGCTCATTGCATCACTCGCCACCAATCTCATATCTATGAATGTGCGCAACACTATCCGCAAATTCCTACCCGTCGGTATGGCTACTCTCGCTGTGCTCTTTATCCTTCGAGGAATGTCACTCGGCATCCCGTATATCAGTCCTAAGCTGAGTTCTACTCCTGTGCCGCAGGGCGAGTGTCATCCTTAAACTATCCTATATAATATCATCTATCATCCTTCAATCATACAAATCAGCGTCATCTGCGTGCCATTGTATCCTTGACTTATAGTATTTTTGAAAATGATAATAGTATTCAATCATTTCGAAAGAAGCTCCTATGACCAATCTTGCCGTAAATATCGATCATATTGCTACCTTGCGTGAGGCGCGAGGAGGTACCGAACCCGAACCCATCACAGGCGCATTACTCGCAGAGCTTGCAGGTGCAGTGGGAATTGTCTGTCACCTCCGCGAAGACCGCCGTCATATCAATGACCGCGACCTGCGATTACTGAGAGATGTCATTCATTCAAAATTAGACCTCGAAATGGCGGCAACTGAGGAAATGCTTTCTATTGCAATTGATATTGTGCCCGATCTCGTGACATTTGTTCCCGAAAAACGCGAAGAACTCACCACCGAAGGGGGACTGAATGTCGCTGATAATATTCATTATTTCACGAATGCTACTGCAATTATGCGCGAACACGGCATCGAGGTAAGTTTTTTTATCGAACCGAATGAATTGCAAATTGAAGCTGCAGCGACAGTTGGCGCAGACATCGTCGAACTCCACACCGGCATCTATTCTAATGCAATTAATGCTGCAGAACGTGATTTCGAGCTTCGCCGACTCCTCGAAGCAGCCGAGATAGCCACCGAAGCAGGACTCAGAGTGACTGCAGGTCACGGCTTAGACTACCGAAACGTTCGTCCAATCTGCCAAATACCAAATATGGAAGAAATTAGCATCGGTCATGCAATTATCGCACGAGCTGTATTTGTGGGAATGGATCAGGCAGTTAGACAGATGATAGCTGCGATGCGCGGGTGAGCTGTTTAGAATTGAATAAAAAAACCGAACAGGTTTCATTAGACCTGACAGGTAGGGTGTACAAACTAGGCAGCTTTCTTCATCCCATTTTTGTTGAATATTTTTTTTCGTTTTTTGGCTAAAGACGCATCGTTTTTATTCCATTTCGACAGGTCTTTACACGTAATTTTTTCCAACGCTTCTTTGATTTCTTGTTTATTAAACGCTCCGGCAAAGTTGGCGATTGTCAGCACAAACTCTGTCAATGAATGTGGAGAGTTTGGATTGATCTTTTGTTTGAACTTCCCAAAATAGCTTTCAATGATATCCGAGCAACACACAAGCGTTTCGTCTGTAGCTGTCAATGACGAAAGCGTCGCTAGATAGGTCGCAATTTCTTGGCGTATGCGCTGACCTCGCGGAGTCGTAAGAGTATCGATTAGCACCGTTATTTGCTCCTTGGCTTGGGCTGTAAATCCTTTGACCTTTAATATCTTTAGGAGACTATTGACGACCGTTATTTGCTCAAACATTTCTACCACAAGTGCCTCATTTTTCTTGACAAACAAAAGCTCGGCGCGGACTTCAATCGGGATTCTTTCCCACTCTTGCACTATCGTAAGAGCCCATTCTATCGTCGGGAATATGTTCTGAAAACGAGATTTACTGCGTTGTACAGGAGGCATATACACCACGTTCTTACTCAAATACCACTTCCTGCGTAACGCGCCGGCGGATTTACTGAGCGATATATACCCCTCATGCTTGGTGTATTGACGTGCTAACGCATTTGCGGCTACATGACTACAATCAGGTACATGAACCAGGGAACTTAGGCGCAAAGCACATTTTAAATTAATACCTCCATCGCTGATAACGTAGCGAATGTTGTGCGTTCTGCCTACGTCTGTTAAGCGTTGGCTTATCATTTCACTGCTCCAACCTTTACTTGTTTCCACCGCCAATACCCGAACATCTTCTACGCTCAAACTCTTCGTAAATTGCCACGTACTCAGCTCTAAACCCAACACCAACAATATCTTCTCCGAACCGATGGTAATACTCTCGTCTATAACAAGCGCCCATTGCTCAGCAGGGTTACGTACTGACTTCTGTTCTCGTTGAATGCGATAATACCCACTCTTGCACAGCCAATTGCGGATACTGCTATGGCTCGGAACTCTACAATGCAAGGCCAATACTATCTGCAATTGAGCAAAACAATGACGGACAGAACGAAGGCTCATCTGACCATACGCTTGCCATACGACCATCAGCAAAACCATCTGTATCGGATACTGATGACGAACAGCTTTCTCATCATCAAAGTGACCAAGAGAAGCGTTCTGCTCATTCTGCTTACATCTATTTTTCCAGCCATCTCGTGAAGCCATCAACTCCTGAATTCTCTTATTCTGCTTCTTAATGGTTTTAGTCCTCGAAATTGCTTTTTCTTCCAAGGATTATCCTTATTTTTAAATGTCTTTTTTGACACTTCCCCCCCATGTTTTAAGTATTTTGCAATACAAATATAGGGGGGATTTTTATTTGATGTTTGTACACCCTACCTGTCAGGTTGAAGAAAACCTGTCAGGTCAGGTTTCACTAGACCTGACAGGTTGAAGAAAACCTGTCAGGTCTAGTGGGTGAAGGTAATTACTTTCTAATAGTATTTGGATTTACATCAATTATTCTCGCTAAAAATACAAAGAGGGTGTTCAACTACGTGAACACCCTCTTTTCTGTATATCTATCCTCAATTACCACTTTTGATTAATCTGTTGCAGCCAATCTTGCGCAGGCAGATACCCGAATCGAGCTGCAGTCTGGAAGTATTTAATTTTATTGGAGAATCTCGTATCTTCATCCAATTGAAGTTGTTTGCTTGATATCAGACCAAGAGCATAGTATGCTTCGGCATAGCGCGGATTGATTTTGACGGCGATGTTCCAATGTTCGATTGCAGAGTCATATTCTTTATGTTTTTCTGCCACCACACCAAGGCAATAATATGCTTCTGCATATTTTGGGTCGAGTTCGATAGCACGATTCCAATACCCTGCTGCATTACTGTCATTGCCGGCATTACTAGAGACAAGTCCTAGATTATAATAGACTACCGGATCCTTTGGATTGATTTTCGCTGCCTCTCCGAAATACGATATCGCCTGCTGATGGTCACCTTTTGCTGCGTAAGCAATTCCTAAATTAAAATACGCTTTATTATAATTGGGTTGTAGTTGAACGGCCGTTTTGTACTCTTCGATTGCCTTATCGATTTCTTTCTTGGCATAGTACATAATTCCCAAATGATAATGAGCTTGAGCAAATTTTGGATCTTTGTTGATGGCGATTTTGTACTGTTCGATAGCTTTATCTTCCTGACCTTTAGTCGCATAAAGAATTCCCAAATTATTATATACTTCTGCATAGTCCGGCTTGAGGAAAATTGCACGTTCGTACGCGTCAATTGCCATTTCAAATTTTTCAGCATACGCATAACTGTTTCCAAGATTACGCCAAATATCTGCGTTGTCGGAGGTAATCGCATTAGCCGCTTTCAACGATTCGATTGCTTTAGAATACACGCCGATTTTATTAAACGTAATACCAAGATTGATGTGAGCATTGACAAATTCCGGCTTTATTTCGACGGCTTTACGGAAGGATTCAATTGCTTTATAATCTTCGTCAATTGCAGTATAAGCAATTCCTAAGTTATAATGAGTAGTTGGGTTATCGGAATTTTGCTCAAGTGCCTTGAGAAAAGTAACGACTGCCTCATTGTATTTTCCTTTCGATGAGTACGCATTGCCAAGATTGGAAAGTGCATCGGAGTACTTTGGTCGGATTGCGAGAGCTTTTTCATAACATGCAATTTCTTCATCGAATTTCCCGATATTTCCATAACATATCCCAAGGTCATAGAGAGCTTCGGCGGTTGATTTGAGTTCGATTGACTTTTGATAGACAGGAATTGCTTCATTACATTTACCTTGTGAAGCGAGTGCAATGGCAGAACGGTGGAGTTCTTCAGCAGTTTGAGCAATGGTCAGCGGGGCACAAGCAGCACTCAATATCAATACAAAAAGAGCGATGAATATTTTCATAAGTTTGTAAAAATAAGGAAGTTGAACATTATATAAAAGGACGGAAAAACGAGCGTTGCCGCAGTTTGCCGTCCTTGAATGAATTTTGTAAAGTAATATTGCAGTTGGATTACCAGGACAAATTGCTTTGTTTAAGTACGTTTTGAGCAGGGGCATATCCTAATTTCGCAGCAGCTTGGAAATTCGTCACCGCGCTTGCCTGATTGCCGAGTTTATTATAAACGACACCGAGGTTATTATACGCAACTGCATAGTCTTTATTAGCTTGCGTAGCTTTCGTAAAGGACTCAATTGCAGGATTATATTGATTGGAGAAATAATAGAAGAGACCAAAATTATTCCACGCTTCGACAGTGCTTCCTTTTTTGTTGTAGCAGACACCCATTTCAAAATATGCTGCAGCATAGTCACCTTTATTCTGTGTGGCAAGTGTATATGCCTCAATAGCTTTATCGAAATTATTAATCTTCGAATAGGAATTACCTAAGTTGTAAAATGCTTCGACAAACTTAGGATTGAGCTTGATTGCTTGATTATATGATTCAATCGCTTTTGGAAAGTCGCCTTTAGCATGATACGCTACTCCAAGATTATTATGTCCAAGTGCAGAATCCGGCTTCACTTCAATAGCTTTTTTGTACGTTTCGATACCTTTGTCATAATCGCCTTTTGCTGTATATGCTAGCCCCAAATTGAAAAAAGCATCCAAGTATTTTGGATTCAAGTCAATTGCTTTTTTATACGATTCTACGACCTTTTCGTATTCTCCTTTACCGGCATACGCATTTCCAAGATAGAAATATACTTCCGGCATATCGCTTTTGGATTCAATAGCTTTTTTATAGGATGCGATAGCTTTGTCCCAATCCTGGAATCGTGAATAGGTTTCGCCTTTAAAGAATTCGAGAGAAGCGTCTTTTTCGGCATTTCCGCAATGGAATTGAAGTGCTGCCATCATCATTACACCGGCAACGAACATTGAATGAACAATTTTTTTCATGAAATACATCCCCGTGAGAGTTTGATAAATAATAAGTATAAGTACATTTAATTCAATTTATTAGGAAATAATGGCTTTATTTGTTTTGTGAAGTTGATCGTAGCTTTGCAACAATCCGTTGTTCGACATCTGCCTTGCCGTCATCTTTAATTTTCAAATACAAGGCCTGCAAATTCAAGTGAGCATCTAAGAAGTCAGGTTTGAGTTTAGTTGCTTTTTCAAAAGCATTGATTGCGTTCTGTGTTTCTCCAATCAGTGCATACGTAAGTCCGGAATTATAATAAGGTTCTACAAATGTAGGACTCTTGTCAATTGAAGCATTGAAGTGTACAATTGCTTCATCGTACTGACCTCCAAACGAAGCAGAAAGACCAAGGTAATTATTTCCAACAGCAGAATCTCCTTTGCTGTTGAGGAGAATACCCAAATCGTGGAGAGCAGTGCGGTAGTCAGGTTTTTGGTTAATTGCACTTTCAAAACACGATATTGCCTTCGATGTTTCGCCGGTATTGTAATATGTAAGCCCCATATAATAAAATGCTTCCGGGAAATTTGGTCTGAGCACGAGTGCTTGTTTGTAATTCTGGAGTGCATTAGTATAATCTTTCTTGCGGGCGAGAGCATTAGCGGCATTATAATAGGCTTCGGGAAGTAATTCGCGGGTATAATCAGGAGAGAGTTTGGTGAGCTTGTCAAGGACCGTTTGGTAGGTAGAAATTCCTTTGTCAAATTCACCTTTTGAGATATAAGCAGCAGCTAAATTATTATAACATAGCACAGAATCCGGACGAAGCTTGATTGCTGTTTTATATGCTTCAATTGCCTTGTCATACTGTTCTTTTTCCTAAAGCATTCGCCAATTTATTAGCACAATCAAAATTATCCGGTTGTAGTGCAAGAGACTTGCTGAATAAATCAATTGCAGTGTCGAGACTACTTCTTCGATAATACAAATCACCTAATACATACAGTCCACCGGCAAAATCAGGCTTGATTTTCACTGCTTGGGTGAGCAATTCTGTTGCTTTTCCGTATTCGTTGTTCTTGATAAGATTATCTGCTTGGACATAGAGGTTATTCGCATCACGTTCTGCATTTGAACATGAAAAGAGTGAAATCAAAAGAAAACCTGAAAATAGAAATTGAAAGTAATTCATCGTGATTTTGGAACGAGCGTTATAAAATTATACAAGTGAATCACTTGGAGATTCAAGATGAGTCGGATTAAACGGCGAATAGACAGCATGATGTTTGATAGCTTTGAGCGACAACACCACACCAATAATCAACGAAGCAAGCGCGCCTAACACCAGATAGGAAACTGTATTAAGAAACAAACAAAAATCGTAGGCTCCGTGGAAAAGCATTGCAAGGAACAATCCAATCATCCGTAATCGAAGGGAATGCTGACGAAACTTGGCTAGACCGACATAGTATCCCATTATTACACCGAAAGTAGCGTGGGCAGGTACTGATAGGAACATCCGCAGAATTGCTACTTCAAATCCACCCTGAGCCACATACATGATATTCTCAAGTGTTGCGAATCCCATCGATACCATAACGGAATACGTGATCCCGTCGTAGGGTTCGTTGAAGTCAGACTTGCGATACGCATACCCTTTGAGAAATAAATACTTACTCCATTCTTCACTTAGACCAACGATGACAAATGCATGAAATGCAGTTTGGAAAAAATTATCCGGAGAATAATTCCCAAATACTTTTGTTCCAAGGAGTTCAAGAAGAATCGCCGGAATGATGCTCACCATACCAAGCACGAAACATTTCACCATCAGCGAAAGAGGTTCACGCTCGAACTTATCCCGCCAATACACATAAATTGCAATAGCGAGTCCGGGGGCGACGGCGAGTGCCATTAGTACTAAAAAACTCATTGCGGCTAAGGAAGTAGAACAAATTTGCCTGCAAAAATAAGTCGAATATTCCAATTGGCGGAGGTTCGTCCGGCATTCGACAAAAAACAAGTATTTTTGCTGATAATAATCACAGTCCAAATGCTGTCAACTATAAAGAAGAAATTGGCAAGTAATTGAACACTTCGACAAGCTCAGTGTGACGTAACTTACTGTTATTAATTATGTTAGATATTCGTCATGCTGAGCTTGTCGTAGCATCAAACACAAAGCCAAATTCTTACTTTAATAGCATTGAATTCCTCATTTTAGTAGAAAAATCAGCACATTGAAACGAATATTTATTGTAGCCGGCGACACATCCGGCGATGCACATGCTGCTAAATTGATGAGCGCTCTTAAGGTGCGGATTCCTGATGTGGAATTTATTGGAATTGGTGGCTCATTAATGGAAAAGGAAGGATTGCAATCTATTGTATCTCTTCATGAAATCAGTGTCGTGGGATTTTGGGAAGTCGCCAAACGCTATAGTTTTTTCAAGCAATTACTCAAAAAATGCGAATATCTTATAGAACACAGCGATGTGGAATGTTTTCTACCAGTCGATTATCCCGGCTTCAACATGCGCCTTTCAGTATTTGCCAAAAAGAAGAACATACCGGTGATCTACTATATTGCTCCACAGCTTTGGGCATGGGGAGCAGCAAGAGCCGAGAAATTAGCTAAATGTGTGGATAAACTATTAGTTGTGTTCCCGTTTGAAGTAGAATTCTTCCAAAAATTCGGCATTACCACAGAATTCGTTGGTCATCCTCTGCTTGACAATGAGATATTTTCAAGGGAAAATGAGCTTCACCGCGAAAAAAGAATAGCATTCCTGCCGGGTAGCCGCACTCAGGAAATTAAAAAACATATTCCGGTGATGATACAAACTGCTGAACTCATTAAAAAGCAGTTGCCGGATTACCACTTTGCAATTGCTGTATCTCCATCAATTGACCTCACCGTTTATACCAAAATGATTCCTTCCAATTGGGAAATCCACTCCAATTCCAAAGCATTAATGAGGACTTCTCAAGTGGGAATTGTAAAAGCCGGAACATCTACTCTCGAAGCAGCACTTTGTATGATGCCGTTTGTGACGATGTATAAAACCTCGCCTTTGTCCTACCACATCAGCAAACATCTTATCAAATTACCGTTTATATCATTGGTGAATATACTTGCAAATAAAGAAGTTGTACCGGAAGTAATTCAAAACAATGCGAATGCTGATGTTCTTGCTCAATTGGTTGTAGAGCTTATCACAAACCAAGAGAAACAAGCTCAAATGCAGGACGAATTCATGAAAATACACGCGTTGCTAGGTTCATCCGGCGCATCAGCAAGGGCTGCCGAAGCTATCATCCAAACAATTGGGATTGTAGTATGAAGAAGTGGTATGTGCGCAAAGTATTATCGTGGCTCCTGCGTTTGGTAGCACTCACTTGGCGTTTTCGCGTAAGCGGAATTATCCCTAAAAGTCCGTCAATAGTAGCATTCTGGCATGGAAATATGCTTGCAGTCTGGAAGTTTTTCGCAGGTAAGAATGCCATAGGTGTGACGAGTCTAAGTCGTGACGGGGATGCTCTAGCCGGTCTCTTAACTTCATGGAAATACAAACTAATACGAGGTTCATCGTCGGTCGGTGGCAAGGAAGCGCTCGACCAAATAACGGAAGCCGCACAATGCAATGTCGTGCTCATCACACCAGACGGTCCGAAAGGACCACCGCACATTTTCAAGCCAGGCGCAGTGGTCGCAGCAAGCAGATCAGGCAGTGAACTTGTTCTTTGCAAAGTACATATCTCTCGAAAAATCATTTTCAAAACCTGGGACTCCTTCGAAATTCCCTTGCCTTTTACGCGCATAGACCTTGAATTTTTGCCGGCGATACGTATTTCGCAATCGGCTGATCGAGAGGAGATTGGGAAGATGTTAGAGAGGTGTGAGGAGGAGATGAGGGGTGAATTTGCAGAATCAAATATGTAACGTAGATTTCGTGTTTGTGTGTTGCAAATGTAGAGACGTTGCATGCAACGTCTCTACGGGTAACCCGATTAAAAACATGGTGTAATGAACAGGCGCCGTTGCCAATGTAGAGACGTTGCATGCAACGTCTCTACGGGTAAACCGATAAAAAACACGGTGTAATGAACAGGCGCCGTTGCAAATGTAGAGACGTTGCATGCAACGTCTCTACGGGTAAATACGATAAATATCATGTAATTATTAATAATAAATACCATAACGCCATTGCCAATGTATAGACGTTGCATGCAACGTCTATACGGGTAAACACGATAAAATTTTACGGTTAAATACCATAAAAAACACAGCATTTCCTGTCCGGGCAGTTGGAAACAACTTAGGGACGGGAATCAAATTCTACAAACATACAATCACTCTTTGATTGAGGATATGTTTTCGGGAATCTAATGCTACAATCGTGCAATCTCTCTGTGATTGAAGATTGGTTTTTGGGAATCATATTCTCCAAACATTCAATCACTCTGTGATTGAAGAATGGTGTTAGTGAATCTCATGCTACAAACATGCAATCACTCTGTGATTGAAGAATGGTTTTGGGAATCATATTCTACAAACATACAATCACTCTGTGATTGTAGAAAAGAAATAACTATATATCTGGTAATTACTTGTAAAATGCTCTACTCCTCCTTCGTCCGCCTCAACAACATCCTCTATGACCGCCGCTTGCGAGCTGTGCGTCATGCTGACGTGCCTGTGATCAGCGTGGGGAATATCTCCACCGGCGGAAGCGGGAAATCGCCCTTTGTGCAGATGCTTGTGCGCGAGGCACTTGCGATGAAGGCGCGTCCTGCTGTCATTAGCCGCGGGTATAAGCGTTCGGGGAGTGGGGAAGTGGTGGTGTCGGATGGCATGACTATTCTTGCGACAAGCGTGGAGTCCGGCGATGAACTCATGATGCATGCCGCCCTTTTTCCTATTCCCGTGATAGCGAATGCGAAGCGTTTTGAAGGCGCTCGCACTGCCGTCGAACGCTTTGGAGCGAATCTTATCCTCCTCGATGATGGATTCCAACACCGTGCATTGCATCGGGATATGGATATTGTGATTGTTGATGAGTTTACGCTGCGGCAAAAGGCGCTCTTGCCCTTTGGTCGCTTGCGCGAACCCTGGAGCGCACTCAAACGAGCGCATGTCATTGCGTTGCACGAGGGAATTTCACCGCAGGATATTCCTACCGACATCGCTCATGCGCTGATTATTGGTATCCGTACCGAGTGGAACGGTGTGTACAAGCTCACGAAAGCCGGACTGAGAGCGGGGAATTCAACGAACAATTCAACCATTCAACTTCGCAAACAACTCCTTGCTGTGTCAGCTATTGCACATCCCGAAAGATTCAAAGCGACACTTGCGAAACAAGGGATTCTACCAGTCAAACATTACAAATTTGCTGATCATCATGCTTATACGATGGCAGATTGTAGTACATTAATTGCCGAATGCAAGCAGGCAAACGCGCAGGCGATTATTACTACTGAGAAAGATGCGGTTAAACTCATTTCCTATATTGATGAATTTCAATCACATGGAATTGATGTGCTGTGTGGGTCGATTCGAACGGTGATTGCGGATAAGCGGGATGAGTTTTTGGGGATGATGAATGCGCTGACCCACCTCTAAATCTCCTCCCGGGAGGAGACTTTGGTTGGTAAGTGTTTGATTTTTTTTTTTTAATTGAAACTATACGTATTGATAATTATTACAAAGGAAAACCCATGAAAATAGCAATATCAAGAGCAAGCGGCACCCCTAAATATGCGAAGTACGAAGAATGGCTGAGAGCAGCCGGCGCTGAATGTGAAGTTGTCGATCTCTATGCAAACCAAGAACATGCAATGGAGAAGCTGCTGGAATGTTCGGGACTAATACTCACCGGCGGTCCGGATGTGCAGCCCGACAAATACGGCAAAGCAGAACGATTGGAGGACTGTTTCATCGATGCCGAACGTGATACGCTGGAGTTTGCTGTGATCGAACAGGCGCAGGAGATGAAAATCCCGATTCTCGGTATTTGCCGTGGCGCGCAGATTCTCAATGTAGCGCTCGGCGGCACCTTGATTGTCGATATTCCGTCGGACTTTTACAGTGATATCGAGCATAGGAGTACGAAGGAAGGTGATAGTCATCATCCGCTCAATGTAGCAGGTGGGTCACTAATAAAGAAGATATGTCGAGTCACGGAAGGTGAGATTAATTCCGCGCATCATCAAGCAGTGGAACACCTTGCAGAGAATCTCCGCATGTCGGCACAGTCACCGGACGGTATTATTGAAGCATTTGAATGGAATGACCCAGCCGGCAAGCCATTCCTCCTCGGCGTGCAATGGCATCCCGAGAGAATGGACTACGACAATCCACTCTCACTTCCAATTGCGCGACATTTTTTGTTTGAAGTGGAGGCGAATTCGATGTTGTTTAAGAGGGGATGAGGTGTTGTAATTGAAAAGTTGTATTTGTTGGGGAAGTATAAAATCTACAGTAATTACTTCTACTGTAGCACCTTATGATAGTACGCTCATACGTTAAACCTCAGTAGAATTAAGGAGCGCAGTGAAGTAAACCATATTACATGATTATACCCATTGATTAGGAACGATACCTGCTTTTATACAAATACGGTTGATTCTCAGGTCTGAATCGTTTGCTACTAAGGTTTTTCTGCAGTGCCGTTTAGTCAACAATTGCCAAGAGTAAGGTACTATTGTAGAATTTAAACACCATATGAAATAAACATGTATAAGCATCTTATTTATATCTTTATTACAGCATGTTTTTCATTGGCCAATGCTCATACTGCTCGGTCACAAAAATCAATATTGCTCATTAGTGGTCAAGATTTAAAATTGCATAATTTAAGAGACAGTGCATTTATTCCAATTACTAATCACATCAACATAATAAAATTGTATTTAGTAGATACGACGCTGTATTTGGTTGGTTTTAAAGGTGCAAAACAAAAGGATATACATCGGTATGCGGGTCAAAAACCATCTACATGGAGTACTTCACTTACTGAGCTACTGCGCAATAAATCTGTCGACACCACGCAACTTATTCTTGTCAATGATGCAACGACGAATGCAATACTGGAGTCCGCATCTGATGCAAAATTCAAATCAACTGTACGGCGATATAATGAAACACTTACCTATTATATTGACAAAAAATTACAAACTCTGAACATAAACGAAATTTTGGGGTATTTCTATAAAAAGTATAAGCGATTTAAACCCATACTACTTATTCAGTCAGTAAGTAGTAATTTTCAAAATAAGTGTATAGTCGAAATAGAAATGTTTGTCGAAAATAAGAATAAAAGTGGCTATACTCATACTTCATATTCTTTATTAGTAATATACAATCTTTATTCTCTAAAAATAGAGCGAACAATACCAATCAAACCCAGTCTCATAGAGTCGATTGAAATAGTTGAATGAAATACATCGGTCAATCATCTCCCGACCCGACAGGTCTTCTTCGACCTGTCGGGTCTTTTATTTTTTGTAGAACATAGTAATTCCAATCCATCACGATCATATCCTACACTTGGTAGAAGTAGAAAATATTTTGTCCCTTCATAGATAAGGCGTCAGTAAGTTCTTGTAATATAAATATAAAGTCAAATTACGTAGTCACTACGTAGAGGAGAGAGGCAAGAAAAGAGGATAGTTTTGCTGTAGAAAATAGCGGTACTTGTGGCAAGCTGAGAGTAGAGGAGGTCGACGCTTTTACGCACAGCTTCTAACCGACGAAGGATGGTTTAAATGCCAAATCAATCAATGAAAATGTACTGACTATAATTCTTTATCAAATTTATTTACTCATTTCTGGGATGATTTTTATGAAAATGCTCGTACTCTTCTTCGTTGCTTGTCTGTCAACTTCTGTGACCTTTGCAGACACACTTACTATTGTTCATGTCAATGATACACACTCGAATCTCGCAAGTGGTGGCACCCGAGATTCCAAACTTCAGGGTACAATAGGGGGAATTGCTCGTGCTGCCTCCTATATAGGGAATGCGAAAGCATCAATGCCAAACGTTCTCACACTCCATGCAGGAGATATCTATGTCGGCGATTTATTTTTCCAAAAATATTATGGAGTAGCAGAATTGCAACTCATGGGTATGATTGGATTTGATGCGATGACAGTCGGCAATCATGAATTTGATTTAACTCCCGCAACGCTGCAAACCGCTCTCGATACTGCATTTACAGCAGGACAACCTTTTCCGCTTCTTTCAGCAAATTTAGTTCTTGAAAACGACACCGTAAAGGGTTTGAAAAAGTACATTCAACCCTCTACAATTAAAATGATAGGCAGCATAAAAGTAGGGATATTCGGGTT
Organism: Ignavibacteria bacterium; assembly: GCA_016720145.1. Classification (GTDB taxonomy): domain Bacteria; phylum Bacteroidota; class Ignavibacteria; order Kapaibacteriales; family UBA961; genus JADJXV01. The sequence continues at coordinate 37,692 of JADJXV010000003.1, read as the reverse complement.
AACGACTCCTGAAACAAATCTTCTCTCTTTACCAGCACCTGCATCGATAGATACTGCTATTGTTCAAATTGCAAATTCGACGGTCAAATACTTACAAGACCAAGATTGTGATGTAATTATCTTACTGTCTCATTTGGGAGTTGCAGGGGATCAATCAATTGCTAAGTCCGTCTCCGGGATGCACTTAATTGTTGGTGGACATGATCATTACGTGTTAGACAAACCTATGATAATCAACGGTACACCGATTGTGCAAGCGGGAGCATTCTATCATGAAATCGGTCTTGTTCAACTCGAAGTAACGAATGGTGCAGTCAAGCTGCTCAATGCACATGTTTCAACGCTCGATCAAAGTATTCCAGAAGAACCTACCGTTGCCGCCGTAGTAGCAGGATTGATTGCTGATATAGAATCAGTCTATGGAAAAGTCTATAGCGAGAAAATTGCCGAAGCTGATCATGATATCCATGAAGTGGCTGAAGAATTAACTCAAAACGGCAACAAAGATACTGAGTTAGGTAATTTAGTAACAGATGCTTACCGTGCCTTTGCTCAAACTGATATAGCTGTTCAACCGGGTGGTTCGATGGCTCAAATTCTCTATAAAGGTGAATTAGTCGCAGCAGATGCTTTCCGCGCTGTAGGATATGGATTCAATACTCTCAATGGTTTGGGCTTTCGCATGGCTACGTTTTCTGTGATGGGAGCTGAACTCATGGCAGGTTTAGAATTCGGGCTATCTAATATCGAGCTCAATGATGAATTTCTCATTCAGGTATCGGGAATGAAGTATTCGTACAATCCATTGGCGAATGTTGGTGAAAGGCTACTAAATGTCGAAGTTGGTGGAAATCAAATCAATCCTGCAGCAACATATAGTATTGCATCCAATGAATTTGTTCTGGCATTTTTTGGTTTAATTGGAATACAACCTACCAATATCAAAATATTAGGAGATACAACCGAATTTGCCGTTCTTGCCGGATATTTGCAGGCAATTCAAAAAGCCACTCCATCAACTCTTGGAAGAATTAAAGCTGAGAGAATTTCTGCAGTGAAGGAGAACGCTGAGTACAAACACCAAGTGATAGTATCTCCGAACCCTGCCATCACACAAACTTCTGTTCAATTTACAACAACCAAAACCGAGAAGGTACGACTAGTTTTGTATTCCTCAATTATGAAAGAAGTTGCTGTTCCCTTTGATGGTGAAGTCGAATCGGGTAATCAGACTATTAGGATCGATACAACCTATCTTCCGACTGGAGCTTATCTCTATAAGCTTACTATTGGTGGTTCATCAATAGTTGGACAGATAATTGTACATAAGTAAAATCAAAGCATTATGTTTATGTAAAAATGGTTATAGCATTTACGACCCGACAGATCTTCTTCGACCTGTCGGGTCTTTTGCGTTGAGATGTAGTATTTTCAAAGGATCTAAATAATACACCACTACACGTAGGTGCAGAAGATTTTCTGCCCCTACTGTTGTTTAATAAATACTACCACTAATACTCCTTGCCCACGTTCCGGTTTATATGTAGTTTCGCTGTAAGTCATTGTGATTCATTGCGTTCATTCACTGGTAATTAGAGCACAGAGAACTCAGCGGAGAATCCTGCACTATTGATCTTAATAACCAAGCAAGTGGTATGTATATGGTTGAACTGAAGAGCGAAGGAGAAGTTTGGCGGAGGAATCTTATCAAGGAGTGAGAGAAAATGAAGTGAATTCTAAGAAAGAAATAATCAAAGAAAAACAAAAGCCCACGGCATTAACCGTGGGCTTTGTTATGTACCAAGTACGATTTATTAATGGACAACTACCTTTTGAACAGCACCATTCCATTCGACGAGATAGACACCCGATGGCAAATGACCCATGGGTAGGGTCCATTCATTCACTGCTGCCGGTACTTGAGTCGTGAGCATTTCCTGTCCGAGCAAATTGACAACACGCACGGTTGTCGCTAGGGCTGAAGTTGTTGTAAAATGAAGATGGAGGTTATTGTCTGTTGGATTTGGATAGAGAGAGAAAGAAGTTGATGCCGGTTGGAGTACGGGCAGTGACTCTACAACACTATTTACATCTTCAACCCTCCAAATCTTTATAGTCGAGCGGTTTGAACTGGCGATATATTTACCATTTGGACTCCAGGTTACATCATTTGGGTAATCGTACGTGTGAAATGGAAAAAGTAGTTTTTCTTTCCCAGTTTTTGCATCAATTATAGTAATATAATTCATTGATATTGAAGGATTTCTTTTCACACCGATTAACAGTGATGCAGAAGGACTCAAGTAGTTTTGTAGGTAGGTTGTGATACTTTCAGTGAAAGATCGTACCTTTAGCCCTGTCTGGCTATTATAAAAGTCCATAGAATTTATACTAGTTGTAGAATTGAAATTCAGAAAAGAAAATTCACTTCCATCCGAACTCCATTGTATTATTGGTAATGAACTCGATTGATTAGGGATAGTAAAAAGTATCGCTTTCGATTGTAGATTCCATATCTTCAACGTGGTTTTGTCCAGAAGAACAATGTGTGAGCCATCGGGACTCCAGTTAACAGAGGTGTTCGTATGCGATGGAATGACAATTCGTAAGTACTCAACCCAAGTAGTAGCATCCCAAATAATGATGGTATCTTTACCGAGTGAGGCGAACTTACTGCCGTCCGGACTCCACGATGCACCACGATTAAAGTTTGGAAAATACACGAGCATATTTCCGGTGGATACATCCCAAATAGATGTATTCGTTGAGCTTATTGTATATACTTTATCACTTGATTGATTCCAACCAAGCTTTGTATTCCACGACTGTGGTTGAATGGTGCTAATGGTTGTACCTGTATTAGGGTTCCAAATGATAGCGGTACTGTCTCCGGAAGCAGAGCAAAGCATTATTCCATTCGGACTCCATTCTACTGCATATATACTACTTTTATGACCACGAAAAATACGCACCGTATCGTTGGATGCAATGTCCCAAATAATGACCGTGCTGTCGAGTCCGGCGGATGCAATTTTTGTTCCGTCAGGATGCCATGTATAATCCATAACCGGTGCATTGTGAGGCATCATGCGATGAAGCAATGTTCCTGTCATTGGATCCCAAATTATTGCGGTAAAATCTCCTGCACTATTTGATCTAAACGACGGAGGAACATACATCCCACCGGATAGCAAATACAAGCCGTCGGGACTCCAACTTAGTACGCCTACGTGTGTTCTATGACCTCGCAACGTAAAGAGTTGTTTGCCAGTTGCTGCGTTCCATACAATACAAGAATTGTCATTACTTGAAGTTGCAAAGTATTTTTCATCAGGAGACCAGGTGATAAAATTTACATTATCGGTATGCTCTTCCAACGAATATTTTCTTGTCCAGGTTTCTGGACTCCATACCTCTTTTGTAAATCCTAAGAACGCTACTTGCTTTCCTGAATTACTCCAAAACACATTTCCCCATGGTAATGAACTAGAAATATAGTTTGTAGATATCGGTATCCCATTGCGGACGTCTAATTTCATGAACACCGAATCCATGACAACCATTAGATAGTCATTTAAAGAATTCCAATGAATATCTTTAACCCTTCTAGCTGCAGCATAGGTACTTAGCAATTTTTCAGTAGCCACATCCCATACAACTACATTTGAATCTGTTGCCAGACCTGCGATATTTTTACTGTCAGTGCTCCAATGAGCACGATAAATAAGCTTATTTTTCAGTTGTAGTGAATGTAGGGTACCAAAAGTAGCTGCATCTTTTATAAGTAGTATGGAATCGAGAGCTACATAAGAAAATGAACTTCCGTCAGGACTCCATTCGAACGAAGAGCCTTCAAGGTGGAGTAAATTATTCCCATTTTTTGCATCCCATAGATTGATGATTCGAAAATCAGATGATGTCTCAATTTTCGTCCCGTCTTTACTCCACGAAACGTAATTTATTTCTTCAGTTGCATAGAGGGTCATGAGTCGCTTGCCTGTAGCTGCTTCCCATACCATTGCTGATTGATCTCTGCTGCTGGTGACGACATATTTAGAGTCCGGACTCCAGCTTGCGTCGGTGATATCATCTTCGTGTCCACCTAAAATGCATTTCAAACGACCGTCGCTGCTGTCTGAACTAGCGAGCTGATTCGGAAGAGAGGTGTCTTGTTTCTTTGCGTGGGCATCAAGTGCTAGGAATGTAATGAACAGGTATAAAGCTGTGAAAACATATTTCATTGAACCTCCAAATTATATGGGTATGTATTTGAAATCTTTAGAATTGTGAATTCGTTTATTCAAATTACCAAAAATAATTGTTTGAACAAAGGAAAGATGAATTTCTTCTTCTTTTGGTAATCTCTCACGTTTCGAATCTACTTGTTTCCAGTAGTATATTCCTATTCTACCAGAACGATAACATGTTCATTCTGAAGAATTCTAAACCGATACCTTGACGTTCAAATTCGAGCATAAAAAAAGCTCGTTTCTTAGATAAGAAACGAGCTTTACTATATACAAAGTGGAGATGGCGGGAGTCGAACCCGCGTCCGAAGTGCATGAGCCGTTGGCTCTACAAGCTTATTCGTTTTTTGAGTTTAACGAGCCGGGTATCCAAACGACAGGAGCCGCCTCGCTGTTTGCGGTGTTATCTCACAGGTACTGCCGAAAATCCCATACCTGCCAGTCTATCTGAGGGTTACACCCACGTCGAAAGCCAATAGACGAGCTTTCAGGCGGATGGTTAGCGACCTAAATAAAATTAAGCGGCTAAGCTGTATGCAGGAACAGAGTTCATTGCATAAACGTTTGGAGTGTTGTTTGCACTTGTTGTTTTGTCCGTTGAATTTACGTGCGCCACGAACCGAGCACGGCTTGCTCCTACCTGAACATTTCACCCCGTCGAAACCGGTACATCCCCGTTTTGACGAGTGCAAAGATACGGAAATTATGGGAGATAGAGTATATGGGAAGGAATTTGCCATGGTCTGAGTGATCATATTTCTCGTTACATCTTTAGTTAACAACAGTACTTAACACATTGGAAAGAACAAAAAAAAGCCCATGAAAGCACTTCATGGGCTTAGAATTTGGTGCGATAGTTCGATTTATCTTACAATCGCAAATGGAACACGTTTTGTCTGAGATCTTACTGTGATCATAGCATAATAAGTACCGATTGCAACTACATCACCATTACTTTTACCGTCCCAGTTAAATTGATAGCCCTGTAAATGATCACCAATAATATTTGTTTGAAAAATAGAATTTCCGAGTAAGTTGTAAATTTTTATTGATACTGGAATCGGCATATTAATATTTTGACTAGGATCTGGAGAGGGTTGATATGGATACGATTCACTAAATGTAATTTCCCCTGATGATGGATTAGGATAAAGTGTGAAATATTTATCACTTTGTGTAGGTGTTTCCGGTACGCTCAATATTTTCGAATCCAGCATTTCGCCCGTTATGGCGGAAAAAAGGTAATATCCATCTCCAATATAATCAGGGTCTTTGTTTGTAACTTCAAAAAACCATACAAAACGATTGGCTGAATCTGCCTCTTTATCCTGTGGAATGGAAAAGTGTAAATTCTGTAAAGAAGTCAAGCTGCAATATTCCAAATATGGTCCAACTTCTTTGAATGGGTAATTACTATCTAAAACGTAATCAGGGATCTCAATGTATTCAGTTAAACTTGGTGCCTTATCTTTTACAGTTGCGATGTATTTGGCATTTTCTTTTGAAACGGAAATCAGCACTACACTACTGTTATGATTATAGGAAAATATATAATTCCAATAATATATGCTGGAAGGGGATGTAGTTGTAACTTTATCAATAAATACAAGCTTGGCATCTTTATTCAATCCTAATTGTGCAACCTTTTCACGAGCAGCAGCGATGCCGCTCAATGCCGAGAAATCTTCAAGTTTTTGTGCAGTAGAATGACTACTGAATAGAATACAAGCAACGAAAATTGTCAAGAGTGTTTTCATAATGAATACCTATGTGAAGTAGTATAAAAATAATATGGTTATATCCGAGTGCAACTATTGCATGCAAATTACACAATACAATCAAAGTAACAAGTAATATTATTACTGTCCAGTCAAAAAATAGAATGATTGAATTTGGCTGAAGCCTTAACCTCCATATCATTTCCTCCAGCTGAAGCTGGAGTCTATTCAGGAAGATTGTCTCCTGACGTCTTCCAATCTTAGAGGTGTATCGGATTGACTAGACTCCAGCTTTAGCTGGAGGAAACGGTTAGGATAGATGGCTTTAGCCAAATTCTGCGTTTTGGAGTGGAATATTCCAGCCCTACAATTTTGGTAGAGCCACTGGCTCTTTTTGGTGTTTTATTGATGGATGCTTCAAGTTGGATATATCGTAGTCGAGGTAACACATTGAAAAATAAAAAAATACCAAAAAGTTCCGCTAGGAACGAAAGAAATTGTAGCAACGGATTTTAATCCGTTGAAGAGGAGTAATAATATTCGAATGTTATATTAACGCGGTCAAGCAGTACGCTCCATTGGTAAGTATTTAGACCAGTTGTAACAACTGGTCAGACTGAAATTTTATTTTTTGCTTACTTTTTCCCTAAGTATTTTTAAATCGTTCATAATTTGGTCATAATCTTCCTTTTGTCATCATAGTCCATTTGGCTTGCAGTTTTTTACTTCAATGTCCTCGACATAAGGTAAATTTTATCGTTTCATTTCTAAAAACTAAATTTTCATGTGTGACCATATTTAGAAAAATTGTGTTCAAATTTATAAATAGTATTATTAAAGAGAAAAAAGGATATATAAATAATGGGTGTAGGATAAAAATTTCTAGTTTCGAAAGTAATGGTTTTTGATTTAAAGAAGATTCCGAACTTTGAAATTGTTCGAACTTAGTAGAAATTTCTTTCAAATCTTCTAATTGTTCAATTTTCAACTGATTATATTTAGCTCTTACTGCGTTCAATTGTTTTTCAAATTGTACTTTTTCCGAAAAAAAATATTCATCATCTTTACCTTGAAAAAGTTTAAGTTCTTCCCATCGATTTTCTAAGGATTTAATTTCTATGGAAATATGATTATTATCATTGTTGAATTCTATATCCATTTCACCTTTTAGGTTCTCTATTTCAATTAATCTATCTAAATTTTTTTTATTTTTTCTTGTGTATAAAGTCATTATAAATGTGAGTGTAAGAATACCTGTGACAATTCCAGATAAAAGAGATAAAAACCAAGATGAGTAGGCGTTTGGGTTGTTAAAAGCAATAGTAATATAAAAGTAATTTGAGAAAGATTTACTAGCTGCGAAGAATAAATTTAATATCATATTCTGTAAAAAACTTCCAATGTGAGGAATAATAAGTATACCCACTAAACTTCCAAAAAGGTATTTTACAGCTATTGTTAGATACTTTTTAATTTTAACTTTATTTTCCTTTTTTATCATATTCATAACCCCTGAATTCAAGTAATAAATTTCTACTTCAGTATATTCAATCTATCTGATAAACAAAATTTTGAGTTACAAAATAGAATATTACAGCTCTATTTTGGCTAAACTACTTTATTACAAATAAATTTCAAAATTATTGGTTCTTTTACTTTATGATTGGTGAGCAAATTTCAATTAGAACTGGAAGAATTGGCACTAATCCATCCCCCTAAAAATGCACATCCCCAGTACTTATCTTAAACGGATACAACAGATTAAACTTCACCTTATCACCAAATTCTATAGCCGGTGCAGGGAACTTAAAATACTGAAAGCTTTGGCGTAGCCAATTGAGGAAATTCGTGGTGTTGGGAATTAATCGAGCGAGGTTGTAGTCGAGAGCGATAATGAATTTAGGGTCACCTTTATAAATGTTATCTTCCAATCGTAAGTCTCTTGCCGCATAGCCAACTGCGATATTCAGCCAGGATGGATAAGAGCTTTTCCATGATTGTGGGAGCAAATTATAAACATCGACTGAGAGCCACCACGTCCATGAACTGTAATCATCTATAAAAATGCAGCTTCTTTGCGTGACTTCTCGCCATACCATGGAGCAGGGAAGTACGTAGCTTTTGGAGTGAAATTTTGCAAGAATGGTACGTAATGTTGTCCCAAATAATAGGCGAATCCTGCAAAGTCAGCGATGAAATCTGATGTAGAAAAACCCCAATTCTTGCCATAACCATCCATGATTTCAACGTACAATTGATAACCAAATCCCATCAATCCACCGTAGAGCATTGAATTATCGACACTAAAGCCGGAGCCGAGAAGTGCTTCTGTCGAACAGTAGCTCACGAAATACGTTCCCCAAAAATGCCCTCCTTTATCCGACCACAAATCCTGATCTGAGTCCTCGATATAGCGGAACGTAACAGTCTCATTCCAAATAGTATTCATTTGATAAATATGCAAACCGAAGAGCGTACCGAAGTAAGTGCCACCTACGAGTGCAGTTGTGAGGGGTTTTAGCTTATTTGTTCGTCGCGGGTGCGAGCCATCAATTGTATAGCGTTGATCGCCTGCGATAGTGAATTCATTGAGCGGAATCAAATCAGGATCTTCAAGTTTGAGAGTCGTTTCTTGGTAGAATTTGGTAGAATCATACGTTGTGGGGATGATAGGTATTGCAGAATCAACCGATTGAACCGAAATACCGGTTGAAAGTGGAAGTCCGGCGAGAGCTTCTTGAGCTTGGAAGTATGTGAATTTTGAAATATGGAATGTAGAATCACATTGTGTTGAATCTGTTTCGTGTTGAGCAGATACAACTTGGGCGATGATAAAAAAGAACGCAATAATTCGTACAATCATAAGCGATATTTGAAAATGAAACAGGCAATTGGAGTGCAAAAATAGTGTTTTGATGGACTGTGAAACTATTAGGTAAGGATAATTCTTTCTTCATCCAAAAAATTCCTAAATCTTTCGTAGTTTCGCACTCAAATTTCTTTGAAATAGAATCACGTTTCATTAATAATACGAAGGGAAGTTTATGGCAATTCGCATCGCAATTAATGGTTTTGGGCGTATCGGGAGATTAGTATTCCGAGCAGCCATAGCGCAGCAAGATCAATTCGAAATAGTTGGAATTAATGACCTTACTGACTCTCAAACACTTGCTCATCTCTTAAAATACGACTCAGTTCACGGTAAATTTAATGGCAGTGCCCACGCCGATGGCAGCAATCTTGTCGTCAATGGTCGCACAATTCCTATTTCTGCTCAAAAACAAATCGAGAATTTGACATGGGGAAATGTAGATGCAGTGATTGAATCGACCGGTGTATTCACCACTCGCGAAGCACTCGAAAAACATATCGCAAACGGCGCACGGAAAGTGATTCTCTCAGCACCTGCCAAAGATGCTTTAGACCGAACAGTAGTTCTTGGAGTCAATGACCACGATTTGACAGGTAATGAAAAAGTAATGTCGAATGCATCCTGCACTACGAATTGTCTTGCACCGATGGTGAAAGTATTACATGATAATTTCGGACTGGTTAAGGGTTTCATGACTACTGTGCATGCTTATACAAATGATCAGAATATATTAGACTTACCACATAAAGACTTACGCCGTGCTCGAGCTGCTGCAGTCAGTATTATTCCAACAACAACCGGTGCTGCGAAAGCAGTATCAGAAGTATTACCTGACTTAAAAGGACGACTCGACGGATTCGCTCTCCGTGTACCCGTGCCGGATGGATCGATTACAGATTTTACAGCAATTCTTAGCCGCGATACAACGAAGGATGAAATTAATGCAGCATTCAAAGCAGCTTCGGTCGGCGCAATGAATGGAATTCTTGAATATACTGATGAACCAATCGTTTCAATTGATATCGTTGGTAATCCGCATTCCTGTATTTTCGACTCGCTTTCCACTATGGCTAGCGGTAATTTTGTCAAAGTAGTCGGCTGGTACGACAACGAATGGGGATATTCCAACCGCGTCGTTGATTTAGTCAAGAAAGTATGTAGATAAAGCATTATAAAGTATATAGCCCTATTCCATAACCACTATGAATGGGGCTTTTTTTATATTTTCATTTTCACCATTTACCAATTCAAGCAATGAATACGAATAAAACTTCGTGGAAAACAGAAGATATTCTCGCCTTGTCGTTTGTGCGAGGTATTACAGCTACGACACTTGTGTCACTTGTTAATAATTACGGTTCGATACAAGAACTATTCGAAAATCCACCTAACTCCAGAACAGGCAAGCGACTCTTACAGGATGATTTATTCTCCAAATCGGGGATTACTGCTTTAAAAACGGCAGCTGAAAAGCAGCTTGAGCTCTGTAAAAAGCATTCCGTAGATATTTACCATATATGGGATAAACGATATCCGGAAATTCTCAAACAAATCTCTTATCCTCCCGCTTTGATCTTTGTTCGCGGTGAGTTAGAGTCAAGCAAAAACTCGATTGGTATCGTCGGGACTCGCCAATTTACCATTTACGGGAAAATTACAACAGAGAGATTTGCCGCATCGATTGCTAAAAACAATTGCATTGTAACAAGTGGACTTGCCTCAGGAATAGATACAATTGCCCATAAAGCAGCACTTGCCTCCGGCGGGAAAACATACGCCGTCATAGCATCGGGTATCGATTGTATTTCACCGCAACTATCAGCAAAGCTTGCAGTTGAGATCAGTAAAAATGGTGCGGTGATAAGTGAATATAGATGTGGTACAAAGGCATTACCGCCATATTTTCCACAAAGGAATCGTATTATCAGTGGACTTTCGCGCGCTGTGGTCGTGACAGAAAGTGGCATGAAGGGTGGATCGCTTATTACTGCACAGTTCGCCGTAGATCAATCCCGCGAACTCTTCGCCGTACCCGGAAACATTAATTCCGACAAAAGCGAAGGGACGAATATGCTGATTCGAAAGAACATGGCGATTGCTGCAATTTCTCCGGAAGATATGCTGGAAGAGCTTGGGTATTATTCACCCGGCAAAAAATCATCAATTACGCACACCTTCACTCACGACATCGAGAGAAGAGTGTATGAAGGATTGAGTTATGAACCGATTCAAATGGATGATATAGCAGAGAAAGTAAAACTCTCAGCGCAGGATGTGATGGTAAATCTACTTCACAACATCAATTGAGTTTTTGGGGAAAGTATGTGGAATGCCGCTCCTTATATCCTCAATGACAGGTGGCTATGCCGATGCTGAACGTATCAATCGAGAGCTAGCAGAAGTTTGTGAGACGTTCAAGATTCCTATGGGTGTCGGTTCTCAGCGTCAGGCGATGGAGAATTCCACCTATCATGCATCGTTCAAAGCTGTCAGAATGAGCGCGCCTTCGGTTCCAATTCTCAGCAATATTGGTGCGGCGGAAGTAGCACAATTACATTCGTCTGATCGTATTGAAAAGATAATCGATTTAATTGAGGCGGACGCACTTTACATACATATCAATCCATTACAAGAACTCCTCCAACCGGAAGGTTCACCCAATTTCCGGGGAGTACTTGTCGGTATCGAACGCCTCGTAAAGTCGCTTTCAATACCGGTGTTCGTCAAAGAAGTAGGAGCCGGAATTTCAAAACAAGTAGCTAAAAGATTACTTGATGTCGGAGTGAACGGTATCGACGTAGCCGGAGCGGGTGGAACAAGCTGGGCTGGTGTGGAGATACTTCGTAATAAAGAACAAAATTCGGTGCTTCAATTCTGGGAATGGGGAATACCGACGGTAGAAAGTCTCCTTCAAGTCGCGTCACTCAAACCACAATTTGACTTTACGTTGATTTCTTCCGGTGGGATTCATTCTGCAAATGACATTGCATTATCAATCGCTTTCGGTGCTGATTGTATTGCTATGGCACGTCCATTATTACAAACACTCATACAATCAGGGCAGTTGGGATTAGAAAAGAAGTTGAATTCTCTTTCGCTCGATTTACGGCGTATTATGTTTTTAATTGGCGCTCCTGATTGCAAATCTATACGTTCAGCTGAAGTTGTAAAAAAATAAATATTCATTTTGCTGCGACTACTAAAACATGCTCAAAGTATTATCGATTCAAAACTTCGCATTGATTGATTCACTTGAATTAGAATTCTCACCCGGTCTTAATATCATTACCGGTGAAACAGGAGCAGGTAAGTCGATAATTGTCGATGCATTGATGATGGTGTTAGGGGAGAGAGCTTCCGGTGAAATGATCAGGCAGAATGCCGATAAAGCTGTGATTGAGGGTGTTTTCGGTACGGAAGGTAACCATGCAGTAAGTCAATGGCTCATAAGGAATAATTATGAATCTTTAGGAATGGAAATTATTATTCGTCGTGAACTTACCACCAAAGGTACATCTCGATGTTTTGTCAATGATTCTCCTGCAACGGTAGGAATTGTCAAAGAACTCGGCGATTTGCTTGTTGATTTTCACGGGCAACATGACCATCAATCACTTCTGCGACCTGAGACACATCTTCGTCAAGTTGATAATGCTGCCGGACATAATAGTTTACTTCGTGAATATGAGAATTCCTATCAGCACTTATTATCACTCACCAAAGATTTGGATAAATTGATTACTACAGAATCTACGATGAGACAGCAGAAAGATTACCAACAGTTTCAATTAGATGAAATCGAAGCAATTAGTCCGCTACGAGATGAAGAGGAGTTGTTAATTGCCGAACTCGGTATTATTGAGAATTCTGAATATTCCATCAGACTACCAACGAACTGTATTCGATACTCGATGATGATGAAAATGCACTGATAGACCGTTATGGAAGAGTTCGTACATTACTGTCTGAATTACAAACGATCGACAAAAGTTTTGCTGAATTCCACGAGGAATGTCAGTCAGCGATCGTCATTACCCAAGAAATTGCACAGTTTGTCCGGAATTACAATTCTCGAATTGAGTTTCAGCCGGAGCGTTTAGAAGTGATTCGTGAGCGACTCGTGCAATTGCAACGCCTACGCAAAAAGTACGGAACATTTGATGCAGTCTTTCAGGAATGGGAGAAGTTACAATCTGACCTTGCGTTAGTAGAGAATTTTGATCGTGAAATTTTGAGATACAGAGAAGAAATAGAAGATGCGGAAATAGCACTTGGAAGTATTGCGACTATGCTTTCGAATTCACGTGTAAATAGTGCCGAACATATTGAAAAATCAGTAGTAGCATCACTCAAGACTCTTGGAATAATTCACAGTGAATTTACAGTAGTTTTCCGCAAGATTATCGCAACGGGAGATGTATTGCGCGCTTGTATAGATGGCACATATTACTGTGCATTCCCGGATGGAATTGACAAAGGAGAGTTTTTTATTTCAACGAATATTGGTGAAGAACCAAAGCCACTCATGAAAGTGGCATCCGGTGGAGAAATATCACGTGTTATGTTGGCATTAAAGAGTATTTTGGCAAAGCAAGATCGGCTGCCAATGCTTGTATTTGATGAAATAGACACAGGAATCAGCGGACGAATATCCCAAAAAGTAGGGATTGCTATGAAAAACTTGGCGAAGTATCATCAAATTCTAGCAATTACTCATCAGCCACAAATTGCAGCTCTAGCTGATGTACATTTATCAGTCGTCAAAATAGAATCTGAGGGTAGGTCGAGTGTGACGGCAAGTTTTTTGCCGATGGAAAAAAGAATTCATGAAATAGCAAAGCTGCTCAGCGGTGAACAAATTACCGATGCGTCACTTGAAAGTGCACGTGAACTAATGAACGTAAGAATTTGACAATACTTAACGTAACAACAGTATGAGTTCGTATAATTTTACATCTTTATCTAGTATTGAATTAGAAGAATTACTGAGTCATCACTTGGATGCAGCAGAAATTAATCGAGTAATTTGCGCTTATGAGCTTGCGGAAAGTGTCCACGAACACCAAGTCAGAGGTGATGGAAGTCCTTATTTTTATCACTGTTCGCGTGTTTGTCGGATATTAGCTTTAGAGCTTGGCATTACCGATGCTGATGTACTTTCTGCGGCATTACTTCATGATGTATTAGAAGATTCGGAAACGCTGACACAGGAAGTAATTGAGTATAATTTTGGTCGTTATGTAGCTTATATCGTAGAAGTATTAACGAAGGATTTGTGGAGAAGATCGTATGAACCTGATGTAGTTGACAAAGAGCATATTGAGCTTTTAAAAAACTCGAGTTCAGATTGTCTCCTCATAAAGCTAGCTGCCCGATTAGATAATTTTCGATGTTTGGAATTCAATTTGAAACGAAATCCACATAGCTATATTCAGGAAACAGAGACGATTTTTCTACCAATGGTCGAACAATCAAGTAATACTGCTTTCAACTATTTGACATCAGAATTACGTAAAGAACGCAATAAATTTCTCGGCTGATGGCTGCACTATTTTAGACTACGTACCGTTAAGCGGAGGCAATGTATTACCTACACACTTTTATATGTGAGATATCATGCTTGATCGCTTGACAGATTTGATTCTATTTCGATATACCAACCAAGGGAAAGATAACAATTCCGAGCCAAAGCCATACATTACAACAGGTTCTATTATTTGGGGAGCACTCATACGTACTGCGTTAATAGTTGTTGTAAGTTGGGTAATTGTAGAGTATTTTGAGTTGCGAGATTATTGGATGGTTGTTCTGATGGTGATAGTAGGTCTCGTAATCTATCCTGCCTACAGCCAATATTCACACTTTACCGGTAGAATTGAAGTATTGCAAGATGAAACGATGTGTGGCACTTGCAAGCATTTTGACCCGACGAGTCAGTTATGTAGAATTTATGACGAACATGTAAGTACGACGTATATCCCTTGTGAAGGAAATAGTTGGGAGCCGGCTCATTATGATGACAAAGAATAAATTACAGAATTAATAAATTCTCGATCTAGAATGAAAAGGATCATCTCTAAAGATAATCGTTGTGTGAGAAAAGATAAAATGATATTTTTGCAGCTCGAATGGCGGGCGTAGCTCAGTTGGTAGAGCAGCGGTTTGTGGTTCCGCATGTCGAGGGTTCAAGCCCCTTCGCTCGCCCATACAACCAAAACATAGGGTGTTGCCCATCAGCAACACCCTTAATTTTTGGTTAAATTATACAAAAAGGTTTTTAAGATAAAGAATGAAACTGATAATTTATCTTTGTAGAATAACCTGAGGGAATTTTAACAATGCGCTATAAATTACTAGGTAAAAGTGGCATCAGAGTCTCAGAAATTTGTCTTGGTACGATGACTTTTGGTGAAGAATGGGGTTGGGGAGCATCCAAAGAGGAAAGCAAGAACGTATTTGACGAGTTTGCCAATCAGGGTGGTAATTTCATTGACACAGCTAATCGATATACAGAAGGCACGAGCGAGAAATATATCGGAGAATTTATTTCATCGGACAGAGAACATTTTGTTCTCGCTACCAAATACACCCTATTTACCAAAAAAAATGATGTAAGTGCATCAGGTAACAATCGCAAGAACATGGTGCAGGCGTTGGATGCAAGTTTGAAAAGGCTCGGTACAGAATATATCGACCTGTATTGGATTCACGCTTGGGACTTTACGACACCTGAAGACGAAGTAATGCGTGCCCTTGAAGATATGGTACGAGCCGGTAAAATTTTGACAATTGGTATTTCTGATACGCCGGCATGGGTTGTGTCAAGAGCAAATACAATAGCAGAGCTTCGAGGTTGGTCACAGTTCGTAGGACTTCAAGTGGAGTACAGTCTCACTCAACGAACAGTTGAACGTGATTTGATACCGATGGCGAGACAGTTTGATATGGCAGTGCTCGCTTGGGCACCGCTCGCCGGTGGAGCACTTACTGGAAAATATATAGATCAAAATGAAGATCAAAAAAGACTCAAGCCGGAAAGTGCACGGCTCAATGAAAAAAACACATTAACGGCAAAACTTGTCGTAGAAATTAGTAAAGAAATTGGATGTAAGCCATCGTCAGTGGCATTGAATTGGCTGCGTCAGCAGCAGGGAACAATCATTCCGCTCGTTGGTGCCCGCACTTCTAATCAACTCCTCGAAAATCTCGATTGTATCAATTGGAGCTTAAATAATGAGCAAATTCAAAGACTTAATGCGGCAAGTGCTATTGATCTTGGATTCCCTCATGATTTTCTTGTAAATTCAGATGCAATCATTTTTGGTGGTATGAGTGGTGAAATTGATAATCATCGAAAGAATAAACTGAGTAATTTTTAATATATAAAGAATTGAAGAGTGGATAAATTTGGTGCGTTTTCGCTAAATTAAACTAGACAAGTGGAAAAATGATTGGTTATTTGAACGCAGACCGCTATATTCGCAACTTCTTTTTGACAGGTAACACCTGATTTTGACGAACTCACGCTGAAAAATTTTGGAGGTATTCCCTTGAAACCAAATCTATTTTGGAAATATTTTATCGTTATCGCGCCTATTGTATTGGCGGGTTTTTTGCTCTATCCTACCTATCGTTCAGGCGATTTAGAGAAAAAAGATGCTTCTTACAAAGACGCTAACGGAAACGTCATCGACTCTGTAGGATATGCTGATTTTTTAACAAAATACGATGATGATATCAAAAGCAACAAATCTAAACGTATCAAGCTCGGGCTCGACCTTCGTGGCGGTATGTATGTGATGCTTGAAGTAGATATTGTCAAATTGCTAGAAGAGGCAGCCTCCAGAGATGCAATCGATGATATTTTTACACAAGTAATTGAAAAAACTAAAATAGAGACTGATCTTGATGATGGTCAGAATGTGCTTGATGTATTTGTGAAGAATTTCAATGCTATCGCCAAGCCACAGGGTCGTACACTTATCAATTATTATGAAATTAGTGGAGAAATTTCCGAACAGAATATTCTCGATAAGCTCAAAAAAGACATTGAAGATGCTGTCGATCAGGCAAAAGAAGTTATACGTCAAAGAATTGATAAATATGGTGTGAGTGAGCCGTCAATCCAAAAGCAAGGTTCACGAAGAATAGTACTCGAATTACCGGGAATCAACAATCCCGAAGAAATGCGCCAGCTTGTCAAGGGAACTGCTCGATTAGAATTTAAGCTTGTTCGAAATAATGTAGATATTGTTCGTGCTTTCTATAAAATCGACGAATATTTGACCAAAAGAAAAAACTCAACTATCGCCACTGCCACAGATACCTTACCTGCTTCAGACTCTACAATCGCTAAAGTTGACTCAACGAAAGTTGATACAACGGCTTCAGTTACATCAGCAGACTCTGCAAAAAACGACTCGGCTATGCAAGCTGCGAAAGCTGCTGACACGGCGAATCCGTACGCAGGATTACCTCAAGAAGAACAGCAAAAACGCTACGAGAAAGATCATCCTTTTACCTCTCTTTTCATCTCGTACATTATTCAAAATCAAAAATCACAGCCGATTAGCTATGTGAAAGATGATTTTCCCGAAGCTGAGTATTTCTTCCAAATACCTCAATCTACAGAATTGAAATTTAATGCAATTATGAACAGATCAGATATCAAACGTCTGATTCCTAATGATTTGCAAATTCTACGTTCTGCTAAGTCTAGTAGCCCGCCTAATGCTTCTAACCCAATCTACACTTTGTATTCTGTCAAGCGTGACGCTGAATTAAAAGGTGACGTTGTGACGAATGCTCGTGCTTCTTTCGATCCTCAATCCAATTCTCCTGTCGTGATGATGGAGATGGATGCAGATGGTACGGCAAGCTGGGCAAGAATTACCGGCGCAAATGTTAATAAGAAAATAGCGATTGTTCTTGATGAGCAAGTCTATTCTGCACCTAATGTTATACAAAAAATTACCGGCGGTAATTCACAAATTACCGGAATGCAGAATGCTGAAGAAGCACATTTATTGGAGATTATTCTCAAAGCAGGTGCTTTGAAAGCACCGGTGAAAATTATCGAAGAGAGAGTCGTCGGACCGTCACTAGGAGAGGATTCCATTAAAAGTGGACTTCTTGCCAGTGGAATTGCTTTCTTAATGGTTATACTCTTCATGGGAATATATTACTCAACCGGTGGTATGATTGCAAATGTTGCGGTACTCATTAATGTTGCACTTATTATGGCAACGCTGCCGCTCTTCCAAGGTACACTTACATTGCCGGGAATTGCAGGTATTATTCTTACAATAGCCATGGCGGTGGATGCAAATATTCTGATATTCGAGCGTATCCGTGAGGAGCTTGCTCGTGGAAGATCTTTCAGAGGGGCAATTGACGAGGGATTCAGCAAGGCGCTTACGGCTGTTATTGATACGCACATAACTACTTTTATTACGGGACTTATTCTGTTCTTCTTGGGAACAGGTCCTATCCAAGGATTCGCGCTGACATTAATGATAGGTATCTTGAGCACCTTCTTTACGGCAATTACTGTTTCACGGGCTATCATCGAAATCATGATGTCACGTGGTTCTGGTACGATTAGTTTTGGTCAACCTAAATCTTAAACCTCTTGATACTGGAGAACATACAATGCAATTTTTACATGGCACAAAAATCGATTTCTTAGGAAAAAGAAAAACATTTATTTACTTATCTCTCATTCTGAACGTAGTTGGAATTTTAGCTCCCTTCGTTTTAGGTTTGCGTTTTGGAATTGATTTCGAAGGTGGAACAGAGATTGCCCTGCAATTTTCAGAAAAAATCAATACTGCTGAAATACGGGATGTAATTGACAAGCAATTTGAAGGCGCTGAAATTAAATCGTACGGTAAAGAAAACCAATTTTTAATACGTGTTGTTACCAATCTCAGCAAAGATGCTACAAGTCAAGTAATTCAAACACTTAAAGATAAATATCCAACTGAAGTAATCACAATACTTAAAGTAGATACTATTGGTCCAAAAGTGGGTAACGAATTACGTACCAAGGCGCTTATCGCAGTTTTACTGGCAATTATAGCTATAATGCTTTATATTGCTTTCAGATTTGAATTTACGTATGGTGTAGGAGCTGCTATTGCGATTGTTCATGATGTACTTGTGACACTTGCACTTGTGACTGTGTTTAGTAAGCTCGGAATTTTGAATCTGGAGGTCAACCAATCGATGATTGCTGCGTTTCTTACGGTTGTAGGATTTTCTGTGAATGATACGGTTATTATCTTTGATCGTATTCGTGAGAACATCGAGCGACATAAAGGTATGAATATGATTAAATTAATGAATATTAGTATCAATGAAACTTTGAGCAGAACAATTAATACAGTCCTTACTGTCGTTATGGTTCTTTTCATTATCACCCTCTTTGGTGGTGAAGTACTTCAAGGATTCTCCTTCACGATGCTTGTTGGAATTATAACCGGTGCATATTCTTCAATTTATATTGCAAGTGCTTTTGTTATTTGGTATCTGCAGCATGTGAAGAAAGTTGATGTTGAAGGGGATTTTACTCGACAGAATAATACTGAATTATTAAAAGCATCTAAAGTATAATAAGTATAAAATCTTCTGTTATTATGTATGAATAATCCAACGCAGAACATGAATAAATCATCAATACTGACTCTTGGTAGCCAAGTAATTGGAGGTTCTGATGCTATGGATTTCAGTATGGAGCTTCGAACAATTGTCGAAGGTAACATACAGTATGTGATTGTTGATATGAGTAAAGTAGAGCTAATTAATAGTAGTGGATTGGGAATGCTTGTCAGCGGATTAAGCACAATGAAAAAAGCAGGTGGCACTCTCAAGCTTGCATGTGTATCTGCTAAAGTCAAGCAACTCTTAGAGATGACACATCTTAATACTGTTTTAAATTCCTACCATACTATTCAAGAAGCCGAAGAAAGCTGTAAGTAATATGAATAATGTCAAGTAAATAGAACTCCGATTTTAGCAGTAAAGTCGGAGTTCTGCATTTATAGAAGTGAATCTTAAGTATAATTTTTTTTGGAATAAGTAATAATGAATACGCGAATAATTGTTGGTGCGCAATGGGGTGATGAAGGAAAAGGCAAAATTGTTGATTTGCTCAGTGAAAAAGCTGATATTGTTGCTAGATATCAGGGAGGAGCAAACGCAGGTCATACTATTGTTTTCAATGGTCAAAAATTCGTCTTGCACTTGATTCCTTCAGGTATTTTACATCCACATTGTCAATGTGTGATAGGCAATGGAGTAGTAATTGACCCAGCAGCACTCATGGATGAAATATCCATGCTGGAAAAGCTTGGAATTTCAATTCATGGACGACTATTTATCAGTCATAAAGCACATTTGATTATGCCGTACCATAAATTACTCGACACTGCGCGCGAGCAAAGCTCAACCCATTCTATTGGTACGACAGGTAGAGGTATTGGACCATCGTATATCGATAAATTTAGTCGCGTTGGCATTCGGATTGTAGATTTACTCGACCGCACATCACTCGAAGAAAAATTAAGAGCCAATATCGAAGAAAAAAACACACTTCTCACTAAAATCTACGACAAAGCCGAACTCAATATCGAGGAGATTGTACAAGAATATCTTGCCTTCGATACTCAAATTGACCAATACATCACAGACACTACTTTACTTCTTAATCAAGCTATAAAAGACGGAAAAAATATCCTCATGGAAGGAGCGCAAGGAGCATTACTAGATGTAGATCATGGTACTTATCCATTCGTGACGAGTTCGAATCCTACCAGTGGCGGTGCTTGTACAGGCCTCGGCGTACCACCGACATCGATCGGATCTATTATGGGCGTTGTAAAAGCATACTCAACAAGAGTAGGGAATGGACCATTTCCGACAGAACTACTCGATAGTACCGGAGAATTTTTGCGTTCAGAAGGAGCAGAATTTGGTGCCACGACAGGTCGACCAAGGCGTTGCGGTTGGCTCGATTTGGTTGCACTTAAATACTCTATTATGGTCAATGGTATCTCTGAAATCGCTCTGACCAAGCTCGATGTTCTCAATAATTTCGATGAAATATCAGTATGTACAGAATATCACATCGGGGGTAAAACACTCAAGTTTTTCCCGGCAGATTGTAATCAATTAGACGCTATCGAACCTCACTACATAACGCTCAAAGGATGGAACACATCCCTTGTCGGTATCAAAACATATCATGAACTCCCCGAAAACGCGAAGAAGTATATACAGTTTATTGAAGAATTTACCGGCGCAAAAGTGACGATTGTCTCGCTGAGCCCTAATCGTGAAGATACGATAATCCGTTAAGTTTCAATTAATTAGTATGCACATCAATATTCGATTTTCGTTCATGAAAGTGAAGTGAAAAATCTTCTCTCTTCAAGTACTCAAACAATAGAAAAACCAAAGTATTATCACAAAGGAAAGTGTATGACAATTCAAAAAATTATAGGTGAAGGACTCACATTTGACGATGTTCTGCTCATACCTGCCTATTCTCAAGTGTTGCCACGGGAAACGAATCTTGGTACCAGACTCACAAATAAAATTGTTCTCAACTTACCAATTCTTTCAGCTGCAATGGATACGGTAACCGAATCAGATATGGCGATTGGTATTGCCAGAGAAGGTGGAATGGGCGTGATTCACAAAAATATGAGCATTGCTCGGCAGGCAGATGAAGTAGATAAAGTGAAGCGTTCAGAGTCTGGTATGATATTGCATCCTATAGTGCTTAAGTCAAATGACACCGTCCAGGATGCTCTTAATTTGATGGCAAAATATCGAATTTCAGGTTTTCCGGTCGTCGATGATAATGGTAAGTTAATAGGAGTAGTGACCAATAGGGATTTACGATTTCAGCTCTTTGCTCAGCGTGAAATTGATGATGTGATGACAAAAGTAAATTTAATTACAGCGCCACTCGGAACTACACTGGATGAAGCTGAGCTATTACTCCAACAACACAGAATTGAAAAACTTCCAGTCGTTGATGAATTCGGAAGTTTGCAGGGTCTTATTACATTCAAGGATATTCAAAAAAAGAAAAAATATCCGAATGCTTGTAAAGACGAGCTTGGCAGATTAAGAGTCGGAGCTGCCCTTGGAATAAGTGAAGATACCATGGATCGAGTAGCTGCGTTGTATGCCGTTGCAGTTGATTGTGTGTTCATTGACACTGCACATGGGCACTCTAAAGGTGTCATTGATATGGTGAAACAAGTAAAATCTGTCTATCCAAAATTACAAGTAATTGCCGGCAATATTGCAACCGGTGCAGCCGCACAAGCACTGATGCAGGCCGGCGCTGATGGACTAAAAGTTGGTATCGGACCCGGAAGTATATGTACTACGAGGATTATCGCAGGTGTCGGTGTACCACAATTAACGGCTATCATGAATGTAGCTCAAGCATCAAATATTCCTGTGATTGCTGATGGAGGTATCAAGCAAACAGGTGATATTGCCAAAGCAATTGCAGCCGGTGCCGACTCGGTAATGATAGGAGGATTATTTGCAGGACACGAAGAAAGTCCCGGTGAAAAAATTCTACTTGAAGGTCGAGCATACAAGACATACCGTGGTATGGGCAGCTTGGGCGCAATGAATTCGGGCTCGGCAGATCGATATTTTCAAGATGTAGAAGATGAAATTAACAAACTCGTACCGGAAGGTATCGAAGGTCGTGTACCTTTTAAAGGCAATGTAAGCGATACAATTTATCAAATGGCCGGTGGGCTGCGTGCAGCAATGGGCTATTGTGGCTGTGCAACCATTGAATCCATGAAATCGAACGCACAAATGGTGAAAATGACAAGTGCCGGATTTAGAGAATCTCATCCGCATGATGTAATTGTTACTAAAGAATCTCCTAATTATTATTGATTACTACAGATATGAAACACTCGACCGTAACCCCGCTTGACGGAGCAGAACACCGCCTAATGACAATTCGCACTGATATGAAAGCCAAGAATATTGATGCGTTACTCGTGACACATCTGCCAAGTATTCGCTATATCACGAATTTTTCGGGTTCGAATGCATCGCTCTTTATCCTCAAATCTAAAGTACTGTTTTTTACCGATGATCGATATACCGAACAAGTCAAGTCCGAACTCCATGCCATAAAAGGACTTGAAACGTATATTGAGCGCGACCCTTACAAATATGCGATGGACAAGAATCTTCTAAAAGGTGTGCTTAAACTTGGAGCTGATACAGGAAAAGTTGACTATGATACAATAGTGAAATTACGGAAAATGTTCAGGCCGGCTACAATCACTAAAGCTAATGGAATTGTTCAAAATGCAACCATCCCCAAAACTCCCGACGAAGTTGCAAAGATTCGTCGTGCGGCTGATATTCAAGCAAATGTTTTCAATCAAATACTACCATTGATCAAGGTTGGAGTGAGTGAACAAGACCTCGCTGCTGAAATTACCTATCGTGGTCGAATGCTTGGAGCAGAGAAAGAAGCTTTTGATATTATTGTGGTGGCAGGTGAACACAGTGCATGGGTACATGGTAGGGCTACTCAACAGAAGATCAAAAAAGGTGATATGATTACCTTTGATTTCGGATTTTATTACGAAGGTTTCGCCTCGGACGTTACCCGAACAGTCGCCGTTGGAGCTGTTTCGAAAGAACAGCGCAAAGTCTATGATATTGTGAGACATGCACACGGAACAGCAATCGCAGCCGCGAAAGCCGGGATGACCGGAAAAGAGTTGGATGCCGTTGCTCGAGATATTATTACGACTGCAGGCTATGGGGACTATTTCAAGCATTCACTTGGTCATGGATTGGGAATAGAAGTACATGAGAATCCGGGGATATCATTTAGAAATGAAAAAGGAAGAATTCCGGTTGGTGCAGTTATTACGATTGAGCCGGGAATATACCTACCCGGAAAGTTTGGGGTTCGAATCGAAGATGATATTCTTATTACTGAAACAGGTTGTGAAGTATTGAGTTCGGGAAGCAGTGAGTTAATAATTGTCGAATAGATTGATGAGAGCAAATTCGATATTTCTACATTTATTAGACCGGCAAAGTTTGATTATTACGTTAATTTTATATTCATTTTTGAATTTACTTGGTCAGGTTTTCAGTATTGGCGAATTTTGTAAATTATTAAGTAAATAACGAACTATACCCTACGCTATGCATACTCTCTTTACTTCCTTTCAGCGGACATTTATTCTTATATTTTTGTGCTTTTTGTCGGTGTTTATTTCAACTGCTCAGACTCCCCTCCAAACGAAAGCTATAGATGGATTGCGTACTAAAGATATGCATTATATAGCTTTTACGAACCTTACAATTGTACCTGCACCAGGAAAAATTATTACTAATGGAACAATTATCATCAAAAATGATAAGATTGAGTCTATTGGGGTGGGCATTGCAATTCCAAAGGGAGCAACTATTCGAGATGGCAAGGGCTTATGGATTTATGCAGGTTTTGTGGAGCCATACACAGATGCAGGAATGAATGTTAAAAAGGCACGTACCGGATTTCCAGCCGATAGTGACGAAGATGAAATCGAAAAACCTTTACCGACAGGTCGAGGTGCTCGATATTGGAATGAAGCTATAAAGCCGGAATTCAGAGCTGTTGAGTCAATTTCTTTAGATGAGAAAACAGCTGAAGAGTATCGTAAGCTTGGATTTACGACAGCACATATTAATTCTACCGATGGAATTATGAGAGGACTCAGTGCCGTGGCACTTATGAAGTCCGGTAATGCTAATGATATTGTGATTGGAAGTGATATTGCAGAATGGATGTCTTTTCGCAAAGGGAATTCCAGAAATGCGTATCCAAGTGCAATGATGGGGAGTATTGCACTTATTCGTCAAGCATTTATGGATGCTGACTGGTATGATAAAGCACAGAAAGCTTATTCGACTAATCCTAAACTCAAAACGCCCGAGACGAATCTTTCACTTGCTGCACTCAGCAAAGTCGTCGAAAATAAAACTCCGATTATCTTTGAGACAAATAATGAACATACTCTCTTTCGTGCAGCAAAAATAGCGCAGGAATTCAATGTGAATTTCATGTACGTCGGTAGTGGTCAGGAATATAGACGACTTGCAAAAGTAGCGGCACTGAAGCCGACAATTATTCTACCAATTGCTTTCCCTGCGGTACCTGATGTAACGTTCGTAGATAGAGCGAGTGATGTATCGCTATCAGAATTAAAAGCTTGGGACGCCGCACCGCGTAACCCTGCAGCTTTGGATTCAGTTGGGGTGACGTTTGCACTCACTACTCATGGTTTAAAAGAAAAAAATGATTTCTGGAAAAACATTCGTAAGTCTATTGAATATGGACTCTCACCTGATGTTGCTCTCGCAGCATTGACGACGGTACCTGCTCAAATTTGTGGCACAAGTCAGACGGTCGGAACGTTGGATGCCGGTAAATTTGCCAATATAGTCGTTGCTGATGGTAATCTTTTTGAATCCGGCTCAATTCAATCTGTTTTTGTAGCAGGCGAAGAATTTACTCAATCTCGTCCGGCGGAAATTGACGTCCGCGGAACATGGAAATTCAATTTTGATGGACTATCGGAGCTTACCTTTAAAATTGGAGGTAAAGCAGATAATCCATCAGTAGATGGTATGAAAGACTCCCTGAAATTGCCGGTGAAATTCTCAATTTCCGGAAAAAATTCTACGTTTAGTTTCGAAACTGATACGCTCGGATTTGAAGGTATGGCTCGCTTCAGTGGCACAATGGATTCATTACAAGGAAGAGGAAAGGGCTGGCTACCTAATGGTAAGGAATTGCTGTGGTCGGCACGACGAGATAGTGCATTTACCAAAAAGTCCGAACCTGAAACCAAGAAATCGAGTCGTCCCACTCTATCTATTCTACAACCGAATGAACCTTTCGGCTTCGAACAATTCCCACCTCAACAATCAGTTCTTTTAAAAAATGCCACTGTCTGGACTTGCGGAAAAGCAGGAATTCTCAAGCAAGCAGATGTGCTTATCTCCAGCGGAAAGATAAGTGCAGTTGGGCAGAATTTGGCTAATAAAGCAGATATTACTATTGATGCGACCGGAAAGCATATTGCACCGGGAATTATTGACGAACACTCTCATATTGCGATCGAAAGTGGAGTAAACGAAGGTACACATGCCGTGACTGCTGAAGTGCGAATCGGAGATGTCTTAGAACCTGATGATATTTCGATTTACCGACAATTAGCCGGCGGTGTAACGAGTTCGCACCTTCTACATGGTTCGGCTAATCCTATCGGCGGTCAATTACAACTCATCAAATTACGCTGGGGAGCAGATGCTGATGAGATTAAGTTTCAGAATTTTCAAGGGACTATAAAGTTCGCACTCGGAGAGAATGTCAAACAATCAAATTGGGGTGATAGATTCACAACAAGGTATCCTCAGACTCGTATGGGAGTTGAGGAAATTATGCGCGACGGTTTTCAGGCAGCGCTTGAATACGAAAAGCAGTTAAAAGCAGGGGATAAAGGGACGGCATTACCACTACGACGAGATATTCAGCTCGAAACATTATTAGAGATAATCCGCGGAAAACGCTTTATACATTGCCACTCTTATGTGCAGTCGGAAATATTAATGTTAATTAGACTTGCAGATGAATTTGGCTTCAAGGTTAATACGTTTACCCATATTTTGGAAGGCTATAAAGTAGCCAAGGAAATGTCTGTCCACGGTTCGGGTGGCTCGAGCTTTGCCGATTGGTGGGATTATAAGTTTGAGGTGTATGATGCAATTCCTCAGAATCCAGCGATCATGCACGAACAAGGCGTGACAGTCGCCATTAATTCTGACGACGGCGAAATGGCGCGCAGACTGAATCAGGAAGCCGGGAAGTCGGTGAAATACGGTGGAGTATCAGAGGAAGAAGCGCTCAAATTCGTAACATTGAATCCGGCAAAATTATTGAAAGTTGATGATCGTGTAGGTTCGATCGAAGTAGGAAAAGACGCGGATATCGTTCTTTGGAACGGCAATCCATTATCAAATTTTTCAAGAGTAGAACAGACGTATGTCGATGGAAGGAAATACTTTGACCGTGCTGTGGACGAACAGTTAAGAATCAGAGACGCGAAATTCAGAACCCATCTCGAGCAACGTGCAATCGAAGCTATTAATTCGGGTGATGCAGTGAAAAAGAAAGGCCCGAAAGCTCCAAAACGAGAATATGAGTGTGAAGATATTTTTGATGAAATGAAGGGTGATTACTCTCAGGATTAATACAATCCAATCTATTACTATGAAATTAAAATCAATTGTTTGCGGTTTGACAGCAGTAGTACTATCATTTTTTACAGGTTCAACTATGATTGCGGAGCCATTTGCCGGCGCATCGTTCTATGATTTCACTATGAAAACGATTGATGGTAGGGACATAAATTTTGAGATTTATAAGGGGAAAGTTGTTCTCGTGGTCAATGTCGCGTCATTTTGCGGATATACTAAGCAATACACAGGATTAGAAGAGATTTTCCAAAAGTATAAAGACAGAGATTTTGTGGTCATAGGAATTCCAGCCAATAATTACGGAGAGCAGGAGCCGGGAAGTGATGAGGAAATAAAGGAATTCTGTTCGAAAAACTATAACGTAACATTCCAAATGTTCAGTAAAATCTCCACAAGAGGCAAGGACAAACATCCTCTTTATCAATTTCTAACAGCAGGTGGCGGCAATGAACTCCTAGCAGGAGAAGTAGCGTGGAATTTTGAGAAATTCCTTATAGACAAGAAGGGAACAATCGTAAGCCGATATAAGCGGCATATCGAACCGATGTCTGAAGAGGTAGTGACGAAGATTGAAGAACAGCTCTCCAAGTAAGATGTTGGTCTAAAAAGAGTAAAGCATTTAAGCCAACATACTCGACAGCATGATGTTTTGCCTTGAAGAATAAAGAAATAAATGAAGTTTATACACATACTCCCATTGGAGTCGAGATAGAGATTAAGCCATAACTTTAAAGATTACTATGAAAAAATTTAACGCTATTATTACAATCACCCTTCGGAAGGGAATTTTGGATGTACAGGGTAAAACGGTCGAGCACGCTTTACAAGCAACTGATTTCCCGATGATATCGCAGCTTCGAATTGGAAAGTATGTCGAGCTGACCGTGCAGGCAAAAGACTCGGATGCAGCAGAAGCGATTGTAGAAAAAGCTTGTTCGAAGCTCATTGCCAATCCAATTATGGAAGATTATAGTATCGAAATTCTTGAACCTCTCTGGGAGAATTCATGAACTACGGTGTCGTACAGTTTCCGGGGTCGAATTGCGATCATGACGCTCTCTTTGCATCAGCACTTTCAGAGGGTTCTCAGTCACAACTACTTTGGCACAAAGATACTTCCATTCCAAAAGGAATTGACTGTATCATCATTCCAGGTGGATTTTCGTATGGTGATTACTTGCGTTGTGGCGCAATAGCACGATTTTCACCTATTATGCGAGAAGTTGTAACCTTTGCCAACCGCGGAGGATTAGTAATGGGAATATGCAATGGATTTCAAATACTGACAGAGGCGGGATTGTTGCCGGGTGTTTTACTCAAGAATACATCGTTAAACTTTGTCTGTAAAGATGTCTATTTGTCGGTCGTCAATTCTGCAACGCCATTTACATCAACACTTTCTCAGCAATCAGTGATACGAATTCCGATAGCGCATGGTGAGGGGAATTATTACGCTACGGAAGAAACAATCAAAGAACTTGAATCGAACAATAGAGTCGTTTTCCGCTATTCTGACAGTGAAGGTCGAATAACGGAATCTTCCAATCCTAATGGATCAATTAACAATATTGCCGGTATTATCAATGCACGCGGAAATGTGCTCGGCATGATGCCTCATCCTGAACGATATTCCGATGCAGTGCTCGGTTGCAAGGACGGACATGCAATTTTCGAATCTTTAGAACTATTTACTTCGTCAAATTCTGCTGCAACAGTAGATATGGCAACACATTAAACAGAGGAGATATAATATGTTTGGATTAGGAACTCCGGAATTAATTATCATTGCTTTGGCAATAGTATTATTCTTCGGTGCAAAAAAAATACCTGAATTGATGAAAGGGCTTGGTTCAGGACTGAAAGAATTCAAAAAAGCTGCGACTGTCGAAGACAAAGAAGAAACAAAAAAAGAGGTGTAAACTATGGACATTGCACATTATTTACGACAATTTACCTACGATACGTGGGCAAATGAAGCTACGATTGCATCAATTAAGCAGTTAAAAACCAAAAGACGCTGAAAAACCATTGAAGCTCATGGGGCATATTTTTCTTAGTCAAAAAGTATGGCTTATGCGGTTAATTGGAGAGGATATTCCACCTGACATCGAAATATTTCCTCTCAATACAATTGAAGAATGTAGTCGTATGTCCGAAGAATTCAACGATTTCTGGCGCGAGTATTTGGGTAATTTGACCAAAAATGAAATTGCCTATCCAATACGCTACACGACAACTACAGGTGCTGAATTTATCAACAGCGTGCAAGATATTGTGACCCATGTACTTAACCATTCTACTCATCATCGTGCTCAGATTGCAAAATGTGTACGTGATAGTGGGAAAGAGCCGGAAGTCACTGATTATATTGCCTTTGCACGACAAAACATTGTTAAAAAATAACGGTTAAATTATGTTTGATGTAGGTGGCGGAGAACTCCTTCTCATATTTGTAGCAGTACTTCTGCTCTTCGGACCCAAAAAAATCCCTGAAGTAATGCGTTCAGTGGGCAAGGGGTTGCGTCAATTTCGCCAAGCCCAGGAAGATCTCAAACAGCAAATGCGTGACTTGTCGTCGGATGTCGAAAAAATGACAGAAGTACAGGAGACAGTACACATAGCCCCAAAACCTGTAATTGATGATTCAATCAATAGTTATACGAAGCCATCATTTGAGACAGAACATCAATTCCCGGCTATTGAAGCAGAACCAATCATACCTACATCTGAACAAACATTGACAATTGTCGAGAATATAGAACCGAAATCACTCCTAAACCGGCAGTATCATCCGTTCCTAGGGGTGTTACAAAGGTAAAAAATTCAACACCCGTTAAAAAAGTATTCGACGATACTATATTTGATGGATAAACTGAGATAGTGTCATTTCGCAGTAGTAGTTATATCTCTCATAACATATTGAATTACTTGCTACATAATTTATTCTAATTGATTAGACTCTCATTTTGACTATGACTTCTTATTCTACATTTCGGACATCTGCTCTTGAGGGCACCACCACTGTTCACGGCAATACACACGATACCATTTCAGAAATTCAATCGCAAAAGCATCTTAATGCATTTCTTACTATAGCTGAGTCACAAGCTCTGGAACATGCTAAAGTCTCTGATCATCAATTCTCAAACAATTCTCCCCGACTTATTGAGGGCATGTCTGTTGCGTTGAAAGATAATATATCAACTCGTGGTATTCGAACGACTTGCGCGTCGAAAATGTTGGATGATTTTATTCCTGTCTATGATGCAACCGTCGTCGAGCGTATCAAAGCCAATGGTGGAATTATCATTGGGAAAACAAATCTCGATGAATTCGCGATGGGATCCTCCAACGAAAATTCGGCGTATGGCTATGTGGAGCATCCACTTGGACAAGATTTAGTTCCCGGTGGGTCATCAGGCGGCTCGACTGTAGCCGTTGCTGCCGGACTCGTACATGCCGCACTTGGTTCGGATACGGGAGGATCTGTTCGACAGCCCGCTGCCTTATGCGGTGTCGTAGGATTCAAGCCAACCTATGGTCGTATTTCTCGTTATGGGTTAATTGCATTTGCCTCATCGCTCGATCAGATTGGAATCTTGGCACAAGATGTAGAGACTACCGCTCGATTATTTGATGCAATTAGCGGACATGATTCGCATGATAGTACCTCAGCGCCACTATCTCCGACGATGTCTTTTGAGAAACTATCCTCGCCAATGCCTGAGACTTTTACGGTTGCAGTCTTGCCTGAGAGTGAGCTTGCCGGTTGTGATGAGGATGTATTGAGAGTCTATAATCAATGTTTGGATATTTTGCGAGGTGTCGGTGCAACTATAGTCACGTTAGAAATTCCGGCAAGTAATGCGTGGATCCCGACTTATTACATACTTGCAACTGCTGAGGCATCGTCAAATTTAGCACGATTCGATGGTGTGCGGTATGGTTTTCGAGCTGAACAAGTCAATGAAGACGATGATATTACAATACTTACGCGATCACAGGGTTTTGGAGATGAAGTGAAGCGTCGCATCATGCTTGGCACGTATGTACTCTCATCCGGACATTACGATGCATATTACCGTAAGGCTCAGAAAGCAAGAAGACTTATACTCAACGGGTATAATGATATTTTCAGTAAAGCAGATGTACTTTTTTTGCCGACTACCCCGACGGCTGCTTTCAAGCGTGGATCGAAAACGGCAGATCCAGTTTCAATGTATTTATCTGATTATTTTACTGTTTCTGCGAATTTAGCCGGTGTGCCGGCAATTTCAATTCCGGCAGGTAAAT
The DNA here is from genome assembly GCA_016720145.1 of Ignavibacteria bacterium. Lineage (GTDB taxonomy): Bacteria > Bacteroidota > Ignavibacteria > Kapaibacteriales > UBA961 > JADJXV01. The sequence goes on along the minus strand of JADJXV010000003.1, from coordinate 6,247 downwards.
CTTCCGGTAATTTGCCGATAGGTATGCAATTGCAGGCTAAGAATTTTGAGGATGAGCGATTATTACAATTTGCCCATTATTTTTATGGACTTTTTAAGGAAAGAATGTAAATGAGATTTGATTTGAACAAAGTATCGATAGACAAAGTAGAAGAAGTATGGGATGCAGTATCTGAATATGAGCCGGAAGAGCTCAGCGATGCTATCGAAAAATTAGCAATTGAACAGCCCGATTTATATGAATATTTAGAAAGTGCACCTGATGAATTTTCGGATGCTGAAGTTAATTTTCAGATTTGCCTCGGACTCGTCGTCTATGAATCAATGAAAAGTGCTAATCCGCTTTTGCCAACAATATTGTGGGATGATCTCATCGAACAAGAGGAAGCAAACGTGACGATGCTCCAATCTCTCGAAGGTGAGTCTGATGGTGATGGTCTTGCCGTCGTACAGGAAATGTATAGTAATTATCCGCAACCTGAAATATTAGGTAGTCTGAGCGCAATGCTTATGGCCGATGAAGAAGAGGACGAAGATGAAGAAGAAACAGCAGAAATGGAAGATGCTCCGGAAATTTCACCTGAAAATAAAGGAAGTATTTTTATTACCCTTAAGACTATGCTCGATTGTCTCAATAAATAACGAGTTTGTGAATTATAAACACAAGCGTTAGAATTATTTCTAACGCTTTTTTATTGTGTATTTCAATGTATAAAGTCCTCAAATTATCAAGTCATTTTCATATTAGAACGAACATATTTCTTTCACTTTTGATATGTCTATTTTCTAATATGATATATGCACAAGATGTTGTATCAGAAAGAGTAACAGACATATTCAAAATTATATCTTCAACTTCAGAAGGACAAGAATTTAAATGTTCATCCTTTCTGAATAATAAAGCAACAGTACTGGTCTTTCTCTCGGAATCCTGTCCGATTTGTCAGAAATACACACCGACTTTGAAGTCGTTATGGACTGAATATTCGAACAAAAACATTCAATTTTATGGAGTATTTCCAAGTAGTTCCATTGAAATTGATTCGGTTGTCGCATTCACAAAAAAGTATGGAATTACTTTCCCTTTGTTAATCGATAGTTCACAACATATTACATCCATATTGAAAGCGCGAGTTACACCCGAGGTCATTGTCCTTTCACAGACCGGTGATGTGATGTATCAGGGGAGAATTGATAATCTCTTTCCCGAAATCGGACGTAAACGCTATGCAGCAACCACGCATGAACTCAAAGATGCATTGCTTTCTATACTTCATTCTTGCACCGGTCAAAGTCAAGCGTACAGATGCAGTTGGGTGTTTTATTGAAACAAGTAAATAACAAAACAGATAACAGGACATTTCTAAATTCCGGAATATAATTCATTCACAACTCAATGAATTTATTGACTTTTATCAAGCCGCTTTGAGTATATATTTCCTATCTTTGCACTGCTTACCTTTACGTAATCACACTCAAAACTAATGTTTTTCGATTTGCCGTGACTATTGCCCGTGCGAATCATGCTTTACTCCCGAATAGCGAATTGATGGACACATTAGATATTATTAAAAAGTATTATGCTTCTCTGACTACTATTCCCAATGAAGAATGGGATTGGTTTGCAGCACGATTAATCGAAAAATTCATTCCTAAGAATAGTCATTGGGTGACGGAGGGACAGATTGCTCATGAATATGCCTTTATTACCCAAGGATTTATGCGTTCATACTATGTGAAAGAAGGGAAAGACGTCGTCAGAGATTTCTTTTCCGAGCATTCGCATGTAAGTGCATATACGAGTATAATTTCACGGACACCTTCACTTTACAGTATCCAGGCATTGGAGTCAACCCGTTTGTTAACTCTTACTTACCGTGATAATCAAGAACTGTTCTGCCGACATTCATGTTGGCAGGAAATAGGTCGCATGACTGCTGAAGCACGCTATAAACAAAAAGAAGAACGAGAAGCATCATTTTTATTAGACTCACCCGAAGACCGCTATCAAAAGCTATTTATCCAATCACCAGAAATTCTTCAAAGAGCCCCTCAATATCATATCGCTTCCTACCTCGGTATTACACCGGAAACACTCAGCCGTATTCGACGCAAGCTCGCCAAGCCAAGCGGAGGTGTAAAATGAACATACAAAATGAAGCTATCGATTCCTCATACCGTTGGAAAATGTACATCTTATGCTGGATCATAAGTATGTTTGCCGGTGTTGCCTCGACGCTGATGACATTATACTTGTCGGTGGCGGTGAAAGAGCTGACAGGCACAAATGATGCAGAGATGGTGAGTTCGGTTGGCTCTTATGTAAGTGCTTTGTTTTTAATAGGATGGACTATAGGTGGAATAAGTCTCGGTATTGTAGCCGACAAAATCGGTCGTCAGCGGGCACTTATGATAGCGATTTTCCTGACTACATTTCCTACAGCAATAGCAGCTGTAGCGGGTTCGTGGGAATTACTTGTCATCTCCAGATTTATAACGGGAGCCGGAATTGGAGCAACACTTGTCATTACGACTACATTTATCGCTGAAATTTGGAAGGACAAATCACGCGCAACAGCACTAGGAATATTAGCGAATTCTTATGCCGTCGGTATTGTTTCTGCCGGTGCTGTTAATTATTTTATTGCTGATTGGCGAACAGCATTTTGGGCAGGATCTTCGCCGATTGTCATGATCGCTGTAGTTGCAATTATTATGAAAGATACAGCATTATGGAAGAATGCACAAACAAAAAGTACTAATCGAATTTCTCAAATTTCTACGCTTGTCAACACTGATAATCGTCGCAATTTCATTGTTGCTTCTATGATGTTCGGCACAATGCTCGTCGGTCTTTGGGCTACCTTCTCCTGGCTTCCGACGTGGATTCAGAGTCTGCTCAGCGAAGATGCCAATGGACAGAAAGAACGTGGCATGGCAATGATGTTACTTGGGTTAGGCGGGATTGTAGGGACGTTTTTTGCAGGATTCCTCAGTAATACTCTTGGACGAAAAAAGCCACTGCTTATGAGTTTCCTAGGATGTTTTATAGCATCTATACTTTTGTATAAAACGAACAGCTCAATCTCAGTTCCTTTATTCATCGAAATTGGAATCCTCTCGTTATTTTTTGGACTTGGACAAGGCGTGATGACCAATTATATCCCAGAACTTTTCCCAACGATTATCCGCGGAACAGCGACGGGATTTTGTTTTAATATTGGGAGAATTGTTACGGCAATTGCAGTGTTTTTGTAGGAATGATAGTCGTGACGTTGGGAGGATACAACAACGCCGTTTTTGTCTTTTCGTATGCGTATTTGATTGGTTTTGTGGTGATATTTTTCGCGAAAGAAACCAAGGACCGAGTATTACCCCAATAAAATCAGGTGAGATGTATTGATTATACTTCTCACAATTCAAATTGATTCAGATATTTATAAGTTTTACTAAAGGTAACATTATGGCACATATACCTGTTAAAGAGGGATTGCCCGGGATTCGAGGACTCGTCAATTTCCGCCCGGAGACCGGCAAGCCGCTTTATGAATTAGCGCAGACACTATTGCGCACTCCTTCAACGCTTACTGAGGCAGAACGAGAAATCATCGCTACGTATGTTTCTTCTAAAAATGAATGTGTTTTTTGTACGATGAGTCATGCTGCAGCAGCACGCCACCTCCTAGGAGAAGATTCTGAAATTGTCGATAAAGTGATGGAAAACCCAACGAACGCACCGATTAGTGAGAAGCTCAAAGCTCTCATTGTGATAGCCGGCAAAGTGCAGAAAGGTGGTCGCATAGTAACTGATGAGGACATAGCAGGTGCCCGCTCACTTGGGGCAACCGATATGGAGATCCACGACGCAGTCTTGATAGCGGCTACATTTTCAATGTTCAATCGCTATGTTGATGGCTTGGCAAGCTTTACACCAACAGACCCTTCAACTTATTCGGAAATGGGTAAGAGAATGGCTGAGGTCGGATATGTACCACCTATTCAATAATAATATCAACTTCATTTAGGAAAAATTATGGCTCATATAGCAGTCCAGGAAGGATTACCGGGAATTACCGGATTATTGGAATTTCGACTTGATAGTTCTAAACCAATACGGGAATTGACGCAGATTCTATTAAGAGGTCCATCGACATTGACCGAAGCTGACCGAGAACTTATAGCTACGTATGTGTCATTTTTGAATGAATGTATTTTTTGTACGAGCGCACATTCAGCAACGGCTAATTTACTTCTCGGAAATACTGAAATTGTTGAGTCTGTCAAGTGGAATTTGTCACAAGCGCCAATAAGTGATAAACTCAAAGTGTTGCTGATAATAGCAGGTAAAGTACAGCGCGGTGGTAAAAATGTCACCGATGAAGATATTGCACTGGCAAGAAAGCACGGAGCGACGGATATTGAATTACATGATACCGTACTTATCGCTGCTCTGTTTTGTCTTTACAATCGTTATGTCGATGGATTAGCTAGCTTTACTCCGACTGACTCATCATTCTACACCACCCTGGCTAAGCGTTTGGTCGAGCGAGGATATGTACGTCCTGAAGGCGGCTATACAGTCTATCCACCTGAAAATTAATAACATTTACTATAAAATTATCATTCAAATGGCACATATACCAGTACCCGAAAATATGCCCGGAATTCGCGGGCTCATGGCTTTCCGCCCGGAAACCGCCCATCCACTGAATCTTCTAGCCGAGCAGCTATTACAAGCTCCCTCGACGCTTTCGAAGGGCGAACGTGAGCTAATCGCAACGTACGTTTCCCGCCGAAACCATTGTAAATATTGTGCTTCCACACATGGCGCAATTGCAAAACATCTTTTGGGCGATGCCGGTACAACTATCGAATCTGTCCTCGGTAATCTTCAAGATGCAGCGGTCAGTGATAAAATGAAAGCCCTGTTGACCATAGCAGGTCAAGTACAAATTAGTGGTAAAGAAGTAACAACTGAATCAGTAGCGGCCCGCAAACATGGATCAACAGACATAGAAATTCATGATACAGTATTGATAGCAGCAGCTTTTTGTATGTTCAATCGCTATGTCGATGGACTTGGTACGTATGCTCCGGATGACCAAAATATTTATGATATGATTGGAAAGCAGCGAGCGCAGACCGGCTATCTAACGCCTCCAATGCCAATTCCTCTTTCATAAATAGAGAAAATATTCCCCCAAAATTCGATTAAATTTTCCCCATAAGCATGGGTTGGGTATTTTATGTTCAATTTGATAAAAATGTATCGTAAGAATTTAAATTATATAGAGTTATTTATTATCTAGAAAGTGATTTTTATGAAATCAATTAGACTATTTCGCTTTGCAATGACCCTTGTGGTCGTCTTTTCTGCCGCTCTGCTTGAGGCACTCGCCGGTGGAATAATTACAGGTACGATTACCGACAAAGAAACAAATACTCCACTGAAATCCGTTCGGATACAAGTCAAAGGTACCTCGCGAGGAGCTTTGACAAAAAGTGATGGAAACTATACAGTGACTGATGTACCGGCAGGTGAACATACAATGATCATTTCCCAAATCGGTAAACGTACGATTGTCAAAGAACATATCGTCGTCTGGGAAGGCAAAACAACAAGCGATGTATCCTTTGCGATGGAAGTACCTGAGACAAAATTTGATGAAGTCGTGGTCTATGGAGCGAGCAAACGAAAAGAGAAAATCACGGAAACTCCTGCCGCTGTTACCGTTATCACCCCGGTTGAGATACAGCGTGCCGCTCGTGGTAATCAATTAGGTCGCGCGCTTGAAGGTATGACCGGCGTCGATGTGGTGCAGAACGGAACAACAGACTTTAATGTCAACACCCGAGGCTTCAACAACAGTACCAATCGCCGCCTGCTCATTTTAGTCGATGGGCGAGATGTAGCGCTCCAGCAAATTGGAGCGACGGAATGGAATTCATTTCAATTGCCTCTCGATGAATTCTCGAGAATTGAGATGGTGCGAGGTCCGGCGGCGGCTTTATATATGGTGCTAATGCATTCAATGGAGTATTAAATATGACATCGTACTCTCCACGGGAAGTATTGGGCTCGAAGGTATCGTTTTTGGCAGGTGATTACAAGACTATGCGTTTTGATGCTCGTCATGCAGGTGCTTGGGATGCGCTGAGTTATAAAATTACAGCAGGACATTCACAATCATTAAATATTTCTCGAAGTCGTACATTAGCTGATACATTATCTCTTGAATATCCGGACT